>JANNRE010000015.1:0-264636 GCA_031401115.1 Chitinophagaceae bacterium
TAAACCCCCGCTATGATATTTGTTGATAGCCCTTTGCTGCAAAAGCATCTCACCCTTGCTGTTAAAAACAAAAATACTGAAGGCCCTGTGGAGCAATCCTTTTTGATGCACTTCCATTTTTCCGGCAGTACCCGTCATTTCATCTTTTTCATTTACCAGTATTAACTCTTGTTCCATTTGTATTAATCTCCGGGTTTGATAAACAAACTGTAATAAAATAAAAATGCCGGCAAACCGCAAAGCCAAAAATTATGACTATTACAGCGTTGCCGGCTGATTTGTTCAAAATTTTATTAATACCTCGAAAGACGTTCTTTCAGCAATTTACGGGCAAAATGTATACGGCTCTTAATTGTTCCGAGTGGCTCGTGTAAAACTTCCGCAATTTCATGGTATTTAAAACCCTCAAAATAAAGTGTAAACGGATTTTTAAAAATGTCTGGCAAGTTAGAAACTGCTTTTTGAATTTCCTTCAGCTTCAGATTCCCTTCGGCCTGATTAGCAACAGTAGTTTGCTGATAATCTATAAAAAAATCATTTGATGTTGAATCGAAAATAGTGTTTTGCTTCACCTTACGGCGATAATTATTGATAAATATATTGCGCATGATGGTGTATAACCATGCTTTCACATTTGTTCCTACATTATACTTTTCTTTATTGGCAAGTGCCCGGAACAAGGTTTCCTGCAACAGATCCTTTGCGGTTTCATTATCTCTGGTTAAGGTAAAGGCAAATGGCTTTAGAAAATCTGTATTGCTAATGAGCATTTGGTTAAACTCTACTGCAGACATAAAATACTGTTTAATTGTTATGATGACAAAACTAAACAAAAAAATGATTCGCTTCCAAATTTTTGTTGAACTATTTCTGTTAAAAATGAAACAGTTTTACAATTGTAATTAAAAAACCCGCTAACTAGCGGGTTTATAATAAGTTGGCTCAAAAGCGGTTATTTAAACCCTGCAATAAATTCTGTAACTTCTGTAAGTGATTTGAGAAAATGAATATTTCCACCCGGAGCTTTCTTATCAAAAGTTGAGGTTAAAAGGCCTGATATAAGTACCGGAGTTTCTGGAAACCGGGACTTAAGATTGTTTAGAAATTTATCAAAATTAAACTCCCGCATTACGGTGGTAAGATGGGTGTAGATGTAGTCTGGCTTCTTAAGATGTACAACAAACTCAAGATCTTTTACCGGAACGTTTGCACCCATATAAATTGTTTTTACGCCCCGGCTTTTAAGCAAATACTGAAGAAACAAAAGTCCCAATTCATGGTGTTCGTTCTCTGGCATAAACAATAACACTTTTGTTTTTAATTCAAAAGGAGTTACAATATTTTCAATTCCTACAATAATTTTTTGACGAACAATATTGGTTACAAGATGTTCCTGTGCTGGATTAATATGATCTGTAAGCCATAAAATTCCGATACGCTCCAGAAAAGGAAAAATAATATACGTGATTACTTTTTCAACACCTCTTGAAAGAATAAAATTGTCAAGTACCTGTTCAAACTCATCCATATTCAAATCAATCATGTGCTGAATAAGGTCATTTACAATTCTCTCCTGTTGGGCCTGGCTATTGGAAAGCGTTAAGATTTTTTCCCTCAACTCATCATTATTCATCCGGTTGATATGGGAAATCTTATAACCGTACTTATTTAAAAGAGAAATATTGAGCAGGGTTTTTAACTCCAGATTACTGTAGTAACGGATATTAGTAGATGTACGTTGAGGTTTTAAAAATGCATAGCGCTGTTCCCAAATACGTATAGTATGAGCTTTTATACCGCTTAAATTTTCAAGATCCTTGATAGTGAACTTGTTCATGATGCCATTTATTACACTTTAATTCCTAAAAAGTTCACTGCCTTAGAATTTATACATTTTTACAACTAACATTTTGCAGCGCTTCGCTTTTTAAGAGATGGATGATTATTTCAAAAAAATCATTTAAGCCGTCAGCTTAAACTTTTTTCCCAAGCAGGTAAATCTCTCTTAACTCTGCCACCTGAGAACTGATTGATAAATGCTCTCTTGCAAAAACATTGGCTTTGCTCCCTATTTTTTCTCTCAACTCCTTATTCTGTATTAAGCGGAGCATGCTGGTTAGTATATCCCGCTTGTTTTCAAAAACAAAACCAGTTTCGTTATTGATAAGAAGCTCAGAAACACCTCCCACATTTGTAGCAACCACCGTCTTTGAAGCAGCCATTGCTTCCATTATAGAAACCGGCGTTCCCTCATTTAATGATGTAAGAACCATCATATCTAATCCTGCTAAGACAAAATCAATATCCTTTCGCCAGGAAGTAAATACAACAGAAGCATCCCTTTTGTTTCCCTCAGAATGATTTGAAAAGAAGATGTTTTTTTTCAGAAGAAGTTGTTCAATTTTTCTTTTTTCATCTCCATCACCTACAATAAAGAATTGTACTTTTTTTTCTTTTGGCAGCTTTATAAGTATTTGCTCAACTAACTCAACAAAAAGTGCATGTTGTTTTACAGGAACAAGCCTGCCAATAATACCTATTGCTACTGTATTATCCTGCAACGAAAATTCTTGTCTGAATTTTTTTCGTTTTGCTCCACTCTCATCAGAAAATTTTTCAATATCTATACCCAATCGGTTTACAATAATTTTATCTGCCGAAGCAATGCTGTACTTATTTTCTAAATCATCTTTAATGCGATTGTTGATTGCTATTAAAAACGTTGAGTGCTTAGCAAACCATCGTTCAATTACTACAATTGCTTTTGAAATAAAGGGATTAAAGTAAGAGTGAAACACATGGCCATGATAGGTATGAATGATTACTGGCATATTGCATTGCCATGCAGCAAAACGGGCAAGCACTCCGGGTTTAGAACCATGTGTATGAATAATATCTGGTTTGAAATTCTTTATAATTGATTTCACTTTTTCATACGCTTTAAAATCATTCAACGGAAGTATTGCCCTCCTAAAAGAATGCAATGGTTGAACCCGAAAGCTATTATATTGCTGCAAAAGATAATCGGCAGATTCTTCTCCAGGTATTGGATCGCCTGTCAAAAGCAGAATTTCAAAATCATTAGTCAACTTATGAGCCACTGCTAAAGTATTTGTAGCAGGGCCACCAATAGCTAGTCTGTTAAGTACAATTAAAAGTTTTGGTTTTACCAATAAATTAAAGTGTGGAATTGAGAATGCGGCCACTTGAATTTAAAGCATCGACTTCTTCCATAAGCAGATTGCTTTGCATGGCCTGTAAGTGACGGGTGTGGTGTAAGTCACTACCAATTAAATCAACTAACTTTTCGTTTACCAACATGCGTGCTGCATCTTGTACTGATTTGCCATAATACCCGGTAAGTGACAAAAGATTTATCTGAAGCAAGCATCCTTGATCTTTAAACCGGTGATAGGTTTCTTTTTGTTGATGATAATAACCGTACCGCTCAGGGTGTGCAAGTACAGGTTGATAACCGCAGGTGATCATTTGAAAAATCACTTCTTTTAAATTTGGTGGCGGGCTGAGAAAGGAAATTTCAACCAATACCCAATTTTTATGAAGCGTTAACAGCTTTTCATTATTAGTCAACCGCTCCGAAAACTGATCGTCAATAAAGTATTCGGCAGCAGCATTAAGTTCAACAGTTATATTTTCCTCTTTTAATCTGTTTGTTAATAGTTCATGTGCCTGCAGAATTGTTTCGTTAGTGTTAGGGTATAAATCAGGATACACATGAGGTGTGGTTATAAATTTTGTATATCCTGCATCCATCATTCCTTTAATTAATTCAACTGAGGTATCAAGATCAGGAGAGCCATCATCAATACCCGGCAACAAATGCGAATGCATATCAGTACGCAAAGCACTGTAGTTGCCAATGAATAAATGCGGCTCCTTCTTTTTCTTAAATAGCCCGAACATAATTAAAATGGCAAGGATTTTACTTCGCTATACACTTTTTGTAGCCCCGTGTTCAAGTCAATTTTTGCTTGCCAGCCGAGTGCATTAATCTTAGAAGTATCTAATAATTTTTGCGGCGTACCATCTGGTTTAGAGGTGTTAAAAATAAGTTCACCACTATAATTAGTTACTTCTTTTATTATTTCTGCTAACTCCTTAATTGAAACATCGGTTCCAATGCCCACATTTACCCATCCGGCTTCATTATAAGTTTGCATTAAAAAATAACAGGCATCTGCCAAATCATTTACATGCAAAAATTCTCTTCTTGGAGTTCCGCTTCCCCAAATTTCTACCTGTACATCATTGTTTCGTTTGGCCACAATCATTTTACGTAATAGTGCAGGAAGTACATGTGAATTGTTTAAATCATAATTATCATTTGGCCCATAAAGGTTTGTGGGCATTGCAGAAATAAAGTTGCAGGCATATTGAGTTCTATATTCTTCGCAAAGTTTAAGGCCTACAATTTTTGCTATAGCATAAGGCTCGTTGGTATGCTCAAGCAATCCGGTTAATAAATATTCTTCTTTTATAGGTTGAGGTGAAAATTTAGGATAAATACAGGAAGACCCCAGAAATAGCAACTTGGTTACACTATGTACATACGCAGCATGAATGATATTGCTTTCAATCAATATGTTTTCATACAAAAAATCTGCACGGTAGGTATTGTTTGCCACAATACCTCCTACTCTTGCTGCGGCTAAAAAAACATAATCAGGCTTTTGCTCTTTAAAAAATTTATCTACAGCTTCCTGATTTCTTAAATCCAATTCCTTAGAAGTACGCAGCAGCAAATTTTCAAATCCTTCACTCTGTAATTTTCTTACAAGTGCAGAGCCCACCATTCCCCTATGCCCGGCAATATATATTTTTGATTTTTTTTCCACTTACTCAAATTGATTTTTTACTGTAAAGCCACTTTCTTTTAAATGCTTTTCTTTTGAAAATAATTCTACATCAGCCGCTATCATTTCTTTTACTAAAGCAGGTAAATCATATTTAGGTTGCCAGCCAAGTTTTGTTTTTGCTTTTGTGGGATCTCCAATTAAAAGCTCTACTTCCGTTGGTCGGTAATAGGCCGCATCTACAGACAGCACTTCTGTACCAGTTTTTAGCTGATATGAAGGATTATGACAAGCAACAACTAATCCTTTTTCATTTTCATTTTCACCTTTAAATTCAATTTCAATTCCCACTTCACTAAAAGCCATCCGTACAAATTCACGAACCTCTGTAGTAGTGCCGGTAGCAATTACAAAATCTTCAGGTTCTGTTTGCTGTAACATCAGCCACATGGCTTCTACATAATCTTTTGCATGACCCCAATCTCTTTTTGCATTTAAATTTCCCAGCCATAATTTATCCTGCAAACCCATAGCAATTTTTGCAACAGCTCTGGTTATTTTCCGGGTAACAAATGTTTCACCTCTTAATGGCGACTCATGATTAAAAAGAATACCGTTACATGCAAACATATTGTATGCTTCACGATAGTTCACCGTTATCCAGTAACCATACATTTTAGCAACACCATAAGGTGATCTTGGATAGAAAGGTGTTTTTTCTGACTGTGGTACTTCCTGAACCAGGCCATACAATTCTGAAGTAGATGCCTGATAAATTTTTGTTTTTTGTGTAAGCCCAAGTAAACGTACTGCCTCTAAAATCCGAAGAGTACCAATAGCATCTGTATTAGCGGTGTACTCCGGAATATCAAAACTTACTTTTACATGGCTCATGGCTCCGAGGTTATAAATTTCATCTGGCTGCACTTCCTGAATAATTCTTATCAGGTTCGTACTATCTGTTAAATCGCCATAATGCAAAACAAAATGCCGGTTATTTACATGCGGGTCTTCATAAATATGATCGATCCGTTCTGTGTTAAAAAGAGAGCTGCGTCTTTTTATGCCATGCACTTCGTACCCTTTTTTTAATAATAACTCACTCAGGTAAGCCCCATCTTGGCCTGTAACTCCTGTAATTAATGCTTTCTTCATTTTACTTTTGATTTTGTTTTCCAGTATTCCTGTACTTTTAAGAAATAGCGTGCATATAAACGCAAATAACCTGAAGGCAATTTGTGTTCTTTCAATATCTGTTTAATTTCTTTATTAATTTTTATAGTGCTTGAAATGCCATTGGTGCTTTTGCCGCCCAAATTCATTTTCACCAGCATTTTAGCAAGGTAGATTGAATTTAGATTGTTGATTTTTAAGAACCGTACCAACAAATCAAAATCGGCAGCTATATCCATATCTGTTCGGTATAACCCATGCTGCTCAAAGTGTTTTTTGTAGCAGAAAAAAGTTGGGTGTGCCGGCATAAACCCATATTTAAATAGACTCGGTTTAAATTGAGCTGATGAATAGTAACGTACAATCTTGTTTGGTGCACCCTCTTTTACAAAACCCACATCGCCATACACACAATCTGTATTTTTATTTGTTTGAAACAAATGAACAACATGTTTAATAATTGTTTGATCTGCAAATTCATCATCTGCATGAAGAATACCAACAATATCTCCCGTTGCCAACGTAATACCCTTGTTCAATGCATCGTACATTCCTTTGTCTTTTTCAGAAACAACAACAGCAATTTGCTCTTTGTATTTATTTACCAGTTCCATTGTTCCATCAGTAGATGATCCATCAACTATAATGTATTCTATATTATTATACGTTTGAGTTAATACGGATTGTATTGCCTGTTCAATGGTTGAAGCCCGGTTATAAACAACAGTAATGATGGATACTTTCACCTCTTTATCTTTCCACAATTATATTTTCCATCACCAGCATATCCATTTGTGTTCTTAAAAAACAATCTAATGCTTCGGCAGGCGAATTTACAATGGGTTCATTTTCGTTAAACGATGTATTTAATAAAATAGGCACTCCCGTTTTTTGGCGAAACTTATCTATCAATGCATAATACCGAGGTGACACTTCTTTATCAACTGACTGCAACCTTCCTGTACCATCTACATGCGTTACGGCAGGAATGCTTGCTTTCTTTTCTTCTTTTATAGGAAAAACTTTTTCCATAAAAGGTACCACATCATTTATTTCAAAATACTCATCTACATATTCTTTTAAGATAGAAGGAGCAAATGGACGAAAACTTTCTCTGCGTTTTATTTTTGAATTCAAAAGTTCTTTTGCATCATTACGCCTTGGGTCTGCTAATATGGAACGGCCACCAAGAGCTCTTGGTCCAAACTCGCTTCTTCCGCTAAACCAACCTACCACGCCTGAATTCACTAACCTGTTTGCAACATACTCATACAACTCATCATCACTAAATTTTTTATAGCTGATGTTTTTTCCCTGTAATAATTTTTCAATTTCTTCATTGCTGAATTTACTTCCTGTATATGCTGACCATATTGCAGGCTTGCGTGGTTGCTTCATTGTTTGGTTATACACATACAATGCTGCTCCCATTGAAATTCCTGCATCGTGCCCGGCACTTGGTATGTACACATTTTCAAATGGGGTGTTACGTGTAATTTTTCCATTGGCAACAGAGTTTTGTGCAACACCACCGGCAATACAAACATTTTTTAATCCTGTTCTTTTTTGCAAATAAGTAAGTACATGAAAAATAAGCTGCTCAGTAAACCGCTGCACACTTGCCGCCATATCTTTATGAAACTGTGTAAGCTCATCTGTCTTTTTTCTGGCAGCACCAAGTTTAGCTTCAAAATAATCAGTAAACAAAGTGGCCACTACAGGAATATGATCTTCACCATAAGTAATGATTCCCTGCTTTGCATCTCTAAAATATTTCAGATTGAGTTGAAACAAACCATCATTCGTAAAAGTGATTACATCTTTTAATACATCTACATATTTTGCTTCACCATAAGGCGCAAGACCCATTACTTTGTATTCATCGCCATAGTGGGGAAAGCCAAGCCACTGTGTAACAGCGGTATAAAAAATGCCTACTGAGTGTGGGAAATCAATACTATCCAATACTGTTATTTCATTTCCTTTTCCAATACCAATCATGGTTGTTGTAAAATCGCCGGAACCATCAATGGATAATAACGCAGCTTCGTCAAAAGGCGATGCAAAAAATGCAGATGCCAAATGGCTGCGGTGATGCTCCACATTATGAATCTTTTTTTTAAGCTCTGTTTTACTAACCGGTGAAATTTTTATAAATTCATCTTCAAGCGAAGAAACTTTTTTTGCATTTGCAATTCTATTTTTTACTGCAGCAAAACCGCCTCCCGGGTTCTTAGCAAGATAAATAAGTTTCTTACCCAGCTTAGCCCATGGATCTCTGCCAATGGCAATATGATCTACTTCCAGTAAACTTACTCCGGCTTCTTTTAAACAAAACTCAATGGCCATTGATGGAAAACCAGCCCAATGTTTTATTCTTCTAAACCGTTCTTCTTCTATTGCTGCTATCATTATGCCATTTACAAAAATGGCAGCACTGCTATCGGCATGGTAAGCATTAATTCCTAAAACAATCATAATGAGGTGTATAAAATTTGGGCAAATATAGTTGTAGCATAATAAATCAACTATATACTAAATAAAGTGTTGTATTGCACCTTCAGTTTTTCAACTGAAATAAATCGGTTTATAAATTTTGCTGCATTGCTACTGTATTGTTCATATTCCGCATTATCCATAGCAACAAATTTCTGAATGGCTGTTTGCAATTGATTTGGTAGCTGATCTATGTCAACAACAATTCCAGCTTTTTCATTTGTTAACTCGGTAAATGGAGTTGTATTGGTTGTAATTACAGGTTTTCCTGCACTTAATGCTTCTGCAAATGCATGGCCAAAGTTTTCACTTTCGCTTGGCATGATAAATACCTGAATTGTTTCTAAAACTTTTTGCAATTGAGTTGGTTCAAGCAAACCATGATAAACAACGTTGATATTTGGTGGGAGTTGCTCAATTACTTTTTTACACTCATTCCAGTATTGTTCATCTTTTACTCCACCATAAATATGCCACGTTACACAGCTGCTATTTGCAAGCAATGCCTCGGCAACGGCTCTGTGGTTTTTCATTGGGCTGATAAGCGCTATGGTTCCTAAAATTAATTGTCCGGGTTGTTTAGTGATTAATGATAAGGGCTTTAAAGTATTTGCAAAATTTCCTGCAACTATAATTCTATTCTGTTTTCCAATTTTTTTTTGTACAAACTCCTTTTCTTTTTCATCTGTTGCATGCCAACTTATTTTTTTATGAACACCACTAACTTTTAAAAGAAACAGAAACAGCTTTTTCTTTGTTGCTTTTTGAGCCAATGCACCTGGATGCAACATTCCTCTTGCAGAAAGAATAACCTTAACAGTTCTGATTTTGTAAGAATAATAGAGAGGCAAAATGTTGAAATAAAAAGAATAAAGCCCATTAATAAAAATATAATCGGGTTGTACATACCCAATAATATTTTTTAATTCACCTCGCTTTGTAAAAGAATAGCTCCAATAAAATACAGATGCCTTATTTTCCCAAGAAGTCCATTTGTTCATTTCAATATTTGAGAGAACTGTTGTTTCGCCCATTTCATATGGCTTGCACACAATATAAAAATCAAATTCATCATACATGTTTCTTACAAGGTTTACTAAAGACTGAACCGGGCCGCCTGCTTTATAAGCCGGATAAAAATGATCATAAAAAATGAGGATGCGTTTTTTTTTCAACATTATAATTTAAGACGGAGAAAACGATCGGCAGCCCAATAACAGAACCAAATGAATATGCAGTTTTTTATTAGTGAATTAATGCACATTAAAATATCAGTTTCAATTTGAAGTGAGTTGAGAAATAAAATAGGGAACCAAAGTATTAGTGTGGGTCGTTTACGGCTTATTCGAAGCATTAAAAAAATAGCAACAGAGAAAAACAGGCCATAAAAAAGCATGAACACAATACCTCCATCCTTTCCAAAGTTTCCATAAGCTTCTCCCATTGGGCTGATGTTCATGCTATACCCTACAATCTCGTAGCCAGTAAAACGCTTCATATTGAAATGACCACCAGACATTGGTTTATCCTGCCATATAACCCTTGGTATAAATGAAGCAGCCAACGCTGTAAAAATGGTAGCACCATTTGCAAATGGAGCCTGATTAGGAACATATACTAACACCTTGCCAACAATCATACCTTGATTAAACCGATTCACTGTAGGAAACATCAATGTCCAATCAAAAAAACGTCCGGGGTTTGTAATACGGTTTACAATTAATGAAAAAAAGGCTTCTGTATTTCCCTGATCTGGCTCTCCTTTTCCAAGCCATGCCACATCTCTGTAATCACTTTTAATACTTTGTAAGATTAGTACAAAAAGAAATCCTACAATAGCTATACTGTATTTTAAAGAATTTTTTACTTTTTTACCTAAAAATACCAGCATTACACCAAGAGCTAAAATATAAATCAACTCACCAAACAATGCCTGGGTTATTGATTGAGCAAGAATAGCTACTAATCCAATAATTAAATATAATTTTCGTTGCTTTGAGTCAGAAAACAATGTATAGATAACCCCTACATACAAAAGTTTACCAAATAAATAAGCAATATATTTAAAATCGCCCGGAATAAATATTTGCATAAAGCCGGTAACAAATCCTACAATAATAAGTAATACCCCAATATTTCCGTTCCCAACTAAATATTTTTTTGATGCGTTTACAGCCTTATTAAACCGAATACTGTAATCCGGCAAAAACCATTCTGGTAACTTAAGCCCAATAATCATTGAACAAATAGCAGGAAACATGAACCCAAAATACACATTTGCTGTTACGCTCATATCATATTTTAACGCAATAACCAAAGGGTTGTCATTATAAACCCTATAAACAATTGTAGGCATCAGCATACATTGAAACAAAGCCAATAATATTGGAATGTCAATCATGTTGTATGTTTTACCAATAGAATCAATAAAATTCAAAAGAAAATATATAAACAAGCCGATAGCCAGTATTTCCTCCGTCATTAATTTGCCGGAGATATTAATGAATACACATGCTACCAAAGCGATCACTACAAATATTACTTTATTTAATTTCATACTACAGCTTCAATACCTTCTGCAATTTTTTGAAAAGTGAATTCAGTAATATTGTTTTTACTGGCCTTACTCATTTCATTTACTAATTCTTCATTATTGAAAAAAGACCTCATTGCATTTGTTAGTTCTTCTTTACTTTCTGATTTAAAAATAAACCCATTGTTAGTAACCAAATCTGTTGCACAGCCACATTTATTACTCACAATAATTGGTTTAGAACTTGCCATTGCTTCATTTACACTTAAGCCCCAGGTTTCGCCCGGCCCTTTAGAAGGCAACACGAATACATTGCCCAAACGATAAACAAAAGGCATATTTTTTTGATTTTGAAAATCGAGAAAATGAATTCGTTTATCATTTGCAGCCATTTGCTTTAATTCCTGTTCCAATACTCCATTACCAATAAGTAACAAACGAATATCAGGATCGGGAATTACTTTGAAAGCTTCAATTAATAAACTAATGTTCTTTTTGGGTTCCAGTTTACCGGCATATAAAAAAACAAATGAACTGTTTGAGATATTTAATTCTTTACGCCACTCATTTGCTTTTCTTTCTTTGCTCCCATCTGCATCAAAAAACCGCTCGTTCTCAACTGCATGGGGTGCGTATTGAAGTTGCGATTTTACCAACCCGTGTTTTAAAAAGTATTGCCTATTTGCTTCGCCAGTAAATAAAGCAACATCAATATGGGAGTAAACCCATTTTAAAAAAATACGCCTTGCCATTTTTTTTAAAGAAACCCCGGAGGGTTCGTCAAGCAAAGTAGAATCGCCACGGAATAGAATTGTTTTCTTATTTTTAAAATATCTCAATACCTGCAAATGGCTTTTAAAACTCCAGCCATATACTAATATAGAGTCAGGATTAAATGTATTGATGCGTTCTATCAGATTTTTATTACTGATTCCATAAAAACTTCCTGCACCGGGCTTTGCAGAAGTATTTTCTATAAACTCTGCTTCATACCCATCAAGCAAAGGAATATCCCATTGAAACTCTTTTCTAAAATCGGGATCGTAAACCAATCCTTCTTTTGTTTGCCCCCAGCTATAAAAAACTTTCACCTCAATTTTCTTACGTTCGGTCAACAAACGAAACAAAGGTGCATTATACTGAATAGGATGGGAAGTGATGATGGCGAGTTTCTTCATTAACTTATTATTAGCCACTGATTACACCGATACACACGAATAAAACGTAAAAAATTTGTTTAAATTCGTGTGATCCTTGGCCAACTTTCCTTACATTATTATTTATAAATTACTGCTTCTTCAATGGCTTGGGCTATTTGCTGCAATGAAAACCTGCTAATATGACTCAACGCATTTTTTCCCATTTTTTCAGACACGGGCTTATCAGTGAATTGCTGCATAAAATGCAGCAGATCATCTGAATCACCCGTTTTAAAAACAAAACCTGTTTCACCATTAACGATTAACTCGGGAGCACAACCACATTGATCACTAACAATAGCCGGTCTTCCGCAAGCCATTGCTTCATTTACACCGAGGCCCCATGTTTCACTACTGCTGGTTAACAGAAACACATCTCCCACTCTATACACAAAGGGCATTTCTGATTGATTTTTAAACGGCTGAAACATGATTCGCTTATCTTCTTTTGCCTGTTCTTTTAATTGCAGTTCCTGATCGCCATTCCCGTAAAGGAGTAGACGGTATTGTTCACCACTTAGTTTCTTAAATGCAGCAATCAATACATCCAGTTGTTTTAAATCATAAAACTTACCGGCATATAAAAAAACAATGCTATCAGTTGGAATGGCTAATTTTTTTCTTTCCTCTTCTGCTCTTATTTCCCATTCTTCAGCATCAACTGAAAAGCGTTCGTTTTCTACTGCATGTGGTGCTGCAACTAATTGATCATGCTTTAATCCACATTGCAGAAAATAATTTCTGTTATGTAAGCCAACATAAAACGCCTTATCTACCTTTTGATAAATCCATTTCAGTAAAAAAAGTTTACAAAATGTTTTTATTCCATTTGTTTTATTCTGTAAATGTGAATCGCCACGAAAAAATAGTTTTGTCTGCCCTCCAAAAGATTGCATGATCTTGAGATGACTGAACACACTCCACCGATAGACCAACAATGCATCAAACTGTTCTGCTTTTATTTTTTTGATTAACCCCGGATTTATAATTCCCAAAAACCGATTTGAATCAGGATGTTTTGATGTGTTTGTTACAAATTCATGTTCATATCCATCCAACAGTGGAATGTCCCAACTGCGTTTTAGTCCAAATCTTGCATCATACACTTCCTCTTTTGACTGGCTCCATGTGTAAAATACTTTTATACTGATCTTTTCCCGCTTACTTAATAATCGAAATAAAGGAGCATTATACTGAATAGGGTGTGTAGTGATAATGGCTAACTTTTTCATTGAACAGAAGAAAGGAGTGCTGCAAGTTTCCTGCTTACTTCCTTTGCGGAGTATTGATCAAACAGTGTTCTATCTACCTGATCCTCTTTATAGCTTTTATAAAATAGAAAAAACTCATTAAAGAACCGGCTGAAACGATGTTGTATTTCATCTATCCCTTTTTCTCCGTCAAATGCTAATACTTTTCCTGCATTGGTTGAATTTAAAATTTCAACCGCAGTACTTTGTGAATGCAATATAGCCAGAATAGGTTTTTTACTTAACACACCCTGATAGGTTTTGGAAGGCGTATAATGCGGTTCTGTACTTCCTAATATAAACACGGCATCTGCTGCATCTAAATGAATGAGTACATCTAAATATGCAATTCGTTTTGGATATTCAAATACAACCGTTTGCCACAAATTATATTCTTCAGCCAATGGTTTTATTGTATGCCCCTGCTCATCATCCGTTGTTTTACCTGTGCCAATAAAATGAAACTCAACATCTATAAATTGTTCCCTGTTTACAGCTATGGATTGAAAGATGGCTTCAAGTGGTGCATAAGCTTTTGGCAGCATTGCCCCGGCATAAACCAATTGCAGTTTCTCATTTTTTTGAAAGAGGTACGGTTGTAAACGCAATTCTTTTAACCTTTCATGATCTGCCTTTTCTCCGCCATAAGGCATGGCGCCTACTACACAACTCTTTTTCAGTGCAGGATTACGTTCAAGTACTGCATTATAATAACCCTCTGCTACACCTGTAATCAATGCTGCATCTTTCACTGCTTTTGGCTCTAACCACTTTGCAATTTTTGTGCTGAACCAATGCCGGGAAAATAATTTATCTGAACCCGGAAACTCATGCACCCAGGGATCAATATAATCTATGCCATACTTCACACCTGTTTTACGATGCAGGTAAGCACCAATTAATGAAACATAAAAAGAAGGTATAGGTATGTATACAAAATCAAATTGTTCGTTTTGTACAAGCTGTAATGCTTTTTTCCGGAGTTGAAAAAAAGCACGCAATCCAATATCGCCAATCAGTCTCGGTTTAGTTACTTTAAAAGCTTTTACTTTTTCAATTCGCTGTGAGGCAGGTAAGAGTTTATGGAGATTCCAATCCAATGCTTCTTCATAATAATCTTCATGTACTGTAAGTATGGTCGGCTCCCAACCAAACTCAGGTAAATGTTGCGCAAACAATCGGCTTCGATGAACTGCGGCAAGATTTGATGGTGGATAATGAGGAGAGATAATGAGAATTTTTTTCATTCTATACTTTCTAAAAAATCATGTAAGTCCTTACTGATGTTCTCTAATGACGGTGAGGCCTTTACCAATTCAAGTGTTCCTGTCCTGGCTTCTTTCATTTTATTGGTATCGGTTGCTTCTTCATTTATTTTTGTTGCCATTTCAACCGGGTTCTCTGCAAAAACAGGGTTTCCCTGTTTCCATTCATAGCCACGACAACCAATAGAAGTTGTAATTACCGGCAAGCCCCATCCAAATGCTTTTGCAAGCTTTGTACTCACTCCACGGGAATAGTAAAATACAGGGTTTAAGAAAGCACTCCATGCAAATATTTCTTTTTCCAGTTCTGCTTCATTTAAATATCCCGTATACTTTACAAACGGAAATGTTTTTTCTAACTCTTTACCAATATGTTCTGGTGTACCGACAATTCTTACTTCAATCCCCTTTGCTGAAGCACTTTGCAGGGCTTTACATACTTCATTAATACCAAAATAATTAGGCCAGTGGCTGAGATCGCCTATAAAACCAACCCTTCCCGCAACAGGCTGCCAGTTTATAAAACCCGCTCTGATTGTTCTTGGCACCATCAATACTTTCTTAGCGCCAATCCATTTTTCCAATGCTTCTTCAACAGGAGAAACCGTAAGTACTGCATCTATAAAATTTTGTCTGAATGCTGCTTCCTTTTTCAGCATACTTCCTAAGGTATAAGATGAAAGTAATGTACGGTGAAAAGCCACCTGCTTTTTTAATCTTGTTGCTTCATGCAGGTAATCGCCTGATTCATTTCCATGAGAACATAACACAACTTTTACTTTTTCTCCAAATTCCTTTTTAATAATCTCTGCAAATACGGCTGTATTCGACAAATTCAGG
This sequence comes from Chitinophagaceae bacterium, assembly GCA_031401115.1. Taxonomy (GTDB): domain Bacteria; phylum Bacteroidota; class Bacteroidia; order Chitinophagales; family Chitinophagaceae; genus Lacibacter. The sequence goes on from JANNRE010000015.1 coordinate 15,571, forward strand.
AAAACAACACTTATATTATTATTCCTGATTGTATCTGTTAACTGTTCCCGGTGTTCTTTTGTATTGTAATCATGATAAATATTAATTCCCAGTTTTACCCTTACCCGGTACCGGATATTAATATGATAATTAACCGGGAATAATGTAACATTAAACAATAGTTTGATCAATGACAGGTATTCCCTTGTACAGAGTTTAACGCCTCCTTCTTTTTTGGAGTCATCAAAATAAATACTGTTAGAAAGAAAAATTGCAGCAGGTTTCATTCACTGAGATTTATTGCCAGCGTCGTTCACTGATGTGGCGGGAATTCTTTTTTATAAACAGGAGGTCGATCTGGTATAAGGCTTTATCAAAAGGCCTGCGCATGAACTGGCAAATATCGTATGCCTGAAAACCTTTTGTATGCATATAATTCATCATTTCCAATATTATGGGTGAACCATCTAAATCAAGTAAGGATACTTCCAGCAAACAAAACTCGGCATGTGCTAAAGTTTTATCTGCTCCTTTTAATACTTCCAGTTCAAAACCCTGTACATCTAATTTTAAAAAATCCGGAAAAGGTAATTGTTTACGTTCAAGTATACCGTCAAGCGATTCACCTTTCATTTTTTTTGTGCCTTCGCTCATTTCGGATGTTACATGGCTGGCCGTTTCACTTTCAATAAAAGAAAATTCTTTTCCATCTTCCGGCGAGAGTAATGAAATATGGTATTGTACAGTATTAAAATCATTACAAACTTTTTTTAACTTTTCTTCTTTGGATGCCTGTGCTTCAAGCATCAATATATTTACAGAAGGGTACACTTCAAGAAAACCTCTTGTCCAGTATCCTTCATAAGCCCCAATATCTACCACAAATGATGGAGTAAAGCCCAGCCGCTTTATATTTTGCAAACTCCAATGAAGGGAAGGGACACCTAATTGCTCTTTGATATTTCGCTTATATTTTTCAGAAAAAAGTTTTTTTAAGAATTGCATAGCTCTTTCATTAATTGAAAAGTGATAAATAATGTTTTGAAATTACCGGCACATCAAACCTTCCTTGTGCAATGTGCCTGCATTCTTTTCTATTGATAGATTGTATTTGCTCAATTGCTGCAATCATTTCAGTTTCATCTAAAACTACACTCCCTGTTACCCCATCATCTACCACCTCTGCTACCGATCCTTTATTAAACCCAATTACCGGTGTGCCGCAGGCCATCGCTTCTGCCATTACCATACCAAAAGGTTCATTCCATTCAATAGGAAACAATAATGCTTTTGCCTTACCGAGGTATGTATTTTTTTGTTCATCATTTAACACACCAACATATTTTATTTGATGCTCATCAATATGGGGCCTTATTTCCTGTTGAAAATATTCCTGCTCATCTCTTAAAGGTGAAATATTGCCGGCAAGTATTAGTTGATTACCCGTTGCCTTTGCTACTTTGATGGCTGTGTGTGCACCTTTAATTTTTTCTATTCTTCCCAAAAACATCAATGGAGCATCCTTCGCAATTTCTTCCTGTACAGTATATTTTTCAAACTCAATGGCATTGTAAACAGCCTCCCATCTTCCACCGGCAGTTACCCTCCCAATTAAATTCTTACTGCATCCCGTGTATACAATATTTTTATTTGGCAGTTTATTCATAAGCTGAATATTACTGCTGCTGATCTCCCTTCCATAGGTCATGATCTTTTTAATAGGGTGATTAAGGACGGGAAGTAAATAAGCCAGCCGTCCAAAGTTGTGAATCAGATCAAATTGATTTCGGTGTTTCCATAAAAACTTCCATGCAGTTGGGATGGCAATCCGTGCATCCCATTTTTTTGGCGGGAAGCCCTCCTTGCCAAATGGATGAACGGTGCAGCCTTCCACTACTGATCCTTCTGTTACCAGCAAATGCACATCATGCCCAAGTCTTGCGTACTCTTTCGCAAACATATAAACCAGTCGCTCATGTCCGCCATATCCTTTTGGAGGAACAAGAATACCAGGATCCATAATAATTAATATGCGCATAAATTATTTTCTTAAAAAAACATTAGAGCAATTAGGCATTTTTTAAACAAGAAGCTGAGTATACAATTGAAAATACGCATCACCTACCTCATTAAAACTGCGTGGTTGTACAATGTTCATTTTTAATTGTTGTAAGAGATCAGGTTGGTTAATGCATTGAAGCAACTGTTCTTTAAGCGATGCTACATCTTTAAACCGAAACAACAATCCATTGTGATTGTGTTTTATCTGCTCTGCATTTCCATATACATTGCTTGCAATTACAGGAATGCCTGCTGCAAATGCTTCCTGTATTACCAATGGGCTCATTTCAGAAAAAGTAGAACATAAACACAATGCATCGTACTGCTGTAATACAGTAACAACATCCGCCTGTTTTAATTTTCCTTTCCATTGGATATTTTTATGTGTTACTGTTTTAGTTCGCCATTCGTTTTCATAAAATTGATCACCTGTATGACCATAAATATCCAATTCAATTTGATGGGGAGGTAACTGTAACAAGGCAGCCAGTAATAAATGCAGCCCTTTAAAAAAATTGATGCGTCCTAAAAAAACAAGTCGTATTGGTTCCGTTATTTTTTTTGAACGCATTGTTGATAGAACAGCAGGTTCAAAAGGCACGCCCTGTGGTATATGAACTATTTTATGTTCCTGCACACCATTTAAGAGTAAAATCTTTTTGTACCAATGTGTAAGCGTAACCACACGGTCGCAATGGTGTACTAATGTTTCAAAATTTTTCTTCAGGTTTTCAATAAGCGATACGGTTCCTAAAGCGGTACCCGCTTTGTTATTCCACTTTGTTGTATCTATTTTTAGGTGATGTAAAACAGATGACAGGGAGAGTAAACCTGAGTTTACAACCCGGTTTCCCTTTTTATGCAGGTAGCATCTGCTGCATTTTTGAAGATGAATAACGCCATCGCAAAGCACTTTATCTTTATACAAAAGATTTCCTGTTTTACAGGTGTAACCTGCCAAATGAAAGGTCATAACCACTTTTGCACCAATACTCTTTGCAGCAATTACATGCTGTAATGTGATTCCGTTACTGCCGGCCAGTTCGTGAAAATGTACTATATCCGGTTGCTCTTTTTGCAAATGCCCAATAAAATAGTTTAATCCATCTGGCTGCCGAAAACCCATAATGAGAGAACGATCAACCACCGATGGTTCGGCATATTGTACTACAGAAAGTTCGTCATAACTGTATGTTTCAGATTGTGATTTATTATAGTTTGGAATTACTACTTGTACGGAAATATTTTTCTTTTGCAACTCCTTACTCAAGGCCCATGTATAAACTTCGGTACCAGCAGTTTGGCCGGGAAGAAAATGGTTAAGAACCTGAATTACTTTCATTTTTTTTCGCAAACCGCTATTAAAACAAATGGCCCTTTTGTTCCTGCATTAATTACATCCTGTGGAAGAGGATATGATTTTATTTCAAAATCTTCTGTCTGCTCTGGCAATACAGCCGAAAATTTACGGCCCTTTACTAACTGTTGAATTTTTCTACCCATTCTTACAAAAGGGTTGCTGTTGATTTTATTTAACTCTGCCCGCATCTGATCTCTTAGCTTACCAATAGAAGTCATCTGCTGCCCAAATAAACCAATAGATGAAAAGCCAGCATCAGAAAGAAGTTTGATCAGTTCCTCTGGTGCATATTCTTTTTCATGATACTCCCAATCAAGCTTACCATCAGGACTTGATACCAATTGATTGGGGGTACTGATAACAAGTTTTCCTCCTGTATTCAAATTCTGAAAACAACTTTTAATAAATAAATCGGGCTGTGGAAGATGTTCCAGAGTTTCAAAACTTACAATACAATCAAACAAACCAAAAGCAGATGCCTTAACGAGTGTATGGCAATCGTCTTCAAGAAACTGAATATTACTACGTGAAAAATTTTTGGCTGCAATACTCAATGCTTCTTTTGAGCGGTCAACTGCGGTTACTTTTAATCGTTCATCGGTACTCAGGAAAAAACTTCCATATCCCACTCCACAGGCAGCATCTAAAATAGTTGTTGCATGTATTTTTTCAATCTGTTCTTTTGCAAACTGGTATCTGCAGATGTGATTGGCATAAAATGCTTCCCATTCAATTGTACCGGGTACTATACGTTCAATAGCCATACTTATTTTTAGTTAGAAGGTTTAACTTTCAAGTTCTGTGTATTTGTTACTACCGAGTTTGCAGGAATGGATTGATGAATAACACAGTTTGCACCAATTACTACATTATCTCCAATAGTTACATTCTTTAATATAATAACATTGGTACCAAACCAGCAATTTGAACCGATATGAATGATGCCTTTGTTATATCCCTGTTCTGAAATCAATACATTTTTTTGTTGATAACTATGATTTACATCATAAAATTTTACACCCTCTCCAAACTGACAATCATTACCAATAACAATTTCATGAAAGCAATGAATGCTACAAAAGTCATTAAAAAATACACGATCGCCGATGGTTAATTTTCCGTTTGTTCCTGAACGGATCTGGCAAAAATTCCTGAACTGAACTCCGGCACCAATCCTAATACCGGAAGCGGATGCATCAAAATGAATAGCGAATAATTTTCCAAAATGCAGTTGCGTACCTGCTGCAAAACGAACCGGGTATAAAATTTTCCATTGACTGATTTTCAGCAGCCGGCTGATAGAAAAAAACAAACTGCTCAACTTTCTTATAATTTTAAAAAATAAACGCAACATACACCTGAGTTATTTAAAATGATAATCGTTAAGCAACGGAGCAGAAGAACTTGCACCGGCTTTATAACTATAATCGCCTTTTTTAAAAATCAATAATAAATCTGAATACGGAACAAGTAATTTGAACATTAACTTAAAGAAATCAATAAACTTCCCTTTCCTTATCGTATTTAAAATAATCAATTTCACTGATCTTATCCTGAAGTTAAAGATTGCGGCTTCCAGTGACGCTCCCTTTAATGGAAAAAAATCGCTATACAACAACTCATTATCAATCTTATAAGTTTCAATAAGGTTTCTGTAATAACTACGCACTTTGTTGCTTGCCTGCTCGGGATACTGCCGCCAAAAAGCACGGCCTGCCGGTACTAAAAGCACGTTGAAAAAACAACTGAATTTTCGTTTGATGTAGGTATCGCCAATTGCAAACCGTTCATCAAAACCTCCTAATTGTTTCAATTCATTTACTCCAAAAACAGAATCGGTAAACCCAACAACTGTTACAGGATAGGTGCTTAAAAAGTTTAATGAGGTTAATTGTTCGGGAGTAAATAGATATGGGAATGCCACAAAATCAAAATATACAGAATATACTCCCCAGATAGCGGCAGCTTGAGGAAAAGCATGTGCGTAGTTTGCATATTCTGCCAATGCATCTTTATATAAAATATCATCTCCATCAATGAACAAAATGTATTTCCCCTTTGCTTCGTTCAAAACCTTGTTTCTGTTAACATACTCCCCTAAGTTATAATCATTTCGCCATGCACGAATACGGGGGTCATTGTATTGCTCAATAATGGACCATGTATTATCGGTAGAACAATCATCTGAAATGAGAAATTCAAAATCAGTAAATGTGGATGAAAGTACACTATCAAAGGTTTGCTTTACCCACTTTGAAGAATTGTAGGTAATGGTAGCAACAGTAAATAAAGGTTTTGTATTAAGCATATCAGTAAGCAGCCAACCAGCTTTTTAAATTTTGTATTTCTTTTTGTTCATCATAATTAAATCGCATTGATACCGCAGGCAAAGAAATTTCGCCACTTAGTATTTGTTTTAATTCGTTTACATTGTTGTACAAAAGACCGTTGGTTTCATTCATAAGCTCTGGAGCCCCGCCGCTATTTTTTACAACTACTTGTAAACCTGCTTTATTTGCTTCAATAATAACTCTTCCAAATGCTTCTGCTTGTGAGGCTACTATAAGCACCTCATACAAAGACATTGTTTCTTCTTTTTGAAAAAAACCAATTTCAATTTTCACCTGTTGTTCCAAATCATGCTCTGCAATAAAGTGTAACAGTTCATTTAAATAAGCCTTGTTTTCACAAGGGCCTTTTATATGTAAGGTATTATCTATGTGTGCTTTTGTTTGTTTTAGTTCAGCCATTACTTCTAATACTTGTCGGTGGCCTTTAGATGGTATAATTTGACCGAACATAAGAAACCTTGCATTCTTTTGTTTTGCGGCAATCGGTTTTGCATGCCAGCTAACGGGTTGATACAAACGCTTTATAGTTGCGTGGGGCATCAAAGCCTTGAATTTTTTTGTAACCGCTTCTGAATTACAAATGATGAGCCTGCTCCATTTTTTCATTTTAGCATAAGCGGCCTGCGGGTTTCCCCAACCTATTTTAAACCCAAAATCTTCTTCGCCAAATTCATGAATCCACCACACATGTGGCTTGTTTAATTGACTGGCTGCTTGTGCTGCAATAAAAGGGATAAGTGTGTTTGTAAAAACGATGTCAGCCTTTTCTTTTATGATCAGTTTTTTTGTTGCTCTGAGTGCAAGAAAGGAACGCAGCCATCTTTTCAACTGATTCTCAATATTTTTTTGACTATTTCCCACCCACCCATACTGTGGAATAACGGTTGATGAAATATTTCGTTGTCGCAAAGCAGAACTCATAGTTCCTGAATGTGGAAGAATGATATGAAAGTCATAATCATCTTTTAATGCATCCACATATTCAAGCAATGCAATATTGGCACCGCTAAGATTACCTTCATGTGCCAGCCAGATTATTTTCTTTTTCTGAACGAACATTGGAACCGTAACACTCAATTAAAATATTTTCTTTTGCCAAAATGCTTTTATGGCTCCTGCGGTTTGCCTTGAAAAACTCACAGCACTGTACTTATTCATTTGTGCAACCACTGTTATACATTTCTGTAAAAATGAAGAAGATTTTTTTGATTGCTCTGATAAAAACGCTGTCCAGCCGGCTGCCTGTATTTTATAGTTACATGCTTTGTATAATCCATCATAACCAGGAAGCCGTCTGATTTTTTCAATGATCTTACGTTCTTCAACCAGAAATCGCTCACTAACTGATTGTGTTTTTGATTGCTCATGTAACCGGAAATGCACCAGCAGATCAGGAATTTCTTTTACCACCTGTGCATGATAGAGGTAACGTATATATAAATCCCAATCAAAAGCATAATGAAACTGTTCATCAATTCCGCCACATTCTTCTAATAAACTTTTGCGCATCCATACACCGGGCTGTACAAACTTTACTCCCGGCTTCCAGCACATTAATCCTTCTGCTGTTAAATGTTGATTGGGAATAATATTTTCTGATGTATTAGAAAAATTCCGCACCTGCCCTGCTACCAATTGCACCTTTGCATCGGCAAACGCATCGGCAATCTTCATGAGCGAACCGGGTTCTAAATAATCATCACTGTTAAGCCAGTTAAAAATTTCTCCGGTACAATATTGTAATCCTTTATTAATAGCATTGGCCTGACCCTTATCTTTTTCACTAATCCAGTACTTTAAATGCGGTGCATATTTTTTGATGACCTCTACAGAATTGTCAGTACTTCCTCCATCAATAATTATGTATTCCAGATTCGGATAGTTTTGATCCAGCACACTTTTAATTGTTTCTTCAATAAAATTACCTTGATTAAAAGAAGCGGTAACAATTGAAATTTTAGGATAGGAGTTTAAAGTTTCCATTCAATATTTTCGTTAATAATCTTTGCAGGAAACCCGGCAAATACAGAGTTAGGTTGTGTAAAAGACCTAGTTACCACGGAGCCCGTGGCTATTACTGAACCTGCGGGAATAAGTACCCCTTTTAAGATTGTACACCTTGCCCCAATCCATACTTTATCTCCAATTTCTATTGCCCTGTCTTCATTTATATGCATATTCATTTTGTACACTTTATGAAAGTCAGTATCCATCATTAATATTTCCCAAGACAAAAGACAATATGCACCAAATGAAATTTTATAAAAACAAATAATAGAACTTTCTGCTGTTAAATTAAAATGAGCTCCGAAACTAAGAGTACCATTTTGCCCAACACATATTTTTGCGCCATGTCCAATATTAGCAGGCCCCATAAATACTACGCTGCCTTTTACGTCCCATATTGTTTTTGATCGTTTCTTATCAAAAATACCTACCTCACCAAATCCGATTCTGATGCTGCCTGTATGAAATGGTGATGGGAGTTCTGTTTTTCCAGAAATATTTTTCAGTATAACATTTCTGGTTAGGAATACAGGAAAACGAATGGCTGTGTAAAAAGGAAATGATTTAAAATTAAAATAAAATGTATTTAAATTAAGATGCTTTACTACGTGTAACAATGAACGGATTGTCATTTAAATACTTCTTTAAGATAACCCACGATTGTTTTTCTAAAAGATATACGTTTATGATAACACCAAACCCACTTTACATATTCTTCTTCATACACAAAATCGGGTTTGAAGGTGGATGGGTGTTGTATTGGCTGGTTAAGAACTTTAGTAGGAATATTTGCTGCCGGGTTTTTAGTTTCATGTGTATGCGTTGCATCTGCATGAAACCCTATATTACTTACAAGATTTACAGCAGGCACTACTGAAAGTTTTTGATGCAGGGTTTGATGAAAAATCCACTGCCAGTCCCACCATGTAATATTTTCCTTTGTTGTGGTAAGATCGAATTTGTGTTGCCAGTATTTATACCAGTTCATATCTGCATCAAACAAGCCCTGGCGCATTTTTGTGTACAAAAACCATAATGGCTTTTGTACATTCTTCCATTTAGTAAGTGAGTAATCAATACTTTCTGCTCTATCAGCCCAGGTAGCCCATCCCCACATATTCATAAACCTGCTGAAGGTATAACTGTTTCCATTTGTTAATTCATAACCAAGATTAGAACCATTGATGGAAATGATTTTTTTATTGTTTCGGTAACGCTCCAGCATATTTGCTGCAAACAAAAAAAAATCTGTATGCGGTACACAATCATCTTCTAAAATAATTCCCTCTTTTTCATAAGAAAAAAACCAACTGAAAGCTGCTCTTGGCCCCTTACTGCACCCAAGATTGTTTTCTTGATACAAACGTTTTACTTGGCAGGGCCAATCAATTTGTTCAGTAACAGTTCTTGTGGTTAAGCATTTTTCTTCATCTTCTGTATTGCCTGCACGGGGAGCGTCGGCTGCAATGTATAAACGGGTCGGTTGTGCAAGCCGTATAGCATCAAATACTTTTTGCGTTGTAGCCGGGCGGTTAAAAATAATGAGTAAAACAGGAGCGCTTATCATTCAGCTAAAAAAAAAGGCAATTATCTAAAAAGTTTTTGAAGCTTACTTGCAATTGAATACTGGTAGTACTGAACATAATTTTTTGTGGCAGTTATCCAGCCCCGCTTGTTATCATCACTTAATCTTTGCAGGTTTACAATATATCCATTACGTTTAAGCCTGTTTACCATATTTAGCCTGTTACCGGTTGTTTCTAAATCTTCATGAAAAAGTATAATCCACGTTTTAATTTTATTTAATGTTTTGTCTGATACGCTTTCAATGATTTTAAATTCAGCTCCTTCACAATTAAATTTAATCAGGTCGCATTTATTAATTGCGTGCTGTTCAAAAAAACGATCCATGGTAATTGTTTCTACCTCTTCAAAGGTTTTACTTAATTCACTTACAATGGAATGCCCCCAGTTGCCGCTTTGCTCATCATGAAACAATTTTACTGTAGAATTTGTATTGTACAAAGCAATTTTGCAGGGAATCATTTTACCCTGAAGCTGATTTTCCACCACATTTTTTTCAAGAACTTCATACGTATCATCTGCCGGTTCTAATGCAAAGAATTTTCCTTTGGGAGCTTTATCAGCCATTAACAAAGAAAACGTACCAATATGAGCACCCACATCAATTACCACAGCATTTGATGGAACTTTATAATACGGAATGGATGAAAAGAAAATATCATGCTCAAAACTATGATCCAATACACTCTCATCAGCTGTTCCTTCTCTGTAAAATACTTTTAATTTATTATAGTTGGTTTGCTTCATATAGCAGGTTTTAATTATTACTTACCAATAACAGGCATCTTCTACTTTATTTGCCTGAGGTACTGTTTCATCGGCTGAGGGGCGTACCCAGTTTTCATTATATAATTGAGCTATTTGCGGGTGCTCATCCCAACGTTTTCCTTTAATACCAAACATAATTTGTGTAGCCCCTCCAATATGAATAGAAATTTTTCCTCTTTCTTTTATATAAGCTGCTAACGGAAGCCCGTAGGAGCCTGCTCCTATAATAGCCACATCAAAATCAATATCATTGATTTGTTGCTGCATAGAATTGAGCGCTTCAAACCAGTTAGTAAAGGCTGTTTTATTTCCGGCAATAGATTGTACAGCAGTAATCGTTTTTAATTCAAATGAAGGAAGTATATTTTGATTACTGAAAAGTACTTGCCGTTTTTGATACTGACTTTTTATGGAAGAAGAAAAAGGATGAATCACTAATACTTTTTTATTTTCCAAGGCTTTAGACCATGGGTTTGTAAAATAGTAAGGTTCCAATGCAGCCGGGTTATAGGCAATAGCACCAGCACAATAGTTTTGTATTAAAAAAGTTTCGCCAGGTACAAACCCCCAAATACCAACTGCATTCATTTTCTTAATCTGGTTAATATAAAACTTAGCAAATTTTTCCAGCATTTCATTAGTTGGAGGGAAAAAACCAACCAAATCCTGTATATCAATTCTTACATCATCACGCCAGTGATTTACCGAGCCGGTAAATGCAGCTTTTAGTTTTGCAATGGCATCACTTTTCCTGTGCTCCTCTAATTCAAGATAATTTAATAAACACTTTGATTCCGGAGATCCAAATCTGCTGATCATTGCAGGTTTTCCCGCTTTAATTAAATCATAAATCATTTTGTTACTGGCTTCTGCATCCAGTATTGATTTAGAATATACCCGGTTGATTCTTTGATTGGCAGAAAGATTCAACACACGGTAAGCAAATCTTCCTGCTTTAAAGAAAATAGTTTTCATATATTTTTAAAAGAAGTGGTTTTTGTAAATCAGCTGCAACAATTCTTGCATTCAGTTCACCAAGTTTTTTACTGATAAACATAGTAACAGTAAACCGAGAACTGTTTAAACGGGAGGCACGAAGTGCATTTATAAACACTTGAACTACATCAAGGTTACTGATTGGGTCAATGGCTTGTTTCCGCTCAGGAAAAACTTCGTTATACGCTTTTAACTGGCTACTGTTTAATGCATATACTAACCGGTTTACATAAGATGTATTTGCTTTTGCCTCATCAATATTATGATTTAACAGTAAAGAACCGCTTGTACCTGCGTAATACCCATACTGAATACAGGTAAATAATATTTGAATATCTCCGGCACTTGAAAGGTTTTTACCTTTTCGGTCACTCATGGTAAATTGCCCACTCTTAACCTGCTCAATATACTTTATCAATATATCTTTTCGTATTACCATTCCTGTTCCGTAAGGATAATACTCGCTTCCTTCAATTGTATTGTTATCAATAAATGTTTCATTGTAATTTCTATACTGAAATAACCATTTTACTTTTTGCAAAAAGGCAGTTTCTTTTTGATTGATGTAGCACACATTTATTTTGCCCGGCCCCCATGCACCAGTTTGCGGGTGCTGCAGTATCAATTCTGTAGCGGCAGATAAATACTGAACGGAAGGTTCATTATCATCATCAAAAAAAATAATCCAATCGTATGTTGAAGCTCTTATTCCTGCCAGCCGGGCAGCAGTTAATCCCGGTGTTGTTTCTACCAGTAACCTTGCATTTTTTTTTACACCTAAAAATTGTTGAACAGTTTCATTGGTACTGAGTTTAGGAGCAGAATTGTTATCAACAAGTATAATTTCATGCTGGGGAGATGCAGAACTAAAGTTAAGAATAACCGTAAGCAATTTTGATAAAATTGCCGGCTGGGGGTTATGGCTGCAAATGATAATTGAAAAAGAAATGGGTAACAATACGAAACGGATTATCTACTTTATTTTAAACCCAAGGCTATCAGCATTTCATTATCAAAAACAGGATTGTTACGGTTGTCATTGGGGTAATTTATTACGCCAAAACCTTCATCTAACTCCCACATAGCCCAGCCAAATTTAGCTGCTTCTAATTTGGTGCGGAGATCAGTAATGTATTGTAAGCGGTTTGCTCTTGGCGAATAAAATTTATAAGAACCAAACTCTGTACAAACTACAAATGCTTTATGCAACTGCGACCATTTGTTTACCATATCTATTTCTAATTGTATGGAATCCTGATTAAACTGCTTTTTTCCATATAAGTGAAGAAGCCATTGTACATCTCTGTCAGCAGAAGCATTTATAACCGGCATTACATTTTCGGGGGTTGAAGGATAAGGCACATTCCGTAAAAGATTGTATGGTACCCCTACCCAATAGGCTCCCTGATGTGTAAACTCTGCAGGTGAATAATAATGAAATGCATATACCACGTTGGGAATATTATAAGGAGTTTCCCGTACTAATGCAGCAGCACTTCCCCCTTCTTCTCCTTCTACAATTACCAAGTGGTTAGGAGCGGCTTCTCTAATAGCCCTTACTACTTTTTCCTGTGCAGGCCACCACCATTTCCAGGCGTTTGGCACAGTACTGCGGGCAGAACCATAAGGTTCGTTTAATACTTCAAACATTACCTGCTTTGCAGAGTATTTACTAAAATAAGCTGCCAATGTTTTCCAGTAAATAGCAAAATTATTAATGAGTTTTCCACTTTTGTCTTCCATCATTTCCTGCTCATAAGAATGACCGCCTGGATGATGATCTATGATTACTGCCAATCCGCATCTGGTAGCTCTTGCCACAGCAGAATCAACCCACTTAATATTACCGGGATGTAAATAGGTAGGGGCACTCTGAGTAAACAAGGTATAAAACCCAATAGGCAACCGCACAAACGTAAAACCCATTTGTTTTACTTTTTTAAAATGAACTTCTGTAAATCGTGTGGGGTATTGTGCTTTGTCGCCCCCATCAATAAACCAATTAGAAAGATTAATTCCTTTAGAGAGTATTTGTTTGTAAGAAGAATCGGAAAGATTAAAAAAATTACCGGCATCTAAATGATGAGCGTTATCAGCACTGATTTCCTTTTTACAGCTCATCTGGCTGAAATAACAGGCTAAAATTACAACTATGGTAAACTTACTTTTCAAAATCAAACTAAATGAACATCTAAAATAATGATCTTAAAAAACAATAAACTCATAACCATTATTAATTTAAGTTTATCATTTTTTATTGTGATTAAACTCCACCACAGAACCATTCTTTTGAGTTTTAAGAAGTTAACTTTAATTTAGTATGTACTTCATGAAAGCAACTTTTTACCCAGAGATTTTAAAAACCGCAAAAAAGATTTTTTTACTCCGGGTTTTTGCTCCTCATTTTCTATTTGTGTTTTAAGAAGTTTAATTTCTTCCAATACTTTTTTAAACAACTCAGGATGTACATACCCATTAACTTCTTGATTGGTTTGCTTTTTGTATAAATGCTCCAGACTTATTTTAGAGAACACAATCATATTTTGTTTATACCAAAAATCTACATTTATGTTATTCCAAAAAACAGGGCGCAAAAGATCGTACGTGTGAAATCCTTTTTTGCTGAAAAGATCAGCCCAATAAGATGGCCATTGTTCATTGATATGATTTTGCCCTCCCTGCCCGGGTATTGCTGCTGAAAAAATAATTGTATCGCTGTGAAAGCAGAGAGAAGTAATAAGATTTTCGGCTGATTCTTTAGGTAAGTGTTCAGCGACTTCAAGACAAAGTACCAAATCAAATTTTCGTTTTAACTCAAAAGATTGTCTCAAATCCTTTTCTACAAATTCGTCAGTATCAATTTTTAAAAGATTCCGGTTTGTATAACTTCCATCAACTCCAATTACTTCCTTTACTCCAAGTTCTTTCGCCACTTTTAACCAAGTGCCAATACCGCATCCTACATCCAGAATTGAAGTTGGCTGAAATGATTCAACTACAAAAGGCAACACTTCATTTGCTGCTTTATAATTGTGTACCACCTCATCATGAATATATAATACTTTCATAAGCTTGTTAATCTGATTTAATAATATAACAAACAATTTTTTCTGAGGTGAATATTCTTGAAGCTGATTGTATTTGTGATAAATAATCATGAACTGCTCTGCTACACCCATCCCAGGTATAATAATCATCTAAAATGATCATTCCCCCGTTTACGACTTTTGGATATAAGTATTTTAAACAAACCATTGTTGAATCATACCAGTCTCCATCTAACCGCAATAGTGCAATTTCATTTGATTTATTAAATACCGGAACTGTTTCATCAAACCAGCCTTTAATACACTCGTAGTCAACTCCTGTTTTTTCCATGGCCGTTATTGCAAAATCCATTTCTGCTTTACAATTATCATGATAATTTTCTCCTTCTTTATTTTGTTGCCAGGCAATAGCAGATTTGCCATCTATTTCCTTTGCCTCCGGCAACCCTTCAAAACTGTCAAACAAAAAATAATTTCTTCCTTTACCAATAAGTTCTGCTATACCAGCAATCATTCCACCCCTCCAAACACCGCATTCAACAATATCTCCGTCTACTAACTTGATCTTTTCTGCGAGTAATAAATTATCAACATACAGTTCTTCACTAATCATTGTAAAAGCTGCGTTCTTTCTATGGATGGCAGCCATTTGTTCAAGCCGTTTTTGATCATATTTTATTCGCCTGTATGAACGAATTATTTCTGTTACGTTTTTTTTCATTACTAGTGAGTTATCAGCTTTGAGGATGGTATTATAAATCCGTTAGAATAAGAATGTGGAATCGTTCGCCCAAGAATAGGTGAATTAATTATTTCGAAAGAAAGAATTTCTTTCTGCCAATCGAGTGTGAGATTGTTGTGTTCTCCGATCCAGGCAGAAATAAAATAGCTGTCTGGTATTAATCCATTTAATTCAATTTCACATTCAAAGTTTTGTTCTCCATTCTTAAAATTGATAAATGGATCTGCTTGTGGAATTGCCTGCATAACAGGTAATCCTAAAGAGTTACACAAATCAAACGCTGCAAATAAAGTTTTGTGCTGAATTGATGCTTTAATACTGAATTTAATGTTCAGTAAAAGCCGTGGTTGGTCACCAATTATTTTTATTTCTACAAATGAGAAATGTGCTTCAGGAACATCCTTATGACTATGCCATTTAGTTGTTATGCCGGCATTGCCTTTTTTGTAAGATGATACAACTTTATTTGTTGTATCATCCAATTGAATCTTTCCTTGATTCATCAGTAAAACTCTAGGACATAAATTAATGATAGCATTCATATCATGACTCACAAACAACACCGTTCTTCCATCTTTCTCACTTACATCTTTCATTTTGCCCAAACACTTTTTTTGAAACTCTGCATCGCCTACGGCCAATACTTCATCAACAATTAAAATTTCCGGCTCCAGATGTGCAGCTACTGCAAATGCAAGCCGCACGTACATACCGCTGCTGTATCGTTTTACCGGTGTATCAATATATCGTTCTACTCCTGCAAAGGCAACAATTTCATCAAACTTGCGGGTGATTTCTTTTTTTGTCATGCCCAGTATTGCACCATTAAGAAAAATATTTTCACGGCCGCTGAGTTCAGGATGAAAGCCTGTACCTACTTCCAGCAAGCTGGCTACACGTCCTTTTATTTTAATAATTCCTTCAGTAGGAGCAGTTGTACGGCTTAGTAT
Organism: Chitinophagaceae bacterium; assembly: GCA_031401115.1. Taxonomy (GTDB): domain Bacteria; phylum Bacteroidota; class Bacteroidia; order Chitinophagales; family Chitinophagaceae; genus Lacibacter. The sequence goes on from JANNRE010000015.1 coordinate 31,416, forward strand.
TTTTAAGAGTGTACTCTTGCCTGCACCATTACGGCCAATGATACCAAGCACTTCGCCCTGCCGCACTTCAAAATTGATGTCTTTTAGTGCCCATACATAATCTGTACTGCCTATTGAAGTACGGTCGTTGGCTTCACCAATCTTTAAATACGGATCATCTTTACCACGCATCCTGTGCCACCAGCGATTTACATCATGACTGATAGTACCTGTGCTTACCTGGCCAAGGCGATACTGTTTTGAAAGATCACTAACTTTTATTACTGTGCTCATCATGAATTATAAAAAATAACAGGAATTGGTTTTTAAACGGTATCCATAAACGTTCGTTCTACTTTACTAAAGATTACGATGCCCGAAACAAGTAAAACCATCATAAAAATAAAACTGTATAATAAAGAACTGGCATCAAAACTACCTTTTCCAAATAAGGCATAGCGGAATCCTTCTACTAAAGAACTCAATGGATTCCATTCAATTATCCAACGGTAACTTTTATTTTTTAAATACGAAAGTGGATATACAACCGGAGTGGCATACATGAGTAATTGCACACCAAAGGTTACAAGCACTGCAAAATCTCTATACTTTGTTGTAAGCGAAGAAATAATAATACCCAGCCCCAAACCGATACCTGCCATTATGAAAATTAAAACGGGAATCAGCAGCCAGTTGATTCCAAACTGAATGGGTGTGTTTTTAAATACGGCATAAAAAACCATGCAGGAAAGTAATAATCCGAATTGTATAAGTAGCCGGGCTATGTTTGATAACACAACTGAAAGAGGTAATACCAATCTAGGAAAATATACTTTTCCAAATATAGATGCATTGGCAACAAAGGTGCTGGAAGTATTGGTTAAGCAACTTGCAAAATAATTCCATATTGTAATTCCGCTCATGTAAAACAAAATGGGTTCAATCTCGTCAGTAGGTATGTTAGCAATTTTACCAAATACCAATAGAAACATAATGGTTGTTAAAACTGGTTGCACAAGATGCCATAACGGACCTAAAACAGTTTGTTTGTATTGGGCTGCAAAATCTCGTTTTACAAACAGCAACATTAAATCTCGGTAACGCCATACCTCCTTCAGGTTTACATCAAAAAAAGAAGACTGTGGTTTTATTTCTAAATCCCAAACTTCATTCTGCAAATCAGCTTTGTTCATTCTGCTTTAAGTTTTTAAACGTTTGGCCGGATTACCCACATAGGTTCCCTTTTTCCTGATATCTTTTGTTACCACTGCACCTGCCCCTATTACCACATCATTACAAATACTAACCGGTAAAATAGTAGCATTGCTGCCAATAGATACATTGTTGCCAACTGTTGTTTTCTTCCACTTTGTTTCATCGCCTGCGGCAGGTTTACCATTGCTGAATGTATCATTAATAAACATCACCCCATGACCAATAAAGCAATTGTTACCTATGGTTACCAGCTCGCAAATAAAACTATGGCTCTGTATGCGGCAATAATTACCAATGCTTACCCCTTTCTGAATTTCTGTAAATGGGCCTACAAAACAATGATCGCCTAAAGTACACCCGTATAAATTTACGGGAATGGCTATACGCACATTTATACCTGTTTTTACAGCTCTGATTCCTGTTTTTAAAATTAGAGGCCTGTTTTTACTTTTTAGCGGCACTATAAAATTTTTCTATCATTTGTACACTATGTATTGCTTCTTCACCTGAAGTATACTTTTTTTGTTTACCTGCTATAACCTTTAAAAAAGAATCGTATACATTGGAATGATTGCTCATTGAACCTTGATACCCTTTGTATTGATTCGCTTTATTAGTGTTTTGTAACGAAGACTCCTGAATAAATACAGGTTGCTGATAACTTAGTTCATTTAAATAAGGGCCGCCTACTTTAACAGTTGCTTTTTGTGCAAAAACAGTAACAGACCCTTCATAATTTTTTGTGTTTGCGTTGGTAGTATAATTCAAAGTACCCGGCACTCCTTGCTTTGTAATAAAACTAAACACTCCGGTATCTTCAATTTCAGTAATATTCTTATGCGCCAGATTGGACGTAAATCCTTTTGCCATTTTTATATCGCCAAAAAACCAATATAATAAATCAATGAAATGGCTGAACTGCGTAAACAATACGCCTCCATCCATTTTTCTGGTACCCTTCCAATTAGATTGAGCATAGTATGCAGGGTTCCGATTCCAAAAACAATTAAGCTGAATGCTGTAGACAGTTCCTAATTTGTTTTTGTCCAAAAGGTTCTTTACTGCAATTACAGGAAGATTGTAACGGTTTTGTTTTACAATCATCAGGTGTCTTTTTGCTTTAACAGAAGCTGTAATCATTTTTTTACAATCTGATGTGCTTAATGCCATTGGTTTTTCACAAAGCACATGCAATCCTGCTTTTAATCCTTTTATACTATGCGCAGCATGAAGCCCGTTAGGTGTGCAAATAATAAGTGCTTCTGCCGTTGATTGTGCAGCTAACATGGCTTTTAAAGATGTGTAACCATAACAATTATATTTTTTTGAAAACGCTTTTGCTTTGTTTGAATCACTATCGCAAACGGCAAGCAACTCTCCTTTTTCTGAAGCCAATTTTGCATGACGTTCACCAATTGCTCCGCAACCAACAATTAAAAATTTTATTTTTTGCATTTATGCACTCATCCTTTCGGCCAGACGTTCTTTAAATTTTTGAAATGTAAAGTAGCTGAGCATTTTTTTCTGTACTTCGTTTGGGTTTGCCTGCCTGGTTAAGGATTGCTGCAATGCACTTTTTAATTGATTGCTATCATCCGGATCAATGAGAGTTCCTAATTCGCCAAACTGTAAGGCTTCAGTACTTCCATCTTTATTGCCTGCAATTACCTGCAGCCCACATGCCATTGCTTCTATAAACACAATACCAAAACCTTCACCTTTACTGGGCATTACAAACACATCTGCCAGTAAATAATGAGCTATTACTTCTTCTTCAGCAATAAAACCGGGCATTAAAACATATTGATCTAATCCGTTTGCTGTAATAAATTGCTGCAACTGTTTCCGTTCTGCTTCATCTGCCTTACCTGCAAGGATATATTTAAAAGAAAAACCACTCTTTATCAATTGTGGTAAAATAGCAATTACTTTATCATAGCCTTTATAACCTTCGTTATTGTTTAACCGTGTTAATGTAAAAATCACTTTTTCATTTTCTTGAATCTGATATCGCTTTTTTAAAAAAGCCGGTTTTGAAAAGTCAGCAGGCAACACAAAAAAAGGATCAAGTGTGTTTGGAAAAACACTGATTTTTTGCTCTGGCACATGCTGCTGTTCAATCAGTTTACTTTTTGTAAACAAGCTCACGGCAAGGATTTGATCTGCTTTTTGTAATAATTTTTTTCTTAAACCGCTCACCGGTTCAAACACTTCAATGCCATGACAGATAACAATTAATTTTTTTTTCGGCTGAAACTTTTTAAACAATATACCCACTATTGCAAGGTTTATATGCCCGATAATTAAATCATCACATTTGAGTGACTGCCAAAAAGATTGTAGTACAAATTTAATTCGCTTACCAGAAAATGGTTGAAAGTTTGCATTTGGTACATATGCTTCATTCGTTTCGCAATCATACATACTTGCAAAACTTACCTTCGCATTCATTGGTTTTTGTAATTGTACCAAAGCCATTATAAAAGCCCTGTTAAACTTTTCTATTCCACCCATACTTGAAAAAGCAGTAAGCACAAGAAACTTTATTTTACGCTGCTTCATGCACTTGTTTATGGGAAAACCTATTCATAAGCAACGCACACCAGTACCTGCCCCAGGATAAACGTTGATTTTGAAACGCTTTGTAGAGTTTTTTTTCGTCTTCTGTAGAAGGCATGATGAATTCATTTTCTTTAAGCCATCCTTCAAATGGAAATGTAAATCCCTGTTTTTTACGATTCCATATTTCTATCGGCAACTCCTGTTCAAATGCTTTTACCAATAAATATTTTGGAGGTGCTTTTTTAAATTTCAATGCTGCATCAATCACTCCAGCCATGATCATTACCTCCTTGTCTAAAAAAGGCACCCGTATTTCTACCCCATGCCACATACTCATAAAATCAGAGTCTTTAAGTAACTGATTCTGCATATAAAAATTAGTTTCTAACCAACTGATCCGGTTACCATCAACCAAGCCATTTACAGGATAATAGGTACTGAGATTTTGAAGTTGGAGTTCAATTTCCTTTTCCGTACTCCCAAGCAACCTTGCTACTGACACAGGTGTAAAAATTCCCCGGTAGCTTAAATATTCTGCTGCTGAGTTTTCTAAACCTGCATAGCTGAGCTTACGAATCCTGTGATCAGGAAAATATTGCAACCCTTTTAAAAAACTGTTGGGTGCTTTATTTACGAAGTTCATTTTCTTTTGTTGATAAAAAGAAGGGTAGCCCCCAAAAAGTTCGTCGGCACCCAATCCGGAAAGCACGGCTTTTAATCCGTATGCTTTTGCATACATTGAAATAAAATATGTATTGATGCCATCCAAAGTTGGCTGATCCATTGCCTGCATGGTATCCTCTAACTTTTCGCTAAACACATCTTTGGTAACTAAAAACGATTGATGCTTTGCTTTGGTTTTATCAATGATTAACTGCTGATATTTATCTTCAGAAAAATCCTGCTCATTAAAAACAATTGAAAGGGTGTGGAGGTTTTCTTTTTGAGTAGTGCTTGCAATTAAAGTAAGAATACTGGAATCAATTCCGCCACTTAAAAACAAACCGATGGGCGCATCAGAAATAAGATGCCTGTTTACAGATTGTTCCATTGTTTCTCTCAACAGTTGAACTGCTTCTTCTTCATTTTTCAGGTTTCCAGTAAACTTCCACTTAAAAAAGCTGTGCTTTTTTGTATGTAAGGAAGGTAAATCAATAACCAGTGCTGTTCCTTTTTCCAAAGGTTCTACTGATTGTAATGTAGTAATTGGTTCCGGCAAATGACCAAAGGTTAAAAAGGCAGTTTGCCAGTTTTCATTTTCACTAAATTTTTTTTCTGCAAAATGAAAAGCCCTAATTTCTGAAGCAAAATATAAACAGGAATGATCAATATAATAATACAATGGTTTAATGCCTGCGTGGTCTCTCGCCAATATCAACTGCTGATTTAGTTCGTCAAAAATAGCTAACGCAAACATACCGTTGAAATATTCAAATGCTTCTACTCCCCACTGCCTATACGCTTTTAATATAACCTCTGTATCGCTTTCCGTTTTAAAGTGATGCCCGTAATGTTTTAATGTGGAGCGAAGTTCTTTATAATTATAAATTTCTCCGTTAAATATAATGGTGAGGTGTTCATCAATCATAGGCTGATGGCCTGCCTGACTAAGGTCAATTAAGGAAAGCCTCCTATGACCAAACGCCAATGGCAAATCGGGGTGTACAAAAATGCCCTCATCATCCGGTCCCCCATGTTTCATGGCGTCCCGCATAGCAATTACTTGCTGATGCAAGTTTTTTACTAATGGATTATATATACCGACAATGCGGCACATGTGCTTATTTTATTTAAGGCCTACAAATTCTAGCACCTTATTATACCATTTGTTTTTTGAAGGGTCAGTATCATAGTAGCCGTAACCATAGCCATAGCCGTAGCCATAACCATAGCCATAACCACCATATCCGTAATAACTGTTATAACCTTCTACCTTAATATCGTTTACAAGAATAGAAGGATTGGGGAATTTTTTTTGCTGATATAAGTCCTCTAATAATTGTAACTGTTTTTTGTAGGTATAACGCTGACGTACTATAAACAAGGTAGCATCGGCAAACGAAGCCAGTGTCATTGAATCACTTACCAATCCTATAGGAGCAGTATCAATAATTACCGTATCAAAGTTATCTCTGCAAAATTCAAAGAGTTCTTTAATCTTTGCATCGAGCAACAGTTCAGAAGGGTTGGGCGGAGTGGGCCCACAGGCAATTACAAAAAGATTATCAGTATCAGGCACTTTTACGGGAAGTTCTTCTAAACTTACTTTTCCAATTATAAAATGGGTAATTCCTAACGTTCGCTGCAATCCCAGGCCGCTTATTACTTTGGGTTTCCGTAAATCAAATTCCAAAATAACAGTTCGCTTTCCTGTTAATGCGATAGAAGCTGCCAGATTGGTAGCAGCAAATGACTTACCCTCACCGCTAAAAGAAGAGGTAACCAAAATAACCGGGGTACGTTCCTTCTTTAAAATGTATTGCAGATTAGAGCGGATAATTCTAAACTGTTCTGCTAAAATTGTGCGGCTGTTTTTTACTACTACCAACACTTCCAGTTTGTCGTTATGTCCCAGTTCGCCTATTACGGGAATTTTTGTGTTTTTAATTATGTCGCCTTTTGTAGTAACCCGGTCATTCATTAAATCACGTATGAGAATGATGATAACAGGGATTAATATTCCAAAAAAGAGAGCAAGTACATAGGCATTTCTTCGTTTCGGCTCTACAGGAGTACCCCCTCCCTCGGCTTCGGCAAATACTTTTGCATTGGAAACAGTTGATGCTAACTGAATACCTGTTTCTTCTCTTTTTTGCAGTAAAAATGTAAACAGTTCATTTTTAATTACCTGTTGCCGCTTAATTTCTCTAATCTGGCTTTCTTTTTCGGGCAATGCAAACATTTCATTTCGCAAGCTACTATTCTGCCTTTCTAAATCATTTTTAGCAACCATATAAGATTGCCTTATATTTTTGAGGTTCTCAAGAATTGAGGTTCTTGTTTTTTCAATGTTTAATTCAATTTCTTTAATGATTGGACTACTTACTTTGTTTACCTGTAATTCATTTTCTCTTTTAATTACAAATTTATTGTACTCGGCAACTAAATAACCTAATGTAGGATCTTCTAAAGTAAGTACTGTTGGTGTTAAATTGTATGCGTTTTCTTTATTTCGCATGTAATTCTCGAGCCAGGATAAAATTTCCAACTGCACTTCTTGATTTTTCAACTCTTTTTCAGTTAAAGTCATAGTTTCCAAATAAATTTTTGATTGATCCTGTAGATCAAGAAATTTATTCTCTTTCTTAAAATTTTGAAGATTGCCTTCAACAAGCCCCAGTTCACCTTCCAGTTTATCTAAACGATCATTAATAAAATTGAGTGAGTTTTGCGAAATACGGCTTTTATCCATAACATTATACTTGCCATATTCTTTCATAATTTGATTAAGAATATCAATTCCTTTTTCAGGATTGAGAGTGCTTAATGATAAATTTAATACGCTTGAGGTTCGGCTTTTTTGTGCAATGCTCAAATTCCCTGAAATCCCACCTGCTACTGCTTTAGAAGGCATCCAAGTATAGGTAAAACGTCGCCCCTGTCCTGCAGAAAGCAAAGAAGAACTGGGAAATATTCGAAAGGTAGTACCGGCATCCGGTTCAATATTACTGTAATAGTTTCTTGGTTTTGTTTCTTTGTTAAGCAAGAATGTATTTTGGTTGAGAATTTGAATATTGAACGAGTAAGCTTTGGAACTGTCTCCTATCTTAACCACTTCAATAATAAACGGCGTTTGCTTATATACCTCACTACTCCTTACTTTTCCATGTTCAATATAAACTGAATTGATACCCAAACTGTCTACCACCCTTATTAAAAACTCTTTTGACCTCATCAAATCAATCTCATCTTCCATGTTAATTTTATCAACCGGGTTGAATATGCTGCTGAATTTATCGTTGCCTTTAATATTCGCCGCATTTTCCATCTTAACAATCATACTGCTTCCTACATTATATATGGGCGTTGCCCAGCGCAAATAAGCCCATGCAATGATTAATGCAATACCCAATGAAAAGAAAAACAAAGGAAGGTTAGAAATATATTTAAACAGAATTTCTTTGAAGGTTAATAATTTCCCTTCACTTTCTGTTTGTTGTACTTGCTCAAGACCGTTTGTAGACATCAGAAAAATTTATTAACGAAAAAAGGTGAGAAATAATAGAATAATATTAAGAACGCTAAAGCCAAAAGTAACTAACTGTAAAGTTCTTGCAACGGAGGGGTCTGTAGTTGCTAACTGCCTGTCAGATGGGCGTACATAAATTACATCATTCTGCTTTAAATAATAATTAGGGGAATTAAAAAACAAACCGTTGGTTAAGTCAATATAATGCATGGTGCGTTTGCCATTTTGTTCTCTTGATAAAAGTATTTTTTTCAAGTCAGCACCGGGAGAAATACCCCCCACTTCGCCCAATGCCTGTAAAAAAGAAACTCTTTCTGATTCAAAAATTTTTGAGCCGGGCTGCAGCACGCTGCCCAAAAATGTGACTCTGAAATTGAGATACCTGATATTCACGATCGGGTCTTCGTTTAAATATTCTGAAGCTCTTTTTATTATTTCTTTTTCAAGTTGCAGTTTGGTCATTCCATCTGCCGCTATAATTCCCAGCAAAGGAAGTTTAATTTCTCCGGTTGATATATCAACCAAATAACCGTTTGCACCAGAACCTCCTCCTGCGGAAGATGAGGTGCCGCTCATTCCACCAGATGAATAATTTTGATTAAACAGCTGGTTTGATGCTGAGCTTCTTGATGAAATGGTTATTTGCAGTAAATCTCCTTTTTGTATAATTGGCTCTATCAACTGATATTGATTTAGCTTAAACGTATCTAACCCTTCATTAAAAAACACATACTCTTTTCTAAGCTTTTCGGGCGAAACACAAGAGGTGAAAAACACAATTGACCATATAGCCAACAGACTTAGTCTTTGAATCATAATTTTAGTTTTATCTGATATAAACTTTCTCACCCTAAACGTAACATGTTTTTACTTATTGAAACCGGCTCCAGATTGCTTTTTTCAAACTGGGCGGTTAACTCAAAATCCAAACTTTCGAGTACAACATAAGCCCGTTTGTTTATTACTTTAATTACGACACCTTCTGTATCCATCATTAAACCGGTTTTTATTTTTACTTTCTGCCCTTTAGTAATGGCTACCGGTGTGGCCTGAACATACTCAAACTCTTTTAAAAACTTTCTAATAATTTCTATTTCTACTTTATTAATGATAGCCGGTTCGCCTAACCAATATACAAAGTTTACCACTCCATCTGTTAGTCTTACCCTTGCTTTCTCTTCCTCAGTAATATAAACAAATACATAGGATTTAAACAAAGGTTCTTCAATTACTTTATAACGGTCGCTCCATTTTCGCCGCACTTTCGTAAGTGGGCAGTAAGAATCAAGACCCTTTTTTTCCAAGAGTTGATTAACCTTTTTTTCCCATCGGGGTTTAGTGTATACAGCGTACCAGTTTTGTTTTTTAACCATCATTCAAGCAATAGCTTCGCCTCCTCAGTCACATTTTAAAAAACCGAGCTTAGCTAACTATATTTTATAAAAAAAGGCAAACAAACCCCAAGGCTTATTTACCCTTTCTTTCTATTTTATTTGCCCAAAAGGCAAGTTCAATTGTTCTTACTCCGGTGTTACTATTATTCATAAACAAACTCCACCTGCATTTACTCATTAAAGATATGGGTTTCAAAACCCTATATTCCTCTTCAAACACCAACTGCAAAACTATTTTTACTATCAAATTGGTATTAGGAGTGCAAGATAAACGATGAAGAGGAAACCCTGAAAATTAGTTCGCTTTCTTTAACCCCTTTTTTCTGTCTATATTTCACCCCCCCTTTCCTTATTTTTAATGCCTTAAACCATTGCTTGTGAACCAACGTTTTTATTCGCTTGACGTTTTTAGAGGAGCTACTGTTTGCTTGATGATTTTAGTAAACAACCCAGGTTCCTGGGCACATATTTATGCCCCGCTTGCACATGCGCCGTGGCATGGATGCACTCCTACTGATTTGGTTTTTCCTTTTTTCCTGTTTGCAGTGGGTAATGCCATGGCTTTTGTAATGCCCAGATTGGAACAGGCAGGAGACTTGGTTTTTTGGAAAAAGGTATTGAAAAGAACTGTCATAATTTTTCTTATTGGCATCTTTCTTAACTGGAGCCCTTTTGTAAAATGGAGCGGTGATGCGTTGGTCTTTAAGCCCTTTGAAAACTTAAGGTTTATGGGGGTTTTGCAAAGAATTGCTCTTTGCTACTTTTTTGCCTCAGTAATTGTTTATTATTTTAAAAAAAATGGCGCCTTTGTATTTGGGGCAATGCTACTTCTACTCTATTGGCTTTTGTGTTTCTTACTGGGCGATGCTGCAAATCCGTTTAGTTTAAAGGGCTGGTTTGGAACTGATGTTGATATAGCTTTACTGGGTAAAAGTCATATTTATAAAGGCGAAGGAATTCCTTTTGATCCTGAAGGCCTGGCAAGCACATTGGCAGCTATTGTACAGGTGATTTTTGGATACCTGGTGGGTGCATATATTCAGCAAAAGAACAAAACTTTTGAAATGGCAGCTTCCCTTTTTGTGGCAGCCACGGTTTTAACCTGTGCAGGTTTTGTATGGGACATGGTTTTCCCCATCAATAAAAAAATATGGACCAGCTCTTATACGGTTTATACAACCGGGCTTGCGATGTACACTATTGCCACTCTCATTTATCTTATTGAATTTAAAAATGTAAATGGATGGTGGGCCAAATTCTTTGATGTGTTTGGCAAAAATCCTTTGTTCATTTTTGTACTAAGTGGTTTTTTGCCAAGGCTACTGGGATTAATAAGAATACCCAACGGGGTTACAACTGATGGTGTTGCAAAATACCTCAGCCCCTTCAGTTGGTTTTATGAAAAGATTTGTAAGATTGTTCCCGGTATTCCTGAAAATGGGTCTTTAGTTTACGCCATTTGCATGATTGTGATGTATTGGGCTATTTGTTACTGGCTTGATAAGAAAAAGATTTATATAAAAGTGTAGTTAAATAAATTGTGCTTCTGCAATTGCCACACTTTCCGGTTTGCCCACATCAACCAATTTATCCTGCGAATGATCGTAACCAAGGATTACATGCTCTGCTGCCAAATCTAAATAGGTATCAACCAAAGAAAATTTTCCTGTTTGTTTGATGAGTGAAAAAATTTCAGGTTCAAAAACTACTACACAGCTGTATGCTTTTTCAATCAGTCCATCTTTTGCAATAGAAATTCTCTCAACTCCTGTTGTATTATTTCGCCATCCGTATAAACGGTTGTTTTCATCAAACAAAAAATTGCGTGATGTTTTACGGTTGGTTACGCCAAATGAAATCAGCGCTTTGTTTTTTTTGTGATAAGCAAGCAGATCGTTGATGTTTAAATTGGTAAGTATATCAGCATTTAAAGTAATAAAAGGTTCATTACTTTCTAATAATGGTCTTGCTTTTAGTAAACCTCCGCCTGTTTCCAATACTTCATCACGCTCATCGCTAATTATCACATTACTTCCCCATCCTTTGTTTGCATTTACTGCATCAATCATTTGGTCAGCAAAGTGATGCACATTTACCACTACATCTGTAATTCCATACTGTTGTAAATACTCAATATTCCTTTGCAATAAACTTTTGCCATTTATAACAGCAAGTGCTTTGGGGTGAGTGTCCGTCCAGGGTTTAAAACGTGTGCCGAGACCTGCAGCAAAAATCATTGCCTTCATATCAATCAATTTTATTAATCCAATTCTTTGCATCCTGCACCAAATGCTTCAATTCAATTTTTACTCCGTACTTGTTTCGTAAATGTCTTGCAACCGCATCAGCAGCATATACGCTTCTGTGCTGCCCGCCGGTGCATCCAAAGTTGATCATCAAACTTTCAAAACCACGGTTCATATAATCTTCTACCGCAATATCAACCAAATTATAAATGCTGTTTAAAAACTGCGGCATCTTGGTTTGCTGCTCTAAAAAATCTTTTACTTCTTTATCTCTGCCAGTAAGTTGCTTGTAAGGTTCAAATCTTCCGGGGTTCAATATACCTCTGCAATCAAAAACAAAACCGCCGCCATTTTCTGTTTCGTCTTTTGGAATACCGGTTGTTTTATAAGAAAAGCTGCTGATGTGAACAGTTAATGGAGTTGCATCAGTTGCTTTGGGAGGTTCAAAGCGGTCAATGATTTCATCTTCCACCATCAGGCTCAGCAAGCGTTCAAACTCCGGCAGATTAACACCCACCTGTTTATTTTGCAAAAACCATTTAATATTTCTTAATGCTAAAGGTATGCTTGTAAGGAAATGTGCTTTACGTTCAAACAAACCACGAAAGCCATAGGCACCTAATACCTGCAACAAACGAATTAAAATATAACCGTTGTATTGACTTATAAAACGGATTCTGTCAATTGGCTTTTGCAACACATCCTGCACACAATCCATATAATACTCCACCAAATTATTTTTCCATTCGGTTGGCAACTCAGCTTTCGCCTGCCATAACAAAGAAGCTACATCGTATTGCACTGCGCCTTTCATTCCGCCCTGATAATCTATAAAAAAAACTTGGCCTTCTTTTACCATAACATTGCGGCTTTGAAAATCACGAAACATAAAATATTTATGATCGGCTCTTGCGAGGTACATACTCAATGCTTCAAAATCATCAACAAGTTGTTCTTTATCGTATGGGATTTTTAAGGTGTCTAAAAAATAATATTTAAAATAAAGCAAATCAGAAAGTATAGCCTGCTTGCCAAATTCTTTTGAAGTAATACACCACTCATAATTTAAATTATAATGCCCTTTTATTTGAAGATGCGCCAATTGTTTTAAACTTTGCTCATACAAGCGATATACTTCTTCATTGTAACCTTTTGCTTCTAACTCATTTAACAGAGAGCTATCACCTAAATCCTGTTGCAAATAAATACTTTCATCTTTGCTTACTGCATAAATAAAAGGAACAGGGCAGTTACTTTGTTTGAAATGTTTACTGAATTGCAAAAAAGTTTGGTTTTCTTTTATGTTCTTATTCCATGTAGCAATACAATTTTCTGCACCCAATACACGGTAATACACACGGTCGCTTCCGCTCTGAGGAATTTTTTCAACTGAAGTTGGCTGAGTTTTAAAATGATGCTGATATAATTGAATGATACTGTCTGTTACCTGCTGCATAGTTCCAAAGGAACGAAAAAATGTTATTTTAGCAGCAGGTAAATTATATGAAACGTTTCTTACAAGCTTTGTTAACAAAACCCGTACTGCGGCTGGCAAAAAAATTCGACAGCCGGCCAAATATGCAACGGGTACATACAGCCCTCACTAAACTATACAATCATATACTTGATAACCCTGAAAAAAAGGGAATTGTTTTAGATCTTGATCTTTTAAAAAACAAGTTTATCATTTTCAGCGATCAGCATAAAGGAGCTAAAAACGGAAGCGATGATTTTATGAATTCTGAACTTACCTATCTCCATGCATTGGAACATTACTACAATGCTGATTATCATTTTATTTCTTTGGGCGATAGTGAAGAGTTATGGGAAAATCTTGCATTGCCGGTAATTCATAAAAATGAGCTTACATCAAATGCAGAACGAAAATTTGTTGAAGCTGCCCGTTTTACAAAAGTATTTGGCAATCATGATTTGTTTTGGAACAACGATCCTTTTGCATCATTACTTCTGAAAAGCATGTACGGGCAGGCAGTAAAAATTTATGAAGGTGTAATACTGCATACAAAATACGAAGGCAAAGAAAGCAATCTGTTTCTTACTCATGGTCATCAGGGCGATGGGCAAAGCGATAGCAATCCCTTTAGCGAATGGTTTGTTTCAAGAGTGTGGGCGCCATTGCAAAGTTTTCTAAATATCAATCCAAACACACCTGCTTATAGTAAAGAAATGAAAACCACACACAATCTTTTTATGTATGAGTGGAGTAAGTTAGAAAACAATCCGGTGCTGATTACTGGCCATACGCATCAGCCAGTGTTTGCATCATTAACGCATTTGGAACGATTGTATAAAAAATTAATAGCTGCTGAAAAAGAAAACAATCAGTCTGAAACCGAAAAGTTAAAAAAAGAAATTTACTTTAGAAAAACAGAATATGAATTTGTACATGCAAATTATATGCAAATGAAACCCTTTTACTTTAATACAGGTTGCTGCTGTTTTACGGATGGTGATATAACAGGAATTGAAATTGCTGAAGGAATGATACGGCTTATTAAATGGAAACGAAATGAACAGGCATCGCAACGAATGGTCCTGGAAGAAATGAACCTTGCTGAGTTACTTACAAACGCATAACCACTAAATCATTTCAACCTCAACAGTAATTCCAGTATCTCTTTCTCCCTAGTCCACACAATAAAATGATTTTCATTTTCAAAGGTGGTTACAAATACTGAATCTGTTTTGGTAAGCATTTTTTGAGTATAAGCAACATTGCTGTAAGGCACTAGTATATCTTTTGTACCATGAAGAATATAAACAGGATAAGTTATTTTTTCATAATCAGCACCCATCTCTTTTAAATCTGTTTTTAAATACCAAAGTTCTTCGTTGCTTGGTCTTAATGCGCCTGGTGCTAAATAATTCAATGGAGTCTTAAACAAAATTGGTCGCCACTTTTCTGGTTTTTCAGCAGCAGGATCCTGAGAGCCAGCAAGAATAATGAGCGCCTTGGTATATTCTGGTCTTGCCGCACCAAGTTTAATAACCAGTGGGCCACCAAGGCTATGCCCGATTATAATAAACTTTTTTCCATTTTTGATTGCATCCATCCACGAGGAAATGATTTTAGTTTGATCGCTTAGGTTCATTGCATTTCCAAAATCGCTGTAACCAAAACCCGGTCGGTCAATAGAAATAATGCGGTAGTGTTGTAAAAGTTCTTTGTTCTTTAAATAATTTTCAAATGCCTCCCAGCTTCCCGGTGTACCATGTACAAATAATAAAGTAGGAAGTGTATCACTACCAGTTTGCGCATAGTGCAAAGGAAAGCCATCTATTTTTTTTGTAATCGTTTGTACTGGTATTCCTGCATCTGCAAATTTTTTCTGTGCTTCCTTATCACTCATCCTGAATTTCATACAGCTTTGCGCCATAATTAGCCAAAGCACTAAAATAACTCCGAGAACCATAAAAGATTTTTTCATCCAGCGTGGCATAAGAGAGGGAAGTTAGGAAACAAATTGAAAGTTTATGTGCATAGCAAAGAGATAACAAAGAATTTGCACAGAGTTTTAAAGCATAATCGGTTTACTTAAATAAAAGCCCCAACTCTTATCGTTAGGGTTTCAATCTTACTTATTTATCAACTATCACTTTTTGGCGGTTGTTTTTTAATATCGAGTGGCGGCCGGTTTTGTGATGGCCGTTGCTGAGGCGGTCTCTGTTGCTGTGGGCGTTGCTGATTACCTCCTTGCTTATTTGGCCCACCTTGTTGCTGTGTTCTTTGTTGTGCCGGACGATTCTGTTGTGGTCTTTTTTGCTGATTACCCTGTTGTGCGCCTCTTTGCTGATTTCGTTGTTGCCCTTGTTGTTGCTCTCTTCTCCGCTTGCTATCCTTTTCTAATGTTTGCAAACTTATTTGCCCCACCAGTTCAACATGACCCATTTCTTTATCTTCAGCTTTTGCAGGAAATAACTCAATAGCTCCCAGTTCATCGGGTCGTTGCCCTTTTACATTCATTAACCTTATTTCTTTTACACGTTCAATAGGAACAGGATAATGTTTATTACTGTCGGGTAACACATACCACATTAAATTCTTAAAAATATCTTTCTTAATCAACTGTGCAGTACCTCTGTTTAAATCTAATGTATCTGCGTTTGTTGGAAAATGCTGCAATGCATCTAAATAGGTATCCAGTTCATAATTTAAACAACACTTTAAGCGGCCGCATTGTCCGCTGAGTTTTGTTTGATTAATGCTTAAATTTTGATAGCGTGCAATAGTAGTTGTAACACTTTTAAAATCGCTGAGCCAGGTACTGCAGCAAAGTTCTCTGCCGCAACTTCCAATACCGCCAATTTTTGCAGCTTCCTGGCGAATACCAATCTGCTTCATTTCTACCTTTACTTTAAAATCGCCGGCAAGTATTTTTATAAGCTCTCTAAAATCTACACGGTCTTCGGCTGTATAAAAGAAAGTTGCTTTGCGCCCATCTGCCTGAAACTCCACTTCAATGAGTTTCATATCCAGTTTCATCTGAATTAAAATAGCCCTGGTTCTTACCAATGCCGGTTTATCCCGCTCCTTACTTTCTTTCCACTTTTGCAAATCCATGTCATTAGAACGACGCATAATTTTTTTAATCTCGTCATTGTCTTCTTTTACACCTTTCTTCTTCATTTGCAGGCGCACCAGCTCGCCACTCAGGTTTACCATACCCACATCAAAACCACTCACACCTTCTACTGTAACCATATCGCCTTTCATAAAAGTTTGCAGCGTGTTGTTTCTAAAAAATTCTTTTCGGCTTCCGTTATTGAAACTTACTTCAATAATTCTGCAATCGCTGTTAGGATCAGAAAAGGGAAGATTTGCCAGCCAATCATGCACATTTAAACGGTTACAACCACCCGTGCTGCATCCGCCATTACTTTTACAACCGCTGGGGGTACCTGTACCACAACTTGTACAACTCATTATACTAAGAAATTAAAAATGAATAATGAGGAAGAAAACTATTGATGGGGTAAGCTGCGGAATATCTATGAAGCTGCGGTTGTGTCACTCACTTGTACGCTTTGTTCTTTATTGGGCAAGTCAAATTCAGCGTAAAAATATATATGTAATGTATTGCTGCCAAAGGCAATACTGCACAAGAGTGCGACGCAACAGAAGATGATCACTCATTCAAAAGCTCACTCACAAAATTGTTTCTTCCTGTTTTTTGGCCTGATTCTCTTTCACAAATCTTTACTGCTCAGGCCAGTTCTTCAAAAATAAGGATTTAAATGCAAAGGAGTTAGGTTTCGGTGGAGTCACTGGCTTGATAGCGTTGTTTTATAATACCTCTATCAACTTTTTATTAGCTATAATATGGTAAAGCTTAATGGTAAGTGCCATAAACAGCATTTTTGCATTGGCATTTCGTTCAATATAATAAGAACACTTGTCCAGTTCCTCAGTAATAGCCTGTTGCTGACTTACATCGCACAGTTTATTGAGGCGGATGGCAAAATCCTTTTCTGCGCCGGTAAGCGGCAAATGTTCTTCGCCCATTGTTCTTAAACGGATGCTTTGCTCAAGCAGGTGGTTAAAGTAGCGGAGAAACTGTTTTTGTTTTTCTCTTCCTTGCTGGCTAATAACATCAACCCACTTTACCTGTGCAATGGGCCCGGTTTTTAAAATGGCATTGAGCCAATCCCTTAACAAACTTTGCCAATCTTCTTCGGCATGTTGAATCAGTTGCAAAGCTTCACGGTAATTGCCTTCGCTTACTCCTGCAATTTGATTTGCCTGCTCTTGATTCAGTTTGCTATGTTTTATGAGTGCCTGCGCAACATCGTTTGTATTTAAAGGTGGAATACGAACGGTTTGGCAGCGGCTAAGAATGGTGGGCAATACCAAGCTTTCATTTTCTGCAACCAATATAAATAAGGTATTGGCCGGTGGTTCTTCAATAAGTTTTAAAAGCTTGTTGCCTTCGTTACCGAGATATTCAGGCATCCAGAGAATGAGAATTTTATACTCGCTTTCAAAACTTTTGAGGTTGAGTTTACGGATGATGTCAGCACACTCGGCTGAAGTAATGTTGCCCTGCTTGTTTTCTGCACCAATCATTTGCAGCCAGTCATAAGCATTACCGTAAGGATATTGTTTTATGAATTCACGCCACTCATTTATGTAATCGGTACTGATTGGTTTGTCACCGGCCTTTTTTGTAATAACCGGATAGCTGTAATGAATATCAGGATGAATATATTTTTCTGCAAGATCAGCTCCATGAGAAGATGCTGCAACAGGTTCTTCACCAAACAAGGATGCTGTTGTTACAACTGGTTTGTTTTTTTCACTTTGTGTTACTACATAGGTACTAAAGGCGAGCGCAAGAGGTAATGCTCCGCTTCCTTCTTTGCCAATGAACAAAAGTGCATGGCTGAGACGGTTATGATCTACCATTTCTTTTAGCTGAGAGATAGTGTGCTGCTGACCTATGATATTGCTGAAATGCATAGTTGAGGCGAAGATAGGAGAAGGTAGAAATAAAAAAAGCAGAAGTAAATTACTTCTGCTTTTCAATACTATAAGAATCTGATATTATAATTTCCCAGTAATCTCTTCACTCATCGGCTTTACCTTACTTCCAAAGTAAGCAATAAGTTCACCTTTTTCATTGAGCAAAAATTTATTGAAGTTCCATTTCACCTCTGCATCCAGCACGCCGTTTTTTTCTTTGCTGGTAAGCCATTGGTAAATGGGGTGGATATCATCGCCTTTAACACTTACTTTGGTAGTCATAGGAAAAGTTACACTAAACTTGCTGCTGCAAAATTCTTTTATTTCTGCATTGGTGCCGGGCTCTTGTCCACCAAAATTGTTGGCAGGGAAACCAATCACCACTAATTTGTCTTTATACTTTTCGTAGAGTGCCTGCAATTCTTCATACTGCGGAGTGTAACCACATTTAGAAGCTGTGTTTACAATTAAAATCTTTTTGCCTTTAAATTGTTTAAAGTCAATAGTGCCTTCTGTTAAGGCTTCAATTTTAAATTGATAAATAGTTGGAAGTTTAGCAGCTTGCTTATCAATTGTTGTAAAAGCTGATGCAGCTATTATACATGCTGCAAAAAGAATACGTATCATAATTTATTTGTTGTGTGTGTGTGTGGTAATAACAAAATAAAAGCAAGAGTGTTCAAAAACCATGCACCAGTTTTTAATAAAGTATTATTGTTTTTCATAAGCACCCAAATCAGGCAATCCCACTCTGGACTTTCCTTCAAAATCTGTGAGCAAGGTAGTAACCATTCCTTTATTAATAGCAGGCGAACCTGTTTGCAGTCTAAAATTATAAAATCGTTTGGATACATCTATACTGTCAAACTGTGGATTTGTATTTCGTAGTACATTGCTGAAAGAAGTATTTGCCGGATCAGCCTTTGCTCTGAACAATACATTTTGTAAATTCAGACTTAGTGCATCTGCTCCAATTTTTTCTGTTACAATTTCATTATCTACAAAGCCTTCATCGCCCCACAAAATGCAATTGACAAAAGAAGCTGTAAAAGAAGCTGTAAAAGTTTGATTGTTCTGTTTTATAAAATTAGTTGCAGTTAACACAGGGTTTTTATGAGTGATAAATGAATTGTTGAACGATGCTGCGGTACAATGAGTAAAATTGTAAGTACCGCCATAGATTAATGCAATATTATTTCCACAGTTAGTTATTAAACAATTGTTTGCTGTAATGCTGGTGTTAATGCCAAACACACCAATATCATAAATATTATCCAGCACACAATTGTTCATTACCAATTTAGGGTTTGCATTTACCGATGGTTTTTCAACCACTACTCCTTGATAAGCATTTCTTAAATAAGTATAAGTAAGTCTGTTGTCTTTACTGCTGCCACGGAAAAAAATGCCCGGCCATGCTCCGGGGTAATCTTTATAAGGATTATCTAACCTGTTGCCATAAAATACTACGCTATCAGTTTTTGTTCCGCTTGCTATTAAAGTGCCATCAACTATAAAAGGAGCATCTGCATTTAAATAAATTCTTGTGCCAGGTTGAATGGTGAGCACAGAGTTGGTGTCAACAATCATTCCGCCGAGTATAACATAGGGCCTTGTTTTTGTCCAGACAAAATTGCCCTGAAAAATAGTACTGCGTATATAGTTTGCGTTTTGCCCCCAGGCTTCTAATTGCTTATAACTTGTATTTCCGTTCCATTGTATTTTAATACTGTCTCTTATAACAAAGGGTTGGTTGGCAGCAGTTGGGTTTACATTCACCCGTACAAACACATACATACTGTCGTTGCCTGCAATTTCCAAGTTTGTAAACTGAACACCTTGGGATCCATCAACATTCATTTTATAAGCAGAAGCTATGCCGCCCATTAATTGAATATTGCTGAGTAAGATTTTTTGTTTGTTCTCATTTTTTATAAGAAAATATTGGGTGATGGAACCCGCAGTTGTAAACACTGTATCAAACCGTAAACTGTCGTTGGTAAGAGATAGCCTTGCATCCATATTGGTATTGATGCTTTCTTTTTTACAGGCTGCAAAAAAGAAAATAACTGAGATAACCAGTATAGATGAAAATGTTTTCACAAAGTGTAAAAATAAGGATGGGGAACGGAATGGTTGTAATCTATCTGTTAAACTCTTATAAAGTATTTTGTTTATCTGCATTTATTCATCACTTGCCCAGGCAAGTAATGCAATATTCAACTGTACCTTTTCAATTTCTGCTATAGCCATTCCGCATGCTTCAATAGTGGCACCTGTGGTAATAACATCATCTACTAATAACAAATGTTTCCCTTGTAAAATTTCAGGATTGGTTACTTCAAAACTGCCATCTACATTTTTCCAGCGATCGGTTCTGCCCTTTTTAGTTTGCGTATCAGTAAACCGTTTTCTTGTAACAACTCCTTTCATTACCGGGATATTTATAATTTCAGAGATGCCCTGGCACAAAACTGCTGCCTGGTTATAACCCCGCTTCTTTTCCTTTTCTGGAAAAAGGGGTAAGGGAATGAGAGCGTCTAACTGATTGAACCTGCGGCTTTTTTGCAGCAAAACACCCATCCATCGGCCAAGTTGAAGACCCACTTCCTCATTATTCCTGTATTTAAGGGTGTGAACGAGCCTTTGCAGAACCGAGTTTTTGGTAAAATACCAGGCAGCCATTGCCTCTTTGACAGGCAACCGGCCATAAAATATTTTTTCAATGGGGTTGTTTGGGTAAGCAGAAAAGCCCGTTTCAGCCAGTTGAGTGTAACATTGAATGCAAATCGTTTGGTCATTTTCCAGCAGATCACTGCCGCAGCCAACACATATATGAGGGAAGAAAAGCTGCGTAAAATCGGCAAACCATTTTTTTGTGTTGGTCATCATTCACGAAAAATAAAAAACAAATTCAATGAATGCAATAGCAATACACACTTTTTCTGTGTTTGAAACCTGAGTAATTCGTACTCGTAAAATTATTGAAATAAATACTGATACAACTCTTCCACCTTACTCATGGTTATCACTTCAATATTATACTTCTGTAACAATTTTTTATCACCTTCTTTTTTATGACTGATATTGTATTTGCTGATAATAATTTTTTCAAACCCAAGTTTTTCTGCTTCAGCAATTCGTTGATCAATTCTGTTCACTGCTCTAATTTCACCACTCAACCCTACTTCACCTGCAAAACATATATGCGGATTTAGTGGAACATCTTCATAGCTTGATAACAATGCACACAACACTGCAAGATCAATGGAAGGGTCTTCAACTTTTAAACCACCTGCAATATTTAAAAACACATCCTTCATTCCAAAATGAAAACCACCACGTTTTTCTAACACTGCTAACAGTAATTGCAAACGACGTAAATCAAATCCTGTAACAGTGCGTTGCGGTGTACCATACACACTTTGAGTAACTAATGCCTGCACTTCAATTAATAAAGGCCGCATGCCTTCCATAGTTGCTGCAATAGCAATACCACTTAACTGATCTTCTTTTTGTGTGATTAAAATTTCACTCGGATTTATAACTGGTCGCATACCTGTTTCAAGCATTTCATAAATACCTAATTCTGATGTTGAACCAAAACGATTCTTCATGGTTCTTAAAATTCTGTACGCATAATGTCTGTCACCTTCGAACTGCAAAACCGTGTCCACCATGTGTTCCAGCACTTTTGGCCCTGCTATAGTTCCATCTTTTGTAATATGTCCAATTAAAAAAACAGGTGTGTTGGTTTCTTTTGCAAAGCGTTGTAATTCGGCAGCCGTTTCTCTTATTTGTGAAATACTTCCAGGGCCACTTTCAATGTATGGAGTTTGTAAAGTTTGAATAGAATCAATAATTACAAGTTGTGGTTTTAGTTTTTTTATTTCCTGAAAAATAGTGTGTGTTGATGTTTCTGTAAGTAAATAAAAATGCTCATTGCTCAGTTGCAAACGATCAGCACGCATTTTAATTTGCTGTTCACTTTCTTCACCGCTCACATAAAGTATGGTATTGTTTTTTAATTGCAATCCTATTTGCAAAAACAATGTTGATTTTCCAATGCCTGGTTCTCCTGCAATTAATACAATACTTCCCGGAACAATTCCACCGCCAAGTACACGGTTTAATTCTGCATCAGTAGTTACTATTCTTTTTTCTTCGCTACTTTTTACATCGCTTAAAGAAATGGTTTTGAATTCACCGTTTGATATTGCTTCTTTCCAAACTTGTTTTTTATTTTCGTTTTTATCTTTTGAAATCAACTCTTCTGCAAACGTATTCCATTCATTACAACTTGGGCATTTACCAATCCATTTAGCGGATTCATATCCGCAGTTCTGACAAAAAAAACCACTTTTAATTTTACTCATACTTTATAAATCTCAAGCACATAAAAATGCATCAAAAAAAATGAATTCATCAAAAAATATTTTTTGAAAAAAAGAAAAAAGAAATAGTAAGAAAAATTAGAAAACATTGAAGAAAAAAAACAGCAGTTGTATAAAAGCAAAAGGGCTGGAATTACTTCCAACCCTTTGTACTTACTAACCCATTAAATTCTACTGCTAAATTACAATTTGCCGCCACATTACAAAATTATTTTTCAGCCATGTGCATAAATTCTTCTAAAATGTGATTGACAATAAGGTCTTTGTTACGCCTATATTAACCTTGTGTTAAATAATGATAATCAACGTTTTAGGCATCTTACTACGTGTAGTTAGAAAAACCTTTCTTGCTTACGGCCATAAACAAACGTAACAGCTTCTGCCAAAACGACTTAGCAAAAATAATCAGGCTGGCTTTAGGTCATTTTTTTAGTTTGGAAACTAATTTGCTAACTTACTTATTACTTAAATAAAATACAAATGACACCGGGAATATTAATTGTTTCTCTCCTTTTTATGGGCGTCGGTTTTTTAGTACAAATGAGGCTGAAAACTAAGTTTAAACTGTACAGTAAAATGCCAATAAGCAGCGGTCTTACCGGCCGTGAAGTAGCCGAAAAAATGCTTAAAGAAAGCGGCATTTATGATGTAAAAGTAGTTTCGGTAAACGGCTTTTTGAGCGACCATTATAACCCACTTGATAAAACCGTAAACCTTAGCCCGGATGTATTTAATGGCAACTCTATTGCTGCTGCCGCTGTATCAGCTCATGAATGTGGGCATGCCGTACAACATGCTACTGCTTACCAATGGTTAATGATGCGTAGCCGTCTTGTACCAGTATTAAAAATAAGTACCACTTTGTCGCAATGGGTACTTATGATTGGCCTTGGGGTATTAGGTTTTGGAGGTGGAAATCCTACCATTTTATTGGTTGGCATATTGCTTTTTGCAGCAACCACCCTGTTTTCTCTAATTACATTGCCTGTGGAATTTGATGCCAGCAACAGGGCGCTTGCCTGGCTTGATAGTACAAATGTTACAAACCAAACTGAACATGCCGGTGCTAAAGATGCTTTAAAGTGGGCAGCCATGACCTACTTAATAGCGGCAATTGCTTCTATTGTTACTCTGGTACAGTATATATTAATATATATGGGTAGGAGAGATTGATATACATTAATTAGCTTTTGAAATCTCTTTTTTGGTGATTTGTATTAGAGATATGAATCAGAAAAAAGGTATGCAGCAATCATACCCTTAATTTTGTCATAAAGAAAATGTAAAGTTTTTACAAAAGCCTATCTGCTTTACAAATTACAAATCATAAAAAATCGAAAATGAGAAAAAAGCTATCTATCCTTCTGGGAATGTTATTCTTGTTTGGCCAACTGATGGCACAAACAAAAGAGGTAACTGGAAAAGTTACAGATGAAAAAGATGGTACGCCATTACCTGGTGTAACCATTACGGCCAGTGGCCGTTCAGTTGGTGTTACTGATGCAGACGGATCATTTAAAGTAAATGTACCATCTGCTGCAAGATCAATTACTTTCACTTTTGTGGGTTACAAAAGTATTTCAGTAAGCATTTCAGGTTCTACCTTGAATGTAAAATTAGTTTTGAGTGAAACTAACCTTGGAGAGGTAGTGGTTACAGGCTATCAAACACTTCAAAAAAGACAGGTTACTGGCTCAATTGCAACCGTAGGATCTGCAACAATTAAAAACACTCCAATTGGATCTTTTGACCAGATTCTTCAGGGGCAAGCCGCAGGTACATTAATTCAAGCAAACTCAGGTCAGCCGGGCGCCGCAGCAAATGTTACCATAAGAGGTGTAGGTTCTGTTAACGGAACAACACAACCTCTATATATTTTAGATGGAATTCAAATATCAGCACAAAATTTTTCCTCTATTAACCCCAATGATTTTGAAACGGTTACTATTTTAAAAGACGCTTCTACTACTGCACAATATGGATCAAGAGGTGCTAATGGTGTAATTGTAATTACTACTAAAAAAGGCAAAAGCGGAAAAACCCGTTTTGAGTATAATGGCCTGTATGGTCAATCTAAATTTCCAACAAACAAATTGGAAATTATGGAAACACCTGAAAAATTGGATTATGAAGTGGCTCGAGGAAATCCTTTTGGATGGACAGCAACTGAGTTAGACAGTTTGCGTAAAATAAATACCAACTGGCAGGATGAACTAACTCAAACTGGTATTACTCAAAGCCATCAGTTAAGTGCAAGTGGTGGTAATGAAAAAACCGTATTTTTTGTATCTGGTGGTATTTTTAAACAAACGGGTACAGTTAAACGTACAGGTTTGGATAGGTATAATGGCAGAATTAATATAGAACATTCAGCTTCAAACAATTTGAAATTCGGCCTCAATACATCAGGTGGTTGGAGTGATTTTTTAAACACTACTGAAGCCAATACTGGTATTGCTTCTCCCTTAAATGCAATTCGTTGGGCTAACCCTTATGAAAGGTCCTTTAATCCAAATACTGGAACATATCAACAGTTTGCCTCGGGACAGCCAAACCCTACACTAGATATCATTGAATCAACAAGAGGTACAAAGGAGTTTAAACTTGTGGGTAATGCATTTGTTGAAGCAAAACTTCCATTTGTTTTAAAAGGTCTTTCTTTTAGAACCAACTGGGGTGTTGACTATGAAAATTGGGATCAGACATCGTTGTTTACCCGTTTCAGCACTGTAGGTCAAGCTACCGTAGGAAATCAGGGGAATTTTAATAAAGATACAAGAATCTTAACCCGCTATACTGGAACAACTTCGCTCAATTTTGCTAAAACAATAAAAGACCACACCTTTTCTATTGGGTTGTACAATGAGTGGGTTACAAGAAGTTTACAAACCTTTGGTTTTAGTGCTTATGGTTTAACAGGTAATTTTCAAAACGGGGCAGGTATTACAAATGGTTCTACAACCTTTATACCCTCTGTTCGTGAAAATAGAACAGAGAATGCTATATTATCTTATTACAGTTTAGCCAGCTACGGATTTAAAAATCGTTACTTTCTAAATGGAAGTTTTAGAAGAGATGGTTCTTCAAGGTTTGGTAGCAATAACCGCTTCGCTAACTTCTATTCAGTTGGAGCAGGTTGGATAGTGAGCGATGAGAACTTTTTTAAGCCAGTTACTTTTATTGATAATCTTAAAGTATCAGTTTCTTACGGTGTAGTTGGTAATCAGGAAGGTGTTGGAGATTTTGCTTCGAGAGAGTTGTTTTCTAATAGAACCTATACAGGTACAAACGGACCTGGCATTAATCAACTTCCAAATCAGGATTTAACCTGGGAGGAAAGAGCAAAGTTTAATGCTGGAGTAAATGCAGTTGCATTTAAAGGTAGAATTACTTTAGGTGTAGATTTTTACAATGAAATAACAAGCCTTTTATTCTTAAACAATCAACTTTCAAGAACAACTGGGTTTACTGCATTAAATACAAATATTGGCAAGGTAAGAAACAGAGGTTGGGAGTTTACATTGATAACTGAAAATGTAAAGAAGAAGAATTTTTACTGGACTACAACTATCAATTTCACAATCAACAGAAATAAGTTGTTGGCACTTACTCCGTCTGCACCTGCAACTGGTATTGTAGGTGGTACTACAGTTCAAAGAGTTGGATTCCCTTTAAACAGCAATTATGTTGTAAAGTATGAAGGTGTGAATCCAAATAATGGCAACTCAGTTTATAAGCGCCCCAACGGAACTTTAACTGAGTTATACGATGATGTGAATGACCGTCAAGTTTTCGGAACAAGAGATGCTCCTTATTTTGGTGGCTTTACCAATAAATTCAGTGTAAAAGGAGTTGATCTTTCTGTATTCTTTACTTATCTTTTTGGAAATCTTGTTTATAATAACGACCGTACTAACGTAGAAGATCCAAGTTATTTCTTTGATAATATGTCAAGGGCAGTTTCAAGAGAGTGGAGAAAACCCGGTGATATTACTGATATTCCAAGAGCAAACCAGACAATGAGAAGAAACACAACCCGGTTTTTGGAAGATGGGAGTTTCTTACGCTTAAGAAATATTCAATTAGGCTACAGTTTGCCTGAATCAGTTGCAAAATCAATTAAACTCAGCAATGTAAGATTTTATATCATGGGTGAAAATTTATGGACAAGCACTAAGTTCCTTGGCTTTGACCCTGAGCTTTCTACTGGAGTTCTTACAGGTGCACAATATCCAGCTTTAAGAACAATAACCGCTGGATTAACAATTGGATTTTAATAATTAAACTATTTGAACAAATGAAAAAAGCATTTTTAAAATACATTTTTACCGGAAGCCTTTTAGTTGTGCTTGCCGGTTGTGAGAAGTCCATTACTCTTAACCCAACTCACTCTGCGAGTCTCGAAAACGCATTTAAATCTATAACCGATTTTGAAACGGGGATAAGTGCAATTTACAATAGCATGCGTGGTGTTGGTTATTACGGCCGCAATCTGTCTGTATTGCCTGATATGTCAACTGATAACTTAGTGCAAACAACAGAATCTCTTGTAAACTTTTTAGAAGTAACCGATTGGTTGTACACAGCACAAAACGGAACTGTAGCTGAAACATGGCTAGGCTGCTATGGCATTATAAATAACGCAAACATCATTCTTAATAATATTGACAAGTTTTCAACACCCTCTAACCAAAAACAAGCAAATCGAATTAAAGGTCAGGCATTAGCAGCAAGGGCATTGGTTCATTTTGATTTGCTTCGTTATTTTGGAGAAAATTTTGATCTTAACAGTAGCTCTTTAGGAATACACTACAAAAAGACATCAGTTCTAGAAGAATCACCAGTAGCTACAAAACCTTCACGCCAAACAGTAAAGCAAAACTATGATGATATATATGCAGATTTAAATGCTGCACGTACATTGTTAGGTGATGTAGATGCTCCGGTAAATACAGGAGCAAAATATAAAATTGACTTAGTTGGGCTGAGTGCTATTTATGCAAGAGTTGCCTTATATGCTAAAGATTGGCCAACAGCTATTTCAAATTCTACAAGTGTAATTAATGCATTGCCTTTAGCCAGCCGCTCTGTTTATCCTTCTATTTGGAGAGATCAAAGTAATTCTGAAGTTGCTTTTGCTGTGTTCTTTTCCTCAGGTGAATTTTTAAGTAGGTTGGCTGGTGATGTTTACAGCCCCACAACAGGAACAAACAGAAGCCAGTTTGAAGGTAATCCTACACTTTTTGCACAAATTGATGAAGCAAATGATATACGCTTTCCAACTTCTGTCACTAGAGGGTTCAGTACAACATCAGTGGTACGATCCAACTCGAGACTGGTAGTTACAAAATACTTAGGAAAAGGCGCTGCTTTAGATGGTGTTGTAGATTGGAAAGCTTTCAGAACTGGCGAAATGTATCTAATAAGAGCAGAAGCTTATGCAAATACTGCTGGTCAGGAAGCATCTGGCTTAGCTGATTTAAACACATTACGGGCTGCAAGAATTAATGGCTTTGTAAACGGTACAGAAACCGGTGCCGCTTTACTCAATGCTATTGCTACAGAACGAAGAAAAGAGTTGTTCATGGAAGGACATCGTTGGTTCGATCTGAAACGTACAACCCGTACGATTGACCGTGTTACAATCACAGCACCTACGAATTCCGTTTTACTTGCCTCTACCAGAAGAGAATGGGTTTGGCCTATTCCACAAGGAGAGCGAGATGCCAATTCAAGCATGCAACAAAGCACAGGGTATTAAATCAAAAAACTAAAAAATTGAATTATATATGAATTTAAAATCAAAAATATCTTTACTGATTCTTGCATCCGGACTTTTATTTACCGCATGCAAAAAAGTAAAAGAAGCAACAACGTTAAATGAGGAAGCAAACAGCACAGTTCAGTTTATACATGCAGCACCTGATACATTAGCAATTCTCCCACAGGTACAACCTGCCTATGATATTGTTGTTGACGGACTAGTTGCTAATGGCAGCCGCAGGTTAACATATGGACTTGTATCACAAGGCGGCGGCGGAGGTAACTCACCGGGGTATATGCCCATTCTTGAAGGAACAAGAAATATTAAAATTTCCCGTGACAGTGGCAGAACCAATGTTATAGAAGCAAGCTTTTCATTTGACAAAAACAGTGCTTATACAGTTATAGCTTATGATACCCTGGCAACTCCATCAAGCAAACTAAAAGTTGTACGACTAAATGACAACCTTGCAGTACCTGCAGCAGGTAATACTCATGTACGTTTTGTGCACGCTGCCCCAAACGCACCTGCGGTAGATATCACTTTTTTGAGATCAGCCCCTTCTGTTGACAGTGTAACTATTTTAAACAAATCATATTTAGGTGCTGCTCCAAATGCTGATGGATTGTCTGCTTTTACACCGGTGCCGTCAGGAACTTATACAATGAAAATTAAAGCAGCAGGAACACAAACAGTGTTAGCAACTATGTCGCTAAGTACTAATCTAGCATCCGGTCGTATATACACTTATTATGCTATTGGAACTGCCCAACGCAGAGCTTTATCAGTTATTAATACACGCCATTTGTAATTATTTTTTTGTGGTCTCTATTTCAAAAACCCCGGCACTTCAACACCGGGGTTTTTGCTTTGATTGCATCGCCTGTAATTAACTATTTTTGCCAAACAATTGTTAGCGATAAGATTATTTCTATATGACTTACTCCCCCACCAATAAAGTACGCATCGTAACAGCCGCTTCTCTTTTTGATGGCCATGATGCTGCCATCAACATTATGCGCCGCATTATGCAAAGCAAGGGTGCTGAAATTATTCACCTCGGCCATAACCGAAGTGTAAAAGAAATTGTGGAATGTGCTATAGAAGAAGATGTACAGGGGATTGCCATTACCAGTTATCAGGGCGGGCATGTAGAGTTTTTTAAATACATGAAAGATTTGCTGGATGAAAATGAATGCGGCCACATTAAAATTTTTGGTGGTGGTGGTGGCACTATACTTCCAAAAGAAATAGAAGAACTGCATAACTATGGTATCACCCGTATTTATTCGCCTGATGATGGCCGTAAGATGGGACTTGAGGGAATGATTGAAGATGTGATTCAGCAATGTGACCTTGCATTAAATGGAACTGGTAATTATAAAACAGCATTAAAGCTGGATGAAGAAAAAGATATAAGAAAAATTGCAAGAGAAATTACCAATGCTGAAAATGGAGTACCATCAACTAGTAACCATGAACTATCAACTATACCAGTTCTCGGCATCACTGGTACAGGCGGCGCCGGCAAATCATCCGTAACCGATGAAATCGTTCGACGCTTTCTCAATAACTTTACTAATAAAACAATTACTGTTATTTCTGTTGATCCATCAAAGAAAAAAACAGGCGGTGCACTGCTGGGCGATAGAATACGAATGAACGCCATCTCTCACCCAAGAGCCTATATGCGTAGTCTTGCAACAAGAGAAGACAACACTGCTTTAAGTGCAGCCGTGCAGGAAGCAATTACTATTTGTAAAGCAGCAGCTTTTGATTTTATTATTTTAGAAAGTGCAGGTGTAGGGCAAAGCGATGCAAGTATTTTAGATTATTGTGATGTGAGCATGTATGTGATGACACCTGAGTATGGAGCAGCATCGCAACTGGAAAAAATAAATATGCTTGACTATGCTGATGTAATTGCCATCAACAAATTTGATAAAGCTGGGGCTTTAGATGCATTGGCTGATGTTCGCAAACAATACAAGCGCAATCATCAACTCTTTACTGCAAAAGATAAAGAACTACCCATCATCGGCACTATGGCCAGTAAGTTTAATGATGATGGAGTAAATCATTTATTTGAACTATTATTAAAAGCAATTGATAAAAAAACAAACACAACATTTGGTACTTACTCATTTGCCGAAACTGCAAAAGTTTCGCAAGCTATTATACCAAGTAACAGAATAAGATATTTAAGTGAGATTGCAGAGAGCAACCGCAGTTATGATTTATTAGTAAATGAGCAGGCGGCTATTGCCACAAAACTTTATCAACTACAGGGTGTTAAAAAAACCCTGACGGCGGTTTCAACCCAGTCAGCGGTTCTTGATGAAATCGAAAAACAAATTCAATTCTTTACCGAGCAACTCACCCCTGTAAGCCGCAAACTAATTACGAACTGGCCAAAAAAAGTAGCGGAGTATAAAAAAGATTTTTATGAATTTACAGTTCGTGATAAAATAATTAAACAAGAAATGTTTAGTACCAGTTTAAGCGGAACAAGAATTCCGAAAGTGGTACTACCAAAGTATAATGACTGGGGCGATTTATTAAAATGGCAGGCACAGGAAAACGTACCGGGTTCTTTTCCATTTACAGCTGGAGTATTTCCATTAAAACGAGAAGGTGAAGACCCTACCAGAATGTTTGCAGGTGAAGGTGGGCCCGAAAGAACAAACAAACGGTTTCATTATGTAAGTGTTGATCAACCGGCCAAGCGTTTATCTACAGCATTCGACAGTGTTACGTTATATGGAGAAGATCCTGCTCATCGTCCGGATATTTATGGCAAAGTAGGAAATGCCGGAGTAAGTATTGCTACTGTTGATGATGCAAAAAAATTATACAGCGGTTTTGATTTGTGCGATCCTAAGACCAGTGTAAGTATGACCATCAACGGACCTGCACCTATGCTCCTTGCATTTTTTATGAATGCAGCTATTGATCAGCAATGTGAAAAATGGATTGAAGCAAACAACAAATGGAATCTTGTTGATGATGCATTTCAAAAAAAATATAGAACCACAACAAAGCCAGTTTATAATAATACCTCCTCTCCTAACTCTTTGCCAGAAGGCAATAACGGTTTGGGTTTAAAACTTTTAGGATTAAGTGGCTATGAAGTTTTGCCCCAAGGAATTTATGAGCAATGTAAACAAACAGCATTGCAAAACGTAAGAGGTACCGTGCAAGCTGATATATTAAAAGAAGATCAGGCACAAAACACTTGTATTTTTTCTACAGAGTTTGCATTAAAGCTCATGGGTGATGTACAGGAATATTTCATCACTAATAAAATAAGAAATTTTTATAGTGTAAGTATCAGTGGTTATCATATTGCAGAAGCTGGTGCAAATCCTATTACACAATTAGCCTTTACATTATCAAACGGATTTACCTATGTGGAGTATTATTTAAGTAGAGGAATGAATATTGATGACTTTGCACCTAACCTTTCTTTTTTCTTTAGCAATGGAATGGATGTTGAGTATAGTGTAATAGGAAGAGTAGCAAGAAGAATTTGGGCAAAAGCTATGAAGTACAAATACAAAGCAAACAAGCGGAGCCAAATGCTGAAATATCATATTCAAACAAGTGGTAGAAGTTTGCATGCACAGGAAATTGATTTCAATGACATACGTACTACGCTGCAAGCATTGTATGCTATTTATGATAACTGTAATTCATTACACACTAATGCCTATGATGAAGCGATAACCACACCTACTGAAGAAAGTGTACGCCGAGCAATGGCTATTCAACTTATCATCAACAGAGAACTGGGTTCTGCAAAAACAGAAAATGTTACACAAGGAAGTTTTGCTATTGAAGAAATGACAGATTTAGTTGAAGAAGCAGTATTAAAAGAATTTGACAGAATAACAGAACGTGGTGGTGTACTTGGTTCAATGGAGCGCATGTATCAGCGGAATAAAATTCAAGAGGAAAGTTTGTTTTATGAACATCAAAAACACACAGGAGAATTACCACTCATTGGAGTTAATACTTTTTTAAGTAAAAACGGAAGCCCAACCATTTTGCCAATGGAAGTGATACGAAGTACTACGGAAGAAAAAGAGCAGCAGATCAATAACCTCAATGCTTATTGTAAACGCAATGAACATAAATCTGCTGAAATGTTACAACAGCTAAAGCAAGTTGCCATTAACAATGGTAATTTATTTGAGGCGCTAATGGAAACCGTAAACTATTGTTCACTGGGGCAAATTACAAATGCATTGTACGAAGTGGGAGGGCAGTACAGGAGGAATATGTAAAAAAAGGCTTCTTATAAAGCCTGCAACAAATCATCGGTATCAGAAAAATGATTTTATTCTTTTACTTCTTTTCCATGTTTATCAATCAGGATCATATTGCCATCTTTCATAGCTCTTGCTTTGCCTTCTGTAAACATATCTGCAAAATTGAATTGATAGTTTATAACCACATTGCCGCTTTTATTAATATAGCCCCATAAACCTTTACTGTTTGCAACAGGTGCAAAACCTTCGCTGAAACCTCTTGCCATTTCAAACTCAAAAGGAATAACTACTTTATATGCATGATTGATGAATCCTGCCTTGCCATTTTTTTTCACATAAGCGAGACTGTCATGAAAAGAACCAGCATCGTCATAATACGGTTCAGCAACCACTTTGCCAGTACTGTCCAAAAATCCCCATCGGTTATCTTTTTTAACGGCTGCCTTGCCTTCGTTAAAAGTTAAGGCTTCATCATAAATCAACGGAACAATTAAAGTACCTTTTTGATTTACATACCCGTATTTATTTGCCTTACTCACTTTTGCAAGTCCGCAAATGCAATCATCAACATAATCATATTGTTTAGCCCAGTCCTGAGCTTGTACAGTGCTGAATCCTAAAAGAAATAATATTAAAAAATACTTTTTCATAATGATTAATTTTATGATTGTTAAGGTAGAAATGAACATAATTTAGTAAAATGATATGGAGCAGTTACAAAACTGACTTGTAACAGGTTTTCATTTCTATTTTTATAAACTATATAGATATGGCACAGAAATTCTATTCGGTAGTAGTATGTTTTAGTTTTCTTTTTTCAGTTTCCTGCAGCTTAGGAACGTATAAGCTTACCAATAAAGCATATAAAAAACAATCAAAGAAATTTGGGAAACTCTTATTTCAGTACCCGCTTAAAGATTCTTCAGGTTTATTATATGCCAATCAGTTTGTGGGCACTACTAACTTCTCCATGCGTAAGCCCAGCTTTGTTATCATTCACCATACCGCACAAAACAGTTGCGATCAAACATTACAAACATTCACATTGCCACGCACAGCGGTGAGCGCTCACTATGTAATTTGTAAAGACGGCACCGTGCAACACATGCTAAATGATTACCTGCGGGCACATCATGCAGGTGTAAGCAAATGGGGTGGAGCAGTAGATATTAATAGCAGCAGCATAGGCATTGAACTGGATAATGACGGATATTCAAATTTTGATGAGTTACAAATGAACAGCCTGCTCACATTACTTGAACGTCTAAAAAAATCTTTCAACATACCAGCAAGCAATTTTATTGGTCATGGTGATATTGCACCCACAAGAAAGAACGACCCCAATTGGCGTTTCCCCTGGAAAACCTTAAGTGAAAAAGGATTTGGTCATTGGTGGAGCGATACAACGAATGTACAAGTGCCGCAGGGTTTCGATTATATTACTGCTATACGTTTGGTGGGCTATGATGTAAAAGATACCAGCGCAGCCATCATTGGTTTTAAACGGCATTTTATGCAGGATACAACCAAAGAGATAAATCCATCAGTACAAAAAGTGCTGTACCAGCTCTACAGGAAATATCTTTAACTTTATTGCTTCTGCGATTGTTTCCATTTGAATTTATGGTGAAGATTGTTTGATTGTTATTAATACTTCATGTAGTAATCACATCAATAAACCCATCAAACAATTCTTACATTAAAATGTATTATCCTCAAAAAGATAATTTACTAAAAAAAGCGAATTCATGACAGCAGAACATCAACGCTTAGAAGAAAATAAACATAAAACAATTCCACTTGAAAAGTGGGGTCCATATCTCAGCGAACGCCAGTGGGGAACAGTACGTGAAGATTACGGACCTTTTGGAGATGCATGGGGGTATTTTCCATTTGAACATTCGCACTTTCGATCATATCTATGGGGTGAAGATGGTATTGCTGGCATCTCCGATTATTTTCAGAATTTATGTTTTGGCATTTCACTATGGAACGGGAAAGATGCCATTTTAAAAGAACGCTTATACGGCCTGGGCAATTATGATGGCAATCATGGCGAGGATGTAAAAGAATTATATTATTACTTAGATAATATTCCTTCGCATTACTATATGGAATATTTGTACAAATATCCCCAAACAGCTTTCCCATATAAAAAATTAATAGACGAAAACAAGAAGCGTTCAAAAGATGAACCGGAATATGAAATTTTAGATACTCCTGTTTTTAAAAACAACCACTACTTTGATGTAATGGTTTCTTATGCCAAATACAATGCAAATGATGTGGTAATAAAAATTGATGTTGCCAACCGCTATCACAAAGCAGCTAATATTAGTTTACTTCCCACACTTTGGTTTGCCAACAAATGGGCGAACGATGAAAAAGAAATAAAACCTGTTATTGAATTGGTAAATGAACAATGTGTGCATGCATGGCATCACCGGCTGGGCGATTCTTATTTCTATTTTTCTGATGCAGATGATTTGCTGTTTACAGAAAACGAAACCAATACAGAAAAATTGAATGGTACAGCTAACAATTCCATTTTTGTAAAAGATGCATTTCATGATGCTGTAATTCATCAAAAGAATTGTAAGAAACTGAGAGACAAAAAAAAGGGCACCAAGTGTGCGCCTGTTTACAACCTGCATTTAAAAGCACATGAAACAAAAACCATTTATTGCAGACTTGTAAATGCATTTATTGATCATCCCTTTCCCGCAGGCTTTGATAATATATTCTCACAACGTAAAAAAGAGGCTACTGAATTTTACAGTAAGATAATTCCACACCATTTATCAGATGAACAAAAAAACATTTCACGCCAGGCTTATGCAGGTTTACTCTGGAGTAAACAATACTATGGATTTGATGTAGAGAAATGGATTGATAACAGCGACGGTATTACAAAACCAAACGATGGAAAGAAAAATGGTCGCAATAGTGATTGGAAGCATTTAAAAAACTCTGATGTAATTCTGATGCCTGATAAATGGGAATATCCCTGGTATGCTGCATGGGATTTGGCTTTTCATTGTATAGCTATGGCATCAGTTGATCCTGTATTTGCTAAACATCAGCTCTTATTAATTATGAGGGAATGGTATATGAAACCCGATGGACAATTACCTGCATACGAATGGAATTTTGGTGATGTAAATCCGCCGGTGCATGCACTGGCCGCATGGAATGTTTATCAAATTGAAAAAAAACAAACTGGCAAAGGCGATATTCAATTTCTCAAACGCATTTTTCAAAAACTGCTTATCAATTTTACCTGGTGGATCAACCGAAAAGATGAGAATGGAAATAATTTATTTCAGGGGGGATTTTTAGGATTGGATAATATCGGCGTGTTTAACCGCAGCCATCATATTCCCGGCAATCATGATCTGGAACAAGCTGATGGCACTGCATGGATGGGCATGTATGCACTCAACATGATGGATATTGCTGTAGAAATTGCATTGCATGATGATTCTTTTGAAGATACAGCTACCCGGTTCTTTGAACATTTTGTTTTGATTGCTGAAGCACTCAATGAACAGCATACCTGGAATGAAGAAGATAAATTTTATTATGATGTGCTTTGTTTGCATGATGGAACGCATATTCCGCTTCGTATTCAATCCGCTGTGGGGCTAACTACTTTGTATGCAGTATCTACCATAAACCGTAATGTGCTGGGGCGATTGAAAGATTTCAAAAAACGCATTAACTGGTTTGAAAACTACCGCAAGAGTAACGGACGCTATTGGCCCAATGAAGAACGGAGTGACAGTGAAGAAATTTTGCTATCCATTGTACCTAAAGAAAAATTGCTGGCTATTTTAAAACGATTATTAGATGAATCAGAATTTTTATCGGATGGTGGCATCCGTGCTTTATCAAAGTATCATGAAAAAAATCCATACTCAGTAGAAATTGAAGGTGAAACATATTCTATTCAATATGATCCGGGCGACAGTACCAGCGATATGTTTGGTGGTAATAGCAACTGGCGTGGACCTGTGTGGATGCCGTTGAATTTTTTAATTATTCAATCTATTAAGCAGTTTGGAAAATTTTATGGCGATACCTTACAGGTAGAATATCCAAAAGGCAGTGGTAACAGTATGAATTTACAACAGGTGGCGAAAGAGCTTACGAAACGTGTATTTGATTTGTTTTATTTAGATGAACTGGATGAACGCCGTTGTTATGAAAAATACAATTGGTTTTATAAACAAAAAGCAAACCGTCATCTGGTTTTATTTTATGAATATTTTCACGGCGATAGTGGCAAAGGTTTAGGCGCATCACATCAAACAGGATGGACAGCTTTGATTGCACATTTGCTGCAGGATATGTAATTTAAGGGTTCAAAATTTATTTTATGGAATTTGGCCGTGTACCTGAAGCAGAATTAAGCAGTATTGATTTTTCATTACCCAAAGAAGCTGTATTTAATAAAACCATCCTCAAAGGAGAAGCAGTAAAAAATCCAAAAATATATCTTGGCTGTGCCAAATGGGGAAGAACAGAATGGGTAGGAAAAATCTATCCGCCCAAAACAAAAGAAAAAGATTTTCTGCAGCATTATGTGGAGCATTATAACAGCATTGAACTCAATGCAACACATTATAAAGTATATGGCGAAGTTGGAACAAAGAAATGGGCAGAGAAAGCAAAGGATAAAGATTTTAAATTTTGTCCAAAGATGTATCAGGGCATAACTCATAGGGGAAGTTTGAAAGGGAAAGATTTTATTACTAATGAATTTTTTCGTGGTATTGTTGGATTGGGTGAACACCTCGGACCCATCTTTGTGCAGGTAAGTGATACTTTTTCACCCAAAAGAAAAGAGGAGTTGTTTGATTATTTAAAAACATTACCAACAGATTTACAATTCTTTTTAGAAGTTCGTCATCCTGATTGGTTTAGTACTGAAAAACACAGAGATGATATGTTTATGTTTCTACGTGACAATAACATGGGCGCTGTAATTACCGATACCGCAGGCAGGAGAGATTGTGCACACATGCATCTTACTGTTCCCAAAGCATTTATCCGTTATGTAGGTAACAGTTTACACCCCAGCGATTATACAAGATGTGATGCATGGGTTGAACGCATGAAACACTGGCTCAAAAATGGAATGGAAGAATTGTATTTCTTTATGCATATGCATGATGAAGCTACTTCACCGGAATTGACTGTTTACTTAGTTGATAAGATGAATAAAGAATGCGAATTGAATTTAATAAAACCAAAGTTTATTGAAGGCGGCGTTTCTGAAAAATCAAAACCGAAACAGCGGGGTTTGTTTGATTGAAACCCCGACGGCGGCTATCAGCCCCGTTGGCGGTTGAGTTGATTGATCATTACTTTACTTCATACAATTCTTCCCATCTTGTAGTATATCTTCCGCTTCGTAATTCCTGCCGCATTTTCCAGTCTCTTGTAGTACCACTGGCAGCAAACTTCAATACATCATCCCGCTGACTGAAATTGATATTGTCCATCATGCCCATCAACAACCGGCCATTATTTTTTGTTTCAGGGAGAAAGAGATTTCCCTGAATTGACGCATCGGGTACAATACCGCTCAGCATTACACCTGCTTTTTTATACAGTGTTC
Source organism: Chitinophagaceae bacterium (assembly GCA_031401115.1). GTDB lineage: Bacteria > Bacteroidota > Bacteroidia > Chitinophagales > Chitinophagaceae > Lacibacter. The sequence continues at coordinate 69,534 of JANNRE010000015.1, forward strand.
CATTTTTGTACAAAGTATCTACCAGCGCAACAGCAGGTTTAATTAATTCGTTAGTAAAGGAAGTAGCAACAGGTAAAGTAATATAATTGCTGTGTGTAGCACCTCGGTTAAAACTTACATTGTGGTTTTCTTCTTTAGCTACTACAAATACACTGATGATGGATGCAGCACTATGTTGCCTCCTCAGTTTTTCGGCAGCCCTTGAAGTATAGGTAGCAACGGCCTCTTTAATATCGTTGATGTTGTTAACAGGGCTGCCGAACATACGTGTAGTAGCAATCATTTTTTTATTTACCAGTTCATCTTCCATTTCTTTTGATACGATGCTATTTAATTCTCTAATAAGCCTTGCACCCACCACACCACCCAAATGCATTTTGCCAAACTCTTCACTCATTTTACTCAACTGCAAAGCATCATCAATAAACCATTGTTCTTTTAATTTTTTTGCGTACTGGTAACCAACGCCCCATATATCGCCTACAGGAGTTATCTCCAATGCCTGTTTTATTTTTTCTTCTGTATCCAGTACTACTACACAATTAGTTTTTGTTTTATTCTTTTTTGCAATACGATTGGCAAGTTTGGATAATACTTTGGTGGGTGCTACACCAATGGATACTTTAATACCCGTCCATTGCTCTACGGTATCTTTTAATTGCGTGGCTATCTGCTGCAATTCTTCTGCCGGAAAAATGCTGAGATCTACAAACGCTTCATCAACAGAATACACTTCTACATTGTGCTTGCCTGCTATCATACGCAATGTTTCCATCACCCGCCAGCTCAGATCGCCATACAAATTATAGTTGCTGGAAAAAACTGATACATTATGCTTTTCAATCAATGGCTTGGCCATAAAATAAGGCCCGGCCATTTCCACGCCCAGCATTTTGGCTTCATCGCTACGGGAAATAATACAACCATCGTTGTTGCTGAGAACAACAACAGGTTTGTTCCAGAGGGCAGGCTTAAACAGGCGCTCACAGGAGCAATAAAAATTATTACAATCTATAATGGCTTTCATAACATGTAGTACAACCCCGGTGGCGGCTACAAGCCCCGTCGGCGGTTGAAAGAATATTTATTCAATTTTATACTTGCTGTAATCTTTTTCGGGTTTATTTAACTCATGCGCTTTTTCAAATGCTGCTTTGTTTCCAAACCAGCTGATTACTTTTTCTGTTGCAAGAAAAGAATGATGTTCAGCCAAAATAGCATGATAGGAAGAAAATTTCCAGTTCCTGAAATCAGTAACAAAACCATGCATTTGCGGATTGTAATGGCAGTAGTAAATTACGGAAGTAATATATTGCTCATCGTCAATAAGCCTTCTTTCAAATGGCGATTCAAATAAAGGCCCTGTTCGGCCATACATCTTATTAAATGCCTGTGCGTATGAATTAAAGAAGTGTGATAATTGTTTTGAAGCATTTAACCGAAGCAGCCCCCCGCCTGTTATTTTAGGTACAAATACATTTTCTCTTATATACACCAGCAGGTGGAAGTGATTTTTTAATAAGGCATAGGCAAGTGTCTCAAAAACATCTGAACAATAAAATTCATACTGCTTAAGAAAGTAGTAATAATTTTTTTCTTCCTTAAAAATATCGGCGCTGTTTACGCCACGGTTAAAGATGTGAAAATAATTGCCTTCAAATAACGGTTGTATTTCCATAATAATTGTTTTAGATTTTAAAACCCTGACGGCGGTTATCGGCCTTGTAGGCGGTTGTCTTGAAACTATTGTTTAAAAAGAACTTACCGATGTTCAACCGCCGTCAGGGTTTGCAACCGCTGACGGGGTTGAACATCCATCACCCAAATGAATGAACAGAATGCACCACCACTCCCCAAATTTTAAAATCGCTGAACTCTGCCAGATTCACCGGTTTGTATCTCGGGTTTTCCGGAATTAAAAATGCTGATGAAAAGTTTTTATGAAACCGCCGCACCAGCAATTCACCATTTAAGATGGCCACAATAATTTTTCCACTCACTAATTTTAAAGAACGATCCACAATTAAAATATCACCATCAAAAATGCCGGCACTTTCCATAGCATCACCTTTCATACGAAAGAAAAAAGTAGCCGGTTTGTTTTTAATGAGTTGCTCGTTGAGGTCTATACCCCGTTCCATATAATCATCAGCAGCGGCACCAAAGCCGGTGGCATTGGCTGTTTTTACTTCGTGCTGTGTAAACTGTTTGCTGCCTTTATAAGCAGCGCCAAAAAATTCTTCCCCATCCATAAAAAAAAATTTATCCTGTTAGCAGCAATTGAAAACAGAAATGTGTAAAAAATAATTAACGGGGTTTGTAAGAAAGTTTTGTAAAACTAAAACTTTTAGTATATTCGTAGTGCAAACCTGCTAATATTTTTTTTTCAGCAGGCGATACTTCTACAAACCAACAGATACTTACTGCAAACTCTTAATGAACTGCTTCAGTTGATTGTTGTGTTCAACAGTGAACAGCAATGGAATTGATGAATGATGTAATCACTTTTTAAGTAAGAAGATGAGATGACAAACTGATGCACAGAATTACAGGATGATGAAGTGCTTGCGACGCAACAGGCGATGCCATGAAAAACAAAAGCTGGTATCACAATAAAAATAAAAAATTATGAAACTGCAATCAATTACCACCGCTACCATTCCCGGCTACCGTGTGTACGAGTATTTATTGGTACTTAATCCGCATGAAGAATTACGGAATAAAATAATGAAAGTGAAACAGGAGTTCTATGATGTGTACAAAGCATCCACTGCTATTGGCGGTAAGCCGCATATTACACTTGCTAACTTTCTGCAGTATGAACTGATGGAAGAACGGTTACTGAACCGGTTAAAGCTGATTGCAATGGGCTTTCATTCCATTAAAGTGGAGATGAGGGATTACGGAAGTTTCCCCAGCCATACCATTTTTATAAACGTAGTGAGCAAGTTGCCCATTCAATCATTGGTAAAAACAATTCGTACAGATGCGCAACGGTTGATGAAGCTGAACGATGATAACAAACCCCATTTTATGTTAGAGCCGCATATTACCATTGCAAGAAAACTACAACCCTGGCAATATGAAAAAGGCTGGTTGGAATATAGTCATAAACATTTTACCGGACGTTTTATAGCAGATGGGATGTTATTGCTCAAGCGACCTGTTGGAGAGATGCGTTACCAGATTGTCCAGCGGTTTGAATTTCAGAATTTACCGGTGGCAACAAAGCAGGGAGAGTTGTTTGGGTAATTTTTTTAACCACGGAGTACACAAAGTATTACACAACGAACACAGAGGGCTCTTTGTGTACTCCGTGAAAAACCTTTGTGTCCTCTGTGGTAAAAATTTATGTCAGAAAATTTAAAACAGGATCATTACAAAGTAGTTCCCAAAAAAGAAGAGGAAAGCAATCCGCAATATGTAGCGGGGCGTGGTGCACAGTTCAACACCAAAAACCGTTTTCTCAAAAACGAAAAAACAAAAGAGCATATTGAAGGGATAGATGATTGGGAAGAACGGAATTTGCCTACACAGTATTTACAACAGGAAAGTAAAACCATTGTAAATAAAGTAGAAAGCCCGGATGTGGGTATGAGTTACAGCATGAACCCTTATGCAGGTTGTGAACACGGTTGCATCTATTGCTATGCACGCAATGTGCATGAGTACTGGGGCTACAGTGCAGGGTTAGACTTTGAACAAAAAATTATTGTAAAGAAAAATGCTCCACAACTGCTGCGTAAATTTTTAATGCATCCTAAATGGGATGCTACACCCATTATGCTCAGTGGTAATACAGATTGCTATCAACCTGCTGAACAAACCTATCGTTTAACAAGAGGATTGCTGGAAGTGTGTAATGAATTTAATCAGCCCGTTGGCATTCTCACCAAAAATGCATGGATACTAAAAGACAAAGATGTGTTGCAGGAAATGGCAAAGAAAAATATTGTATCGGCCATGGTTTCCATTACATCTTTCAACGAAGATTTGAGAAGAAGCATGGAACCACGTACCGTTACAGCGAAACAAAAACTGAAAGTCATCAACGAGCTCAGCAGTGCCGGTGTACGTATGGGTATTATGATGGGACCGATGATTCCGGGACTGAACGATCATGAAATGCAACGCATCATGAAAGCAGCAAAAGATAATGGCGCAACTTTTACTGCATATACGTTCATTCGTTTAAATGGCGCTATTCAATTTTTATTCCACGACTGGCTGTATAAAAATTTCCCCGACCGGGCAGATAAAGTGTGGCACCTGATAGAACAAAGCCATGATGGAAAAGTAAATGATACCCGCTTTGGTGTGCGTATGCGTGGCGAAGGAAACATTGCTCAACTGGTGGCACAACAATATAAAAAATATGGCAAGTTGTATGGCATGAATGCAGAGGAGTGGAGTTTAGATCGAACACAATTTAGAAGACCGGGGATGCAGGGAAGGTTGTTTTAAAGAAACATATAACTTTAAACTTGAAATTTTACTTATATGGATAAAAATCAATTTGGCGGGAGCTGGACTGAGCTTAAGATTCAAATACTTGAAACATATGCTAAACAGTTTTTAACGGTATTCAAAAATCAACTTAACCAAAAGCTTTTATATTTTGATGGGTTTGCAGGATCAGGCGATATTGAAGTTGAAAATGCAGATAACGATGATAGTCATTTAATTGAAGGTGCAGCAATTAGAATACTAAAAATTGATAAACCAAGAGCTTTTAATATGTATTACTTTGTCGAAAAGAAAAAAAGTTTAGCTACTTCGCTTGAAACAAAAATTAAAACTCAGTTTCCGACTAAGCAAGCTTTTATTCAGGCTAAAGATTGTAATGAAAAATTGGTTGCTCTTTCAAAGTTTTTACGTTCTGCTAAAGGTAAGGAGTATAAAGTTTTAGGATTTATTGATCCTAAAGGGATGCAACTTGAGTGGTCATCATTAGAAGTATTAAGGGGATTGCCAATTGATTTATGGATTCTAAATCCAACTAGCGGAACAAATCGAGTACTTGAAAGAAAAGGCAAAATGGATGAGTCATGGTTAAAAAGACTTGAATTATTCTTAGGAATGAATCGTGAAGAAATTAAAAATCATTTCTATTCTAAAAGACCAACTTTATTTGGCGATTTAGATATAGTTAAAGAAAATGACCCAATCCGAAAGCTTCATGAATTATATGCCAGTAGAATCGCTGGGAATATTTTTAAATATGTTTCAAATCCTAAAATTCTAAGAAATAATTCCGGGGCGCCATTATTTCACTTTTTTATGGCAACAAATAGTGAAATTGCATTGCGAATCGCAAATTCAGTCGTTAATCCAAAACTTGGTATTTAGCAATGGCACAATCTTCAATAGAATGGACCGAAATGACATGGAATCCAACAACAGGCTGCAATAAAATATCAGCAGGCTGTAAGTTCTGTTATGCAGAAGTAATGTCACGTCGCCTGCAGGCAATGGGTATTGATAAATATAAGGATGGTTTCAAATTACAGATTCATGAAGATGCTTTACGAATTCCATACAGCTGGAAATCTCCAAAGATTGTTTTTGTAAACTCTATGAGTGACCTTTTTCATCCAGAAGTACCGTTACGTTTTATTAAAAAGATATTTGCTGTAATGAATGATAACCCGCAGCATACGTTTCAGGTTTTAACCAAAAGAGCAGAAAGGCTTTATGAATTACATCATCATTTTAACTGGACAACAAATATTTGGATGGGTGTTTCGGTTGAAGATGAAAGAGTAATTGATCGTATTGATTTTTTACGGGAAACAAATGCAAGAACAAAATTTCTTTCATGTGAACCATTAATTGGCCCACTACCAAATTTGGATTTAACAAATATTGATTGGGTAATTGTTGGCGGTGAAAGTGGAAGGCAGGCAAGGCCAATGAAAGAGTGGTGGGTATGGGATATTAAGATGCAATGTCAGGAGCAGGAAGTTTTATTCTTCTTCAAACAATGGGGTGGCATCAACAAAAAGAAAGCTGGCAGAAAATTAGCTGGAAATACATATGATGAAATGCCGTCAATAGATTTACTGGAAGAAGTAAATCACTAATTGTAAGAGCCATATCACAAACCATTCATCCAACTTTTAACTACTCTTTCTAAAAAAATCCTCGCCATATTCCTAACTCTTCGTTTCTTTAGCATTCATATACATCAACAAATGAAGAAATACATTCTTGCAGTAATTTTAATTTGCACCACTACAACCATTTTTGCCCAAAGCAAGTACGATCACCGTGAAGCCTTTCACCCGTTCTTTTATCCTTATCCCGGTAATGATGTAAGAAGTGCAAGTGGCGAGCCCGGGCACATGTACTGGCAAAACAAGGCAGACTACTTGATAAACACTACCATCAACCCAAATGATCATTCGGTTACAGGTTCAATTGTAATTACCTATACTAATAACAGTAATGATGCCTTGCGTTTTATATGGCTGCAGTTAGATCAGAATATTTACAAGCAAGATTCTAGAGGCTCAGCAACTACAACTACACAAGGCGGACGATGGGCAAATGGAGAATATACAGATGGCTATAAAATTTCTGCTGTGCAGGTAGAAAAAAATGGAGCAAGTGCTGCACCTGCAGAAACATCAACCATAGATACCCGTATGCAAGTATGGTTAAAAGAGCCGTTGCAAAAAGGTGAGTCACTAAAAATAAAAATGGATTATTCATTCACTGTTCCTGAATACGGAACAGACCGTATGGGAAGGCTGAAACAAAAAGAAGGTATTATTTATGAAGTAGCACAGTGGTTTCCACGAGTATGTGTGTATGATGATATTTTGGGATGGAATACCAACCCATATCTTGGCGCTGGAGAGTTTTATTTGGAATATGGAAACATTGAATACAATATTACCGCACCATCAAACATGATTGTAGTAGGCAGTGGTGCACTACTGAATGCACAGGATTGTTTTACTGCTGAACAAATCAAACGCTGGGGTGAAGCTATGAGCAGTGATAAAACAGTGATGATAAGAACTGCCAACGAAGTAAACAAAGCAAACTCCCGTCCATCAACTTTAAATACTACCTGGAAGTTTAAATGCGAAAATACAAGAGATGTTGCATGGGCTGCAAGCACTGCATTTATTATGGATGCAGCACGCATTAATTTACCCAGCGGCAAAAAATCAATGGCAGTAAGTGTGTATGCAAAAGAAAGTGCCGATGAAAAAAATGGTAATGACTGGCGCAGATCAACAGAATATACAAAAGCAAGTATTGAATTTTACAGTAAGCAGTTGTTTGAATTTCCTTATCCTGTTGCAACCAATGTGGCAGGCATTGTGGGCGGTATGGAATATCCCGGAATTGTTTTTTGCGGAGCTGGCGCAACAGGTGCAGGTTTGTGGGGTGTAACAGATCATGAGTTTGGGCACAGTTGGTTTCCTATGATTGTAGGTAATAACGAACGCAAATATGCATGGATGGATGAAGGCTTTAATACATTCATAAACATACTTAGTGCCGAAGCATTTAATAATGGTGAATATAACGACCCTCCAAACGTAAGTGGTATGGCCGCTTATATTTTTGGCGATAAAATGGATGGCCTATTAAATAGTGCTGATGTTATTCAACAACAAAACTTAGGTGTAGCTGCTTATTTTAAACCAGGCATGATGTTGTATTTATTAAGAACTGAAGTGCTTGGCAAAGAACGCTTTGATAAAGCCTTTGCTGAGTATATACGTAGATGGGCTTTTAAACACCCTACTGCCTGGGACTTTTTTCATACCATGGAAAATGTAGCCGGCGAAGATTTGAGCTGGTACTGGCGTAGCTGGGTACTAAACACCTGGAAGTTTGATGCAACGGTAACAAATGTAGAAGCCATCCGTAACAATTATAAAAACGGAACAAACATCACAATAGAATTGGTAGAAAAAATGCCCATGCCGGTAACTATAAAAATTATTGATGTAAAAGGTGATGTGCAACTACTAAAACTTCCTGTAGAAATTTGGCAGCGTGGTGGCACATGGGTGTTTCCTGTAAAAACAAATGCGGAAATAAAAGAAGTTATTCTTGATCCTGAAAACAGATTGCCAGATATTAATATTGCCAACAACAGTTGGAAGAAATAATTTTTTTACTTTATAAAATTTTAATTAGTACGTCATTGCGAGGCACGCCTGCCCGGATTATAAGACGGGAAGCAATCTGAATTCTGACAGATTACTAATAAAAAGAAAAGCCTGAACAAATTGTTCAGGCTTTTCTTTTTTAATTCATGCAGTGCGACTAAATTAATTCAGTAACGCTTTATAAATCGCTTCATGAATTTTTCTCCGAACATTCATAGTGAGAAATTTTGTATTTATTCCTCCTTCAGGATGCACACGGTTGCTTAACAAAACAAATACAATTTTATTTTCAGGGTCTGCCCAAACACATGTACCTGTATAACCTGTATGCCCAAATGTTGCTGGTGATACTGTAAGTGCAGGATAAGGATCTTTCCTTGTGAGGTTATCTTTTTCAGGTTTATCAAAACCAAAACCCCGTCTGCTGATTGCACTTCCATACGAAGTAAAAAGCTGTACCGTCTCCGGTTTAAAAAATTGTTTGCCACCAATAGAACCACCATTGTTGAGCATTTGCATTAGTACAGCTAATTCATACGCAGTTGAAAACAATCCTGCATGACCTGCAACACCGCCAAACATTGCAGCACCGGGGTCATGCACATCGCCTCTTAATAGTTGACGGCGAAACTGCACTTCATTTTCTGTTGGTACAATTCTATTAATTGGCAAATGTTCTCTTGGCAAAAAACCAGTTGCATGTAAATCAAGCGGTTCATAAAATGTGGTACGCACATATTCATCTAATGTAACTCCGGTTATTTGTTCAACAATTTTTCCAAGGAAAATAAAATCATTATCGCTGTAAATATATTTGCCTTTCTGCGCTACTTCACTTATAAGAATGCGTTGTTTCATTGTATCAATCCAACTGGTACGCATAAATAATTGATCCGCTACACGAATGGTATAATCGTCCATTGGTCCATTTGTATATAAATTTTGAGACGGAATTCCGCTAACCGTATCAATGGTTTCTCTGTAAAAAGGAATCCACGCTTTTAAGCCAGCTTGATGCAATAAAATATCTTCAATTACCAAGTCCTGTTTGTTAGTTCCTGTTACCCAAGGAATATATGTGCTCAGTTTTTGTTTTAAATCAATCTTCCCTTCTTCATACAATTTCATAACAGCAAGCGTAGTGGCACATATTTTTGTAACAGAAGCCATATCATAAACTGATTCGGTTGTTACTTGCTCAGTTTGCTCATACGTATAATGGCCATAGGCTTTTTCAAATACTATTTGCTCATCTTTTACAGCGAGTACCACACAGCCGGGAGTTGCTCTTTTGTTGATTGCATCTTCCACAATGGAATCAACAGTATAAAGTTTATCTTCTCCAAGTAATTGTCTTGGCAAAATGGCTGCCGTTGTTTTTGTATAGGTGAATCCGGTTCCGAATTTCAATTCATCACATACTGTAACTGGCAATTTTCCCTGTGGTTGTTTTACACCTGTAATGATTTCATAAGCTATTGATTGAATAAGGTCATTATCTTCATAACAAACCAGTATGTTTTTTACTGAACAGAAATTTTTTGCTGCATAAGGATTACCAAACAATACCAAACTGGATTTCGGGATTTGTAACAGCGCTGTTGCAAACTCCAAAGCAGGTGCGCTGATACCAAAATTATTGGCAGGTCGTCTGCTGTAACTGTGCATGCCCACAATTATTTGCTGATAATTATTTTTGAGCAGCTCGACCAATGAAGGTACTCTGCCGCCATCCTGTTTATAGTTAAAGAAAAAAACATCTGCCTTCATTTCATCCCTCATCTTTTTAGCAATGAAATTATCTGCTGTAATGCCAATTGCCAAGTATGCAATTTTTATTTCTTCCTTTTTTATTTTACTCATAAAAGCAATAGCAGAAGGATTGAGAGGAAAAGTATTCTCGTCATTTCTTAAAAGTGTAATGGAGTGCTCAGCTATTTTATTGTTGAAAATAAGTGTTGAGGCATTTAACTCGTTAACAAGATTTGTTGTTTCAATAGGCACCATGTTATTCAATCCATATAAATACTTTGCCATTAGTACACGATGTACATGGCTGTTTAATTCAGCCCAGCTCAGTTGCTTTTTTTTAATCGCCTTCTTTACTTTAGAAATGGCAGCAGGTACATCGCCCGGTAAACAAAGTATATCATTACCTGCAATTAAAGATTGCACACTTGCTTCACCATCAGGAAAAAACTTTTTTACTCCCTGCATTTCCAGCGCATCGGTAAAGGTTAAACCCATATAGTTTAATTCATTCCGCAACAGCTTTGTTACATTATTATAGGAAAGCGAAGTAGCTACATTTTTTGTATTATCAATAGCCGGAATGTATAAATGACCAATCATTACACTGCCCACTCCGTTATTAAAAAGTTCTTTAAATGGATAGAGTTCTAAAGAATCTAATTGCTGTTTTGTTTTGTTGATGATGGGTAAATCATAGTGGCTGTCTGTTTCTGTATCACCATGTCCGGGAAAATGTTTAGCGCAAGCCATCACTCCCACATCCTGCATTCCTTTCATACACTGTACACCAAACAAAGCAACTTTATATTTATCTTCTCCAAAAGAGCGATCATTAATTACGGAGTTGTTTGGATTATTATTTATATCTACCACGGGTGCAAAATTTACCTGTATGCCCATGCGTTTACATTGCTCCCCAATAATTTTTCCATATTCATAAGCAAGAGAAGCATCGGGTACTGCACCAAGCATTAACTGCCGTGGCAATGAAATCACACTATCTAAACGCATGCCCAAACCCCATTCGGCATCAATGGTTATCATCAAAGGTGTTTTGGCAATACGTTGATAATAGTTCGTAAGATTTGCCTGCCTAACCGGGCCGCCTTGAAAAAAACAAAGACCACCTATATTATATTTTTGAATTTGCTCTACTACTTTTTGAATATGATCTGCACCGAGGTTGCTATGTGCACGAATGATCATGAGTTGTGCAATACGTTGGTCTTTGTTCAATGTATTTAATACACTATCGGCCCATTGCTTTGCAAGTTGGTTACGGGTTTGAGAAAATGCAAATGAAATGGTGAGTGATAAACTAATGGTAAGGATAAACTTCTTCATGTAAATTATATAAATAACCAGTTTCAATAAAGATACTGATTATCGCTTTTAAGTTGGTTGAAGAAACGTATTTTTGCCGCTTCATAAAACAGGAAAGAACAAGTGCCGGATATCATTCAATTATTGCCCGATCATATAGCAAACCAAATTGCTGCCGGCGAAGTAATTCAACGTCCGGCAAGTGCTGTAAAAGAACTTTTAGAAAATGCAGTGGATGCTGGCGCTACAGAAATTCAACTCCTCATTAATGATGCCGGCAAACAACTCATTCAGGTAATTGATAATGGAGGAGGTATGAGCGAAACAGATGCACGTATGGCTTTTGAACGCCACGCTACTTCGAAAATAAAAGAAATAGAAGATCTCTTCCGTATTAAAACCATGGGCTTTCGTGGTGAAGCGTTGGCTTCAATTGCTGCAGTTGCCCAAGTGGAAATAAAAACAAAAAGAGCAGAAGATACCAGCGGAACATTTATTGAAATTGAAAATAGCATTGTAAAAAAACAAGAACCTGTTGCAGTTGCCAATGGCACCAGTATTGCCATGAAGAATCTATTCTTCAATGTGCCTGCCAGAAGAAACTTTTTAAAAAGCAATGCAGCAGAAATGCGGCACATTGTTGATGAGTTTGTTCGGGTGAGTATGGCCTACCCTGAAATATTTTTTTCACTCATTACAAATGGGCAACAGTTATTTCATTTAGAAAAAGGAACACTCAAGCAGCGTATTGTTCAATTACTCGGCAATCAATACAATTCAAAATTAGTTACGGCACAGGAGCAAACTGATTATATGAACATCTATGGTTTTATTGGCAAACCAGAGACCGCAAAGAAAACAAGAGGCGATCAATACTTTTTTGTAAACAAACGTTTTATTAAAAGTGCTTATCTCAACCATGCGGTTACAAGTGCTTTTCAGGAGATGATTGCAAAAGACAGTTTCCCTACCTATGTATTATTTATTGATTTAGATCCTGCACAGGTAGATATTAATGTACACCCTACCAAACAGGAAATTAAATTTGAAGATGAAAAGATTGTGTATGCCTTTGTACAATCAGCCATCAAACATGCATTGGCACAATTTAGTATTACACCTACACTTGATTTTGATTTAGATCCAAACATTCAAAAATTAGAAGCAGTAAGTAAACCGTTCACTAATGAGCAAAAATCTGCAGCATCTTCTTCCTCTTTGTTTCAAACATTTACACAAAAACATGCAGCACATAAAATTGATCCGCACCAAAAGAGCGAGTTAAAGCACTGGAACGAATTGGGAAAACCGATGCCAGAAGAACGTTGGCCGATGGCTGAACAGCAGCAACATCTGCCAATTGCCACTACCCAACAGCTAACAATACATGAACAGGAGTTTACTCAACTCCACAACACATACATCATTGCTGCTACAAACAAAGGCATTATTCTCATCCATCAACAAAATGCACATGAACGTATTTTGTTTGAACGTTATCAAAATGCAATTGCAGGTAAACCGGTGACTACACAAAGAAGTTTATTCCCTTCCTCCTTACACGTATCGCCACAGGATGCAGTAATGCTCAATGAAATTCTTTTTGATCTTCAAGTACTCGGTTATCATATTGAGCCTTTTGGAAAAGATACGTTTGTAATTCAAGGTACACCTGCTGATGTGGAGCAGGGAAACGAAGCCTTTGCTATTGAAATGCTTCTGGAACAGATTAAACATTTCAGTACGGATATAAAATTTTCAAAACGGGAAAAGCTCATTCGCTCATTAGCGCAACAGCATTCTATTAAAGCAGGTAAATTTTTAACACAAAAAGAAATGAAACGTTTGGTTGACGATTTATTTGCATGTACACAACCAAACACAACCGCTCTCGGTTATCCTACTTATACTGAGTTAAAAAAAGATGAACTGGAAAAGTTGTTTGGAAGATGATTATAAATTCATACAAATAAAAAAAGCGACACCTAAACAGGTGCCGCTAACGCTATAAAAACTCACCATCTTAATTTACTTTCTGAAACCGGGAAGTGCAGATTCGGCCATTATACTTTACTTCAAGCGTATAATATCCCACTGGCAAAGTAGCTACGCTTAAACTAAAGCTGTTCCAACCCGCAGCTCCACTTAAAAAATGAACACTTCGTCTAACTCCATTCAAGTCTATGATGGATGCCACTACAGTTTGCTGCTGCTCCAATTGTAAGCGGAAATAAATTTGTATTGTTGCAGGGTTAGGCGTTACTTGTAATAAACATGCTGGTATTGTATTGGCAATTGTTATTACCTCACAATATTCTTTTACACAACCATTTGCTGTAATGGCACGCAAACAAACTTTATAAACACCGGGAGATGTAAAAGTATAAGTTGGGTTATTTGTATTTATAATAACCGGTGCCGGTGCATTATCTTTTTGAATTGTCCAGCGTTGTGAAAAGAGAGGTTGATTACTAACCGCAGTAAACTTAATAATATTACCAGCAGCATTTAAGCGAACATATTCAAATTTCACTCTTGTTAATTCGCATGGCAGCGGACCTACTACTATTTCTTTACAAGTGGTGGAAGCACAGTTTTCGCCACGGTAAACGGTAAGACAAACAGTGTAACGGCCGGTACGATCATATTTGTGTTTTGTAATTGCATCAAATGCACCTGTTCCATCACCAAACGTCCACACATATTTTAAAGAAGAGTTTACAAAGCTTGCTTCAAATTTATAGGTATTGATTTCTGAAGTAGGTGCAAATTTAAATTCACTCAGGCGCTCACAATTTATAGGTTCAGGTATTACAACTATTTTGCAAATTTCTTTTACACAACCCGGGAAGAATTCAATTTTCAAACATACACGATAGGTGCCTGCTTTTTCATATTTATGAAACGGATTCCATTCGTTACTACCAGTGCCATCACCAAAGTTCCATTTTACTCCGAGTGGCTGTAAAATTGTTGCCGGAGTAAGATTTTTAAATTGCACTCCACGTAAGGGATAGATAGAGTCAATCGTCCAACTGAAATTGGGTTCAATTGTGCAGCCACGTACTACAACCTGTTTACAAATTTCTTTTATACAATCATTTCCTATGTACACTTTTAAACAAACTGTATAAATCCCTGCTTGTGCGTATGTATGTATTACATTCCAATCGCTACTGTAACTGCCATCACCAAAGCTCCATTTTGCCTGAGCATTTGCAGAAGGAGTAAGTGTTTGATTAGTGAATTTTATTTTTAATGGATTGGTTGCTTCTGCATTCCATATAAAGTTTGGTTCAAGGTTACAGGCACGTACAACTACTTCCTTGCAAATTTCTTTTACACAGGTATTATTAATGTAAACTTTTAAACAAACCTTATAAACTCCAGGTTGAGTGTAAGTGTGTACAGCATTCCAATCGTTGCTTCCTGTACCGTCGCCAAAGCTCCACTTTGCCTGAGCGGATGCAGTAGTAGTAAGTGTTTGATTGGTGAATTTTATTTTTAAGAGATTGTTTTCATCAGTAGTCCATATAAAATTCAGTTGAAGATTACATGGCGGGGGTATGTTTACAATACTACAAAATGTTCTTTCGCAATTTGCATTTGCATAACGAATAGTTAAGCAAACATTGTATTGGCCAGGTGTGGTAAATAGATGAGAAGGATTTTTTTCTGTTGATGTTGTACCATCTGCAAAATTCCATTTATATAATAATAAAGTTGGCGGTGCATTAGGTAGAGATGTATTTATAAAATGGATGCGTGCAGGGTTCAATGAATCTCTACGCCATTCAAATTTTGGTTGCAACAAATCACAAAGGTTACCAACTCTGATTTCTTTTACCGCAGAATCATAACAATTTCTTGCCGAATCTTTGATGTAATGCACAACACGAAATAACCCGGGTACTCCATAAGTATGTACCGGATTTGCACCATCAGATGATCCACCATCACCAAAACTCCAATAATGCCTTAAGGGTGTATTACTTGTGTTAAGTGAAAAAAAACTTACTGTGTTTCCTGTAATGGCAAACTGAAAATTTGCTTTACCAAGGCAAGGGTTAGTATCTTGAGCGGTGGTTTTTGTTGCCCATAATAAAATAAGGGCGCACAGGGAGTAAAATACCTTTTTCATAAATGGTTTTTTTAATTAGGGTTTAAATTGCTGTTTACTTACGGAGGTTTCCAGCAACGGAAAATATTTTTCAACGGATTTACTAATAAGTTCCCCGTGGCAAGTAATGTGCTGCCTGAGGTTAAAAAAATAGTAAGGAGAATTTGACAGGAGGTGACTTTAATATTGCTTTCTGACCTTTTTTATAAACAATTCCACAGTTCTTCTTACAGCCGTGGATGATGTAGTGTGATTGTTTACCAAAACAGAAAATACCAACAGCTGATTTTTTTCTGTAATTAAATACCCACTTAATGCCACATGCCCGCTGAGAGTTCCTGTTTTTGCAAAAATGTACCCGGCTTCTTCTTTATAATAGTTACGTAAGGTTCCTTCATTACCTGTTGCCATTAAATTTTTCATTCGCTCCAACCCAAACTCATCTTTTAATTTTAAAAGCAACCAAATAAAATCCTGAGGTGTAAATAAGTTATAGCGGCTCAGTCCGCTTCCATCTACCCACTTTGGTTTTTGTGGAAAGCCGTTTAAATCGGTTTTTAATAAGGTATCAATTAGTTTTTGCTCATCCATATAGCCCAGCAGCTCATTACTTACCATCAGCAAGGTTTGTTCTGCAAAGAAATTATCGCTGCGGTGCATTAAAGGTTTTAGCATGGAGTCTGTTGGCTGAGAATAAATCGTTTGGAGTTTATAACCTGACTTCCTTAAGGCTTCGGCGGATAAATTTCTGGTTTGTAGTTGCGTATTGATTGCTTTATGCAAGGTATCTTTCAATAAATCAATTGTAGTTTTTATACCGTTGGTTACAAAAGGAATTTCAAGTTCCCGTTTCATTTCTTTTCCTTCTGTAATGGTGTAAGTGTTTTCAGTTCTTGGTCTTTTTACATCAAAAGAAGTAGAACGCTTGTCCAAAATTTTTACATCCCAGTTTATTTCTGGATCAGTAAACACCATAAAGGAAGTATCCTTACTACCATTTTTGCTTTCTATAGTTCGTTGCTGTATCCATTTTATAGTATTACCATAAATAGGCATTGGGCTTCGCTCGGTCATATAATAACCTAAATAATCATCCCATGCCCAGCCGTAACCTAATGCCTCTGCTTTCCAATATTCATTACTAATAACTATTGATTTAGTTGTTTGTTTTAGAAAATCATATACCGGATGCTGCTTATAATCTGTGTGTAGAAAAGTAGGGTCGGCTGTAGGAAATAAAAACAAAGTGTCATTTTGCTCAGCATATTTTACTCCCGGTAAATTTTTGCCTAGATATTTTAACCCGGCATAAAGCGTAGGCAATTTTACATTACTTGCTGGTACAAAGTATTTGGTTCCGTTAAAATTGTACAGGTATTTATTGGTAGCTGTATTAAAAACAGATACACCCACAAATGCGTTTTGAAAAACAGAATCCTGTTCAAAAGCTCTGGTAATTTTTTTTGAAATTTTTTGTTGCGAAGCACAGGAAGTAACCACAACAACCACAAGTGCAGAATATGTAAAACGTAAAAAGTTCATACGCTAATATACAAGTTTCTTTTACTTATTCAGGCTCAGTACCATTCCTTAGTTTTATTGGTAAATAACAAACTATTGTATTTTTACAATAATGACTTTTAAAGAAACTATCTACCGTCACTATGTAAAACTGATTGAAGAAAAAATATACCTTCTTCAAACAGCCTTGCAGGACCTGAGGTTAAGTGCAGCCAATGAAACCAAAAGCACCGCTGGAGATAAACATGAAACAGCATTGGCCATGTTACAAATTGAACAGGAGAATACTACCAAGCAGTTGAATGAAGTTTTGACTCAGAAAAAAACACTTGAGCAAATTGATGCTACTATAAAAACCATTCAGGTTTGCAGAGGGAGCCTCGTAAAAACCAATCATGGATTTTTCTTTATAAGCACAGCACTTGGTAAAAAAGAAATAGAGGATGTGTCGGTCATTGCTCTTTCGCCTGCCTCTCCACTCGGAAATAAAATGATGAATTTGCAGCAGGGAGACAGTTTTGCTTTCAAACAAACCAATTACACAATTGAAGAATTATTTTAATGCTAAAGAGATCAACTATTTATCCCATCCAAAATCTAAATAAATTAATCTCTCTCTTGTGCCCGCATCCAGCGTTCAGGAATTTCGTTGTGGCTGGCAAGTTTATAATCCTCGGCACTACAGGCAACAAACTTTTCATTAGGTAATTGCATCCACCATCTTCCGGTTTTTCGGCTTTGTATAAATAAAGTATCTACCTCAGCAAGGGAAGTATGAAATTCATTAAAGGAATTTCTGTCAGTTATCGCTGCTTCTTTTTTTGCATTACTTCTCCCGTCAATAAAATACCAAATCATGTGAGCAATTTGCAAAGCGGTTAATTCATCCGTATCATTATTTGTATTATACCCATAAATGCCCAGCGATGTTATTTGGTCGCTCATACCTGCAAACCTTGTAAGGGTACACATTTCTTCACCATTCAATCCGTTGGGCGAAGTTCTGTTTGCAGGAGCAGCAGCATTACTCATGGCAGCAATATCAATACTCATCATATGAGAATTACGAATTACGGGTTCCATTTCTTCCAGCTTCTCCTTTACTACACCTAACCGGTAACAATCAAACCGCAGTTTATCCATTGTTTGTAACATGCTGGGGTGTACAAAATAACTTTGAAATGCTATGTGATTGTAATGACGGATAAAATTTGGTTCACCTGTTAACATCTCCATCAAAAAATTTTCACTGCGTATCGTAGTGCCGGTTCCTAAATTAATAAATGCATCTACACAGGAAGCTTCTACTATTTTTTCCTGCGCCACATAAGCACCATACTGTGCTAATGTAAGATCATGGCTTCCACCCAATATAATAACGGTTTTCTTTTGCCCCAGTAATTCTGCAATAACTGTTTTGGCAGCAGCATAGGTATCAGCTAAAGTAAATCCGGCAATAATATTGCCCACATCAGCAATTTGTATATCAGGATGCCAGCTATAAAGCCGGTACAAATTTTTTCGAATTAAATCAGGCGCCTCACTTTGCATTACCCCATTGCCTGTGCCTCTTTCATCACCTATGCCCAGCAATACAATATCCGCAGCATCCAAATCAGGAAACTCATTTGAAAACAATTGAATTTTGTTTCCTAATTGTGCATCATTCAATTCTTCATCATTTAAAATAACCGATAAATCTAAGGGCTGTAAGAAATCTGTAATCAACAATTCATCACTCATGGAGCAGGTTTATAAAAGCAAACATAAGAAAAGTTAACAGATGGCAAATTACAGTTTGCAGCACTTGAAAATCGGCAACTTTTCTGCTCGCAACCCAAACCTTATCTTTGCGGCATGGAACAGGTGTTACAACAAATGGCAGAACTGCGCAGCGAAATTGAAGCCTTGCAGGTAACCAATGCAAAAGCTTTAGAAGAATACCGCATTAAATTTTTAGGCACCAAGGGTTTGGTAAAATCCTTAATGGGCGAAATGAAAAATGTGGCCAATGATCAAAAGAAAGCATTTGGCCAAGCCATGAACGAGTTTAAATTGTTTGCCGAAACAAAATACGAAAAATGGAAAACAGGTGTGGCAGATACAACTGATACCACTACAGATGCACCTGATCTTTCTTTACCCGGTGATGCCATTATGGTTGGCAGCCGCCACCCTATTAGTTTAATGCGTAACCGCATGGTGCAAATTTTTCAACGCTTAGGTTTTGCTGTGAGTGATGGCCCCGAGATTGATGATGACTGGCATAACTTTACTGCATTGAATTTACCTGAGAACCATCCTGCCCGTGATATGCAGGATACTTTTTATATAAGTACAAATCCAGATTGGGTGCTGCGTACACATACCAGCAATTTGCAAATACGTGCAATGGAAAACAGTAAACCTCCCATTCGTATTGTAACGCCGGGCAGGGTATATCGTAATGAAACCATTAGTGCCAGAAGCCATTGCTTCTTTCATCAGATAGAAGGTTTGTATGTAGATGAAAATGTAAGCTTTGCCGATTTAAAACAAACGCTTTACTTTTTTGTGCAGGAAATGTTTGGCAAAGATGTAAAGATTCGTTTCCGCCCTTCTTACTTTCCTTTTACAGAACCCAGCGCCGAAATGGATATCAGTTGCT
Source organism: Chitinophagaceae bacterium (assembly GCA_031401115.1). GTDB lineage: Bacteria > Bacteroidota > Bacteroidia > Chitinophagales > Chitinophagaceae > Lacibacter. The sequence continues at coordinate 89,032 of JANNRE010000015.1, forward strand.
TGCTTTGCCATGGCGAGGGTTGCAGTGTTTGTAAAAAAACAGGTTGGCTTGAAATTTTAGGTTGCGGTATGGTGCATCCAAAAGTGTTAGACAATTGCGGTATTGACAGTAACAAATACACGGGCTTTGCATTTGGTATGGGTATTGAACGCCCTGCTATGTTAAAGTATGGTATAAAAGATATTCGCTTGTTTAGTGAAAATGATGTTCGGTTTTTAAAGCAGTTTGCAGGGGCAGTGTAAAATTCTGAGTTTTGATTTTTTTGTTTACGGACTGTAGTAATTCTGTTAGACTGCGGTTGTGTCACTCACTTGCACGTTCTGTAATTCTATTCGGCTTTTCAAACAAATAATTTTATAAATCATGATCCAAACCATTTGCGTTTGCGGTGCAGGAACAATGGGCAGCGGCATAGCTCAAGCAGCGGCACAAAGCGGTATCTACACCTCTTTGTTTGATTTAAACCCGGAGGTTTTACAAAAAGCAGAACAGGCCATTCATAAAAATTTATCTTCCTTAGTAGAGAAACAAAAAATTTCTGCTGCACAAAAAACAGAAATACTTGGTCACTTATCTTTTACAACTGATATACATACTTGCCTGGCCGATATCATTATCGAAGCCATTGTAGAAAAACCAGAAGCTAAGATTGCACTCTTTAATCAACTGGCAGAAATTAATCATGGAGAAGTGGTTTTTGCCAGCAATACCTCCTCACTTTCAATAAATGAACTGCAGCAAAAAATTATGCAGCCTGAGCGGGTAGCCGGTCTGCATTTTTTTAATCCGGCAACCATTATGAAACTGGTAGAAGTTGTAAAAGGCAATCAAACCAATGAACATACTATGCAGCAATTGGTTTCACTTGTAAAACAAATGAACAAAGTACCGGTAATTTGTAAAGATTCCCCCGGCTTTATTGTAAACCGAGTTGCAAGACCATACTATATTGAAGCATTACGATTGGCAGAAGAAAGTGTAGCCGATTTTTCAACTATTGATGCATTGATGGAAGCAAGTGGTTTTAAAATGGGGCCATTTAAGTTGATGGATCTTATTGGCAACGATATTAACTATGCAGTAAGCTGTAGTGTATATGAGCAGCTTGGCAACCCGGAACGGTTGAAACCTTCAACCATACAAAAAGAAAAAGTGGAAACCGGAAAGCTGGGGCGAAAAACAGGAGAAGGATATTACTTGTATAATGGATAATGTTATAATTTATAAATGAGAATCAAAAAGCATCCATAATTTTATCGTATTCATTTTTCAATTATCAATTCAACCCAAATGATTTTTGTTACAGGTGGTGCAGGCTTAGTAGGCTCAGCTTTATTAAAACAATTAGTTGAGCAAAACAAAGGCCCGATAAAAGCTTTGTACCGAAATAATTTACCTCTAGCACTTACGCAAGAAGAAATTGAAAAAATTGAATGGGTACAAGGTGATATGCTTGATACATCTCTCCTGTTTGATATTATGAAAGATTGCAAACAGGTATATCATTCTGCCGCCATTGTATCGTATCATAAAAGCAGGCGTCAGCAGATGTATAAAATAAATATTGAAGGCACAGCAAATTTGGTAAATGCTGCGCTGGAAAATAATGTAGAAAAATTTGTACATGTAAGCTCAGTTGCAGCCATTGGCCGCATTAGAAAAGGAGAACCTATTACTGAAGAAACAAAGTGGAGCGAAGAAACCAACGGCTCACATTACGGAACTACAAAATATTTGAGTGAGTTAGAAGTGTGGCGTGCAGTAAGTGAAGGATTAAATGCTGTAATTGTAAACCCATCAATAATATTAGGAGAAGCAAGTTGGGAAACAGGATCAATAGCAATATTTAAAAAAGTATGGAATGAATTTCCCTGGTACACCAATGGAGGAACTGATTTTGTTGACAGTAAGGATGTGGCAAATGCAATGATTCAACTAATGGATAGCAGTATAACAGCCGAGCGGTTTTTATTATGCAATGAGCATTTAACGTTTAGAGAACTGTTTACAAAAATTGCAACCGAGTTTAGCAAAAAACCTCCGCAACGTGAAGTAAAAAAATGGATGGGAGAAATGGTGTGGCGGCTGGAACATCTCAAATCCCTCATCACCAAACAAGAACCTTTACTTACAAAAGAAACTACAAGTAAAGCGCAGGTAAATACTTTTTACAGTAATAGCAAACTCTTACATGCATTACCTGGTTTTCAATTCACACCGGTTGATGTTACTATTGCCCGTACCTGTAAGTGGTTGAGAGAATATTATAAATTAAAGTAGAAATTGTTTGAATGACTTGATTTCAGGTTCTGGCCTCAAAATTGTTATTTTTACTCCGTCATCAATCAATCAGTATGAAAATATTTCTTTCCACTATCCTTTTACTTTTTTCAATATCACTTACAGCACAAACTACTTTTTATATAAAGGGAAAAGTAATGGATGATAGTACGCAACTTCATTTAGAAGGTGCATCAGTCCTTTGTCAAAATACTACCAAAGGAACTATTACTAATAAAGAAGGTGAGTTTAAAATGGAGTTACCTGCCGGCGGGCACAACCTGGTAATTACCTACACAGGGTATGAAACAGAAAGCATCCGCATCAGTTCATCTCAGGATAACAGCAACCAACTCATTATTAAACTAAAGAAAAAAGAAAAAAAGCTCGAAGAAGTGGTGATTCAGGCAAGCACCGAAGTAAAAGATGGCTGGAACAAATACGGCAAACAGTTTCGTGATTATTTCATTGGCACTACACCCTTCTCAGCAAAATGCAGTATTGAAAATTCTGACTCCTTAAAATTTTATTTTTCTAAAAAAAGAAACCGCTTAAAAATTAAAGCAGAAAATGCAGTGGTAGTTATGAACTATGCATTGGGCTATAAAATTCAATACCAGCTTGATTCATTTATTTATGATTACACTACAAAGTTCAGTGCTTATACCGGTGTTGCATTTTACACAGAGCTTGATTCTACCTTAGAACAAAAAGCCATCTGGAAAAAGAACCGTGAAAAAGCATATTACGGATCCAGGCTTCATTTTATGCGTTGTTATTATGATAGCACCTTAGCAGAGAATGGTTACTCACTTGAAGAGTTAGCAACAGACAGCGCAACTGGTAAAATAAATTTTACACCGCTTCAAAATCCATACGATTCTTTAGTTTATACATTAATAGACAGTACTGATAAAGAAATAAGTCTGTTTGGGAAATACAGACTAGTGTACAAAGGTTCTCCAATGGAAAAAGAATACCTTGTTATTAATAAATATCCATTGAGTTCAAAAGAACAACTATCTACCCTTGAATTTTTAAATGGTTTTGTACTTACTGAGAATGGTTTTTTTTATAACCAAACAGAAGTAATTAACAGCGGCTATTGGGCCTGGAAAATCTTAGCTGATCAGCTGCCTTATGATTATTGGCCGGAAGAAGATTTATAAATTTTTTATCTTCTCCCATATTTCAGGAATACGTTTTATCCAAATAAGTTCTCTTTTTTTAACCGATGCGTCATCAACAGGTGAACCAAAGTATACTTTGTTGCCTTCTATAGATTGCGCTACTCCACTTTGTGCATATATTACTGCATTCTCTCCAATGGTTAGTGTTTTACTTACTCCTACCTGACCCCATAACACCACTCCATCTTTAATTTCCACTGCTCCCGCAACACCTACCTGCGCTGCAAACAAACAATTCTTACCTATTACACTGTCGTGCCCAATATGTACTTGGTTGTCAAATTTTGTTCCGGCACCAATAACTGTATCATGACTAACACCACGATCAATAGTACATCCTGCACCAATTTCAACATAATCTTCAATGAGCACCCGTCCACAACTCTGCATTTTTTTATACCAAACATCCCTGTTCTTTTTAGAATTAAAATAAAAGGCATCACTTCCAATTACAGTACCTGAATGAATTACAACATTGTTACCAATAGCTGAATAATCGTAAACAGAAACATTGGCATGAACGATGCAGTTACTGCCAATGGTTACATGGTTACCAATAAATGCTCCGGGCATAATTACAGTTCCTTCCCCAATAGTTGCAGTGGGGCTAATGAGTTCTGTTGATGGAACAAATGGACGAAAATGATTTACAATTTTAAGATACGCTTCAAATGGTTCATCTACTATAAGCAAAGCTTTTCCTTCCGGCACACCTGTTTCTTTATTAATAATGATGAATGTAGCAGCAGACTGAATACACTTATCGTAATACTTAGGATGATCAACAAAAACCAAATCGCCCGTTTCCACTTTATGAATTTCATTAATTCCGGTTGCAGCTCCATTCTTATTGCCAATAACAGAAGCATTGATGAATGATGCAATCCACTCAACAGAAACAGGTGAAGGAAATTTCATGCTTAATTTTTTTCAAAGTTAATCGCCTTTGCATTGCCAAACTAAGAAGTTCGCATTGGGTGGAAGAACAGATTTTTATCTATTTGATATAGTTTTTTGCCCAAATCATCCAAAAAAATCAGGTACATTAAAAATACTTTATCCTTTCTAAACCCTGCTTTTTATCAAGTTCAAGGCAAGTTTAATACATCGTTTACTAAACCGATTATAAAATCAATTTGCAATTTTAAAATACAAATTAAAAACAATGCTGCTGTAACTCTTTACTGTTAAGGGTTATAGAAATTTTATTTCAAACAATGTTTTATGCATGTTGCTTTTTCCCTTTTTGAAAAGTATAAAAAAGTTGATGTTATACTTCTTTCTTACTTTTTACAACCATCCTTTTCCACATGCCCAAAAAAAATGTGAATAAAATAATGTAAAAATATTTTCATTGTGGAAAGAATTATTTTTAATATTGTGCAGGGAAACAAGTTTCCCGGTACTTACTAACCCATCCATCATAAAAGTCCCGCCTCTGCGGGATTTTTTAATTCACTAATTACTGCAAAAACATTCATCAGTTTATAAAGTATGAATACGTAAAAAATTATTTATAAATAAAGCGTTGCGGTTGAAATTGTTTACATTGCTAAAAACTCAGGTATGTTAAAATCAATGACAGGTTTTGGAAGAGCAGAAGAAGCGGCAGGTAATAAAACTTTTTTAGTTGAAATAAAATCGCTCAATGGGAAACAGTTTGATCTAAATTTAAAACTAACTCCTTTATTAAAACCTTATGAGTTTGCAATACGCAGCAAATTATCAACACAATTATTAAGAGGCACCATTGATTGTACTATTTCCTTAAAAGAAAACGGAGGCACAAGTGCTGTTACCATTAACAAACAAATGGCCAAAGCTTATTTTGCACCATTAAAAGAAGTAGCTGATGATTTAAATCTGCAGCTTAGCGAATACATTCTTGGTGCATTGCTTCGCTTGCCCGATGTGGTAACTCCTAACTCTGATTCATTAACCGATGTTGAGTGGAAACAGTTTCAACAAATTGTAGATAATGCCATTAACGCAATTAATCAACACCGACTGTTAGAGGGCGAAGTTTTAAAAACTGAATTAATTGAACGTATTAACAATATTCAAGCGCAGCAAAAAAAGATTACTGACTTTGAACCTCGCCGCCAGATAAAAATGAAGGAAGAACTGCGTAAAAAAATGGAAGAGCAGTTAGGCAAAGAAAATTACGACGCTAACAGACTTGAGCAGGAGATGATCTACTATATTGAAAAATTGGATATTACCGAAGAACAGGTTCGACTGAATAATCATTGTGACTATTTCCTCAGCATTCTTGCAGAAACAGAAGAGGCTAAAGGAAAAAAACTGAGCTTTGTTTTACAGGAAATAGGCCGTGAAATTAATACCACAGGTGCCAAGGCTTACGATTCTGATATTCAAAAACTGGTAGTGCTTATGAAAGACGAACTGGAAAAAGCAAAAGAACAGGTGTTGAACATATTGTAACCCAATTTATTTTTTAAACGTATTGTTTGGCATACTTGTCCATACCGCTTTACATTTGTAAAAACAAACACTTGAAAAGGTTTCAGCAAATCAAAGTCATTTCACCTGCAATTCCTAAATCATTCCTGATTATTGCTTTTACAGTGCTGCTTTCTGCATGTAACCAGTTAGATACCTTTGAAAAAAATGCACAAATTCCCAGGCACGAATGGAGTTATGGCTTTCTACCCGAAGTGGAATTTACAGTTACGGATACCTTAACTCCCTATAATGTTTTTATAACTTTACGCCACACAGATGCGTATGCCTATAAAAATCTTTGGGTATTTGTATCAACAAAACAACCGGGCGACAGTACGTACAATAAAGAACGGTTTGAACTTACACTTCAGCAGAACGATGGGCAATGGATTGGTACAGGGCTCAATGATATTTGGGAAATAAGACATCCTCTTTTTACCAATGTTCGGTTTACTAAAAAGGGGACTTATCATATACGCCTGCAACAAACCATGCGTGACAATCCATTACTGCATATTATGAACGCCGGCATACGAATTGAAAAAGCAAAATCCTGATGGCCTACACTAATAAAGTTTTTCGCTTTGGTAATTTCTCCTTTTGGTTTTGGGTATTACTTACTTATGTAATTGCTGCCCTGGTTTGGTGGTTTATTTCTTTAGAAAGGCAAAATACAACCATGACTGACTTGCGAAAAAACGATCTTAAAAAAGATCATCCGCAATACACCATGCAACTAAGATCTGTACTGGATCAGAAAAAAAGAAACACCGCAAAGTATGTGAGCGAAGGAATTATTTTTCTTGCCTTAATTGTTACAGGTGCCGTATTTGTATTTCGTTCTATTCGCAAACAGATCGAGTATTCTTCTTTGCAGCAAAACTTTATGATGGCCATTACTCATGAGCTGAAAACACCCATCGCCACAACAAGGCTTAGTCTTGAAACTGTTTTAAGAAGAAAGCTGGATGATGTACAGCAGCAAAAACTCTTGCTCAGTGCTTTGTCTGAAACTAACAGGCTAAACATTCTTACCAATAATATTTTGCTGGCTTCTCAAATGGAAGAGAAAAATTTTCAACGTGAAAATGAGGAGATTAATTTAGCTGATGTGGTAGAAACGGTGGTGAGTGATTATAAAAACCGTTACCCCCAACGAACCATTGAAGCAAGTGCCGATAAGGATGTGTTGATACAAGGCGATGAATTATTATTGCAAATTGCCTTAAGCAATTTACTTGACAATGCTTTGAAATATGCACCCAAGGAAAGTCCCGTTTATGTGGATTTAATGGATGAAGACGACCAGATACAAATAAAGGTAACAGATGAAGGAGCCGGAGTTCCTGACAGTGAAAAGAAACGCATTTTTGAAAAATTCTACCGCAGCGGAAATGAAACTACCCGTAAAGCAAAAGGAACAGGATTAGGTCTGCACCTCACAAAAAGAATTGTACAGGATCATAATGGTGACATTTTTGTGATGGACAATACTCCGCATGGAAGTATTTTTGTAATTACATTTTAACGCAACAAGTATGCAGGCCGTAAACAAAGCATCTATTTTATTGGTAGAAGATGAGGAGCATTTGCAGGATGCCTTAAAACTGAATCTTGAACTGGAAGGGTATGAAGTTACAACGGCATCAGATGGAAGTGCAGCATTAAAAGCAGTAGAGAATGAATATTTCCACTTGATTATTATGGATGTAATGATGCCGGAGATGGATGGCATCAGCGCCACAGAAAGTATTCGCCTGCGAAAAAACGATGTGCCCATTCTTATGCTCAGCGCAAAAAATACCAGCAGCGACAGAGTACTTGGTTTAAAAAAAGGGGCTGATGATTATTTAACCAAGCCTTTTAACCTGGAAGAATTGTTACTGCGTGTAGAAAAATTAATTACAAAAAATAAACGTATTCAGGATAAAGATTCTGTGGGTGAATCCTACACTTTTGGCAAAAATAGTATTGATTTTAAATCGCAACTGGCTGTTAATTTTAAGGGTGAGCAAATTGAATTGAGCAAAAAGGAAAGTATGCTGCTGCAGTTACTGGTTGAGTGTAAAAATGAAGTAGTAACCCGTGAAAAAATTTTACAGGTAGTGTGGGGTTACAATGTATATCCTACTACAAGAACCATTGATAATTTTATTCTCAACTTCCGCAAGTATTTTGAAGAAGATAGCCGCAACCCAGTTTATTTTCACAGTGCAAGAGGAGTAGGGTACAGGTTTGCGCTGGGTGAGTAATTAATTTAATCTGCTGTCAATTTGCTGCATAAATTCTTCTGCTTCCTGGAGCAGCTCATCTTTTGATTCATTTACATCCATAGGACTAAACAAAACTCCTTCACATTTTGCTATAATCGTATTCCATTGTTCAGCTTCCTGTAGCCATCCTTTCTGTTTTAAGATGGTGCTTAGTGCAGGGCTGTTTTCTTTTTGAGACGGTATTTGCAACCTGTCAACTAAAAAACCCTGTACACCATCCAGCAATAATGTATAAAACTGCTTGGAATGAATAGATTCCTTTACATACAACGCAGGTTCTAAAAATTCAGCAGCAGGTTTTTGTTCTAAAGGAACAACATCAATTTCCTGCTTGGTTGTAACAACTCTTCTGCTTTTTAAATATAGAATCATTACTGCCAATAACAGTAACAATATAACTCCAATACCTGCATACACATAAATTGGTACAATTGGTTCTTTGATTTTTTCCTGAGGCTTTTCAGGAATCTTTGGGTTTACAGGCGGTGCATCTTTTACTGTAAACTGTAAACTATCTGTAAGGATAGTTTTATATGTTTTTGAACCCGTATCAAAAAAGCTGAAAGAAATTGCTGGAAGTTTATAAATACCTGACGCAGCAGTAAAGGGAATTTCAAACACTTTTACTCCTGTAACGGGTGTAACTGCTTTATTAAGCTCTTCTGTTGTTTTACCATCAAACGCTTCAATGCCGTTTGGCCAGTTTACAGCAGGTGCTGTAAGTACATTCATATTGCCGCTGCCTGCAATTGTAATTCTTAGTACTCCATTTTCATTGGCAGTAAATTCATTTTTAGCAAGTGCGGCATCAACAGAAAATTTTCCTACAGCTCCATTAAAATTTTCAGGTTGATTTTTGGGAAGCTCTAACACTTTTATTTTCAGTTCCGGAGTTTGGGTTATTACCTGCTCCTTAATAATATGATCTGAACTCACATCGTTTTGTTTCATTCTGTCAACCAGCTCATCAACCCAATTTTTTCCTTTGCCCATTTTTATTAAATGAACAAGATTGTTTATTTCAACCGGTTCAATACTCAACTCTCCACTTTGCAAAGGAAACAACTGCACTTTTCTTATGAGATAGCAATTGTACATTCTGCCATTGAGCATTTCTTTTGTAAACAAACCAGCTTCCGGCTCTTCTAAATCAATTACTGAAAAACCGTTAAAGGAAGGGCGCTTTAGAATTTTTGATTCGCTTTCTAATCTTGTATAAAGTTTAAACGATGCAACTAATGCTTCGCCAACAAAACAGATTTGTTTATCAACAAATGCTTTTACAAATAAATTTTTTTTGATTTTTTCGATGGCATCTTCACCGGGAGCTAAATAATAATCAGGCTTCTCTTCCTGTAAGGACGCATTCAGGTCTCTGTTTATTGGTGCTGCATCGGTAACCTGTATAATAATTGGTTGAGAAGTAAGCACCCTGCCTTTCAATTTCATTACTCCAGATGCAATAGAAAGTTTGCCTTTAATTCTGCTTCTTAAAACATAGGTATAACTTATATATTCCGTAAGCGATCCGTTTACCCAGGTCCAGCCGGTTGATAATACAGGCTCTCCTATTTGTTGAAAGTTTCTAAACGAAGGCGCTATAAACTCATCTGCACTGGTTGTTCCTTCGGCAACAAATTGCACCTGAAATGTTTCATTGGGCTGTACCACGGTTTTACTTGGCACTGCTGATAATTTTGCTTGTGCCGCCGCAACTGTTACCAAACAACTGAAAGAAACAAACAGTGAGAGTAACCGATATACATTTCTTAAACACATAAGTATCAAAAATAAAACAAGTGGTTTGCACACAGGCAACCGCTGCTGTAATGGTGTGTTAAATGATAAGGGGTTATAAATCACCGAGCTGCGGCCTGATCACAATGTCTTCAACACATGCCTGTGGTGAAAGTTGTGCAGATGAAAAAATCATTTTAGCAATATCATTCGCTTCCATAATACGATTGCTGCTGTTATCATAATCACCCCAGCTGTCTGTTAACACTGCGCCCGGAAAAACGGATGTAACTTTTATACGGTATGGCTTCATTTCCTCTCTTAAATTTTTACTAAAGCCATGAAGGGCAAATTTGCTGATGCTGTAAGCACCTCCGTTTTTATAAGCATTCAGCGAAGCGATGGAACAGATATTAAAAACATGTCCGCTTTTTTGCTGCATCATTTTGCCAATTAATTTTCTTGTAAGATGATAGGCACTGAATAAATTGATTGCCAGCATATTTTCCAAAGCTCCGTCGGGTTCATTATGTACACTGCCCGGTTCAAAATTACCGGCGTTATTAATAAGCACATCTATTGTAACACCATTATCTAAAATCCATTGAGCAAAATTTTCCACTTCTTCTTTTATACTCAGGTCTCTTACTTTTGCTTTTACACGGCTGTTAGGATATTTGGTTACCAGTTCTTCTACCGTTTTGTACAAAGCCAGTTCGTTTCTGCTGCATAAAAAAAGATGATGGCCGTTAGCCGCAAAGATTTCTGCAATAGCCCGGCCAATTCCTTTGGATGCGCCTGTAATGATAATATTCATAGTTCTAAATTTAAGATTGCAGATTTATGTAAGATGCCTGTACTATTTTTACAAATCTAAAATTGAAAATCTACAATCTGAAATGTATTATAAGCACCTCTTCTTTGATCTGGATCATACTATCTGGGATTTTGATGCCAATGCCATGGAAACCCTGGCTGATGTATATGAGCAGTTGCAATTAAAAAACGAAGGCGTTTTAGATTTTGAGTTCTTTTGCAAACAGTATCTCTATCACAATGCAATACTGTGGGACAAATATCATAGCGGACAAATAAGCAGTGATGATTTAAAATGGAAACGTATGTGGCGCACTTTGCTGGAGTTTAAAATTGGCAATGAAGAACTTGCCCGTAAAATGAGTGGTGCTTTTTTAGAAATACTCCCCACCAAACAAAACCTGTTTCCTTATACTCATGAAATACTAAAGCACTTAAAAGAGAAAGAGTATGTGCTGCATTTAATTACCAATGGTTTTGAAAAAACACAATGGCGGAAATTAGACAACAGTAAACTCGGTCACTATTTTAACGAAGTAATTACCAGCGAATCAAGTAACAGTGTAAAACCAAACAAAGAAATTTTTGAATACGCTTTAAAAGTTACCGGAGCAGAGTTGAAAGAAAGTATTATGTTGGGAGATAATCTGGATGCAGATATTAAAGGAGCCATGAATGCAGGAATGGATTCTGTTTTTGTAAATCATTTGAAAGTGGAAACAGATGCAAAGCCAACGTATATGATTTATCATTTGAGGGAGCTGGAGGATTTGTTTTAGTTGGCGATATCATTTACAGACTCCATTATGCTTAATCCGTTCGGTGAAGAAACCGACTGGGGTAAAAAAAGTAACTTTGACAAATGGCTAACAATACATCCCAATATATTCTCAATACCTCGGCAAATTTATTAGGTTTTTGCCTTTTTGTTATTACATCTTTACACATTGCCAATCTTACAGAAACAAGTATCATAGATGAGTTGACTTGTTGTGTTGCTGTATTTCTTACTTTCACTTGTATTTTTTCATTCGCATCACATCCATCAGGGCATCACATCTGGAAAGAGAAAAGCGACTTGAAACAATTGCTGACTACTTGTTTGTCTTTTCATTGATTGGAATTCTAATCATCATTTTGCTAATCACTTTAAATTTCATTAAATAATTTTCAATCATGTATACAAACATTACAAACCTCCTTAAATCGGAAGACGAACAACTTGCCAAACTTCAACAAATAGTTAAGCAAGCAATTGCGGAAGAAAAACTCATCGTGGAAAATCTTTTACATCAACCAAAAGAAATTTTAAGCAGGGGACAATCTATATCAGATAAGGTTGCAGCATTTGGAGGAAGTTGGAAGTTCATCATTGTTTTTTCAGTTATTCTTTTAGTTTGGATTTTGTTTAACACACTTTCTCCTATCAGAGAAGAATTTGACCCGTATCCATTCATTTTAATGAATTTGATTTTATCTGCCATTGCTGCATTGCAAGCACCAATCATAATGATGAGCCAAAACCGTAAGGAAGAAAAGGACAGAAAGAGAAGTGAGAATGATTATCTTATAAATCTAAAATCAGAACTAGAAGTAAGAAGTTTGCATCAGAAAATAGATTTGCTTTTGGAGGAACAGATAAAAGTATTGTTTGATAGTCAAGCGGCACAATTAGTACTGTTGAAAAGTATTGAGACGAAATTAAACTCCAGATAAAATGGGCTACAAACTTTAGAGGAGATTTCTTTAGTCTTGGTTGGTGTCACCACCCGCCAAATCAACATTTAAAAAGCTTCCTTGTAATGTGCAAGAAAGTTAAGTACTCATTATTCTTATTCCGTTCGATGAAGAAATCAATTCAGGCAAAAATATTCACCACTCAACACTCTGCCAGTACCGTAACACCACCTTTCACCACCTCATTCAACTGTACATTAATTTTTGTGCCTACGGGTAAAAGCACATCTACTCTTGAACCAAATTTTATAAATCCAAGTTCGCCACCCTGTTGTACTTTATCATTCGGCTGCAAATAATTTACAATACGCTTTGCTACAGCACCGGCAATCTGTTTTACCAAAATGGTAATACGGTCATTACTTAACACAACTGAATGACGTTCATTTTCTGTAGATGATTTCGGATTCCATGCTACCAGATATTTTCCTTTGTGGTATTGAGAATACTTTACTTCGCCCGCAATGGGATTGCTATTTACATGCACATTAGCCGGACTCATAAACACACTTATCTGAATCCGTTTGTCTTTAAAATATTCAACATCAGTAATTTCTTCTATCACTACCACTTTACCATCACAAGGGCTATAAATAAAATGTTCATTTACAGGTGTACTTCGTTTGGGTATTCTAAAAAAAGAAATTACAAACAACAATAAAACCAATGCAATGGAAACCAAAATAATTGAAAGTACCGGCATTGCATCTAAAAAATTTGCTGAGAATAAGCAAACAAGAATAAATAATCCGGCAACCATTGAAATACTTTTAAACCCTTCTCTGTGGATAGTCATGTACACGTAATTAAGCTACGAAAGTACGAAGGCAAAACCTATCTACCCATTTTACACCTTCTTAGTTTGGCCATAATAAAAGATGATATTTAAATTACTCAATGATTTTTAAAAACAACCATACAAAGGGAACAGCCAGCAACAAAGAATCAAAGCGGTCTAAAAAACCACCATGGCCCGGCATAAAACTGCCACTGTCTTTTACATTGGCCATACGTTTCAGTTTGCTTTCTAACAAATCTCCAAAAGTTCCGGCTATGGAAGCAATAGCTGCAATACTTGCCCAAAGCCAGGCTGAAGATGCCTGACTAAAATAGCCAACAGCCCACATAATCATTACAGATAAAATAATTCCTCCAATTGTTCCTTCCCATGTTTTTTTGGGCGAAATTTTTGATAGTGGCGTTTTACCAATAAGCGAACCAGCAATATAGGCCATGGTATCATTAATCCAGATAGAACCGATGATGATTAATGGAATAATATAAGCTGTTAGTGCAGCCATTAAATTTTGAAAATGTGCAAAGGAATCATTTCCATTTTTTGCCATCCACAAACTGCTGCTTCTGATGTTCATTAATAAAGCCCAGCTTAATGAAATATAAACCAACCCTAAAAAAGAGTACCCTAAGTTTTTAAGATTGATCTGTTTTGAAAACAACACTTCTGTTAAAGGAATTACAAGTAAAGAAAGTAAACCTAGTAGCCAACCAATGGAATGCAACGAAAGGATTTCAGTAATGAACCAATCATGTGTAAAAAAAAGCATCAACCCATAACCCAACAGCATTACTCCATACCTATGAAAGAGGCTAATGGTTTTATATCCACTATCAATCAGCCCCACTAATTTTTGATATTCTACCCAGCAACCAAAATGAATGACGGAAAAAAGAAAAAGAAAGCTCCATTTATTCCATAACAAACCCACCAGCATTACTGATGCAAAAACAAGAGCAGTAAGTGCACGGGTTTTAAATATCTTACTGTTCCATGCCATCAGGAATAGAGATTGTGATTGGAGGATGTGGCAATACTATCCTTATAAATTTTAGTAGCCGATATTGTTTTAAGCAGATAAAACAATGCAATAACAATAACAATACTCAAAACGCCGGCCCACCAGGGAGCACTCTCCCCAACTTCCATATTAATTTTTTTATCTTTTGTGTATTGCCAATACAAAACAGATACAGAAAGTGCATTATTAAAAAAATGGCCAATAACACTGTACCATAAATTACCCGTATAAAAAAAGATATACCCCAATACCATGCCTAATGCCATACGAGGAATAAAACCGTACCAACTGAAGTGAATAGCACTGAAAATAAAACTCGTAATTAAAATAACAAGCCACGGGATTTTAAACCAACGCATAAATATACTTTGCATTGCACCTCTAAAAAAAATCTCCTCTACTATGGCCGGCAGTAATGCAATGATGAATAAAGCAATAATGTAATCTGTTGGGTTTTTAAAAGTAGCAATCAATTTTACCTGCTCCGCATATTGCGATTCCATGGAGTCGAACATTTTTCTCATTGCATCAGTTACCGGAATTGCTTTATTTACTTCTGCTAAAAAACCAACAAGGGGTAAAGCACATAACATTAGTAACACAGCTACAACAGCTCTGTTTAGTTTAACACCGCCGTGAAATCCGAGTCTGAAAAAAGGTTTTGCCGATGCGATTCTGGCGGTGATGAATGCAGGTATAAAAAAAATAATTACTGTAGAAACAACCTGTACTACTTTCAATGCATTTACATAAGAGGGGTTCATCATGTCGGTAGACATCGTAAGTAAGGACTTGCCTGTCATCAGTATCCAGATGGGTATAGTAGCTACTGCTCCTACAACAAAACATCCTACCCAAATTCCAATAAGAATTAGAAATTCAATTGGCGGTTCTATTTTACGCTGATTTTGATATTCATTCATAACTAGTGGAAGAATCTGTTTAAATTTGCAATTCTTTTTTAAAGATGGTAAAGATAGGCAACATATCGCTTCCTGAATTTCCACTCCTCCTTGCACCTATGGAGGATGTGAGTGATCCTCCGTTTCGTTCTGTGTGCAAGGATAATGGTGCCGATTTAATGTTTAGCGAATTCATCAGCAGTGAAGGATTGATTCGTGATGCTATGAAGAGCCGTCAAAAATTAGATTTTGATGAAGAAGAACGCCCGTTTGGTATTCAAATTTTTGGTGGCGATGAAGAAGCGCTGGGCATGAGTGCAAAAATTTGTGAAACGGTAAATCCTGATTTGGTGGATATCAACTTTGGCTGCCCGGTAAAAAAAGTAGCTATGAAAGGTGCAGGTGCAGGTGTACTGAAAGATATTGATCTGATGGTTCGCCTGACCGCCGCCGTGGTAAACTCCACTTCCTTACCTGTAACGGTTAAAACAAGATTGGGTTGGGATGATAATACAAGGAATATTGAAGAAGTAGCTGAACGTTTACAGGATGTGGGCATAAAAGCTCTCAGCATTCATGGCCGCACCCGAACTCAAATGTATAAGGGCGAAGCCGATTGGACTTTGATTGGAAAAGTAAAAAACAATCCACGCATCCAAATGCCCATCTTTGGAAATGGTGATATTGACAGCCCGGAAAAAGCAGTAGAATACAAAAACCGCTATGGTGTAGATGGTGTAATGATTGGCCGTGCTGCCATTGGCTACCCATGGATCTTTAGTGAAATAAAACATTTTATAAAAACCGGTGAGCATCTTGCACCACCCACTATTGAACAACGTGTGGAAGTTTGCAAAAAACATTTACATAAATCCTTTACCTGGAAAGGACCTAAGATTGGCATTTTTGAAATGCGTCGCCACTATGCTAACTATTTAAAAGGCTTACCAAATATTAAAGAATTCCGTAGTAAGCTGGTAATACTTACCACCGTTGAAGAAATTGATGCGGTGCTGGATGAAATTGTTGAAAAATTCAGTGGGTTTGAATTTGCCCATTCGAAAATTGAGTTGATAAATTATCATGAGAAATGCCCGGTGGATTAGTCTCTGTTCATCCATTTTTTATTTACAAACTCCCTGAGCCCGTTTATGTAAACATGCCCTCTCTTCTCTGCAAAATAATCTGCTCCTAATGCAAGAACTGCCATTACAAACAAACCGATTCCTAATCCACTCCAGAATTGCTGCTCCGTATTGTTTCGAAAATAAAAAAACAACCCAATGCCAATGAGTGCAAGTACAATTTCTGCATAACGATACATCACAAAATTTTTCATTACTGCTTCCATTCTAGGAATTTCTTTTTCTTTTAATTCGCCCGGGTTCATATCATATGCATATACATTGCGGATGCGATCGCTGTCGCTTCTTTTGTAAACGGAATAACCAACTACTCCCAGCAGTAAACCAACAAGAGCCAACGGTATTCCGGCACCTTTTGCAAAGCTTGTTTTTGTATAAAATAATAAAACAAGCGCCGCAATAATTCCTGCACCACCAATTCCCAGAAACAAAAGGCTTTCTGCTTTTTCTGCATTAAAATATTTTTCGATATCTGTTTTGGTAAACATATCAGTTGATTTTTGAAACAAGCTTTATATATCCTGCAATAGAAACAATACACCACACCGCTTCCAATACAATGAAAGGTACATAATTAATAAGCACAGAAGCATAACAGGCAAGTGCTGAACCAATGATATTCATAAGAAAAAATAATTTCCCTTCTTTAGGAATAAATGAAAATACATTTAGAAAATAAGCGAGCAGAATTAAACCAACTCCAATGGTTCCAAAGAAATCATTGTATAGCATGGTTAGGAATTAAACTGTCTTAAATGATGATCGATGTGCACATACATAAACCTGCCCCACTGCTGCAAATTTAGTTTACCATACATTGGATGTGGTTGAAGAACAGAATGCTGAGGTAAAGCTCTTACTTGCTTCAGCAGACTGACAAGATTTGATTTTTCTGTTTCAAGATCTGCAGAAGCTGTTCCAAAATATTTCTGATTGATATCAACCGGTGCTTTTAAATTCCGCAACGGAATACGGGGAAGCCACAAACCAAAGTACTTCATCACATTGCGGTTAAAGAAATTGGGTTTTTCATGAGGTTGTTTTTGAGCTAATGCTAAACGTATCTGATCGCTGCAATGCGCCAGCATTTGTTCTCTACTCATCTTGCCCCATCTGCGTTTGCTTTGGTGTGTAAGTTCCCGGATTCGTTTTTCCAGATCCTGATACTTGATGCTTTGAAGAATATTTTTCATCTGTTGATTTTTAAATGTGCCTAATCCTGAGTGTCTTTAACAATTTACAATAAGTGTTTCATCCCTATTGTAAGATGCTTTATATTTTCTATTCCCTGCTCCTCCTGAAATTGCAATAGTTCCTGTTTGGGGTAAAAAATGGGTTCATCACTTAAATCAAATGTGCCATGGTGCATGGGCACTAATTGTTTTGCTTGTAACTGTTCTTGAGCAATCAGTACATCACCCGGGCCTGTGTGTGCAGTATGCATAAACCATTCAGGTTTGTAAGCTCCAATGCCGAGGAATGCATAATCAATAAATGGAAATAGTTGTGCTATTTCGTTAAAATGAATTCCTAAACCACTATCAGCACCAAAGTAAATCGTTTGATCTTTTGATTGTAACATAAAACTTCCCCAGAGCATATCATTCATATCTGTTAACCCTCTGCGGTTCCAGTGTTTGGCGGGGAGATAGGTTACTGCAACATCTGCATCTAAATGATATTGTTGGTACCAGCCTGCTTCAATTATAGGATTTGTGATTTTCCATCGCCTTAATAATTTTTCAATTTCAAGTCCGGTTAAAATAATTGCATTAGGGTTGAGAGCACATAATTGCTGCATGCTTTTTTGATCGGCATGATCCCGGTGGTTATGCGACAATAAAATAAAATCAATGTTTTTTAAATCGGCTACATTGCAAGGCAAAGATGTATATCGTTTTACCGGGCCAACATTATACAGAACAGGGTCGGTTATAAAATGTTTGCCTCCAACAGTAAATAAAAAACTTGCATGTCCGAGCCATGTAAATCCATCATCTGTGTTATTTACAAAAGATGAATTTGAAACTACCTCAATTGCTGAGTTTTATTTTTTCTTTAATGGCTTCAACGGATTTTTTTCCGTTTGCCATTGAAACAGTTCTGCAAAACTCCGTTCACTCGGTCCATCAAGATTGAGATATTGATTTTTTTCATTCAACAGGTTGCCAGTCCAGTTTTCTTTGATAAAGCGGAGAGAAGCATTATGTGTTGAACGTTGTTTCATTTGCTGATCTGTTCAATAGAATTCAAATTGTACAAGAGTGCGACGCAACTGCAGCTACATAGTAGCAACATTGCCGACACCATAAAAATAGTTATACCATTAACAACACCGCCACATAATGACAAATTGCAGCGCTTAATACAAATAAATGCCAAATGACATGATGATAATAAAATTTTTCCCATAAGTAAAAAAGTACACCAATAGAATATAAAGCACCACCAATAATGATCATTGTAAGTACGGATGTGGGTATTGCAGTAAAAAATTCTTTACCGCTGAATACTAAGATCCAACCCATACCTACATATACAAGGGTTGATAAAAAATTAAACTTACCTGTGAAAAAGATTTTGAAAAAAATTCCCAGCAGTGTTAAGCCCCACAATACCGAAAGCATAACAATGCCTGTGGTGTTGAGCATATAGTTTAAAAGAAAAGGTGTGTACGTACCGGCAATTAAAAAATAAATACTGATGTGATCGAAAACATGCAATACTTTTTTGGCACGGGGATGTTGAAAGGCATGATACAAAGTGGACATACTGAACAGCAGCAGAAAACAAAAACCATACACTGCAGCACCAACAACCGCAATCGTATTATCCTGATTAGCTGCTAAGGCACTCAATACAGGTAAGGCAGCAATCCCGAAAATAATTCCGATGCCATGTGTAATACTGTTGGCAATTTCCAAACGCAGATCGTGGTTTTGTGTACTCATAATTTATTTTTCAATGGCACTGATCACTTCGTTGCTTACCGGCGAAACACCGGGATCAAAATACTGAATAAGATTTCCGTTTTCATCAATGAGGTATTTTGAAAAATTCCAGCTCGGCTGCTTATTGTTCCATCCGTTAAGTGTAGAATCTGATAACCACTTGAACACTTTGTTCTGCTGATCGCCTTTAATAACTGAAGATTTTTTCATTAAGGGAAATGTAACTCCAAAATTGATTTTGCAGAATTGTGCAATGTCTTCATCTGTTCCTTTTTCCTGTTCTTTAAAATCGTTGGCAGGGAACCCGAGAATGACCAATTTGTTTTGAAATTTTTCATGCAGCTCCTGCAGTTGATCGTATTGATTTGTAAACCCACAATCACTGGCGGTGTTTACCAATAATACCTTTTTTCCTTTTAACTGTGTAAAGTCAAACTCAGTTCCATTATTCGCCATAGACTTTAATGAATAAAAAGGAACAACAGGTACAATATCTGATTTGCCGAATGATTTTGCTTTGCTGCCACCCAGAGCCATTACAATTGGATAAAATGCTTTTAATAGTTTTTGCCTGATCGTCATATTTTTTGAATTTCTGTTTACAAAATATACATAACCCATCAATACAATGAGTATTATAACAATGGAATAAATGAATCGTTTGAAATAGTTCATACAAATTTTAAATTCGAATATTACCTTATCACCAATTTGACAACTTCAGTTTTCCTTTAAACGGAGGATACTTTACAGAAGGATCGAACCAGGTTGGTGTTTTCATTACTGCTTTTCGATGGCTAAATGTGTCAAACGAGTTTTTCCCATGATAACTTCCGGTACCGCTGAAACCTCTGCCACCAAATGGTAAATGATGATTGGTTAAATGCCAGCTGCTGTTATTTACACATCCACCACCAAATGCAACACTGTTAAGCCAATCGTTTTCTTTTTCTTTGGAAGAAGTGTATATATAAAAGGCTAACGGATTTTTATTTCGTTCAATTACCTGAAGTGCTTCTTCTTTTGTTTTAAAAGAAAGGATGGGCAACACGGGACCAAAAATTTCTTCCTGCATTACTGTTTCTTCTAACGAATTTATTTGCAACAGTGTGGGTTCAATAAATAATTGCTCAGCGTTATAACGTCCGCCACTCAAAATAGTTCCCTGTTGCAGGTAGTTGACAATGCGGATGAATTGTTTTTGGTTGATGATTTTCCCATAGCTTTCGCTTTGCTCCGGCTTATCAGTAAAAAAATTAGTGATTGTTTTTTTCAACGCTGCTACCAATGCATCTTTTTTGCTTTCATGTACCAATACATAATCGGGTGCCACACACATTTGTCCGGCATTTGAAAATTTAGTAACTGCAATTCTTTTGGCAGCTACCTGAATATTGGCATCACTCTCCACTACACAAGGGCTTTTACCACCCAGCTCCAGTGTAACAGGTACTAAACGTTCGGCTGCCATTTTATAAATGATTTTACCAACTGCAGTACTTCCTGTATAAAATACATGATCGAATGTAAAATGGTTCATCATCTCCGGTACAACAGTTGCACCATCACCTTCTGCAAACAGAATGTACTCTCTGGCAAATACATCTTCAATAATTTTTTTCATTACAGATGCTGTTGCCGGTGCAAACTCACTTGGTTTAAGTACGATGCAATTACCGGCTGCAATTGCTCCAATCAATGGATTGATGAGTAATTGAAACGGATAATTCCATGGGCCAATAATCAACACAACACCCAACGGTTCGTTTATTATGCGACTACTCGAAGGCATGTTGAGCAAGTTCGTATTTACTTTCTCCGGCTCCATCCAACTTCTGAGATGACTGATGGCTGTATTGATTTCGGCAAGTACCATTCCGTTTTCTGTAACCCAGCTTTCTTCGGGACTCTTTTTTAAATCTGCGTACAAAGCTGTATATAAATCCTGCTCGTGTTGCTCAATTGAATGTTTTAATTTTTTTAATTGCTCCAACCGAAATGCATAAGGCTTGGTTGCTCCTGTTTGAAAATAGCTTCGCATAGCTTCTAATTGTTGACTGAGCATTGTTTATTGTTTTAATCCGTTAAAAATTAAACCCATTAAAAATTTCATCTTTTGTAAACTCAATGTAACATCAGCTTTTATGTAAGTTGATACAGCTAAGTTAGCTGCTTAAATTTCAACCAATTGCCTTTTTTGTTTGAAAAATTGAATGGCTGTTTGCTGATAATCCTCATAGAAATACATTTATTTCTGTACTACCTTTAATTCAAATCGAAAATCAATGTGTGCCTATAAACCCAAGACATGGATTGAAAAAAGGGATAGTAAACAAGAACCACATGTAGAAGTACTTGAAAAAGCATTTGCCGATATACAACCCGGAGAAAAAATGCTGGTACCCACACCAGAAATTGTTGATGCGTATGTTCGTGAAATTCCAAAAGGAATAGAAACAACGATGACACAAATGCGGAAAGACCTTGCAGCGGAATTCAACGCTGATAATACATGCCCTTTAACAAGTGGCATCTTTATCCGTATTGTGGCCGAAGCTGCTTATGAAGAGTACCAACAGGGTAAACCCATCAGCAAGATCACACCCTTCTGGAGAGTGATCAATGAAAAATCTCCGGCTGCAAAAAAACTCACATTTGGAACTGAGTTTTTAATTCAACAGCGAAAGAAAGAGAAGCTTGGTACTGTTAAAGCAAAATAAGTTGCACATTTGATGCATGGATTCCATTCTTCACAAATCAGATGAATACTTTATGCAACAGGCATTGAAAGAAGCACAAGTCGCTTTTGATGAAGGTGAAGTACCCGTAGGCGCTGTTGTTGTAATCAACAACAAAATTATTTCCCGTGGTCATAACGAAGTAGAGAAGCTGAATGACCCAACTGCTCATGCAGAAATCATTGCACTCACTTCGGCTTTTAATTTTCTGGGAGCCAAGTATCTGCCCGAGGCAACTTTGTTTGTAACCGTTGAACCCTGCCTTATGTGTGCCGGTGCTTTGTATTGGAGTAAGGTGCGTAAAATTGTTTGGGGAGCCGATGATGAAAAAAATGGACACCGGAAAGTTACAGGAGATTACTCCTCCCCTTTTGGGAGAGACAGAGAGGGGGCTTTTCCCTTTCATCAAAAAGCCGAAGTACTGAATGGTGTTTTAAAAAAGGAATGTGCTCAATTAATAAGAGATTTTTTTGCATTAAAAAGATAGCTATGTCAAAAGCAACAACAACAATAGTAATTACCACTCATCCTGAAAGTGGTATTGAACGAAAAATGGATGCTGCTATTTATGAACCCGTAAAAGCTGCCATCCTCAAAAGTTTAAAAGGCTGTAAGGGAAAAACATTTACCGCATTAACAGACGATGTGGTAAAAATCATTCGAAAACAATTGCCTGATTTTAAGAAATCTATCCCCTGGTATACTATTTCTGTAAGGCTTGATCTTGAAACAAGGGGCATTGTTGAAACCATTGTTGAAAAAGGTGTAAAGCTCAACCGGCTGAAAAAGTGACTACCCTTCGGTAACAAAGAAATCATTTTCTTTTATCATTCATATTCCACCAATCACACTTAAATTTGTTCTCTTAATCTTTTTTCAAACACTCCTCATTTTCTTTTAGGCAATGGGGGCAAATTTAAAACACTATGGCATTTACATTAACACCTCTTCCTTATGCACATGATGCATTAGAGCCACACATTGATACTACAACTATGCAAATTCATCATGGCAAACATCACCAGGCTTATGTTGACAATCTCAACAAAGCAATTGCAGGTACAGAACATGAAACAAAAACGATAGAAGAACTGGTTGCTGCGGCCGGTACTATTTCGCCTGCTGTTCGTAACAACGGGGGCGGACATTGGAACCATACATTCTTTTGGGAATCATTAGCACCTAATGCAGGTGGGGTTCCATCAGGTGTACTAGCTGATGCTATCAATGCTGCTTTCGGTTCATTTGATGCATTCAAAGAAAAATTTGCAGCAGCAGGTATGACTCGTTTTGGAAGCGGCTGGGCATGGTTACTTGTAAAAGATGGAAAGCTTGAAGTATCATCTACACCAAATCAAGACAATCCATTAATGGATGTTGCGGATGTAAAAGGAACTCCCATTCTTGGTGCGGATGTTTGGGAACATGCTTATTATTTAAAATATCAAAACCGACGTGCAGATTATTTAACTGCTTTCTGGAATGTAGTGAACTGGAGTAAGGTAGATGAGCGTTTTGCAGCAGCATAAAATAAGTTCGGATTGTTTGTAAAGCTGAAGTAAAGATTACTTCAGCTTTTTCTTTTTCCAGCAATCAGCAACATGATCATCCACCATTCCTGTTGCCTGCATAAATGCGTAACAGATTGTTGAGCCAACAAATTTAAATCCACGCTTCAATAAATCTTTACTCATTGCATCGCTCTCGGAAGTTTTAGCAGGAACATCTTTTAATGCTGAAGGTTTATTCTTTATTGGCTTGCCACCAACAAACTGCCAGATGTATTTATCAAAACTTTCAAACTCTTTTTTTATTTCCAGAAATGCTTTTGCATTTGTTACAAAGGCATTTACTTTTAAGCGGTTGCGGATAATGCCTGCATCGAGCAATAGTTTTTCAATCTTCACATCATTATACTTTGCAATTTTCGTTGCATCAAAATGATCAAATGCCTTTCTGTAATTTTCTCTCTTACTTAAAACAGTGTACCAACTCAATCCTGCCTGTGCTCCTTCAAGGCAAAGCATTTCAAATAATTGATCATCATCATGCAATGGAACGCCCCATTCTTCATCATGATATTGTTTATACAAATCATCTTTTAAACACCAGCTGCATCTTGTTTTGTCTTTTGCCATAATTTTAATTTGTTAGACTCATGCGGTGAACCACCCAAAAATGGCGGGTGACCCACCGTATGGTTTAAGGCACAGGATCATAACCGCTTCCACCCCAAGGATGACATTTACTTACACGTTTTGCAGTAAGCCAAAACCCTTTAATGGGTCCGTATTTTTTAAATGATTCCAGTCCATAATTACTGCAGGTAGGCGTATACCTGCATTTGGGACCAATAGCCGGGCTGATGACATACTGATAAAATTTTATCAATACTATAAATGGAAAACTAAGTATTTGCTTTATCAGTTTCATCAGCAATTTTTATAAATTTTTGCAATGCTGTTCCCAGCTTTTCAAATACCAAGTTATATAGAGGTAATTCTTTTCCTGTATAAATAAAGAATACATTCAACCGCAAATTCTTTTCCATCAACTTTACTTTCAATTCATTTTTTTGTAAACGGTAAGCTTCTCTTACAAGCCGCTTAATCCGGTTGCGGTCAACTGCTTTTTTAAAATTCTTTGTACCGGCACCTATGCCAAATAATACATTTGAAGTTACAGGAACTGTAATTGTTTTCTTTTCAAGAATATAAAAAATTTTAAAAGGAGTAACAGTCAATGTTTTTCCTTCTTTGAACAGGCGTTCAATTTGCTTGCGGCTCTTAAGCCTTTCGTTTTTACCAAGTGTAAACTGCTTCAATATTGTAAAAATAAAAAAGTCCTGACGTTAATAGTCAGGACTTTGAATATAGTAATAAGTTATTGCTTATTTTTTTACGCCACGCTCATCACTTACTGAAAGCTTATGACGGCCTTTTGCACGACGGCTATTTAAAACCTTGCGGCCATTAGCATCCTGCATACGTCTGCGAAAACCATGTGTTGTTTTTCTGCGACGCTTCGAAGGTTGGTATGTTCTTTTTTTTCCGGGCATTGTTTTCTGTTTTACTTCTTTAATAATATCCGGGAGAAACCGGAAATATACATATCACCAAGGGGAACACCACTTCCCATTGTTTGTGAAAGGACGGCAAAGGTAGGGGAAACAGCCTTAACCGGAAGGGTTTGAAACAAGAAAATTTGGTAATGGTCATTTGCACAAATGGCATCGCCCCTTGCGACGCACAGTTCGGGGTTCGGTATTTCATGGCATCAATGCCCTAGCTCCACATGCTTTGCATCAACTGATGCTCCATAAAACAATTGTGCATGGGCATTAAAATCGCCAGCATCATCAGTTGTAAAAAAAGTTCGACCCTTGCTTTTTAATAGCCGCTCTTCTAATTGCGGGTGGCGGATTAAATACTCTTTTAAACTCTGTGCCACAATATTACCCTGAGTTACAACCTGGATATTATTTGGTAAGTAAGCCTTTATTTTATTGAGCAACAAAGGATAATGGGTGCATCCTAATAAGATTGTATCAATGGAAGTACTCTGCGCAAGCAAAGCCTCAATACTTTCCTTTACAAAAAAATCAGCGCCTTTGCTTTCATGCTTTTTATTTTCAATTAACGGAACCCACATAGGGCAAGCCTGCTGAAAAACCTCCACATCTGGAAAAAATTTTCGGGTTTCAATTACATAAGATTGTGATTGTATTGTTCCGCTGGTAGCAAGCACGCCCACTTTTTTTGTGGTTGAAAAATTACCAATCACTTCTGCTGTAGGGCGAATAACTCCAAGTACTCTGTTGCTTGCATTGATATTTTGCAAATCATTTTGCTGTATAGTTCGTAATGCCTTTGCACTCGCTGTATTGCAGGCAAGTATTACCAATGGACATCCTTGTGCAAAAAACCATTGCACACATTCTAATGTATAGCGATAAACTGTTTCAAAACTTCGGCTACCATAAGGAGCACGGGCATTATCTCCCAGATACATATAATCATATTGCGGAAGTGCCGTAACAATTTCTTTCATTACCGTGAGGCCGCCATAGCCAGAATCGAATATACCGATTGCTCCTTTTTGCATACCTGCAAAGTAAGCACAAAAAAAATCCCGCTGTTACCAACGGGATGATCTTGAAATGATTTATTAATTACTTAGCCGGAGTTTCAGGTATTTTTAAAAACTTTTTTACTAAAGATAAAATATCATCAGTGGGTGGAGCTACCAGCAATGCTTCGCTTGTAAAAACATAAGCGTAACCATTTGTTTTTGCAACGGTTTGTATAGCCTCTCTTGCAATTTTTTGAATAGGTGCAAAAATTACTTGTTCCTGTTGTTGCAGGTATTGTTGTGCACCTGTAGAATAATTTTGAATGGTTTCGCCTAATTGCTGAAACTCAGAAAACTTAATTTCTTTTTTAGCAGGAGTCCATTTGCCAGAATCAATACGGATGATGCTGTCTTTTTCTCTGTACTCTTTAATTAAATCAGCATAAGAAAGATTCAATGAATCCTGCATTTTAGCTAATTTATCCTGTGCCTTTTTTGTTTCGGGCATAGAAGCTAAAAGGTCAGATGCATTGATATGACCGAATTTCTGTGCATGTACTGCAGTTCCCATTAAAGCAATTACTGCAAACAAAATAACTTTTTTCATTTCTTTTTTGTTGTTTTTATTTAAGTGCGCTTACATCCCTTTTTGATTGCAGCCACTGTGTATGTTAATTAAAGTTTAACACCCAGAATTTTCAGAACATCATCGCTCCTGTCCAGTTTTGGGTCGGCAAATATAACGGTAATTCCTTCACTTTTATCTAAAATAAAATCATACATCCTGTCGGTAGCCATTTTCTGTACAGCGTTGTAAACCTTATCCTGTATGGGTTTTACCAGTTCCTGCTTTTTTCGAAAGTAGTCGCCCTCATATCCAAAACGCTTGCGCTGCAAATCACGGACTGCCTTTTCCTTATTAAAAATTTCATCTTCTCTTTTCTTCAGTAACTCCGGAGTAAGCAATGCCCTTTCCCCATCTAACTGGCGGTACATTTTATCTAAATCGCTTTGCAAAAGATCAATTTCTTTTTGCCAGGCATCGGCCATTTCTTCCAGCTTGGTATTGGCTTCTTTATATTCCGGTATTTTACCCAAAATATATTTAGTATCAATAATAGCATAGCGCTGAGCCTGTGCGGCTGATACTCCTACTACTAAAAAAAAGCAAATGATGAATAGTTGTTTCATGTGTTTTAAAATTTTATGATCAACAGATTTTACTTTTCGGTTCTTTGCCTTTTCTCCCCTTCGGGATTGGGGCTTCTTATTCTGGCTCAAACCCAAGCAGGAAGGTAAAGCGTGTTACATCTCTCAACCTTGCGCCGGGATAATACCTATCTAACCCTATACCATAATCAAACCCAATTAACCCAAACATGGGCAAAAAGAATCGCATGCCAAGTCCGGTACTGCGCCTTAGTTTAAAAGGGTTGTAATCTTTAAAATCGTACCACCCATTTGCTGCTTCAAAAAAAGCCAATCCAAAAATAGTGCTGCTTGGGTTGGTACTTAGCGGATAGCGCATTTCTAAACTATACTTATTGAAAATCGTAAAGAATTGATTGGCTGATGTTTGCTGTGCATTATTAATTCTTGGGTTACTATTATCATACACAGGATAACCACGATGGGCAATAATATCAAACCCAATAATTCCAAAGTTGTTTTGCAAACCTGCATCACCTACTTGAAAACGTTCAAAAGGAGATACGTCAAGATTTTTATTATACCTGCCTAAGAAACCAAACTTAGCTGCAGCACGCAATACAAACTGACGGTTTTTTTCTGCACCCATTGGTTTACCAATAGGTATAAACCACTCATAATTCAAACGCCATTTATGATACTCCACTAATTTAAATTTTTCAGCGGGGTCATTATATTTTGCCGGGTCTCTAAACAAAGACCACGGCGGTGTAAATGTAGCTGTTAAAGAAAAATTAGTACCTGATCTTGGAAATGTAGGTTGATCTACACTGGAACGTATTAATTGAAACTTAAGGTTAAAATTGTTTGATAAGCCACTATCCAATTCAGGAAACAGGCGATACTCATTTAATTTATACTGTGTATAGCTTAATGAAGTAATTAATGTAAAATAATCATCAGGCCATTTTAATTGCTTGCCAAAAGATACAGAAGCACCTAATGTTCTCAGATAACTGCTGTTTACAGATCTTGAGCGAAGTGGCAAACCCGTTACAGGATCAAACGCATTTGATAGTTTTGTTCTGAATATACTTACGGTAAGGTTGTTTCTTTTTTTGCCGCCCAGCCATGGCTCAGTAAATGAAAAATTTTGTGTGCTGAAGGATGGCCCGTTTGATTGTACTCGAAGTGATAAACGTTGTCCGTCGCCACTTGGAATACCATCCCAGTCTTTTGGTTTGAATAACTTTTTGGTAGAAAAATTGTTAAAGGTAATACCCAGAGTTCCTGTTAAACCAATTACACCTCCCCAGCCGGCACTAAGCTCTAATTGATCGCTTGATTTTTCCTCCAAAGAATAATTAATATCTACTGTTCCATCGTCGGGGTTTGGAACTGGGTTGATGCCGATTTTTTCCTGATTGAAATAGTTTAAAGCTGCCAGCTCCCTGTTAGAACGTATCAAATCACTGCGGCTGAATTTTTCTCCGGGAATGGTTCTGATCTCCCTGCGAATAACGTACTCCTTCGTTTTATCGTTACCCGAAATATTTACAGCTCTTATAATTGCCTGAGGCCCTTCTGATAAACGAATTTCATAATCAATGGTATCGTTATATACCCTTGTTTCAATAGGTTCAATTTTAAAGAAGAGATAGCCATCATCCATATACAAGCCGCTTACATCACCACCTTCCTGCGAAAGTTGCTTACCCAGTCTTTTATTGAGTAATTCTATATTGTAAATTTCTCCTTTCTTAATACCGAGGAAATTATTTAAAACAGAATCGGTGTATTTTGTATTTCCTCTCCAGGTTATATCACCAAAATAATAACGGCGGCCTTCATTCAATTTCATTTCTACAATCAGGTTGCCGCTTTTGTTATAATAGTTGGTATCTTTTTCTATTACCGCATCACGAAAACCGAGTGAGTT
This sequence comes from Chitinophagaceae bacterium, assembly GCA_031401115.1. Lineage (GTDB taxonomy): Bacteria > Bacteroidota > Bacteroidia > Chitinophagales > Chitinophagaceae > Lacibacter. The sequence goes on from JANNRE010000015.1 coordinate 118,243, forward strand.
ATAATACTCCAGCATTTTCTCTTTGTCTTCGTTATATTTTACCTGGTTAAACTTGGCTGCAGCTAATTTAAAACGAAACCAAGGGTCAATATAATCTTTGATTTTACTTACTGAAAGAAAACCACGCTCTGCTATAAATTTTTTAAAGGTAGATGTGTCTTTAGCACCATAAACAGGCTGTTCATCACCCGGGTTGAGTGTAAACTTTGCTTTTTCTTTTGTACCCTTTAATTGTTTTTTTAATTTCAAATCATTTATTTCATCGTTTCCACTAATAAATACTTCGGCAATTTTTATTTTAGAACCTTTGTTTACAGTAAACGTAAGATCCAGAAAGTTGGGGTTCACAGGATTTTTAGTTTCAGAAACTGCAACAGTAATTGTGCGAAATCCTTTTTCAACAAAAAACTTTTCAATGCGCTCTATAGTTGTACGGCGTAAGTTTTCTGTAATTACTTTGTTAGGTGTTAATGCAATTTTCTCTTTCAGTTCATCTTCCTCTCCTTTCTTAATTCCTTTAATGGAGTAACTGCCCAGCCTTGCACGTTCCTGCACATTAATTTCAATATAAATATCACGGCCATCAACTTTTGTAATGAAAATGGTGGCGTCTTCAAAATATTGTTGGCGCCAGATATTGGTAATGGCTTTGCTAAAAAGATCGCCTCCGGGCAAATACACTTTATCTCCCACACTAATTCCTGTAATAGAAACCAATAATGCGGAGTCAAATGTTTTTGATCCACTTACAGTAATGCCTGCAACGGTATATTCTTTGGGAGTTTTAGATTCAAAAATGGCGAGTAAATCGGGATCAACAGAAACTGGTTTTGTAGTATCGGTAACTTGTGCCGATGCATTAGTACAAACAATAGTTGCTGCAAAAATCAGTATGGATAAAACGTTGCGTAAATACATTACAATACTTGTTCCTGTTTTAATTTGATGATGGGTTTTCTGCTTCCCTCTGCCGGGCGGCAAAATAAATGCTTTTGCTGAAACTCTTTGTTAAAACCTTGCTTTTTGAGGGTGTATTATGATTGTGTTGTATGTTCTTCTGTTTGCACCTGCTCACCTGTTTTTCCAAATCGCCGTTCCCGTTTTTGATAATCTAGAATTGCTTCATATAAATTTTCTTTTCTAAAGTCAGGCCAGCGTACGTTTGTAAAATACAACTCAGCATAAGCCAACTGGTATAATAAAAAATTGCTGATCCTGTATTCACCACTGGTTCGTATCATTAACTCCGGGTCAGGAAACTCACGGGTGGTGAGGTAATCCTTAATGGTATCCTGATCAATTTCAAACGGCTCCAGTTTGCCTTGTTTTACATCAGAAGCAATTGCTTTTATGGCATTTACTATTTCCCAACGGCTGCTGTAACTCAAGGCCATAATTACATTTAATCCCGTATTATCTTTTAACTCTTCTAAACTTTCAAGCAACTCCTGTTTTGCATAAGCTGGCAACATATTAATATCACCAATTACATGCAAACGGATATTATTTTTTTTAAGTGTTGCGGTTTCTTTACGTATTGAATCAACCAGCAACTCCATTAAGCCTGTAATTTCTTCTACGGGTCTGTCCCAATTTTCAGTACTAAAGGCATAAAGGGTTAAATATTTTACACCCAGCTCTGCTGCACCTTCTACAATATTTCGTACACTTTCCACTCCATGAAAATGCCCATACAGCCGATCCTGCCCCTGTTCTTTTGCCCATCTTCCATTGCCATCCATTATTATGGCAATATGCTGTGGCAAACGTTTCATGTCTAATTGTTCATGCAAGGAGGCCATAGCCTTAAAAATTTGAGGTGGCGAAGGTAATGAAAATAAGCTCTGCCTATGAACTTGTGCTTAGAAAGCAAATAAAAAAGATCGGTGTTCCCACCGATCTTTTTAAAAATTATTCAAATTAGAATTACTGAACCTTGTAACTATTATTAAAGAAATTAACTGAAATCTTATAAGTACCTGCTGCTGTTGGGCCGGGAAAATTTTCAGCTTCAGGCTTGAAAACACCACCACTTCTGGCTCCTGGAGCATTTTTATTTTCAACACCATACTTATCCCAAGCACCGTTACCAAACGGTAATATCAAGTACTCACCACCACCCTTCATAGCTATTGTTAAGTCGAAATCCGTAGAGGTACGTCTTGTAAATATTGTACCTGGGGGCATTGGATTTGTATTTGTCCACTCTGGAACGCCAGGAGTAAATGCATCCCCTACAACCCATAAATTAGAGGGCAATCCGTGCTGTTGGTTAAAGGGCTCCACTAAATACTTGCCTCTTTGAAAATCTAATGTTATTTTGAATAAGCCAGCAGTAGACGGTCCTTTGAAATTTTTATCAAGATTATAACCAAAATCTCCACCATTTTCAACACCTACTAAATTTTGGTTGGCAATGGAGTATTTATTGGCCCAAGCTCCTTGGTTTTCAGGTAATATTAAATATTCGCTATTAGCCTTCAATAGAAATATTCCACCAAATGTAGTTTCATCAATTCTGCTGAACGTTTGTGAAATTGTGAAGGTTGCTGGATTAATTGGATTTGACCAGTCACCTTGTGTTGCGCTTCCAACAATCCATAACTTTCCATCGAAAGGCAAAGTTACCTTTGGAGGGATTTTATACGGAGTTGCTCTGAGTTTTAAAGTATTTGACTTGTATTGTTCATTATTGTTACCATAAGAAGAAGTAACTCTTACATCTACATCGTAGGCCTTGTTTAATTCAAAGCCCCATGCAATCATTACAGCATTAAATTCTTTGGCTACAATTGAATCAGTTAATTTTCCAACTACTGTACGTGTATATGCTTTTGAAAAATTACGGTTTGCAGAATCAATTTCAATTACAAATTTGTACAATTTAGTATCCTGAGCATGTTTGGGATCTGTCCAATTTAAGATAACAGAATACTTATTTGAATCAATAGCTACTGGAGCTATTGTTGTAGATGGGGCACTTAGCACTACCGCTGTTCCATTTGTATAAGATGGAAGGTCTTTTGCTTTTTCACACGAAGCAAACAGAAATGCTGCTGCTGAAAAAAGGAAGAGGGTTTTATTAATTAGTTTCATACATCAATTATTTTATTGTTTTACAACCGTAAATGTGCCAACTTGAAAATTAAAGGAAAATTTATACGTGCCACTCGTTGGAGGGCCATTGAATGCTGGATCAGCATCTTTTTGCTCAAAATCTCCTGCATCCCATGGGTTTCCAGTAAGGGTAACTGGACGATAAGATTGTCCCCAGCCATTAGCACTTGGCAACAACTTATATCTTCCGCCGCCAGGTAATGCAAGTGTAAGTTCATACAATGTTCTGCTTACTCTGGTAAATTCTTGTGCTGAAGTTGGCTGGTTTGGTAAAAGTCCATCCCACCCTGCAGGTGTAGCATCACCTACTATCCAAAGACGGTTGTTAGATGGAGTTGGCACTTTGGAAGGTGGAGGAAAAGGTCTAGCTGTAAAAGTTATTTTATTTGATACCTGCTGAAATTTGTTATTTATTGAAGATGTTACTCTTGCTTCAAGTGTATATGTTCTGCGAGGGTCGACTTGCAATTGTAGACTGTTTCCCAAAATTTGATTTAGTTCATCAACAGTAAATAGTTTTGAAACATCGCTGCTTACAGATCCTTTGTATCTCTTATTGTTTGTAAAGTTTGAGCCTGCTGTATCAACTTCTATAAGATAGCTCACATTTTGAGAACTGAGGCCTGTAGTAAATTTATAATCAGGATTTGTCCAGTTGAGACGAAGTGCTGCATTTGCTTGTTCACCATCTTCTAAACGTACTGCTGCTGTTGAGGCGGTTAATTGCGGTACAGTACCACCTTCAAAATACACCTTGTTTTCTACTTTTTTACAGGAAACAAACCCTGCAAAAAACATGAATGGTAATAATTTAATTATTGTTTTCATTTGAAAAAATTTATATGATTAATAACCCGGGTTTTGTTTAAGATTGAAATTAACAGCCAGCTGCTTGGAAGGAATTGGGAACAACTTTCTAAACGATTCAAATGCTGTTCCGTTTCTGAATGTTCTACCTCCTTTATATGGCCATAAATAAGTACCCTCAGAATAACGGCTGTAACGAATCAAATCCATTCTTCTAAAACCTTCCCAGTAAAGTTCTCTTGCACGCTCATCAAGAATGTAATTAAGATCGTATGCAGTTATGTTTCCGTTAGTATTTCCATAAGCCCTTTGGCGGATCATGTTAAGGTATGAAAGTGCCTGCCCCTCAGTACCACCTGTACCACCACGCTTTACTGCTTCTGCATAAATTAAATACATTTCAGCTAAACGGGCAACTGGTATATCAATATCAGAAAATTGTCGCCCAACATCGTTTCCAAACCCTCCAGTTCTTGTTCTGTTTCTAAATTTTGTAGAAGGGAATCCGAACTTATAAGTATTAAATTCGTCCATATTCAACTCCTGATCCGTAATATACCAAAGAGCCCTTTTGTCTATTGCACCAGTAAAATCAGGAAACAGCAAAGGAATTTTTTCAGTTGTTCGCATGGCGCCCCATCCGCCTAAGCCATTTATTTGAATTAAAGGTTGACGATCGCCAGAGCCTGTTCCATTAATAATAAAAGTAGCACCTCCATAACTTTGAGATTTAAGGCCATCATAATTTAATGTCCAAATTGCTTCAGTATTACTAATATCATTGTCGGCCATAAAAAGCCATTGATAATTACTCATTAAAGCATAACCAGCATCAATTACTTTTTTTGAATTTGTAACCGCTTTTGTATAATAAGGAATAATTTCTGCATCACCTACTGGCTTGTCAAGATAAACTGCTGCATTTAGATACATTCTTGAAAGAATAGACCATGCTGCAGCTTTATCTGCTCTGCCATATTCGTTTGCTCTGGGTGCTAACAAATCGGTATCTATTTCTGTAAGTTCTTTTTCAATCCACTCAAATAATTTTGCACGAGTAATTCGGGGTGGAAGAAATGAATTATTAATAGGGTCATTCTCTGTTACTAAACTGGGATTTCCATATAAGTCTAAAAGAATCCAATACATGTATGCACGGATAAAACGAGCCTCAGCTCGCATTGGCTTTATAGTTGCTGCATCAATTCCCCGTTCAGATAATTTTTCCGGTTTGCTTTCCCTTAAAAACTCATTTGCAAAAGTTATGACAATCATTGACCGCCCGTACAATCCTTCAACCAATGAGTTGCCAGCATTCCACTGATTAAACTGTATGTCAAATAGTCCGTCATCATTATAAACCCATTTTGCCATGTCAGTACTCATTTCCTGAAAAGTCCAATAGTTACGGAAAAAATCTGAAAACCCTTCATCTACGCCTCTTACATCGCCATTGCCAAACCCGCCAGTTGAAGGAGCATTTTGAGAGGTCAATACCATACTGCCATAAGTCCTTGCGAGTACTCTTTTGTATCCAGCTAAATCATTGTAAGCTTCTTCCGGTGTTAAAAGATTAGCAGGAAATTTATCAAGTCTTTTATGGCAAGATGTTATAAAAAACAATGCCATTAAAACTATTGAAATTTTTGAAAAATAATGTTTCATATTTTAATTTATTTTTAGCTTAGAAATCAAGATTTAAACCCAGCACATAAGTTCTTGGGCGTGGATAAATATTGTTATCACGACCACTGTTAATTTCAGGGTCAATTCCTTTGTAATTAGTAATTACAAATACATTCTGAACGTTTCCAGTAACACGCAAGTTTGCATTTTTCGCAATTTGACCCACCTCATATCCAAAATTGATATTATCCAAACGTAGGAAAGAGCCATTTTGAATAAAGTAATCTGACAGTTCCTGTTTTAATTTAAAACCAGACTCGAGATAGCTACGGTGAAGATTTGAAGGCCTGGATCCTAAATTTCCCTGATTAAGGTTTCCAAGCTCCATTGAAACCTGATTATAAATATAGTTTCCAATACTTCCACGCATTACAAAACCTACGTTGAATTTTTTATATGAAAAAGAAGAGTTAATACCTAAAAATAAAGGTGCATCTGAAGGTTTAAAAACTCTTAGGTCTTTCTCATTAATGATGCCATCTCTGTTTTGGTCTTCGTATACCCCTTCGATAGGGAGATTGCTTTTATCATATATCTGCTGGTACATATAAAATGAACCCGGGCGGCTTCCCAACGCATGAATTTTTGTAGGTGTGCTGATACCTACGATTTCAAAACGATTGCCAACAAAGTTTGGATCATCATTAACAAGTAGCTTGGTAATTTTTGGATTAGCGTAGGTTACGTTAAATCCAAAATCCCATTGCATATCTTTATTTCGAACTGGTACAAAGTTCATTGTTACTTCAAAGCCATTACTTTCAATATTTCCAACATTTGTTAACAGACTGTTAGTATAATTAGCCCCCAAAGCAATAGGGACTTCGCTTATAAGATCCTTGGTTTTACGAGAAAATACTTCAAGAATACCGGTAACACGGTTATCAAACAAACCATATTCTATAGCAGCATTAATATTCGAAGTTTGTTCCCATTTAATATCACGATCATATGCAACCGGACCTAAACGATTGACGAACGTACCACCAAATTGGTATAGACCGTTATTATTAGATTGATTATACGCATTTAAATATGGATATAACCCTGGGATATCCTGCTGACCTGTAACTCCATACCCAACCCTGAATTTTAAATCAGATATTGTTTTAGAGTTCTTAAGAAAGTTCTCTTCGCTCGCCCTCCAGGCAAATGCTGCTGAAGGAAAAAAACCCCAACGGTTTTCGTTGCCAAACCTAGATGATCCATCAACTCTGCCGTTGAATGAAAACACGTAACGGTTAGCAAGCGTGTAATTTAAACGGCTGTAATAAGAAATTAGCATATAGCCATCATCACCATTTTTTGCATCTGAATTATCAGAAATACGTACTGGTGCGTTGCCATTGGGGGTACCATCATAAAAACGACGCTGTGGATTAAAATTATAGTAGAAATATTCCTGAGTTCCGTGACCTACGGTAAAATCAATACGACTGTTAATTGATTTAAGATCCTTAACATAGTTCACATATAGATCAAGCAATCTATTTCTACGTTCCAAATATGAAATATTTCTTTCACCTCCCTTAGGATTAGGATTTGAAGAGGATGGTAAGGGAGGAAAAGCTGACGATGCGCTATCGGATTTTACAAAACTTCCCCTTTCATTTTGAAACTCCTGACCGAGATTTAGATTAACACGAAGTCCTTTGACAAATGGAACAGTATAATCAAACTGGATATTTCCAATCGTACGGAACAGCTTTCTACTATTATCTCTACTGTAAAGCAAGCCGAGTGGATTACGACTTGCATTTTCAGCAGGTCTCCCAGCACTATTTAGCCATTCAAAGTAACCATCAAAACGATTGTTGCCCGATTTTATGGCTTGAGTGGGATCATAAGATACTGCAGTTCCAACAGCTCCAAAATCAGCATCGGAATTGATGGTATTGGCCATTTTAAAATTAATATCAACCTTTAACCGTTCTTTAAAAAAGCGTGGATTTAAATTTATAGCAGTAGAATATCTTTTAAAATTATCAGTTCTTAAAATACCATCCTGATTTAAAAACCCTCCTGATATACGGAAAGGAACTTTTCCTTCTATAATTGCTCCGCTTGCGCTAAGGTTATAGTCCTGCCCAATGGCAGTTCTGAAAATTTCATCCTGCCAATTTGTATTGCTCTTACCAAGAAAAGAAACGAATGTAGAAAGCTCCGGATTTGTTTTGAAAATATTTGTAAGTTCATCTGCATTAAAAACATCAGCTTTTTTGATAGGAGTTTGAACAAATCCCTGTGCACTGAAGTTTAAGCGAATTTTTCCTTTCTTGCCCTTCTTGGTAGTAATAATGATTACGCCATTTGAAGCCCTTGATCCATAAATTGCTGCTGCTGAAGGGTCTTTTAAAATGGTGAAGGTTTCAATATCGTTAGGGTTAATTAAACTTAAGGCATTGCCATTATCAACAGGTAAACCATCAATAACCACCAATGGATCATTACTTGCAACTAAAGAAGCACCACCACGAATACGTATGCGGCTTCCGCTACCCGCAGCACCATTATTAGATGTAATTTGCACCCCCGCCACTTTACCGGAAATCAATTGCTCCGGTGTTTGTATAGCGCCTTTTACAAAGTCTTTAGATGATACGGTGGCAACAGCACCTGTAAGATCTCTCTTACGTTGTGTACCATAACCCACTACCACTACTTCATTTAAATTGTTTTGTGATGCAACAAGGCTTACTGATAAATCAGCTAAAGCACCTACAGTAACTTCCTGCCGGTTAAACCCAACGGAAGAAATTACAAGCACGGCACTGTTGTTATCTACAGCAATACGAAAGACACCGTTTGGATCGGTTGTAGTACCACGGTTGGTACCTTTAATAGTTACAGATGCATTAGCTACAGGGGTTCCGTCTTTACTGTCTGTTACAGTTCCTGTAACGGTTTTACCCTGAGAAAAACCAAGCTGAGCTACTACCAGAAACAGCAGCATAAGACGAGCCGCTTTGGTGAGCATACTTTTTGGGATCATAATCAATAGTTTAGGTTTTAAGAGAACGCAATTTATAATTAAGAAAACAATTTGAACTATTTCTGTTAAGTTTTATCGGCTTGTTGTTTAATGGTTGTTTAACAAAACCCTTTCGGTTCTAAAGCTAGCAATTAATGACAAATTAATTGCTCTTACTGCTGCACCATTATTTTTTCATACCGCACTATATTATCTACCCTCACCTGCAAAATGTACTGCCCTGCAATTAATGGAGCAACCGAAAAACTGTTTTTGTTCAATTCATAAAACTGTACTCCTTTTAATTGAAAGCCCATATCCTTTGTTGCCATTACCTGCCCCTGAATATTGATTAACTGAATACTCACTTTTCCGCTTTTTGGCAATTCGTATTGTATTGTAGCCGATTGCTGAACCGGGTTAGGATATACATTGAGTTTAAAATCGGTACTGCTGGCAATAACATCTCTCACATTGGTTACTAACCCACCGGCAATATTCTGATCAATCCAAACACGGTATTCCCCTGCATTAAGTGTTACATTTTGTGGTGTTCCAAATCCTGTAAAGGTACCGCCACGTGTATAATCATAATAAGTACCTGCTGTTGGAAATGTTACTGATTGTGTTTGCTGACTATTATGAAAATTAGCAACCACTACCAATTTTAAACTGGTGTGATTAATAACAACAGACTTCCAAAGATTGCTGCCAAAACTTGTACCTGAAGAAATTGTGGTTCTGTTAAATGCATCCAGCTTTTGTTTCCGTAAATTGTTCATAGCCGCATATACTTCATACAATCTTCTACGGTTTGTAACTTGATAATAATCCCAACGCACAGGTTTTGGATTTGTTCTACCGCCACTTGAGTTGATTGAAAAATCATACCCTAACTCACCAAACTGCCAAATCATTTTAGGACCTGGTATGGCCATTAGTATGGCAGCCATTGCTTCGGTTCTTGCCAAAGCATAGTTAAGGTTGCCTAATGCAACAGAAGAGAAAGGTGTACTTTCATTGAGTGCTCTGTACATCACTCTTTCTTCATCATGACTTTCAGCATAAGTAATAAGGCCGGGTTTATCATCTAAAAATGGATCGTTCCAGAAACTTCTGTTTTTCCAATAAGCATTATTAATATCCGAAGAACCTGAGTTACCCATTACATTGGCAGTAAACTGATCCGTCATTTTTCCCCATAGCAGCATTCCTCTTTTAGCAAGTTCTGCCTCTTCATCATTATTACCCAAATGCTCCAATATACAATAAGAACCTGCGGATACTGATTGCATTTTGTTATAATAGTTTTGCCAAATATCAATACGACCCTGATTGAAGGAATTCCACGCACCAATATTGCCAATGGTATTATTGGTAGTAAACCCTTTGCTCAAATCCCAGCGAAAACCGTCAATCTTATACTCCGTTAACCAATGCTCAATAAACCGTTCTACATGCGTACGGGTTGGAGTTACATTATGATTAAAGTCGTTAAATACATTAAAGTCGTGTTGTGCTGTTTGATAGAAATAAGGATTATTAGCAGCGGGCTGGTTGCTTGCACTATTCCACCACATTGCAGCGAGAGGTGATAAGCCGGTGGCATGGTTGAAAGCAATATCCTGAATTACAGCGATTCCGTTATTATGTGCTGCATTAATAAATTCTTTAAACGCATTTTTAGTGCCATACGCTTTATCAAGTGCAAAGAAATAAAATGGATTATAGCCCCAACTGTTATTGCCTTCAAATTCATTAATAGGCATGAGCTTAATAGCATTTACTCCGAGGCGGATGAGATATGGAAGTGTATCTTTTAATGTTTGCCAGTTTTGTGCGGCTGTAAAGTCACGCATCAATAATTCATAAATGATCAAGTCTTTTTTAGCAGGACGAACATAAGCACCGTCTGTCCACACAAATGGAGTTTCACCCGGACTTAATACGCCTACTATTCCGTTTGCTTTTCCGGTTGGGTAAGCAGGTCTGTTTGGATAGGTGGTAGTAGAAATAAAATTATCATTATTGGGGTCTAATATTAATTGGCTGTAAGGATCAGCAACTGCTATGCTATCATCTACCAAATACTGATAACGGTATTGAGCACCGGAGGTTAAGCCCGTTAACCGAACCCAAAAGTAATCACCATCTTTTGTAAGAACAGTATTACAGGTTTGAATCCAATTTGAAAAATCACCCACAACTGAAACCTTATTTTTTAAAGGCGCATATAAAATGAGCACAGCCTCCGTATTATTATTTTCATAAGTAATACCATCCCTAAGACCGGATGGTCTTGCGCCAGTAGGATAAACTGCAGGAGCTATGAAAAAATTTAAAGTGTCTTTGATTGTTGATGAGCCCACTGCTTCAAATGTAATTCGCTGCTCACAGGTAGCACCAGCAAGAACATTTGCTGTTCCATTAACTGTAGTTCCTGCTGGCGTGTTGCCTATTTGCAAAGCATTATAGTTGATTGTAATATTGGCATTGGTTGTAGTTGCTACAGTTACCGGTATTGAAGCGGGGGAAATAATGTTGATAGGCTCAGGAACTGGATTGAATGTGGGCTGAAGAGCAGGCGAAACAAATTTTGCTGCAAATACTCCGACAGGGTACACCTGAATATACATATCGCTTCCATCAATATTGCGCTGTACTTTGCCCCCGTTTCCACTTCTAAATAAAATAGAAACTTTTAAAATAGTTTCCCCAACAGGTACACCATAATAAGCCCTGATATTAGCAATTGTAAACTGCCATTTATTTCCGCCCAAAGAAGTTGCTTGTAACTGTGCGTTTGGTTGGTTAAAGTTTTGATTAAATTTTACATATTTCCAATCGCTGTTAGTAGTGCTAAGGTTTGTGATAACACCGGTATGTACATACACATCTGCAGGAGTGTGACCAAGCAATCCTTTATTTCCTTTGGCAGCATCCATTGTAACTACAATGGTGCTTGCATCTGTTGGAAAAGCAATATCAATGGATAATAATTGTGCATTAGAATAAATGCTGAAGAAAATAAAAATACTTATAAGTACAAATTTTTTCATAATGCAATCAGTTAAATAATCAATCAGTTTACGGGATATAACATACCAATGCTAAGTTTGGTTTAGTAAAATCATAACATACCGCCAGAATATACCCTGAATTTTTTATACGAACATACAAATCTATGCAGTAGAAAAAAGCAATAGTTGAACTAAAATTCCATTTTCTTGCACTATATTGCCAACAAACGATGTATATTTATTTTGTAAATAAACCATTGAAATGATGATGAAAGCTGAACTTGAAAAAGTAGCACCGGGAATTAACAAACCCGTACTGGTAGCCTATCACATGAGTTTACCTTTTTTGGAATTTTACTGGCATCACCACCCTGAATTTGAACTTACTTACAAGATTAATGTTTCAGGAAAACGGATCATAGGCGACAGTTACAAAGAGTTTTATCCCGGTGATCTGGTTTTAATAGGATCTGATTTGCCGCACACCTGGGTAAGCGATAAAAAAGCAAAAAAAAGAACCTGCAATTTTGTGGTCATTCAGTTTTCAAGTTCATTGTTTACAAACCTTTCCACTCTAAATGAATTTGAAAGTATTAAACGACTGTTGCAAAACAGTAAGCATGGTTTACACTTTAAAAATAGTGCCCCTTTAAAAGATAAAATTCTTGCTTTACCAAACAAAACAGACTTTGAAAAAATAACTGATTTAATTTGGATACTCGGTGAACTTGCCAAACAAAAAGGAACCAGGCTTGCATCATCTGACTATGATATTTCACAGGCAAAAAGCAATGAGCAACGGATTAATAAAGTATGTACTTATCTGGAAGAAAATTTTTCAAAGCCCATTACGGTAAGTAATGCTGCTGCTATCATTAGTATTTCACAAAGTGCTTTTTGTAAGTTTTTTAAACGAACAACAGGAAAAACTTTTTCTGATTATTTAAATGATATACGAATTGGCCATGCCTGTTACCAGCTTATTGAGACAGATAAACAAATTTCAACCATTGCACGCAATGCAGGTTATGATTCTGTTTCTTACTTTAACCGTGTGTTTACAAAAAAGAAAAACAGCAGTCCCAGAGAATTTAGAAAAGAAGCTTTAGCTTAAAATTTATTAGAACTTTTAAATACCACTGTAAAGCCTACTCAAAAAAGTCGTTGCGAGGCACGAAGCAATCTTACCATTACTGCTATAGATTGCTTCGCCAAACAACAAGGGCTCGCAATGACGAAAATGAATTATGAATGCAGACTATTGTTTTGAAAACACAACCTCTCCCCCACAAATTGTTTTAAGCACCTGGGTTTTTAATACTTGTTCAAATGTTGCTTTCATTAAATCAGTATCAAGTATTACAAAATCTGCAAACTTGCCTTTTTCAATACTGCCCTTTTCATTTTCTTCAAAGTTTGATTTAGCAGCCCAGATAGTCATACCTCTTAAAGTTTGTTCTTTGGTTAATGCATTCTCCATTTGAAAACCTGCAGCGGGCCATCCCTTTGCATCTCTGCGAAAAACGGCGGCATAAAATGTTTTGATGGGATCAATATCTTCCACAGGAAAATCAGTACCAAGCGGCAACCATCCGTTTTCATTTAATAAATCTTTAAATGCATATGCACCTTTTACTCTTGTTGCTCCTAATCTTTTTTCAGCCCAATACATATCGCTGGTACCATGCGTAGGTTGTACACTTGGAATAATATTGTACTGTCCAAACATAGCAAAATCATTTGCATTTACTACCTGTGCATGTTCAATACGCCAACGTAAGTCATTTTTCTCTTTCAAATATTTTGCATAGATGTTGAGAATGGTTCTGTTGCCACTATCTCCAATGGCATGTGTACACATCTGAAACTTATTTTTATAAATCAGTGCAGCTACAGAATCAAAATGTGCAGGGTTGCTTAATAAAAAGCCCCTATTTTCGGGTTGATCAGTATATGGTTCTAATAAACTGGCTCCTCTTGAACCCAAAGCTCCATCGGCATACACTTTAAAACTACGCACATGTAAGCGATCAGTTTTTATCATTCCTCTTTTAAAAATAGCGTCGTAATTATTTTTGTTATCGCTAAGCATTACATACAATCGCATTTTGAAATCACCGCTTTTATAAGCGTTTTCAATTTGAAGTACATTATCATAACTCAAACCGCAATCAACTACAGTAGTTAACCCTGCTGCAAAACAATTTGCCTGTGCTGCCAGTAATGCAGCTTGTACTTGTTGCTCAGTAGGTGCAGGTATATTTCTGCGAACTAAACCCATTGCCTTATCAATTAATACTCCTGTTGGTTTTCCGTTTTTTAAAATCACATCACCACCTGTGAGTTTTGTTGCAGCAGTAACTCCCGCTTTTTGTAAAGCAAAATCATTGGCAACTGCAGCATGACCATCAACCCTGGTTATTAATACCGGGTTATTTGGAAACTGTTGATTTAATAACTCATTGGTAGGAAATTCTTTTACGTCCCAATCATTTTGATCCCAACCACGGCCAATGATCCAACCACCTGCGGGAATCGTTTTGGCAAAATCGCTTAGCTTATTTAAAATTTCATTCCAACTGGTGGTGCCTGTTAAATTACATACTTGTAAGCCCAAACCGTACCCATAAAAATGTGCATGGGCATCAATAAAGCCGGGGTATAAAAATTTTCCCTGCAGGTCAATCGTTTCCTTTGCGCTGTATTGTTTTTGCAGCTCAGCAGTTTTTCCTACTGCTACTATTTTGCCATCTTTTACTGCAACTGCTTCAGCTACTGAAAAACTGCTATCTACTGTATAAATAGTTCCATTGGTAAAAATGAGATCCACTTTCTCCTGTGAGTTACAACTCATCCAAACCAATGTACACGCATAAAATAAAATACGATTAACCATAAGTTTATAAATTGAAAACGAATTTAAGTTTGTTTTGTCATCAGCAACTGTAAATTTACAATCTCATTTTTTTTATGTATTCCGGCGAAACAACAAAACTACTTTTACAAACAACCACAGAACTGCAACAGCATTTGAAAGAGGGCGGGTTGAATGAAAGCCTTATAACAAATCTGAGAGAAGTTCTTCGATTTCATGAATACCGTTATTATATTTTGAATGACCCTTTGCTCAGTGATTATGAATATGATCAACTGTACAAAGCATTGGAGCAACTTGAACTTGCAAATCCATCACTCATAATTCCTGATTCCCCCACACAAAGAGTAGCGAAAGGATTAGGTACAGATTTTTTAAAAGTAGAGCATCTGGTTCCGATGTTAAGTCTTGAAAATTCTTACAATGCAGATGATTTAATTGATTGGGACAGAAAAGCAAAAGAACTCAGTGGGAAAGAAGTAGTTGAATATTGTGCCGAACCTAAATTTGATGGTGCAGGTATCTCATTGATTTATGAAAATGATCTATTTGTTCGAGGTGCTACCAGAGGTGATGGTAGAGAGGGGGAAGATATAACTACAAACATTAAACAAATCCGTTCTATTCCGCTTTCTGCAAAATTCAGTACGTACGGAATTCAGCAAATTGAAATACGTGGTGAAGTATTGCTCACTAAAAAAAACTTTAAAGCCTATAACGATAAATTAACCGAAGATAATTTGCCGCCATTGGCAAATCCAAGAAATGCAGCAAGTGGCAGCTTACGAATTAAAGATGCAAAAGAAGTTGCCAAACGGAATTTAGAAGCATTTCTTTATCATGTAGGATATATATCGTTGGCAGATAGCCGTGAGGCGATAGCTATCAACAGCCAACAGTCAACCATTTCTCCCCCAACATCTCACAGTGATGCATTACGTATGCTTTGGAATCTTGGATTTAGAAGTCCGGAGCAGGAAAAAAAAGTATTTAGCGGTATAGAAGGTGTCATTGCTTTTTGCAAAGAGTATGAAAACAAAAGAGATGAATTGCCTTATGAAATTGATGGTATGGTAATAAAGGTGAATGACTTGGAACTGCAAGATAAAATGGGCATGACTTCGCATCATCCACGCTGGGCCATTGCTTATAAATTTAAAGCTCGGCAGGCAACTTCTAAATTAAGATCCGTTGAATATCAGGTGGGCCGCACAGGTGCGGTTACTCCTGTTGCAAAAATTGATCCTGTGCCAATTGGCGGGGTAACAGTTGCAAGTATTTCCATGCACAATGCAGATTTTATTGCTGAAAAAGATTTACGAATTGGAGATAGTGTTTTGGTAGAGCGTGCAGGTGATGTAATTCCTTACATAGTAAAATCATTTGCTGAGTTAAGAACAGGGGCTGAAGAAATCATTGTGTTTCCTGTTAATTGTCCTGTATGTAATCACCCACTTGAAAAACCGGAAGGTGAAGCGGTGTGGCGATGTAACAATATCAATTGTGAAGCGCAGGTGGTAGAACGTATTATTCATTTCAACAGCAAAGATGCAATGGATATAAGAGGAATGGGTGATGCCAATGTTCGAAAGTTTTATGAGCTTGGTTATTTAAAAAATATTCTTTCTATTTATCACTTGCCATTTGATGCATTAAAAAAGATGGAAGGTTTTGGAGCAAAGAGTATTGATAATCTTATTACTGCTATTGAAAATTCAAAAACACAACCGCTCTATCGGTTAATTTATGGTTTGGGAATTCGTTTTGTGGGAGAAGCAACTGCAAAAACATTGGCTGCGTCTGTTTCTTACTTACCCGATCTGCAAGAAAAAACAATTGAAGAATTACAGCAGTTAGAAGATGTAGGTCCCAAAGTGGCGGGTACAGTATTTGAGTTTTTTCAGAACAAAGAAAATTTAGAGCTCATTGCAGAACTGGAAAAAGCAGGTATACAATTAAAGAATGAAAAAAAAGAAATTCATAGTGGCGGTAATCTGCAATCGCTTAGTTTTCTTTTTACTGGAACACTGCCCACTCTAAAACGGAGTGAAGCGGAAACAATAGTGGAAGAAAACGGCGGAACTATTTTAAGTGGAGTGAGTGCCAAATTAAACTACCTTGTAGCCGGTGAAGATGCTGGCAGTAAATTGGAGAAAGCAAAAAAGCTAAACTCAGTTAAAATTATTAATGAAGAAGAGTTTCTTCAAATGCTGAAAAAATAATATCAGTACTATTGTCGATACCAATTTCAGTTTTGTATATTTATAAACCAATCTCAATTGTATGATTAAAAAGCTTCCCGGCGAACAATGGAAACAAATGCAGTTTGCAGGGTGGAAGCTCTTAAAAAGAAAATATGCAGCTTCTAATTTAGGCAGGTGTGGCAGTTATACAAAAGATATACTTGATGATGGCAAGTTGCTCAACGGTTCTCTCACCACCGGATACAAAACACTTAACCTGCACCGCCCCGGCAATAAAGGAACCATTTATTTACACCGTGAAATTGCAAAATTATTTTGCAAAAAAATATCTGTTCGTTACAAGTTTGTCATTCATAGTAATCATAATAAAACTGATAATCGTTCTGCCAATCTTAAATGGAGCACCTTAGAAGAAATGGCTTCGCACCAACAGCACAGTCCATTAAAAATTGCTTACAAAAAATTACAGAAAGATAGAAGTGCCACACAAAAAGGCTTAAAGCTCACACCATCGCAGGTAAAAACAATTAAGAAAATCATTCAGGATCCCAAACGAAATATTACCTATAAACAACTGGCTAAAAAGTATCATGTTAGTGAGATGACTTTATACAGAATTCGCAGTGGAGAGAACTGGGGGGCGGTATAAGTGTTTATGATTTTGTGTTTTGTGTTGCCAACTTTCTACTTCTAATCAACAACAGTGGCCTCGCACTCTTTTACATCCTATCTTTATTCAGCTTACAATTATAATTTTACCTTTACGGTATTCAATTTTTCAATTTTCATTTTTTTATGCTTCACTCCTCAACCATTAAATTTTTAAAAGATTTAAAAAAGAATAACAACAAACCCTGGTTTGATGCCAATAGAAAAGTATATGAAACTGCTAAACAGAATTTTGCAGAGTTTATAGAAGCAGTTATTAAAAAACATGCACAGAAAGATGCTTCCATAGCACATCTAACTCCAAAAGATTGTATGTTTCGTATTAACAGGGATGTACGTTTTAGCAAAGACAAAAGCCCTTACAAAAGTAATTTTGGTGCAAGCATCAACAGTGGCGGCAAAAAATCATTAACGGCAGGATATTATTTTCACTTAGAACCTGGTGAATGTTTTGTGGGCGGAGGTATTTATATGCCCATGCCGGAAGAATTAAAAAAACTAAGACAGGAAATTGATTATAATTTTTCTGATTTTAAAAAAATCATCGGCTCTAAAAAATTTAAATCTGTGTATGGCGATTTGGACAGAAGTGCAGAATATACTTTGAGCCGTGTACCAAAAGGATATGAAACTGATAACCCAGCCGCTGAATATTTAAAACTAAAAAGCTATGTGGCTATGGTAAAGTTTAGTGATGCAGATTTAACATCAAAAGAACTTGTAAAAAAAACAGTTGCAGCATTTGAAACACTGCAACCGTTACTTGTATTCTTAAATAAAGCAATTGCTGATTAAATTTAAAACAGTCCTTTCTCCAGCAAATACTCGGCAATCTGTACTGCATTGGTAGCAGCACCTTTGCGTAAATTATCGCTTACGATCCACATGTTTAACGTGTTTGCCTGTGTTTCATCTCTGCGCAATCTGCCCACAAATACTTCATCTTTTTCATGTGCATCCATAGGCATCGGGTACAATTGATTGGCATTATCATCTACCACAATTATACCATGCGATTTACTTAACAAATCTTTTACTTCACTCAGGACAAAATCATTTGCAAATTCTACATTCACACTTTCACTATGTCCTCCCATAACAGGTATGCGAACAGTAGTTGCAGTAACACGTATCGAATCATCGCCCATAATTTTATTGGTTTCCTTTACCATCTTCATTTCTTCTTTGGTATATCCGTTCTCTAAAAAGACATCTATCTGCGGAATTACATTTAAGTCAATAGGATATTTATAAGCCATGGGATATTCTTCTGTACTTCCAGCAATAGCTTTTCTCCGTTCGCCCATTAATTGATCCACCGCTTTTTTACCGGTACCTGTAACACTTTGATAAGTTGATACCACCACTCTTTTAATTTGATATTTTTTGTGCAATGGTTGTAATGCTACCACCATTTGAATCGTTGAACAATTGGGATTTGCGATAATTTTATCTTCTTTTGTAAGCACATGGGCATTTACTTCCGGCACCACTAATTTTTTTGTTGGGTCCATACGCCATGCACTTGAGTTATCAATAACTGTTATGCCGGCTTCTGCAAATTTGGGCGCCCACTCTAAGGAAGTTGTTCCGCCTGCACTAAAAATAGCAACAGCAGGTTTGGCAGCAATGGCATCCATCATGCTCACCACTTTAAATCCTTTGCCTTTAAAAAAAACTTCTTTGCCTACTGATTTTTCACTGGCAACAGGTAACAATTCTGTAACCGGAAAATTCCGCTCTCCTAATATTTGTAACATTTTAGTTCCTACTAAACCTGTGGCACCTACTACTGCAACTTTCATTTTGTTTTGTTTTTCCCTTTTCCTTTTAGGAGTTAGGTTATGTTTAAAAATAAAGCCTTCCATTTGGGAAGGCTTGTTAAATATGTTTGTACACAAACGAACAAGATCACCTCCCCTTAGGAAACTGTTTGGTTGTACGTTTTGTATGTTTGGTTAATCGCATTTGTTCAAAAATAAATGCGAATGTCTATACTGCCAAAAATGTTTTCAAAAAATTTACATAGTTCCTTGTTTCAAACGTTTGAATAATCCTATTTTTATTTATGTTTCGCTCTATACTCATTTCAACAACTATTTGTTTGTGTTTGCTTTATTCAAATGAAGTAACGGCACAAAACCGCTATGACATTGTGATTACTGAAATCATGAGCGACCCTACTCCACAAATTGGATTGCCAAATTTTGAATGGATTGAAATAAAAAATACTTCTGCTTCACCAATTAATATTCAAGGATGGCGTATAGGTGATGGCGGAGGAATAAGCGGTGCATTACCTAATTTTATTTTACAACCCGATAGCAGTGCCATCATTTGCGGCACTACTGCAGCAGCAACTATGCTGCAATATGGAAGAACATTTGGAGTAACTTCTTTCCCATCTTTAACAAACGAAGGTGAATTGATTTTTATTCGTAATGCAGCAGGCGTTACTATTCATGTAGTGGAGTACAGTATTTCATGGTTTAACAATGCAGTAAAGAGTGATGGTGGCTGGACATTGGAAATGGTTGATACAAAAAACCCCTGTAGCGGCAGCAGTAACTGGAAAGCAAGTACAGATGTTAGAGGCGGAACTCCCGGAATAAAAAATTCAGTTGATGGGAACAATAAAGATCAAACACCGCCACAACTAATTCGTGCTTTTGCAACGGACAATCTTACTGTTGTTTTAAATTTTAATGAACCGCTTGACAGTTTAAAAGGAGCAACTGTTGCTAACTATTCTATCAGCGATGGTATAGGTGTTCCTGTTTCTGCAATAACAATTGCACCTGTTTTTAATTCGGTACAAATAAAACTAACTACTCCATTACTACCAAACAAAGTGTACACGGTTACAGTAAACAATGTAACAGACTGTGCAAATAATGCCATTGGTGCTTTTAAAACAGCAAAGCTTGGATTAAGTTCTGTGGCTGATAGTACAGATGTAATTATTAATGAAATTCTGTTCAACCCAAAAACAGATGGTGTTGATTATGTAGAACTATACAACAGAAGTAACAAGATTATAAACCTCAGTAATTTATTTTTAGCAAACAGAAGTGGCGGCAACATTGCCAATCTTAAACAACTGAGTTTGCAAAGCGTTGCATTTTTCCCCGGTGAATATTTGGTAGTGAGTGAAGATGAAGCCATTGTAAAACGTATGTACACTGCTAAAAATTTAACGGCGTTTATTAATCTCAGCTCCATGCCTTCTTATTCTGATGATAAAGGAAGTGTGTTGCTGGTAAACAATACAGGTGCCATTGTAGATGAGTTGGCCTATGATGAAAAATGGCATTTCGCTTTAATATGATAACCGGGAAGGAATTTCATTGGAGCGTATTGACCCCAATGCAAAAACACAAAACAAAGAAAACTGGCATAGTGCGGCAAAAGATATTGGGTACGGTACCCCTTCGTATCAAAACTCACAGTTCAGAATAGATTTGCAGGTACAGGGTGAAGTAACTGTTACACCAGAAGTTTTTTCGCCAGACAATGATGGCACCGATGATTTTTTAACCATCAACTATCGCTTTGAGCAAATTGGATATGTAATGAACATTACCATTTTGGATGCAGGTGGCCGGCCAGTAAGGGCATTGCAGAGAAATGCTCTTTGTGCTCAAATAGGTAGCTTTCGCTGGGATGGGCTGGATGATAAATTTGCAAAACTTCCACTTGGTCCGTATATCATCTTTACCGAGATCTTCAACTTAGACGGAAAAGTAAAACGTTTTAAAAATCAAGTGGTCCTGGCAAGAAGGTTTTGAGTTTATCGGATTACTCCAAAATACTATCAGCTCTATTATTGCTCACTTTTTTCTACAAAAAAGCAAAGACACTAAAATTTTACGACAAAATATTAATTGTAAATCAATCGTTTGCAAAAGGGGTATGAAAAATACTTGCCTTTTTCTTTGGTTACTAACATTGCTTGCCGTTACCTTTGCGACCCGTTTTAAAACGGACATTTTTAACACCACGGGATGGCGTGGAAAAAACAAAAATAATGAGCAAACTACATTTTACAACAAAACATGCGAACGAGGCTACCGTACAACGTAATTGGTACGTTGTGGACGGCACCAATCAAACCGTTGGTCGTATGTGCGCCAGAATTGCTGCCATTTTACGTGGCAAAAACAAGGCATACTACACACCACACGTTGACTGCGGTGATTATATTATCGTAATCAATGCAGAGAAAGTAAAATTCACAGGAACTAAAATTGAGTACAAAGAGTATCACAACTTTAGTGGCTACCCCGGTGGACAAAAAATTGAAATTGCAAAAGACTTAATGCGTCGCCGCCCGGAAGTAATTGTTGAGCGTGCCGTAAAAGGGATGTTGCCAAAAAATCGTTTAGGTAGAAAAATGTACAAAAAACTATTTGTATATGTAGGCCCTGAGCATGAGCAAAAAGCACAACAACCAAAAGAATTAAAATTTTAAGCCCCCATCCCCTCAAGGGGAGTAAAAATTAAAAAATGGAAAAACAAAAAAACGCAGTTGGTCGCCGTAAAGAAGCTATTACCCGTGTATTTATCAGCAAGGGTAGCGGTGCCATTGTTGTGAACGACAAAAATTACAAGCAGTATTTCAGTTTGATTTATTTACAAAATCAAGTAGAAGCTCCTTTAAAAACAACGGACACCTTAGATAAGTTTGATATAAAGATAAATGCAACTGGTGGTGGCATTAAAGGTCAGGCAGAAGCGGTGAAGCTTGGTATTGCCCGTGCTTTACTGGAGGTAAACCCAGAGTATCGTCCGGTTTTAAAAGCTGCTGGCTTATTAAAGCGTGACCCTCGTGGTGTTGAACGTAAGAAGTTTGGTCATAAGAAAGCACGTAGAAGCTTCCAATTCTCTAAACGTTAATGGAATTATTGGCCATGTGCCGATGATAGTTGTTCAAAAACAAATTTTAAAAACGATTATACAAATACAATGGAAAATAACACTTCATTACAACAGCAGTTACTAGAAGCAGGTGTACACTTTGGTCACCTCAAAAAGAAGTGGAACCCTAAGATGTTGCCTTTCATCTTTGCTGAAAAGAAAGGTATCCATATCATAGATCTTAACAGAACTGTAGAAGGTTTGCAGGAAACTGCAGCAGCAATGAAACAAATTGCACGCAGTGGAAAAAAGATCATGTTTGTGGCTACAAAAAAGCAGGCAAAGGAAATTGTAACTGAGTGTGCTCAAAAAGTAAACATGCCTTATGTAACTGATCGTTGGTTAGGTGGTATGTTAACTAATTTCAATACTGTTCGTAAGAGCGTAAAGAAAATGCAGAGCATTGAAAAAATGTTAACTGACGGAACTTTTGATAACATTACCAAGAAGGAGCGTTTACAACTGAGCCGTGACAGAGATAAGATGGAAAAAGTATTAGGCGGTATTTCTAATATGAGCCGTATACCAACCGCTTTGTTTCTGGTTGATATTGGACATGAGCATATTGCATTGGCTGAAGCAAAACGTTTGGGTGTTACTACTTTTGGATTGGTAGATACGAACTGCGATCCTAATAAAGTTGACTATTCCATTCCAGGTAATGACGATGCTACGAAATCAATTGCCATCATCACACAATATTTAACTGCTGCTATTGCAGAAGGATTAGCTGAACGTCAGAGTGAAAAAACTGAGGAAGAGGAAGAAGAAGTATCTGACAGAGGTCAAAAGTTTGATGAAGGTGAAGAAGGTGGAAGAGATAGAGGCGGCCGTGGTGCAAACCGTGGTGGCGGAAGAGGACCAGGTGGCAATGCTGGCGGCCCAGGTGGTGGCGCAGGCGCACCAAAACGCAGAGTACCAAGTACACAAAAACGTACATCCACAAGATAAGATTGGGTAAGAGGTAGGATGTAAAAAACTTTCCTGTTATTAACAATAACACAAAACAAAAATGCTTTCTGCCTGAGTTTATTTTTGAACTTTTGCAGGAAGCATTTTTAAATAACAAATTTTCAATTTAAAATAATAAAGTATGTCAACAGTAACAATTAGTGCACAGGATATTAATAAACTTCGTCAGGCAACAGGTGCCGGAATGATGGATTGCCGTAAAGCTTTAACAGAATCAAACGGAGATTTTGAAGCAGCCATTGATTGGTTGCGTAAGCAGGGCCAAAAAGTAGCAGCAAAACGCAGCGACCGTGAAGCAAAAGAAGGTGTAATAGTTGCAGCAACTACTGCTGATCATACAACTGGTTTTATTGTATGTATCAGTTGCGAAACAGATTTTGTAAGTAAGAACGCTGATTTTGTTTCTTTTGCAAAATCAATTGCTGATGCAGCAGTTGCTAACAATGTAAAGAGTGCAGAAGAATTAAATGAAGTAAGTGTAAATGGCGCTAAAGTTTCTGATTTAATTAATGATAAGCTGGCTGCAATTGGTGAAAAAATTGGTATCAGTCGTTTTGAAAGAATTGAAGCTCCTTATGTTGCCTCTTATATTCACGGTGCTTATCGTATGGGTGTTTTGGTGGGTATGAACAAAGAAGCTGAAGAAGCTGGTAAAGATGTAGCTATGCAAATTGCTGCTATGAATCCTGTGGCTGTTGATGCTTCCAGTGTACCTGCAGATGTTGTTGCACGGGAGAAAGATATTGTAATGGAGTTAATGAAACAAGACCCTAAGATGGCAGGCAAGCCTGAGGAAATGATAGCAAAAATTGCAGAAGGTAAAATGAATGCTTTTTTTAAAGAACAAACATTACTTGCTCAGGCATTTGTAAAAGATGGCGGCAAGAGTGTGGGTGAATTTTTGAAAAGCGCTGGAGATGTAACAGTTACTGAGTTCAAGAGAGTGGCGTTGGGATAAGGTTTTCAATTATTTTCATACAATCCCGTACAGACTTGTACGGGATTTTTTATGTAAAAGAAAACAACACATGTACATTTGAAAAATAATGCAACAACAATGAACGATCAAGTTAATTTTCTTCAAAATGAATTTTTGAAAATAATCAGAACCGCTGATTCATCTACAACTCTCAAATGGGGCAAAATGAATTTTCAGCAAATGGTGGAGCATGTAACTGCTTTTTTTAAAGTTTCAACTCAACAATTGAAGTTTGATCTTGTATCACCTCCAGAGCATCTCCCCAAACTCAAAGAATTTTTAATGAGCGATAAACAGTTCAGGGAAAATACAAAAGCTCCAACAAATATCATTGGCGAGGAACCTTTGCCTGCACACTTCAAAACAGTCGAAGAAGCAATCAATCAACTAGATAAAGAAGTAAATCATTTTTTTGACTTTTATGCTGCAGATAAACAGGTTACTGCTGTTCATCCTGTGTTTGGAGAACTCAATTTTGAAGAATGGGTTCGATTACATTACAAACATGTTACACATCATTTGCGGCAGTTTGGATTATTAGCGTAGTCTTTTTGATGCAGCACCTCTTTTCATTTTAACTTTGTTCTACAACGATCTTGCAACATGAATAAGCTAAAAAATTATATTAATGGCCATTGGATAAATGGAGATGGTGAAGGGCAATTACTTTATAATGCTGTAACAGGTGAAGCTATTAGCTCCGCTTCAACAAAAGGATTAGACTTTCAATCAATACTTGAGTATGGAAGAACAGTTGGAAACCCTTCATTAAGAAAAATGACCTTTCATGCAAGAGGCAATATGCTTAAAGCATTGGCATTACATTTAAGAAATCATTTAGATAAATTTTATGCCATCTCTTACCAAAGCGGCGCTACAAAAGCTGATAGTTGGGTGGATATTGAAGGAGGTATTGGTAATTTATTTGCCAATGCATCACTCCGTAGAAAATTTCCTGATGAAGTTTTTTGTATTGATGGTGAGAGTCACAACTTTGGAAAGAACAATACGTTCATGGGTACACATATTCTTGTACCCAAAGAAGGTATAGCCGTTCACATCAACGCATTTAATTTTCCCGTATGGGGAATGCTTGAAAAAATTGCAGTGAACTTATTGGCAGGAATGCCTGCAGTTGTAAAACCTGCAACAGTAACATCTTACTTAACAGAAGCAGTAGTAAAGGAAATCATCGCTTCAAAAATTTTACCCGAAGGTGCTTTACAGTTGATTTGTGGCAGCGCAGGAGATTTACTCAATCATGTAACAAGCCAGGATGTAGTAACGTTTACAGGAAGTGCAACAACAGGGTTGCTTCTAAAATCAAACCCAAACATCTTAAAAGAAAATGTTCCATTTACTATGGAAGCAGATTCATTGAATTGTATTGTATTAGGTAATGATGTTATTCCGGGCATGCCAGAGTGGGAGATTTTTATAAAAGAAGTTCGTAAAGAAATGACTTTGAAAGCTGGACAACGATGCACCGGCATTCGCCGCATATTTGTTCCTGAAAATAAAATGGAAGATGTTTGGAAAGCCATTTCATCTTCTTTATCTCAAACAGTAATTGGTAATCCACTTAATGAAAAAGTAAGGATGGGTTCACTTGCAGGAGAAACTCAAAGAAGAGAAGTAAAAGAACAAGTGCAGAAATTATTAGCTTCATCACAAATTGTTTATGGTAGCTTAGATAGCGTAGAACTAGTTGATGCAGATGCAAACAAAGGTGCATTCATGAGCCCGCTGTTATTGATGAATGAAAAACCGTTTGCATCAAAAGAAGCTCACGAAGTAGAAGCTTTTGGTCCGGTGAGTACCATTATGCCTTACAAAACAATTGATGAAGCCATTGCATTAAGTAAACTCGGTAAAGGAAGTTTATGTTCTTCAATTGTTACTGCTGATGATAAGATTGCAAAGCAATATGTACTCGGTGCAGCCACACATCATGGAAGAATATTGGTATTGAATAATGAATGTGCTAAAGAAAGTACAGGTCATGGTTCACCATTACCATTATTAGTTCATGGTGGTCCGGGCCGTGCAGGTGGCGGGGAAGAAATGGGAGGCATTCGTGGTGTAAAACATTATCTGCAAAGAACAGCACTACAAGGATCACCAACTACCATTACAGCAATTACCAATGTATATCAGCAAAAGGGAAAAGGGAAAAACCCGGGCAAACATCCGTTTAAAAAATATTTTGAAGAATTACAAATCGGTGATCAAATCATTACTGAAAAAAGAATAATAACAAGTGAGGATATTGATAAGTTTGCAGATTTGAGCGGCGATCATTTTTATGCTCACATCAAAACAACAAACTTTACAGGAACTATGTTTGAACAGCAAGTAGCTCATGGATATTTTATTATGAGCATTGCAGCTGGATTATTTGTGGATGACTATGAAATGAATCCTGTACTGTTGAATTATGGAATTGATGAATTGCGTTTTACCAAACCAGTTTATCCCGGTGCTGAAATTCATATACGTTTTACATGTAAAGAAAAATTACCTAACGATAAACGTATCGTTGAAAACCCCGAAGATTTTAAACGTGGCGATGATATTGAGAAAGGCATTGTAAAATGGTTGGTGGAAATGATTGATGAAACGGAAGAGGTAACGGGTGTGGCAACAATATTGACAATGGTTAAAAAGAGAGAACAAACCTCATAACTCTTAATTTTTTTTATGACACAGGAAATAGCAGGCGGTTTAGTAAAATTTGAACTCCACAATCATATCGGAACTATTGAATTTTTTCATCCGCAAAGCAATTCACTACCAAGTAAATTATTAGAAGAATTGGCGCAAGCAATTCATGGTGCTGGAAATGATGAACTGGTGAAAGTGATTATTTTAAAAAGTGCAGGGGAAAAAGCTTTTTGTGCAGGCGCCAGCTTTGATGAACTCGTTGCCATAAAAAATGAAACTGAAGGATTAAAATTCTTTAGCGGTTTTGCACATGTTATTAATGCAATGCGTAAATGTCCCAAATTTATTATAGGCCGCATTCATGGCAAATGTGTTGGTGGAGGAGTTGGCCTAGCAGCATCGGTAGATTATGCGATTGCTTTAGAAGGAGCAGATGTAAAGCTCAGTGAGCTGGCAGTTGGTATTGGTCCTTTTGTTGTAGGCCCCGCAGTTGAACGTAAAATTGGAACTGCTGCATTTAGTGCTTTGTCTATTGATGCAAGTTCTTTTCGAAATTCAGATTGGGCGAAACGTAAGGGACTGTTTGCTGAAGTACACGAATCCATTGAAAATATGGATGAATCCATTCAACGGCTTGCAACCACTTTATCCCATTCTTCTCCCGAAGCAATGAAAGAAATGAAAAAAAATTTCTGGAGAGGAACAGAAGATTGGGATGAATTATTAATTGAACTTGCAAAAATCAGCGGACGGCTTGTGCTAAGCGAGTTTACAAAAGCAGCCATCGAAAAGTTTAAAGCAAAATGATTCAAACGTTTTCAGCAGATAATTTTCAAATCTATTGCAATCATCTTTCTAAAAAAGATATTCATCTCAAATCCATCATCAAACAACATGGGTATCCACCTATGTGGACTCGCAAGCAGGGTTTTGAAACACTCATCTTAACTATTCTTGAACAACAGGTTTCACTGGCTGCTGCATTTGCAGCATATAAAAAGCTCAAAGCAAGAATTGGAGCAGTAACGCCATCAAAAATTCTAAATATGAGCAATGAAGAATTGAGAGAATGTTATTTCACACGCCAAAAACAAGTATATGCCAAAGAACTGGCAACAGCTTTTGCAACAAAAACATTACCCTGGAAACAATTTCCGGATATGAATGATGATGAAGTTCGCACACACCTAACATCCATTAAAGGAATTGGCAATTGGACCGCCGATGTATATCTCATGCATGCATTACAACGAACTGATTTATTTCCCCTCGGTGATATTGCGTTGGTAAACTCATTAAAAGAAATCAAACAATTACACCCGCACATCAGCAAAGAAGATATGCTGCACATTGCAGAACCCTGGCGGCCTTATAGAACTATTGCTGCCATGATTTTATGGCATGCTTATATTAAAAAGCGAAACATTAAAATTGAAGGATAGTACTTCATAGATAGTTGTTAGCCATACAATTTGTTTATATACAGGCTAAAAAAGGATTCATTATATTTGTCAACCTCAATTATGACAAAAGCGTTAGCTATATTTTTTCTTACAGGCTGTTTCTTTTTTAAAGATGCTGTCATAATATTCTTTTCGCATGAATACCTTATTTATTCTGCTGAAGATGCTGCAAAAACAGACCCATCTGACAATAAAGAAAAAGATGGTGAAGAAAAAAGTGATGAATATAAAATTGGCTTTAAAACGGATCAACTCATTTCCACTGCCGGTGGCAAAAAGACATTTTATCATGCCCATGAACTAAATTATTTTCAGCACTGCCTTGAAATAAACTCCCCTCCCCCCCGATTTTAGTTGAACAGGAAACATGGCTAAAATGTTCCTTGATCTCGGCAATATTTTTTTCGATGTTATTGATGGCAGATCAATGGTTTCACTAATCTGATAGAAACCGATTTTACAAAAATCATTTTATTAATAAAAGCTAAGCGCAGGCAAACCAAATTATTTACACACTCTTTGTATTTCATTTATTGCTGCTTATTTTAACAACCGCTATAGAATTATAAATTATCAAAAATGAATTTTAACACAAAAAGTTTTAAGACAGACCTGCTTTCTGGTATGGTGGTGTTTTTAGTGGCTTTACCACTTTGCCTGGGTATTGCAGTAGCCAGCGGTGCTTCGCCTTTTGCAGGCATTATAACCGGTGTTATTGGAGGTATCGTTGTAGGAATGTTGAGCAACTCTAATGTAAGTGTATCAGGCCCTGCTGCCGGGCTTATTGCCATTGTTCTTGCTGCTATCACAAATTTAGGGTACGAAACTTTTTTATTAGCAGTAGTACTTGCAGGAGTTTTGCAACTATTACTGGGTTTTGCTAAGGCAGGCAGCATTTCAGGTTATTTTCCATCAGGTGTTATTGAAGGGATGCTCACAGCAATTGGTATCATTATTATTAAAAAAGAATTACCTCATGCTATAGGTTATGATAAAGAACATGAAGGTGATTTTTATTCTTATGAAATAATGGACATTGCCGATAAGGGTTTCTTTGGTGAAATTATTCACTCCTTTAATTTTGCACATACAGGAATTATTATTGTTACAGTAGTTTCATTAGCCATACTCATTGCTTTTACTAAAGTTGCTTTTTTAAAAAAGATAAAAGCCATACCAGGCGCATTGGTAGTAGTAATAGTTGGCATTCTTCTTAATGAACTATTTAAGGCAACAAATCCTGCACTGGCAGTTACTGGTGAGCATTTGGTGAAGTTGCCTACAGCTTCAACATTCAGCGAGTTTTTCAGTCAGTTTCAATTTCCTAATCTTTCAGGGTTTGCTAATCCTGAGGTTTGGATAGCTGCACTTACCATTGCTACTGTAGCAAGCATTGAAACCTTACTTTGTTTGGAAGCTGGAGATAAGATGGATCCGCAGAAACGATATTCAAGTGCCAATACAGAATTAAAGGCGCAGGGTATAGGTAACATATTTGCTGGTTTAATTGGAGGGCTACCTATGACATCTGTTATTGTAAGAACATCGGCTAATATAAATGCCGGAGCAAAAACGAAACTATCTGCAATCATACATGGTGTGTTACTACTGCTAACTGTTATTCTCATTCCAGGTTTGCTCAATAAAATTCCTATGGCCTGCCTCGCTGCTATTTTAATAATGATTGGTTTTAAATTAGCCAGCCCCAAAGTGTTTAAACACATGTGGCAGGCAGGCAAGTTTCAGTTTGTTCCTTTTATTGTAACAGTAATTGCGGTTGTGAATATTGATTTGTTAAAAGGCGTAGGTATTGGTTTAGCAACAAGCATTTTCTTTATACTGAGAGGAAATATGAAACTCGCCTATTTCTTTAAAAAAGAAAAGCATCATGAAGGAGAAACAATACATATAGATTTGGCGCAGGAAGTATCTTTTTTAAACAAAGCAGCAGTTAAACAAACACTTTCACATCTACCTAAAAACAGCAATGTAGAAATTAATGCTGCTAATACTGTTTATATAGACTATGATGTGCTTGAATTAATAAGAGATTTTGTAAACTACGGCTCAAAAGATAAAAACATTACCGTAATATTAAAAAACTTTAAGCCTGCATATAAAATGGAAGATGCAGAACACGTACGCTCCGGCAAATAAAAAACTACAAATTTCAAACAAACAAAATGAAAAAGAAAATAATTACTAAAGGTTCAAACAAACCTAAGTCAGTTGAGTTAAACCCAAAAGAAATAAAAAAAAGAAAAGCCGCTGATCTAAAGCCATATCAACTGTTATTAAGAAATAATAAAGAGTGGGCAGAAGAAGCTGTGAAGCAAGATCCTGAGTTTTTTTCCCGTTTGGCAAATGTACAACACCCAGATTTTTTATGGATCGGTTGCAGCGATAGCAGGGTGCCTGCAGATAGAATAACAGGCACACAACCAGGTGAAATTTTTGTTCACCGCAATATTGCCAACATGGTAGTACATACTGACATTAATTTACTTGCAGTACTGGAGTATGCTGTAAATCATCTTAAAGTGAAACATATTATTGTTTGCGGGCATTATGGATGTGGTGGAGTAAAAGCTGCTATGACAACTCACAACTACGAAATCATCAACAAGTGGATAAGAAACATCAAAGATGTGTACCGCATTCACAGAGACGAAATAAATTATCAAACTAAAGAAAGCGACAGGCTTAACCGCTTAATAGAACTGAATGTGCAAGAGCAGGTGATGAATTTAGCTAAAACCAGCATTGTTCAAAAAGCATGGAAAAATGAACAAAGGCCTTATTTGCATGGCTGGGTTTATGGATTGGAAGATGGTATCA
Organism: Chitinophagaceae bacterium; assembly: GCA_031401115.1. GTDB lineage: Bacteria > Bacteroidota > Bacteroidia > Chitinophagales > Chitinophagaceae > Lacibacter. The sequence continues at coordinate 149,425 of JANNRE010000015.1, forward strand.
TTCATCCAATTTGTGAAATGGGGCATGAAGACCATCTGGATCCTTTGTATGAATTTGATGATCTTTAAAATACGAAACAAAATTACATAATGTTCAATTCCGGTTTTGATGAAGCTCATGTTACTCATGAACTAAAGCATTTTCTGCCATCACAACAGGCATTAAAAGATTTTATTCATCACAATTCATTGCATGCTTTTCAGCACATGAAATTTTATGATGCTATTTTCAAAGCATCTAAAATTTTTGGGTTCCAGATGCATTTACAAGTGCATGAGTACCGTGAAATGTATAAGACGGGGCGAATAAGAGAAGATATTCTCCAAAAAGTAATTGCTGCAAAAAAAGAAAATGCAGCGGCATGGAAACAGAAACTCATCAGCAATGAATACGATACCATCAATTATCCACGCATTGGTCAGTTACGAAAAAAATGGAAAGAAGTTTATCAACTCGATTTAGATAATAAAGTTCATCCGTTGCTTTTTCGCATACTCTGTGCTTTTTTAGATCAGGGTATTGCCATTGACCCTTTTCCGGTAGTGAGCAAATCATTTACAGAGAGTATAAAAGAAATGGAGCAAAACAGCTTTGTGAGTTTTTTTAAAACAAAGGCGATAAAACAAAAATTTCTCTCTGGCAATTATTCAATAACTGAACTTTTAAAAACCATTGTTGGCAAAGAAGAATATTTTGAACAGTATTTATTTGATCAGCAATTTGCACATCATGGCTGGAGTGGTTTTGTAAGTGCAGTAGAAGATAATCCGCAAACATTACTTGACAAAAAGCAAATAACACTTAAAGAATTACTGGAGTTTGAATTACTGATGGAACTAGATGCCATAATTCATTCATTAGGAAAAAAATGGCAACCTTTAACCAATCATGTAACTGTAGCACCTATTAATTTATTTGCTGATATTGAAAAAACAGAATTTACAGAAGTAATAGAATTATGGCAAGATGCTTTTGAATGGAGTTATTATGATTCGGTATTAAAAGGAATTCTTCTCGCCAATGAAAAAAGAACCCCACAGCATACGGATGAACATAAGCATACTCTATCAACAAACACAGCACCATCTCTTCAAGCCATCTTCTGTATTGATGAACGGGAAGATTCTATCCGCCGCCACATAGAAGCTGTTGATAAAAAATCTGAAACATTCGGAGCCCCCGGTTTTTTTGGTGTGGAATTTTATTTTCAACAACAGGGCAGTAAGTTTTATGATAAGCTTTGCCCGGCACCTGTTACTCCTAAATATTTAATTAAAGAGTTTGATGCCAAAACGATCAGAAAAGATGAACTGATTTACACAAAACTTACACACGGCATAGTATCAGGGTTTTTATTAAGCATCAGCTTTGGTTTCTGGGCTTTTATAAAAAAAATACAATTACTATTTCGTCCTAAGATGAGTCCTGCCATTTCAAATGCATACCGACATATGGACACTAAATCAAAACTAACCATTGAAAATAAAAATCTAACAGATGTTGAAAATGCCCACCCGGATGACCCAGTCGGACGGGGGTTACAGATTGGTTATACTTTGGATGAAATGATTACAAGAGCAGAAGGTTTTCTAAGAGGTATCGGTTTGGTAAAAAACTTTGCTCCCATTGTTTATTTTGTAGCACATGGTAGCAGCAGTGCAAATAATCCGCACCATGGCGCACATGATTGTGGTGCTTGCAGCGGAAGACCCGGAGCTACCAATGCAAGAGTGCAATCGTTTATTTTAAATCATAAAAAGGTAAGAGAAGCATTAGCTGCAAAAGGAATTGTAATACCAGAAACCACACAGTTTATTGGTAGTATGCATGATACTGCTGCTGATGTGTGGGGTTATTATGACGAAGAAATACTTAGCCCCGAAAATGCAAAGCAGCATTTAATTAATATTCAAAATTTTGAAACCGCTTTAAACTTAAATGCAAAAGAAAGAAGCCGCCGCTTTGCATCTATCAATACCAAACAGGAATTAGAGCAAGTGCGTAAAGCAATTCATAGCCGTTCAGTTTCGTTGTTTGAACCAAGACCAGAGTTGGGCCATGGCACCAATACTTTGGCTATCATTGGTCGCAGACAAACTTCAAAAGGTTTGTTTCTTGACAGAAGAGCATTTTTAAACAGTTATGATTATACAACAGACGCTGATGGTACAATACTTTCTGCTGTAATGAGGCCAATAGGTTTAGTTTGTGGCGGTATTAATTTAGAATATTATTTTAGCAGAGTTGATAATATTAAAATGGGAGCTGGTACAAAACTTCCTCATAATGTAATGGGTTTGTTTGGAGTAGCAAACAGCAGTGATGGAGATTTAAGACCCGGACTTCCCTGGCAAATGATTGAAGTGCATGACCCTGTTCGGTTAATGGTAATTGTTGAACACCAACCTGAAATTGTATTAAAAGCTATTCAATCATCACCTGAAGTTTTTGAATGGTATAAAAATGAGTGGGTGCATATAGTGGCCTTACACCCAATAGAACAACAGTTTTATTATTTTAAAAATGGGGTATTTGAAAAATACCATCCCATTACCGATGCCAGTGAAATAAAAACCATTCATAATATGGAAAAATTTATAGAAGGGGCAAAAGAAATGGAAACGAATCATATTACACATGCTACAGAAGAAAATTTGGCTGTGTATTTATTAGATTGATAAAATGGAAAAAAATTAAATGAATCAACTTCTTATTTTATTTATCGCTATACCCATGTTGTCTTTTTTTGCAACACTTTTATGGCAAAATAAAAGTGAGAAAGCTATTGGCAAAATTGTACGGGTTGCAAAAATTTCTAACATTGCAATTGCTATTTCATTTTTATTATGGTGGGTGATGAATGGCTTTGAACCGCTTACTTATAAATTGGCCACTCTTTATGAAACTAAGCATTTCGTTTTTGCTATTCATTTATTTTACGATGAAGTAACTGCTGTATTCAGCATTGTTGGGTCTTTGTTATTTTTTCTGGTTGCCACTTTCAGCAAGTATTATATGCACAGAGATGAAGGATACAAACGTTTTTTTAATACCATACTCTTATTTGCAACAGCTTATAACTTAATTATACTGGCAGGAAATTTTGAAACTCTTTTTATTGGTTGGGAAATAAAAGGCATTTGCTCTTTTATACTCATTGCCTTTTATCGCAGCAGATATTTGCCTGTAAAGAACGCCTTTAAAGCAGTTTCTAATTATCGCATAAGTGATGTAGCACTCATGCTTGCAATGTGGATGATGCATCATCTTACCAATAAGAATATTACATTTTCACAACTGGGTGAAGCAAAAGAAATGGCAATATCATCCGGACAAACAGGTATGGCCATCTTTATTGTGGGTATGCTTATATTGCCTGCGGTTATTAAATCAGCTCAATTTCCTTTTACTACCTGGCTGCCCAGAGCAATGGAAGGGCCTACTGCCTCTTCTGCTATTTTCTACGGTTCGCTAAGTGTACACATTGGTGTTTTTTTATTACTGCGCACACATCCTTTTTGGGAAGATATGTGGTGGGCAAAAATCACAATCATTATTATTGGTTCATTAACAGCAATTGTAGCTACTATGATTGCAAGAGTGCAGCCAACCGTTAAAACGCAAATTGCATATTCATCTGCCGCTCAAATAGGATTAATGTTTATTGAAGTAGCACTGGGTTTTCATTGGTTGGTACTGGTTCATTTTGCTGGGAATGCATTTTTAAGAACCTATCAGCTATTGGTTTCTCCGTCGGTGTTAAACTATTTGGTACACCATCAGTATTTTCATTATGTTTTGCCAACGCAAAAGCTGGTATCAAAATTTAAAGCAACCTTCTATATGCTGGGCATTAAAGAATGGAACCTTGATACAATCATGTTTACTTATTTGTGGAGTCCTTTTAAGTGGCTGGGTAAGCAAGTACAGTTTTTACAATCAAACATTCTAATTAGTATTCTCAGTATAGTAGGTGTTGTATGTTTACTTCTCGGCTCTATCAATCATAACAGTATTCCTTCTTTAGGTGGAGCAATGCCCATTCTTTTAATGAGTATTGCTCTTGCGGTAATTCTTTTTTCATTTGCTTACAGAGGGTCTGCAATAAAAGCATGGGTTTATTTATTAACTGCTCATTTATTTATTATTTCGGCAGTATTAGTTAATGCAGCCCATATTAATTTGATTGAAATCATCTTTTATGTAAGCGGAATAACACTTGCTTTTATACTTGGATATTATTGTTTGAGAAAAATAAAAGCGATTGACAATTCTATTTCACTCAACCAGTATCATGGGTATGTATATGAGCAGAACACTACAGGATTTTTATTTTTAGTTGCAGCTATGGGTATGCTTGGCTTTCCTATTACTGCAGCTTTTGTAGGTATTGATGTACTGTTTACTTATGTTCATAGTGATCAAATTGCGTTGATCATTTTAATGGCGCTCTGCTTTCTGTTTATTGAGTTAGCAGCTTTCAGGATTTTATTGAGAATTTTCTTAGGACCTCATAAAAAATTAAACCATCCGGTAGCATTTAGAAGTTCATAATTCCCATTTAGGGGCGGGAGGTTAAATATTCAATCCACCGCAGGCACTAATGGTTTGTCCTGTAACATAACTGCTCAAATCACTTGCAAGAAATAAAGTTACATTGGCAATATCTTCAGCACTTGCAAAACGCCCCAAAGGAATTCCGGCTTTGTATTTATCTGCTGCTTCACCTTCTTTTAAATAACTCGTCATATCTGTTTCTACAAAACCGGGAGCAATGGCATTACATCGTATGTTGCGACTACCCAGCTCTTTAGCAACACTTTTTGTGAAACCGATAACTCCTGCTTTACTTGCTGCATAACTACTTTGCCCGGCATTGCCCATTTCACCAATTACCGAACTCATGTTGATGATGGAACCGCTTCTTGCCTTCATCATGGGTTTAATAATTTGCTTGGTCATATAAAAAACAGAATTGAGATTTACTTTTATTACATCTTCAAACTGCTCAGGTGTCATACGTAGTAATAAATTATCTTTTGATATTCCTGCATTGTTTACACAAATATCAACTGTGCCAAATTCTTTCAGTACATCTGCAACAAATGCTTCGCAAGCAGCAAAATCACCTGCATTGCTTTGATAGGCTTTTACTTTTACGCCCATTGAAATAAGTTTGGTTTCTAATGCTGCTGCTTTTTCTTTACTGCTGTCGCTTACAAACGTAAATGCAACGTTTGCTCCATGTTCAGCAAACTTAATGGCAATGGCTTCTCCTATGCCACGGGCGGCACCGGTAACAATGGCAACTTTTCCTTCGATTAGTTTCATTTTTATAAAATTTTAAGTCAGAGCCAAAGTAACAACTAAAACCAATACACGATACAAGTAGATAACAACTTCTCCAAAAACCAAAATATAAATGATGGCTTTAGGAATAGTCCAAACCCACTTCTGACCATAAAACCTCCTGAACGCAACGGAAACAATAAATAAATCAAGAGTCGTTATAAAATAACCCAGTCAGTAATTATCATCCCAAAAGAAAGAAGTCCAATTTTTGTTAATCAACTCAGCAAGAAACGAAATAAAAGGAATGATCAGAAAATGCAGTGCAATAAAAATAGAGCAAAGTTCCAGCGACACTATAAAATGATCAAAGTCATATTTTTTCGTATTGAAAAACAGGAGCAGTAAAACCGCTGCTGCAAGCGGAAGTATAAAAAACAATCCAATTTTTGAAACCGATGCAGATTTTGAGTCGTATAGTTTTGCCAACTCTTTATATTTAATATCCTTTGCGTTAAGTTTTTCTTTGATTAGCGGAATAGACATCCAGGTAAAACTGTATTGATTGGTAGCATAGGTATCCAGTTTCATATTTAAACCAGCAAACCGTGGGAACAATAAATACAACACTACCAGCAGCAGAAAAAGCGAAACGGGTTTGAAATATTTTTTGCGTAGCCCGTTGCAATATTCAAGTGAAAACTTACCGGGTTTTGTAAATACTGTTTTAAGTGTGGTTAAAAAAGTGCCTTCAAAATGTGTTATAAAATGTATACCTTCTTCAAAGAAGTGAACAACAGATTTGTCGTGCTGTGTATATACTTTCTCCCCGCATTTGTTGCAGAATTTTCCTGTGAATTGATTGCCACAGTTTTTGCAGGTAGTTAAATCTCCAGCCATACTTTAAATATAATAACTAGATTTTAGTTATAAAACGAAACTGCTTTTTATTAAATAGAGATTCTCAAATTCATTTTATTGAAAACGTTCTTTCAATTTTAAAAAGTGCACTTCATAATATAGATAACTGCTATTTGCAACCGGTATTACAAGCAACAATGTAATAGCAAATAACCAGTAAGAATTTAACTCAAAACCAAAGTAAGCAGCAATCATTCCAATACCGGTTAAAATAGGTGCATGCCAGCAATAAAGCCCAAATGCTTTTTTACCTAAATTCTGCATCCATATTGCTTTTTCAAAATAAGCAGGGCGGTGTTTTGCAAAACCCAGATTAAAAATGAGTAAGCAATAGCCTGTTGCCAATACTCCTTGACGGAAAGGTGTAAAAGCAGGATGGTGATAAAAGAAACCAAAACATAAAATAGCAAAGGCAATAACATAAAAAAAGAATGTTTGACATAGATTTATTTGTGCAAGCTTCTGAAACATACCCCCTCTTTGTATACAAAATACAGCCAGCATGTTCCCAATGCCGAAATTCACCAGAAACTGGTAAGAATAAGTGTGCGTATAAAAATCATATACAAAATAAGAAATACAGTTTACCAACAATCCAAGTAAAGTCATAATAATTCCAAACCATATAAGATACCTGTAAAAAAAAAGAAATAACAATCCAAGCAAGAGGTAGGATTGTTCTGTTACACATAAAGCCCACAAAGTAGAAAGCGGAAAAAATATATCTTGATTAAAAAAATTTTGAATGAGCAGCAAATGGGGCCATAACACACCTGTTGTAATACCTGGACTACCAAATTGTTTCATCATGAAACTAAGTGCAAAGTAAGCGAGCACTAAAAGAAAGTATAAAGGCAAGGTTCTTAAAAACCGCCTCGCTAAATATCGTTTAAAAGAGAAAGAGTTGGTTTTTTTTATTTCGGAAATGGAGATATAAGAAATTAAAAATCCTGTGAGAGTAAAAAAAAAACTATGCCCGTTTACAGCCCGGCTAATATTTGTATGATTGATAAGGATAAGTAAGAACACCAAAAATCGCAAACAATCAACCGAAGATAAATAGGTATAAAATCTTTTTTCTTGCTGCAAGGGCTGATCATTCATGCGTTACATTCATCGTTTTATAGAAGTGCCAGTATTTCATCAATATACTTTCTGTCATTACTCAGCCGTGGCACTTTATGCTGCCCGCCCAGCTTCCCTTTATGCTGCAGCCAGTTTGTAAAGGTTCCTTTCGCTACCGGTTTAACAAAAGGAAGCCGGAGTGCAATGTTTTTATATCGCTTCGCTTCGTAGTCGCTGTTCAAATTTTTTAAAGCCTCATCTAATTCATACACAAAATCACTTAAGCCTGATGGAGGGGTTTCAAACTCTATCAACCATTCATGTGCCCCAGAATTATTATGTGTAAAATAGATGGGTGCGGCAGTGTAATCATTTACTACAGCACCGGTTTGCTCACATGCAATTGCAATTGCTTTGTCTGTATTATCAATAATCAACTCTTCGCCAAATGCATTAATGTAATGTTTCAAACGTCCGCTTACCTTAATTCGGAAAGGATTTAGAGAAGTAAACTGCACTGTATCACCTATAAGGTATCGCCACAAGCCACCGTTGGTGCTAATGAGCAAGGCATAATTTTTATTCAGTTCCACTTTATTTAAACCTACTGTTGCAGGAAACTTTTTTCCGTATTCTTCCACGGCCATAAACTCATAAAAAATACCGTGATCAACAAATAAAAGCATTCCATCTCCGCCCGGTTTATCCTGAGCCGCAAAAAAGCCTTCGCTGGCATTGTACATTTCAAGATAATTAATTTGCTTACCAAGGATTGCTTCAAACTGTTCACGGTAAGGAACAAAAGAAACACCACCGTGCAAATACAATTCTAATTGAGGCCACACTTCGGCAATGGTATTTTTTCCGGTTGCTTCAAGTATTCTTCTAAACAAAACCATACACCAGGTGGGTACTCCCGAAATAGAAGTAACATTTTCCTTAACAGTAGTTTCAGCAAGTTTTTCAATTTTGCTTTCCCACTCATCCATTAACAAAACACTAAGCTCAGGGGTACGAATCCAATTTGTCCAGAACGGAGCGTTCTGCATTAACACCGCACTCAAATCTCCAAACTGTATTTCTTCATTGTGTTGATGAACTTTATGGCTTCCACCAATAACCAATCCTTTGCCGGTGAGTAAATCACTTGCTGGAAAATTATTGTAGTATAAGGTGAGTACATCTTTACTGGCTTGGTAATGTCCATCCTTCATGCTTTCTTCACTTACGGGTATAAACTTACTTTTATCACTTGTGGTGCCGCTGCTTTTTGCAAACCATTTTACAGGTGTGGGCCAAAGTACATTTTCTTCGCCTTCCATCATACGTTCAATAAAAGGTTTTAAATCATCAAACTCATGCACTGGGACGGTAGCTTTAAAATCCCTAACACTAAATAATTTTGAAAATTGGTATTGATGGCCAAATTGTGTGTACTGAGCGGTTGTAACAATATCCTGCAATACTTCACGCTGGGCTTCTACCGGGTTGTTCATCCAGCTTTCTATGCGCCACATACGCAAACGGGCCAATCTTGATATAGCAGGACTAAGCAGTTTCATGTTGAGCGGAAAGATAAAAAACTTAAGGGAAAAACAAAGACTGTTATTACAAACAATAAAATTAGCCAGCTTTATTTGCTTCTTCGTGCAGGTAATCTTTCCGCTTCAATTCAAAATTGCGGCCAAGGTACAGGCGGCGAACATGCTCGTCTTCTGCCAACTCTTCAGCAGTGCCATGCTTAAAAATTTTTCCTTCAATCAATAAATAAGCCCGGTCACAAATAGAAAGCGTTTCAGTTACATTATGATCTGTGATTAAAATACCGATATTCCTGAATTTTAACCGGGCTACAATTGCCTGAATATCCTCTACTGCAATTGGGTCAACACCTGCAAAAGGCTCATCCAATAAAATAAATTTAGGATCCACTGCCAAAGCCCTTGCAATTTCTGTACGTCGTCTCTCTCCACCACTTAAACTGTCGCCTTTGTTTTTTCTTACAGGATGTAACCGAAACTCGGTAAGCAATTCTTCCAGTTTATCTTTCTGCTCGTGTTTTGTAAGTTTTGACATTTCCAGCACCGCAATAATATTTTCCTCTACCGTCAACTTACGAAACACACTTGCTTCCTGCGGTAAATATCCAATACCCATTTGAGCCCTTTTGTACATGGCAAGGTTGGTAATATTTTCATCATTCAAAAACACCTCGCCTTCATCAGGCTTAATAAGCCCCACTACCATATAAAATGTAGTTGTTTTTCCGGCACCATTCGGACCGAGCAAACCCACAATCTCACCCTGCTTTACTTCAATATTTACATGGTTGGCCACGGTTCTGTTGCGGTAACGCTTTACTAAATCTTTGGTGTGAATGGTTAAACTCAAAATATTAATTTATAGAGCGAAAATACCATATTCTCCCTTTCTAAAATGTGAAACTTAAGGCTAAACAATGTTTGCATAAGAACTCATGCTGTTATATGTTTGCAAAGTTTTAAATATTACCGAAACAAAACAATGAAAGTAACTGAACATATAGCAAAGGCAAAAGACACGCTGGTTTCTTTTGAAATACTTCCGCCGCTGAAAGGGAAAACCATCAATTCTATTTTTGATCATTTAGATCCTTTAATAGAATTTAAACCATCCTTCATCAATGTTACCTATCACCGTGCCGAACAGGTTTTTAAAAAGAAAGCCGATGGTACGTTTGAAAAAGTGGAAGTACGTAAACGGCCCGGAACAGTAGGCATTTGTGCCGCTATTCAAAACCATTACAATATTGATGCAGTGCCGCATTTAATCTGTGGTGGTTTTTCAAAAAGAGAAACAGAAGATGCGTTGATTGATCTCAATTTTATTGGTGTACAAAATGTATTGGTATTACGTGGTGATGCTGCAAAAAACGAAACTAATTTTGAACCCAACCCCGATGGAAATAGATATGCCATTGAACTGATGCAGCAAACCATTAATCTCAATCACGGCATTTATCTGGAAGAAGATATCCGTGATGGTTTCCGTACAGATTTTTGTGTAGGTGTAGCCGGTTACCCCGAAAAACATTTTGAATGTGTGAATATGGAAGTGGAAATGCAACGACTGAAAGAAAAAGTAGATGCAGGTGCTGAGTACATTATGACACAGATGTTTTTTGACAATAGTAAATTTTTTGCCTTTGTTAAGCAATGCCGAGAAATGGGAATTGAAGTACCCATCATTCCAGGACTAAAACCTTTAACAACCAAAAAACAACTTTCTGTTATACCCAGAACTTTTCATGTAGATATTCCTACAGAGCTGAGTAATGAAATGATGAAAGCAAAAACAGATGATGATTGTAAAAAAGTTGGAACCGATTGGTTGATTCAGCAGTCAAAAGAATTAAAAGAGTTTGGAGTTCCAGTGCTGCATTATTATACACTCGGCAGCCCAAAGATTATTTATAATGTGGTAAAGGAGGTGTTGTGAAAATAAAATAGAAAACTCAGCAGTTGCTGAGTTTTCTATTTTTAATGAATACAGTTTGAGGTTTTATTTTCCCAACCCCTTCACCACCGCTTCATTCACCTTTACCGGGTATTTCTTTTTTAGTTGGTTAATCCATTTATCTTCCAGCAACAACTGGTAATCATTAATCACCAGCCCCTTTGCCTCATCATAGGTTCTTTGATCGGCATCAGGAAAATTCTTTACTATATAACAGAAAGAAGTGGAGCCATCATTTGCATTTACTTCAATCGGTGTAAACAAACCGGCTGTTAAAACAGTTCCCTGTTGTATGGGCAACTGTGCATATTCAAACCGTCCGCTGTCTGCCAATGCTTTGCCGCCCATATTATCCATATACTCTTTCCAGCGCATCGGATTTTGTTTCATCATGTTCATAGCTTCATTAGCAGTGGCAGTATCGGAACAATTAAAAACAATGGCACTTACACTGGGCTGCCATTTATAATTACTCTTGTGAGCATTGTAATAATTGATTAATCCTGCACTGTCAGCCGGAGCTTTGCTCCAGATATTCCGTTCCATTACTTCAAACAACAAACTGCCTTCTGTAAATTCTTTTATCTGGTAACGAAAATCTTCATTGATGGTTTCCAGTCTGTCTTTATAATATTGCTCAATTGTTTCATTGGTGAACTGCTGCATCAGGTTTTTATATTCCTGATTTACAGTTTGATTGGGTGCTGTACGTTTGCTTTTAGCATACTGCAACCAATCGGCAACGCTTATCATTTTTGCTTTAAGTTGAAAAAGCGGTTTTTGTTTATTGGCTTTAAAAAAGGAAACATAGTTTTTTGCATTGAGCATAGTGTCAGTTAGCACCCACAATTGCTGTTCATTGTAAGGCAATGCTTTGTATCCGCTTGCTTTTTTCATTTCATCTTTCATTTGTTCTATGGCAATAGTAATGCGCTGATCATTGCTTACTTTATCGCTCCAGTATTGCATTACCTGTGGATCAGTTATATCTTCTTTAGCAGGCGTTAAGGAAATACGCTGTATAATATGCCAGCCGATAGATGATAACACAGGTTCAGAAATATCTTTATCTTTTTTTAATGAAAAAGCAGCTTTACTAAAAGCTGCATCATAAGTGGTATAGGTAAACTCCTGCATAACACCTCCAGCTGAATAAGTAAGTTTATCATTGCTGTAGGTAAGAGCTGCTTCTTCAAACGATTCTCCATTTACAAGTAATTTGTAAACAGAATCAGCCAGTTTTTTTGCCTCTGCCTTTTCGTCTGCATTTGCATTTTGAGGAATGGCAAATAATATTTGTGCAGCTTTCATTTTTCCGGCTGAGTTACGCTTTTGAATGAGTTTAAAAATATGCCAGCCTTTTGCTCCCTGTACCGGTTTTGAAAACGTATCCGGTGTTAAAGAATACACTGCATTCTCTAATGCATAAGGAAGCGAAAACACAGAAATATATCCTATATATCCATTTGTATTTTTTACAAAATCATTGTTTGAAAACTCTTTGGCGGTTTTACCAAAATCAGCACCGCCCTGCAATGCTTTGTAAGCTTTTTCAATTTGCATCTTAGCAGCAGCGCTGTCAGTATTGTATGCTGCAAATACATGGGCTATTTCCAATTCGTATTGATTGCGATCTGCTGCTTCGGCAATTAACTCTTTACTGTAAGTTTGATTACGTAAGTATTGATCAATTAACTGAGCCCTGAAACCTGCAATATCATTTTGAATATTCGGCAGTGTATCAAGCTTTGCATCTTTGGCCGCCTGTACTTTTAGTTTAAAGCGTATGTAGAGATCGAGATACTCCTGAATTAATTTTTCAGAGCTTGTACCTGTATTGTTTTTTGTATAAGCTCTCCAGAATTCATTTTTACTTACCTGATTAGTTCCGTAACTAAAAATAGTTTGAGCATTAGTGCCGCCACCTGTAATAAGCAACAGGGCAATAAAAAGGTTACGCATAAGAGGTTAATTAAGGATGTTTTGGGTTTGTTTTATTTTGTTGAAACTTTAAAAAATCATCTATCTGTTCCGGGCTTATTTTTTTGGCCACTATCCGCTTGTCTTTATCAAGCAAATATATTGTGGGCGTTTGATATACATCGTATGATTGTCTAAACCCAGGAATACTCTTTATTCGTTCTTCTTCTCTCGCCTCAAAAGACTGATACAAATGCAGCCAGTTATTTAATCCATGCTCATTAACGTAGTTCACCCAGTTTTGTTTTACCAGGGGCAGCTTGCCTTTATCTGTTCGTACCGTATCGCTGAGTATGCCCACCAGTTTCATTCCTGTAGCTTTCCAATTGGCTTTATACAAACTGTCAATTACCGGCACCTGTTCTCTGCAGTGGCCGCAATCAGGATCCCAAAAAACCAACAACGTATAGGGAGCAGAAATGCTGTACAAATTTATTTTTTTATCCTCTACATCCAGCATGTTTAATTCCACAGCAGGTTCGCCTAGTATGTTTCCCATAAGGCTGTAAGCCCTGTTAAATACTAAGTCTTTGTCTTTAGGTTCTAACCAACTAACCTCATTGGTGAGATAATATTTTTCAAACAGATGCAAAAACACCACATCTAGCCCCATATATTTTGGGTTCATGTATTCATTGGTAAAACGATTTATGAAATAGCGATGCATGGTTTTATTGGTACGGCTGTATAAAATAAATTTATCTACCTCTACTTTAATACTATCCGGGTGGCGAACAACTACTGCATCAAAATAACGGGTGAGCCGCTGCTCAAACATGGGTGTACGTAGCAGGCGTTCATCAGCAAATGAAATGTCCTGCCAATATTGCTTTTTATAAATTAAATAAGCATTAGCACTATCTGCTTTTGTTTTTCCATTGCCCACTTGAAACAAAGGTTCTTTCATTAAACGAAACAACAGTGCCAGATAACTATCAGGTTGTGTTACAACAAAACTATCTCTCCACTGCTGCGACTGATTAGCTACTGCATTCATTTTGCCCTGAATCAACACACTATCTTTTTTAGTTTTTGCCTGTGCAAGTTCCTGCTGCCATTGCTGATAATTGCGAAAGAAAATGGAAGTGGCTTTTTTATAATCTTCCAGATACTTGTTTTCAACAGAACCGGTTAAAGAGTTAATTGTAAAATTTGATGTGTCAATCTGTAAAACAAAATCCTGCTCTTTATCAATAAGCAAATCAAAGAAGCGTTGTTTCTTTTCATCTACAATAATATAAAGTCCGCCAGTAAGTTTTTGAGTGCCTGTAAACAAAACAGTTCCATCTGCAGCAATTTTAGCAGAGTCCTGCACATATTTTTTTTCGCCAAAATAATATCCTAAAAACAACCAGGAATTTTCGGCAGGTTTGTACTGTACGGTAATTTTATAGCCCTGCCCAAATGCTGAAACAAAAAGTACTGTTATCAGAAAGAATAAAAATGTTTTTTTCATACAATAAGAACTGTAAAGTTATTTAAAAAATGCAGAGTGTCTGTTAATGATTTGCAAACGCCATACCAGTACCTTTGCGCAGTGAAAAGAAAACATAAAAACAGGATATTAGAATCAGTTTTGGTAGAAGATTATGCGGCTGAAGGCAAGAGCCTTGCGAGGGTTGATGGCAAAGTGGTTTTTATTGAAGGCGCTGTGCCTGGGGACGTAGCAGATATTATGCTCAGCAAAAGTAAAAAAGACTGGGCCGAAGGCAGAGCGGTACATTTTCATTCTTACTCAGAAAAAAGAGTGCAGCCTTTTTGCAATCACTTTGGTTTGTGTGGCGGTTGCAAATGGCAAATGCTTCCTTATGAACAACAATTAATTTACAAGCAACGGGAAGTAGAGCAGAATTTAAAACGAATCGGCAGAATTGAATTGCCGCCACTGCAAACCATTCTTGGTTCTGAAGCCACTCAATTTTATAGAAACAAACTGGAATTTACCTTTAGCAATAAACGTTTTTTAACCAAAGAAGAATTGTTGCAGAGAGATGAAGCAAGAAGTAAAGCAGAAGCTGAACCAAGTAGTACCAATGCAATTAGTGAGGAATCATTTGATGGTGCTCTCGGATTTCATGTACCCAGAGTATTTGACAAAGCTATTGATATTGAAACCTGTTATTTGCAAGCAGAGCCAAGCAACTCCATTAGAAATTTTGTGCGGCAGTTTGCAAAACAACATCACTACAGTTTTTACGATATAAGAGCGCATACAGGTTGGTTGCGAACGATGATTATACGTACTGCAAGTACAGGAGAAGTAATGATCAATATCACTTTTGGTTTTGATGAGGAAGCAAATAGAAGATTATTGTTTGATGCAATGCTGAATGAATTTCCTTCTATCACCACTTTACTTTATACCATCAACCCCAAATGGAACGATACTATTTATGATTTGCAACCGCAAACATATTTTGGCAATGGATATATTACTGAAAAATTGGAAAACTTTGTTTTTAAAATAGGACCTAAATCATTTTTTCAAACCAATACAAAGCAGGCTGAGAAGCTATATGAGGTTACACGTTCGTTTGCTGCTTTAACGGGCGAGCAAGTGTTGTATGATTTATATTGCGGTACAGGAAGTATTGGAATTTTTTGCAGTGCAGGTGCTAAAAAAATTATTGGTGTAGAAGCTGTAGAAGAAGCCATTGTGGATGCCAAAGAAAATGCAGCAATGAATGGATTAAGTAATACGCATTTCTATGCTGGCGATGTGATACATATTTGCAACGATGATTTTTTTGCAGCCAATGGCCGGCCCGATGTAATTATTACTGATCCTCCACGGGCAGGGATGCATGAAAAATTAGTAAAGAAGCTAGTGGACATTGCAGCACCACGCATTGTGTATGTAAGTTGCAACACTGCTACACAGGCCAGAGATTTGCAATTGCTCAACGAAAAATACATGGTAGAGCAATTGCAGCCGGTTGATTTATTTCCGCATACACATCATATTGAAAATGTGGCGGCATTAACTTTGAGGAGTTAAACTTGTTAAGTTTGCAAAAGGCTGCCAATTATTATCAAATAAAAGAAATTAATTTACAGGCAAATGAGTGATTTTAAATTTACACGCAATGAACAGTTTCCACCTATTGTAAAAAATCTGATTATTATTAATGTACTGGTTTATGTTGCACATTTTTTATTGAAAGGACAGTTTGATGTGGCGGGCACTTTTGCAATGCGGCCCATTATGCCGCCACAGCTAAAAGAAATTTTAATAAACGGAAACGTTATAACTGCTGATCAGGTGTTTAAACCATACCAGCTTGTAACACATATATTCACCCACTCAACAGGCTCACTTACGCATATACTTTTTAATATGCTTGGGCTGTATATGTTTGGAAAAATATTGGAAAACTATTGGGGTGGTAAACGATTTTTAATTTTTTACTTAGCATGTGGTTTAGGTGCCGCAGTTTGTCATTTAATAGTACAATATTTCAGATGTACAGAATTATTACAAGCAATTAACTTAAATAACACAGCCGATATTACCAGGCATAGCGGTGCTATTGCTGCTACTGTTGGTGCATCAGGTGCGGTGATGGGCATCTTTGCGGCCTTTGCCTATTTGTTTCCTAATACAGAACTTTTTTTAATGTTTATTCCTGTGCCTATAAAAGCAAAGTGGGCGGTAATAGGATTTGCAGCTATAGATTTATTTGGCGGCGTTGCCAATATGAGTGGAGATAACATAGCACACTGGGCACATCTCGGCGGCGCACTGGTTGGTTTTTTATTAGTGCTTTACTGGAACAAAAAGAACCGAAAAACGTTTTACTAATAACCAGTAAAAAATGAATATCATGCAAACAGCAAGAAAAAATAAAATACGGTTTGGAGAAGATGGCAATGCGTTACTGTCGCTCATTTTTACAATTGTAACTGCCTTTTTAATTCTCATCTTTATTAAAATCGTTTATCAGCTTTCTAACGATCAGGTTAGTTACGAAGCCTTGTATCAAAAACAAATTGTTGACTGGGTAGTATTGCCAGCCAATTTAAATACACTCCTTAGCAGGCCCTGGGTTTTAATCACACACATGATCAGTTATTTTAGTGTATGGGGTATGATTGGCAACATGTTTTTTCTTTGGGCTTTTGGCTTTTTGTATCAGGATTTAACGGGCAACAAACATGTTGTCCCTACTTTCATTTACGGATGTGTGGCGGGGGCTGTTCTGTTTTTAATCAGTGCTAATCTTTTACCAAAATTTGCGGAGCAAATTAATTTGTTTCAATACACCGGAGCCAGTGCTGGCATTATGGCTATTGCAATTGCTGCAACTGTTACATCGCCAGATTACCGTGTGTTTCCTATGATTAATGGAGGCATTCCTATTTGGGTTATTACACTTATTTATGTACTTGTAGATTTTGCCGGTTTGGCAAGCGAAGGTTTTCCGCATCATCTGGCGCATTTAGCAGGAGCATTTGCAGGCTATCTTTATATTAAACAAGTACAAAAAGCAAACAACCCCGGCCAATGGATGCACACAATTCATCAATGGTTTTTTAATTTGTTTAACCCGGCGGCAAAGCCTCCAAAAAAAACAATTAAAAAAGAAGTGTTTTATAATACCAAAGGAAATCAACCTTATAAAGTAGAACCGAAGCTATCGGAAAAAAGAATGGATGCTATTTTAGATAAAATCAGTGCCAATGGATATAATTCACTCACGCAGGAAGAAAAAGATATATTAAAACGTATGAGCGAGAATAAAACCGATTAATGAATGCCCCGAGTAATAAGAAAATTTACCAAGCGTCTTATTATTATTTGCAATTTACTTGCAACGGTCTTTATGTTACTACTTTACCTTCTGCCCTATATCAACCAAAGTTTCTATTGGTTTATTAATTTAGTTGCTCTGGCTTTTCCGTTTCTTATTCTTATTCAATTAAGTTTTTTTATTTTTTGGCTGATGGTAAAACGAAAGTTGGTGCTGATACCAATCATAAGCATTCTTTTATGCTGGAGCTTGGTTACAAATTTTTTTGGAACCAGCTTAGTACAAACAAAAAAGAAACCATCTGATGGCAGTTTCCGTGTACTTTCTAACAACACTCACCTATTTAATTTTTTTGAAAATAACGGTTCGCTTGATAAACAAATGATACAGAAAGTAAAAACACTAAATGCTGATGTATTTGCTGCTCAGGAATTTGTTTTTTCGTTAGACAGTTCTTCGCCCATGACACTCAACCGTGCAAAAGAAACGCTGGGCTTTAAATATGCAGTTGCAGCAAACGACAGAGCCTTTGGTGTACACACCAACATTAAACAAAAAAATGAACGCTATCATCCGTTTTGTGTAGCTATTTTTTCAAATCATCCCATTATTCGCTGGCAAAAAATACAATCGCTTAAAGAGTACAATCATACATTTTTATGGGCTGATGTTTTGATTGATACAGACACAGTTCGCATATTTAATATTCATTTGCAAAGCATGCACTTTGCAAAAGATGAGTATGAGTTTATTGAAAATATTGATCAGCAGGATATGAAGAAAGTGAAAAATGCAGGCCGCAACATTATGCGTAAAATGAAATCGGCTTATTTGCTGCGTGCCAATCAGGCACAGGAAATAAAAACTGAAATGAATAAAAGCCCTTACCCTTTTATTGTTTGTGGCGATATGAATGATGTACCTAACTCGTATGCTTATCAAACTATCAGCAATAACCTTTTGGATTCTTATGTAGAAAAAGGAAAAGGCATTGGCCGAACGTTTAAGCATTTATCGCCTACCCTCCGTATAGATTATATATTTCACAGTAAAGAAATTGCATTGAAACAGGTACAGGTAATACGGCCTTCGCTAAGCGATCATTACCCCTTGGTAGCCGATTTTAATTTCACCAAAAAATAAAAAGCAGAAACCTTATCTTTGTTTTAATGAAGATTTTTTTTCTATACTGTTGTTGCTGCTATTGATGCAACCCATCTCCTGTTTACACAATTCTTCATCTTCTTCAACCCATTTCTATGTCACAATTAAAATTGTATAATTCGCTTACAAGACAAAAAGAAATTTTTGAATCCATTACACCCGGCCATGTAGGAATGTATGTGTGCGGACCCACAGTAAGTGGTGAAAGTCATCTCGGCCATGCACGCCCTTATGTTACTTTTGATGTGTTGTACCGCTATCTAATTCATTTAGGTAATAAGGTTCGCTATGTGCGTAACATTACTGACGCAGGTCATTTTGAAGAAGAAGGCAGAGAAGCGGAAGATAAAATTTCTAAGAAAGCAATTTTAGAAAAGTTAGAACCAATGGAACTGGTACAGAAATATACCAACCTGTTTCATTGGGCAATGGCGCAATTCAATACGCTTCCACCAACGATTGAGCCCACTGCTACAGGACATATAGTAGAACAGATAGGAATGATTGAACAGATCATTGAAGCTGGTTATGGTTATGTGGCAAATGGATCGGTATATTTTGATGTAAAAAAGTATGCGGCCAATTATGATTATGGAAAACTAAGCGGACGTGTTATTGAAGATTTATTAGAAACCACCAGAGAACTGGAAGGGCAGGAAGAAAAAAAAGACAGAGCAGATTTTGCATTATGGAAAAATGCAGCACCCGAACATATTATGCGTTGGAAAAGTCCCTGGGGTGTGGGTTTCCCTGGCTGGCATATTGAATGCTCGGCCATGGCTACAAAATATCTGGGTGCACAGTTTGATATACATGGCGGCGGTATGGATTTATTGTTTCCACATCATGAAAGTGAAATTGCACAGAGTACTATTTGCAATCATGTTGCCCCGGTTCGTTACTGGGTGCATAATAATATGATTACCATTAACGGTAAAAAAATGGGCAAGAGTTATAACAACGTTATTAAGTTAACGGAGTTGTTTAGTGGCAATCACCCCTTGCTGCAAAAAGCCTATCACCCAATGACGATTCGTATGTTTATTCTTCAAAGCCATTACAGGGGCACACTTGATTTTAGTAATGAAGCATTGGAAGGTTCAGAAAAAGCTTTGAAGCGTTTATGGGAAGCGTATAGCTGGCTGGCCGATATTCGTTTGCCGATGGCAGAAGCAAAAAATGCAAATGACAAAGCACTTGATGAAAAAGTACAAGAGCTTTTAGCTGAGTTTGAAGAAAGCATGAATGATGATTTAAACACTGCTAAAGTATTGGCAAGTATGTTTGAACTGGTGCCAATCATTAATGGAATAAAAGACAAACATATTTCAATGGATGCCTTAAGCACCAACACTATTACTTTATTGCAACAGCAAATGAAACTTTATTTGGAAGATGTACTGGGGTTAAAAGCAGTTTCTGAAACGGACAATAGCAAGTTAGCAGAAGTAATGCAGCTACTGATTGAGCTGCGTAAAGAAGCGAAAGCAAAAAAAGATTTTGTAACCAGCGATAAAATAAGAAATCAATTGGCAAACATCGGCATTCAACTCAAAGATGAAAAAGATGGCGGCATGAGTTACAGCTTATAAAAAAATCACATTCTTTTTTGGAGGGGAGTACAGTTGTACTCCTTTTCTCATTCCTATATTTCTGCATTTCGCTCCTAATATTCTACAACTCATCCTATGATTTGGGAATTTTACTTGCGTATGTGTTGTAAAAAGAAAAAGAATATGAAAAAAATGATCACACTTCGCAATGCAGCCCTTTTGTTTGCTGTTACCTTGTTTATAGGAACAGTTAGTAGTTGTAAAAAGAAAAAAACGGATCCTCCTGTTGCTAACACAGTTGTAAATGTGGTAGCCAATAATGGCTTTACAACATTGGGTGCTTTAGTAACTGGCAATGCCAATGTGCTCGGTATATTAAATGGCACAGGTCCTTTTACTGTTTTTGCTCCTTCTAATGCAGCCTTTACCGGAGTAACTGCACCCACAGGCGCAGCTTTAGAAAATTTACTAAAGTATCATGTAATTGCTGGTCAAGGATTAACAGCAGCGCAGGTAATTGCACTTAGCAATAATAATCTGATTAAAGTAACAATGGCCAATGGCGATTCAGTGTTTGTAAAAGCAGGCGCTCCCGGAGTATTTGTAAATGGTATTCAGGTAACTACTCCAAATCTTACTGGTACCAATGGTATTGTACATGGCATCGGCCGTATATTATTTCCACCAGCAGGAAACATTGTACAAACTGCACAAAGTGTTACTGGCGGACCATCAGCACTTGATTCTTTGGTAAAAGCTGTTTTAAGAGCAAGTGCAGGTGCAAGTGGCTTAGATGATATTGCAACTGTTTTGTCAACAGTAAATGCATTAACTGTATTTGCTCCAACCAATCAGGCTTTTGCTGATTTATTTGCTGATGTAACATTTCCTTTTCGTCAAATTAACGATATTCCTGTAGCTACATTGCGTACCGTATTGCGTCATCATGTAGTAGCTGCCCGTGCTTTTTCTAATGATTTAGCCAATGGAAATGTGGGTATGTTTAATGGCACCAATGCAACTGTAGCCGGCGTAGGTGCGGCAAGTATTACTATTGACGGGTCGGGTACCGTGTTCAATAACGTACCAGCTACTATTGTAGGTACAAATATTATGGCCCGTAACGGGGTGGTACATGTAATCAGCAAAGTATTAATTCCATAAATATTTTATGAAAAAACTACCAGCCCCGAACATCGGGGCTGGTTTTTTGTTATGTATAAACTAATGTTTTTTCAAAATAAATACCGGTACTTGTACATACTGGCATTAGCTACTTATACATATGTAAGCACAGCGGTTTGCAAAGTGTATGATTATTTTCAAATGCCAGTACGCTGGTACGAAGCATACCTAAGCATAATAATTATTACACTTCTTACTTGGGAGTGGTCTAGACTTAACCAACCCTTTTTTGAAAAATGGGTTGAAGGTGAAAAAAACAATACCAAGAGGTTAACTTTCTTTTTTGTTTTTTCTTCATTAGGAAGTTTGGTTTTTACTACAATGATTGTAGTAGCTTTTGAAACGTGGGTATTACATATACCTATTTCTCTCGATAATCCACTCAAACTTACCCTCACATATACATCCTTGATTAACGTACTTTTTCACCTCATCAATGCGGTTGTTTATTTTATGGAGAAGTACAAATCAAAACAACTGGAAGCAGAAGAATTGTTACGGATGAATACACAGGCACAACTACAAAGCATTCGATCACAAATTAATCCTCACTTTTTATTTAATAACTTAAATGTACTTTCTGCACTTGTACTAAAAGGAAAAGGGGAGGCGAATACATTTATTGAAGCTTTTTCTAAAGTGTACCAATATATTTTAGGCAATCAAGATAAGGAACTGATTGAATTGCATAAAGAAATGGAGTTTTTGCAAACCTATATGTATCTGCTAAAACAACGCTTTCCTGATAGCGTAGAATTAAAAATAGAAATTGATGAACACTGGAACAAGGCCTATGTGGTTCCGGTAGCACTACAGATGCTTATTGAAAATGCAATTAAGCATAATGTTTTATCGACCCAAAAACCTTTAGAAATTAAAATAAAAGCCAATGGCATAAATGAACTTGAGGTTATAAACAACATACAGCCAAAGCTTAGTAAAGAACCCTCTTCTAACATTGGTTTAAATAATATTAATCAGCGATATGAATTAATTATTGGAAAAACGATTAAGGTAGTACATACCGAGAAAGAGTTTAGAGTTTCCTTACCATTAATTGAAATGGATTTTTATGAAAGTACTAATCATTGAAGATGAACAATTAGCGGCTGATCGGCTCGTGTTATTGCTTAAGCAGTTCAATCCGGCTATTGAAGTAGTAAAGCATTTATTTTCGATTGAAGAAAGTGTAAGTTGGTTAAAAACAAATACGCATCCTGATTTACTTTTTTTAGATATTCAACTGCAAGATGGTTATTGCTTCGAAATTTTCAAAACAATTGATTATCGAAAGCCTGTAATTTTTACAACTGCCTATAACCAATATGCATTTGAAGCATTCAAATTATTTAGTATTGATTATCTGCTTAAACCAATTACTACAGAAGCTCTAAGTACTGCTATGCATAAGTTTGAACTAATGCTTACTTCGGCGCCGGTAAACTATAAACAACTTTCTAAAGCGTTTGACGAAGCTACTTTTAAATCTAGGTTTCTTGCAAAAGCCGGACAAAAAATGTTTTTTGTAGAAGCCAGCGAAATTCAATTCTTTCTTGCAGATGATAAAATTGTTTTTCTAATTGATAGAGAAGGCAATAAGCTCATGATTGATTATACCTTAGAGAAATTAGAATCCATTTTAAATCCAAAAGAATTTTTTCGCATCAATAGAAAATATCTTGTAAGATACTCCAGCATTACTCAGATAAAGCCTTATGTAAACAGCCGATTAAAAATACTGCTTCGTAATGGATCTAAAACTGAAGAAGTGGTTCTCAGCAGAGAACGTGTACCTGATTTTAAATGCTGGGCAGAATCCTAAACAGCTCCTAATTGCTGATTGTTTGGTAATAAATTTGGAAGCTGCTGAAAAAAATTGGGACTCTCCTCCTCCATCGGCTCATGCAATACTTCACTTAATGTATTAAGTAATATTTTTTCTGATTGCAACACCCAGACTGCAAACTCTTTGCTTTTGTTTTGATGATGTGGCAAGTAATTTAAAAGCACATCTAAATTAAATTCATCAGCAAAGGTTCCTGCACCTGCTTTTGCTCCATCTCTTGAATTACACCATTGTTCAAAATGCCCATGAACTGGAACCATTAACACAGGTTTACCTAAGTACATTGCTTCGCACACACTTTCAAAACCTGCAGTTGTTACCAATGCTTTTGCATTGGCCATAAAGCGTAAAAACTTTTGATCGTCTAAGGAGTGAAAGCAAAGTGTATCATTATATTGCCATGCGCCTTTAACAGTTGCACTATCAGTAAAACAATGAAGATGTACATCAGGGTTACTCTTATTCCATTCAATAATATCCTGCATGTAACCTGAGTTTAAGAGGTACACCAGAATATGGTTACCATCAAAAATTTCCTGTTCAAACACTTCCTTTCTTAATAATGGTGGCGATACAACTATATTTTTATGTACAGTTTGCTGTAATGGATACGAAGACAATGCAATTAATTTAGAAGACCCCTTTGCGGTAAGTTTTGTGTATTGCTTAATTGCAAATGCATCAGACTTGCTGCCGCCTTTTGGAAATTGAAACTCAGGATGCAGATAAATAAACTGGTGGGCAACAGAAACAATGTTTTTATGAATAGGTTTTGAAAACGAACCCATGCCAATTAATGGTTCGTAAAAATTAAGAAGCACATCGGGATTATGTTCCTTTAAAACATTTTTTATTGCCTGAATACTTTGTCTGAACGTTTTAAACTTTGCAATACTGTGAAGAATTGTTTTGCCGATGTTTATTGATTTATTGTTTTTATCTGTAACAAAATTGGGGCTTTGATAAGTAATAATCGGCGCTTTAATACGTGCTCTTACAAAGGCAGGAATTTCACGGCGGCTGCTGCTGCCTACCAATACAGCTTTTACAACATGGCCTTTTGAGGTGAGTAATTCATAGGTTGCAATGGCTTGAGTAAGGTGTCCCCGGCCTTCGCCCTGTACGGCAAAAACAAAAGTGTTTTTCATGTTATGTTAATTCAGGCATTAAGTTGTTAGGTATGAATGAGGCTGCTGTTGTTTGATAATCGTTGTTTGAAGCAGAAGTTGCTGTTACCTGACTGGCTTCAATTTCCTTCACCCAATCGTTATAATAAATAATTTTCCACTCTCCTTCTTTTGTTTCCACAATAGCGCTCATGGTTTCAACCCAATCTCCGCTATTGAGATAATGAATATCGTTAATGGTTTTATCTGCCGCCTGATGGATATGTCCGCAAATAACACCATTGCAATGATTGGCTTTTGCCACTTCACACAACTGCTCTTCATAATCTGAAATAAACGAAACAGCAGATTTTACTTTTGCCTTTACAATTTGTGATAATGAATAATAGGGCAATCCTCTTTTTAAACGGTACTGATTGTAATGCCGGTTAATCCAGAGTAAAAAAGTATATCCCACATCGCCCAGTTTCGCAAGCCATTTCAAATTGGTGGTAATACTGTCAAAAATATCGCCGTGTACTACATAATATTTTTTGGCGCCACTTTGCAGGATATGATTTCGCTTAATAATAAACTGCCCGAATGAAAAAGGAAGAATCTCATCTAAAAAATCATCATGATTGCCACGCAGGTAAATCACTTTTGTATTGTACTTGTACATATACTTCATAATGATCCTGAAGAAAAAAGTATGTTTCTTTTTCCACTCACCCGATTTCTTCAATTGCCACCCATCAATAATATCACCGTTAAGAATGAGTGTATCACACTTGTGATGCTGTAGAAATTCAACCACTTCTTTTACCCGTGAGTTGCGGATACCGAGGTGGATATCGGAGAGGATTATTGTTTTGTAATGTACTTTCACAATCAGAGGTTTTACAAAGATTAAACAGTTATATTACCTAAAGATTTAGGAAACATTAACGGAATATGAATAAATTGTAAACTGAATGTTAACTGATGTCATCCTGAGTGCAATGAAATATCTGTTTGGTAACGTACATTGTCCGACAGATTCTTCGCTTCGCTCAGAATGCCAGCAACATCAACAATTATGCACTACATCAATCATCTTTCTAAAGATAAAAAGCTCAAAAAAGTAATTGAACAGCAGGAGCCGCATACACTTATTAAAAGGAAAAGGATTTATCTGCACCTCTGTGCTTCTATTATGAGTCAGCAACTTTCAACCAAAGTAGCAGCAGTTATTTACAAACGATTTCTTGCTTTGTATGGAAAGAAACTGCCAACAGCACAGCAAATTATTGATACGCCTTTTGAGACCTTAAGAAGCATCGGTTTATCAAATGCCAAAACAAATTATGTGCAGAATGTTTGCAAATTTTTTATTGATGAACAGTTAGATGATAAGCATCTGTACAAAATGAGTGATGAAGAACTGCAGCAAAAGCTTGTACAAATTAAAGGTGTTGGTAAATGGACAACAGAAATGATCCTGATGTTTTCTTTACAGCGGGAAGATATTTTTCCTGTGGATGATTTGGGTATTCAGCAGGCAATGACCAAGCTTTATAAATTAGATAGTACCAATAAAAAAATATTATTTGAACAAATGATTCAGGTGGCAGAAAAATGGAGACCCTACCGCACTTATGCTTGTGTACATTTATGGAGATGGAAAGATGGGGATTAATTTAGATTACAATTCTTTCGCAACCAGTTAAAACTGTTTCATCAATCTTCGCCCCAATTCCCAACGCTTCATTAATCTCCACAATTCCATTTTCGTTAAACACCATACCTCCAATAACAGGATCATCTTTCAACAGTAAGGGTGTATCCAAATCATAATGTACAATCAAATCACTGCTATAAGCAAAATGAACCAATGCAGTAATTGCCAGGCGGCTTTCCATAAAACAACCTACTTGTAATTTTAAGTTATTGGCTTTAGCTACTTCCACAATTTTTAATGCATTAAAAATACCGCCGCTCTTTCCTAATTTGATATTGAAATAATCAACTGCATTTAATTTTGCCAATCGTTCCGCATCATGATGATCAAAACAGCTTTCATCGGCCATGATTTTTATGGGAGAGTTTTTTCTTACATGTGGCAGCTCCATATAATTCCATTTGGCAATGGGTTCTTCGCAATGTTCAATATCATACACTGCTAATGCATTCAATACTTCAATTGCAGTTTCAACAGTCCAGCCCTGATTGGCATCAATACGTAAGGGCAATTCATTTCCTATTGCTTCACGAATGGCTTTTATTCTGGCTACATCTTCTACAACTGTTGTTCCCAGTTTTACTTTAATAGATGGAAAACCTGCTGCTTTATATTCCATTGCTTCCATTGCCATTTTTGCAGGAGAACCAAGTCCCACAGTCATATCAGTAGAAATGATTTTGTTTTTTGCGCCACCTAGAAATTTATACAAAGGCACTTGTGCATGTTGCGCTGCAATATCATACAAGGCCATATCAAATGCACTCTTACTATTTTCATTTCGGGTGATGATATAATCCATTGCCTTTGTACAGGCTTCAATATCCAGTGCATCTTTTCCTTTTAGTGCTTTTGCCAAATATTGTCCTACTATAAAACAGGTATCCATACTCTCTCCATTAATACTCATGTATGGACTGCATTCACCCCAGCCTGTAATGCCTTGATTGGTTTTAATTACAACAATAATATTATCGGCATCGTACTGAGGACCGAGTGAAATAACAAAAGGCTGCTTGAGCGGGATGGAGAGTTTGTAAATAGAGATGGTAGATATGATTTGCTGCATGGAGTGAAGATAGGAAAAGGTTAAAAAAAAATCACGCAGAGGAGCAGAAGGCGCAGAGATGAACAATTACTTGTATTCTACTCAGCAAACTCCATTTCTCTGCGTGAAAATATTCTTATGTAGGCAATCGTTTTTTATCTCACCAGCTTCAACTCCTTAATTAAATTACCTGCACCACCCAGCTTATCAATACACCACAGTACATATCTGATGTCCACACAAATGGTGCGGTTCAAATCTTTATCAAAAGCAAGTTTATGGCTTAATGCTTCATAGTTGCCATCAAACGCAAGACCCAGCAAATTGCCATTGGCATCAATTACAGGTGAACCACTGTTGCCGCCCGTAATATCATTGGTAGTAATAAACGCAACTACTAAATCTTTTCTTAAAACATCCGCATACTGCCCAAAATCTTTTTTCTTCAACAGTTCAATTTGTTTTGCTGGCAAATCAAATTCATAATCACCTGCTTTATATTTTTCAAGCAGTCCTTTACTAGTAGTAACATAATCATACTTCACACCATCTCTAGGTACATAACTTTTTACATTACCAAAAGATACTCGCATGGTAAACGTAGCATCAGGATACATCTTCTTTGCATTGGCAGGATTCATTTCCATGATTCCTTTTAAATACAACCTTCCTAAATCATTATTCTTAATGGTGAATTCCTGAAAGCGGGGTAAAAATTTTGTATTGTAACTTTTTACAAAATTACTTGCTATATAAAAGGCCATGTCTTCCTGCAACTTTAAACCATCAGGATTGGCCACAAAGGCATTCCATTTTTCTTCATTTAAAATCATAGTGTTGCTGAATACTGCGGCGGCAAATTTCTTCCAGGTGAGTTCATCTTTTAAATCTCCAAATGTTCCTTTTACACTTTCAAAAAAACTGATTGGATGTTGTTCTTTTGGCACATCAACATAATACATCATTAAAACCGAAGCCAGGATATTCTGATCACTTGCAGCATTATGATTTTGCAAAAATGTTTTGCGTGCTGCAATAACAGCATCCATTGCTTTTTGCGCATCAGCTTTTGTAGCATTTGTTTTTACCAGTGCTGCTTCTAACTGAATTAAAGTGGCAGCAAAAGAAAGTAAGGGCGAACCAAATATGCCTTCAATCATATACATCCTGTGTTTCGCATACGGCTGCCATGCGGTATATGTTTTTTCCCACTCAGGAAAAATGGTTTCAAACTCCGGTTTGCCTTTAGCCCAATCTTTAAATGCAAGTTCAGATTTCTGTTTTTGGCCAAACACATCATATTTGAGTAATTGTTTTGTTTCGCCATCATAAAACTTCCAGTAGTTGGCAATGCTAGCATAATCACTTGCCAATTTTAATTTAGTGCCTGCATCTTTTTGCATTTCGGCAAACATGTATTTCAAACGCATATCTCTCAACTTTACCAACGTAGGATTATTTATATCCGTTGAAAGTTTTACACCAAAAGAAGATTCATATCTGTTGGTGCTACCAGGGTAACCCCATGTCATTGCAAAATCACCATCCTTAACTCCCTTTAGTGAAACAGGCAAAAAGTATTTTGGTTTTAATGGAACATTATCTGCATTATACTCCGCTGCTTTTCCTTCTTTATTCATGTACACACGAAACACACTAAAGTCACCGGTATGCCTTGGCCACTCCCAGTTATCTGTATCACCTCCAAACTTTCCTACACTTTCAGGAGGTGTGCCTACTAAACGAATATCTTTATAACGCTGATAAATAAATGCAAGAAATTGATTTCCTTTAAACAAAGGGCTGATACGGCACTCAATCATTTCATCAGCATTTGACAGGCGTTTATTAATGGCAGCAAGTACAGCAGTTTGTTTATCAGCTCTTGCTTTTCCCAGTAGCAAACCAAGCGAATCATTTAGCTCTTTAGTTACATCATCTATACGAACCAAAAACTGAACACTGAGGTTTGTTTTAATTTCTTCTTTAAAATTCTTTGCATAAAAACCATCTTGTAAATAATTATTGTTAAGAGTACTTGCTGCTGCAATAGCACCATAGCCACAATGGTGATTTGTAAAAATCAAGCCCTGATTACTTACAATTTCTCCCGTACAGCCGCTTCCAAAAATGATGATTGCATCTTTTAAAGAGGCTTTGTTGATACTGTATAACTGATCTTTTGTAAGCTTCAACCCCTTTTTCTGCATATCTGCATACACTTGTTCACCAAGTAAGAGTGGCAGCCACATACCTTCATCGGCATAGCTTCTCAATAATGTGC
This sequence comes from Chitinophagaceae bacterium, assembly GCA_031401115.1. Lineage (GTDB taxonomy): Bacteria > Bacteroidota > Bacteroidia > Chitinophagales > Chitinophagaceae > Lacibacter. The sequence goes on from JANNRE010000015.1 coordinate 178,832, forward strand.
ACACTAACGCAATCGTTACAAAAAACTTTTTCATATCAGGAAATTTTAAACAACAAACCTACGGAAAAGGTATAGGAAATAAAGCAATTTATTGCCATAGTGTAAGGAGAAGGCAATAAAAAAGCGAACTGATTTCAGTTCGCTTTGCCTTGCATAGGTTGTTTGCTATTTCAGCTCGTTTACATTTACGTTTTCAACAAAGCTGGTACTGATAAGAAATGTTTTTTCAACTCGCTTTTTTCCGTTGGTAAGGATAAACGTGTATTGCTCACTTTCATCTTTAGATAGCAGGAAGCGTTTTTTTAATTTAGCTTCTTTACAAGTTTCTTTGTAAACAATGTTTCCGCTTTTGTCTTTAATCATAATTTCAGTTGCACCCTCTGCATCACTCCATGCAATGTCGAATGCAATTCTGTTTTCTTTTACGCCTGCATAGGCAATAGTTGTTTGTGGCGTTTCTTTTAAGGTTTCTGCTTTTGCGTTTTGAGTAAACATTACTGCAACGAAAAGCATGAGAGATAAGGCTGACTTTTTCATATTTAGATGTTTTATTAACTAGGTTGTTTTGCAGTGCAAAGATGCATATTACATGTAAACAAAACATTACCTAAACATCAACAAAGCATTACTCCATTGTTGTTATTATGTGAAAATGAAATAAGAATTTGGAAGTAGAAGGAAGAATGACATACATTCCGCCGGTACATTTTTATCTGTAACCTATCCAGGTTCTTTTGCCTTTTTCGTATAAGAAGTAAATATTATTGGCAAAAGCAAAATTTAGTTTGTCTTTTACTGAAGCTTCGGGAGGCAATTTTAATTTTTGATACAGTAACCCGTCTTGCCTGCTGTACAATTCAATTTCTTTTGTTTCAATATTGAGTAATCCAAACTCTGCATTGGTAACTCCTGTGTAAATAAGAGTGGTGCTGTTATACTTGCCTGGTGTTTGAATTGAATCAATTTTATAATCAGCAGGAGGAAGTGATTTTTTTGTAAAGCCTGTTTTTAATGGGTACGTTTTTTCTCCTACCTGTTTTCCGGTGGCTGCGTCATAACTAACTACAACAGATCCTTTGAGAAAGTAAACAATATTCTCCCGTTGATTGTATGCTGCTACGCTGTTAACTGCCGGTTGTAACTGGCCGCTGAATAATGGCTTTATATCATAAGGAATCCCTGCATCATCCAATACATAATTTACCCAGCCGCCTGTGCCAAATGTATTTGCCTGAAATGTTTTTAGTGCCGGGTTATACCAAAGCCCACGAATATCTGCAAGCAATGAAAGATCAGGTGGTGAAACCAGTTCGCCGACGCCATTAAAAAAAGCCATGGCATAGGTTTTGTTGCCAGCAACCGTTGCATATAAATTTCTTGTTTTAAGACTTACGGCTACTGTACCTCCATTCTCGCCACTACCCATGGGCATTTTTAGTTCCACCTGTTTTCTTAATTGCCTCGTTGTTTGTGAAAAAACAAAGCTGTGAAAACAAATCAATACCACAACTAAAAACAAAATCTTTTTCATGTGTTCATTTTTATTTTTTTATTTGTCACATGTTATTCACCATAAAAATTATCATCGCCGGTTAGTGTAAATTGCTCGATAATTTTTATGACTCATTTCATACCGTTTATTTAAAAAATAAAAGTAAGCAATGCAAAGAAATGAGCTTGTTAAAGTATACTTGATTTTTTCTAAATGGTACTAAATAAAAAACCCATCAGTTCCATAATAAGTGCAATTCCTACATGCACCATCCATCCTCCCCAAATACTTTTGGTATGATAACTTACTGCGCCTAATAACAATCCGCCAAAAAAACTACTGATGGCCTCAAGCATAGGTTTACCAAGATGAATGGAAAAATAAAACAATGCAATGGGTATGATGCAGTATGTACCCAGAATCCTGCTCATGGTTGCAATTAAAAAACCCCTGAAAAAAAGTTCAATCGTTATAAAATCAAAGGCATACGAAATTTCAAACAGTAAATAATGAATGGGGGTGGCTGATGTACCCAGCACCAGAATATCTTTTGCCCTTGGGTACATGCGTTGAAAGTCGGGTTGTGCTGCTGCAAACGCTATCAACGGAATCATACCAATTATTAAAAGCACATACGGCAATAATGATTTTGTTCGGGATGTATAATACAGATTCCATTTTCGTTCAAAATAAAAATGAAGCAGCAATAACATACCTGTTGTAAAAACAAATGCCCCGAACCAGGATGCTGCTTTAAGAAAAGCAAGTTGGTATGCCGGTGATGCTGTGCTTAGTAATAAATCATCAAGTGGCAGGCATACTTTTAATGCAAATAAAACCGGAGCTATCACTAAAACGGGCAAGTACTTATCAGAAAGTGAATACTTGATTTTAAACACAACAGATGTAATTAAAAATGCAGCAATAAAAAAGAATAGAAAAAGTGCAGATAAAAAAGCAAAGGAATCTAAAAAGTTCCCCTTAGTTGGCCACAGTTTCAAGCCTGTATAATAATTACAGTAACAAGCAGCAGCTATCAGCAAAAAGCAACAGGCAAAAACTTTTATGTTGAGTGTACTTTTTAAAAGTTGAATTGTATTGCTGAATAATTCTTTCAAGCCTGCGAGTTAGGTTTAAAAGTTAGTATAAACTTTTTAAGCATTTAATTCTTTCCACAACAAATCCTTTAGCTGTGGTAAGCCCTGCTGTGTTACAGATGAAATGAATACATGTGGAATATTTTTCGGCAGCTCTTTTTCAATAGCCGCTTTTAACTCATCATCCAGCATATCGCTTTTACTGATGGCAATTACAAATTGTTTTTGCAGCATATCTTCATTGTACTCTTTAAGTTCGTTTACAAGAATTTCAAATTCTTTTTTATGGTCATTGCAATCTGCAGGTATTAAAAATAATAAAACAGAATTGCGTTCAATATGACGTAAGAACCGATGCCCCAACCCTTTTCCTTCAGCAGCGCCTTCAATAATTCCGGGTAAATCGGCAATGCAAAAACTTTTTCCATCACGGTATTCAACCATTCCTAATTGGGGAACCAAAGTAGTAAATGCATAGTCTGCAATTTTTGGTTTAGCGGCTGTAATAGAAGAAAGCAAGGTTGATTTGCCTGCATTCGGAAAACCTACCAAACCCACATCGGCCAATACTTTTAACTCTAATAATTTCCAAGCTTCTACACCTGGCTCACCAGGTTGACAATGATCGGGTGCTTGATTTGTAGGTGTTGCAAAATTTGAATTGCCTAATCCTCCCCTGCCACCTTTTAGAAAAATAAACTCCTGACCATGTTCTAAAATCTCAGCTTCCTGTTCGCCGGTTATTTCATCTCGGGCAATAGTGCCGAGTGGTACTTCAATGATGATGTCTTTACCATTGCGACCGCTCATATTATTTTTCCCGCCGGGATTACCATCATCAGCCAAAATATTTTTGTAGTAACGGAGATGGAGCAAAGTCCATAGTTGAGAATTCCCTCTTAGTATAATATGTGCACCACGGCCGCCATCACCGCCATCGGGGCCACCCATAGCCGTCATTTTATTACGCATAAAATGTTTAATCCCTGCTCCACCGTGTCCGCTTCTGCAAAAAATGCGGATATAATCTATAAAATTTTTTTCCATACTGTGGCCGCAAAGATAGTTTTTATCGTTGAGGGCAGTAATGGAAACCTTTTTAAGATGGCAGTTGGTTTTTTTGAAGGATACTTATCTTGCAGTCTCGGATTTTTTTAAACTCTATTCATCAGCACTTGTTCATTAATATTCATACCCATCTTAATTCAGATAACAGAACTACTATTCAAAGTTTGTATCAAAACTATGAGCAGGTACAACAAAAGGGAATGTATTCTATTGGCCTGCATCCCTGTTATCTTTCAAAAGCAAATTTTGAGGAATTAGTTCAATGGGCTTTGCATAAAAATGTTATTGCAATAGGTGAATGCGGACTCGATACTATTTGCAATACAGATACTGCACTGCAACAATTTGTATTTGCTCAACAGCTAGCATTAGCAAATGAACTAAACAAGCCACTTATCATTCATTGCGTAAAAGCATGGGATGAACTATTGAAACTGCTGAAGCCTTGCAAAGTTCCTGTTGTATTTCATGGGTATAACAAAAGCAAAGAGCTGGCTTTGCAACTCATATCTAAAGGATATTATCTTTCTTTTGGTAAAGCATTGCAGCAGGAACGTATACAGGAAATCCTTTCTTCACTTCCTGTTGAACAGATTTTATTAGAAACTGATGCTGCAGATATTTCTATTGAAACACTTTATGAGTATGCAGCAAAAACGTTTAGTATTGAGTTAAATGCATTTAGTTTGCAGATTTTAAACAATGCAGTAAATGTATTTGGCGATAAACTTACAAAAGATGACAACTGATTTTTCCTGGCTATCAAGAACAAATTTATTAATAGGTGAAAAAGCTTTGCACACACTTGCACAAAGTCATGTAATGGTAGTAGGCCTCGGTGGTGTGGGTTCTTATGCAGCTGAGTTTATTGCAAGAAGCGGTGTGGGAAAAATGACAATCATTGATGGTGATGTGGTTGATCCTACCAATCGTAACAGACAATTACCTGCGCTGGCCACCAATCATGGAGTTTCTAAAGCCCTCATTATGCAGGAACGGTTGCTGGCAATTAATCCGGAGCTGGAACTGCATGTTATTCAGGAATTTATTAATCCTGAAATGGTGATTACTCAGTTACAACAAAAGCCGGATTATATTATTGATGCTATTGATAGTATTACACCAAAAATTACATTTATTAAAACAGCTTACGAACATCAATTGAAATTAGTAAGCAGTATGGGTGCCGGAGCCAAGCTGGATCCTACACAATTGAGAGTGGTAGATATTTCAAAAACATATAACTGCCCTTTTGCACAACAGGTGCGTAAAACATTAAAGCAACATAATATTTATAAAGGAATAAAAGTGGTGTTCTCGCCAGAAGCGCCCATGAAGGAAAGTTTAATGCTTACCGATGGAAAGAATTATAAGAAGAGTGCTTACGGAACAATTTCTTATTTGCCTGCTGTGTTTGGCGCTGTGGCATCGAGTGTGGTAATTCGGGATTTGGTTGGGAAGTTATAAATAATGGAATGCTTTATTCTTATTTGTTATTGCTAATCTTCTTCCCGTTTTCATAAATTTTTTTCTAAAAGCGATTTATCTGTTCTGTAACATAATCCTTTAAACAGTGCTACTTTGTGATTTTTTTGATTCATAATTTCTATGTGGTACAGTCCGGTTGATTTACCATTGTGTAACTCTGTTGCTTCGGCAGTTAATTCATCTCCTACATGTACCGGTTTGATAAAGTTGATGGAAGTATCTAACGCAACACTCAGTTGATTGCGGTTGTTACATGCAAAGGCAAATGCACTGTCGGCAAGCGAAAAGGTAACGCCACCATGTATAATGCCAAAGCCATTGACCATTTCTGCCCTGATGGTCATTTTAATTTTACTGTAGCCTTCTTTCACTTCAAGTACTTCAATACCCAGCCATTGGCTGAAACGGTCGTGCTGCATCATGTGACTCACTACTTCATTGGGAGTTGGCATAAACTGTTTTTAAGATTCAAGCAATGTTGTGGTTTTTTGAATGTCTTTGATTGCATCAAACAAAACATCTATATCTTTTTGGGAATTAAATGCATTCATGGAATAACGCAAATACACTTTATCGCCGTGCCGCATCACCGGTATCTGAATTTTATATGCATTGAACAGATGAGTTTTTAACTGCTCCGGTTCTCTGGTTTTAATTTCACAGCTCAGCAGTTGAGCAATAAAATCATCGTTTACCGGTGCTAAGGGTTTTGAGTTGAATAATTCACAAAAAGCAATGGCATTTTCCTGCACCATTTTTCTGTAATGGGTTGCTACATTTACCCAATCATGTTCTTGCATGAATGCAATGGCATCTGGTATGGTTAAGAAAGCGGAAAAATCTCTTGTGCCCTGCATTTGATGATAATCTAAGAATTGTGATTGTGAAGGAAACAACGCATTGTAACCCCAGCTTACAATCAATGGGTCAAATAAATGCTGATGTTCTTTTTTTACATAGAGAAAAGAACTTCCCTTAGGCGTCATCATCCATTTATGACAGGCACCTGTGTAGATATCAACATCGAGTTTTTTTAAATCCACTTCCACTTGTCCCGGGCCATGTGCGCCATCCACAAAAGTCATGATTCCATATTCTTTTGCTTTAGCAATAATTTCTTCAATGGGAAAACGCAACCCGGTACTACTGGTAAGATGACTGATAAAGATGAGTTTCGTTTTAGATGTAACTCCTTTAAAAAAATCGTTTATAAAATTTTCTTTGCTGATTAGTGGCAATGTGATGGGCTGACGTTTGTACACAGCTCCTGCTTTATTGCAATAGTAATTCCATGTTCTGTCGCAGGCGCCATATTCCAAATCAGTTGTTAGAATTTCATCTCCAAGTTGCAGTTTAAAGCTTTTGGCAATGATGTTTACCGCATACGATGGATTGGTAACATATACCACATCATCCTGATGACAGTTTAAATATTCACCTAATGCTTTACGGGAAGCTTTTAAATATTTAGGACCTGTTACTGTAATAAACTGTACCGGCTCTTGTTCCAGTTCCAGTTGATATTGCTGGTAACGTTCAAATACAGGTTTTACACAGGCGCCAAAGGAACCGAAGTTGAGGAAGGTAATGTCTTTTCTTAGTAAGAAGTAAGTTGATAAGTCTTGCATATAGTTTATTCTCCTTTAAAATGAGGGTTTCTTTTTTGTAAAAAAGCAGTAATCCCTTCTGCATAATCATCTGTTAGGGCTGCTTTTTGCTGAAACTCATCTTCCAGCATCAACTGTTCTTCCCAATTATTGATGAAGGAATGATTGAGTGCATGTTTGGTAAATGCTAACCCTTTGGTAGGCATCTGTGAAAGGGTATGTGCTATCTTTTTGCTTTCTTCTTCAAACGTAACATCAGGAAAAACTTTGTACACCATTCCCAAACGTTCTGCTTCATTGGCAGAAACTTTATCACCTGTCATCATCAACGCACTTGCTTTTTGCCAACCGATTAATCTGGGCAAGGTGAATGTTCCTCCGCTATCAGGTATCAAACCGATTTTTGAAAAGGCCTGAATAAAGGAAGCCGATTCAGTGGCAACAACTATATCACAACACAATGCAATGTTTGCACCTGCACCTGCAGCCACTCCATTTACAGCAGCGATAACAGGCTTTGGTAAATTGCGGATGCGTTTTACAATTGGGTTGTAATGCTCGGATAAGATTTGAGCAATTTCAATTTTGTTATCACCCACAAGTTCACTGATGTCTTGCCCCGCACTGAATGCCTTTCCATTGCCTGTAATGTACACACATCGAATTTCGTGAAGGGATGCACATTCATCCAAACGATTTTGCAAAAGCAAAGCCATTTCACGGTTGAATGAATTGAATTTATCCGGTCTGTTAAGTATAATAAAAGCAATAGAGTCTTTTATTTCGAATTTTATATAAGAAGACATGAAGTAATAGATTTTTACAAATCTAAAATATTAATGACATTTAAAATAATCAAACGGTTCTTTACAATCATTGCATTGATACAATGCTTTACAGGCGGTGCTTCCAAATTCGCTGATGAGATTAGTACTGGTTGAGTTACAAATGGGACATTCAACTCCATCTTTTGCAATGGCGAAACGCTTATTAGGTGCTGCGATACCGTATTCCTTTAATTTTCGTTTGCCGTCTTCGCTCATCCAGTCGGTAGTCCATGCGGGAGACAATACAGAAGTAATGGTTACATTTTTATAACCATGTTCGGCCAATTTTAATTTAATATTCATGGCAATCATGTCCATAGCAGGACAACCATTGTATGTAGGAGTAATGATCACTTCTACTTTATCTTCTTTTACTGTTGCGCCACGAAGAATTCCTAAATCATGAATCGTTAGCACTGGTATTTCAGGATCGGTAACAGCTTCCAGAAGATGTAAGATATTTTGCTCCTCTATGGTAAGAGCAATTACCATTGTGAATTAGGATAAGCTCTTTGCATATATTGTAAATCAGCAAGAATATAACCAAGGTGTTCTGTATGTGTTTCTTCCTTACCACCTGTTTGCATAAAAGTGCTCTCAGGCAGAGAAAGAGTTGCTTCATCAAAAATTAGTTTTACTTTTTGCAACCATTCGTCTTTTAATAAATTAAAATCAATGCCCATTTCTTTTTCGTAATCAACCGCAATAAACATTTCGCCTGTATATCTCCACAACTCATCTATTGCATAAAGCATGCGTTGATGACTCTTCTCTGTTCCATCACCTAAACGTACAACCCACTCACTGCTCCAGCGGAGATGATAAGTTGTTTCTTTTACTGATTTTATTACTATAGCAGCTAGTTGCTCGTCCTTACTTTCTTTTAATTGCTGAAATAATAAATATTGAAACTGGCTGAATAAATATTGACGAAGAATGGTTTGACCCCAATCTCCATTGGGCTGTTCTGCAAGCAATAAGTTTTTATACTCTCTTTCTTTTCTTAAGTAAGCAAGCTGATCTTCATCTGTATTGCCAATCAATTGTGCGGCATATTGATAAAAATTTCTTGATTGGCCCAGCAAGTCTAAAGAAATATTTGTAATAGCAATATCCTGCTCCAATATAGGGCCATGGCCACACCACTCACTATTCCTTTGTGAAAGAATTAAAGTTGTATCTGCTAGATGCAGTAAGTAATTTGTTAAGGAATTATTCATTATCAATTATTCTATTACCCATTCATTTTACATATGTTTCACCTCATCTGGTAAATCATAAAATGTAGGATGCCTGTATACTTTATCATTGGCAGGTTCATATAAGCTCTCGGCTTCATCGGGATTACTTGCATGTATGTATTTACTTTCCACTACCCAAATGCTTACACCTTCCATTCTTCTGGTATAAACATCTCTTGCATTTTCAATGGCCATTTGAGCATCAGCAGCTTTTAAACTACCTACATGTTTATGATCCAAACCTTGCTTACTTCTTATAAAAACTTCCCAAAGCGGCCAAGCAGTACTTTCAGTTTGTGTTTGATAATTACTGCTACCTCCTTTTTCTTCAGGTATGTCGCCGTAATAAAATTTTCTGAGTATGAAATTCATAATGAAGTAATTTATTTGTTACGCTGCCTTTAAAGTCTCTCCTTTGGAGGCCCGCCCGGATGAATCGGTCGGACGGGGATTTAGGGAGGCCTGTCTTTTCTCAGCATGCGCCATGGCCGCTTCTCTTACCCACTTTCCTTCTTCATGTGCTTTTCTTCTTGCTTGTAGTCTTTGTTTGTTACATGGCCCATTACCTTTTACCACATTCCAAAATTCATCCCAATTAATTTCACCAAAATCATAGTGCTGACGCTCAGCATTCCATTTTAAATCTTTATCGGGCAAAGTCATTCCTAATAGTTTTATTTGCTCTGCTGCCATATCTACAAACTGCTGACGAAGTTCATCGTTTGTTTTACGTTTGATCTTCCACTTCATGCTTTGATCACTGTTGGTGCTTTCACTATCTTTTGGTCCAAACATCATCAAGCTTGGCCACCACCATCTGTTAATTGCATCTTGACACATTGCTCTTTGCTCACCAGTTCCTTTACTTAAAACAAGTAAAGATTCAAAACCCTGACGCTGATGAAAACTTTCTTCTTTACAAATACGAACCATCGCTCTTGCATAAGGACCATAACTGGTTCTGCATAACATTACCTGGTTTAAAATGGCAGCACCATCAACCAACCAACCAACAGCACCCATATCGGCCCATGTTAAAGTGGGATAATTAAAAATGGAAGAATATTTTGCTTTACCACTGTTGAGGTCATCAATCATTTGCTCACGGCTCATGCCCAATGTTTCGGCTGCACAATACAAATACAACCCATGCCCTGCTTCATCCTGAACTTTAGCAATTAAAATTGCTTTTCTTTTGAGAGATGGGGCACGGCTAATCCAGTTTCCTTCGGGCAGCATACCTACAATTTCGCTATGTGCATGTTGACTAATTTGCCTGATGTTTGTTTTGCGGTAAGCATCTGGCATCCAGTCTTTGGGTTCAATTTTTATTTCATCATCTACCTTTTTCTGAAAAATAGTCTCAAAATTTGCTATATCCATTGCACATTTATTTAATGTTCAAAATTAATGAAACTAACAACTGTTTGAACTAATTGTTGATGAAAAATCGATTGTAACCCACAAAAAAACCGATTCACAATGAATCGGTTCTAAACTAAAGTTTGAAAGCTTATCTGGCATATACACCATTTGGGCTCACTACACTTGCAGGCCCACCGGTAATACCCACTGGAGGCACGATGATGTTGATTGTTTCTCCATTTACTTTTAATGATACTTTTCTAGCATGAATTTCAACTCCCTGCTGATGAAAAGGTGGCATAGCTGCAGGTTGGCGGTTAATTAAATAGGGCTCACTAAAATCACTCATCTCCACTTCAAACGTAAAATCTCCTACCACACATTTTGAAAAACATTTGTCTGCAAGTATTTCAATTTCAATTTTTGCATCCAGCACAGGAGCATGTTCAAAAGGAGTACCTGCAAAAATATTAGGCCCAAAATATTTTCCTACTTCTGCATTACTGCTTACAAAACCCATTACGGCAGGCATGGCATTTGGATCGGGTTGCCACAGAATCATTCCGCTTGGTGCATTACCCACAGGTGTGCTTACCATTCGGCCCAGGTGCACAATAATATTTGGCATTTGCAAATCGGGAGAAGTAACAGCTACCAGATCAATGCCGCCTTCCCAGCTCATCCATTTTGAAACAGTTGACATAAAAATAAATTTTAGAGTGACTTTTTGTAATACTGTAAAATAACAGATAGTTGGAGGTAGTAACTATACCTTACTGAGGGTATATTCAAAATCAAAAGTCTTAACGAGGTTGCTTTCCTATTTTACATCAAAATCTACAACTACTTTTTCTGTAACAGGGTGGCTTTGGCAGGTGAGAATATAACCCTGTTCAATTTCTTCATGTTCCAAACCCCAATGCACATCCATGGTTACTTCGCCTTCTAACAATTTAGCTTTGCAGGTACAACACACGCCACCTTTGCAGGCATAAGGTACATCAGCACCTTGTTGCATGGCAACATCTAAAATAGAATCATCGCTGTTAAATGGAATTGTAAAATCAAAACTTCTACCATCTAATTTTATTGTTATGTTACTTTGTGGCCCCTCGTTGTTTTCAGCTTTCAGCTTATGGCTCACAACCTTCTTCCCTCCCGGCGTAGTAAATAATTCAAAATGAATTTTGGTTTCTTGCACACCTTTGCTTTCTAAAAAATGTTTTACAGCAAAAATCATTTCTTCTGGCCCACAAATAAAAAATTCATCAGCAACTGTTATATCAATCAACTTCTGAGTTAAATCAAAACACTTGTCTTTTGTGATTCTTCCAAAATTAATAGCAGCATCTGTTTTCTCCCGGCTTAAGATATGTATGATATTTAATCGGTTGATGAATTTATTCTTCAGCCCTTCTAATTCTTCAAAAAAGATAATTGAAGCTCTACTTTTATTTCCGTACACTAATGTGAACGTACTGTTTGGCTCAGTGGCTAATGTAGTTTTTATAATAGAAAGTAATGGCGTAATACCGCTGCCTGCTGCAAAGGCTAAATAGTTTTTTTTGTTTGATGGTAGTAACGGAGTGTTGAATTTTCCAACAGGAGACATTACATCCAGCATATCTCCTTTCTTTAATTGCTCATTTGCAAAAGTTGAAAACAACCCATCTTCTACTTTTTTAATAGCCACTTTTAATTTGTTTTCTAAGGGGCTGCTGCAAATGGAATAGGAGCGTCTTACTTCTTCGCCATTAATCATTGCACGCATAGTAAGGCTTTGCCCTTGTGTAAATTGAAACTCCGGCTTCAATTCATTAGGCACATCAAATAAAAGGGATACACAGTCTGATGTTTCTTTAATGATTTCCTTTAGAGTAAGTTGATGGAAATGAATAGACATGAATACTTTTTATTTTTTCAATCCATCAATTAAAATTACTACCATATTATCTTCTAATTCTTTGGCACTAATTTTTGCAGTGGAGCGGTGCCAACTTTCAATACCACTTACGGCATGTAGCATAATAATAATAGCAGTGGGCGCATCAATCTTTTTTACCTGCCCTTTTTTAATTCCTTCTTCTATAAGTGCTGCAAAACGTTTTCGATAGTTTCTTCTTTGTGTATGAAAGTTTGAAAGATACGGCTCATCTAAATGTTTCCACTCCCTGTCGCTTACAATAACCTCTTCATGGTTTTCAATCATTTGATGAATATGGAAACGGATGATGGTTTCAATTTTATCGAGAGGTGCTTCATTTTTCAATTCTATTTCTTCAAAAAAAGCCGTAAACCGGTTAGCTACTCCAAAACAAATAGACTCCAGTATTTCATTTTTTGAACGGATATGATTGTAAAGGCTTGCTGCTTCAATGCCAATTTTTTCAGCAAGATCCCGCATACTTGCGGCACCGAACCCTTTTTCTCTAAAAAGGATGGCTCCTGCTTTTACAATTACATCTTTACGACTTTCGTTTTTAGAAACTTTTAATTTGCCCATATAACAAAAATAAAATCTTTACTGTGTACAATACGGAAAAGTTTTAAAATGTACTGAAACGGGCTTTGCCATTAAAATACCTTCTGATGGGTATTGCTCAAAATTTGATCTAATGTTAATTTAGCAGTAACAAACAAAACAAAAAAAGGAGCTCCCAATTTTACCAAAAACTCTCAATAACCAAAAACAAGTACAACATGAAAAAGAAACTCTTATTCCTTAGCCTTATTTGTGCGTCTTTTTTAATAGCTGCACCCACCATTGTAAAGGCGCAAACAGATCCGTTTTTTTACGAATCTATTTCAAACCCCAGTAAAACCATCAACTTCATTATTGGTGTATATTATACCAAAAATGAATTTATTACCCGTGACGACGGAACAGGTTATACTAAAATACGTATGGCACTTATCAATAAGGAAGGAGCTGACCCGTTTAAATGGAGTGATTACAAAATTTATATTATGCTTAAAAACGGCGACTTATTTTACAATTACACTACCAAAGCAGCAGATGGAGAACTTGCATGTACCTGGACGGCTGAGCCTGGGAAAAACCATATTCAATACATCTGTTTTGACAAAGCTTTTGATGTAAATCAAATTGAACGTGTATGGCTGGGTATGAGCGATAATAAGTTTTTTGACCTCGTAAAAAGCGAATCAAAATAAATAATGCTTTTTTAATATTAAACGTTCTGTGTGTGGCAGAACGTTTTTTTATGTACCCTGAATTTTGTTAGGTTCTTGCTGCTACCTTTGCCCCGCTTAAAAAAACTCAACTTATGTCTTTAATTGTTGTTGGCTCTATGGCCTTTGATGCTATTGAAACTCCATTTGGAAAAAGTGATAAAATTGTGGGTGGCGCTGCTACTTATATTGCATGGAGCGCTTCAAACTTTACGCAACCTATTCATCAAATTTCAGTGGTGGGGGGCGATTTTCCGCAAGAAGAATTGGATGTATTAGAAGCACGGGGTGTAAATATAGAAGGTGTACAGATTAAGAAAGATGAAAAATCATTTTTCTGGAGTGGCAAATATCATTTAGACATGAATACCCGTGACACTTTGGAAACACAGTTAAATGTACTCGCAAATTTTAACCCCGTTGTTCCGGATAGCTATCAAAGTTCTGAGTTTTTAATGCTGGGAAATTTAGCACCTGCTGTGCAACTACAGGTAATAGATCAGCTAAAAATAAAACCCAAGCTCATTGTAATGGATACCATGAATTTTTGGATGGAAATAGCTATGGATGATTTGTTGAAAACAATTGCCAGAGTAGATGTGCTGATGGTAAACGATAGCGAAGCAAGACAATTGAGTACTGAATATTCATTAGTAAAAGCGGCTAAAAAAATTATGACTATGGGCCCTAAATACCTCATTATAAAAAAAGGGGAACATGGTGCCCTGCTGTTTCATGGCGATAATGTTTTCTTCGCCCCTGCCTTACCGTTAGAAGATGTGTTTGACCCCACAGGTGCAGGAGATACATTTGCCGGAGGGTTTATTGGATATATTGCAAAAACAAAGGACATTAGTTTTGAAAATATGAAAACCGCCATTATTGTGGGCAGTGCCATGGCCAGCTTTTGTGTAGAAAAATTTGGAACCACAAGACTAAAAGAAATTTCAAAACAAGATATTGACGAACGCATTCAGCAGTTTGTACAATTAGTAAATTTTGATATTGAGCTTGTATAAGTGAAAAAGAAGAGGCAACTTTAATTACCTGCCGAGGTAGGGCATTTGTAAGAGGAAAAGTTAAAGGTAATGCCTACCATTGCCATGATGTATTGATCTCTTTGGCGGCTAAAGCCACGCTGAAAGCCTTGTGTACCGATGGGGGTACCTGTTTCATAACTTCTATCCTGTAAAAAAGAGGCGGCCGTTCTGTTACCTCCGGATAATGGGAAAGCCCCAACCCCTGCATAGGTTGTAGAAACGTCATCAATATAATCGGTAGTAGTAAACCGATGCGCTATTTCAAAATTAATATTGAACTCTGCATTTATTGAATACTTAATACCCAAACCCACGGGTATAGCAATTGCTGTTGTTGAATAAGGTCTTATTGTAGGGAAAGCGGCCGAGCCCTGCCCCTCAGTTCCTAATGGCTGCAAAAAATATTTTGTATCATTTAAGTATGCATACGGATTAAAACTAAAAACACCTGCCCCTAAAGTAAGATAGGGCGTAAACCTTTCGTTGGGGTTAGAGGGGTTGAATTTAAAAAAATTAAAATCGCCTTGAAGCATCAGTTCCCAAATATTGGTATTAAAGCTCAGGTTCCGGCGGCGGCGAAACTCGTTTTTTGTTTCATAAATATCGCTGTAGCCAAGCTGTGCAAAGTTGGCACTTAAGCGAACAGCTACATACTCATTCATCATTTTACGAAAGAAAATACCCCCTGCAATTTTGGGGGTGTTAAGTCTCGAATTAGGATTTAAATCGCCAAAATAATGAGCTAAGCCAAGTTGAATACCAAATTCACCTTCGTGCTTAAACCCTTCGTACTGTGCAAGTGCTTTTTTCCCAAAACAAAAAATACCCAATAAAAATAATGAGCAGCCAACTAATAATTTCATCAAAATAACTTTTGGATTAATAATTCTACGGTAGTAACGCACATTTGGGGGTTTTCATTTGCAGCATTCATTATTTTTTTAATAATGGTCAATTACGCCGATCAAGCCCCCATGATAATTTATTGCGCAATGTTTGTAAAAAATTATTTTCATTTAACCGAAGAAGGCTTACTGTAAAATCTTCTTTTTTTACTGCTATCTGTATATCCTTTCTTACAATTTCTTTCCTAGAATCAAGTGTGCACAGAAAACTGTCTGTTCTTCCTTCAATTTCAAAAGAAATGATATTATTATCTGGCACAACAATTGGCCGGACATTTAAATTGTGTGGAGCAACAGGTGTTATTACAAAGCTGCCCGACTCTGGAAAAACCACCGGCCCACTGCAACTGAGTGAATATCCTGTAGAGCCTGTGGGAGTTGCTACTATCAATCCATCTGCCCAATAAGTATTTAAGAATTCTCCATTTAAATAGGTATGGATTTTTATCATAGATGATGTATCCAGTTTATGTAGGGCAAATTCATTTAATCCATAAGGTGTTTCACCAAAGAGTGGGGTATTGCTATCTAAATGAATAAGTGTACGTTCATCTTTAACAAAGGTATGATCTACCAATGCAGCTACAGCTGTTTGTAATTCTTCTCTGCCAATGCTTGCTAAAAAACCAAGCCGTCCGAAATTAATTCCCAGCAAGGGTATTTTTTTTGCTCTTACCAGCGTAACTGTATCTAACAAAGTACCATCGCCACCCAAGCTGATCATACATTCAAATGTATCATCCAATTGTGCTGAAGAATGAAAGAGGAGTGGCGGTGAATCAAATAGAATCGACTCTTTTATCTGCTGATAAAAATCGTGGTATAAAACCGGAGTGATTTTATTTTGTGCAAGTTGATGTAACAAACGCTCAATATCATTCTTTTGTTCCTGCTCAAAAACTCTGCTGTAAATAGCTACTTTCATCAATATTTCTTTTTCAGATATAACTGAATACCCACATGCAAATAATGCAACTTAAAAATCTTTACGTACATGTAAAAATAATCCCTTTTCGCCCAATTGATTAAAAGAATAATCAAAGCGGGCTACAAAATCATAATAGCTTATTATATCAATGCCCATACCATATGTATATAATAATTTATTATTTAAAAAGCTGGTGGTAAAATATGGTAAATAGGCGCCTCCAATATTGCCATAAGCTTTTACTAAAATCTTAAATGGAATTTTTTTATACTTTTCATTTTTAATAATGAAAGTAGGAACATTTAGTTTCAGTATTTCACGAGCCAGTGTAGTTCGAACAATCCCCGCCATTACGCCATCTACTACATAATATTCCAGCCCTTGCAAAAACATATCGCCATAACCCAGCACCGGCAAATTATAGCCGGGTTGTTTAAAAGGAAATTTAATTGTACCAAGACTGTAAAGTGAAACGTATGTTTTTTCTCCTATGGGGAAATAGGCACCTACTTTTCCAAAAAGTTGCCACAGATTCATTTCTTTAGCACCCAGGCCACGCTGTACAAATGCCCCGTTAAATCCAACACCTTTAAGAGGGTAAGCCACATTATCCAAATCTAAATACTGATATACGTACACAATTTCTCCAAAACGCTGCCGGTTTTTATTGCCGGCAAAAAAAGGAAAAAATCCTTTTGCAGAATTGTTTGCAATTAAATTGGTAATAGTATCAGCAATTTTTTCATTTACATAATGCAGCCGAAGTGTATGCCGGTGCCGAACTCCTTTACGTAGCGTAACGCCTGTTTCAATACGAAAAGAAGTACGAACAAAATCATCAATGTCATCATTTTCCACAGGGAAAAAAACTTGTTTGTTACTATCTGTTGCAAAAGTAGTTTGCCGGGTTTTGGTATAATAGATACCAAACAAAAAACCCTTCTCCAGTTTTTTATCTGCAAAGGGCTGCTGGTAAGATAAATTGTATTGCTTAGTATATCCATCTACATAATTAAAACTAAGATGATCTCTTCTGCCCGATACATTGTCCCAGTTGAATTTTAACCCATAGTTTACTCTTTCAAAACTGCTGTTTTGCTCTACAATCCATTGATTGAGGTTGCGATCAACTAATTTAAAATAGGGAACCGGAAAAATATACCAACGCTCTTTTACAGTAAACTCAATATCAAATGATGTTGAATCCCAGCGGGTAATTTCAGGAAGCACCTCTAAAAACAATTTGGTATTGATAATATCCAATCGTGCTTTTTCAATAATTGCTAAAAGCTGAGTGGTTTTTATTTCATCACCTTCCCTAAAGGGGATGTCTCTTAAAATAATATAGTCTTTGGTTACTTTATTGCCAACAAAATGAATATGATTTACTTTAAGGTTTACATTTTTTGGTATTTGGCTGATGCTTTCTACAAGCTTGTTTCTTACCGAGTCATAAGCAACTGATGGTTGTGCAGAACAGAATACTACTAATGACACCATTGCAAGTGATAAAAGCAAAAAATATTTTTTTGTTTGTGTATGCATGAAATTTCAGAAGTAACCCGGAAAGTAAATGTAACTTGATTTGGGGAGAAAAAAGGTGTAAGCTCTGTGAATCAAATATTCAGGTAATTCATTAAATGGTCAAAGTTGAGTTTCAATTCTTCTTCGGTGAGGTTTTCGCCAAAATAGTGAACTACATTGTACTCATAACGTTCAAGTGTAGCAAGAATATCATGAATATCAGGCTTATTTATTTTTATAGCCACCATTAGTTCGCCTGTAGAAGTGTTTGCCCATGTATTTAAATGGATAATTCTGGAATCGTTTGACTCTACAATACGACCCAGTTCTGAAATAGAAAAATTATTAGGAGTCATTTGCAAAATGATTACTCCTCCGGGTTCGGCAACTGCATTGTATTTTGAAACTGCCATCAATAGTTCTTCTGCAGTTATGGCACCTATATATTCACCTTCTGCTTTAATAACGGGAAGTAAACTCAATTTTTGCTGCTGCATGATTCTTACAGCGGTAAGAAAAAAATCTTCGGCTTTTATTTGTACCTGTTCAGCTATTGGTAAATAAGTATTTATTGGAGAGCTAAGTTCCTCATCCTGAATACTTTCTTCGTGTAAAAGCCCGGCGTATGTATTATTAATTACAATGGGCAGCTCAGCTAAATGAAATTCCTGCATCAAATTCAATGCTTGCTTTACAGTATCTGTTAGTTGCAAAGCCGGAATATTATTTGTAATCAGTTCGGCAGCTATCATAGTTTACTTCTTTTGTTTTCACACTGGGATGGGTCTGGTAAGTTTGGTTAAGAAACCATGCAGTATTTCGTTAAATTCTTTTGGCCTTTCCATCATTGGTGCATGACCACACAAATCAATTAAATGGAGTTCTGAATTGGGAATAAGCCGGTTGAATTCTTTTCCCACAAATGGCGGAGTAATGGTATCATTATTACCCCAAATAAGCAGGGTAGGAACCCGAATATCCTGTAATTCTTCACCTAAATTATTACGAATAGCACTTTTAGCAAGGGCAATGATCTTTATTACTTTCACCCGCTGATTTACAATATCATACACTTCATCAACTAATTCCTTTGTAGCAGTTGCGGGATTATAAAATGTTAATTCTGTTTTACGTTTAATATATTCATAATCGCCACGCTTGGGATAAGTGTCTCCCATTCCGTTTTCAAACAATCCGGAGCTGCCGGTAAGTGTTAAAGATTTTATATGTTCCGGATGTTTTAGAGTATGAACCAAAGCAACATGGCCACCAAGAGAGTTCCCCAGTAAGTGAACATTCGCATAATTTTTTACTTCAATAAATTTTGTTACAAACTTTTCCAGCCCACCAACTGTTGTATGTAGCAAGTCAAGTTCAAACAAAGGAAGCATAGGAACTACAACCTGGTAATGCTTTTTAAAATATTCAATTAGATCAACAAAATTGCTGAGGGCTCCAAATAAACCATGGAGCAGCACCAAGGGTTCACCGGATCCTTCTTCAATGTATCTGAATTTATCTTTTTGTTTAATTTCGTAGTTCATGCAATTACAGTAAGCAAAGGTTATTTGCTAAAGTAATTGATTTGTTTGAAAAACTGCAATTCAGTTTCATCAGAAACCAATCATACCGAATCTTTTTGATTGAATATGGCAAAAAAAGCTTCCAAATCAGTAAACATATTTTTAAACCAAGGAATAACATTACCAATTGTATCTATTGTTTTCGGCCCCCATGGAACAATCCATTTATAGGTAACTGATTCCTCAAGTGCTGATGTTGAAAACAAAGCGATTTGGGTTGTAAAAAAAAGAAAAATACTAAACAAAAGTGTATATAGTACAATATACAATAGAATGCCGCCGAGCTTATTAAGCCAGCCCATCATTGCAAAATTTACAACTCCCTCAAGAAATTTTGCACCTATACGTACCAGTAATACAACTGCAATGAATATTGCAATAAACCCTAAAATCGGTAACCACTTTGCGCCAATGTTTGTTGATTGCCCTAACCAATTTGCAGCTACGGCACTCAGTTTCAGTGCGGCGGCAATACCAATTATAAAAGCAATTATGGAAAATATTGCAACTATCAATCCCTTACGAAAACCATTGATTAACGCTGCCAAAATAGCAAGGAGAAATAAAATATCAATAATCAAATCTGCATTTATTTAAGAAGTTCTTTTACCACTTCACTTATTGTTTTACCATCCGCCTTGCCAGCCAACTGTTTATTAGCAATTCCCATTATTTTGCCCATATCAGCAACTGATGATGCACCACTATTAATGATTATTTTTTGAACTTCTATTTTTAAATCTTCACTAGAAAGAGGGCGTGGTAAAAACTTTTCAATAATTTTTATTTCTTCTTCTTCCTTTTGTGCAAGATCAGTTCGGTTTTGCTGCTGATAGATAGTTAAAGAATCCTTACGCTGCTTTACAAGTTTTTGAAGCATTTTTAGTTCATCATCTTCAGTAATTTCAACACTGCCCGATGTTTTTAATAATAAGAGTGCTGCTTTTATTGCACGCAACCCCCGTAATGATGCTTCATCTTTTGCTTTCATTGCATCTTTCATGTTATTCATTACCTGTAATTCTAAACTCATACTGTGAAATTTATTTATTTTGTTTATCCTGTTCTGTTTTGAATTGTTTTAAAAATTCCTTGGCATAGGTTTTCATACCTTTTGCAATTTCCGGTTGATTGGTTGCCCGATGAAATGTATCAGCCATGGTCATCATTACCTGATAATAAAAATCGGCCATTTCATCAATCATCATATCCTTAGTCCAAAGATCAATACGTAAGGCACTTTTGTCTGCTGCATCCCAAAAAGCAAGCATCATTGCTTTTGCTTTTTGATCCATTTCTGCTGTACTATCGGTTGCATTCCAGCTTATTGTTTCCGGAACACGATCTGCATCCATTAAAACATCTATTGAAATATTACTTGTATGTATCATAAAAAAGTTATGTGGTAAAGATAAGTTATTCAATTACCGGAGTAAAAAGATTGTAAAACAAGCTATATAAAAACATTTTTCTAACAACAATAGAAAAATGAAATGCGTATATTTTATACATCTCCCGGAATTTTTCCTTAGCATAAAATCATTATAAATACTGTTGCATTTGATAAAATGCAGATGTAATTTTATAGAAGCAAATTAATTAAGAGCAAGATACCTTCATTCTTTTTAAGCAAATACTCTTACTATTAAAAATTTAACAAGTGTATTTTTTTTGACATTTATTTTGTTGCAAAAGACTTTGGAATAATAATTGCGTTAAATACCTAGAAGAAAACCAGAAAACTTTTTATTTTCTAAATAACTGAAAATGAATGCATGGATTCATTTCTTGAAAGTTTCATTCACAGAACTTACAAGATAATAATGATGGTTTTACAATGTGGATTTTGGGTAAACGACCCCGCTTTCCAGCGGGGTCTTCTATTTAATAAAGTACTTACACGCTTGTGTTGTTTCCAAAATCGCTTTATGTTTGTTTAGAGATTTATTACTGATATCCAATCAAAAACCAAAAACCATGAAGAAACTAATTATTGTTCTTCTGTTTAGCTTGCCTGCATTTGTTGCAGTTGCACAGGAAGATGCTATGTTTTCCTCCGGTCGTCAAAAACACGATACTAAACCACAATTATTTTCTACTCTTCCCTCCAAATTTTCGCTCAAAACTGGTCTTATTGATGAGATCATGAACACAAAATTAAATCAGCAGGTTAGTTTACTGGTAACCGAAGGTTTTACCTTTTACGGAAGAGTAATATCCAAAACAAGCGATGCACCTGGTTTGGAAACTGTAACGATTGAGAGCACCGAAAAACAAGGTTTCGTATTTACTCTGTCAAAAACTAACGTGGCTGGAGAAGGTGTTATTTATAAGGGCTTACTTTTAAGCCGCAATCATAGCGATATTATTTTACTTGAAAAAAACCTTGTTACCGGAGTTTATGAGTGGATAAAAAAATACCTCTCTCAAATGATATCTGATTAGCCCGTTTTTAACTATACCCCCAAAGAAACCGAGAACCGAAAACCAAAAAATCCAATCCCATGAAACGCTTACTTGCTCCTGCTTGCTTGTTTGTGCTGGTGTTACTAAGCCAGTCAGTTAAGGCTCAAATTCCTAATTTAAACAGCTATCCACAACAAACAAATGCTACTATTTTTCTAGACTTTGATGGACAAACGGTTACTTCCCCTTATTGGACGGGTGAGCCATTTTACGCAACCCCAGCCCTTTTATCCCTTGATCAGATTAACCGTATTTTTAACCAAGTGTCAGAAGATTTCAGGCCCTTTAACCTCAACATTACAACCGATTCAACTGTATATTTTGCTACACCCATTAACAAAAGACAACGGATTATAGTTACCAATTACAGTGCTTGGTATGGTAATGCAGGTGGTGTTGCATGGGCAAACTCCTTTAGCTGGGGCTTGGAAGTTCCTGCGTTTGTGTTCAGCAATCTTTTAAGCAATAATGCTAAAATGGTTTCGGAAGCAAGCTCACATGAAACAGGGCATACACTTGGTTTGGCTCATCAAAAACTATACAATGCTTCGTGTGGGTTAACAGCAGAGTATAATCCGGGAACAGGAAGTGGTGAAATAAGCTGGGCTCCCATTATGGGCAACAGTTACAGCCGAAACCTTACACTATGGCATAATGGAACAAGTGCAAGTTGCTCATCTTTACAAGATGAGTTAGGTATTATTGCAGGCGGCACAAATGGATTTGGATACCGTACAGACGATGTTGGAAATACAACAAGCCAATCTGCCAATGTAATTTTTAACGGCTCTACATTCGGAATCACCGGGTTTGTAAACAGCACTGCAGATGTTGATATGTACCGTATGAACCTCTCTCAAAACGGCCGCTTAATAGTTAACGCAATTCCTTACAATGTTTCAAGTGGCTATCAATCTGCCAATATTGATTTACAGGTTTCTCTACTAAACAATAGTGGTGCCGTAATTAAAACCTATAACCCAACTACTTCGATACAAGCTATTATTGACAGCACCCTTAATGCAGGAACTTACTATGTACGAGTTTCGAATGCATCTAATGCCAATGCCTCAAACTATGGAATGCTTGGCAACTATACAATGAGTGGCACCTTTCAGTCGGGATCTATATTGCCTATTCAAAGCCTTCAGTTAAGTGGGCGTATTAGTAATGAAAAACACGAACTTGATT
Source organism: Chitinophagaceae bacterium (assembly GCA_031401115.1). Lineage (GTDB taxonomy): Bacteria > Bacteroidota > Bacteroidia > Chitinophagales > Chitinophagaceae > Lacibacter. The sequence goes on from JANNRE010000015.1 coordinate 201,846, forward strand.
GGACGATCATTGCCGACGAACCTATGGAAACAATTACAGTACAAGTTTCAACTGATGGCAGAACCTTTACCAACCTTCAAAATATAAATGGTTCGCTTCGCAAATTTATTTATCAGCCTTTTGAAAAAGCAACCATGTATTATCGCCTGCAAGTAGTAACGGCATCTCAATTAACCTATTATTCAAATATTGTTTCGCTGCGTGAAGTAAATGCAAGCAGTAAATACAAACTGCTTTCTAATATAGTTACCTCCAGCGGAATTGTTGTAAACAGTAAAGGGAATTACAACTGGAGGTTACTGGATATGAATGGCCGCAACTTGCAAAGTGGACGAATAAATAATGGTTATAATCGCATTGATGCCGCCGGCCTTAGCAATGGCATGTACCTCTTACAGGTAATTGACGGCATAGAAATAACTACTGAAAAACTGGTAAAACAATAATACCATAAACATACTTTTTGCTTACCTTTTCTAACAACAACTGCCCCTTTTTAGGGGCAGTTCCAATTGTATTGATAAGGATGCTTACATTTGCTTTATACAACTATGGAATATAATACAACAAGAAACCATCTTCTCATTCGTGAATACGGAAGACATATTCAGAAAATGGTGGATCATATCTTAACTATTGAAGACAAAGAAAAGCGGCAGCAGCAGGCTTATGTGGCTATTGAGCTTATGGGATTTTTAAACCCTCACCTTAAAAACGTGGAGGATTTTCGTCATAAACTTTGGGATCATCTCTTTGTAATTGCAGATTTTAAACTGGATGTGGAAAGCCCTTACCCCATCCCTACAAGAGAAACATTAAAAGCAAAACCCCACCCTCTTCGTTACCCTAAACGTTATCCTAAACACAACCATTTAGGTAAGAATATTGAAATTGTTATTAATAAAGCATTAGAAGAAGAAAATCCTGAAAAGAAACAGGGCTTTGCCAATGCCATTGCTTATTACATGAAACTTTCTTACAACAATTGGCATAAAGAAAATGTGCAGGACGATACAATACAGGCGGAGTTACAAGCCATAACCAAAGGTGAGCTGGAGTTTAACAACCGTCCTTTTGTTCGTCAGTACCGGCCAAGTGATGACTTTAGAGAAAACCGTGGTGGCGGAGGCGGCAAGTTTAAAAAACATTTTCAACAAAGAAGCGGAGGTGGTGGCGCAAGGGATAACCGTGGCGGCGGAAGAGACCCTCGTGGTGGTGGCGGGGGAGGTGGGAGTAAGTTTAAGAAGAGATATTAAAAATTATAACAAGTTGATAAAGTTAATAGGTTGATAAGAAAAATTCTTGTCAACCTTTTTTATTTCGTTGTACTTTGTAATTCAAACAACTCTTGTATCCAATAAACTGTTCAACTTAACTACATGCATTCATTTGAAGTAAGAGGAGGTAAAAAATTAAATGGAGAAATTGTTCCGCAAGGAGCAAAGAACGAAGCGTTACAAATTATCAGTGCTGTTTTATTAACGCCGGAAAAAGTTACCGTTACCAACATACCCGATATTGTTGATGTAAACTTATTAATAGAATTACTAGGCGAGATGAATGTAAAAATTCAGCGACCACAAAGAGATACTTGTATTTTTCAGGCAGATGATGTAAACATTGATTACCTGCACAGCGAAACATTTAAAAAGAAAAGTGGCAAACTCCGGGGCAGTGTAATGCTTGCAGGCCCAATGCTTGCCCGTTTTAAAAAAGCATTTATTCCAAAACCGGGTGGCGATAAAATTGGCCGCAGAAGATTAGATACACATGTAGTAGGTTTTGAAAAATTAGGTGCTGCATTTAACTATCATGCCGAAGATGGTTTTTTTCATTTAACAACTACTCAATTGAAAGGAGTTGATATGTTGCTCGATGAACCGTCCGTAACAGGCACTGCCAATATTGTAATGGCTGCAACTATGGCCAGTGGTGTTACAAAAATTTACAACGCTGCATGCGAACCTTATTTGCAACAGCTATGTACTATGCTTAATGCAATGGGTGCTAACATCAGTGGCATTGGCAGCAACTTACTTACCATTGAAGGAGTAACTTATTTAGGCGGAACTACACATCGCATTTTACCCGATATGATTGAAGTGGGTTCGTTTATTGGTCTTGCAGCAATGACACAAAGCAATATTGTTATTAAGGGAGCTGGTGTAAAACATTTAGGAATCATTCCAGAAAAATTCAGATTGCTTGGCATTGAAATGAATATTACGGGCGACGATATTCATATTCCTGAACAGGAACTGTATGAGATACAACGATATTTTGATGGTGGCGTACTTACCATTTATGATCATCCCTGGCCGGGCTTTACACCCGATTTACTAAGTATTGTTTTAGTAACAGCTATCCAAGCAAAAGGAAGTGTTCTCATTCACCAGAAAATGTTTGAAAGCCGTTTATTTTTTGTAGATAAATTAATTGATATGGGTGCACAGATTATTTTGTGCGATCCGCACCGTGCTGTTGTAATTGGTTTGGAACGTGAGCAAAAGTTGAGAGGCATTACTATGAGTAGCCCCGATATAAGAGCCGGGCAAGCATTGCTCATTGCTGCATTAAGTGCTGAAGGAAAAAGTGTAATACAAAATATTGAGCAGATTGACAGAGGCTATCAATACATTGATGAACGATTGAGAAAACTGGGTGCAGATATTAAACGTATTGAAGGATGAATTAAACAATCAACATCAAGTAAAGTATTCTTACTCCTCAGCTTCATTTTTTATTTTTCATTTACTTGCATTTTCAACCTTTGCACATTACTTTAGTGTTGATGAAGCTATATGTGTTTTTACTATAAGTATTCTTACCAAAACATCATACAATGAAACTACCTATTTCTACCAACGGAAAATTTTTCTGCTTCTTTTTTATTGCACTCTTTTTTCTTTCTTCTTGTTACTCTGTAAGGATTGTGAGCAGAGATGGTGTGGCAGAACCCGATCCGCTAAACACAAGCGGTAATTTTTACAGAAGTAAAAAAGTATATTGTTTAGATACCACCATTACATTAAAACTTACAGAAGGTGAATTTCATTTATTTGAGAAATGTGCATCTGGCGGATTTTATTCTTTTGAGTACCGCTCAACTTTTGGTGGAGTATTGCTCAGTGCATTTACGTTTGGGAAAAAACGCAGAGTGAAAATAAAATATGTATGCTTAAAAGAACAAAATTAATATGGCTACCACTACCAAACATGCAATAGGCAAATGGGACACCTTTCATAACAACGGCCCTTTTGATACAAACATATTGTACAAAACTTCTTTAGAAGGAAAAGGAAACATGCCTTCTTTAATTGATCGTTATAATGATGCCGCAGCAGAAATGCAACGATTGCTGAAAACAGCATTGGATCAGCAGGAAGGATTTCGGGCGTATGGTTCTGCATGGTCTATGAATCATATTGCTCAGCAAAAAGACAATATGCATTACAATGCAGATATGAATTTAAAAAAAGTAATTTCAGTTGATGAACTTCATGCAGCAACTACTTACTCAGCACAAAATTTATTTTTCTTTCAATGCGGCAATGTAATAAAAGAGATCAGCAAATTTTTGTTTGATCATGGTAAATCATTAAAAGCAACTGGTGCCAGCAATGGGCAAACTATTGCAGGTTGTATTTCCACAGGTGTGCACGGTTCTGCATTAGATGTAGGTGCTATGCAGGATTGTATTGTAGGAATTAATTTAATCATTGGCGATCAACCAACTGATATTGTTTATTTGGAACGTCATACAAAGCCAGTAGTAAATGATGCGTTTGCAGCCACTATCAATGCAAGAGTCATTCGCAATGATGGTTTGTTTTATGCAGCATTAGTGAGTCTGGGTTCGTTTGGGTTTATTCATGGTGTAGTGTTAGAAGCAGAAGATCGTTTTTTGTTAAAACGCTATGTAAAAAGAATTACGAAAGAAAAAGCATTGGAACTTTCAGATACCATGGATTTTGAAAATTCTGATTTCCAAATTGACGGAGAAACAGATGATAATGGAAAACCCAACCGCCCTTTTCATTACAAAGTATTTATAAATCCGTATGTAAATGATGCGGAGTATGTAGTAGAACTCATGTATAAAAAAATTTACAGAACTGATTACCCCGATCCGATACCCAGAATAAAAACAGCCATCTACCGTGACCTGATTATTCTATTTACCAAAATAGCAGAACGTTTTAAAAACAGCATACCAAAAATTATTAAGCTATTACAAACTTCAGTATTACCACCTGTTGATTTAGAATTAACAGGAACCATTGCTGAAATTTTTTGGGACGCTCCGTATCAAGGTCCTGCATTTGCCTGTGCGGTAGGTATAGATCATACACATTCATCAAAAGCATTAGAATTGCTGGCAGCATTAGCAAGAGAAGAAGGCCCTGTGCCCGGCATTTATGCTATGCGTTTTGTAAAACAATCAAAAGCAACACTTGCCTTTACAAAATTTCCTGTAACCTGTATGCTGGAAATTGACGGGTTAATCTGGAAGCCGAAAAGAAATAATATGATTAGCCTTGAACATTTTTGCACCCGTATTCTTGAAGTGCTGCAAGAAAACAATATTCCTTTTACACTACATTGGGGCAAAACAGCCGACTGGAGTTTCCCTAATCTTGTAAACCACATGTATGGAGCTAACGCACTACTATGGAAAGAATACAGAAGTTCATTGTTAAGAAAAGAAACAGCAACACTTTTTAGCAACAAATTTTTAGATGATACTTCTTTATCTGAATATATAGATGATGCCCCAGCGCATCTTGCGGAAAGTGTTTTGTAATACGATCAGCAAAATCACTCATGCTCTCTTCCACTAATTTTTCCCTTGCGCCATTGTTCATTCATCAGTTCCAGCTCTTTTAATTCTTCGGTAGTAAATTCTTTGTTGGTTAGATTTTTTAAATCTGGCTGGCCCGCATTAACCCAGGCGGTGTACCAAAAACTGGCAATGGCGAAAATACTTTGGCGCATACGCCTTTCTACCATACCGAGCATTTTTTCATTGTATGCTTTGGTAAAACCTGTTGAGTATGTTCTAATGGAAATACCGTTTCGGTTTTCAAACGAATATTTTGCATCGCTGGGGTAAGCGGCCGTAAGATCCCGTTCAAAACGAAGTACAGTATCAGAAGCGGCGCCACTTTCTAAAACCCTTTCCCAAATAAACTGACCGGGATTTTTAATAAACTCTGCTTTACCAATAAAAAAATCAAACTCTTTATCTGCAAGTAACTCAGGTATTCGGCTTTCCCAAAAACCATGAATGCCGTTTTGATTTGTAAACTGTCCGTTATGATTATGGCTTGCGTGAAGCGGTACATGTGCATCAGCAATGTAATGCCCAATTTCTGCACTCAGTTTTAAAATCCGTATTTGATTTTTTTCTTTAAAGGCTGTAGTTAACCGTCTCAGCATAGTTTGCACCCACCAGGGTACAATGCCATAAGCGTTTACCGAATCTGCTCCAAACTTTGCCACAGCACTATCATAATTATGCGGAAGCTCCTTGTAGGGATAAGTTCCGTAATGATCAATATCAATATAATGTCTTGGCCCTTCTTCGGGTATTGCATAGCGGCGTTTATCAGGATCCACAGAATGATCACTTAAAAATTCAATATGCTGTTTGTAAAACGACAGCATTTGAGGCGGCAATAAAAATACAGAGAGATAATTTATTTTTTTATGGCCAAAAAATCCCCAGCAAAAACATTGCTGGTAACAGCAAAGAAACAAGAGAACAAAAAAAAGTTTTCGCATAAACTGATTTATTTTTCTTCGTCTACTTTTTTAGTAACACCTCCGCTGATTGCAAACTTCATTGCTTCGGCAGGTGTAATTTGTGAATCTAAAGATTTTATACGATTGGCAGGAATTAAATAAACATTACCAGCTATAGAATAACTCATAGGAATATATACGGCAACATAATCCTTCAAACCCATTTCCTCTACATCTTCCTGGGTTAAAAAACCAATACGCCACACATCCTTATCATCAATATTGGCCAGCACCGGGCGGTTAAATTTTTTCTTTTCCCCTGCAAAGGCTTCAAAAAAATCTTTTACCGTACTGTAAATAAATTTAATGCCGGGCGTTTTTTCCAGCCAGCCATCAAACAAATTAAAAAAACGGCTTTGTATAAAAAAAGTACTGAGGTAGCCTATCAAACAAATTGCTCCAATGATCAGCAGAAACCCCAATCCGAAATTGCGTACCTGAATGCGGCCATCACTACCCACAATGGTAAAAATGGGAATGAGGTTGTCAATGCTTGTAACAATCCAGTAAATAAAAAAAATGGTAATGGCCAATGGCGCTGTTACCAGTAAACCCTGCAAAAAATACTGGAGTACTTTTCTGTAACTGAATGCTTTAAACATAGTGAAAACGTTTGCGATTTCAAAATTACAGATTTACTGCAGGCTAACAGTTGATTAATTTTTTGTTACCAATGGAAAAATAACGGGATGGAAACTTTGGCTACGAATAAAGTTTCCTTAGTTTTGTGGCTGAATGGAAATAAAAGACCGCATAAAACAAAAGGCACACGAACTCTTTATGAAGTATGGTATGCGCTCTGTATCAATGGATACCATTGCTACAGAACTGGGCATGAGCAAAAAAACCATTTATCAGTATTATGCTGATAAGGATGAGCTGGTAGATGCGGTGATGGATGATGAAGTAAACCAAACACATACAGATTGTGCATTTTGCAAAACACAATCAAAAAATGCCATTGACGAAATGTTTTTAACCATGGCGCAAATTCATGAGCATTTTTCTCAGCTCAACCCATCGGTGTTGTATGATATGGAAAAGTTTCATCCGCATGCCTTTTCCAAATTTCGGAAAATGAAAGATGAATATTTGAGTAAGGTAATTGCTGATAATATCAGGCGGGGCATTAAAGAAGAGTTATACCGTGATGATATTAATATTGATATGATGAGCCGTTACCGTGTAGAAACTATGATGGTTCCCTTTGCCATGGCAGCAACGGCACCTACCAAATATAATTTAGCAGATGTGGCCACCGAAACAATGGAGCATTTTTTTATTGGCTTATCAACATTAAAAGGATACAAACTCATTACAAAATACAAAGCAGAACAAATTAAAAAGAAGATCAATGACAAGACTAACAAAAAGTAAAACAGGATGGCTGTTTTTTACCGCCCTTGTTTTATTTGTAAACACAAAAGCACAACAGGTGCATGAACTCAGCTTACAACAATCTGTTGACATGGCTATTAAAAATGTTATAGAATTAAAAAACCTAAACCTCGATTATAAAAATGCGGTGTACAAAAACAGAGAAGTTACAGCAGGTGCATTGCCACAAATAAACGGCACAGTTACAGGACAGCATTTGTTTGCAATCCCTGTACAGGTTTTCCCTGATTTTGTATCGGCCGGAACCTACAGCACTTTGGCAAGGGAAGGAGTTAAAGATGGCAATAACAATCCTATAGAAGCTGTTGACCCCGCTAATTTACCACCAATTAATGCTCAGTTTGGTGTACCCTGGACTGTAAGTGCAGGGTTTACAGTACAGCAATTATTATTTCAGCCCGATGTATTTGTTGGTTTACAGGCAAGAGGTGCAGCATTAGATTATGCAAAACTAAATATTGCGGTAGCTAATGATAAAGTAAAACAAGGCGTACAAAACAGTTATTACCTCATACTTGTAAGTAACCAACAATTAGAGCTGATAAATACTGGCGTAACCCGTTTAGAAAAATTATTAAATGATGCTACACAAATTTATAAAAATGGGTTTACTGAAAAGTTAGACCTTGATCGTACACAAGTGGCATTGAATAATTTAAAAGCCACAAGGCAGCAACTACTTAATACGGTTCAACTAGCAAATGCTTTGTTGAAATATAACATTGGGGTAAACCAAAAAGATTCACTTGTACTTACGGAAAAATTGACTGATGAAACCATTAAGCGTAACCTGCTTGATGAAATGAATTTTACTTATGAAAACAGAAACGAAATAAAATTACTCAACACGGTAGAAAAATTGCAGCGCCTGGACTTAAAAAGAAACCAACTGCAGTACATTCCCACCGTAGCAGCTTACTGGAACTACAGCCGTAATGCACAGCGCAGGGAGTTTGATATTTTTAAAAGCGGCAGTGCCTATCCCTGGTTTCCGAATTCAATTGCAGGGATCAACATCAATGTGCCAATATGGAGCAGCGGAGCAAGAAAGAACAAAATTCTGCAATCAAAAGTTACTGTAGAAAAAGCGGTGAACACTACGGAGTTTGTAAAACAGAGTATTGATCTTGAAATTGAACAATCAAAAATAAACTATCGAAATTCCATTCTTGACCTTGATGCACAAAAACAAAATATGGAACTGGCAGAAAGTGTGTACAACACTACTAAGAAAAAATATGAGCAGGGGCTTTCTTCTAATCAGGATGTCCTTTTAGCAGAAAATGAATTACAGGTGGCACAGGGAAATTATTTCCGTTCATTATACAATGCAGTAATTGCACAGGTTGCTTACAAACGTGCCGTTGGAAACTTATAAAAACTATCTACTTAAAATTATAAACAAGACACATGAACACAATTATTAAAAGTTCGCTGGTTATTTTTGCAATGCTGGCTATTTCCTGTGGCACTTCAAATAAAGAAGCCAAGGGAACACTGGGTGATAAAAAGGCACAGCTTGAAAAATTAAAGACTGATTTATCAAAAACTGCAGCAGAAGTAAAAAAATTAGAAGACGAAATAGCTTTGCTTGATACAGCAGGAGGAAAACAGCAAAGGGTAAAATTAGTTTCTATTGCACCGGCAACAACCGAAGACTTTTCGCATTATATAGATTTACAGGGAAAGGTGGATGCTGATAATATTTCTTACGTATCTCCAGGTGGAATGCCGGGCGTGGTAAAAGCAATTTATATTAAAGAAGGACAGTATGTAAAAAAAGGACAGCTTCTTTTAAAGTTGGATGATGCCATCGTTCGTCAGCAAATTGTTGCTGCAGAAAAAGGTGTGGATGGTGTAAAAACACAATTGGCTTTTGCAAAAAATATTTATGAGCGTCAGAAAAATTTATGGGATCAGAATATTGGAAGTGAAGTACAATTGATCAGTGCAAAAAACAGCGTTGATGCTTTAGAAAATCAATTGGAATCTGCAACAGAAGGTGTAAAACTTGCGAAGGAACAATTGAAAACTACATTGGTATATGCAGATGTAACAGGCATTGCAGATATTGTGGATATAAAAATAGGCGAAACATTTAGCGGCGCAGGCTTGCGTGGGCCTCAAATACAAATTGTAAACAACAGCACTTTAAAAGTAGTTACAGAAGTTCCTGAAAATTATATGAGCCGGGTACAAGTAGGCAGCGCAGTAATTATTAATCTGCCCGATGCAAATAAAACCTTCAACTCTACCGTAAAGCTTTCATCACAAGTAATCAACCCAAGTACCAGAACATTTACCATTGAAGCCCCTATACCGGGCGGTGGTGTTCGCCCAAACAGTATTGCTTCGGTTCGTATAAAAGATTACAATGCACCAAACGCTGTTGTAATTCCGGTGAATCTTGTACAAACTGATGATAAAGGAAAGTATGTATATGTAGTGGAGCAGGATAGTAAACAAAGAAGTGTAGTAGTAAAGAAGCCAGTTGTAGTTGGTGAATCATATAACAACAAAATTGAAATTAAAGCGGGCTTGCAGGTAGGCGCACAGTTAATTGTAACCGGTTATCAAAGTGTCTATGATAAGCAGGTGGTAACAATAGGGTAAGGCGATCTGCCTCTTACCCGCCAACGTAATCTTTAGCCAATTTGTGAGAATGATAAAATGATGAATGGCTTTGCTTACAGATGAAGTGGAAGAACAAAAGTTAGATTCATTGCTGAAGCACCGCCTCCTCTCTTTTGGAGAGGAGGAAGGGTGATGAGGCCAAATAATTTCTTATGCAATCAAAATTTTTAGAAGGAATCAGTAAAAAATTTAAAGAGTTTAAACCCACAAGCTGGAGTGTTGATAATCGCACAGCGATTTACATCATTACCATTTTAATTACCTTGTTTGGTTTATACAAATTCAACACAATGCCCAAGGAACAGTTTCCCGACATTGTAGTACCCACCATTTCTGTATCTACAGTTTATGTTGGTAATTCACCAGCAGATATAGAAAATCTTGTAACAAGACCCATCGAAAAGCAAATCAAAAGCATCAGTGGCGCTAGAGTTATTAAGGTACAATCTACATCGCAGCAGGATTTTTCTTTAATAGTTGTTGAGTTTGATACAGATATTAAAGTTGATCTGGCCAAACAGAAAGTAAAAGATGCAGTAGATAAAGCCCGAACTGATTTACCACAGGATTTAACAGCAGAACCCGATGTGCAGGAATTTGCCTTCAGCGAATTCCCCATCATGTTTGTAAACATCAGTGGTGATTTTGATCCTGTAAAGCTGAAACAGTATGCCGATAAAATGCAGGATCGCATTGAAGAATTAAAAGAAGTTACAAGAGCTGATATCATCGGTGCACCAGAACGTGAAATACAGGTAAATGTAGATCCGTACCGAATGGCAGCAGCAAGACTTTCATTTACTGATATTGAAAATGCAATTGCAAGAGAAAACAACGATGTTAGTGGTGGGCAAATAGAAATTGGAACCATGCAAAGAACTGTTCGTGTTCGTGGACAGTTTAATAGTTCTTTTGATCTTAATAATATTGTTGTAAAAGGTGTAAGCGGTGCTCCCGTTTACTTAAGAGATATTGCTACTATTAAAGACACAGTAAAACAAAAAGAAAGTTTTGCACGGCTCGATGGTAAAAATGTAATTACGCTCAACATTGTAAAACGAAGTGGAGAAAACCTAATTAATGCTGCAGATAAAATCAAAGGAGCAGTTACTGAAATGCAGGATAATGACATCTTGCCCAAAGATTTAAAAGTTACGATTACAGGAGATTTAAGCAAGCAAACCAAAACATCGTTTAATGAGTTGGTAAATACCATCATCATTGGTTTTATTCTGGTTTTGCTTGTACTTATGTTTTTTATGGGTGTTACCAATGCATTCTTTGTTGCCTTAAGCGTACCGTTGAGTGTTTTTGTTGCCTTTTTGTTTTTACCAATAGCTGATTCAATCATAGGAACACCAGTTACTTTAAATTTTATTGTACTCTTTGCTTTACTCTTTGGTTTGGGTATAATTGTAGATGATGCTATAGTGGTAATTGAAAATACACATCGTATTTATAACAACGGCAAAGTACCCATTATACGAAGTGCAAAAGAAGCAGCAGGAGAAGTGTTTATTCCGGTGCTTGCAGGAACTGCTACCACATTGGCTCCGTTTTTTCCTTTGCTTTTTTGGAAAGGCATTATTGGTAAGTTTATGATTTACCTGCCTGCCATGCTCATACTTACACTGGCGGCTTCATTGATTGTTGCCTTTATCATGAACCCGGTATTTGCAGTAAGCTTTATGAAAAAGGAAGGTAGAGAGTTTGACGATAGTAAAAGCGCCATCTTTAGAAAACCGTATTGGTGGGCAATGATTGTTTTTGGCTTGCTCCTCCATGTTACAGGCAACCCCGGCACAGCAAATTTTTTATTGCTGATGGCAGTATTAGGAGTGGTAAACAGATATGTGTTGCGTGATGCTATTTATTATTTTCAAGAGAAAGTATTACCAAGTTTAATGAACAGCTATGAAAAAATGCTTCGTTGGGTGTTAACCGGAAGAAGACCTGTGTATGCGTTGGTTTCTTTATTTGTTTTATTTCCCATAGCAGTAGGTCTTTTGTTTTTACGTGGTAACAAATCAACCTTCTTCCCAAGTGGTGATCCTAATTTTATATATGTGTACATGAAATTACCAGCAGGTACAGATGTAAAATATACCGATTCAATAACTCAGTTGTTAGAACAAAAGGTTTACAAAGTATTGGAAAAGGAAAAGCCCGGCACAGAAGGTTCAATTGTTGAAAGTGTAATTGCCAATGTGGCCGTAAGTGCCGGCAATCCGCAGGATAATAACCGCAGTGCACAATCAAACCTTGGAAGAATACAAATTTCATTTGTTGAGTTTGAAAAGCGGCATGGAAAATCCACACAAGTGTATATTGATGAAATAAGAAACAATATAAAAAATATTCCAGGGGCAGCTATTAGCGTGGAGCAGGAAAATGGCGGGCCACCCACTGATCCTCCTGTAAATATTGAAGTAGTAGGTGATAATTTTGAAGAAATTGCAAGCGTAGCAACCAACCTCTTTAATTTTTTAGATACCAATAAAGTAGCAGGTATTGATAATTTACAAATGGATGTTGATTTAAATAATCCTGAAATTACAGTTACGGTTGATAGGGAACGAGCATTGATTGAAGGTGTAAGCACCGGACAAGTAGGAATGGAAATACGTACAGCTCTTTTTGGTAAAGAGGTAAGTAAGTTGAAGGAAGGGGAAGATGAATATAAAATTCAACTGCGGTACAGCGATTTGCAGCGCAATAATATTATTGATCTGATGAATATGAAAATTACGTTCCGTGATTTTAATACAGGTCAAATAAAACAGGTGCCTATCAACGCTATTGCAAAATTTGAGTATACCAGTACAAGTGGTGGCATAAAACGTAAAAATTTAAAACGTACGATTCAGTTACAATCAAACGTGGCAGATGCTACACAAGCCGGTCCAATTAATGCAGAGTTGAAAGAAAAGATTGAAGATTTTAAATCAAAATCAAAGTTGCCTGAAACTGTAACCATTCGTCAAAGTGGACAAAGCGAGCAGGAAGCGGAAACAAACTCATTCTTAGGTATGGCATTGGCCATTTCAATCGGCTTAATATTTTTAATTCTTGTATTGCAGTTTAACAGCATCAGCAAACCGTTTATTGTAATTACTGAAATCTTCTTCAGCATTATTGGTGTGTTGCTCGGTTATGCAATAACAGGAAAAGTAATTGCTACCATTATGCTGGGTGTAGGTATTATTGGCCTCGCTGGTATAGTAATTAAAAACGGAATTTTATTGATTGAGTTTACTGATGAACTAAGAAGCCGTGGATATAAAACAAGAGAAGCCGCTATACAAGCAGGACGAATCAGAATCATTCCTGTACTATTAACAGCTGTTGCCACCATGCTTGGTTTGTTACCACTGGCTGTTGGTTTTAATATTGATTTCGTTTCCTTCTTTCAACACCTCAATCCTAAAATATTTTTAGGTGGTGACAGTGTTGTGTTTTGGGGGCCACTAAGCTGGACGATTATTTACGGATTAATCTTCGCCTTTTTCTTAACGCTGATGATGGTACCGAGTATGTACATAATTTCTGAACGTTTAAGAAGACCGATGGAAAAATTCTATGGCACTAAGTACATTGCATTGCTTGGTTTTCTCGGTCCGTTCTTTTTCATATTCGTTGGCATCATGTTTTTGGGCAGAGCCATACAAGGAAAAAAAGTTTGGATGGGCAAGCAGGTAAGAAGAGTGCCTTCAAAAATATAACGAGTTTTGACAGTTGGTTTTGGTTTCATAAGCCCTCACTGAAAAGTGGGGGTTTTTATTTTCCGTTTAACAAAATCTTCATCTGGATTTCGAAGCAGACAATTAATTTCACATAAAAATTACATCATGGCACAAGCACACGAAATTGATTACCGTATTGTAGGCGAAGAAATGCAGTATGTAGAAATTGAACTCGATCCCAATGAAACCGCTGTTGCTGAAGCAGGTAGTTTTATGCTGATGGACGAAGGTGTACAAATGGAAACCATCTTTGGTGATGGCAGCAGTAATCAGGGAACTGGTGTACTTGGCAAATTATTTTCAGCAGGTAAGCGTTTGCTCACCGGAGAAAGCTTGTTTATGACAGCTTATACCAATGTGGCACAGGGAAAAAAGAGAGTAAGCTTTGCATCGCCTTACCCCGGAAAAATTATTCCGTTGGACTTGATGCGATTGGGCGGCCCTGTTGTTTGTCAAAAAGATGCATTTCTCTGTGCTGCAAAAGGAGTAAGTGTTGGAATTTCATTACAACGAAAACTCGGCACCGGTTTATTTGGCGGCGAAGGATTTATTATGCAAAAACTGGAAGGCGATGGTTTGGCATTTGTACATGCAGGCGGCCATGTATTTGAAAGAGAGTTACAATCTGGTGAAGTATTAAAAATTGATACAGGTTGTGTGGTGGCCTATACACATCACGTCCAATTTGATATTCAGTTTGTAGGTGGAATTAAGAATACCATCTTTGGTGGCGAAGGTTTGTTTTTTGCAACACTGCGTGGCCCGGGCAAAGTGTGGATACAAACATTGCCGATATCCCGTTTAGCAAGCCGCATACTTTCTTATGGCCGTGGTGCAAGAAAAGAAGAAGGAAGTTTGCTTGGTGGCTTGGGTAATTTACTGGATGGTGATGGAAGATAGCTGTCATCCTGAGGAACGAAGGATCTGTTGATATAAAAGTAAAAAGAGAGCATTGTTCTCTTTTTATTTTTACAATGTTCCTTTATTCATTCCTCCATCTACTGTTATTGTTTGCCCGGTTACATATCTGCTCTGCGGACTCAACAGCCACAAAGCCAAACTTGCAAAATCATCTGCTTCACCCAATGCACCAACAGGAATTTGATGGATTGCATTTTTCTTTACCTCTTCAAATGGCAAACCTGTTTGTTCTGTTTTCTTTTGATAGAGCCGGTCAATGGCAGGAGTATTATGACTTCCCGGCCCAAGCACATTTAAAGTAACACCGCTCCTTGCAATTTCCTGGCTCAATGTTTTTACCATGCCCACCACAGCTAATCGTAAAGAATTACTCAGCACCAAATTTTCAATGGGTTGTTTTACACTTGAACTTTCAATAAAAACAATTCTTCCATAACCTGCTTTGATCATTGCAGGAACAAAAGCCTGTGTTATTGCAACTTTCCAGCGCAGAATTTTTTGATAGGCATCATCCCAATCTGCCAGTGTTGTTTCTAAAACCATTTTTGCCGGAGGCCCGCCTGCATTAACAACCATGCCATGTAACTGCCGTTCACCTACTATATATTGTAACTGTTCAATGGTTTCGGAGTCAGTAATATCTCCAGTAATTAATTCTGCATTTTCATGATTGCTGAACAATGCTCTTAATCTTTCTTCGCCTCTTGCAACTACAATTACATTGGCACCTTCAGTTAACAATGCCAATGCAATGGCTTTTCCAAACCCACTGGTAGCACCTCCCACAATAAAGAGTTGATCTTTTATTTCAAGATTCATAATATAAATTTTATTGATTGATCCGATTGGCATGGCGGCTTACCAGCAGCCAGCCTTTTTCTTTTTTCACATATACTTCTGTATAAAGTAAGTCTAAGGTTACGGGCCTGCCATCAACAATTACATCAAATTTACCCTGCCCATTAATAATAACTGCTCCTTTATACACTCTTGCACTTGCTTTGGTAACAGTAACACTGTTCATAGTCAGCTTCCCCTGCTTTATATCCTCAATGATTTCCTTTTTGGTTTCAACCCATCCGTTTGAGTGTACATACAGAATTCGTTCATCAAGAATTTCAGTTAATGAATCCAGTTGTTTACGCACCATCCAGCCAAATTTCTTTTCGTGCAACTTTAAAACAAACTTTTCTGTTGCTGATTCCTGATTTGCTTTTTGTGCCAAACTGATTTCAGAAATGAAGATGACAATTACTAAGAAAAAAAATAGTTTCATTTTTTTATTTGAGGCTGTAAAAACAAAGCTCATCGTTCATTGATGAGCTTTTGCCTTTATTAAAAGATAAAGTTTACAAGTGCCTGTCAATTTCCACACATAAGTTTTCAAAAATAGTATCAACAGTTCCTACACCCTGCACCTCTATATATTTATTAAACTGCTTGTAATATTCTGCAACTATGGAAGTTTTACTTCTGTACTCAACAATTCTTGCACGTATGATTTCTTCATTGGTATCATCGCTCCGGCCGCTGGTAAGTCCACGGTTGATCAATCGTTTTACCAATTCATCTTCTGTAACCACCAGCGAAATAAATTCATGAATCTGTGTGCCATAGCTGTTCAGCAACTGATCTAACGCCTCGGCTTGTGCAACTGTGCGTGGAAAGCCATCAAATAAAAAACCTTTGGCATCAGGATTGTTTTCTAATGCAGAACTGATCATACCAATCACCACAGCATCGGGTACCAACTGGCCTTTATCCATTATTTTTTTTGCTTCCATTCCCAACGAAGTTTGGGCAGCAATTTCACTGCGCAGCAAATCACCCGTACTGAGGTGTTTGAGACCATATTTTGCAATGAGCTTTTCACTTTGCGTACCCTTGCCGCTTCCGGGTGGGCCAAACAGAATTAAATTAAACATAAGCAGTTTCAAAACTTGTGAAGTTGTAAATATAATATGCACAGCCCAAATACAAACACTCTGAAACAAATTAGATACAAAACTGTTAAGTAAGTAAAGATTTGTTAAGACTCGTTGTTTGTCTCTTATCAGACATCCGCACCCTTTTCAACCATCGTACCTTTGATAACTAAAAAAAAGATATGCAAAAGATATTACTATTAATGGTTGCCTTTCAGCTTACGCTTGTTAGCTGCAACTCGCAAACATCATCACCCACAAAAGAAAAAAAAATTATGAGTGAAGAAAAAAAGCCCGGAAATCCGGCATATTCAAAAACAGATTCAACTAAAGTAAATCTGAGTAATGAAGAGTGGAAGAAAATTCTTCCTTCTGAGGTGTATAGTATTGCACGTCAAAAAGGAACAGAACGTCCCTGGACGAGTAAGTATGAAAAATTTGATGAGATTGGAACTTACTATTGTGCGGTATGTGGTAATGCTTTGTTTCAAAGCAATACTAAATTTGAAAGTGGATGTGGATGGCCCAGTTTTTATCAACCCATCAGCAAAACTTCGATCATTTATATTCCCGACAATTCGCATGGCATGACCAGAACAGAAGTAGAATGCGGCCGGTGCAAATCGCATCTCGGTCATGTGTTTGAAGATGGACCGCCACCCACAGGTTTGCGCTATTGTATTAATGGTGTGATTTTAGATTTTGAAAAAGCAAAAGAAACAGAAAAGAATTATAAGGAAAAGAAGAGTGGTGAGTAATGGTTAGGTATGGTGATGAAAAGAAGGCGGTTCCAATTGGAGCCGTTTTTTTATTTCCACCCATCAAATTCTTTTCTCACTTTCCGCTTTCCTTTTATCTTTACGAATCTCAAAAATTTACCATGACCAAATTACTTGCTATTGCACTGTTATTCATCAGCAGCACCACTGTTGCTCAAACCCCTTCCTGGCTTCGTTATCCTTCTATTTCACCTGATGGTAAAACTATTGTGTTTACCTACAAAGGCGATTTGTATAAAGTAGCTTCAACAGGTGGTACAGCCACGCCGCTCACCATGCATGAAGCACACGACTTTATGCCCGTGTGGAGCAACGATGGAAAAACCATCGCCTTTGCCAGCGACCGTTACGGCAACTTTGATGTATACACCATTTCAGTAAACGGTGGTGAAGCCAAACGCATTACGTATCATTCAGCAGGTGAATATCCTTACTCATTCAGTAATGATAATAAGAACATCATCTTTGGAAGTACAAGAATGGACTTGCCCAATAACCGCCAGTACCCAACAGGATACATGAGTGAGCTCTATAACGTTTCAGCAAACGGCGGCAGAGTAACACAGGTGATCACTACGCCGGCAGAAGATATCCGCTTCAGCAAAGACGGCAATAAATTTCTGTACACAAACAAACCTGCGGGAGAAAATCAATGGCGCAAACATCACACGTCGGCTGTTACAAGAGATGTATGTGTGTATGATTCCAAAACAGGAACGCACAAACAAATCACTTCGTTTAATGGCGAAGACCGCAATCCTGTTTTTACAACAGATGAATCTGCATTCTTTTATTTGAGCGAAGAAAGCGGCTCCTTCAATATTCATAAAATGAATATGAACGGTGGCAAATCAGAAAAATTGACTTCTTATAAAAAACATCCTGTACGTTTTCTCAGCAGCAGCAATGATGGTTTGCTTTGTTACAGTTATGATGGTGAACTCTATACCATGAAAGCAGGAGCATCTGCTCAAAAACTAAACATCAGTATCATGACCGATGCTCGCAACAACAATGAAAAACTGTTTCGTGT
Source organism: Chitinophagaceae bacterium (assembly GCA_031401115.1). Classification (GTDB taxonomy): domain Bacteria; phylum Bacteroidota; class Bacteroidia; order Chitinophagales; family Chitinophagaceae; genus Lacibacter. The sequence continues at coordinate 220,085 of JANNRE010000015.1, forward strand.
TACAAGCGGAGGCGGCATGAGTGTTTCCAGCAACGGAAAAGAAGTAGCATTTGTATATCGTGGTGAAGTATTTGTTACAAGCGTGGAAGGTGGCATTACCAAACGAATTACCAACACACCTGAGCAGGAAACAAGTGTAAATTTTTCACCCGACGGAAAAAAGATTTTATACAGCAGTGAGCGGAATAACAAATGGAGTGTGTATGAAAGCAGCATTGAACGTAAAGATGAACCTTACTTTTATGCAGCAACTTTAATTAAAGAAACAACGGTACTAGAAAATAAAAATCACAATACACAACCACTGTATTCACCCGATGGAAAAGAAATTGCTTATATCGAAAATTTAAATCAACTCCGCATTTACAATATTGCAAGCAAACAAAGCCGTACGGTTTTAACCGGTGATCAGTTATTTGCCTTTGTTGAAAACGACCAATATTACCAATGGAGCCCCGACAGTAAATGGCTCTTGTTTGATTATGCAGTACCGGGCAGTGCAGTGGGTGAAGTGGGATTGGTAAGTGCTGATGGAAAGAAAATAGAAAACATTACCCAAAGTGGTTTTGGCGATTACAATGCCAAATGGATCATGGGTGGTAAAGGCATGTTGTGGATGAGCAACCGTGACGGTTTGCGTGCTGCAGCTATGAGCGGCGGTGCACAGGCTGATGTGTATGCCATGTTTTTTACGCAAGATGCTTTTGATAAATTTAAACTGAGTAAAGAAGATGCAGCCCTGCAAAAAGAAATAGAAGAGAATAAAGCAAAAGCGGATACATCAAAGAAAAAAACAGTTGCCAAAGATTCTGTAGTGATTGATTGGGATGGTTTATTGCAACGCAAATCAAAACTCACCATTCATTCATCTTCACTGGGCGATGCATTGGTAAGTAAAGATGGCGAAACGCTTTATTATTTAGCAAGGTTTGAACGTGGTATGAATTTATGGACAACCAATTTGCGTACAAGAGAAACTAAAATGCTGGTGCCGCTCAATGCAGGTTTTGCCAATATGGTTTGGGATAAGGAACAAAAATCAATCTTCCTCAGTAGTGATGGTGGTTTTATGAAGATTGACCCCAACAGCGGCAAACAGGACCGCATCAGCATCAATGGCGAAATGATGGTGGATGGTTTGAAAGAACGCATGTATATGTTTGACCATGTTTGGCGCAGAACAAAAACTACGTTTTACAATAAAACTTTTCATGGCATTGACTGGGATAGTTACAAACCTGATTATGAAAAATATTTACCGCACATCAGCAACAATTATGAGTTTTCAGAAATGTTAAGTGAACTGCTGGGTGAGTTAAATGTGAGTCACAGCGGTGCAAGGTTTGGTGGTTTTAATCCCAATGGTGATGCAACTGCAAGCCTTGGTATTTTTTATGACTATGAATACAAAGGCAACGGATTAAAAATATTAGAAGTAGTTAAAGATGGTCCGCTTGATAAAGCAGGTATGAACATTAAAGCAGGTATGATCATTGAAAGTATTGATGGCGAACTCATCACTCCTGATAAAGATGTGGCACAATACCTCAACCGCAAAGCAGGAAAAAATACATTGCTGGTAATTATTGATGGCACAACAAAAAGAGAACTCACCATCAAACCCGTTTCAATTGGTGAAGAAAACGGATTGCTCTACCGCCGCTGGGTAAAACGCAATGCAGAGGAAGTAGATCAAATGAGTAACGGTACACTCGGCTATGTACATATACCCGGCATGAGCGATGGTGCATTCCGTACTACCTATGAAGAAATCATGGGTAAGTTTTTTCATAAGAAAGGAATTGTAGTGGATACAAGAAATAATGGCGGTGGCGATTTGGTGGCCGATTTAGCGATGTTCCTCAGTGGTAAAAAGTTTATGGATTATGGCAATGATGTGCGCAACAATGGTTTTGAACCCAACTTCCGCTGGACAAAACCAAGTGTATCAATTGCCAATGAAGGCAATTACAGTGATGGTCATTGTTATGCATATATGGTGAAAGAAGTGGGCATTGGCAAACTCGTTGGTATGCCTGTACCCGGCACCTGTTCGTTTGCAGCATGGAGTGGTTTGATGGATACAGGAATTACATGGGGCGCTCCAACAGTTGGTTGCAGAGATACCAAAGGAAATTATTTAGAAAATGCACAAACAGAACCTGATATTAAACTGCGTAATGAATATGAAAAAGTAACTGTTGGTAAAGACCAGCAATTGGAAGTAGCAGTGAAGGAGTTGATGAAGGAGAAGTGAGATTTTTGATTTTGAGATTATTAAACCCCGTCTGACGAAAGAGTTAGACGGGGTTTTTATTTTGTTATTATATTACAGAAAATCAAACTGTTTTTCATGGGCTTGGATAGCATTGAATTACTTATGGAAGTAGAAAATTATTTTGGTATTCAAATACCCGATGCTGAAGCAGAAAAAATTTATACTGTAAGATTAATGCTTGATTGTGTTGCAAAGCATTTAAATATTATAAATGACATTTCCCCATTCAAAGCTGAATTTATTAATAAAGTAATTACATGTTTACCAGTTAATGCTGAAGTGAAAGAAAAAATAAAGTCAACTGACAGAGCTTCCAATTATATTTCTCCATTTGAAAAAGAAAAATGGACTTTGTTTAGAAATGAGCTTCAGTTGGAAGTTCCAAAGCCAGATGCTTTAAACCCAAATCCATCAAGAATTAGTGAAAAGTTTAAAAAGCTGATTAACTGGAAACCTAACTATGAATGGGATGAAATGACTTTTGAAGAATTTGTGAATGGTATTGCAGCTTCAAACTACAGAACTCTTTTAAGTAAATCAAATATTACAAGTAAGTATGAAATTTATATTGCTATAATAGGTTTAACTGTTGATAAGGTTGGTGTGGATTATTTTGAAATTACTCCTGATAAATCTTTCACGGACGATTTGGGAGTTGATTGACATTCATCTCTTCAAATAAATCCTCTTCCCCGTCTTTGCACTTTTCTTGGCAGCTTCCAGTATTTCCATTACCTGCATATTATTTTCAAGTGAGGATAAATCATAAGCAGGCAGTAGTATCTTTTTTCTCACCACTGCTGCAAATAATGCAAACGGATCATTGAACGGATAAGGCCGTTCATCGAGTTTTAGTTTTTGTTCTTTTGCTTCTTCCGTTATTTTAAACCGTACATCATTCCTGTTTTCACAAATAAAATAACCATGTACGCCATATACTTCCATATCCTTTCTTGAAACGGGCCAGTTCCATGATGCCTGGATAATGGCCTGCATATTTTTATATTCAACTACAATCGTTGCTTCATCATCCACTTTTGGATATACGTCGGGCTTTAATGTTTGTGTAAGGGCAAAAACGGAGATAGGTTTTTCTCCATTGCTCAGCCATGTGGTAAGATTGGCGCCATAGCATCCAAAATCTGTAATAGCGCCACCACCATTTAAAACAGGATCAGTCAGCCAGTCGAGAAATTCTTTGTTTACACCAATTTCCTTTGGGCCCTTGTGCCCGTCGTGTACCACAATTTTTCTGATGGTTCCAATGGAATCTTTCTTCACCATTTCATAGGCCATGTGGTTGGAGGGATGCCAGGTTGTTTCATAATTGGTAAGCAAATGAATGTTATGCTTAGCTGCCAGTTGCTTCATTTTCATTGCATGATTTAAACTTACTGCCAGAGGTTTTTCCATCATTACATGAATGCCAAGCGGTGCACAGATTTCCACTATTTTTAAATGATCGTAAATGGTTCCAAAAGCAAACACAGCTTCAGGTTTGGTGGCAGCAATCATTTCTTCGATTGTATTGTAAACAAGATCCATGGAATATCCATGCTGTTTGGAATAACGTTTGGCCAATTCTTTATTCGGTTCAACAATACCCACAATGGAAATATCATCCGCTTTTGGTCGGCCCAGCAGCCAGTGCACATGTGTATGTGTAAGACCGGCAATACCGATTTTCAAAGGTTGTGCTTTTAATGGTGCTGAAATAAAAGCCAATACAATCATCAAAATAAATACCACCGCCTTTTTAAAAATAGAATTACGCATCACTTACATTTTTGCTTAGTACATAAATATAAAGACGATTTTTTATAAGAATCTGTTTTGAATGCTTTCCTATCTTTATAAAAAACTTACAACATGCTCCTCACAACAACACCCACCATCGAAGGCAAACCTATTCAGCAGTACATTGGAATTGTAACGGCTGAAACGATTATCGGTGCCAATATTTTTAAAGATTTATTTGCAGGCATCCGTGATATTGTAGGCGGCCGCAGCGGTACGTATGAACGTGTAATTGAAGAAGCAAGAACAAGTGCTTTAAGTGAATTAACCCAAAAAGCACAGAACATGGGTGCCAATGCTGTTGTGGGAGTTGATCTTGATTTTGAAACCGTAGGAAATGGAGGCAGCATGCTCATGGTAGTTGCAACAGGAACGGCTGTAAAAATTTAATACAAGTAATAAATTTTTAAAACGTCATTGCGAGACACGAAGCAATCTCGTTACTGCACCTTCTTAAGATTGCTTCGTGCCTCGCAATGACGAGCATGAATAAAAAGAAGCCGCTGAATTATTTTCAGCGGCTTCTTTTTATCTTCAAAAAAATCTCTTATGCCATTTGTGAACTCATAGACTTTGACTCTCTCTTTCTGTCATCTTCATTCAATATTACTTTACGCATACGAATATTGTTTGGAGTTACTTCAATACACTCATCAAACTGAATATATTCCATACACTCTTCCAATGTCATTAATGTTTTTGGAGCCATACGGGTTGCATCATCTGTACCACTTGCACGGTGATTGGTTAATTTTTTTGGTTCTGTTGCATTAACAATTAAATCGCCGGGTTTAATATTCTCAGCAATAATCTGCCCTGCATACACTTCTTCAGCAGGATCAACAAAGAAGGTACCACGGTCCTGTAATTTATCAATAGAATAACCTGTTGTTTTGGCTGTGTTTTTTGAAATCAGCACACCATTATTTCTTCCCGGTATATTTCCTTTCCATGGTTTGTATTCATTAAACCTGTGAGCCATTACCGCTTCGCCGGTAGTTGCAGTAAGCATTTGTGTACGCAGACCAATTAATCCTCTTGATGGTATTTCAAATTCCAGATGCTGCATTTCACCTTTTGTCTCCATAATGAGCATTTCACCTTTGCGGCGTGTAACCAAATCAATTACTTTACTTGCAAATTCCTGCGGCACATCTACCACCAGTATTTCATAAGGTTCACATTTCTTACCATCAATTTCTTTGGTAATTACCTGTGGCTGACCAACAGTTAATTCATATCCTTCTCTGCGCATGGTTTCAATTAAAATACCAAGGTGCAAAATACCACGGCCATACACCATCAAACTATCACCATCTTCACTATCAGTTACACGGAGTGCTAAGTTTTTTTCTGTTTCTTTCATTAACCGGTCACGCAGGTGACGGCTGGTTACAAATTTTCCATCCTTACCAAAGAAAGGCGAGTTGTTTACACTAAACAGCATGTTCATGGTAGGCTCATCTACACTTATAACCGGTAACGCTTCCGGATGATCAATATCAGTAAGCGTATCGCCAATATTAAAATCATCTACACCTACAATGGCGCAAAGATCACCTGCAATTACTTCGGTAACTTTTTTCTTACCCATTCCTTCAAACACATACAGTTCTTTTACTTTTAATTTCTTAATAGAACTGTCGGCCTGAATTAAAGCTACCTGCTGATTTTCTTTAATTACACCACGACCTACTTTGCCAATGGCAATACGTCCGAGGAAGGAAGAGTAATCCAATGAAGTTAACTGCATTTGTAACGGACCTTCAGACACTTTGGGTGGTGGCACATATTTAATAATGCCTTCAAGCAAAGGAAAGATATTGTCAATTTCAGTTAATGAATCGTTGAACCAGCCATTTTTTCCACTTCCATAAAAGGTTGGGAAGTTCAGTTGCTCTTCAGTTGCATCTAAATTAAAAAAGAGTTCAAATACTGCATCATGCACTTCATCGGGGCGGCAGTTTGGCTTATCCACTTTGTTAATTACAACAATTGGTTTCAGGTTTAGCTGCAATGCTTTCTGAAGTACAAAACGTGTTTGAGGCATAGGGCCTTCAAAGGCATCAACCAAAAGAATAACACCATCAGCCATTTTCAATACCCGTTCTACCTCACCACCAAAATCGGCGTGACCCGGAGTATCAATTACATTAATCTTTACATCGTTGTAAACAACGGCGGCGTTTTTAGAAAAAATGGTAATGCCACGCTCTCTTTCAAGATCGTTGCTGTCCATGATTAATTCACCAGTATCCTGGTTATCACGAAATACTTTGGTGGCATGTAAAATTTTATCAACGAGGGTTGTTTTTCCATGATCTACGTGTGCAATAATTGCTATGTTGCGGATATTCATACTCAGTGTGTTAGGTATTTAGCTTTTGGCAAAAGACCTGTTTTTAAGGCCGCAAAGGTAAGCCTTTCAGGCGGGGTGGCAAGCAAAAAGGAGGATTAATATTAGGTTACGGGCAGAAGTGCATAGTCCATCTTCGTTGTGTCACTCCCTTGTACGCCATAGCTTTTTTCGGCGGTGCACTTGTACGTTCAGTTTTTATAGCATCAGTTAAACACTTAATTTTATTCCATCTCAATAAACAATTATGAAATTTCTAAAAAATAGTTTCAAGTTTCTGTTCATTCTTATTGCTGTGCTTGCTGTAGTTTATCTGCTTGGACCAAACCCATCAACGCCAAATTACTCTACCGATTTGCCAGTTATTCCTGCTGATAGTTCAGCGCTTATCAACTTCATTGCGCAAAATGAAGCAAAGCATCAACTAAAACCAGATAATGAAGCAAGAATTATTTGGGCAAATGACAGTAACAAACAAAAAACAGAGTATGCCATTGTTTATTTGCATGGTTTTTCTGCTTCTCAGGAAGAGGGCGATCCGGTACATACAAACATTGCCAAAAAGTTTGGATGCAATTTGTATTTATCAAGATTGGCAGAGCATGGAATTGATACAACAGAACAACTCATAAATTTTACAGCAGAAAAATACTGGGCCAGTATTAAAGAAGCTTATGCTATTGGTAAGCAACTGGGTAATAAAGTTATTTTGATGGGCACGTCCAATGGCGGGGCGGCGGCCCTTCAATTAGCATCTGCTTACCCTGAAGTTTTATCAATTATTTTATTATCGCCAAATATTGCCATTAACAATCCTAATGCATGGATTGCAAATAATCCCTGGGGTTTACAGATTGGCAGATTGGTAAATGGTTCAGATTATGTAACTCCAACAGACGATCGTCCGATTTACAAACAATATTGGAACAAACCCTATCGCTTAGAAAGTATTGTAGAGTTGCAAGAGTATTTAGAAACAGCAATGGTGCCAGCTACTTTTAAAAAAGTAACACAGCCAGCACTCATGCTTTACTATTATCAGGATTCTCTGCATCAGGATACTGTGGTTCAGGTAAGTGCCATGCTTGCAATGTTTAAACAGTTAGGTATTCCTGAAAATTTAAAACAAAAGAAAGCAATGCCAAATACAAAAGATCATGTAATAGGCAGTTATATAAAGAGTAAAGATTATCAGAGTGTAGAAGTGGAAATTACCATGTTTATGATGAATGTGTTGAAGATGAAAATGAAATGAACTTCCTTCTTCTTGATAAAACAAGATGGGCCAGGATAGAAATCCTGGCCCTTTTGCTTACCTCTGAAACCACAAAACCTTAGATAGCTTACGGGCTATACAAAGGCTTATATACATAAATAATATGATAAGGAACTAAAGCTTGCAAGGGGTAATTGAATAGTTCTAAAAAGAAGGATTTGGCTTCAATTATACACAGGGGATGAATGAATCTGCTAAAAGTAAGGCGGCAGCTTGATATTTGCAAGAAATTCTTTTTCGCCTTTAGCAAATCATATACGAAAGACTCCTAAACAGACAGTGAATCCGTACTTTTAGCAAATGTTACTCCATGTTCATCCCAAAAACCCACAGCCGAGGCAAATAAAAACAATCATTGATTGCCTGCAAAGCGGCGGTATTATTATTTATCCCACAGATACCATCTATGGTTTGGGTTGCGATATTTTTCAGCACAAAGCAGTTGAACGTATTTGCCGTATTAAACAAATAGAACCGCAAAAAGCCAACCTCTCTTTTATTTGCAATGACCTCAGCGATCTAAGCATGTACACTAAACCGGTACCAACACCACTGTACCGTTTATTAAAACAATACTTGCCGGGAGCATTTACTTTTATTTTACCTGCCAGTAAAGAAGTGCCTAAGATTTTAAAAACAAAAAAAGATACGGTGGGTCTCCGCATTCCTGATAATGAAATTGCAAGAACCATAGCCCGAGAATTAGGTCATCCGTTGCTTAGTGCATCACTTCCCGGAGAAATGGTAGAAGATTATACTGATCCGGAATTAATGCATGATCATTTTAAAAATTTGGTTGATCTGGTAATTGATGGTGGTATTGGCGGTATGATTCCTTCAACCATTATTGATTGTACCAATGATGAACCAGTTGTTACAAGAGAAGGCTTGGGTGAGTGGAGAGAGTAGAAACTGTTTAATTAGAGTTCTTTTAGAAGCTCAGTTACAAAACTTTTCGTCATGGTATTGATTGTGCTATTGTACTCATTTAAGTATTCTGATGTAGCCGACCTCCAGGATTGAAACAATCGCAGCCCTTTATTTTTCATTGTATTTTTTATTTCTATTTTGCCTGATTTTTGTGTGTTATCTGCTTGAATAATTTTATAAGACACTACTAAATCTTTAAAGTCTGGTTCCATGTAAACCTTATTCCAGCTAATAACATATACAATAAAAATTATATGGCCTTTGTCAACTAGTGCAAAATCAGTGGGGGCTTTTTCTACTGTTAACTCTAACTTTTTACCTTCCAGTTTTTGCATTAATGTTTTGCTATAAGAACTGTTAATGGCATTCGTAAAATTGTTAACTGCTATTTCCGGATTCAAGCGGCTCATTAATCTATAATCATATTGCCAGTAAACGATTAAAGGAAGCACTTTGCTGGTTTTTTTAGTTGTAACTGAAATTCTGTTCTCTGTTCCCTGTAATGAAGATGCTACAGCAATATTCTGCACATTTTTTTTATTGAGTTTAGGAACCTGATTGTAAAATTTTTCAGAAACATAAGCATCCATTTTTTGAGGTGAAAAACAAGCTGAAAATGTAGCAACAATAAAAAATAGTAATACTTTATTTTTCATACAATTAGTTAGAATGATTGTTATTGATAAGATGATAAAGCGAAGATAAGGGCGGCGCAGGTACTCCAAAAATTTAAGATAAAAATTCACAGATATATCACAATAACCCCTTCACTTTCGGCTCTATATTAAAACTTTTTCTATGATGGACACACAATCCAAACTCTTCGATTGCTTTTCTGTGCAATAAGGTTCCATAACCTTTGTTTTGTTGCCAGCCATATTGCGGAAATACATCGTGCAACTGCATCATGTATTCGTCCCGATAGGTTTTTGCTAAAATACTTGCCGCAGCAATAGATGCAAAAAGTCCATCGCCCTTTACAAATGTTTTATGTGGAATTTTTTTGTACTTGATAAAACGGTTTCCATCAATTAACAACAACTGTGGTTTTTTCTTTAGCATATCTACAGCCAGATGCATTGCCTTTATAGATGCCTTGAGAATATTGATGACATCAATCTCTTCAACTTCCACTTTTGCAACTGCAAATGAAACTGCCTCTGCTTCTATTATCAATCGTAATTCATTGCGATGACGTTCTTTTACTTGTTTGCTATCGTTGAGTAATAAGTGATAAAAATCTTTTGGTAAGATTACTGCTGCTGCAAATACCGGCCCTGCATAACATCCCCGCCCGGCTTCATCGCATCCTGCTTCAATTAATTCGTTCTGATAAAAGCTTTGTAATGCCATTGGCTCAAAGATAAGTTTTGGACTACATTTGTATGTTATGAATAACTTCGTTAACGAAACTGCACTTCAAAAAAAATACCCCCTTTTTGAAAAAAAACTGGTTGATGAAATTGAAACAACCGGTGAGCATAAAATCATTCCTGCTCATGAAACTTTGATGCGTCGTGGACAATACATCCGCAGCACAATGCTTATTTTAAGCGGTTTAATAAAAGTGTTTCGTGAAGATGAGGAAGGCAATGAATTTCTTATGTATTATCTCAAACCCGGCGAAGCTTGTGCACTTTCAATGGTATGTGCTGCAAAACATGAAGCAAGCCCCATTAGTGCGGTTACAGTTAGCGAAACAGAAATAGTAATGGTGCCTGTTGAAACGATGAGCGAATGGATAAGTAAATACAAAAGCTGGTACCAGTTTGTAATTGAAACCTATCGTTCCCGTTTTGATGAAATGTTGCTTACTCTAGATAATGTTGCCTTCCGAAGTATGGATGAACGTTTGGAGTTTTATCTCAAACGGGCACAGGAAGCTACAGCCTCCTCTACAATTGAAATTAGTCACCAGGAAATTGCAAACGAACTCAACTCCTCCAGAGAAGTAATTTCCCGCCTGCTCAAAAAAATGGAACAGCATGGTAAAGTGCAATTGCATCGTAACGCTATTCAAATTATCAAGTTGTGATAATGTGACGCACATCACAAAAGACTATCTTACAACCACCCATCTTTGCACTCATGGAAATAGCAGGTTATATCGCATCAATTGTAATTGGCATTTCGTTGGGCCTAATTGGTGGTGGTGGTTCTATTCTCACCGTACCTGTTCTGGTATATTTGTTTGGAGTTGAACCTGTGCTCGCAACTGCCTACTCTTTATTTATTGTTGGTTCTACTTCTTTAGTAGGGGCTATACCTAAATACAAAGAAGGGTTACTCAATATGAAAACAGCAGTAATCTTTGGCGCTCCTGCTATAGCCACTGTTTATATCACAAGGAAATTTATTGTTCCTGCCATTCCGCAGGAAGTATTTACTATCGGAAACTTTATAGTAACCAAACCTATCTTACTCATGCTGCTGTTTGCAGTACTCATGGTATTTGCATCCTACAGTATGATTAAAGTAAAGAAAGAAGTAGAAGAGCATACGAATGAAAAACAAAAATTCAATTTTCCGCTTATCCTGCTCGAAGGTGCGGTTGTAGGTATTTTAACCGGATTAGTAGGAGCAGGTGGAGGTTTTCTCATTATTCCTGCATTGGTATTGCTGAGTAAGCTTCCCATGAAACAGGCAGTAGGCACATCGCTACTCATTATTGCAGCTAAATCATTGATTGGTTTTTTAGGAGATGTGGGGCATCAAATCATTGACTGGAATTTTCTGATCATCATAACATCACTAGCCATTGGAGGCATCTTTATTGGCAACTGGCTCAGTCATAAAATTAGCGGCGACAAACTTAAAAGAGCTTTTGGATGGTTTGTTTTGGTGATGGGTATTTACATTCTTGTTAAAGAACTATTTTTAAAATAACAGCCCTTGTTATGTGACTTATGTCATAGTTTTTATATAGAAAAGAATAGAGATTTGCATAATTAAATAATTAAAATGACCAATACTTTTTCTCAACTAATTAACAGCAATAAACCAGTACTGGTTGATTTTTATGCTGATTGGTGCGGCCCATGCAGAACAATGAAACCTATTCTTGAAGAAGTAAAACAAAAAATGGGCGATGCAGCCACAATTATTAAAATAAATGTTGATAATAATCAGGCTACTGCACAAGCCTATAATATTACTGGCATTCCCGCATTACTCATTTTTAAAAATGGTGAAATAAAATGGAGACAGGCAGGAGTAGTACCGGCTCATCAATTAGTACAACAACTACAAAACATTATCAATAATTAAGTAAAATTAAAAAATAGAAATATGAAAATCGAACAAATTTATACCGGATGTCTTGCTCAGGGCGCTTACTATATTGAAAGCGAAGGTGAAGCAGTAGTGATTGATCCTTTACGTGAAGTAAAGTCTTATATTGAAAAAGCAGAACGCAACAATGCCAAAATCAAGTATGTGTTTGAAACGCATTTTCATGCCGACTTTGTGAGCGGTCATATTGATTTGGCAAAACAAACAGGTGCAAAAATTGTGTACGGTCCCAATGCAAAACCCGATTTTACTTTTCATTCTGCAAAGGATGGAGAAGAACTAAAGGTAGGGAAGCTTACATTTAAAGTATTGCATACTCCTGGTCATACTATGGAAAGTACTTGCTATTTACTAAAAGATGAGACAGGAAAAGATATTGCCATTTTTACCGGAGATACATTATTTATTGGAGATGTTGGACGACCTGATTTGGCACAGAAAATAGTTGCAGACCTTACACAAGATATGCTCGCAGGGTATTTATTTGATTCACTACGCAATAAAATCATGCCGTTAGCTAATGATATTATTGTTTACCCTGCACATGGTGCAGGAAGCGCCTGTGGAAAAAATATGAGTAAGGAAACTTATGATACACTCGGTCATCAAAAAGCAACCAACTATGCACTTCGTGCCAATATGACCAAAGAAGAATTTATTAAAGAAGTTACAACAGGACTGGTGGCGCCCCCTCAATACTTTCCGCTAAATGTAATGATGAATATTCATGGGTACGACAGTATTGAAGAAGTAATTAAACGTGGTACACAGGCATTAAGCCCAGAAGCTTTTGAAACAGCAGCCAATGAAACAGGTGCGTTGATCCTTGATACAAGAGATGCAGAAACATTTTCGAAAGGATTTATTCCCAACTCCATAAACATTGGCATTGACGGAAGTTTTGCTCCATGGGTTGGTGCTATGATTCCCGATGTGAAGCAGGAAATTTTATTAGTAACAGATGAAGGTCGTGAAGAAGAAGTAGTAACAAGACTGGCACGTGTAGGGTATGATTATTCGCTTGGTTATTTAAAAGGTGGTTTTAAAGCCTGGATAAATGCAGGCAAAGAAGCAGATACTATTACAAGAGTTTCTCCTGATGAATTAGCAGCTGCAGTTGCCAGTAACTCTTCCATTGAAATTGTGGATGTACGTAAAGAAAGTGAATATAAAAGCGAACATATAGAGAATGCAATAATGGCACCGCTTGATTTTGTGAACGAAAGTATGATCAAGCTTAACAAAGACAAAACTTACTATGTGCATTGTGCAGGTGGTTATCGCTCTATGATTTTTGCATCAACACTCAAAGCTCGTGGTTATGATAAACTCATTGATGTACGAGGGGGTTTTAAAGCAATAAAAGAAAGTAACAAACTGCGGGTAACAGATTATGTATGCCCCACAACTTTGTTATAATAATTGATGAAAAGCAATGGTGATTGATGACAAGGGCTACAACCCACCCCATTTATTAAACAATGAAGTATACTTTTTTCATAGTACTGTCAGTTTTGTTTGTTTCATTTAAACTCCAGGCACAAGTAACAACTATTGCTCTAGCAGAAGCAGAACAAAAAATGCAGAAGCGAAAAACAAAAGTACTGGATGTGCGTACTCCAAAAGAATTTGCTGAAGGGCATTTGCCCAATGCAGTAAATATAGATGTGATGGACTCTGCAAGTTTTATAAAACAAATTCAGTTGCTCAAAAAAAGAAAAAACTATGTAGTGTACTGCCGCAGTGGAAAACGCAGTTTAAAAGCATCTGCTATTTTAGTTCAAAACGGTTTCAAAAATATTTATAACATGGAGGGGGGCATTCTTGAATGGAAGGTCGCTCTTCAAAAACAATCAAATTGAGTATGTTCAGCTTTATAAAAAAACTATTCGGGCCCGGAACCGATTATAAAACACTGGTTGCAAACGGAGCTGTTATTATAGATGTGCGTACAGTTAGTGAGTTTAATAACGGGCACATTAAAAGCGCATTGAATATTCCAGTTGACAACATAGGTAGCAAAGTAAATGAGCTGAAGAAAAAAAGCAACCCAATAATCACCTGCTGTGCCAGTGGTATGCGTAGTGCAAGAGCCGCAGATATTTTAAAACAAAATGGTATTGAAGCATATAACGGTGGAAGCTGGGTATCTTTAAACAGTAAACTTAATAGCTGATGAAGTGGAATCAATTAAAATGGTATTTACCTGGCATTTTACTGGGAGCAATTGCAGGATATATCTATTATCATTTCTGGGGATGTGATGGTACTTGTTTAATTACTTCCAGCCCTTGGAGGAGTATGTTGTATGGTGCAGTGATGGGTGCTTTGGTAAATAACATATTCAAGCCATCTTCTGCTCAAACAAGCACAATATCAAAGCCGGAAGAAAATTTATAAATAGGTTTGCTCTTTTTATGAAGCTTTAAAATTGCTTTATACTTTTTATCACATAAAGCCATTTTGTTCTTCTTTAATTTCAACTTCTGAATTTAACTCACAAAATATGAATTTTATTGAATGGATTAAACAGCCATGGCCTTGGTATGTAGCCGGACCTTTGATTGGCTTAACAGTTCCTCTTTTATTATTGCTCGGCAATAAATCTTTTGGTATTTCATCATCGTTGCGGCATGTTTGTGCAGCCTGTATTCCTACAAAAATTCCTTTCTTTTCCTACGATTGGAAAAAAGAAGTGTGGAATTTATTTTTTGTTACAGGAGTATTGCTGGGTGGTGTTGCAGTAGCTATGTTTTTAACTTCTGCTGCACCGGTAGTTGTTGATGAACGTCTTGCAACAGAATTGCAACAATACGGTATTACCAATTTCGAATCTCTTGTTCCAAAAGATGTGTTTAGCTGGCCACAATTATTTACAGCACGTGGTTTGGTAATGATGGTAGGCGGTGGTTTTCTCGTTGGCTTCGGCACAAGATATGCCGGCGGATGTACCAGCGGTCATGCTATTATGGGATTAAGCAATCTGCAATGGCCTTCGTTAGTAGCTACCATTTCATTTATGGCCGGTGGTTTTATTATGGCTAATCTCATCCTTCCTTTTATTCTTAAACTCTAATGCCATGTCAATCACAACAACTGATAAAAAAATAGTAAGAGATATGAATACAGATTTTGAAGTACGCACCGACCACGCCATGTGTGTGAATCAAAGTGAACTCGACCGTCCTTTATGGAGCAACTGGAAATATTTAGTTGCAGGTATTTGGTTCGGAATCATTCTTGTAAAGTCAGAAGTTGTTTCCTGGTTTCGTATTCAGGAAATGTTCCGTCTGCAGAGCTTTCACATGTATGGAGTTATTGGCTCAGCAGTGGTAATTGGAATCATCAGTATATTTCTCATCAAAAAATTAAAAGTAAAATCTTTTGAAGGTGAAGAAATTAAACTGGAGCCTAAGAAGTTCAGTAAAGGACAGATTTACGGCGGTTTAATTTTTGGTTTGGGATGGGCTGTTACAGGCGCCTGCCCGGGACCGTTATTTGCACAGATAGGAACCGGTGCAACAGTTGTACTTGTTACACTGCTCAGTGCCATTGCAGGTACTTGGGTATATGGAAAGTTCAGAACAAAACTTCCGCACTAAGGGAAGAAAGCTCAAATATGAAACTGAAGAAAACATATTCAGCAATCATCATTGCATTGCTTGCGGTTTTTGCTTTCTCTTGTGAAAGTTGCAGCGGTGATAAAACCGCTGATGTGTCTGCAGATTCTGTTTTCAGCAACAGTGTTTGGGTAGGAGCGTCGTTTAATCAGATTCCCTACTACTCAAGAGAAGATGGCCCGCTCATTTATTACGGTTATGAATTGATTGCACATACCTCGAAATATCTTGGTCCGAATGGTTCTGTAATGCAAATCAGCAACGGTATGAATTGCCAAAACTGTCATTTGGATGCAGGCACTAAACCGTGGGGAAATAATTACGGAGCAGTTTATACAACGTATCCAAAATTCAGAGATCGTTCAGGCTCAACAGAAACTATTTACAAAAGAGTGAATGATTGTTTTGAAAGAAGTCTCAATGGAAAGGCACTTGATTCCAACTCCAAAGAGATGAAAGCCATTTATGCGTATATCAAATGGTTGGGCGAAGACTTACAGAAAGGAACCAAACCCAAAGGAAGCGGTATAGCGGAATTGCCTTTTATGAACCGTGCTGCTGATGCTGAAAATGGAAAAATTGTTTATACACAAAAATGCCAAAGCTGCCATGGTGCTGATGGACAGGGAATGAAGGACCTGGAAGGAACTATGTATCAGTATCCCCCATTATGGGGACCGCATAGCTATAACACAGGAGCAGGTTTGTTTCGCTTATCACGTTTTGCAGGTTATGTAAAAAATAATATGCCACAGGGAGCAGATTATCATACACCTCAATTGAGTAATGAAGAAGCATGGGATGTAGCTGCTTTTGTCAATTCGCAACCACGCCCGTCAAAAGATTTGAGTAAAGATTGGCCTGATATTTCAAAAAAACCGGTCGACCATCCTTTTGGTCCTTATGCAGATTCTTTTAGTGAACAACAGCACAAGCTGGGTCCTTTTGGTCCTATCAAAGAGTTTAAAGAAGCACAACAGAAAAAGAAAACTGCTTCCAAATAATTTTTAAAACAATTGCATGTCACATAACATCATCCATACCTCGCATTGCAGCTGTAACAGTTGTAATGAAGAAGAACAAACATCTCCTGTTGTACAAAATTCAAGAAGGGATTTTTTTAAAAATGCTTCCATGCTCACAGCGGGCGCATTGATGCCTCCTTCATTGGCCAATGCAGTGAGCGGTGATGCCTATCATGAAAATGAAATTTTTAAAAACAAAGCAGTAGCTGATGGTAAGGCCAAAGTGTTTACACTTCTGCATACATCAGATATACATGCACAACTGTACACCCATGATGAATTCTTTTTTGAGAAAGGGAAAGCAGTTTACAAAAAGCGTGGAGGTTTTGCAGTGCTCAAAACCATGTTGAAAACATTAAAAGCACAAAACCCAAATAATACATTAATCATTGATGGTGGTGATTGTTTCCAGGGCGGAGGAGTTGCTGCATTAACTGAAGGAAAAGGAATTGTGCCGCTGGTAAATAATATTGGTTATGATTTGATACTTCCCGGTAACTGGGAAGTTGTTTATGGAAAACAGGCCATGTGGAGAGATTTGGGAGGTTACAATAGTGCAAAGATTTGCGCCAACATGTTTCATGATACCAGTGATGAATTTAAGAATGAATTAATTTTTCCGCCTTACTGGACAAAGATGGTAGCCGGCGTAAAAATTGGTTTTATTGGTTATAATGACCCACTCACACCTAAACGTCAATCACCGGCATATAGTAAGGGAATCACGTTTACCAAACCTGAAATCAATGTTGCGAAGTATGTAAAAATCCTGCGGGAGTATGAACAATGTGCTATGGTGTTTCTTGTAACACACATGGGTTTGGCACAGCAGGTAGATTTATCTAATAAAATTGAAATAACAGGTGTTGATTATATTTTGGGTGCCGATACACATGAACGAGTTCGTACACCCTTGCAAGGTAAATATGCAAAAGTAACAGAGCCGGGTGCCTTTGGCTCTTTTGTAGCAAGATTAGATGTAGTGGTTGAGAATGGAAAAATAAAAGATGAAAATTATCAGTTGCTCGATGTGGATCCTGTAAAATATAAACCTGATGCTGCTATGATGGGATTGGTGGAAAAAGTAAGAGCACCTTATAAAGAAGAGTTGAATAAAGTAATTGGTAAAACCAAAACGCCGCTGGTTCGCTATTATGTGATTGAAAATCCGATGGACAATTTAATTACAGATGCGCTCATGTGGAAGTATAAAGATGCTAAAGTTGATATTGTGGTGAGCAATGGCTTTCGTTTCTGTCCTCCATTGATACCTGATAAAGTGAAAGGTTATGCTGAGATCACTAATGATTATTTATGGAGCATGCTGCCTGTTGAAAGTGAAGTAAAAATGGGTGAAGTAACAGGCAAACAATTATGGGATTGGATGGAGAAAGAATTGCACAATGTATTTGCAAAAGATCCTGCCAAGCGTTTTGGAGGTTGGGTTGTTCGTTTCCAGGGTATGAAAATAAACTTTACCATGAACAATGAATTAGGCAAACGCATGAACTGGATAAAAGTGAAGAATGAACTGGTGAGGCCTGATGATGTATTTACCATGCTGGCTTGTGAACGTGAAGGCGACCCTGATGATACTTTGTGCCGAATGGAAAACGTAAAAAATCCCCGCAAGCCTGATCATACATTACATAATATTGTGCGGGAATATTTGGCAGTGCACCCAATGGTGGCACCACAAATAGAAGGAAGAGCAACTGCAACAGATGCACCTTCCACACTGTTATCACAACTGGAGGGTTACGATTATCAATTCATTTAAACTCATCATCATGAAATTATGTTTCATTGCTACAGTCTTTTTTTTCATCAACTTATTTTCATTCAATGCATCTGCACAATTAAAGGCGGTGTGGGAATTACCAACGGGTGATACAGCAATTCAATCAGGCGTGTACCGTCAAATCAACAATGTGTTAAATGCTGCACCTGATACAAAAATTGAAGTGGTGTTTCATGGCAATGCGGTCTATGCAATGCTTATCGATACCGGTTACAACAAGCAGGAAATTATTAAACTTCATCAGCGGGGTGTACTGTTTGCAGTGTGTAACAACTCTCTTAAAAAAAGAAATATTGATCCTAAGAGAGTCATAGAGCAGGCGTTTGTGGTGTCTTCTGCTTTTGTAGAAATCATCCTCAAGCAGCAGGAAGGCTGGAGTTATATAAAAGCAGATGATTAGTATGAAAAGAGTTGTCTTGATAATTTTATTGGTTGCTCCCTTTTTTCTTTCTGCACAGGAGCATCGTACAGAACGGAACGATACAACTGCAGCAGACAGTTCCATTCATTCGCTCAATCAGTTTTTCAAAAAAGGAAAATTTTTTGCGCATGCCCGCAGTTTTGTAATGACCACCATCAACAAAGATGCATTGAGTGATTATGGTGCATGGGGTTTGGGTGCAGGAATCGGTTATGAAAGTGCAAAGCTGAAAGATTTTCAGTTTGCAGTAAGCGGATTTTTTATAAGCAATATTGCATCACCTGATTTTACAAGGCGTGACCCTCAAACAAATACTCTCAGCCGTTATGAATTATCACTGTTTGATATTGAAGACCCTTCAAATAAAAGAGATTTAGACAGGCTGGAAGAATTGTACATCAAATACAATTACAAAAAGTCTCATATTACATACGGCAAGCAATACCTCAACACGCCTTTTATTAACCAGCAGGATGGGCGCATGCGGCCAACAATGGAAAGAGGAGTTTGGGCTGAGTTGAATGAAATTAAAAATGTAAAGATCACCGGCGGATGGCTCAATGGTTTTTCTCCCCGCTCAACAGTAAATTGGTATTCCGTTGCAAACAGTATTGGTTTATATTCTGCAGGGGTGAAAGAAGATGGAACGCCATCTGATTTTAAAAACAACCTGCAGACAAAAGGTGTTGCAGTTGCTTCTTTGCAGTGGCAAAAAAAAGAGCACATCAAAATACAGGCATGGAACTACCTGGTGAAAAATATTTTTAATACAGCCATGCTGCAGGTTGATACTGAATTGCCCTTCAGTAAAACATCAAACAAGAATTTATTGGCAGGATTACAGGTAACTCATCAAAATAAAATTGGTAATGGCGGTAATGCTGATGTATCAAAAGCCTATGTGCAGCCCGGCTGGCAGGCAAATATTATCAGCACCAAATTAGGTGTTCGTTTAAAAGATATTGCTGTTACGGCAAACTATACAAGAATTACAAATGATGGCCGCTTTCTTTTTCCGAGAGAATGGGGCCGTGATCCTTTCTATACTTTTATTGCCAGGGAAAGAAACGAAGGATTGGGCAATGTAAATGCATACGTGCTGCTGCTGCAATATTTGCCCAAAAAGAAAAACTGGCAAACAAGTATTGCAGCCGGTTATTATGATTTGCCGCCGGTAACAAATTTCAGGCTCAACAAGTATGGCATGCCATCTTATTATCATTTACTAACCAATGTGCAGTATAAATTCAGCGGTGCATTAAAGGGAACCTCAGTAAGAGTCATTTATCTCTATAAAGGAAATGCAGCAGATCTTATTACGAACCCGAAGTATGTAATCAACAAAGTGAATATGCATCATTTTAACCTGATTATTGATTATTGGTTCGGGAAAGAGTAAATTGTAAAATGCAACAGGGCTTAAAGGAAAATAGTAACCAATTTATTTTACTCGTCATTGCTAATGTTTTTGTAGGAGCCATGATTGGATTGGAGCGTTCTGTAATGCCTGATTATGCAGCGGCACGTTTTCAAATTCATTCTAACCTAGTGTTGCTTACGTTTATTGCAGCGTTTGGATTTACAAAAGCGGTTTTTAATTTGATTACTGGTTACCTGCACCAGCATTATACAAGAAAACAGGTGTTGCTACTGGGATGGATGGCCGCATTACCTGTTCCCTTTTTATTGATGTATGCTCAGGAATGGTGGATGGTGGTGGTAGCGAATGTGTTGCTGGGAATGAACCAGGGATTAGCATGGTCATCTACTGTAATTATGAAAGTAGATTTGGTGGGTGCAAAGAACAGGGGGTTGGCAATGGGTATAAATGAATTTGCAGGATATGTTGCCGTTGGGCTTGCAGGTTATCTGGCCACTACCATTGCGCATGATTACGGAGCCGGTTTTTATCCTTTTATACCTGCTATCTTTTTTTCAGTTATCGGTTTGTTGTTTAGCTGGATTTTTATAAAAGACACCTCAGCTTTTGCTGCTACTGAAAAACAAAGCGGCGCACAAAAAAAGTTTGAATCGTTATGGAAAGAAGTAAGTTTTAAACAGTTCAACTTGGGCACTGTAACCATCAACGGTTTTATAAATAATCTGAATGATGGTGTTATTTGGGGCTTACTTCCTATTTGGTTGCTCTCACATCATTATTCTATTGTTGAAGCAGGTGCCGTAGCAGCTATCTATCCGGCGGTATGGGGTACCAGTCAATTGTTTGCAGGTAAATTGGGCGATCATTATTGTAAAAAGCAACTCATAACCTTGGGCATGTTATTACAAGCAGCCGGTTTGTTTTTACTGGTACTTACTTTTTCCAAAACAATGGTGATAATTTCAATGACATTACTTGGTCTTGGAACAGGATTGGTTTACCCTAATTTTTTAACTGTAATTGCAGAAAACCTTTTGCCTGTGCAACGTTCCAAAGGTATAAGTATATACCGATTTTGGAGAGATATGGGCTATGTGGCCGGCGCTTTAGGAGCAGGCTTTCTTGCTGACTTACTGAATATTCAAATTATTTTTCTTATTGTGGCATTACTAACTGTAGCTGGAGGATTGCTGGCTCAACTTCGTATGTGCTGCACTTTTAAACTGCTCTGGAAAAGCCATACCTGCACAGAAGCGGCTGCTTATTGAAATACTACTCTTTATTATTATTAATTTAAGAATGTATCAGTTAGTTTTTATTATAATAATATATGATACATATCAGTTTGTGACGCAAATCACTCTTTACAATTGCATTTGATTTTACCTTGGTTTAATTAAAAATTGAATAAAATGAAAGTTCATCATCAGATTTTAATTGTAGGTGGCGGCAATGCAGGTATTACAGCGGCTGCACAATTACTCCGTGCCAATAACCAGTTGGATGTTGCCATTATTGAACCGGGAGATAAACATTATTACATGCCGGCTTGGACATTAGTTGGCGGTGGCGTATTTAATATAAAAGATACTATTCATAACGAGGCGGATATAATTCCAAAAAAAGCCAAATGGATAAAAGAGTATGTAGTAAGTTTTGAACCCGCTGAAAATAAACTTACCACGCAAAACGGTAATGAATACAGCTATGATGTTCTGGTGGTAGGAGCAGGTATTCAAATGAACTGGCATTTGATAAAAGGCTTACAGGAAACATTAGGAAAAAATGGAGTTACCAGCAACTATCATAAAGAATATGCGCCTTATACATGGGAGTGTTTAAAAAATCTGAAAGATGGTGATGTGGCTTTGTTTACAGCACCTTCTACTCCTGTTCGTTGTGGAGGGGCGCCACAAAAAATCATGTACCTGTTTGGTGATTATTGCAGAAAGCATAACATAAAAGCACATATTGAATTCACCAGTGCGGGCACAGTAATTTTCGGGATTAAAAAATATGCTGATGAATTAATGAAGATGGTGAATAAATACGGCATTCAACTTTCTTTTAAACATGATTTGCTTGCGGTAGATGGAGAAAAGCAAATGGCTACCTACAGGGTTACAGATGCCCAAGGCATTATTTCAGAGGTGCAAAAAAAGTTTACTGTACTACATGTAGTGCCTCCACAAAGTGCACCCGATTATTTTAAAAGCAGCTCATTGGCTGATGTGAATGGCTGGTTTGATGCAGATAAGTATACACTGCAACATTTACGTTACAAAAATGTATTTGGACTTGGGGACATTTTAAATACTCCTAATGCAAAAACGGGAGCTGCCATCCGCAAACAAACACCGGTGGTGGTAAAAAACATATTGTCGTTTATGAATGGTCAGCAGTTGAGCGGTCGTTACACCGGTTACGGAAGTTGCCCGTTGGTAGTAGGGTATGGCAAATTGATTTTAGCTGAGTTTGGTTATGAAAATAAGGTAATGGAAACCTTTCCGTTTGACCAGAGTAAACCAAGTTGGTTGATGTATCAGTTGAAAAAATATATTTTGCCCTGGTTATACTGGCATAAAATTGTAAAGGGGAAGATGTGAGTTTCCCTTGAACTATTCTGGAGGATTTTTTACTTTAACCCACTTGCTATCACAAATAGAATTGTTATAACAGCAGTGAGAACAATTTGTATTACATAGGTACATATAACAACAAGAAAGGCGTAAAGAAAAGACCTGCTAATAGAAAATTTAAAAAATTGCCTATATGAAATTGTAAATGAAAAGAGCATTACAAAAATTGAAAGTACTGCAATAATTGCAAAACCTTTGCTATTGTTCATTAAGAAAAATAATGAAGTAGTTGCTATTGCAAACACATTTGTTTGAGCACTGCTAGCCGTATGGAGTACAATCGTTTCGGCATAATTGTATTTTTTTCGTGCAAAAAACAACCAGGAAAACAAAGAAAATATTGGAATTAATAGCATTTGTAAAATATTATTATACTTCTGCATTAATAAAGAAATTTCCTGCTGGGCAGCACTTAGTTTAGTACTCATTTTTACTTCATTTGCAGTATTCATAGTTTTGGTGGCCAGTACTATAAAATCTGTTTTACTAATGAGAAATGTGGTAAACCCCACAATCAATAATAAAAATTGAAACAGGTTAAAATAACGTTTCCTTTTCCCTTCTACTAAATCGAGGGCAACAATACCCGGCTTGCATATTATATGCCAGGCAAAAGAAAAGATTCCCTTATCAGCATGTGTAAACACATGAGTTACCTCATGAAATACGTGGGCAACTGTATAACGATGCGTTGTTTGCTGTCCGCATTGATTGCAAAATTTATCTTCAAATTTATTTCCGCAGTTGAGGCAAGTGTGCTGTTCCATTTGTTGGTTTAGAAGTTTAAAATAATCAATTTTTTTATGCTGTTACAAATACGTAGAACAAATTCCTCCAATACCTTTACATCCGTTATGCAAAAAGATGTTTCACAACAAAACAGAGCGGTAGCCAACTGGTTACTCTTTGGAGTTTTTATGTTAATTGTTCAAATTCTATTAGGCGGTATCACACGCCTTACAGGCTCAGGTCTTTCCATTACCGAATGGGATGTTGTTACCGGATCTTTACCGCCATTGAATGAAACAAAATGGTTATCGGAGTTTGATAAGTATAAACAAACTCCACAATTTCAATTACTTAATTCAGATTTTACGTTAGGCGATTTTAAATTTATTTATTTCTGGGAATGGATGCACCGCTGGTGGGCAAGATTAATGGGAGTTGTATTTGCTATTGGCTTTATTTATTTTTTGATAAAGCGTTCTTTTAAATCTGAAATGATTAAGCCACTACTAATTCTCTTTTTATTAGGCGGATTACAGGGAACGGTTGGTTGGATTATGGTCGCAAGCGGATTAGTGGGCGATGCAGTGTACGTAAAACCAACAAGACTTGCCTTGCATTTTATTTTAGCAATGGGTTTACTCTGCTACACCTTTTGGTTTGCAATACAATTGAAAGTAAAAAAGGAACATATTACAGCACATAAGCCATTGTTCAATTTTACAATCGCTATTACCTTATTGTTAGTAATTCAATTGTTATTTGGTGCGTTAATGGCGGGGCATAAAGCTGCAACGGCAGCACCTACATGGCCTACTATTAATAACACTTGGCTACCTGCAACTTTATTTAAAGAAACCCCTCTGCTTATTAACTTTATTGAAAATAAAATTACCATCCATTTTGTGCACCGCAACCTTGCTTACTTACTTACATTGCTATTTATTGTATGGTATTATAAAGCAGGAAAAACAAAAACCTCTGCTTTACTAAGTGCCACAAAATTTGTTCCACTGCTATTGGTGTTCTTACAAGTGTTACTTGGTATTTTATCTGTACTAACATCATTAAAAATTATTCCCAACAAGTGGGGCGTTTTTGAATGGATGGCACAGTTGCATCAGTTTGTAGGCATGTGTTTATTATTAAGCATGATATGGATTTTGTATTTGGTAAGAAGAAAGCATGCTTAAGTAAAGAGGTACTTTCTTAAGCTTTCAGGCAGCATTACACATGAGGCTTTTGTCTTATCAATTGTGTACATATAAACCGCATCAGATTTTATCCGTAACTTTTCCTTCATGAAGAAATACCTGCTGGGCATTTGGTATTCATTTCCTGTACAGTTAATTTTTCTGCATTTCAGAAAATATCAACTGATGCTTTTATTTTGGTTTCTGCTCGCCAGTGCTATCAATGGCGGTTTTATGAATAATTACGGAGCCGACTCTTTATTTCTTGCACCTGAATATCTGGGTAATGTAAATTTTTTCAGCGCTTTTTTTGTAGGTGCAGCCTATGGTGGTTTTATTATGAGTTGGAACGCTACTACGTTTATTCTCTTTAGCAATTACTTTAAATTTCTTGCCACTACTACTAAGCCCTATTTAAAGTATTGTTTAAACAATGCCGGTATCCCTTTCTTATTTTTGATTAATTACTTTATTCAACAGTTTCGGTTCGACAGATATAAAGAGTTAATGACTACAGTGGAAATACTGCTAATGGCTCTTGGTTTTATTGCGGGGTTGGTTTTATTAATCGCATTATCCTTTCTTTATTTCTATGGTTCAGAAAAAGCAATCCTTAAAACATTGCAACCAATTTTAAAAGATTCCAAACAATTTCTTGAAAAATATAAACACATGCCTGTGGGCAAACGAAGAGACTCGGTAATACATGTTGATTATTTTTTAACCGGATTTTTTCGCTATCATAAAACAAGAAGTGTAGCGCATTACAGCCAACCCTTTTTAGACTCTATTTTTAAACGGCATCATTTTTCAGCCGTTACTGCTATTTTAATTGCGTTTTTATTACTAATGATCTATGGTTTATTTTTAGATGACGCTTATTTGCAAATACCTGCTGCGGCAAGTATTATTCTTTTCTTTTCTATTTTAATTGCTGCTTCGGGAGCATTGGCTTACTGGTTAAGCACCTGGAGCGTACCTGTAGCACTGCTTCTTATTATTCTTTTCAACTTTTTGTTTAAGAATGAATACATTGATATTCGTAACAAAGCGTTTGGATTGAATTATGAAAACAAAAATGCAAGACCTGAATATTCACTTGAAGTAATGCTTACGTTGTGCACAACAGAACAGATGAAGAAAGACAGTTTGCACATGATTGAAATTCTCAATAACTGGAAACAAAAACAAAAAGAAAGCCTGCCTTATTTCTATGTGCTGAATGTTAGCGGTGGTGGCAATCGCTCAGCCACCTACACTGTAAATGTATTGATGCGCTTAGATAGTATATTAAAAGGTGAGCTGTTACAAAAAACATTTTTGTACTCAGGTGCTTCCGGTGGAATGCTGGGAGCAACTTTTTTTAGAGAGCTGTACAGACAAAAAGTTAAAGGAAATCAAGTGAACCTGCAAGACCCTGTTCATGCAACAAATATTTCTAAAGACCTCCTCAATCCTATTTTCTCAGCCTATGTAACCAGAGATTTAATTTCACCTGCACAAAAATTTTCTGTTGGGTCCTATCGGTTTGTAAAAGACAGGGGCTACTCTTTTGAACAACAGTTGAATTATAATACTGGAAATATATTAGGCAGCCGTTTAATGGATTATAAAACTGATGAATACAACGCAAGCATACCGCTGGGAATATTTAGTTCCACCGTATCGCAGGATGGAAGAAAGATGATGATTTGTACACAACCCATCAGTTATTTAATGCGGCCGCAACACGATAGCAGCCGGGGTATTACTGCTGAACCGGATGCCATAGATTTTTGTGCCTACTTTAAAAATTTGAATCCCTATAATCTTCGCCTATTAACTGCCTTGCGTATGAATGCAACTTTCCCTTATGTGTTGCCCAATGTGTGGATGCCCACCAAGCCGATTGTGGATGTGATGGATGCCGGACTTAGAGATAATTACGGGCAAGAAATTACACTTCGATTTTTACATGTATTTCAGCAATGGATTAAAGAAAAGACGGCCGGTATTATTTATATACAAATACGAGATCGAAAAAAAGGTGAGTGGAACGAAGACTTAACTGAGCCCAGCATAGGAGATATTTTATACAAACCTGTTACAACCTTACAATATAATTTTTACAAAGTGCAGGATTATATGCAGGAAAGTATGTTGAGTTATTCAAAAAACGAATTGCCACTTACAAAACTGTTATTTATTTATACACCCGACTCAACAAAAAAAACAGCAGCCTTAAGTTTTCATTTAACCAACAGAGAAAAAGAAGATATTGGCAGGGCGGTCTACAACCAATTAAACACAGCTTCCTATTTAAAGATTGATTCTCTGCAAAAGAGCATACGAAACAAACAAATCAGGGCATTAGCAGACGATATGCATTAGGGATTACTTTTACCTCAAACAATTGAGCCGTTCTTTTGCCATCACCATCAATATGAAACGGAGCATTCATTGGGTTTTCGATGCGCAAAATATCTGTTTGAAAATAAGTAATCCCAAATCGCCTTTTAAAATTCAGAGTAAAGGTTCCGAAACGGATATGCCAAACAACACGTAAGAGCAATAAAAGAAAATTCGCTTTTTCAACTACTATCACATCCAGCAATCCGTCTTTTAAACTTGCCTTGGGTGCAATAGTAAAATGATTTCCGAATTGATTGCTGTTAGCAACGCATACAAAGTAAGCCTGCGTTTCTAAATTATTTGACGGCGAAAAAAGTTTGAACGGATAGGTTTTTACGCCAACCAAATTTTTAACTGTTAACTGTGTGTATTTCCAAAAGCCACGCTTATGCTGCTTGTCAAAATCATGTGCTACCTGTGCATCAAAACCAATACCGCTAAGCATACAGGAAAACTGATTGTTAATAGTAAATGCATCTACTAATGCTGAGTTGCCTTTAAAAATTATATCTAACGCTTTGTATGGGTTTTTTGAAATACCTGCTGCCAAAGCCAATCCGTTTCCAGAGCCTCGGGGAACAATTCCAATATTAATTTGTAAATCAAGTAGTGCAGAAGCAATGGTGCTGATAGTACCATCTCCACCGGCAATTACTATATCTGTAAAATGTTCTTCCGTGATTTTTTTTCTTACCCATTCATAATCTCCATCTGCATTGCTATTATAAATTTCAAATTCAAACTTAGAGGCAACACATTTTTGCCGAATAATTTCAGTAAGTGGTTTACCGGTTTGTACACCGGCACGGGGGTTGAGTAAAAATAATAAACGGCGTGGCATAAGTGGCGCAAAAGTATTGGAAGAATTGGTATGGTTTTATTTTTTCTTCTTTGAAATTATAGCCACTGCTTCTATTTCAATTAGCACATCCACCTGAAATAAAGCGGATACACCAACCAAGGTACTGGCGGGAGGATTTTCTGTGGGTAGGTAATTCGCCCTCACTTCACGAATCATTGGAATTTGTTCTGGGTTATAATTTACAACATAATAAGTCATCTTTACTACATCTGTAAACTCCGCACCTGCTGTTGCCAATACAATTTTTAAATTTTCAAACGCCTGCTTTACTTGAGCTTTGAGATCACCCTTACCAATAATATTTCCATCTACATCATTTGCAACAATACCTGAAGTAAAAATCATGGTACCTCCATTTACTTTTACTACTTGTGAGTAGGTTTTAGGTTTGTTTACACCATCTGGGTTGATGTGTTGTTTAAGTTGAGCATAAGAGTTTGCTGCAAAAAATAATACAAAACATAAAAGTGTAAAATATCTTTTCATATAAACTATTTTTAAAAATCCTTTCCCTGTAACACTACTTACCATTTTAACAACGCACTTGCCCAAGTAAATCCACTTCCAAATGCAGCAAGGCAAATTAGATCACCTTCCTTTACTTTTCCCATTTCATAAGCTTCGCATAAAGCAATAGGTATTGATGCTGCTGTAGTATTGCCATACTTTTCAATATTGTTATACACCTGGTCGTCACGCAACTTTAATTTATGCTGTACAAACTGTGCAATGCGCAAATTAGCTTGATGCGGAATTAATAAATGAATATCGGATGGTTGATAGTTATTCATCTTCAATGCTTCCTGTATCACTTCAGGAAATTTTATTACGGCTGTTTTAAAAACATGGGGGCCATCCATAAACGGAAACAACTCTGCTTTATCAATCATATTATGACTCATAAACATATCAGCAATCTCTCCTTCATTAAAGGAAGCAAGATTTTCTTTCCAATGATTGGCATGTGTGCCGGGGTTATACATGGCAAGTATTTCTGCATCGGCACCATCGCTATGCAAATGTGTACTGAGTATTCCACGGTTGGCATCTTCTGTTGGTTGTAAAACCACCGCACCTGCACCATCTCCAAAAATTACACTGATGTTTCTTCCTCTTGTAGTAAAGTCTAAACCAAAAGAATGCTTCTCGCTGCCCACTACCAGAATATTTTTATACATGCCACTTTTCATAAACTGATCGGCCACACTTAACGCATATACAAATCCACTACATTGATTGCGTACATCCAAAGCTCCTATTTGTTTCATTTGCATTGCCCTTTGTAACAATACACCACAACCGGGAAAATAATAATCGGGGCTGAGAGTGGCAAAAACTATAAAGTCAATATCCTGCGGGGTAATGCCTGCACGTTCTATAGCAATCTTACTTGCTTCCACCCCCATTGTTGTTGTAGTTTCTTTGGTACGATGAGCATAGCGGCGTTCTTGAATACCGGTTCGTTCCTGAATCCACTCATCGTTTGTATCCATATATTTTGTAAGATCATTATTGGTTACAACTGTGGAGGGAACATACATTCCTATGCCTGCAATTTTACTGCGAATCATATAGCAATCGTTTTAAGTGATGAAAGTTAGGGAATAGAAATGAAACGAAAAGAGGCGATACCTTTAAAAGATATCACCTCTTTTCGCTTTCTTATTATAACATTTATAGTTTATGTTCGAGATATGCAGGCAGCATTGCCCGCCAGGTGTTCCAATCATGCGGCCATTCTGCTCCCCAAATATCAAGATTGTAGTTAATGCCTTTATCGTATAAAATTTTTGCAAACTTACCGCTGCTGCTTGGGTCTTCATAAGCACCACTGCCGCTTACAATATGTATATGGCTGCTCCTGCGAATTTGCTCCAGCACATTGTGGTCTGTAAGGTTTGGAATATAATGCATGGGGCTGTTGAAATAAACCTGATCATCATAAAACCCTTTTGTGTATTCTGTTAAATCATACACACCGCTCATTGCCAAAACTCCATTAATTAAATCGGGGCGTTTTAAAAATAAATTCATGCTGTGCAGTGCGCCGAATGATGCACCGCAGGTGATAATAGGCGTTTCCCAACTGGTGGCGTTACGGATAAATGGAACCACCTCATTATAAATGTATTCATTAAACTGATTTTGGCGGATGGCCTTATGCTCACCGGCCATTTCATTGTTCAACCAGCTTTCTGTGTTGATGCTGTTTACAGAAAATACTCTCAGCTTTCCTGCATCTATCCACGGTTTAATAGCATCAATTAATTGAAACCGTTCATACTCTAAATAATCGGCCGCTGCGGTGGGTATAAGCAATAATGAAAACCCATAATGGCCGTAACCAACAATGGGCATTTCTTTCCCCAGTGCGGGGCTATGCCAACTGAATAATTCTCTGTTCATAAAAAAGGGTTTAAATCAATACACCTATATTGAAGATAAAAGAAAAGGATGAAAAGTAAACTCTTTTTAAGATGAATTAAATAAATTGAAACGATTGCGAATTTTGGAAAATTTATGCTTGTTCTTGTCATGTTTTTCGTTGAACCATCAAAGCAGGTTTTTTGTTGTTATCTTTGTACCTGCTTCTGATTGTAACCGCAGAAGTGAACTTTAAATTTTAGTTATGATACAAACAGGCAACCCGGTAATTAGTATTTACACCGAAATGACTCCCAACCCCGAAACAATGAAGTTTGTGGCAAACAAACTGCTCTACCCCGGAAAGAGCATTGATTTTCCTGATGCTTCTACAGCAGAACCCTCAGCATTAGCACAGGAATTATTTGGTTTCCCGTTTGTAAAAGCGGTATTTATTGCCAGCAATTTTATTACACTTACACGTACTACGCCAGATACAGAGTGGCAGGAAGTAATTCCTTCGATCCGTCAGTTTTTAAAAGAATATTTAGAAGAAGGCAAGCCAGTAGTAGATGAAAGCAAGGTACCGGAAGTAAAGACCGATGAAGTAGTATTGAGTGGTGATCATAGTGATGTAGTACAGCGCATACAGGAAATTTTAGAAAATTATGTAAAGCCAGCGGTCGAAATGGATGGAGGTGCAATACAATTTAAAAGCTTTAAAGATGGCAAAGTAAATTTAATGCTGCAGGGAAGTTGCAGTGGCTGCCCATCTTCAATGATTACACTTAAAGCTGGTATTGAAGGAATGATGAAACGTATGATTCCTGAAGTGCAGGAAGTGGTGGCGGAAGCGGAGTAAAGCCCCCAACCCCGAAGGGGAAATTAGTAACGCATTAAGTAATTGTTGAATTTATAAATTTATAAGCGGAGCGAAAGCTTCGCTTTTTTGTTTATTCTATTTCATTATTGTAAGAA
This sequence comes from Chitinophagaceae bacterium, assembly GCA_031401115.1. GTDB lineage: Bacteria > Bacteroidota > Bacteroidia > Chitinophagales > Chitinophagaceae > Lacibacter. The sequence goes on from JANNRE010000015.1 coordinate 251,414, forward strand.
ATGAATTATGACTTTACCCAATTCACTCCTCTTTGCTTTAAATGCTGCATTACAAAATCAAAGCAGTTTTTATCCTTCCCTACAAATTCAGGTGGAAACACCCCTTTCTTAGAAAATAGTTTTGTATGAATAAGATTTACTGCGGCCGTGCAGGTATAGCCAGTTGTTCTTGCCATAGAACTTGTTTGTGTAGCTTCATCATATTCATCAAACAAGTTATACTCAACATGAACAAAGTCTTTTCCTTTATGGCCTTCCACAATCACTTTCATCACGGTTACTTCTTTTTCTTCTTCTGCTAACTTCCATTGCTTTAACAACAGTACTGATACAAACTGCAAGGGAGAAATTTCATGACCGTGATACAGAACCGGCTCTTCATTAAAGAAACCGGCTTCTTTAAAACTGCTGATGAGTGCTGCATGACCGGGATAACGCATCGTCTTCTCTTTCATATCAGGGATATGAGGAAAACTAAAAAGCAAACTACGTAAGCCATCTGTATTAAAAGCTTCAAGTGTTCCAACCGCTTCAAAATTCATCAACTCACAATCGCTAAGAGCAGGTTTGATGATGATGTTTCCGTTTTCTTTCAACCTTGCCGGACGAATATATTCCTGTATTACATCCACTGGAGAAAAAGGCGCTTTATATTCAAATGGTTTGGTTCTTATTTTTGGCAGTCCTCCTACATAACATTCAAAATTGTTTACCTGGATTTCTTCATTGTAGCGGCCAAGAATAAAATTACTCATGCCGGGTGCCACACCACAATCAACAATAGCTGTTACACTATTTTCTATCGCTAACTGATTTAAATGATGTGCATCTTCAGGAAAAAATGAAATGTCAACAACGTCTTTGCCGCACATGATAACTTGGCGAAGTGTTGCAAAACCCATAAAGCCAGGAACTGCACATACAATTAAATCAAAAGGCATTAATAATTCTGCGTAAGTACTGTGCTTTTGTAAATCTGCTTGTTGAGTTTTAATTAATACGTTTTTCTGTTGCAACAAATCAAGAGGTTGTTGATGCACATCAAAAGAGGTGATATCAAAATTTTGGGCAAGGTCTAGTGCAATGGCACGGCCTACCATTCCGGCGCCCAATACTGCAATTTTCATTATACAATCGTTTATACAAAGGTGAGAAGAAAAAAGATGAGAAAATCTGTTTTAAATCCACTCTAGCTCCTTTACTGTTTTTTCATTCTCTGTATTTCCTGTATTGAGCGTTGAGGCTGGTTCAAACAGCATAATATGTACTTCTTCATTGGCAACAGGCTTGTGCTCCACACCATGCGGTACAATTAAAAATTCACCAGCGTTGATAGTAATAATTTGATCACGAAGGTGCATATCTAAACTTCCCTTTACAATGTAAAACAGTTCATCTTCAGTTTCGTGATGATGCCATACAAATTCACCTTTCATCTTTACAAGTTTCACCTGCTGACCATTTAATTCGCCAACAATCTTTGGACTTGAGAAATCGGAAAACAAAGAAAGTTTTTCGGAGAGATTTACTTTTTTCATTTGTGTCATTTTAATTTCTTCCCTTAAACGCATCCATACTTTTATGAAAGCCGAAAATTTCTCCGGCTAAAAAATCCATCCAACGAACTGGTAGCAATCCTTTTAAAAAAGGAACGGCAAATACAATCCACGGCATGCGTACAAATATTTTGTTCTTCTTTACACCATTGATGATTGTTTTTGCTGCTACCTGTGGACGAACAATAGGCACCAACGGTGATCGCACACCTTCAAACATTCCTGTGCTTATGAAAGATGGTGTTACAGTTGTTACATGTAAGTCTTTTGAAATCTGCTCCAGTTCCACTCGTATACTTTCGCCCCAACCTATTACTGCATGTTTGCTGGCACAGTACACAGAAAGTTTTGGGTTGGGAATTAATCCTGCCGCCGATGCAATATTTACAATATGCCCTTTCTTTTTTTCAATCATACCCGGTAAAAATTCTAATGCCACATGCATCAGCGCATCTGCATTAATACCCATAGTAAAATCAATTTCCTTATGTGTAAATTGATGAAAGAATTTGTTACCACTGATGACGCCTGCATTATTAAAAAGAATATCAACACCACCCCATTTTTGTTTGATGTCATTTGCAGCCATAATTATTTCATCTACATTATTTACATCTACATGATAGGTATGTACCTCAAAACTTTTGCTTTGAAATTCAGTAACTGTTTCTTCTGTTTTCTTACGATCAATATCCCAAATAATTAAACGGTCTGCACCTTCCTGCAAACACAGTTCACCCATGAGTTTCCCAATACCAGATGCACCACCAGTAATGAGAACGGTTTTGTTTTTTATTTCACTCATAATAGAAGTAAGTTAAATAAAGTTGCCGCAGAAACCATAGAGGCACAGTATATAATAACAGTGCTTCAGTGCAATCTGCGGCAAATAAATATAAATATGAGCAACTTAAGCTAAACTTGCTTCACTGCTAATGGCTGTGTTTAGCAATTTTGAAATAGGGCAATTAGCTTCTGCATCTTTTACGCATTCCTGAAACTTGGCATCATCAATATCAGGCACAGTTGCTTTTACAGTTAAATGAGATTTTGTAATAGCCCCATCTGCTAAAGTAATTTCACATTTTGTTTCAATTGATGTTGGAGTATAGCCCGCAGCTCCTAATACAAAACTCAACTTCATAGTAAAACATCCTGCATGTGCAGCTGCTACTAATTCTTCAGGGTTTGTACCAACTCCGTTTTCAAATCTTGATAAATACGAATATTGTGTTTGATTTAAAACAGTGCTTTGTGTTGTGAGGTTACCACTGCCTTCTTTTCCGCTTCCGTTCCAAACGGCTGTTGCATTACGTATCATTTTGTTAAGTTTATTTTTGAATGCCGAATGTACAACCTGTTTTTTATCTGTGTATTAATTTAAATGCAAGATTTCTGCCGTATCCCTGCATAATGGCTAAATTAATCCAGCTTAAAGCAAACTGTTCTAGTAATTGTACTTTATCATCACTGCCAAAATCATAACAGTTGGCAAAGCCAATTTCTTTGGATAGTTGTTGAACGATTTGTTTTGCATTAGGATTGCTTCCTGCACAAAACATATCAATGCCTTCTCCTTTGTAAACAGGGTTGAGCATGTTTTCAAAACCAGTTGTGTTGAAACATTTTACCACATTATCACTTCCTGTTTTTTCTTTTATGGCATGATAAACTGTTGTATAACCTTCGGGTTTTACACGAACTGAATTGGTAGCATCAATAATAATTTTGTTTTGTACATCACTCTATTTTGGAATAATGGATAAGATGGCATCAGGTGGTGTGGTGATGATGATTACATCAGCCTGTTTTGCTGCAAGCTCAACAGATGTAAAACGATCTTCCCCAATTACAGTTGCCAGTTTAATGGATTTATCGCTGAGTGGTAATTTAGCGCCCATTAAAATGGTATGACCTGCTTTGATAAAACTTTGTGCTAATGCACCACCTACATTACCGCTGCCGATGATTGCTATAATCATTTATGTTTTTGTTTGAAGTTATAAGAAAATCCAAAGCTGAGTATTTTATCCTGTTGTTTAATATTGTTAATAACAACATTCTCATGTGTAAAAATATAAAGTGCTGTAAAATTAAATCCTTTCCATAAAGGAATTTCTACACCAATATCATACTGCGTTCGGTAATTATTTTTATTGTTGAAGGCCGGTTGCCAGTAAGCATCATAATACAAACGAAGCTTGTGGTTCAGCAAATAGTTCCAACCTGCGGCATACAATGTTCCTCTCCAAAGATTAATTCGATTGCTGCCGTTGTACTCTGCTTTGTTGTAAAGTGTTCCTTTAAAGCTGTTGGTTTCATAAACTGTACTTGCTGATAGCTTGAGCACATGAAATTGTGTTTGCACTAATTGAAAGGTTATACCTGCTCCGGCAAAAAACCTTGTTTCAATTTTACGGCGAAAGTTTGATGAAACGTAAGTGATACCAAACGGATATACTTTGTGTTGTGGCTGCCAGTATAAATAATTACGGCTGAACAAATCATTATCTGCTTTACGATTGCCAAACTCCTGGTACAAACTGCTGTTCTGAGATTTAAATACAAATTGTTTGATAGGCGAAAATGTAAAATCAAGTTTGCTTCGTATGGCCAGCAAAGCAACATTGCCCTGTTGATAATTGCCGGAAACACTTGCTCTTAGCTGAAACTTTACTGTATCGCTTTCGTTTAGCTGGGCTTTTGGAATAGCCCAACTTAATAAGAAAATGATCAATAAGAAAAATTGCTGCTTCATTTAATACCTGTAAGTATCTTCAAAAATGCATCTGCCTGCACTACAAACGGCAAATGTGATGTTTGCATTTCAAAAACTTTCTTTACTGTACCATTTTCTTTTATCATTTGCTGTTGTAATGGAAAAGGAACTGCATTGTCTGCTGTTGTTGAAATATAATATTTAGGAACACCTGCAAATTTTGCAGTTACTACTACCTTATCATTAAATCCTTTCAATGGCTCCGCTTTGTGATATTTTACCAAAACATCTTTCATGTACTGAGGGCAATCATCACACACCACAGTAGGAATCGCTTCTTTTTTAATACTGATGAGTGAGTAGTCTTTGTTGAACTCAAATATTTCAATGGGTTTGTTATTGAGAAATTTATTAACGATGCCGTTAAGACTTTCTCCATTCTTTGGAAGAAAAGCCGATACATAAATCAACTTCTCAATTTTAGCCGGAATGTTTTCTGCTACTTGGGAAATAACCATTCCGCCCATTGAGTGACCAACAAGAATTACTTTGCCAGTCTGCTGATTGATTACATTGGTAACTGTTTTTACATAATCATTCAACCCTGTTTTAGTACCATCAGTTAAATCAATACCATGCGCAGGAAGGTTTACTACCACAACATTTGCATGAACAGCTAATTGATTTCTTACAAAGCCCCAGGCACTTTCATCGGCCCAGGCACCATGAACCAACACATAAGTAGGATAGTTTTTACGTTGCTTCTCTAATTCTTTCACTACTAATTCTGCTGCTGCTGCTCCACTATTTTGCTGTTGACCGGTAATTAAATTCCCATCTTGTACTGCAAAGGCAGAGAAAGGAGCACCTACAATAAATTTGTTATTAGGCATTTTCTTTGCTTCATCTTCTATTCGGAATGGTTGAATTTTCATGCCCACATAATTATCGGCATACTGTTCTTCACTACTGGCAAAGCCTGTCCATTTTTTCCCTTCTACTAAATATTTGCCATTGGGTATTTTGGTGTTGAGTAAAATGCAGGTGCCATGACATATAGCAGCAGTTGGTTTTCCAGTTAAGTAAAAATCAATAACAAATTTTTCAATCTCAGCATTTTTGTACATGGTGTACATTGGCCCCTGTCCGCCACAAACAAAAACAGCTTTGTAATCATGGGGGTTGATGGAAGAAAGCTTCAATGTATTTTTCAACATGGCCATTTTGGTTTCGTCTTTTTTAAAGCCAAGGGAGACATAATCAAATGCTGCATATTTACTGGCATCTTCAGGATCACTAAAGCCATCAAACTTTATTTCACCACCTTCTAAGCTGGCAATGTCAATACTATATCCTGCTTCACTAAATACCCAATAAGGATGTGTAACTTCTGCATACCAAGCACCAATAGGCCAGCCGGTTTGTTTACTTACCGATGGATTGGAAGCAATCATTAATATTTTCCCATTGTTGCCAGCATTGTGCTGTGCAAAAGAAAACTGCATAGATAGAAATGCCGTTATTAAAAGCATCAACTTTTTCATAATTAAAAATTTAGTTTGTAAAGGTTGCGGCATCTACAAGCGAAACCATGTAAGGCTGTAAGAAGTATGTAACGAACTTTTTTGTTCGTAGATTTGAAACATGCCTGACGTAACCGTTAAAAACGAAATATTTTACAACCCCGTTGATTTTGTTCTAAAAAAAATTGGCGGCACTTGGAAAATTCCGGTGTTGTGGCGGCTGCGTAAAAAAGTTTTTCGATATACAGAATTACAAAAAGATATTCCGCACATCAGTCAAAAAATGTTAACTCAAACTCTTCGTGAACTGGAAGCAGAAGGCTTCATCAGTAAAAAAATCTTTGCAACAGTTCCTCCGCATACAGAATATGCTTTAACCGAAGAAGGAACAAAAGCCATTGGTATAATTGAAATAATCCGAAATTATGGATTAGAACTGATGAAGAAAGAGGGAATAGACTACGAGGAATTAATTAAAGCAGAACTTAAAACAAAAAAAGAAAATTGAGTTTTCAGGAAATTGTTCAACTTTTTGTTGAAGGTATGAAAGCTACTACCTGGTATGAATACATTGCGGTATTCGCCGGCATTGCCAGTGTGTGGTTCAGCAGAAAAGAAAATATTCTGGTGTATCCTGTTGGTTTAATCAACACCATTATTTATGTATTCATTTCTTTCGAAGGCCAATTGTTTGGCGAAGTGAGTGTAAATTTTTATTATACTGTAATGAGTTTTTACGGCTGGTATTTATGGTTGAAAAAAGATAAAGAACATCACCCGGTGGTACAGATTACTTTTTCCAATCAGCGATGGTGGTTCTATCAACTGTTATTCTTTGGTTCATTCTACATTGTTATTTATTTTTCGCTCAACTATCTCAAACAAAATTTTGCTGCGGGTGCTATTCCATGGGCTGATGCTTTTGCAAGTGCAACTGCTTTTACAGGCATGTGGTTGATGACGAAAAAGAAAGTAGAAAGCTGGTACTGGTGGATTGCCACAAACATAGCTTCCATTCCTTTATACTTTGTAAAACAGTACATGTTTACGAGTGTTTATTATTTTGTTTTATTATTAATGTCAGTTTTTGGTTTACTTACCTGGATGCAAAAAGTAAAAAGAAATGCATAATGTAAAAAAAATTGTAATCATTGGCCCCGAAAGCACAGGCAAAAGCACTTTGTGCAGTGAGCTGGCGGCTCATTTCAATACTATTTATTGCCCCGAATTTGCAAGGGCTTATCTTACTGAACATGGCACAGATTATAGTTATGATGATTTACTTACCATAGCAAAAGGGCAATTAAATTTGGAAGATGAATATGTAGAAAAAATTGTGATGGGAAACTCAAAACTTAAAAATCAAAACTCAGAATTTATCTTTATTGACACTGATATGTATGTAATGAAAGTATGGTGCGAATTTGTGTTTGATAAATGCCATCAGTGGATATTAGATCAGATAACCAACCGAAGCTATGATCTTTATTTTTTATGCAAGCCAGACCTGCCTTGGATAAAAGATACTCTGAGAGAATATCCTGATGAGAAGCTTAGAATAAAACTTTACCATTACTACAGTGATTTGTTAATCAATCAATCAACACCATGGGTAGAAATTTCAGGCTCTTACCAAGAGCGTTTGCAAACTGCAATCAATGCAGTTAATACTTTATAAAATTACTTAGAGCGTTTACCTGATTTGTTTATTAAGCTTTTTCTGGTGTCAAAAATTAATGCCTGCACATCAGCATCACCTTCTAAATTATTCATTTGCTTAAGCACCCATCCACTTTTTACAGATACATATTTACATACCGGTTTTACAGTATATAGTTTTGGATTTGGCAAGCAGGATGCAATTTGTGCAGATTCATTTCTTGTAAGTATAGCTGCAGGTTTTTTATAATACTGTTGCGCTGCAGCTTCAATACCATAAATTCCTTTCCCCATTTCTGCCACATTCATATACACTTCCAGTATTCTTTTTTTACCCCACACCCATTCAATCATTTGTGTAAAATACATTTCTAATCCCTTTCGAAACCAGCTTCGCCCCTGCCATAAAAAAACATTTTTAGCTGTTTGTTGAGATAAGGTGGACGCTCCCCTTACCCGGTTTGGTTTTTTCTTGTTGTACTCGAGTGCTTTTTCAATACTCTTCCAATCGAACCCGTTATGATCAGGAAACTGCTGATCTTCTGAACTTATAACAGCCAATTTTGCATTACTGCTTATTTCATTTAATGAAACATAATTTCGTTTCAATCCATCACCCTTTACTAAACTCGTCAGCTGTGTAATGGTAACGGGAGGATCAACCCATTTCAAAATAACAATATAAATCAATTGTAAAAAAAACATCCACAGAAACAGTTTTTTAAAAAACGTAACGCAACGTGTAATGAAAGAGTTTTTTTTTGAACTCATAGCTGAAATATAATCACTGCTTATTGAAAGGAACATTTTCCGGAGTAAAAAAATCAAGCACGTGCAATTGGTATCTGTTGCCAATATTATAAACTTTGTTTCCGCTAAACAACAATCGCTGTGCATTATAAATAAGAACAGGAAGATACACAATTGCAAAGCCTGCTGCAATGGCTGAGCTTAATGATTGTCCACTAATAACAAGCCCGGCTACAAACAAAGGAATCCCTGCATTTGCGTAGAGAAACATTTCTTTCCCATAAGGAATAAACGGCCTTTTTCTATAGGGCTTTTTACTTACAGCAAGAATATCTGAAACAGCAATACCGCTTCCATCAAAATAAATACTATCTTTCTGAATCAGGTAAATAGTACCTGTATAATTCATACCCAGTTTTGTTTCTATTGTAATTACTGACCCTTCTCTAAAGCGGCTCTTTGACCATCCATTTTTTTTCAACACCAGTTCATTGTACTGTGCTGAAGCAATAGTAGATGAAATAAGAAGTATGGAAAGTAAAAGAATTTTCATTTTATACATTCAAAGCAACAGCACAAAATTGAAATTGTTTGTTAAGAAATTTTTTGCCGTACAAATACAACCAGAAATATAAGTACTACACCAAAAATAATTAATAATAATCCTGACAGTTGATTAATGCGGTGAATAATACCAGTAGTTAATTTTTTACGAAGCCTGTTTGCAAGAAATACTTTTAGTAAATCGGCAGCAAATACAAAAACCAAACAAGTAGCAAACAATAGTATCCGTTCATTTATTTTAAGTGCTACAAAAGCGGTAGCCCAGCTAAACCAAAAAGCAATAACACCGGGGTTAAGCGTATTCATAAAATACCCTGAAAAAAAAATTCTGATATAATCAACTGCTGTAAGTTTTAAATGCGGACTGATTCCATCATCAGCCATTTTTACTTTTTTAAAAAAAAGAAAATAAATGCCCGTAGCTATTAACAAAGCACAACCAACCAGTCCGATTACTTTTTCAAACCTCAAGAGACGGTTAAACAACTCAGTAAATACATTGCTTATAAGTACCAGTGTAAGATCGCTTATGGCCACACCAACTATAAAACTTATACCACCCCTATGCCCGTTGTTTATACTTTGTTTTATAATAGAAAAAACAACCGGACCAACGGATATTGCCAGTAACAAACCAAGAGCCAATCCTTGTAATACAACTTCCATAAACTATAATCTTATAACTGTAAAATAGGATGGAATGAGGAGACTGGCAAGAAAAGAAAAAATATTTCTTATTAGCTTTACAGCATGCTACTTTCAAAAGCAGTTACTACATTACAAGAGTTACAAGATATTCTTATACTGCAAAAAAAATATTTAGCTGGCACTAACAATAGTGAAGAAGAAAAAGAGCAGGGCTTTGTAACTGTACATCATTCAAACCAAAAACTGGAGCTTATGCATGAGTTGGCTCCTTCTGTGATAGTAAAAGATGAAGATGCCGTAATTGCTTATGCATTAGTAATGCTTACTGAAGCTGTAGATTTAATACCCGAACTGCAAAGCATGTTTCAACTGTTTAGCCAACTATCTTATAAAGATCAATCACTAAACAATTATCGCTATTATGTAATGGGGCAAATTTGTATTGATAAGCCTTACCGAGGGCAAGGAGTGTTTGAAATGCTGTACACAAAACACAAAGAACTTATGCAAAGCAACTACGATTTTGTTGTTACAGAAATTGCTACACGAAATACAAGAAGTATCCGTGCACATAAAAAGATGGGGTTTGAATTATTGCATCATTTTAAAGATGAAACAGAGGAATGGGATGTGGTGATTTGGGATTGGAGCTAAGAATTCTTATGCAGTTGTTTCTAAAAACTTCTTCCAGTCTTCCAGCATTTTTCCTTTTAATACTCTAGGAAATTTATGTTGCCCGCCAAGCTTCCGATTATTGTAAACAGGAGTGCAAACAATGTTTTTTAAATATGTTCATTTTTTTGATTTTTTCAAGTCTGCTATTTATTCAAATGATCTAAATGAACAAGATCTTCTTCCTTATCAATATCATGCCGGGCAGGCAGCAGGGTGTAACTAAGATTGTTATTGCAGCATGCAGCAACTGTTGCGGCTAAAACTTCTGTAGTACTCCAGGGAATGTCAATAAAGATGTGATCCTGCTGTTGTTTGATTCCCAATAAATAATAGCCGCCGTCATATGCCGGCCCAATAACTACATCGGAATTTTCTAACTGGTAAAATGCATCGTCTAATATATCTAAATTTATTTCAGGACAATCGGTTCCAATGATTATTACTTTATCATACCATAAAGCGAAAATTTCTGCAAATGAATTGTTCATCCGTTCTCCTAAATTACTTCCGCTTTGGCATTTTTTGAAAAATAAATGATCAAACTCAGGCACTGATTCATCAATTGTATCTGAAAAATAAAGAAATACATCTGCCATTATATCTTTGACCGACCTTAATGTGTACCGCACAAGTTGCAAATAAATTGCAAGTGCCTTTTCGTTTCCAATTGTAGCGGATAGCCGGGTTTTTACTTTGCCCTGTATTGGATTTTTAATAAAGATGATAACAGCATTATTCATTTCGCCTTTTTAAATTAATGAACTGATAGCTTTCACTAATAGATTTGCAATCTTTTCATCAGCTTTACCTAACACTGCAATAATTTCTGCTATATCTACAGGCAATAAACAATCAGGATTACACTCATTAGCAATTACCGAAATTGCGGCACAGGGCAACTGCATGTGATTGGCTGCAATTACCTCCGGAACAGTTGACATGCCCACCATATCTGCACCAATCATTTTCAGATACCGGTACTCTGCTCTTGTTTCTAAATTAGGACCATTTACAGCCACATAAACACCTTTTTTGAGCTCAATATTCAATACATCTGCTTTTTCTTTCAAAAGCTTGTTTAGTTTCGTGCTATAAGGCATACTCATGTCTGGAAATCTGCTACCCAAACTATCGTTGTTAGCACCCATAAGCGGATTACCAGATTGAAGATTAATATGATCATCTACTAAAACCAAATCCCCTTTTTTAAATGAAAGATTAATACCACCTGCAGCGTTTGTTAGAAAAAGATGTTGTATCCCCAACAACTTCATTACCCTTACCGGAAAAACAGTTTGCTGCATGTTGTATCCCTCGTACTGGTGCAGCCTGCCTTGCATGATCAAAACATTCTTGTCCCCAATTCTTCCATACACCAAATTTCCTTTGAGAAATTCAACTGTAGATACCGGGAAATTTGGAATATCAGCATAAGAAATTTTTGTAATCACTTCAACGTAATCCAATATTCTGTGGAGGCCAGTACCTAAAACTATTCCAACAGCAGGGTTGGTAATACTATTATCAATTAAAAATTGACGGCTTTCTAATAATTCTTTCATTAAAATATTTTTAGCAGCAACCGCCGCCAATATAAAAAAAAGTTGATTCAGAAATGAAAATATCATCTCTGTTAAGCATGGCTAAGGTATTGCTGGTTTTGTCACAAACAGCAAGCGGCTGGTTTGGCACCAGTGCATGCCCTTTGCCATCATCAAATAAATCCTGGTCGCCAAAATAGATAGCTGTCTTGCCGGTAAATACACAAGGCCCATCTGCAGGCATTGAATCCTTAATTGCACAAACTTCTACGCTTTCAATATAGATTAACTTTTCAGTTGCATAATTTTTAGGATCCAGAATTCTATATGGGCGCTTAGCTCTAATTTCAACCGTACCAAAACCTGCATCTGTAATCATTTTTATGTACTTCCAAAGTGGCAAACTTCCGCTTAGGCATAATGCTCTTAACCTTTCATCTTCTTTTAAAACTTCAGGCATATCGGTTTCACAAACAGGGTCGCTCATTACCAATCTTCCTCCTGGTTTTAATACTCTATACATTTCTGCAAGGGCTTTTTTCAATTCATCTTGTTTAAAAATATTAAATAAGCAGTTTTGCGCTGCCACATCTATACTGTTATCTTCTACGGGCAGGTTTAATGCATCGCCTTTTCTTAAATCAACAAATTCTTTTTTAAACCATGGGTTTAATGCTTCTGCCTCCGTAAAGTTCTTTTTACTGGCCGCTAACATTTCATCCACAATATCCACCCCAATAACACCGTTTTTTTGCCTGCTAAAATAGGCAAACTGCAACAGTTCCATTCCACCACCAACGCCTACATATAAAATGGAAGGACTATTAATTAAATCTCTTGAATTAACGGTTGAACCACAACCATAATTCATCTGTTGCATGATTACAGGTATGCTTAGGCCGGGTAGTTGCCATATTGGAGTGGTAGTGCAACACAAACCAATATCTGGTTTTTCGGCTGCTTTTTTGTAAACATCTTTGGTTGTTTCTAAATATGCCAGGTCCATAATCTGAGTTTAAATTATTTAGTGAATTAGTTATTACTGTTGTGATTAAAAAAAAATTTATTTCTTACCTGTTTGAATACACTTTTATATAGTTATGTAATTGCACCGCCACAGCTACTTCCAGCTCCTGCTGTACAACCAAAGCAATGCTGGTTTACAATGATGTTTCTATTTTGTAACTGAATGTTGTTGTAATTAGAGATATGGTTGTTGCTGACATCTGCCTTCATTTCAAGCATCTGGTTAAAATCACAATCGTATAAGTAACCATCCCAACCCACTGATATAGTTGATCGGCACATTACATTTGAAGCTGCTACCGGGTTAAAAGCATCTAACAGCTTTTGCATATACTTTTCATAATTTCCACTTTGTAACAGGTAATCTAAAAATCTGCTAATGGGCAAATTGGTAATAGCAAACAAATCATTAAAACTGATACCGAAATCCTGTAACAATGCTGATTTAAAATCATGCTCCAGTGCTGTTTGAGAAGCAGGAAGAAACGCACCGGCAGGATTATACACCAGGTTTAACTTCAATCCGCTGCCGTCTAAACCATAGCCCACATCATTCAACATT
>JANNRE010000016.1:0-37393 GCA_031401115.1 Chitinophagaceae bacterium
CAGCCCTTAACCGCTTCTAAATTTATAAATAAAAGTTCATTGTTTATTCTATTGCTCGGTGTTATTCGTCGGCTGGAACTGAAGCCGAATAGCGAACAAAAAGACGAGGATATATTCGTCGCCCCGCCATATTGCCAAACCGCCTGTTGTGTGCAGTTAGTATCAATTACGTTCAACACTTTTCAGGAATTTATTAATTACTTCAGCTAATTTTTCTGGTTGGTCAATCATTGTCATATGTGCAGCATTATCTATGATTTCCACAACTGCATGGTTAGAGAGTTTCTGATATCTGAACATAGTTTCAGGTCTTGCCTCATCATATTCACCTGTTACAAAAAGAATTGGTTCCTTAATTTTATCTAAATCGGAAGTTCTATCAAAATTCAAAAGAGTTCCTGTTGCGTTAAACTCGGTAGGTCCCCACATATAGTTGTAAATACTATCATTGCCACTACCTGCATTTTCGCAAGAAGCTAATTTATAAGGCCACTGTTTTCGACTCAAATGTCGTGCATAAAAGGAATCAGTTGCGGCTATATAGGTAGGTGCTGTGTAATTCTTTAATGTTTCATATTTATTTATTGTGTCTTTAACACTGCTTGGCAATTGCGAAAGCAACAGTTTAGCATCAGCTATCCAGTCTGGCGTACTAATCATGGGACTAGAAAAAATGACTGATTTAATTCCTTTGGGCTTTTTAGTAATTAAATATTCAATTAAAAATGTGCTGCCACAAGAATGTCCCATTATGTGCAATTCATCTAAATTTAATGCACTTCTTAGCTGGTTAATTTCATTTACAAAGCGTTCAGTTTTCCATAAAGTAATATCCGTTGGTCTTTCGGAATTACCGGACCCCAACTGGTCATAAAAAATGACAGGTCTATCCGTAGCTAAAAGAGAAAATCCAGGAATCATGCTGCAACTTCTGCCTCCAGGTCCGCCATGCATTATTAATAAGGGAATGCCTTTTTTTTCTTTGCCTAAAATCTTATACCAGATTTTACCACCGTCAACTGCAACATAACCCTCTTCTTTAATTTCTTGTTTGCACGACGAGAAAACTATTAAGAACAATATTCCTAATGTAAAACATAGCGTTTTCAATTTTTCCATAATAAGCAGTTTTAGCGTTAATTGCACACAACGCTTGTATTTCTGTTATCTATTGTTCCAAAAATAACTAATTTTCAATGTATAACGGAACAAATGATACACATTAAACATGTAAACTATTCACTTGGAATTGGATTGGTAAATTATCGTGAGGCCTACGATATAACTTGTGCCTTCCCGGAACTTCTGCATGCTGAAATTTATAAAGGAAATCTTGTTTTTAGAAAAAAAAGAAGTACACAACGCATCAGTTACATGAAGCTGAAAAAAGGATTGATGAGGCAACAAATTATTTTATACTTGCAACCTTTGCCTTTTTAATAATCCACCACCTGTTCTTCTATCACCTCTGGTAATTCTCTCCATGTATATTGTTGTGTGCGGAGTTGTGGTTCAAAACCTGCTTCTTTTATTGCTTCCTGTATTGATTTGTAGGTAAATCTATGCGGCGCACCTGCAGCACTCACTACATTTTCTTCCAGCATAATACTTCCAAAATCATTGGCACCTGCATGTAAACAAAGTTGTGCGGTTTCTTTACCAACAGTTAGCCAGCTTGCCTGTATGTTTTTTACATTGGGCAACATAATACGGCTAATGGCAATCATACGAACATATTCTTCAGCAGTGGTAAGATTGTGTACACCTCTGATTTTTGCAAGCAATGTATCCACATCCTGAAAAGTCCATGGAATAAAAGCAAGAAATCCATTTGCTTCTTCGGGTTTCCGGCTTTGTACTTCCCGCAACTTTACCAAATGTTCAAAACGTTCCTGCAAAGTTTCTACATGTCCAAACATCATAGTTGCACTGGTAGTAATATTTAATTTGTGTGCTTCATGCATTATATCTAACCACTCTTGTGAACCGCATTTTCCTTTTGAAATTAAACGACGAACTCTGTCAATTAAAATTTCTGCACCGGCACCGGGTAAGGAATCCATACCTGCTTCTTTCAATGCAGTGAGCACTTCTTTGTGTGTACTTTTTTCCAGCTTGGTAATATGTGCTACTTCTGGCGGGCCCAGAGTATGCAGTTTAATAGTTGGATAAAGCGATTTTAATTCTTTAAACAACGAAGTATAAAAACTCAACCCAAGTTCAGGATGATGGCCGCCCTGTAACAACAATTGATCGCCTCCCCAGCGTATGGTTTCTTCTACTTTCTTTTTATAAGTAGCAATATCTGTAATGTATGCTTCTGCATGACCGGGTATGCGAAAGAAGTTACAGAACTTACAATTGGCAATACATACATTGGTAGTGTTTACATTCCTATCAATTTGCCAGGTAACTTTTCCGTGTGGCACTTGTTTTTTTCTAAGTTCATTGGCAACATACATGAGCTCAGTTAAAGGGGCATGTTCAAATAAATAAATCCCTTCTTCTATAGAAAGAAATTCAAATGCTGCTGCTTTTTGATAAAGATCGTTGAGGTTCATAATTGTTGAATAAAAATTCTTTTTACAAGCCCGCCCGGATGTATTCCGTACGGACGGGAGTGCGACGCCAATGCAGTTTCTATAAGCACAATTGCCGGGTTCATCATCTTGCTTTTCCGTTTACAAAAGTACAAGGGGATATTATACCAACAACGAAGCGTTTACAGTAATTTGCTTGTCTGTTAACTTAGAGTTTAACTATTTTCATTATGAAGTGTAAGAAATGGCTGTTTGTTTTCATGTTTTGCTGTTCTATGCAAATGGTGCAAAGCCAGGAAGCCGATTTTCCCCCGGCTAAATTGCTTACCAGTTTTAAGTTTGAGCAACTAACCGGAGGTATTGTTATTTTACATGCTACTTTAGATAAACTAACAGACACACTCAATTTTATTTTAGACACAGGAAGCGGCGGTATTTCTCTTGATACATTAACGGCTGCTTATTACAAATTACCCATTGAACCAAGCGACAGAACTGTAAAAGGAATTGGTGGTACAAGAAATTTATCCTTTTATAAAAATGGAACGCTGCATTTTAAAGGTCTGGATGTTGAAAACCTGGACTTTCATATTAACGATTATGAAATCTTAACAGAAGTGTATGGTGTGCGGATTGATGGCATTATAGGTTTTAGCTTCTTAAGAAGATATATTGTAGGGCTCGATTTTAATACGCAAACCATTTCAGTTTACAGTCCGGGTATGTATAAATATCCCAAAAGCGGAGCGGTTTTAAAACCTGTATTTACAAATATTCCGGTTACCCGTCATGAAATAAGTGATTTAAAAACCTATGTAAGTAATTTTTATTTTGATACGGGCGCAGGTATGTGTGTAATGTTTAGTGAACAGTTTATGACCGACAGTAATTTTTTGAGTAAGAAACGAAAAGTGGTGAGTACACAGGTAGAAGGGCTGGTGGGCAAAATAAATATGAAGCTTTCCACCATGAAACGAATCAATATCGGGCCTTATGAATTTAAAAAAGTTCCGGTACATATTTATAAAGACTCGGTCAATGTGTTTAGCTATCCTTCTTTGGTGGGGCTTATTGGCAGCGATTTATTACGCAGGTTTAATATTGTACTCAACTTTCCTGAAAAATTGATTCATCTTACCCCCAACTCTCATTTAAAAGATCCGTTTGATTATTCCTATACAGGAATGAATTTTTATTTTATTGATGGCCGGGTGCAGATTACAGAAGTGCAACAGGATTCTCCGGCTGAAAAG
This sequence comes from Chitinophagaceae bacterium, assembly GCA_031401115.1. GTDB lineage: Bacteria > Bacteroidota > Bacteroidia > Chitinophagales > Chitinophagaceae > Lacibacter. Next base: position 3,794 of record JANNRE010000016.1, read on the forward strand.
GCGGGGTTTCTGCCGGGTGATGTAATATTCGGAATTGAAAATAATTTTTCAAACAGCATTCAACAGTACAAAGCAATGCTTCAAACTCATGGAGAGAAGTTGAATGTGATCGTTTTTCGTAACAACCAGCCCGTTTTACTACAGCTAAAAGTGGGTAGTATTCTTAAATAAATGTTGCTGTTTTTTTAAAACAAGTTACAAACAAAGTTTTACCGAAATTTGCGGTTTACAAAAAATAGTCTGAAATACTGGGACGAACCCCTTTTCTTTGGCTCAACAATTTTAAGAATACAATGATCAATTTTGAACGGTTTATACTTTCCAATGGGTTACGATTGCTTATACATCATGATACATCTACTCCTATGGCGGTGCTGAATGTTTTGTATGATGTGGGTGCAAGGGATGAAGATGAAAACAAAACAGGATTTGCTCATTTGTTTGAGCATTTGATGTTTGGAGGCTCTGTTAACATTCCTGATTATGACGATCCATTGCAACTGGCGGGAGGTGAAAACAATGCATACACTACAAACGATCTTACCAACTATTATTGTCAACTCCCTGCTGAAAATTTAGAAACTGCTTTTTGGTTAGAGAGCGACAGAATGCTGAGCCTTGCCTTTGATAAAAAGAGTTTAGAAACACAACGCAAAGTAGTGAGTGAAGAGTTTAAAGAACATTATCTCAACAAACCTTATGGCGATGTGTGGCATAAAATGCGGGAGATGGCTTATAAAAATCATCCTTATAAATGGATGACCATTGGTAAGGAGTTAAAACATATTGAAGACATACAGTTACAGGATGTAAAAGATTTTTTTTACAAACATTACACTCCAAATAATGCCATTGTAGTAGTAGCGGGCAATGTAAAAACAGAGGAAGTTTTGCAACTGGCAGAAAAATGGTTTGGAACAATTCCTGCTGGAGAAAAATACAACCGGCAATTACCCAAAGAGGAAAAACAAACCGAAGCAAGGAAGCTGGAACTAAAAGCTGATGTGCCGCTTGATGCGTTTATTAAAACCTGGCATATGGCATCAAGGCTTGAGCGAGGATATTATGTTACCGATTTAATTACTGATATTTTAGGCGGTAGCGCCAGCAGCAGATTGTACCAGAGCTTAGTGAAAGAGAAAAAGTTATTCAGCAATTTAGAGTGTTATCATTTTGGAAGTATAGATACAGGCTTACTTACTATTGAAGGTAAGTTGGTAAAAGGTGTAAAAATTGAAGATGCAGAAAAGGCGGTGAATGAAGAAATAGAAAAAATGAAAACACAGTTGGTAGAAGAAAAAGAATTACAAAAAGTAATTAATAAAACTGAGAGCACTATTTTGTTTGAAGACATGACGGTAATGAGCCGTGCACAAAGTTTAGCTTTTTACGAACTGCTGGGTGATGCAGAAATGATGAACACAGAGTTAGCAAATTATCAAAGCGTTACTGCACAGGAGCTATTGGATGAGTGCAACCGTGTTTTTGATGAAAGCAATAGCAACACATTGTATTATTTAGCAAAGAATTAATGAAATGAATATAGCAGTAGAAACGTTGAATCGTATTGAAGCGCCTCCAATAAAAGATGCCACTGAGTTTGATTTAAAACTCAAGCCCTATCAAAAATTTATACTTGATAATGGTGTGGAAGTATATGCTGTAAATGCAGGTACACAGGAAGTAATGAGTTTAGAGCTTGTGTTTCATGCAGGCAATTGGTATGAGCAGCAAAACAATATTGCAGCAGCAACCAATTTCTTAATTAAAAGCGGGACAAAAAATAAAACAGCTTTTCAACTCAACGAGCATTTTGATTATTATGGCTCTCATTTAACCCGTGGCTGTTATAATGAAAATTCCAATATTGTACTGCACTGCATCAATAAACACTTTGGCACACATTTACCTATAATAGCCGAAATGATTACAGATGCTGTTTATCCGCAGAAGGAACTTGATTTGTTTAAACAGAATATGCAGCAACGGCTACTGGTGAACTTAAAAAAATGTGATTTTGTTGCAGGCAGGTTAATTGATGAGTATGTTTTTGGAAAAAAACATCCCTATGGTGTGTACAGTAATAAAGAAGATTATGATGCACTGAAACAGGAAGACCTGATGAAGTATTATCAACAATATTATACGCATGGTCATTGTACCATTTTTGCAGCAGGAATGTTGCCAGAAGGATTTGAAAAACAATTGAACGATACCATTGGTCAATTACCACTCAATCAAAAAATAATTCCGGCAGTTGTGCATGCCGTTACTCCTGCAACAGAAAAAAAATATAGAATTTCCAATGATGAAAAAGGAGTTCAGGGTGCTATCCGTTTAGCACAACCTTTTCCAAACCGTCATCATCCGGATTTTCAAAAAGTGCAAGTGTTGAATACGTTGTTTGGGGGATTTTTTGGCTCAAGGCTCATGAGTAATATTCGTGAAGACAAAGGGTATACTTACGGCATCAGCAGTTATATACTCAATCATATTTCCACTACTGCCTGGATGGTGAGTACCGAAGCTGGTAAGGATGTGTGCGAAGCAACCATAAAAGAAGTGTATCATGAAATGGAAGAACTACGTAATGAGTTGGTAGATGAAGAAGATTTGCAATTGGTAAAAAACTATTTAATCGGAACGATTCTTGGAGATTTAGATGGGCCTTTCCATATCATTGGCCGTTGGAAAAATTTAATACTCAATGGGCTGGATGAAAATTATTTTTACAACTCCGTACGCATTATTAAAACAATTGAGGCAGAAGAATTAAAAGAGCTGGCCAATAAATATTTATTGCCGGAGAGGTTTTATGAGCTGGTTGTTATTTGATACAACACGGAGAAACAGAGTTGTGGAGTAACACTGAGAAGAATCATTCGTATGTTAAAAACAAAAGAACAATATGATTTCTTAACCGGTCAAATTATTGGCTGTGCTATAGAAGTACACAAAGAACTTGGACCAGGATTAATGGAAAGTGTTTATGATTTTTGTTTGGCAGAGGAGTTAGTAAGAAGTGGTTTACATATCAAAAGACAAGTTGTATTGCCCATTCAATATAAAGGAAGAACTCTTGAAAAAGACTTTATAATTGATCTTTTAATTGAAGAAGAAATTGTTATAGAGCTGAAATCTGTAGAAGTAATATTACCAGTTCACGAAGCACAACTGGTTACTTATTTAAAACTTTCAGGAAAAAGGCTTGGCTTATTAATTAATTTCAATGTGCCAATACTTAAAGATGGAATTAGAAGGAGGATAAACGGTTATTTTGCTTCCGTGTAACTCCAAACCTCAATATCTCAGTGTTAAAAACAAAAAAATGAAGTTTATCATCAAAGTACTCATTACCGCAGTAAATGCCTTTGCACTTGCTTACCTTTTACCCGGTATAGAAATCAAAGATTTTCTTACCGCAATACTTGTAGCATTTGTATTGGCTTTGCTAGACGCTATTGTAAAACCCATTCTCATTTTATTTACATTGCCAGCTACCATTTTTACATTGGGCTTGTTTCTGTTTGTAATCAATGCTTGTATTATTTTAATTGATGATCATTTTGTAGGTGGTTTTAAAGTAGATGGTTTTTGGTATGCACTGTTGTTCAGCATTTGTTTATCGCTCATCAACTCGTTTGTACATAAATTAATTTTGAAAGACGAAAAGAATAAAGCAAACTAATACATGCAGTTTAACCGGAAAGAACATACAAACGAAGAGCTGCTACATATATACCGCAGCCTCTTGTGGCCACGCATGATTGAAGAAAAAATGCTGCTGCTGTTGCGGCAGGGAAAAATCAGTAAATGGTTTAGCGGTATTGGGCAGGAAGCAATTTCTGTAGGTGCCACACTTGCATTACAGCAGGATGAATGGATCATGCCTCTGCATAGAAATCTTGGAGTTTTTACAACACGTAATATGCCGTTGAGTAAACTATTTATGCAATGGCAGGGTAATAAAGATGGATATAGTAAAGGACGGGAACGAAGTTTTCATTTTGGCAGTAAAGAATATCATATATGTGGAATGATATCGCATCTCGGTCCGCAACTGGCAATAGCAGATGGTGTAGCGCTTGCACACAAATTAAGAAAGGATAAAAAAGTAGCGGTTGCTTTTACAGGTGAAGGCGGCACCAGCGAAGGAGATTTTCATGAAGCATTGAATGTAGCAGCAGTGTGGGATTTACCTGTCATTTTCATTATTGAAAACAATGGTTATGGGTTAAGCACACCTACTAATGAACAATACCGATGCGAAAGTTTGGTAGAACGGGCAAGAGGTTATGGAATGGATGGAGTAAAAATTGATGGCAATAATATTCTTGGTGTAATAGATACGATGAAAGGTGTTCGAAATTTTTGTATTGAAAATCAAAAACCATATTTAATAGAGTGCATGACTTTTCGTATGCGTGGGCATGAAGAAGCAAGTGGTACTAAATATGTTCCCAAGCATTTATTTGAAATTTGGCAGGAGAAAGATCCTATAAAAAATTATGAAGATTTTTTAATTACAGAAAATGTTTTAACTCAGGCATCAATTGAATCTATCCGAATTGAGTTTAAACAAAAGATAGAAGATGAATTGCAAATTGGTTTTGATGTAAAGCCAATGGTGATTGATACTGAGGAAGAGGTGGATGATATTTTTAGCCCACCCAAACCCTCCCGGAGGGCGGGCTTAGCTTCAGCACAGCCCTTCCTATTCGACAACTCAAATATTTCTTCAACCGCTTTGAAAAGCTGGGATGGTGCGTTGGCAGCCTCCCCCTTCGGGGGGCGGGAGGGGGCTATTCGTCTTATTGATGCCATCAAACAAGCCCTTCATCAAAGCATGAAAGCACATGATAACCTCATTATCCTGGGTCAGGATATTGCAGAGTATGGAGGTGCATTTAAAATAACAGAAGGTTTTGTACAGGAGTTTGGCAAAGAACGCATACGCAACACACCAATATGTGAAAGTGCAATTGTTGGTGCAGCACTTGGTTTAAGTTTGGAAGGTTACAAAGCTGTAATGGAAATGCAGTTTGCTGATTTTGTAACCGTAGGTTTTAATCAAATTGTAAACAATCTTGCCAAGCTTCATTATCGTTGGGGGCAAAACGCCGATGTAGTGATTCGTATGCCCACAGGTGGTGGAGTTGGTGCAGGGCCGTTTCACAGCCAGAGTAATGAAGCATGGTTTACTAAAGTGCCGGGTTTAAAAATTGTATATCCAGCAACTCCAATGGATGCAAAAGGTTTGTTGATAGCAGCTATTAATGACCCCAACCCTGTTTTATATTTCGAGCACAAAGCATTGTACCGTTCCGTTAGTGGAAATGTACCTGAAGAATATTATGAAATTGAAATCGGGAAAGCAAGGCATGTACGAAGTGGCGATGAAGTAAGTATCATTACCTATGGTGCAGGAGTTCATTGGGCAGAAGATTATGCAGCAGAGCATCCTGAAATTTCCATTGACATTTTAGATTTGAGAACATTGGCTCCTCTGGATTATGCTGCCATTCGTGATGCAGTAAAAAGAGCTGGACGGGTTTTATTATTGCACGAAGACACGTTGATTGGCGGAATAGGCGGAGAAATTGCAGCATGGATTGCCGAGCATTGTTTTGATTTATTAGATGCACCGGTAATGCGTTGTGCAAGTTTAGATACTCCTATTCCTTTTAATATAGAACTGGAAAATAATTTTATGGCAAAGGCGAGGTTAGGAGAAACGGTGGAGAGGTTGATAGCGTATTAATTTGAAATGAGTGTTTCAAATACTTGTACTATTGATGATTTTCTCTTGTAAGGCGTGTATTAAAAATGAAAATCTTTAAATAAAGAAAAGCATCTGTTTTTTCAATAAAATTAAAACTAAAACCCCGCCTTGTTCCATTCCTGATTTATTTAAAAAATAAAGTACAACAGTTTAATCCGTACTGCTGTAATAAATAATGATCAAAAAACAATTTTATTTTAACTGATTGTAATCATTTTTTAGTCTGTGGTAAAACAGTCGTCTTTTAGTACTTCCTAAGCATCTTTACATTGTCGTTAGCGTTACCGACATCTTGCCTTTTTAGCGATTGCCTGCCAGTTTTTAAATTTTAAATCAACAAGTATGTTACAAACAAGTAGTTTTTCTACAGTAGATGCAATTGCAACAAGTGATGAACTTAAAACATGGGTTCAGCAAATGTCTGATCTCCTTAACCCCGATTCCGTTTATATGTGTAACGGCTCTAAGGAAGAATATGATTCCTTATGTAATTTATTGGTTACAAAAGGAACGTTTATACCCCTTAACCCCGAAAAGAGGCCGAATAGTTTTGCATGTTTTAGCGACCCCAGCGATGTAGCTCGTGTAGAAGATAAAACGTTTATCTGCAGCAGAAGAAAAGAAGATGCGGGACCAACCAATAACTGGATGGCTCCTGATAAAATGAAACAAGTATTGCATCCATTGCTCGAAGGTGCAATGAAAGGAAGAACTCTCTATGTGATTCCTTTTTGTATGGGTCCTTTAGGTTCTCCTCTTTCAAGATATGGTGTACAAATTACTGACTCTGCTTATGTAGTTGTAAACATGTATATCATGACAAGAATGGGTGAATCTATTTTGCCTTATATTAAAAAACATGGCTTTGTAAAGTGTATGCACACAGTAGGTGCTCCATTAAACGGCATGAAGGCTGATGTGAGTTGGCCTTGTAATCCCGATGTAAAGTATATTTCTCATTTTCCGGAAGAGCGCTTGATTATTTCATACGGAAGCGGGTATGGTGGTAATGCATTAATGGGTAAAAAATGTTTTGCTCTGCGTATTGCTTCTGTTATGGGAAGAGAAGAAAACTGGCTTGCAGAACACATGCTGATCATGGGTATAGAATCTCCCGATAAACAAAAAACCTATGTTGCAGCCGCATTTCCAAGCGCTTGTGGTAAAACTAATTTTGCAATGATGATTCCTCCTAAAGAATTTGAAGGATGGAAGGTTACAACTATTGGTGATGATATTGCATGGATACACAAAGGAAAAGATGGCGGCTTATATGCCATTAACCCTGAAGCAGGATATTTTGGTGTAGCTCCCGGTACTAATTACAAAACCAATCCGAATGCAATGGAAAGCATTAGAGCAAATACCATTTACACAAACGTAGCTATCACTCAAGACAAAGATGTTTGGTGGGAAGGATTAACCAAAGAAACTCCTGATGGATTAACAGACTGGCATGGAAAACCATATGATAAAAATAGTGGCAAGCCTGCTGCACATGCTAATTCAAGATTTACAGCTCCGGCTTATCAAAATCCGGCAATAGATGCAGAATGGGATAATGCAGAAGGAGTGCATATTGAAGGATTTATTTTCGGCGGCCGGAGAAGCACAGGAGTACCACTTGTTTATCAATCATTCAACTGGAATTTTGGTGTATATCTCGCAACAACAATGGGTAGTGAAATGACAGCGGCTGCATTTGGAGAAATTGGTAAAGTAAGAAGAGATCCATTTGCAATGTTACCGTTCATGGGTTATCATATTGGTGACTATGTAAACCATTGGCTGCAGTTTGGTCGTGATTTGCCAAATGCCCCAAGAATATTTAGTGTTAACTGGTTTAGAAAAGATGAAAACGGAAACTTTATCTGGCCGGGATTTGGTGATAATATTCGAGTGTTGAAATGGATTGTTGAACGTATAAAAGGAAAAGCTTCATCTGTAGAAAGTCCTATTGGCTGGATGCCCCGTTATGAAGATATGGACTGGAGGGGATTGGAAAGTTTTACAAAAGAATCTTTTAATAAAATTATGACGGTAGATCGTGAACCGGGCAAACAGGAATTACTTTCTCATGAAGAACTATTTGAACGGATGTATGATAAACTTCCAAAAGAATTTTTATGCATGCGTGAATTGTTGCTGTCTTCTCTTTGGCGCTCTGCCGAACATTGGGGTCAAGAACCTGAAACAGAGTAAGTAAAGATTTTCAAAATAGATTTAAGGCTTATTTTTAAAAACGGGCACAAAGCATGTTGCCCGTTTAGGTTTATTAAAATTATTTTTGTTATTTATGGATTGGTTTGTTTCTCTTTTTATGAATACATCCATTGCTCAGTCTGTTATTATTTATGGACTGGTTATAGCAATAGGCATTTGGTTAGGCCGGTTAAAAACAGCAGGTATTTCTTTGGGTGTAACGTGGGTATTATTTTCAGGGCTCATTCTTTCTGCATTTGGTATTGAAGTTGATAAAGGAACTGAACAATTTTTAAAAGAATTCGGATTAATACTTTTTGTTTATTCTGTTGGCTTGCAGGTAGGCCCAGGATTTTTTGCTTCACTAAAGAAGAATGCCTTTACCAATAATATACTTGCAGCTGCAATTGTAGTATCAGGTGTGCTGCTCACAATATTGCTGTATTATGTAAGTAGTAATCATATTTCTGTAATGGCAGGAGTAATGAGCGGAGCTGTTACCAACACCCCGGGTTTAGCTGCGGCACAGGCTGCGGTAAGCGATTTGCATTTAAGCCTTTCTAACAACTCCCTTATTACATTAGCGTATGCAGTTGCATATCCTTTTGGAATATTCGGAATCATCAGCTCCTTATTGATTTTAAAAAAAGTGCTGAGAATAAATATTGCTAAAGAACAGGAGATGCACGAAAAGCAGGGAACGATGCATGGAGATAAGCCGGTTTCTGTTCATCTTATTCTGGAGAATAAACAATTGGCAGGCAAGACTCTTCGGCAGTTATTCGATTTATTAAAAGAGCGGATTGTTGTATCCAGAATGTTTCATAACAATGAGGTTTTAACACCTACACCCGACATTATTTTAAATTTAAATGACGTTTTACTCATAGTTGCTTCTAAGAAGGAAATAGAACAATTGAAATTATTGATCGGCTCTGAAAGTTCTATGAATTTAAAAACGGTAAAAGAAAGCGATCTGATTTCACGCCAGATTGTTGTTACAAAAAATTCTGTTACACATAAACGCTTGGGTGATTTACCCGAACTGCATCAACATCATTTTACGCTCACCCGTTTAAACCGTGCAGGAATAGAAATGGTCCCTCACGGCAATATTTTTTTACAGCTTGGCGATTTTGTAAAAGTTGTAGGAACAAAAGAAGGGGTTGAATTGGTAGAAAAAGCCTTGGGCAATTCTTTAAAAAAATTAGAAGTACCAGATTTGGCTCCGATATTTATTGGAATTGTTTTAGGTGTAATACTGGGAAGTATTCCATTTACTATTCCGAATGTTCCTATTGCTGTAAAAATTGGAATGGCTGGCGGTCCGTTAATTGTTTCTTTGTTGTTAAGCAGATTCGGCAATAAGTTTTATTTAAACAACTATACAACCAACAGTGCAAACCTGATGATTCGGGAATTGGGAATATGCTTGTTTCTAGCAAGTGTTGGCTTAAGCAGCGGTAAAAATTTACAATCTGCTTTTGAAAGCGGAGCAGGATGGAGCTGGATGGGAATGGGAATTCTTATTACAATGATTCCTTTGCTTGTAATTGGTTTTGTAGCTTATAAATATTTTAAAAAATCTTATTTTGAAGTTTGCGGTTTATTGGCTGGTGCATCAACCGATCCTCCAGCACTGGCTTTTGCATCTAAATTAGCAGGCAGCGATATTCCTTCGGTTACCTATGCAACAGTTTATCCACTAACTATGATCTTACGAATTGTGGCTGCTCAATTACTGATTTTATTTTTCAGTTAGTTTTCAATTTTGTTCCGGGATGATAAGTTTGTTGGGCATATTTTTTTACATCTTCCTTATAAAACAAAACCTCTTTAAATTGCCCTTTTGTGTACATGGTCAATTGATCTTTAAAATGCGGAGAATTTATATTACCACTTACACCACCTGCCAGTAATGATTTTGCTTTGATACGTTTTCCAAACTCTACTGCACAAATGAAACTGTTGCCGCTGGTGCCATAACGTAATTTAGTGCCGGGATAATAATTGCTGTTATAAGCAGGCAACATACCCCACAGTGCAGATGCAAACGGAACAGCAAAACTTTCTTTAGCATCATCATACTGCTGCTGAATGTCATTACTCACCCGTTGAAAACGATTGATCTCTCCCCAGCTTACATTCCACTTACCATATTTGCGTTTAAAATTGGTTATAATAAAATCAAGTGTATTTAAAAGTTGAGCAGGTGATGCTGAATCTGCAAACTGTTTGGTTGCTTCCACCTGATCTGTTTCACCATCTTCAATATATATTTTACGGATATCTGGCCCCAGCAGTTGTGCCCATTCAATAGCCAGTGCTGTTGCAACTGAATTTTCTCCCACACGGTAATCCCAATTTTTTAATACTGCAATGGGTTCTTTAAGTTGATTGTAAAACGAATCAGCAGGCTGAACATTTTTTTCATACGCATTGAGCAATGCCGGAATCAATACTTCAAATGCTGCTAAGTAGGTATCATAACCCGCAGCAATTGTTTTATGAATGGTAAATTTATTTTCTTTACTCAACACTCTTGCAGCATTAATACCTCTAAAGTTTTCACCATCGGGTGCCATATACTTTGGATAGTTTTCTTTTTTTGGGCTTTGGTTGCCACTTGCTGAGTACGGGGTGGAGTTACAATTCTGTATCCAGCCAATTGGCGGATTATATATATGAATAACTTCTTCCACACTATGTAAGCCTTTCCAATCTGTAGCAGTGGTGGTTCCATCAACTACTTTGCCCCAGTTAATTTTATTATCTCTTACAGGAACAAAGTTCCCATGCCAGTATGCAATATTTCCTTTGCTGTCTGCAAACACAGTATTGTTGCTGGTATTTGCTTTTAGCTCCATTACTTTTTTATAATCTTCTAAACCCTTTGCTTTGGTGCGTAGCCAGCTTTCCACTAAACCGTTCATATCACGGTTATTACTTTTTACACTGATGATTTGATTGTTTCGCCGGGCCATAATAGGTCCATGATGTGTAGCATAGGTTATGATGGTTTTTGTTTTTAGTTCAGCTCCGCTTTTGTATTTAAGCGTTACTTTCTTTTCCTTTATAGGCAACCATTGATTATTGTATTTGTAAATAAAACCATTTTGCCTCTTGGTAATTTCTTCGCTGTACATATCGCTTACATCTACATTGCTGCTTGTATGCATCCATCCACAGTGTTCATTAAACCCCTGATAAATAAAAAACTGCCCCCAGGTAACAGCACCATATACATTTAAACCTTCATTGCTATTTATATGCACCTCGGGACGAAAATAAAATGTAGTATGTGGGTTGATATATAAAATTGCATTTCCACTTTCTGTTTTAGAAGGAGCAATAGCAAAACCGTTTGAACCATCAACCCTTTCCTCTCGGGAGAGCTTGTCCCGTTCGTTCGGGAAGACTGAGAGGTGGGTTGTATTTTCTTCTTGTGTTGATTGATTATGATATGCAGTTGTTGTAAGTATATTACTTCCACTGTAAAAATTCTTTACATCCTCCTGTGTTACATCACCTGTACTAATAGCGCCGATGCTTCCATCCGTCCACAATAAAGGATACCAGGGTTTAAAGCGTTTTAATAGAGCTGGTTTTACTTCGGGATGTTTATAGAGATAATAATTAATACCATCGGCATACGCATTCATTAATTTCTTTAACCATAGAGGCGCTTTATTATAATCTGCTACAGCACCTGCACTGTCAATTATTAAAAGTACATACAAATCATTGTACAAATCAGCTTCTCCATTTACTTCTGCTTTGCGGCCGAGTTTTTCAATGTAGTTCATTTCTACCCTTTTAAAATCATCTTCGCATTGTGCATACAATAAACCAAACACAGCATCGGCATCTGTTTTGCCATATACATGCGGTATGCCCCAGTTGTCACGAATGATGGTGATATTATTTGCCTGCAATTTCCATTTGCTGATTTCAACTTTTGAAAATGGCTGGGCAAAAACCCCATGAGAATAAAAACTTAGAACAAAAAAAAAGCAAAATTTAAAATAGTTCATTTTAATAGTTGATTGAATGGGTTAGTAATTTAAATAAGTACTCACCTTTTTTTTAATAAAGTCTTGTATATTTTCCCAGGTTTGTTTTTTTAAACTGATTGGATCTTCGCTTTCATCAGCATCAGCAAAATATGTAATGGCTTGTGGCACCGTAATGAGTAAGTTTTGTGTTTCATATTTTTCTTTATGAAATGCTATAAAGTCTGAAACTGAAAAATGGTGTAATAGTTCTGCAATATCCCAAAAGTCTTTCTTTTTACCACGGCCCAAAATTGCCTGTACTTTCATGGCCACTATGTCTTCTGTTGAAAACATTCTTATATTTTTAAGTGTAAGCTCTGGTCTTATTAAAAGGTGTGGGTGACGAATGATATCAACTTTTATATTTTCTATATAGCAGAATATGCCAAACTTTGCTTGCTTTTCTTCCATTACAAATTTATCTTGAAACTTATTTTTTAATGCTTCGGTTACAACAGCATTCTCAAAAGGTTTGTTTGAAAACAAATCTAAATCAACAGAAATTCTATGACCATATAAAAGAGACAAAGCCGTGCCACCTACTAATGAGAACTCCTGCAACTCAGGCATTTCCATTAATTGTTCTAATATGGAAAAAGTGTGGGGTTCAACTGTCTCAATATGTAGCATCTAAAATCTTTTAGTGGTCTATTTATAACAGCACTTGCTAAATACATTCTGGTTTCTGGTAAAAACTTTGCATTTAATAAAGCTTCAGTAACTTTTTCATCGCCATAATATTGGCGGCAATTACGAATGTCTTCAACATCGCCTCGTTCAAAAACACGTTCTATTACAAAATTGGCTTTTGCATTGTAGTCTATATTTTCAAAAACCACATCCCAAAAAATGCGTTTGTCAAATATTGGTTTTTCTTTATTTGGCATATACTAAAGGTAGGGTGATTTTTAAAAATCAGTTGTTGATCAATCCATCACTTCATAAATCATTGCTGCGGCTGTTTTGTTTTTTAAACTTACTTCACCCACCTGTTTGCAGTTAAATGATTCTTTTACTTTTTGATAGGCATGTTCACTAATAATGATTTGATTTTCTTTGGCAGCAGCCTGCAATCGTTGTGCTGTATTAACCGTATCGCCAATAACTGTATAATCCAAACGCTTTAATGTGGCCGAACCAATATTGCCACTGATCATTTCACCACTGTTAATACCAATAGAAACTTTGGGTGAAAACTGTTTGGATACAGAAGGAAGAGCCGCAATATGACTTCTTACTGCAATGGCAGCATCAATGGCTCTGTCTAAATGATACTCACCACGAAACACAGCCATTACAGCATCGCCAATAAATTTATCTACCATGCCGCCTTGTGCAATAATTTCTTTTACCATTACATCAAAATAATTATTGAGTAGTGTAATAACTGTATTGGGAGGTTCGTTTTCGCTGATAGATGTAAAACTGCAAATGTCAATAAACATTACAGTGGCTTCTACCGTTTCATTTTCCATTAAGGAACTTTCATACTCCCGGCTGCTCATAAAGTTGAGTACCGTTTCATCAACATACATTTTTAAAATATTGTTTTCTTTAATGGCTTTTAAAGTGTCTTTAATTTGCAGTACATGTTTTAATGTTTTTTCCATGGTAAGCTGCAAATCATCAAAATTAATGGGCTTGGTAATAAAATCAAACGCACCACGGTTCATTGCTGTGCGTATATTATCCATATCGCCATAGGCAGAAACAATAACAGATTTTATAAGCGGACTTGATTCGCTTAAACGGCTAAGCAGTGTAAGACCATCCATCTCCGGCATATTAATATCGCTCAGCACCATATCAATATCAGGATGCTGCTGAATGATTTCTAAAGCATCATTTCCATTTACAGCAAACAAAAACTCGTACTGCTGCTCTCGTATCTTTTGCCGAAACCTTTGTTTGATGAGGGTTTCTAAATCTATCTCATCATCTGCCACTAAAATTTTTGCCATTAATTGATGGTTTTAAGTTTTTCTTTTAAAGCAATAAAATCTAAGGGCTTACTTAAAAAATCATCAGCACCTAAGTCTTTTGCCATTTTATAATTTTCAGGATCACCATACGCAGTAATCATCATTACAATAGGAGGAGGTTTCAGAAACTTTTGTTTTATATGCTCCAGCAATTGCAAACCACTCATGCCGGGCATATTAATATCGCTGAGTATTAAAACAGCCTCATGATCAAGTTTGTTTAAATAGTCAATTGCTTCTTCTCCGGAAAATGCAAAAACAAATGTTATTTCTCCTGTTTTAATTTCTTTACGAAAGCGCTGTTCAAAAAGTGTTTGAACATCATGCTCATCATCAACTACTAAAATTTTCATTTGCTGATTTTAAAATTTATGCTGGTAAGATAATTATAAATTCTGCTCCGCTATCTTCTTTATTTAAAGCTTTTATTTCTCCGCTATGTGCTTTCACAATATCATAACTCAAGCTCAATCCTAATCCCGTTCCCTGCCCTGTTGGTTTGGTGGTAAAGAAGGGTTGGAAAATTTTATCGAGTATTTTTTGAGGAATACCGTTGCCGTTGTCAGCAACTTTTATTTCTATTTTGCCGTTTACCTTTTTTGTGCTTACTGAAACTGTTGGCTGGTATTCACCGTCCGCCACCAAAGCTTTGGCGGACACTGCATAAAAAGCATTGGTGATTAAGTTGAGTATTACTCTTCCCATATCCTGCGGTATCACATTTATCTTTCCAACACTCTCATCAAAATCTGTTTTCATAGTAGCATTGAAAGATTTATCCTTTGCTCTTAATCCATGATAGGCTAATCGCAAATATTCATCTGCTAAAGCGTTGATATTTGTTGGCACTTTTACACCGCTGCTGCTTCGGGAATGCTCCAGCATTCCTTTTACAATATCAGCGGCTCGCTTGCCATGATGATTTATTTTTTCAAGATTTTGTACCACATCATTGGCAATGGCTTTTACTTCTTCTGTATTTCCCTTATCAACTTCTTCAACCATCTCCTTTATTAACTCACTACTCACTTCACTAAAATTGTTCACGAAGTTCAACGGGTTTTGAATTTCATGGGCAATACCTGCGGTGAGCTCTCCAAGGCTTGCCATTTTTTCTGATTGGATCAGTTGTGCCTGTGTTGCCTTCAATTCTGTATAAGCTTTCTCAATTTCTTTTGCCTGCGCCAGTTCTTTTTGCTGCGTTCTTTCCCTTTCTCTTTTTACGATATAATATTTTTGGTACTTGTAAATGAAATACCCTAACAGGATAAATAGCAAAGCGTATAAACCATAAGCCCACCAGGTTTTCCACCAGGGCGGAGAGATAATGATGGTTATTGTTTTTTCTGTTACAGAACCTTCACTGTTAATTGCTCTTACTCGAAGGGTATAACTACCGGGAGGTACATTAAAAAAAGAAGCTTTGTGTTCTGTTAGCAGATTATTCCAGCCATTGTCAAAATTTTCGAGTTGATAGCTATACTTGATAGCTTCCGAAGAATTATAATTGAGCGCTACAAAATCAATTGAAAATGAATTTTGATTATAAGCAAGCTCGATTACTTCTGTTTTCCAAATAGGGTTTTTAAGAATACCATCTTCACTTGGAAATATCTCTTTGCCTCCAATACTGAGTTGAGTAAAATTCAATACAGGTGCCGGGCTGCTTACATTAATCTCTTTGGGATTAAACATGTAATACCCATTGTGACCACCAATAAATAAACGACCATCCGATGCCTTATAATTATTCAACCAATTCCAATTGGACGAAAAAATACCATAGTCTGCATTAAACATTTGCACACGTTCCCGGTTAGCATTAATTTTTAGAATAGCATTAGCTGTTGTAATCCAAAGTGTTTGTTGGTCACCCTCTAATATGTTTAATATCGACTCTATACCTGTTGGAAAGCTTGGAGAATTAAACGGAAAAAATTGATCTTTTGTTTCATTATACTGAAACAAACCAACTTCAGTGCCTGCCCATACTATGCCTTTTGCATCGGTGAATACAGCTTTCACAATGTAACCATTCAAATAGTGTTTGAAATAATTACTATCGCTAATAAACTTATCTACTCCGCCAAAATTAGCAAACCATAGATGGTTGTTTTTGTCTTTGGTAATACTGTAAACAGTGTTGCCGCTGATACCTTTTTTATCTTCATCGTTGAAACGATAAACTTTGAACTGATTAGTAGTACGATCAACTCTTGCTAAACCACGTTCACCTCCCAGCCACAGGTATTGTTTGTTTTCTATAAAAATAGTATGAATTGAATCCAGTGTATTTTCAGGCGTTGCATTTACTGGTTTGATGTGCGTAAATTTTCCTGTTCCCGGATCTAAAAGATCTAGTCCACCCACATGGGCAGCAATGTATAGCTTACCTTTTTCATCAGGTTGTATTGCTACAACTGAATTATGGTTGATGCTATTAAAATTTTTTGGATCATGAGTCAAGTATTTTAAGGTATTAGCCGCAAGGTCCTTTCGTACAAGTCCTGATTCCGTCCCAAACCAAAGTATATTACCATTCGGCTCAAGGTAGAATGCATTGACTGCTTTTTTATTTGGGTAATAAGGAATTGTTTTTTTGCCATAGGATACTGCATAAATATTGCCTGCAACACCCGTGATCCAAGTTGTACTATCGGCTGCAATCAGTATACTAAGGGCACCATTATCTTTAAAACCTGTAATCGTATCCTTTTCAAATGTGGAGATATTTTTTTTGCTTTTAGGAATTCCAAAATGATAGGTATGTTGTTCTTTGGGGTCATACCAATTAATACCGTTAGCATACGATCCAATCCAAATTTTACCTGCGTAATCTTCTTTTATAAAAGTGATGGCATCTGTAGTGTCGTTTTTATTAATGGGTGTGCTTAGTTTTCCGGGCTGTGCAGGGTCAAACAAATGCCTTGTAAACTTCCTCGTTTCTCTGTTGAGCGTATGTAAACCGTTTCCGCCAGCACCTACCCAAAAATTTCCCTTACCATCTTCAAAAATGGAAAAAACGAATGGATTAATAAGACAATCCGGATTTAACGGATCAGCTTTGTAAAAAGTTTGTTTGCCCGTAGCAGGATCCAACCGAAAAAGCCCTCCATTTTTGGTGACATTGTTAATTGGGTCACCATTAGAAAACCAAATGATTCCTTTTTTGTCTTCGTAGATTACAAAAACTGATATACTACTGTTAGCTGACTTTTCCTGAACGATTATTGGGATATGGATAAAGCTATTGGATTTGGCATCGAATGTTTCCAAGCCTTTATTTGTTCCAATCCATAGCTTGCCAGTATGATCAATCATGACACTAAAAACAGTATCGGAAATGATGCTTTTGGGGTCAGCTTTGTTGTGCCTGAAGTGTGTGAAACTGTTAGTAACGGGGTCGAACCTATCAAGTCCACTACCTAAGGTTGATAGCCAAATTTTACCGGAAGGATCTGATGCCATTGCAATGATGAAGTTGCTGGCCGGAGTATTTGAGTTTTCAGGATCATGTCTGAATGTTTTAAAAGTCTTGCCATCGTATCTAACGAGGCCTTTTACAAAACTGCTAAACCAGATATAACCTTGCTGATCCTGTATCAATGCATTGGCTTGACCAAAATGTTGCGTTTTTTCATCAACCTGCAAATTGAATTGTGGTAGCTGTGCAATTGAATATTTGCCAATAAAAACCCATAACAAAAAAAACAAAAAAATATTCTGCATACTCTATTTTATTTATCTGGTAATTGAATAATAAATGTTGACCCCTCTCCCTCCTTTGTTTCCACTTTCAACTCACCCCCATGTGCTTTTACAATATCATAACTTAAACTCAATCCTAACCCTGTGCCTTGCCCTGTAGGTTTGGTAGTGAAGAAGGGTTGAAATATTTTGTCTAATATTTTTTGCGGAATACCATTTCCGTTATCCTTGACCTTGACCTCTACCTTATCCTTGACCTTCTTTGTGCTTACTTCAACAGTTGGTTCATAACCTGCAATGTTTTGTTTGCTCTTTTCATTCCCCACATAAAATGCATTGGTAATTAAATTGAGTATTACTCTCCCCATATCCTGCGGAATGATATTAATCTTACCAATACTCTCATCAAAATCTGTTTTCATGGTGGCATTAAAAGATTTGTCTTTTGCACGCAGACCATGATATGCTAACCGTAAATATTCATCAGCCAAAGCATTAATATCAGTTGGTTCTTTTACACCAGAACTACTTCGGCTGTGTTGCAACATTCCCTTTACAATATCGCCTGCCCGTTTGCCATGATGGTTAATTTTTTGTTCGTTCTCTTTAATGTCATTTGAAATTAATATCGCATCATCAATCTTTCCAGCTTTTAATTCTTGTTGCATTTCATCTATTAACTCTGTATTTACTTCCGAAAAATTATTAACGAAGTTTAACGGGTTTTGTATTTCATGAGCAATGCCAGCGGTGAGTTCCCCAAGGCTGGCCATTTTTTCGGATTGAATCAGTTGTGATTGGGTAGATTTTAATTCGGTTAATGTTTTTTCCAGCACTTCATTGGCTTTCTTTTTTGAACGAAAGCGATAATATGTGCTCCCGGCAAGTATAAAAAGCAAGGCGGCTATACCAATCGTAAAATTTCTTGACTGGGCAGAAAGTTTATTTTCACTTTCTAATTTCGAAATAGCAATTTCATTATCTGTAATCAGTTGCTCTGTTTCAAAACTGATGGTTCGGAATTTTTCCTGGTCTGCCAGTATACTGTCTTTCAAACTGATATAAGATTGAAATGCCAGATTTGCCTTTTCAGGTTTTCCTGTTTGCTGAAATATCTCAGCCAACAATTTATAGCCCCGTAATTGATTTGACCGGATTACTTTTACTCGTTCCATATCCATTAAAACTAATGCCGCAGCCTCTTCAAATCTCTTTTGTTTGATACGCAACAAAGCCAAATAATAATCGGGCTGAATAATGTTTGAATAAACACCAGAAGCCATAGCATAGGTTTTATCCATCTTTTGGCAATATTGCAATAATGAATCAGCTTCTGAAAAAACATTCATATGCATTTTATATAAGGCCTTGGTTTGAGCAACGAGCACCTTATGTTCATTGGTAATTACAGAACTGTCCACTATTGGAAAATAATAATCTAAACTATCCGGTTGGTTTGCCAGAATTTTTGCTTTGCCCCATAGTGAGAAATAATAAGCTAATGTGTTGCTATTCGATTTTATTGTAAGCGATTTATTTAAATCAATTGCTTGTTTTAAGGCTTTGAAAGTATAATTGATTGCTTCATCATAATTGCCTTTCAGTAAATAAAACTCGCCCAGGGCTCCTGTATTATTTATCCATGCCTGCTTTCCTTCATAAATACCCTCGTTAAAGGGTCGGTAAATTGTTATACTACTATCAGCATAACTGATAGAATTTTTCATATGGTAAATAGCCGTTTCATACAAACCAATTGTCCGATAGAATCCGGCAAGTACAAAATAGCAGGCTGAAATGGCTGCGGAATCGTTTTGCAATTTAAATTGATTGAGCTGTTTTGTATAAAATGGAAAACCTTCTGCAAGTTTGGAAGATGTACGATATGGGACTCTTAATAGCATAAGAAAGTAACGATATAAGAACGTGGACTGTGGAGTTTGACTTGCCTCTAATTGTTTTAAATTTTGATGCCCATAGTCAATAGCTTTAAACTTATCAGTGGTAGATAGACTTCTGAGGATACTTGTTTTTATGTAATAGTAGAGCTCTTCATCGGTTGCTTTCTTAAACTTCACAGCTGCTTTTTCAATTTGGTTGATTTGTGCATCGTTTAATGGCACAGTAGTGATAAGTTCCAGGCTGGCTCTGAAATTGAGACTGTCAAGTCCTTTTGCAGTCTTGCTTTTGTTAAGCAGGGCAATGGCAGAATCAACCCGTGATTGCTGTGCATTTAAATGATTTACAGAAATACAAAACAGCAGCAAGGCTATCAACTTCAATACAATTTTGCTATGCATCATAAATTTTTTAAACAGGTAATACAATAATAAACTCCGCCTCTTCGCTTTCTTTCGTCACCACTTTTAACTCCCCGCCATGCGCTTTTATAATATCATAAATCAAACTCAATCCCAATCCTGTATCTTTCCTGGCTGGTTTAATAGTAAAGAATGGTTGAAAGATTTTATTTCTCATGTAGAATTGCTTTAATTTTTTTCTGCAACTGTTTTTTATCTGGCAGGTACAACTGGTATTTTGATACAAATATTTTATTGGAAATGCCGCCCATGGCATATTCTACCATCACTTCATCTTTTTCGGCAGAGAGAATGATACCAATTGGTTCACCATCCCCTTCTGTATTTTCTTCTGCTTTAAAATAATTGAGATAGAGATTCATCTGGCCAATATCACCATGATTTACTTTTTTAGTTTTTAAATCAATCAATACAAAGCATTTTAAAATGCGGTGATAAAATACAAGGTCAACAAAATAGTGCTTGTTGCGGAGAGAAATTCTGAATTGCCGGGCAACAAAGGCAAACCCTTTACCGAGTTCTAATAAAAATTGCTGCAGGTTATCAATTATTTTTTGCTCTAAATGCTTCTCTGTCATCCGGTGACTTTGCGGAATTTTCAGAAAGCCCAGCACATAAGGGTCTTTTACTGCTTCGTATGGGTTTGAAATAATATTTCCTTTTTCT
Organism: Chitinophagaceae bacterium; assembly: GCA_031401115.1. GTDB lineage: Bacteria > Bacteroidota > Bacteroidia > Chitinophagales > Chitinophagaceae > Lacibacter. Next base: position 24,510 of record JANNRE010000016.1, read on the forward strand.
GAAAGTTGCAGCACTCCTTTTTTATCCTTGCTTAATGCCAGCCGTTCAAACAGGGACGCATCAATTTGCCTTTCCAGTTGCCGGTAACTCCAGTTTTCATGTACTGCTTGCTTTTCATAAAATTTTCTCGCCGTATCATCTGTAATGGCAAGTAGTGTAATAATATGTGTCCAGCTCAATTTGGCAGGCACTGCCTGCCATTTTTGATAGCAGAGATAAAACCGCCGCATATCAAGAATGTTGCGCCTGCCAAATCCTTTACCAAACAGCCGCCGCAAATCTTGTGAAAGGCTTGCCAGCAAAGCACTTCCGTACTCGGCCCTTTCATTGCCCTGCTGCTCAAATTCCACAATGTGCCTGCCAATTTCCCAATTGGCTTTTACCAATTCGGTATTAACTGCTTTAATAGCATTCAGTCTTGCTGTTTCTATAGTAAGGCCAATATCTGCCAGCAGTCTTTTATAATTTGCTTTTACTAATTTCATTTGCCTGTGAAATTTAATTTTTATTGAGGAAGTAAAATAATAAACTCACTTCCCTCTCCCTCCTTAGTCTCCACTTTCAACTCACCACCATGTGCTTTTACAATATCATAACTCAAGCTCAATCCTAATCCTGTGCCTTGTCCGGTGGGTTTGGTGGTGAAGAAAGGTTGAAATATTTTATCTATTATTTTTTGAGGGATGCCGTTGCCATTGTCTTTAACTGAGATTATCACCTCACCCCCAGCCCCTCTCCCAGAGAGAGGGGAGCGGCTAGTACTTACTTCAACAGTAGGTTCATAACCAGGAATATTTTGTTTTGATTTTTCATTTACAACGTAGAATGCATTGGTAATTAAATTCAAAATCACCCTTCCAATATCCTGTGGAATAATGTTGATGTTACCAATGCTCTCATCAAAATCAGTTTTCATGGTTGCATTAAATGATTTATCCTTTGCTCTTAAACCATGATAGGAGAGGCGAAGGTATTCATCTGCTAAAGCATTGATATCAGTTGGTTCTTTTACACCATTGCTGCTTCTGCTGTGTTGCAACATTCCTTTTACAATATCAGCAGCACGCTGGCCATGGTGATTTATTTTTTCAAGATTTTGTACCACATCATTAGCAAGGGCTTTTACTTCTGCTGTATTTCCCTTATACACTTCATCAACCATTTCCTTTACCAACTCACTACTTACTTCACTAAAGTTGTTAACGAAATTCAAAGGGTTTTGAATTTCATGGGCAATGCCTGCGGTGAGTTCTCCAAGGCTGGCCATTTTTTCGGATTGGATTAATTGGGATTGGGTAGATTTTAAATTGTTAAGCGTTGACTCTAAAACTTTATTTGCTTTTTGTTTTTGCCGGTTGTTGCGGAATAGAATGACTGCTACCAACAGAATACCACTCAGCAGGGCAATCAAGCCAGCCGTAGTCATTTTATTTGCATAGGCTGTTTTTTCTTCATCCAGTTTTTTTAAACGAAGCTGTTCATTGAAAGCAAATTTTTGGTATCCAGTAAGATTTGTTATCCTGACATCTTTTAAACTGTCATTTAATTTATACGCTAATCCTTCATATTTATAGGCATTATCTTTATCATTATTTAAATTATACACTGTAGAAAGTTTTCTATAAGCACCCACAAGTTCAGCATCAGGTGTGCCAATAAGTTGGGCTGTTTCAATTGTTTTTTTTGCATAAAAAAGGCTTGAATCTTTATTATTCTGCCCAAGGAATAAATCAGAAAGTCCATTATAAGCTAATGGCAATCCAACGAGTTCTTTATTTGCCCAAAATGTTGCAATTGCCTTATGTATATAAATTATAGCATAATCCAACATCCCTTTTTGCCCATAACTGCGTGCAATAAACAAATAAGAAAAGCCATTCCTGTTATAGCCTGCTTTAGCACCTGTTTCAATACTTTTTTTAAGAAATAAAAGGGCTGAATCGGGGGACATTGCAAAGGCAAGCCCTCTGCTTGCAATATATATTACCTTGCCATTATTGATGGACTCTCCAAGTTTCAATGCCTCCTGCAAAGAGGTTTTATATTTTTCACGTTCTCCCAACCTTACCCATAGGTTTCCCATCATCTGGTAATTCATACCTAAAATGGCAATCCGGGCTTCATGACTGTTTTTTGAATTTGAAAATGTCCATGGCCGCCAATTGTCTGCTTCATTTTTTTCACCACCCGCCAGTTTCATAGCTTCTGAAAAATATTCATAGGCTTTCATAACATTGCCCATACCGTTTAAGACATACGCCGCCTGACTGTATGCATCGGCTTGCCATAATTTCATACCCAATTTTTTGGACAGAGCCAATTTCTGTTCATGAAAATATAATCCACTGTCCCGCTTTATATCCTGGTAATAAAAACCCAGTTTACGATAGGCTGCCATCCTTAGGGTGTCATTCTTTTCTGATTCTACATTGCGTTTCAGGCTATCCACCTGCTGTGCGGTTACATAGCCCCAGGTGGGGTCTATTTGGGCTATTGATAAAACAGGTATCAGGCAGAGCAGGAATAGTTTTACAAATGATTTCATGTATTTACTTTTTATCTGATTGATTTTTAAGCATTAGTTCTGCAAGTTGCCGTTCACGTTCCAGTTCGGCTTTTAATATTTCTTCGGTGGGCAGGTACAACAAATACTTTGATGCAAATAGTTGTTGGCTTTCGCTTAATACCGAATATTTTACAACCGCTTCGGTTTTTTCGGAGCATAATATGATGCCTATTGTTGGGTTATCTCCTTCTGTTTTATACAGGTCTTCATGCATACGCACATACATATCCATTTGCCCAATATCCTGATGTGTAAGTTTGCCAATCTTAAGATCGAGCAGTACAAAACATTTTAGAATGTAGTTGTAGAAAACTAAGTCAATATAAAAATCTTCCTCACCTGCACGTATATACTTTTGGCGGGCAACAAACGAAAATCCATTGCCAAGTTCTAACAAAAATGTTTGCAGATTATTGATGAGTAATTGCTCCAGTTCGTTTTCATAGAGTTGATGGTCGGCCTTTACATTTAAAAACTCTAGGACATAAGGATTTTTAATAAAGTCTAAATGGCTACTGCCAAGGAGGGATACTTTTTCAATAGCTTCATTTTCTATAGCTTCTTTATTTTGACTGGCCAATAACCTCTCAAAATAAAATGCATTGATTTGCCTTTCCAAGGCACGGGTATTCCAGCCGCTCTTTATAGCTTGCTGTTCATAAAATATTCGGGCATCTGTATTGGGCACCCGCATTAATAATTTGTAATGTGTCCATGTTAATTCTCTCCGCACTGCGGAGAGAATTGGGAATTCCTTATAAAACTGCCTGTAACTCCAAAGACTTTGCTTTGAAAATCCACTTCCATACTCCTGTTGAAGCCGTTGTGCCAACTGGGCAATTAAATCTTTGCCATAATCGGCACGGGTTTTTCCTTCTTGTTCTTCTTCTACAATCAGTTGACCAAGCTCCCAATAAGTTTTTATCATGCTGGTGTTTACAGCACGGTACGCCACCTGCCTACCAGTATCAATAATTTGCTTTGCGGCCGAATGAATGACTTCTATATTTTTTTTAAGTTCCATTTAATACTCAGTTTTATTTTCTTTATGTAGCGGGAAGCGATACAATAAAAATTGAACCTTCTCCTTTCCCGAATGAGTCGGGATTTCCTTCGTCAACCCCGTCCGATCCGGCACGGGCGGGCTTCGTCTCCACTTTCAACTCCCCACCATGTGCTTTTACAATATCATACGATAAACTCAATCCCAAACCTGTTCCCTGCCCCGTTGGTTTGGTGGTAAAGAAGGGTTGAAAGATTTTGTCGAGAATTTTTTGAGGGATGCCGTTGCCATTGTCTTTGACTGAGATTATCACCTCACCCCCAGCCCCTCTCCCAGAGAGAGGGGAGCGGCTAGTGCTAACAGAAACAGTGGGTTCATAACCAGCTATGTTTTGTTTTGATTTTTCATTCACTACATAGAATGCATTCGTAATTAAATTCAAAATCACTCTGCCAATATCCTGCGGAATAATGTTGATGTTGCCAATGCTTTCATCAAAATCAGTAATCATTGTAGCATTGAAACTTTTATCTTTTGCACGCAAGCCATGATAAGCCAATCTTAGATATTCATCTGCCAATGCATTGATATTTGTTGGTTCTTTTACTCCACTGCTGCGGCGGCTGTGTTGCAGCATTCCTTTTACAATATCTGCTGCTCTTTTTCCATGATGATTTATTTTTTCAAGGTTTTGTTTGATGTCTGATGAAATTGCTTTTGCTTCTTCAATATCTCCTTTGTTTAGTTCGGTATTCATTTCATCTATCAACTCATTACTTACTTCCGAAAAATTATTGACGAAGTTTAACGGATTTTGAATTTCATGGGCAATGCCTGCGGTGAGTTCTCCAAGGCTTGCCATTTTTTCGGATTGTATCAATTGGCTTTGTGTTGACTTTAAATCTTCCAATGATTGCTTCAACTCACTGGTTCTTTCTTCTACCTTATGTTGCAGTTGTTCTTTTTCTTTTCGCAATCTTCTCTCTCTCCATTTGCTGAAAATTCTTAATGCACCCAAAAACAGTAATGCATATAATGTATAAGCCCACCATGTTTTCCACCACGGGGGCAGAATGGTAAATGCATAATCAAAAGACTTACTCCATTCCCCGCTTTCGCCAATGGCTCTTATTTGGAAAATGAATTTTCCATCGGGCAGGTTGCGATAATCAGCCAGGGTTTCAGTAGTTGGTTTGCTCCATTTATTATCTAAACCCAGCAAACGAAAACTGTATTTTATTTTAGTGGGTGCATGCCAATCCATAGCCGAGTATTGAAAGCCTAGGTGATTTTGATTGGATGGAATTTTTGGGTTGATGGGATAATTCTCATACAACTGAACACTGTCAAATCTTATTTTTTGAATGCTGCTGTCTGATGAATTGATGTAAGCCGGCAATGCTTCGTTAATGTACAATTGCCGCAGGCTTACTACCGGTGGCTGTTGCGAAGGTTTATATGCATCCTTCTTCATTTTATTTACACCGCCTCCGTAAGTAGGAATCCAAAGATTGCCATCCTTATCTTCTGCCACACGGCTTAGAATGTTATTGGATAAGCCTTCGGCTGTGGTAAAATTGAGAAAGGTTTTGCCGTCAAATTTGCTCAATCCATTTCTTGTTGTTATCCATAAAACGCCTGCTTTATCTTCAAATATCCCCCCCCCAGCAGGTAAGCCCTGTGCTGCGGTAAAATGGGTGAAAGTGCCCGAATGGCCTTGTTTAGATGGCTCATATTTTATGATGCCGTTACCTACAGTAAACCAGAGATAACCATTTTTGTCTGCTAAAATGCTGACAACACCGCTGGGTAACCCTTCGGCTGCGGTATAGTGTACAAAAGTACCCGACTGCCCATCCACTGCAGGTGTATATTTGGTTACACCAGTACCTGTTGCAGCAAACCAAATGTTTCCTGATTTATCTTCCCTTATTGAATTTGTAGCTCGGTTGATGTAACCTTCAGCTTCCGTATAATGAAAAAAGGCTGCCGGTTTACCATCTTTTGCAGGTTCGTAACGGGTAATGCCGCCCCCATTTCCACCAAACCACAAATGCCCCCTGCTGTCTTGCATAATAGACCGCACATCCTGGGCGGAAATTCCTTCGGCCCTGCCAAAACGGAGAAAAGTTTTACCGTCATATTTTATTAAACCATTGGTTGAGCCAAACCATATATTGCCTTCTTTATCTTCATAAGTTGCAAAAGCAGCACCAAATGGATATTGAAAAATATTTTGCATTTGCCCAGCTTCATTATATTTATTGATGGCTCTAAATGAATTGAACCATAAGTTATCTTTACTGTCTCTGTAGGCACTGGTGATAAAATTATCGGCAAGCCCTTCTGCCTTGGTATAATTTTTAAAATGGCTTGTATTTATCCGGTTTGCCCCTGCCCCAGTTGTACTAATCCAGAGATAGCCCGACCTGTCTTCCAAAATTCCATTAGCCCAGATTGAATTAAACGAAAGTCCCTCGTCTTCTGAAATATTAATAAACCGTTTCCCATCAAAACTGAATAAACCACTTCTTCTTGTGCCAAACCAGATTTGACCAGATTTGTCTTCTATGATAGAACTAACATCGTTATTGGAAAGCCCATTGGCTGTGGAAAACTGAAAGGGAAAATGAACAAAGGTGTTGCCCTCCAATTTATTTACTCCACCCCTGGTGCCAAACCAAAGAGCACCTGCTTTGTCTTGCATGATGCAGCTTACCGTATCATTTGCAAGCCCTTGTTTTGTGGTGAAATGAATGAAAGACTTGCCATCAAATTTGTTTATTCCTCCTGCAGTGGTGAACCAAAGATTGCCGGCTTTGTCTTCCAGTACAGATGAAACATCATTATTAGAGAGACCCTCATTGGTGGTATAGTTGGTTAAAGTTCCATCTGTATTGTCTTGTGATGGTTCCAGTTTGCTTAGTCCGCCATTGGTGGCAATCCAAATATTGCCAGCTTTATCTTCTATAATTTTTCTTATATCGGCTCCTGCAAGCCCCTCGGTTTTAGTAAAACTTGTAAAGGTTTTACCATCAAAGCGGCATACACCACTGCGAATGCCGCCAAACCAAAAATTGCCTTTGCTATCCTGAATAATAGAACGGATATCATTACCCAAAAGCCCGTTTTGTGTTGTATAAAGTACAAATGATTTGCCATCATAGCGGCTCAACCCTCCACCAAGGGTGCCAATCCAGAGATAGCCGTCTTTATCTTGCAAAAAGGCACCAACCCATTGTAGTTGCAGGCCCTGGTCTATATTCAATTTTTGTATATCGTACCTGGCATTTTCACTAATAAGTAGTGGGAGGGCAGGATTTATTTTGGGAGAAAATAACTTTGTGGTTTTGGCTTTTGCAGCAATGGGTTTACCTGTTGGCGTAGTGCCGCCCAGCAGGTTTTGTATGCTGTAGCCCTGTGGGCTGTTTGCTGTATTGTGTTTCGTGAGTTGGCTTTCATCCACAATTGTTCTTTGCAAATTTTCCGGTGCAGGAAAAATATTATCCATCGGCTTAATGGGGCTCACTTTGGGAGCTACCTGCAGCAGTTTTGGCTTGGCAATACTATCCATGTTTATTCTTTTGCCAATAGCAGGTATGGGTATGCCGGTAGGTATGGTTTTACCATCTACAGTAATGATGGGTTCTACCGCCTGGCCTGTTACTACATTTACTTTGTAACCACCCTTTGGGTTGGCTTCCCAGCTTTTGGGTGGGGTGTAGAGTGATGGTGGTATGCTGCCATCATCTTTGGGTGTGCTGTTGCAGGCTGCTAATAGAAGCAGGGGGAGGAGTTTTACAAATGATTTCATTTTAATTTCTTTTGTGGTTTTGATGGGGGTAAAAAGTTTTCACCAGTTATAACTTTTCTTCCTGTTTTATTTTCCAATGCAAGCCTTGCATCTTTTGCAATGCGGCCGCCTTTCTTTCCGGCTACTGCGTTTTGTTTTACTCCTTTTGCTTTATCTGTTTCTGCTATTTGCCGGGTGGATAATTCTGCAAGGGCTGTGAAGATTAACTCTGCCTCACTCATGTGGTCACGAAGATTTTGTGTTTTTAATCCTTTCAGGTTTTTGTGTTGCTTAACTGATAAGCCTGCCCATTCTGTGTGAATGATGTTGGTGAGAAAAGCAAATTCATTATTTTTTTGTACACCGCTTTCTTTCCAATAGTCAGTTAATTTGTTACGGGTTTCCTGTCCCGTCATTCTTTGCTGAATCCACTTTTCACTTCTTCCCAATTTCTGCCAGTTCTCTCTTGCTCTGTCAAGGCTTTGTTCAGGGTCAGCTATTTCTTTCATTCTTTCATAGCCGGTTTTTGCCAGCCATTGTTTAAAAGGCTCGGCTTTTATAGATGGAATAGATTGAATGATGCGGAGAAGAACTTGTGTTTCCGCAACATCAGTTTCTCGCATTTTGCCATCACCGGCTTTCATTTTCAACTGTCGACAAACTGTCGACAGTTCAAGCCCGTCTTCTGTTTTTACCCTGATTTTCATTTTAAACCAATAGTCTCTGGGGTTTGTGCTTTCAGTTAAAATAGCAATTACATCAATGACTGAGAAATACCATTTCTCTTCTTTCTCATCCCAATGTGTTCTTACTTTTTGCTGCTCAAAAAGCTTCACTTCATTTTTCATGTTCTCAAATATTTACGGGTAACGTAATAATAAACTTACTTCCCTCTCCTTCCTTCGTTTCCACTTTTAATTCTCCACCATGTGCTTTTACAACATCATAACTTAATGATAAACCCAAGCCTGTACCTTTCCCGGTTGGTTTGGTAGTAAAGAAAGGTTGAAAAATTTTATCAATTATTTTTTGTGGGATGCCATTGCCGTTATCCTTTACATTTACTAAAATCTTGTTGCCGTCTTTCTTTGTACTTACTACAACAGTAGGTTCATAACCAGCAATGTTTTGTTTGCTCTTTTCATTCACCACATAAAATGCATTCGTGATTAAATTCAGAATCACTCTACCTATCTCCTGCGGAATGATATTGATATTACCAATGGTTTCATCAAAATCTGTTACCATAGTTGCATTAAAGGTTTTGTCTTTGGCTCGCAGGCCATGATAAGCCAGCCGTAAATATTCATCTGCTAAAGCGTTGATATTTGTTGGCACTTTTACACCACTGCTGCTTCGGGAATGCTCCAGCATTCCTTTTACAATATCAGCGGCTCGCTTGCCATGATGATTTATTTTTTCAAGATTTTGCACCACATCATTGGCAATGGCTTTTACTTCTTCAGTATTTCCTTTTTCAACTTCATCAACCATCTCCTTTATTAACTCACTGCTCACTTCACTAAAATTGTTTACAAAATTCAACGGATTTTGAATTTCATGTGCAATGCCTGCGGTGAGTTCTCCAAGGCTGGCCATTTTTTCTGCTTGGATGAGTTGCTTTTGTGTAACCTGCAATTCTGTTAGTGCATCTTCTGCTCTTTGCTTTTCTTCTTTCAATTTTAGCAAATCAATTCTTGCCTGTGTTAAATCTTTAAAACGGGAATAGGCCAGTGAAAAAACAGAAGCAGCTCTTTGAAGTAAGTCCCAGTTTTCGGCAGAAATATTGCCAGGCGTGGCTGCACCAATTGTGCCGTTAGAAAACTTATACAAATGATAGGTGCGGTTAGGAATTACATCTCCATAAAACCCATCTAACAGTTTTGATTGTTTGGAACAATAGTCAATCCATTCTTTCCGGTTGGCACCCTGCATGGGAATGGAAATTTGTTTTTTATTGGATTGATAAAATGCATGCATCTGCTGCCCCACCCATGTATCATTCAACTGCAGTTTAAAATGGTCTGACACTAATTTCTTTTCCGGCACCTTACTATCTTTTATGGCATACCAGCATTCTGCGTTTTCAGATGCTTCCTCATGAATATAAATACTGCTTGTCTCCAGTTCTTCCACACCCAGTAGCCCCATTTCGTGTCGCATCACCTGTGCCACTTCTGTTAATTCCTCCGGCTGCTGCATGGCCAATGCCCTTGCTCGTACTTTTTCAAGTGCCGTTTCAATTTTTGCCTGGTGTGTTTGTAATTCTGCTTTTTGAAGATCGAGGAAGCGTGTATAGGTTTGCTGAAATACTTTTCCAAAACGCATCAACGTATTATTCTCTTCATCTGAATAAGGAATGCACGAAAAGTTTTCAATATACAAACCCACATTATCTAATAATACAGTGGACGCAGCAAGTCCGGGGCAGTTTAAATAAAAATCCTTTGATGCTTTCGGTAACCCGGGAACAAAGGATAAAAGCCCAGTATAAAATTTATTCTTTTCTTCAAAATTTAAATGGGTGGCAAAGAAGTCTGTGCCTTTTTCTTTTGCTTCATTAAATTGATTTGCCCAAACAGACTCAAAATAAGGATGTGTTATTTTAGAAGGAATATCTTGTTCATCAGCGATCCAAAAATGCCAATCTCCTTTTGGTTCATAATCAACAACAAAACCTGCGTGGTCAAGATTAATTTTTAATTGCCTGAGTTGCTGATAAACAATTTTTATTACTTCTTTAAGCTCTTCACTATTTTGCATTCCCATGGAACGGCTTCTTACTCTTTCTAATGCAGCTTCAATCTGTGCTTCTCTAGCTTGCGCTTCTGCTTTTTGTAGATCGAGGAAACGGGTATAGGTTTGTTCAAAAACTTTAGCAAATCGTGGAAGTATATCTGCATTCGCAAACGGTTGAAGGGCTGATACCAATATATATCCATGCCTGAAGGAGGCTCCATAATCTATTTCCCACGAAGGGGTATCTGGCATTGCGATGTTCTTTGCAGCAAAATCATCCAAAACTGCTTTCACTGTTGGCAGATTGAACATCGTTTCAAAATGTTGCGCTATAAAATCTTCTGGAATAATAACAGAAAATAATTCGGTGTCATTCTTCCATTGATCATAGCGATACTGATGAATATAGTCCAAATCGACAGGCACAATAAATGGAGATAACATGCCTGCAGCCGGTACGCTGTGCCATTGCTCCACATAATGCTTATACTTGTCGCAAAAAACTATGCCTGTAGCGTAAAGTTCGCCTCCCAGCATCCTCAGCTGTTCAAACATGGCTGAGGTAACATTACTTAAGTCTTTACTGCTTTGCATACCCATAGTTTGGGAACGCACTCTTTCCAATGCTGTTTCTATTTGTGCTTCTCTTGCCTGTGCTTCTGCTTTTTGCAGATCATTGAAACGGGTATAAGTGAGATCGAATACTTTTCCAAAGCGGCTAAGAATATCAAGATTTTCTTCAGACAGATATTCCTCTCCAACCGTTTGCAGTCCGCCAAAATTGCTGAAAGAGAAAGTAGCCACATATCTTTTCATTGCTCTTGAAGCATCTTGTGCTGCTTTGGGAACTCTTCTCCATTCTGTTTCATTAAAGAGATAATTGTCGTACGTTGTTTTTTCTTTTCCTTCAATCACATACACATGTTTTGTTTTCCGCTCCTGGTATCCTTTCATCATGGAATGATGAAAAGGAAAATCTTCAAATTTCATCAGGTACGATTCGGGTGGCTTGTTTGTTTCAGGGTTGGCCGCCCAAACCATATTTGTTAATGATGGTGCATCAATAATATTGATGATACACCAGTTTAATGCAAAATCAAGTTTGGTTAATTCTTTAAAAACAGTATCAACCAATTCAGATAACTCATCTGATTTTTGCATAGCCATGGCCCTTGCTCTTACTCTTTCCAATCCTAATTCTATCTGTGCTTCTCTTGACTGTGCCTCTGCTTTTTGCAGATCAAGAAAACGGGTATATGTTTGATCAAACACTTTTCCGAAACGTTTAAATAGTTCATGCGACTCCTGCACTGGCTCATAAGTGATAAACAATAAAAATCCCTGTGAAAAATAAACACAATGAAATATTTGAAAAGTGGGCAGGGGATGCCCTGCTTCAATAATGGAATCTAAAACGCCTCCTACTACGGGCAGGGTTCGCATGTATTTGTAATGCTTCACTAATTCTTTGCCGCCCACTTCTTCTATATGAAAAGCTTGACCTTTTTCATAGGCTTCTCTCATATGAATAAAAGAAGGGTCTTTTGTAAGCGGTGCATGAAAAGATGGCTGCATCGCTCCTTCACTGCTCATCCATAATGTAATGCCTTGTTTATCTTCATCCCAAATGCAATAACCTGCACTCCATGCAGGCATGCCCAATGATTGTACCTGTTGAAATAAAAGATTTGCTGCCTCCGGCAATTCATCACTCTTTTGCATGGCCATGGTTCTGGCACGTACTCTTTCTAATGCTAATTGTATTTGACCTTCTTTGGCCTGTGCTTCTACTTTTTGTAAATCGAGGAAGCGGGTGTAGGCCTGATCGAAAACCCTTGCAAAACGCTTAATAATATCAATTTCATTTTCTGCTAAAACCTTCCCTTGAAAATCATTAATATTAAAAGTTGCTTTGTTCACTGCTAACATGGTAACAGTATAGGAAGTGCTTTCAAATATCATTCGCTTGATGTGATCTGATAAATGCCTGAATTCAGGAGTATGTTCCATTACATATGTATAGAAATCATCCTTTTCTTCTTTTGAATAATGCCCTACAAAAAAATCCAATTGCTTTTCAAGAACAGTATTGAAGTCTTTGGTAATGATATTGTCGAAATAAGGGAGCCGATAATTGGTGATGGCAATATCTCCTTCATTCTCTCCACACACAAAAGCATTCATGTCTTTTGACCCATCGATGCTAACGGCAATACCGACCGCAGTAAAAGGAATTTGCAGGTCTTTCAATTTTTCGAAAAGAACTAAGACCACATCGTTTAGCTCATCACTCTTGTGCATGGCCAACGATCGGGAACGCACTTTTTCCAATGCTGCTTCAATCTTTGCTTCTCTTGCCTGTGCTTCTGCTTTTTGCAAATCGAGAAAACGGGTATAGGTCTGTTCGAATACTTTGGCGAAGCGTTTGAAAATATCATGTGCTTCGGGAACGGGTTGATACGTGATGAACATCAGGTAACCCTTTGAAAAGAAGGCGCAATGAACAACTTGAAAGGTGGGTAACTTTATACCCAACGCCAGGAAATCATCGACCATACCCCTTAATTCAGGAAGCGTAAATAAATACTTATAATGGGCTACTAACTCTTCACCGCCCATTTCCTCCACAAACAAAGACTGCCCACTTTGTTCCGCTTCATAAATTCGAACGTATATATCTTCCGAGCTGGGTGTTTTAAAAGGAATCGGTTCTACTTTGGTGCCCATCCATGCTGTGGCATATTTTTTATCTTCATCCCAGATATTAAAACCACAATTCCACA
>JANNRE010000017.1:0-46528 GCA_031401115.1 Chitinophagaceae bacterium
CCTACGCACCCTTTAAACCCAGTGAATCCGGATAACGCTTGCACCCTCCGTATTACCGCGGCTGCTGGCACGGAGTTAGCCGGTGCTTATTCCTCTGGTACCGTCAGGCCCGATGGAAATCGGGGGTTTCGTCCCAGAGAAAAGAAGTTTACAATCCAGAGGACCGTCATCCTCCACGCGGCATGGCTGGTTCAGACTTGCGTCCATTGACCAATATTCCTTACTGCTGCCTCCCGTAGGAGTCGGGCCCGTGTCTCAGTGCCCGTGTGGCTGATCATGCTCTCACATCAGCTACTGATCGTAGACTTGGTGGGCCGTTACCCCGCCAACTATCTAATCAGCCGCACGCCCATCTCTTACCGCCGGAGCTTTAATATTAAAGTGATGCCACTTCAATATATTATGGAGTATTAATCCACCTTTCGGTGGGCTATCTTCCAGTTAGAGGAAGGTTGCGTACGTGTTCCGCACCCGTTTGCCGGTCGCCAGCCTCTGTATTGCTACAAAGCTGCTGCCCCACGACTTGCATGTATTAAGCCTGCCGCTAGCGTTCATCCTGAGCCAGGATCAAACTCTCCATTGTAAATGTTGTTTGATACTGACATTGTTAACTTTGAAATTAACGTGTCGTTTATCGAATTTTGTTACGCTTAGTTTACCCGTTCTATTTAATTAAAACGTTGCTGTTGCTTCCAATCTTTCAAAGAACTTTTTTTCGTTTTTTCTACCCGTTTTTTGAACGGAGTGCAAAGGTAAGGGGATTTACTATTCAACAAACTTTTTCTAACTTTTTTTTCAGATTTTTTTTCATTATTTAATTTGCTTAATCAATGAAACTAAAGTTGTTTTTGCCTCTTAAACTCTTTGAAGAACTACTGCTTTTTTTCAAAGCGGGTTGCAAAGATAAGAGTGATGGCATTTACTAACCAAACTTTTCAGGTTGTATTTTATTCACAAATATTCAAACGCAAGCTGGTAGCAGGTTTTAGTATAAAAATAATTTTGTAAGGTTAAAGAAATATATCTTTTTTGAACGATACGGAGGTTAAAAACAATCCTTTTGCCGGTGCTGAAAAGTCTGCAGTTGCTTTTATTTTTCCTTCAAGCAAAGTTTTGAACTCCTGAATTGAAATGTTTTCTCTAGCAACTTGTAGCATTGTTGAAACCAATGCCCGAACCATGCCACGCAAAAACCGATTTGCCTTAACAGTGTAAATAATTGAATCCTCGTTTCGTGTCCAGATGCTTTTTTCTATTTGGCACTGAAACGTTTTTACTTGTGTGTGTTGCTTTGAAAATGATATAAAATTATCATTCTCCTTTATAAATGCTGCAGCCTGAAGCAGCAAATCTTCATTAAGCTGGTAAGGAAAAAACCAAGCCCTATCGTTCATAAATGGATTCTTACTGAAAGAAATAAAATACTTGTACTCTCTGGATACTGCGCTAAAACGGGAATGGGCATCCGCTTTTACAAGCTTTGCTGATTTTATAGCAATATCCGCCGGCAGAATTGAATTGATATTATAAATGCTCTTTTGCAGAAATTCTTCTTCCCAATCAAAATGAAAAAAATTCTGAATGGCATGAACTCCAGCATCGGTTCTTGAAGAACCAGTTAATGATACAGGCTTGCGAAAGAATGTATTAAAGGCTTTTTCAACTTCAGACTGAATGGTTGTTGCATTTTCCTGCACTTGAAAGCCACTGTAGTTATCACCTTTATATGATACCTCAAGAAAGTAACGGGGCATAGTCTTTATTGATTGGGCAAAAGAGCCAGAAACCTTTTCCTGTAATATTCATCTTTGATTGTTTCTTCCAATGCCTTAAAATTTGAAAAATCATTTACAAAAGGAAGTGCTGTGTCATAAAAACGATACCGCCATTCATCACTCAAGAAAAGAACAGACAGGTTTTTTAGCTGGGCAGTTGAAAAACATTTTGTCTTAAATACTTTTTTGGCTTCAGTAACCATGGCTTCATCTTTGGACTGGCTGGCCATTTTACGCCGAAGTTTTATAAAATCATCTTCAGTTGCCTGAGCAGCACAGTTGCTATTGGGAATTGTTTTACTCTCCTCCTTTTTTTCAATTACAACAACCTTCGGCTCTTCTTTTTTAATTTCGGGTTGCACTGGAATTTCAACTTTTGGCAGCGGCGTTACTGAAATTGTATCTTTTTGAACTTCTACAGGCAAACTTAGCTGAGGCTCTGTTTTAATTTGCTGAACAGAATCAAGGGGAATAAACAACCTGACTGTATCAATTGTTCCATCTTGGTTTTTAATTTCATAAATAACATCACTACCCTCTTTACTTTGAAATGATCTGAGCTTGTTTATTTCTGTTTTCAAAGGAGCTGTCCATTGAGGTTCTGAAACAACTGGTGCGGAAGTTACTGGATTTACTACAGGTTCCGTTTTTGTTATATCTATTTTTGCAGGTTGCTGAATGGTTGATTGAACAACCGGCTTGGGAGTATCAACAACAATTTTTTCTTCCTTTTTTACAGTTACATTTTTTACCGTGCTATCCTGTGTAACTGTAGATAACATATTTGCAAAAGGATCATTGGCAGGTTGGGTGTTTGTCATTTTATTTTCAAACTGGGTAGCTGGCGTTTGCAAACTCAGTGCATAAGTAACATTGGAACTTTGTAAATCAAACAGACCCCAGCCTTTCTCATTAAAATTTTTCAGCAAAAAACCCTTTTCCGTTTTGTCAATAGCTAATTCAAATTTCTGCTCCTGTATCTGAGACTGAGGAAACCCAATTGTGAAATTGATGGCCCCCTCACTTAGTTTGCTTAATATAAGATAGCCGCTTGAAGTGGAACTGTAGATTTTACTATTGTACTTAATATAAAAGGGTTGTTTGTTATCAGTTTGCAGATAAATAAAGTGATTGATCTGAGCTTTTACTGAGAAAGAAAAAGCAGTGAGCAGCAAAATAACCGATATTATATATTTCTTAGTGTATATGTGCATGGCAACAAAGCTAATTTTTTTTACTCATCCATCTAAAAAACCTCCTGTCAAATTATATCTTTTTATAGGAATAGCTGTTTATCTTTACCCTCCTAAAAAATAAATATGAAGAAACTATTGTTATTTGGCATTGAAACGATGCTCATTTTTTCCGCTGTCTTTTCTCAGGAAGCTCCCGATCTTGATACAGCCTGGAAAAAAACCTACCGTGCTACTACTGAAATGAAACATGATCTGATTCATACCAAACTGGAGGCCAACTTTGATGTACCCAAAGCATATATGTATGGAAAGGTTTGGATTACTTTAAAATCTCATTTCTACCCAAGCAATGAACTGGTACTTGATGCAAAAGGAATGGAGATAAAAGAAATTGCCATTCAAAAAGGGGCAAGTAAGACTAATTTAAAGTATGACTATGATGGTTTGCTTTTAAAAATTACACTTGATAAAATGTATAAAGGTGGCGAATCCTTTATTATATACATCAACTATACTGCCAAACCAAACGAATTTAAAACCAAAGGCAGTGAAGCAATTACCGATGCAAAAGGACTGTACTTTATAAACCCAACCGGTGAGGAAAAAGATAAACCAACTCAATTCTGGACACAAGGTGAAACAGAAGGTACAAGCGTTTGGTGCCCTACTATTGATCGTCCCAATCAAAAAACAACTCAGGATTTCTATTTAACCGTACCTGCCAAATGGGTAACATTAAGTAATGGAAAACTAATGAGCCAAAAACCAGGCAGCAATGGAACAAGAACCGACAACTGGAAAATGGATCAACCCCATGCACCTTATTTGTTCTTTATGGGCGCAGGCGATTTTGCTGTGGTAAAAGATCTATGGAAAGGAAAGGAAGTGAATTATTACGTAGATAAAGAATATGCATCGGTAGCCAAAAAGATTTTTGGTTTAACACCGGAGATGATGACATTCTTTTCAAAAATTACAGGTGTAGAATATCCATGGGTTAAATACAGCCAAATGGTGGGGCGTGATTATGTGAGCGGGGCAATGGAAAACACCACGGCTACTTTACATCAGGAAAGTGCACAGCAGGATGCAAGAGAACTTACTGATGGAAACGGATGGGAAGGAACCATTGCACATGAACTCTTTCATCATTGGTTTGGTGACTATGTAACTTCAGAAAGCTGGAGCAACTTATCATTAAATGAATCCTTTGCCAATTACAGTGAACTGCTTTGGGATGAATACAAATACGGAAAAGACAAAGCGGCATTTACACATTATCAGGCAATGCAAGGTTACTTGGGAAGCGGAAGTGAAAAGAAAGACCTGATTCGATTTTACTACAGAGACAAAGAAGATATGTTTGATGCTGTGAGCTATAATAAAGGAGGCCGCATTTTACATATGCTTCGAAACTATGTTGGCGATAGTGCCTTTTTTAAATCATTAAATCTGTACTTAACTGCTAATAAATACAAAGCTGCCGAAGCACATCAACTTCGTTTGGCATTTGAAGAAATAACCGGAAAAGATTTGAACTGGTTTTTTAATCAATGGTATTTTAATAGCGGCCACCCTACCCTTGATATTAATTACAGTTATGATGAAGCAACTCAAAAAATAAAAGTGCTTGTAAAACAAACACAAAAAGAAAAGCAATTTATACTACCTGTTGCTATTGATGTATATAACGGAATCAATAAAATACGTTACAACGTGTGGGTTGAAAATGCTGTTGATTCATTTGAATTTGCAAGTACCACAAAACCTGACCTTGTAAATTTTGATGGCGATAAAGTTTTATTATGTACTAAAAAAGAAAACAAAACACTCGACAACTATATTCATCAATATAAATATGCCGGGCTTTATTTAGACAGAAGAGAAGCAGTTGATTTTGTTTCAAAAAAGTTAGATGATCCTAAAGCAGTTGAATTTATGAAACTTGCTTTAACAGATCCATTTGACAGAATCAGGAATTTAGCGTTGCAAAGAATTGATATAAAGAAACCCAGCTTAGTTGCGGCAGTTGAACCATTGGTAGTATCTATTGCACAAAAAGACCCCAAGCGTATTACAAGAAGTATTGCAGTAGATAAATTAGGCGAATTTAAAAAGCCGGAGTACAAATCGCTTTTCACTTCACTGGTTAGCGATTCTTCTTATACACTGAGCGGCTCTGCTTTAACAGCTCTGGAAAAAATTGATGCGCCGGCGGCTCTTACAGAAGCGAAACTTCTTTCAAAAACAGCTTTAAAAGGAACATTGCAGGAAGCAGTTGTAACCACTTTAATGAAAAGCGGTGACGAAGGCAGCTTTGATGCAATCCTTAGCGCTTACAATAAAATGGGATTAACACAGGCTAAGTTTAACCTCACCTCTACCCTTGCCAATTTTATAAGCACTATAAAAAGTACTGATAAAGTAAAAGCTGGTGTAGATGCAATTGTAAATTTCAGAAATGGCATACCGGAAAACTTTGGAGTAACACCGGTTATTGATAATATGCTCAAAACAATTATCGGCAAAAAAGAAACAGCTAAAAAAGCAGGTGAAGATGTAAATGCACTCCAAGAGCAAATTGATTATGTAAAGAGTAAGTTGAAGAGTTAAATAGGTAGATAAGCAGATAGGTATTATAGGAAAGCCGCTCAAAGATTGAGCGGCTTTCTTTTTTTTGAAAAGCTGATTTCTACTTTACAGGCGAGTTCTTTCTTTTATTCAGCAACAGTTCCGGGCAGGACAAGCAATGAATTCCAGCCCTGCAGCAAGCCCTGCCCGTTCAACAGCCAATCAATTTTTACTAAACCCAATAATAAACTATCTACGGGCCTGCGCAATTTGGTGGCTTACGTCTTTTGTTTGCAAATGGAAGGCAGCAAACAAAAGCACGTGCAGGTTTGTAAGGTTTGGTAAAGCGCAACTATATTTTTAACCCTATTGAACAAGTTATACTATTTAAGAACGCCTGAGTTTATTTCTTTTTGCTCAATCATTTAAAATCATTTTATTTCCTACCAGCTTCCTCCCGATCCTCCACCACCAAAACTACCACCGCCAAAACCACCAAAACCGCCGCCACTGCTTCCTCCTCCGCCCCAGCCGCCGCCGCTTCCACCGCCACCAAACCAAATGGGCGGAACAGCATTGCCCCAGCTTCTGTAACCCCTGCGGCTCATCACTCCACCACCGCCACGGCTGTTACGGGAAATAATAATCATGATAATGATAAAAATGATAAATGCTCCCAAAATACTACCGCCACTTTTTTTACCCTTTTTTCTATAATTAGCAGCAGCTTTGTATTCACCTGCAGCAGCCCGCATTAAATCATCTGTGCCTTCATCCAGGCCACGGTAAATATCGTTGGCTTTAAAATTGGGGATGATGTCGTTATCAATAATTTGTTTAGAAGTTATATCCGGTATGGCACCTTCCAAACCATAGCCAACGGCAATCCATACTTTGCGCTGATTGCGTTCTTTATCAATAAGAATAACAATTACAATTCCATTGCTGAATTCTTTTTGTCCGCCTATACCCCAGTTACGGCCAAGTGCTACTGCAAAATCACTGATATCATAATCACCAATATCGCTGATGGTGATAATTGCAATTTGATTGGAAGTGCTGTCATCATACGCAACCAATTTTTTCTCTAAGGCTTCTTCCTGTTCTGCTGTAAGCAAATCAATATAATCATTCACCAGCTTTGGCGGATTGGCAACTTTAGGAATATATTTTTCAATACCCTGTGCATGTACAAACAGAGCAGAAAAAAATAAGCCAAGAAAAAATATGGAGCGGAGTAATTTCATTTTAATAAATCATCATTTGCCAAACACAATATCATCGGGCAATTCGTTCCTGTCTTCGTTTTCATATGGAAAATGTGTTACAAGAGCTTCGCCAATTTCTGTAACAATGGTTATAATGCCGGCAGCATAATGCTGTTGTTTAAACTCAGATAAAATCTTTTTTACTTCTTTATTCCAAAACTCAGTTCCTACTTTTTTATGAATGCCCCCATCGCCAAAAATAGCCATCTGCTTATCTTTTAATGCAATGTAAAGCAGTACACCATTTCTGTCTTCCGTATGCTCCATTTTTAAGCCGAAGAAAATTTCTGCTGCACGGTCTACCGCATCTACATAGCTGCACCGGCTTTCAATAAACACCCTGATTTCTCCGGATGTTCTTTTTTCAGCAGCACGGATAGATTGCACAATAGCACTGTGCTCTTCCTTTGTAAAAAAAGGTTTGGAGGGAAAAAGTTTTGAAAAGATGCTCATGAACGGTTTTAGAATTTTACTTCAGGAGCTTTATCAGATCCCGGATCTGCACTGAATCCTTCCTTAGCCTTAAAGCCAAACATACCTGCAAAAATGTTCATAGGAAAAGAACGGACTTTTGTGTTGTAACCAAGTATTGCTTCATTAAAATCATTGCGGGCAACTTTAATTCTATTCTCCGTTCCTTCTAATTGAGTTTGCAAATTTCTAAAGCCTTCATTAGCTTTAAGGTTTGGATAACTTTCAACCACTGCCAATAAACGACCAAGAGCACTGCTCACTCCACTTTGTGCCTGCTGAAACTCAGCCAGTTTTTCAGGAGTTATATTGCTGGGGTCTACTTTTACTTGTGTTGCTTTAGATCGGGCTTCAATTACATTAATTAAGGTTTGCTGTTCAAAATTTGCTTCGCCTTTAACGGTATTTACAAGGTTCGGTATTAGGTCAGACCTGCGTTGATAATCACTTTGCACATTGGCCCATTTGTTTTTTACTACTTCATCCTGCTTTACCAACCCATTATATCCACCACAACCCATAAATACAAAAATTGCAAGTACTGCAACAATAATAATTGAGACGAGTGATTTTCCTTTCATTTTATTTTTTTTTGTTGATGATAAATGTAAATCTTTTTTGAATTGTTTTTATGAATCGAAAAGAATGCCAGCATTGAAAACCTGTCACACTGGCGTTTGTGTTTTTCTACTCATTCATGGCTGCAATACCCGGTAATTCTTTTCCTTCAAAAAACTCCAGCATGGCTCCACCCCCGGTTGAAATATAACTTACTTTATCAGCAAAGCCAAAATCATTCACTGCTGCCACACTATCACCACCACCCACTAAAGAAAATGCTCCTTTAGTTGTAGCATCAGCTACGGCTTGAGCTACCGTTTTTGTTCCGTGCTGAAATTTTTGCATTTCAAAAACACCCATGGGACCATTCCATAAAATAGTTTTTGAATGGAGCAATACATTTTTAAATTGCTCACATGCATTGCTGCCAATATCTAATCCCATCCATCCATCAGGAATTTGATTGCTGGGTGATGCTGAAGTATTTGCATCGGCTGCAAACTTATCGGCAATAATACTATCACTTGGCAAATGAATACAAACACCTTTTGCCTCCGCTTTTTCAAGAATTGATTTTGCAGTTTCCAATCTATCATCTTCGCATAGGGAATTTCCAATAGTACCACCCATTGCTTTCATAAACGTATAAGCCATACCGCCACCAATAATAATATCAGTTGCCTGATCTAAAAGATTTTCAAGAATTAAAATTTTGTCACTCACTTTAGCTCCGCCAATGATGGCTGTAAATGGCTTCTCTGCTTTTAATAAAACTTTTTCGGCTGCTGCTACTTCGCTTTCCATCAACAAACCAAACATTTTTTTATCTGTAGTAAAGTACTTTGCAATTACGGCCGTACTTGCATGTGCACGGTGTGCCGTACCAAATGCATCATTCACATATACATCGCCCAGCTTTGAAAGTTTTTCTGCAAAAACTTCATCACCTTTTTCCTCTTCTTTATAAAAGCGAAGATTTTCAAGTAACAAAACTTCACCTGCACGCATCATACTTGCAGTAAGAAATGCCTGCTCACCTACGCAATCATTTGCAAAAAGAACAGGTGTATTTCCACCAAGTAGTTCTGCCAAATGGGGAATCAATTGTTTGAGAGATGATTTTTCTTCGGGACCATCTTTGGGTCTTCCTAAATGGCTCATAAGAATTACACTGCCGCCATCATTCAATATTTTTTTTATAGTGGGAATGGCTGCCGTCATTCTGGTATCATCTGTAATGGCTAGAGTTTGTTTATCAAGCGGCACATTAAAATCTACACGGATGAGTGCTTTTTGGCCGGAGAAGTTATGGTTTGAAAATTTGCTCATAGTTCTTTTTAATTAATTGTAACGAAGTTAGGGTTTGAAAAAATAATGATTGTTATGGTTTTTTAATAAAGGTGTGCATAAAAAAAAGGATACTTACAATGAAGTATCCTTTAGATATTTTTAAACACTTATTTACTTAATCATTTTTGCAAAATAGTGAACCGTACGTACAAGCTGACTAACATAGCTCATTTCATTGTCATACCAACTCACAGTTCTTACCAATTGAGATTCACCCACAGTTTGTACTCTTGTTTGAGTAGCATCAAATAAAGAACCAAAACGGATGCCGATGATATCGCTGCTTACCAGTTCGTCCTCATTATATCCAAAGCTTTCGTTAGAAGCTGCTTTCATGGCGGCATTAATTTCTTCAACTGTAACTTTTTTAGCAAGTACTGCCGTTACTTCAGTTAAAGAACCGGTTAAAGTAGGAACACGCTGAGCGCTACCATCTAATTTTCCCTTTAAGCTGGGCAATACCAAACCAATTGCTTTAGCGGCTCCAGTGCTGTTGGGTACAATGTTTTGTGCTGCTGCCCTTGCACGGCGAAGATCGCCTTTTGCATGTGGTGAATCCTGCGTGTTTTGATCATTGGTATAGGCATGAACAGTTGTCATAAGACCGTTTACCAAACCGAATTTTTCTTCTAACACTTGTGCCATTGGAGCTAAACAGTTGGTGGTGCAACTTGCACAACTGATGATGGTTTCGCTGCCATCCAATATGCTATGGTTTACATTAAATACAATTGTTTTCAAATCGCCTGTAGCAGGAGCGCTGATCACCACACGCTTTGCACCGGCAGTAATATGAGCTTCTGCTTTTGTTTTATCAGTAAAGAAGCCTGTACACTCAAGTACCACATCTACATCATGCTCTTTCCACGGAATTTGTGCTGGATCTTTTTGAGCATATACTTTTATTTCATCTCCATTTACGAGAATTGAATTGTCTGTACTTTTTACTTCTGCATCAAACCGCCCTTGAGCAGTATCATATTTTAAGAGATGCGCCAGCACTTTAGGAGAAGTTAAATCGTTGATGGCTACCACATCAATTCCTTCCATATTATATATCTGACGATAAACCAGCTTTCCTATACGTCCGAACCCATTAATAGCAACTTTTACTGTACCCATAATAATTTGAAAATTTGAAGATGAGAAAATTGAGGGGCAAATGTAGTAAAAAGCTTTCACCTCTTAAACGTTATGGTTAATTGTGTAAAATGATTCTTTTGTTAAGGTCTTTTGTAACCCATGCCATCGTTGTTACTAGTCCTAAATTTTGCACAGTTCTTATTTCCTTGGAAAAAGATTGAAGAATCTGTTCAAAAATAGTTTGGCAATAAAGGTGGGTGAACCTATCTTTGCCCTCCCAAAAAAGAACCCGCCGCGTTGGTCAAGTGGTTAAGACGCCTCCCTTTCACGGAGGATACACGGGTTCGAATCCCGTACGTGGTACTCTTCAAAAGCCTGTTTTAACAGGCTTTTTTCCTTAAAACCCTTGATTCTACTGGGTTTCGTGAAATTGCCCCCTCTGGGCAATTGTTCATTTCTGTTCATCTATTTCCACTCTTTTTCAGGCTGTTTTTGCGTAATGGTTGAGTATTTCAGATGCCATTATAATCCGTTAATCTAGACCTCCACCAAAAAAAATTACAAATCCACCCCTAAAGGACTTGACTAATTTTTTAAAATGATTATACTTATACAAATCTGAACCTCTATGGCAGTTACAATGACTATTAACAACGGGATTTCGGTTGACCTAACATTGGTCCCCAAAAAGAAAAAAACAGACCGAACTAAATATAACATCTACTTATCGTTTGGCATTTACCAAAAAGGCATAAAACAATTTACCCCTCACTCTATTAGTACTGGAATGACTGTTAATGTTTCTGAATGGAAGCAAGGAGAGGTTGCAGGGCGAAACGACAAAGCAAAGCTGTTAAATGAGCGGCTGAATGAATATCAATCCAAAGCTAAAGATATGCTCAACCAGTTAGCACTAAGAAAAGTAAAAACGTGTAGCCAAGTATTGGAGGAGATAAAAGCCAATGCCAAAACAGTGGTAACAGGAAAGGCTCCGAGGGGCCTTAAGAATGATTTCATTTCGAAGCTCAAAGATTACACATATAAAAACGTAATGGAGCGATTAATTAAGGATAAAGGAATCTCAGTTGGCAGACAGCGAGGATACCAGAGAAGTTATGAACTCTTAAATAATTTTTTCAATGAAGACATGCCAACTATTGACCAGATAACAACAGAAGATTTGGAGCGTTTCAACAAATGGTTTAAACCTAAAAGCCTAAATACGAAAACAGATTATCAGTGCAAAATTGCGGCAACCTTCAAACACGCAATAAAACTCAAAATACTCAACACAAATCCGCTACCTGAAAAATTCAGAGGGGCTTTTGTTGATGGTAACAGAGCTGTTTTATCGGAAATGGATTGTCTTAAAATAATGAATATCGATGACAGCACCTTAAGCAAAACTGAAGAGGTTGCAAAATATTGCATTCTGGTCCAAATGCTTACAGGTATGGGGTATTCCGACATGAAAGCTGTGAAACACATTAATATAATTTTCGACCAAAATGAAAACCAATACCTAATTGAAAAGGAACGTAACAAAACAGGGGTTCGGTTTAAAGTTTTCTTAACTGATAATGCAAAGCACATGATTGAAAATCTAAAGCAATTGACTGGAAATGTTGAGAAACCATTTAATATCCCAACTATTGACTATGCACTCAGGATTTACAAGGTAATTGGTAAAAAAGCAGGGATTATTGTTAACGTTACAACTTATACTTTACGTCATACGTTTGCAGTAAATTTTATGGAGAACGATGGACGGATTGAAGACTTAGCGAAAATCTTAGGTCATACTCTTTTGAAAACAACTCAGATTTACGGGAAAATTTCAAATAAACGTCTGGCGGAAAAAACAAAGCAACTACAATCCACAAGTAAAATACATCAACTACAACAAACCATGATGAAAGCGGTATAAATGGGATTTACCAACCCATCGGGGCCATGCCCATAACATAAAATATAAACGATGCGATTTAATGGAATTACAAACGGAATGGATTACCGTTCCTCAGGCAATGCAGATTTTACAAATTACCAGCCGCACAACCTTGTACAAATACGCTCTTAAATTCAACATAAGGGTGTCAAAGCCACTAGGCAGGATTTACTACAACGTAAGAGACATAAAAGCTACAATAGAGCAGAAAGCGGTTAAAATGGGTATATAACTTAAAAGGGCTGCATGTGGATGCCAACCAAACATGCAGCCTTTTATTTTACATGACAGAAATTAATTTGGGTATCTGGTAAAATATATCATACATATAATAACATAGATAACAATAACGCTTTCGCATTATTCTACGATTTGAAACGAAATTTACTACCGAGTTTGCACATTACATCATAGGAATTGTATCAAATGATACTAAAAACACGGGTTTACATTTGAGAGCTATTCATGTTGAGGTGTGATGTATAATCCTTTTAGGTACTAAAAGGTACAGTAAAGTGCATTTTAGAACCAATTGAAACTATCATATCAAGTGAAAACTTACTCCAAAAAATCTGGATTTTTTTTAAGAATTTTAAGACCGTTTTTTCATCCCATTTTTTATGGGGAAATTTAAAAGCATAATCATACCCTATATTAGCGTATCCCCCAGGAGGGTAAATAAGCGGGGCAACTGGGGAGGGAGGGGCTTGTGTAACATTTAAATTTGATGGATATTTATTCACGATAAGAAGAAAATGAAGAAGCATTACAACAAATACATCAAAGTATTCATACCCCAATTAGCATTTGACCATCTGCATTATAAGCTATGGGTAAATCCTCCAGACTTTAAATATCAAGTTGAATCATTTTACTCCATCTTGAATGACCTATCTAATGTCAAATACTATAATGATTATACTGACAACAACGCAATGGTTCCGTTGTACTCGGTATTACTTCAAAAGAAGTATGGTAATAACTACAACCTGTATATCTGCTATTTAGTTAACAATTCAATCATAGCTAGTTCAAAATACTATCAAGAAGATAGTTGTTTCTATTATTCTTTAATATTGAATGAACACATAGATGATTTGTTGGATAGAGAATATTACAAGTCCTCCTATTGTTTAAATAATTATGATTCAAATACAATACAACTAATTGATATTAATAATGTTATAAAGAGTAGAAAAAAGGTGAAAAATATGGGTATTGTGACAGTCAAATTACCTACTACTTGTAAAGCTGGAAAGTATATGAGTAGCCAGTATAACAAATCATCTGACTGTGTGAAGCATTATCCAGCTCACGTTAAGGTTCTTGAAAAACATTTCAAGGCCACTATTGGCATTAACTATGAAACTGCTATTGATTTTATCCTTGAACAATATAAAACAGAAATAAAATTAGCTTTAGACAGTCAAGAACTTGTGGATTCAGCTACCAGAAGATACAACCATCGAATTAGATGCATAATCGAAATAAGCGAAGGTAAAAAGCATTTGAGGTTTGAAAGAAACCGAACCAATAGAAGAATTGACACCAACCTTACTAACATGGCCAAAGAACTCCGACCCTTTTTGATTGGCTTTGAAAAGTTATCATATCTTGATTTAAGCAATAGTCAGCCAGTATTATTCAATATCATGCTGAATCAATATGATACAAAGCGACGACTATCTTTAAAAGCTGAAATTGAAGAATACAAAGCTTCAACACTAAGTGGCAACTGGTATGAGTTATTAATGGAGCTTTACGGTATCGACAGAAATACGGCTAAAGATTATTGGATGCAGATTGCGTATTCCAAAAACAAAAGCTATCGACGACAAAAGAACAAATTTGCAAAACGGTTTCCTGAGATAATGAAGATTATTGAAAAAAAGAAAGAACCTGACCATGCCAAATTTGCTGTTGCGTTGCAGGAAATTGAAAGTAAAATTTTCATTGATGAAATCTGCAAGGAGTTAGTTACAATGAATATTCTGGCATACACTTTACATGACGGACTACTCGTGCCGAAAGAGAATGAGCAAGAAACCTATGAAATAATGTCTGGTGTGTTGAAAAAGTATTTGGGTTCAGTACCAGTAATCAGTATCAATGATGAAAAAATTTATTCGAAAGAAGATTGAAATTCTATAACTCGGTAAGGCTGCAAAAGCATTTCAGCAAATAATCAAGAAAGCAACCCATGCCCTACCAGAAGCCAGGAAACGGGGCAAATTCCGCCAAACACACAAAAACTTAACTAAGCAAGCCTTCCAAACTAAATTACAAGCTAAGACGGTCTTAATAGCCGACTCCCAGATGGTTATTAAAACCCATATTTTGAAGTATTAAACGGAATATTCTTCAGCTTCAAGAAAATCAATAACGGTTTGAAGTGTTCACTGAACCCCATAAATTCAGGTATTTCTAATTGATTGGCACTAACACCAACTTTAATTTCAAAAGCGTCTGCCGAGACTATCTCGGCACGTAGAAAGCCAACCTTAAGCGTTGGGTACGGATTTATATAATATTCAGTACCCACTAAATATTGATAGTCGTGAATTATCTCTTGAGATTGTAATTTTGTAAATAAGTTCTTCATTGCTATAAATATCCTAATGTAAGCTTTAAAATATGTAATCAGATAAACATCAACACGACAACACTTAGAGGTCATAATTCTCCGTCGTTTATGAAGAATTTGTGTTGTTTACTAAAAGAAAGAATAAACATGTCGTATAGTTTATAAATTCAATTTGAAGCAATAAATGATGGTGGGCATTGTTGCTAGGGTTCGAATCCTCCAAAAACAAGTTTGCTCACATTTCAAATAAATAATTATGAGTGGTGACTTATTTCCCGAAAAGATTATTAGAACTAGAGATGCCGATGGCAATATGATTACTTCTGAGGTTTATTCATTTGAATCTTGGGGTAATATGAGATTTGCTGGTTTTCTTATCGCCTTGTTCTTTGCTGTTGCTTTGGCCCCTTTCTTTTCATCAGTAATGGTCCTGTTCTATCTTATCAATACACCTAGGGATTCAACGAGATACCACTTGTATGGCTTAGCAACATCAACCTATGTTGTAATTGATAATAAGTTTCAATGGTTGTTATCAATCTTCATGCAGATGAAGTTTGATGTAATTGAAATGCAAAACATCTTCTATTTGAATATTGCTACTGGATTTATCAATTTAGCATTGATATTTTGTGGTGAAGATTTTTTTGAGGAAACAAAGGGAAATAAACTTTTACTCTTTTTATATCTAGCGGCAATTACAACTGGCTTTTATTTTTTAGCAAAAAAATGTTCTAATAATGCGAAACCTATCACTAGAAAAACTTCATTATTTTACCAACCTTGTAAAACTCAAATTATTTATTCTTGTCTACTTAATATATCTTGCGAACCTATGAAAAACAATCTTTTCCCAAGTGATTTCTGCATAAAGGCAAAATGATTCGCAGGTATGAAAATAAAAGCACTGATTGTTGATGATGAACACAGCGGAAGAACTTCCATAAAAATCCTCTTAAACAAGCATTATTATTATCTTTTTGAAGCGATTGAAACTGCTGATAGTTTAAACAATGCAGTAAAGATGATTAAAGAATCATTCTATAATATCTGTTTTCTTGATATTCAACTTCTCAACCATTCGGGGTTTGAACTTTTACCCTACCTATCTCCAAAAACTAAAGTTGTGTTTGTAACAGCTTATTCAGAGTTTGCTATCAAAGCTATTAAGGAACAAGCTTTTGATTACATTCTTAAACCATTGAATCCATTAGAACTTAAAACATGTATTTCGAGATATGAAAAGGAGCATTTGAATAACGGAAATGCCATCAACTATTTATTTATTAAAGAGCAAGGCGAAACAATTCCCATACAGTTATCTGACATTGAATATCTGGAGGCCGATGGAGCGTATTCTGTTATATGCCTAATAAAAGGTAAATCGTACACTACTGCAAAAACGTTAAAAACAATCACAGCATCACTAGGTGAAGATTTTATTCGGATACACAAATCGTATATCGTGAATAAAGCAATGATAAAGTCTTATAAAAAGGATTCACTAACAACAATTCACAATAAATGCTTACCCGTTTCCAGAGCTGGTGCGAAAGAATTATCACAGCATTTTTAGTATTGGCCGTTTCAGTTAATGCTAAAGCTCAAACAGGGGAACTACTCCCTGAGTTGGACCAATTTTCTGGCTTACAATCTAACGGAGTAAGGTGCATCAAGATTGACCCGAAAGGAAGAGTATGGGTTGGCACTGATAACGGATTAAACATTTTAAACACTATCACACCGATTGAGGCGGGAATATCAAATACAATTGGCAATAACAGTGTATGGGCAATTGACTATAAAGAAAACATTCTATTCGTCGGAACTCGTAATAATGGTTTATACCAATTCAACAGGCTTTCAGGAAAACTAATCAAGCACCACCCTTCTTCAACTATTAATCTAATACGAAAAATAAAGGCACTTGATAACAGGGTTTTCATTTTGACAAATAGCGGGGCATTTGAATTAGTAGGAACTGACATACAAAAACTAAAGCTTACCAATTCAGCTAAAAGCGACTTCATCATTGACATATTTCAATGGAACAATGCATTGTATGGAGTTAGATATTATCATCAAGGAATTATTAGATTAAGCGGCAACACTTTCAACAGCAACGAAACTGAACTATTTATCGGAAAAGATTTAAAGCATAAACACCTTACTATTTTTTCTGTTGCCACTTACAATAACAGGCTCTATTTAGGAGCAATAGACTTACAGCCATTTTTAATTGTTATTGAAAATGGCAACCCGCCTTTTACAATCAATTTACCTGATTCATTAGGCCCAGGTTACATCATTTGGGAAATTGCAGCAACAAAGGACAAGATTACATTAGCTATTGGCGATGTGTATAGTAACAGGAAAGGATTAATGTATGTCCTAAATTCAAAATTCATAAACCATAGCCCCGTCAAAGTAAAAGACTATGTAACATGCGTTTCAATTGATTCTATTAATAACTCCCTATACTATGGGACACTTGAGAATGGAATGTATTTTCAAAATTCCATTTTAACAACATCATTAAAAAACAATCCAACCGAATCCGAATTTGTAAAAAAAAGAGACCGTTCTAAGTCTTTTGACAAATGGACACATTCGTATTCTGTAGGTGACACGCTTGTTCTGGCTCATGAAAATAAAATTGAACTTTATAATCGACAAACAGGTAAACTATTGCTTTCTATTCCGAGAGATAACCGATTCCCATACATATTTAGTAATTCCATACAGTTCTTTAATAACTCTATTTACACCTTTGATAACTATGGATGGATATACAAATACAACCTCGATAAAAAAAATGGATGGGCTGTTGAAAAAATTGAATCGTCTCTTCCATATCCACAGAAATTCGGTAGTAAAATTATTCTTCTTAACAGAGAAAAGGGATTCAATATAATAAATGAATCAGAATCCTATCCTTTATTTTGTTTGGATAAAAGCATTCCTTTTGTAAAAGATTTCACATTGATTCATGATACGTTGTACACGCTTTCAAAGAATGCACTAAAAGCGTTTCGGATTGATGAACAAAAGAAAGAACTAATATTTCTTAAAGAATACGATTCCCCTAATGCAATTGAAGGCTTCGTTCCTAAATGGATTCTGTCGCAAACCGACAAGCTTTATTTACTAAATGAGAATGGAATTTTAAATGTAAATGCGAACAACGGGCAACCTATTCACTATTATTATTGGGGCAATTATGTTAACCTTAAAAAGCCAATGATTGAAGGAGATTCACTGACATTAGCTTACGATGGAATTTTACACAATATTCCTTTTATTGCAATTAACTATTCAAGCTCAAATATTCAAGCCGCAGATATAAATTTAAGTTTACCAAGCTCCGTAAATGAAAATCTCGGATTTCAAATCGGATTTAACTCTCCAGATTATCTTGTTCAAAACAGGTATTTAAAATCTCTGGAAATCTGGAAGAGAGGGGAACTGAAAGAAGTTAAATATAGTACGACATCAACATTCAACTTTACAAAGGGCTTACAATTCGGAGATTACGACTTCACACTTAAGGTTGGTAGTACTGAGAAAAAAACAAACCTTAATATCACCCTCCCATTAAATAGAAACCCATACTTTTTTGGTTCTCTTGCTTTTTTTATACTCCTATTTATTTTTTTGCTATTAAAGACCCAATATGACAAGAAAAAACTGAGTAAGAAACTATCAGAAAACAGGATGCAAGTACTTAAACAAAATTTAAACCCACATTTTGTTTACAACTCCATGAACTTAATAAACTCTTTGATTTTGGAAGAAAAATATGATGATGCTGTTCAAGTAGTATCTGAATTTTCAAAGTTACAACGCATATTTCTTGAAACAAATAATAAAGATGCCATTAGTTTGAAAGAGGAATTTGATTTTCTTGAAGTCTATTTGAAATTACAACAAAGGAGGTTTCGTTATGATAATAGTTTCACTTACTCTATAAATGTTACTGAAGGAATTGATACAAATACAATCATGATTCCCCCACTAATATTGCAACCGCATGTAGAGAATGCCATAAAGCATGGTATTATTGGCAATAATAGTAATGAACGACATATTTCCATTACAGTAACAGGAACAAATCCGATTCTTATAAGCATTGAAGATAACGGCAATGGTGCTGGTAATAGTAAAAAGGAATTGGGCATGGGTCAAAAACTTGTTGCAGAGCGAATTCATTTATCTAATGCAGAGAATAAGTACAAGCTGAAAATAGAGTTTGATAAATTACCTCTAAACAGCAAGTCAGGTTATCGGGTCGAAATTTTATATAAAAAGCCGCACTAACGATACTGTTTACAAAGAAAAAGTGTGAATTACTAAGAGTTTGAAAAACAAGATTACGCTATCTATACTTTTATGGAAATCGTAAACATGTTTACCCAAAACAATTTATTCTGTCCAGAAAATAAAACCACATGGAGACTTCCTAAAACTATTGCCTTTGTCTCGCTTGTTTTACTCTCATCAAAAGCACTTGCTCAAAACAACACAGTTTCATCAGGTGGCGTTGCTTCTGGTTCTAATGGAACAGTTAGCTATTCTGTTGGGCAAGTATTTTATAATTTTTACATGGGCGATAATGGAAAACTTCTTCAAGGATTACAGCAACCTTATGAAGTATCTGTTATAACTGGTACAAATGACTTGCAGATAAATTTAAAAGTAGCTGTTTATCCAAATCCAGTATTTGATTATTTAACACTAACAATCCAACATCTAGAGTTAAGCCAGTTCAGCTACCAACTTTTGGATATACAAGGAAAAATATTAAATCAGGAAAAATTAAGGAATAGCATCACTAATATCAAGATGGAAAGTCTTAATAACGGAATCTATTTTCTAAAGATTCTAAACAAACAAAAACAGCTAAAAACATATAAAATAATTAAAGCCAAATAAAATGAAAACTACTTTACGTGTTCTTTCTTTACTCCTTTTATCGTTTCATGTGTTGGGACAAGCACCACAAAAAATGAGCTACCAAGCTGTAATCAGAAATAATAGCAATGCTTTGGTTATATCAACACCAATAGGCATGAGGGTTAGTATTCTACAAGGTAGTATTTCTGGTGTTACAGCTTATTCGGAAACTCACAATACTTCAACCAACGCCAACGGATTAATAAGTATAGAGATTGGTGGGGGTTCTGTTGTTTCTGGTTCATTTAATTCTATTAAGTGGGGTGTTGGGCCTTACTTCGTTAAAACAGAAACGGATATAACTGGAGGGGCTAACTATACTATAACTGGAACCAGTCAATTATTAAGTGTTCCTTACTCGTTATTTTCCAATTGCGTACCTGTTTCTGTAACACCCACAGGTGATACTTTAAATGTAGGTTGCTCAAAGATTATTATTCCTGGAGTCAGTACAGCCAATACTAAACCTGCCATTGCAGTAATGTATATGAAAGGAGCAGATTCCATTGTGATTGATTCTACAAAATGGCATTACGTAGCCTTAACTAAAAACAATCTCTCTGGAAGTTTTTATTTGGATGGGAAACTAATTCTAAACTCTCCTTTTGACAATGTCCCTTATATATGGAATAGCTTACTATTGGGAGCTACGCAAGCATGTGTAAGTTGCTCTCCTGTGCCAAACTTTACTGGAATTATTGATGATGTGCGTATTTCAAACATTGCAAGAAGTACTGTAGAGATTACAAACTACTATAACTCTAATTTATCATTGACAACAGATGCAAATACAATTGCGTTGTTCAAGTTCGAAAGTCCGAATGGAAATATTCTTGTTAATTCTACCTCTTCCAATAATGGAGTCATCTACGGCTCTCCGCAATACATTAACGGAAGATTTGGGAAAGGGTTAAAGCTTTCGGAAGTAAGTGGAGACTATGCCAGATTCTCTGGGTCTATTCCAGTAAACAACATGACCTTAGAGTTTTGGTATTATTCAAATGATACTTCGGGCGTTATTGCTATGCTAGAATATGCATATAACACTGGTATATATCTAAAGCCCATAATAAAAATCAACTAACCAATATAACACACTTGTGAATACTAATTTTTTTCAAAAACTTAAATTTAAAATATTTCTCAAAACAATAAACTAACGAATATGAAATTGAATTTTTTGGTATTACTTTTCGGATGTTCAGTACTACTTACTTCATGCAAAAAAGAAAATCAAGTTAACGAAAATGGTGAAGATTTTTTAGAGATTACAGCTAACGGTAAAACTTACAAAAACACCTTAGTAAATGGTTTTGGATTTTCTAATATATCTGGATGCAACTCAAAACCACACGCACTATCTTCTATAAGTCAAATTGATGTAGCGGCTTTATTCTTTGGTGTTCTATTAAAACACTACGAAAACAATGTTGATTTCCAAATTTCAAATAAAGGAACTTATGGCGTAAAAGAGGACAACACTTTTGTTGGGCCTTCGAACTCTTGCAATCTAGACATTGAAGTATCATTGGATGATAAGACTAAGCCAAATCAAAGCACAATATTACAAGCATCCTCCAATTCGCACACCGTTACCGATATAAAAAAAATAAGTGAAACAAGTACCAATGTTTCGTATAAAGTCATTGGCATATTTAGCAGTTCCTTTAAAAATTCGGCTAATGATTTAATAGTTATAACTGGCAAATACCAGACAACTATCCAAGTGCTCAAATAATTTTCATTACTCATCGTTTAAAAAAAATCATGAAAACGTACTACGGCAAAATTCGACTGATTAGTGGCGGTCATCCTATTGATGTTTAAATTGAGGCATCTAGCCCAGTGGCCGCCAAAAAAGCGATAGAAGGTCAATTTGCTGGACAAATTAAACAATGGGTACAACACATGGCAAGTAGAAAATAAAGTGTGATAATCTCATATTTTGGCAAAACGATTCAACTTGTTTTAAAGTAGAAATAAAAAGATGTTCATTTTTAGAGTGTACCTGAAAATGTGAGTGTTTTTTTTGATTTCACCTTAATATTCTTGGATATTGTTGAAAATAATCCTATTTTTAGGGTTAAATAGCTACTAATTTAAAATTGTGAATTATGAAAGTGCTTTACACCCGTGTTTCAACCTTAGACCAACGTTCAGATAGGCAAAAAGTGAATGAGCAGGACTTCAAGCTTGTTGTTGAGGATAAATGCAGTGGGGCTATTCCGTTTTTTGAAAGACCTGGGGGAGTTGAGATAAAAAAATTGATTGACAAGGCTGGTCTCACTTCTTTATCAGTAGTATCAATTGACCGTCTTGGCCGTGACCTACGGGATATTATCAACACTATTCACTTTTTCAACGAACATAAAATAACCATTCACTTCATTAATCAAGGACTTACAACACTTGACAGCAATGGTAAAGAAAACCCCATCTCAAAGATGATGATTAGCATACTTGGTATTGTTGGGGAAATGGAAAGAACCCAAATAAAAGAACGCCAACTTGAAGGAATTAAACTTGCTAAACTCAGAGGAGTTTATAAAGGGCGTTCTGAAGGTAGCCGTGAAGATGTTCTAAAGTTCTTAGGTAAAGAAAAGAATAAGAAGGCATTGGAGTATCTGAAAAAAGGATATAAAGCTAGTGAAGCTGCTAAGCTTGTCGGGATTCATATAAACACTGTAACGAAGATTAAGAAGCTAGGCTTAACCGCTGCTGCTTAATTTTGCAGTCTAAAATTTAAAAAATGCCACAATTCGGAAACTGGGAAGTTAACAAAGATGGAATACGTTGGATTGGAGAGTTTGATTATTTAATCCCTAAAGATAATTTAGGAGACCCCATGTCTATTAAAGGAGAAACAGACCAAATGTTTGACACCCTACTTCACATGACAGAAAAGACATGGTTAACTGAAGCGGATTTATATACTCTGAATACAGCATTTGTTTTTGCCATCGACCATCTTGGTATTGAACATTCTCCCCATCTAAATTTTGCTAAAACATTTGAGGAACAGCAAAGGTTGTACAAAGAGTACAGTAAAGATGAAGATGATGGTTTAGGGTTGTAATTGAATGCCTTCTCTTTGAGTAATATTTGAGTATCCAAAAAACAGGTATCTTTGGACAAACAGAATCTCTTATCAATCAAACACTTCAACACATCATTTATAACAGGTTAAATGCCCGTACGTGGTACAAAACCCCGGCATAAGCCGGGGTTTTTCTTTACTGAGCCATTTTTCCAGAACTCATTTCACTTATAATTATTTGAAATCTTTCTCATTTTTAGAACATTTCAATAATAATTTGAATTTTTTATTCAATTCTTTCTATCGGTTTTTCATTGATTTTCAATAGATACTATTCCGGTAAATTACTGTATCGTATAAAAACATGCTTGTATTAGTAGTTTTACTATTGTGGATGTGAAATACTGTAATCATCTTTGTGATGTTAAGGAGATACACTTAGTACGCTTAGCAAAAACCCTGATTCTTAGTAAAGATTATTTACCGTACCTAAAACAGAAACAATGGAAACTCGTTTCCCAACAGTATTGAAAGCGGCTCACTCATGTGTTATTATTTTGAGTTTCCTACTCCTTTCTTTCAATAGTTCAGCACAATTACAATTTAAAAATGCAGCTAAAATTCCTTCTGCTTATGCTGATGGTGCAGTAGGAGCTTCTTATAAATTCAGCAATGTTACAACAGGTGTTGATGCCATTGTAACTATTGACAGCATCATTAATAATGCCTCACTTGTTACATTTGATGAGTCGGGTACTGGATATGAGGATGCATTCCAACCAATGATCAAATCGGGTAATAATGGCTACTCTTATATTATTTTCTCTTTCCGTTTTGTAGTTCAGAATTCAAATACCAGCATTTTTTTAGCAAATCTTACTTGCACAAACCTTGATTTGGATGGAAATTCAAACCTAAAAGAAATGTGTGAATTTGATTTGGGTGGGGGATTAGCAACGTTTGAAAGTAACACTCCAGAAATTTCAGTTTCAAAAATCAATGACAAGTATATGGGTATAAATGTAAGAGGGGTTACCTATAACGGTATTGATACTTCTGCACAAGCAGTAATATTTAAAGTAAAAAAATCAAATATTGCTGAGTTTAAAGTAAAGCTTGGGGCTTTTGTTTCAAATAACGCCTCTGCTAATAGACAATACAGCGTTTATATGAAAGACTTTGCAATGAATAACCCATTTACTCTTCCTTTAACCTTACTCAACTTTGATGCGATGTTAAAAGCAGAAAAAGTACAGCTTAATTGGTCTACAACCAATCACAAAGACTTTAGCCATTTTATTTTACAAAAAAGCAACGATGGACGCAATTTTAAAGATGTAATGACTGTGATGACGGACGATACAGATTTTACCACTGTTCATCAATATGGTTATAAAGATGATGTAAGCAAAGCAAACGAATCTGTTATTTATTATCGTTTACAAATGATTGATGCAAATTTAAAGTATGAATACTCTCCTATTCGTATGGTTCGTTTAAATGCAGCTAATACAGTAAAAATTCAAACCTTTCCTAACCCCGTTGTTTCTGAGTTACGTATTATGATCCCGGCCGCATGGCAGGAAAAAAATGTAACGTATGAAATTTACTCTGGTAATGGTGCTTTGTTAAACCGTGTACAAAAAAACAATGCTGTACAAATTCAGCAACTCAATGTTTCTTCTCTTGGTTCAGGTAATTATATCATCCGTGTAACAAACGGGCAAGAAATCAGCACTTCTAAATTTATTAAACACTAAACCTTTTTACCCTTCAAAACAGCTAACCTCCGTACCCTTTAGCTAACCTTGTTGCTTACCTTTCTATTCTTGTTTACCCAGAATCCGCAATGGATTTCAAAAGTGCCCTGGCTTCATAGCCGGGGTTTCTTGTTTTAAATGCCAATCTCAAAATGCATTTCAGGTATAGTTACATCTGCAAAGCCTTTTTTCATTAGTCTGTCACGGAATGACTGCTGCACATCATACTCTCCATGTACTAAAAATAATTGTTGTACTTCGTTTGGATTTTGGCAAGCCAGCCACTGGCACATATCTTCATAATCGCCATGGGCACTCATGCTGCGTATTTGCCCTACTTCGGCATGTACTTCTTTTTCTATACCGTATATTTTTACTTCTTTTTTTCCTGCCAGCAATTGTCCGCCTAATGATCTTGGTTCACAATAACCCGTGAGTAAAAGTGTATTACGGCTATTTTCAATAGTATTATTGATATGGTGTTTTACCCTGCCTGCATCGGCCATACCACTTGCACTGATCACTACATAAGGGCCCATGCGGAAATTGAGTAACTTTGATTCTTCAACAGTTTTAATAAACTTTAATCCTTCAAATCCAAACGGATCACTATCGCTTTGTAATATTTTTTGTATGCGGCTATTAAAATACTGCGGATAATTTTTTACAATTTGCGTGGCTTTATTACTTAATGGGCTATCTACAAAATACTCAACTGGTGGAAGCCTGTTTTCAATCTCCAATTGATTGAGATCGTACAATAGTTCCTGTGTACGACCCACACTAAATGCAGGAATAATTAGTTTCCCTTTTTTTTGCAGACAAGCTTTTTCAATCCACTGTACTAATTGATCGGGAGTTGATTGTTTATTGTCATGCAAACTGTTTCCATAAGTTGATTCCATAATAAGCACATCAGCTTGTGGAAATACTTCAGGAGATTTTAAAATCACATCTCTGTATCTGCCAATATCACCAGAAAAAGTAATCCGCTTTAGCTTCCCGTTCTCATTAATTTTTAAATGTACACAGGCACTGCCAATGATATGACCTGCATCTGTAAACATGGCTTCTATATCATCATTCACTTTAAACCATTGCCCATATTCTCTTGCCGTTAGTTGAAGTACTGCTTTGGCAGCATCTTCTCCTGTGTACAATGGTTTTAAATACGGAAGCCCCTGTGCTGCTCTTCTTTTGTTTTCATACTTCACATCATCTTCCTGTATTTCGGCACTATCTTCTAACAATACTGAGGTTAGATCTTTAGTAGCTGGCGTGCAATAAATAATTCCTTTATATCCATCTGCAATTAATTTAGGAATTAATCCACTATGATCAATGTGTGCATGACTTAAGATCATATAATCTATATCAGCAGGTTCAAAACCCCAATGCCTGTTCATAGCATCGGTATCTTTTCCCATACCTTGAAACAAACCACAATCGAGTAACAATTTTTTTCCATTGCTGAGTGTAATAATATGTTTGCTTCCGGTTACTACTCTTGCTGCGCCGTGAAATGAAATTTTCATTGAAAAATAATTTGATAATGTGATAATTTGCTGATCCCGAAGTATCGGGACAAGTTGTGCTAGTTAGCTAATTGACTTTGCTTTAAAAGACCATGTAACAAAAAACTCCGCCACTAATTCGCCTTGTTCATTTGTTCCTCTTGATTTTGCAGTGATTGTTTTTCCTACGCCTGTTTGCAAACATTCTTCTACTGTATTTTTAAACTCGGTTCCTGCTTCACAAATAAAATGAGTGATGCCCACAGCTTTTTTAAAATAGTTTGCTTCTAATTTTACTACCAGCATTGATACAGATGGCCTGCGTTCATAAATCTGCATCATACCCAAAAGCCCGGTACTCATTTCAGCCGCCATTGCCATACATGCAAAATAGGTAGAGCCAAATGGGTTTTGCGAAAACCATTTGTACGGAACTGTAACGGTTGCTTGCTCTTGATTCAATTCTTTTATTCGAACACCGCTAAAAAAAGCAGATGGCAGCTTGGCAAATAAAAACAATTTGCTTTTGAGCTTGCTGCTCATTTGAGCAATAAATTTTTGTGCGTTGGGGTTCATAAAAGAATTCTATTTTGTTATTTCTATAATACAAGCCACCACATCATTTGCATCGCCTGTTACATCAAACCGCATTGCTCCTTTACCAGTTGATGAATAACGAATGTTGCGAATGAGTGATGCGCCCAATGCACTGTTTACTCTGGTTGCAAAATCAGAAGAAGCATTTCTGCTGATCTGTTGATTTAATTGATACCAGTTTAATGCAGTTTTACTTATCACTACTGCAATTACATCTCTTGTGCCAATGCTATCTGGCGTCATACTTTTATCTTTCGGAAATAACCGAACACCGGTAATACCACAAAAAGGGGAATACTTTGTTTTGGTTGGGTCATCGGCTCTTGGGTAGGGAAACAAGGTATAGCTTGTGCCATCCACTTCTTTTCCAAAAACATACACATAACATTCTGTACTGTTTTTAATTTCCATTTTAAATTTAGTACCGGGCCTAACTGGAGCTGTTGTTTCAAAACGATAATTACTGCTTGTACGTAGTGGTAAATAATCTTTTGCTACTGTTTTTTTACCATCATACTCTACTTTTACTAAACCCACTTCACAAGAAAACTGCTGCACATTTTTATTACCAGCATGCATAGGATTTACTCCGTATGCTTCACGTACATAGGTTTGAAAATCACCATACCGTACCCAAGCAAAACCATTTACGCCCCACTCCTGCCCCCAACTGTTCATAATTAAAAACGAGCCACTGTATTTTTTTTCATCATAACCCACCACACACATTGCATGACCGCCAAAACCATTCATTCCTCGGTCTCCGGGTGCTGGTATCCAAACATCTTTGCCCATCATATCCTGCATAAAACTCTGCCCCACCATCATACCAATTACTACCGGTGCACCCTGGGCGATATTTTCTTTAATGGCACGAAGATCTACTGCATCGTTTCTGTCACCCAAACTCAATCTATTAAACCCACTCATACGAAACTGCCCTGCTTCCTGTTGTAATTGATTGTTTGGCTGGCTTGCACAATCCTGATCGTTGTAAGGAAACTGATCATAAGGAACTCCACCACGCTTGGTCATAAATTCCATTGCACGAATAATATAGGAACCCTGGCATCCATCTAACCCAATTTGATTGTACATAAAGGATGGAGAAAAAGCAACTTCGTTTGGCTGCTTATCTGTTTTAGCACTTTCTAAAATAGTATGTGCTGCAAAAGCACTGCTCCACGCTACACAACTTCCCTGTGATCCCTGATTTTGTGGAGTAGGACAAAATTTTTGCAAGTTGGCACTTTCCGGCAATGGGTTTTTTGTATCGTCAGCAGCAAGTGGTTCGTATATTTCTGCTTTTTCAAATTGTTTGGGATCAAGCATACCACCTGTAGCAAGACTTGCAATATTTGAAATACTTGATAAGTTGCATCCGCTTCTTGTCATTAAAAAATAGCCGATAGCTACAACAGCAAGCAACAAAATTATTTTCTTTCCGCCACCACCACCACGAAACAAACTAAATACCAACGGAAGCAAACTTAGTAAGCCGCCACCGCCGCCCCCTCTGCCCGGGCCAACCGGAAAATTACCACCGCCACCACCGTCGTTATTAAATTGCTCCTGTTGATCCTGCGGATCATCCGTCATACGTATAGGCATAGTTCAGTTTTTTATTATTAAATGTAAGCGAAAAAAAGGAGCAACAAAAAGAATATCTCATTACTATTTGAAACAAAAAATGTTGTTTCAATTCTTATCTTCATTCAAATATTTTGAAATGAAAAAGTTATGGATGCCATTCTTTGTTTTTCTATTTGTTACAAATACCTCTTTTGCAAATGCAGATACACTGATTGCAAAACAAACCGATGTAGAAAGTATTGATGCCATCATTAAAACTTTGTATGACGTAATAAGCGGAGCTGCAGGCGAAGTAAGAAACTGGAACCGGATGCGGAGTTTATTTTTATCTGAAGGGAAATTAGTTGCTACAGGAGTTACTCCTGCGGGTGAGCTTGTAAAAAGAGTAATGACAGTAGAAGATTACATTACAAGAAGCGGCCCGGTATTAGAAAAAAATGGTTTTTTTGAGATCGAAATAAATCGCAAACAAGAAGTGTACGGCCATACAGCACATTGTTTCAGTACCTACGAATCAAGAAGAGCTACAACAGATGCCGAACCATTTATGCGTGGCATCAACAGTATTCAGTTATACTTTGATGGAAAACGCTGGTGGATACTTTCAGTATTCTGGCAAAGTGAAAACAAAGACCTGACTATCCCAAAAGAATATCTGCCACATTAAAGAACTGCAAACATGAAACAGGAAATTGCACAACTTGCTTTGGTTGTAAAAGATTATGATGAAGCAATAAAATTCTATACACAGGTTTTAGGGTTTGTATTAGTTGAAGACACAAAACTTACTGAAACAAAACGCTGGGTAGTAGTAAAACCA
This sequence comes from Chitinophagaceae bacterium, assembly GCA_031401115.1. Classification (GTDB taxonomy): domain Bacteria; phylum Bacteroidota; class Bacteroidia; order Chitinophagales; family Chitinophagaceae; genus Lacibacter. The sequence goes on from JANNRE010000017.1 coordinate 29,082, forward strand.
AGCGGAGCAACAGGATGTAATTTATTACTTGCACAGGCTGCTACTGAAGAACAGCAAACGCATATTGGCAACCAAACCGGAGGCAGGGTTTTTCTTTTTTTATATACAGATGATTTTTGGAGAGATTATAAAAACTATACTTCGAGGGGTGTTCAATTTATTCGTGAACCTGTTGAAGAAGTGTATGGTACCGTTGCCGTTTTTCAAGATTTGTATGGCAATTTGTGGGATATGATTGAAGCTAAATACTAAAACATTTTCCATTCTTGATTCCAGAAAGTTTTGTGCAACCAATTTGTATTTTATTCTTTATTATCTCTGGCTTTTGCAGCAGCCCCACTTAAAAGATTTTATTTTGTTAATATTATATCTCTAACTCTTTCACTATTTTAATTACATTTATTAACATACAACATCTTTCCCAAGTAACACATTGAAAAAAATCGCCGAAATGAAAAAATACGCTTTCTTACTTTTTGCAGGAATCCTTACTGTAACAATAGTAGCATCAAGTAATGCGCAAGTAAATTCAGGAAAAATAATTAATGTAAACATATTTGGAGGAAGTAACCCTTTCAATAACAGTGGGTGGAATAATTGGAACCTGCCTGCCAACAGAATATCACCCGCACTAAAATTTGCTGATGGTGTTTCCTCAGCCATTACTATAACTTCCAGCATTTCTCTTGGAGTTACTGATAACGGCATACCATACCCTACCACTATGTGCCCACCCGAAGTGGGACGATACGCCTTACTCAGTTCTACAGCACCACATACGCTTATATTCAGCAATCTTAAAACAAACGGAACAAAATATGATTTAGAAATCTATGCCTCCCGAAAAAATACGGGGAACAGCACCAGATTTACTGTTGGCAGTACAGCCATAGATATAAATACAGCAAGCAATTATACAAACGCTGCAAAATTTACAGCAGTACAACCCAATGCATCAGGCCAGATTGTTATTACTGTTACAAGAGCAGCGGGTACTTATGCCTATGTAAATGGGTTAAAGCTTACCGAAATTGATTTAAACCAGACTCCTGTTTCTAATGCAGGTGCCGACCAAATAATAACACTTCCTGCAAATACAGTTCTATTAAATGGCAGTGGTGCAGATGGTGATGGAACTATTGTTTCATACCAATGGAGAAAAATCAGCGGGCCTTCTCAATTTACTATCACATCAGCAGCAAATGCACAAACAGATGTAAACAACCTTATACAAGGTGTTTATAAATTTGAACTTCAAGTAACAGATAATCTGGCAGCTTCTGCAAAAGATACTATTTCCGTTACAGTTAACCCAGACCCTTCCATTAACCAGTTGCCAATTGCAGTGGCAGGTGCAGATCAAACAATTGTACTACCTGTAAATTCAATAACACTTAATGGAACTGGTAGTGATGCTGATGGAACGATTGCTTCTTACTTATGGACAAAAATCAGCGGGCCTTCGCAATTTACCATTACATCAGCAGCAAATGCACAAACTTCAGTTACTGATTTAGTACAGGGGGTTTATGATTTTGAACTAACAGCAATTGATGATGATGGTGATACAGGAAGGGACATTGTAAGAATCACTGTTAACGCAACACCACCTAATCAACCACCAAGCGTAAATGCAGGCACTAATCAAACAATTATATTACCAGTTAATTCAGTTAACTTAAGCGGAACTTCTATTGATGCTGATGGAACGGTTACTGCTGTTCAATGGAATAAAGTAAGCGGACCCACACAGTTTTCAATTACATCGCCCAATAGCCTCCAAACATCTATCACAGGTTTAGCACAGGGCGTTTATGATTTTGAATTGATAGCCACAGATAATGGCGGTGCTGCAGGAAAAGATACTGTTCGAATCACAGTGAACCCAACTCCCCCTAATGATCCCACAATTGTTGCAAATATGACTGTGGACAGTTTTCCACGTTCTGCACAATACGAAACGTATGGCTTGACCAAGCTACCACCCGGTTATAATTTCAGTGTAAATAAACGGTATCCGCTTTTACTTTGGTTGCACAGCGCTGAAGAAGGTGCGGCCGTTACAAGTCCTATCAGTACAAAAGGAAACAAGAGCCAACTTATTAAAATGGCAAATGTGAAAAGCCCTGTACAATGGATTGCCAATGGATGGAACTTAACAGCCGTGAATCCAAAAACAGGTTTGCGTGATACCTTCATTGTTATAGCACCGCAGCATTACAACGATTGGAGTTACTCATACAATGAACTCAGGTTTATTCTGCCAAATATTATAAGCCGTTACAGGGTAGATACAACACGCCTTTATATGATGGGAATAAGTGCGGGTGGAGGAGGTATTAACACCTGCATGGGAAGTAAAGATTCTGTATTCATCAAAAGAATTGCTGCTGCAGTTACAATGATCTCAGCGGGACTAAACTCTGCAAGTGGCCCAGGAGGATCATTCACATCTTTACAAGTAGAAGGCAATTTGGGAACTGCCGCCGCTTATGGCACCAGAGTTTGGACGATTGCAGGTGAAGATGATTCTTTTCTTAATTATGACTTAAGCCTTCATAATAGTTTAAATAAACTATTTCCTACGCCACGTATGAAATTCACAGTTTGGTCAGGCTTTGATCACACCAGCAATGGGCCGTGGCTTGATACAAACAGGCGATCTATCTCAAATTATTACAACAACGTTGGAACTTGCAACAATGGTTGTGTTAACGGCGGCGTACCTGTACAGGCCAATAATATTGGAGCTACGGTAAGAGGTTCAGGTGTTACTCAGGATAGTTTGAATGTATTGGAATGGCTTCTTATGTTTCAAAGGAATGTACAAATTAAGACTGTACCTACTGCTGTTGCTGGAAACGATCAAACCATTACACTCCCTGCAAATTCAGTTATTTTAAACGGAACAGGAAGTAACCCCGGTGCTGGTGCATCATTCATAACGACTAAATGGGAAAAAGTAATGGGGCCTGCTGCCGGTATTATCACTTCGCCCAATGCTTTAACAACAACAATAACCGGATTGGCTGCAGGGAATTACGTGTTCAAATTATCAGTAACAAACAGTTTTAGTATTAGTCATACCGCCATGATTCGTATAACTGTAAATAATAACCAAACGCATTGGTTTCCTACTGTTACCCTAATATCAGCAGACACACAAAATATCACTTCTTCTACGGCTACCGTTAGTGCAAATGTTACAACTACGGCTACCGGTATTAAATCTATAAAGTGGATGAAAATAAAAACACCCGGGCAAACACCTAAAAAGTTTGTTTGGTTGGGGTCATCCACTTTAGCAGGAAGTGGAGCATCTGTTGGAGATAGTGCTGTTTATAATCGCATAGTAGAATTTGGGAATGCAAATGGTCTCTTTTCAAGTAACGTGAATTTGGCGCAGACCGGAAGCTCTATATTTCAATGTATGCCTTCATCCTATACTCCACAAGGAATTGAAGATGCACCATTGATAGAGCAAAATGTTACGTTTGCACTTGCCAATCATGCAAATGCTCATGCCATAGTAATTGGTTATCCTTCCAACGACTATGATGTTCTTACAATTGACAGGATTTTATTTGCTTACCAAACGGTATATGATTCAATAGTGGCAGCAGGTAAAAAGTGTTTTATTTACACTACACAACCCCGTGAGTCTTTTGGAACAATTGCACGTCTAAGATTAAGAGAAATTTCTGACTCATTAGTAACAAGGGAGCAAAATGGAAGATTTGCAACCGGTACCATTATCAGCATACATGCACCATTAACAGATTTGAGCGGTGAGCTTATGCTTTATAATTCAGGTGATGACATCCATCAAAACAATACAGGCCACAGGGTAATGGCGAATAATACAATTGGGTCTTCATCATTTTTCCCGAATTGGGCAAGTAGTAGTTCAGTTATCACTTCACCCAGTTCATTAAACACAACCATCACCGGACTGATTAACGGAACTCATCAGTTCATGGTTGCCGTAACTGATGATTACGACCATACAGCATATGCTACTACAACTATAACGGTAAATACTATAAGCAATCAACCACCAATAGTAAACGCAGGCACGAATCAAACAATTACTATACCCGTAAATACTGTTACAGTAAATGGTAGTGCTACAGATGCTGATGGAACAATTGCATCTTACTTATGGACTAAAATCAGTGGCCCTGCACAAAATTCCATAATTACACCTACTACTGCTCAAACAGGAATTACTAATTTAGTACAGGGTGTTTATCAATTTGAACTATTGGTAACAGATAACCTGGGTGCTATTGGTAAGGATACTGTATCAATAACTGTAAATACAGTAACATATGGAATACCACTTATTGATGCCAGTGCAAACCAAACAATCGTTTCACCTGCTTCATCTGCTTCAGTTACATCATCCTATACACTTAGAGGTGCTACTTTAAAAAATTTAAAATGGACTAAGGCATCAGTTCCAAATCAGTCTCTAAAAAAAGTTGTATGGATTGGTTCTTCTACACTGTTAGGAGCCGGAGCAACAACGGAGGATAGTGCTATTGTATGGAGAGTGGGTAATCATTATACCCGTATGGGCATTATGAGCAGTTGGTCAAATTTAGGTGTTTCCGGTGCCAATGTATTTGAAGGAATGCCAAATGGCTATATTAAAACCGGAGCCCAACCGAGTCCTGATCTTACTCATAATGTAACTTATGCCTTAAACCAGGATCCCGATATTGTAATTGTTGGTTATCCTTCTAATGGGTATGATGGCTCATTATCAATTACAGAAATATTGTTTGCTTACCGAACCATTTACAATACGGTAATAAATGCAGGAAAGAAATGCTATATCATGACTTCGCAACCAAGACCTGCTTTTGGTACCACAGGCAGAAATTTATTAAAACAAATTGCTGACAGTATTATGCTCCAATATCCTGATACGTATATTCAGGCTTATTACAATTTGGTTGAAACAGGAACGCATAACTTATTATATAATTCAGGAGATAATATTCATGTAAATAATACAGGGCATAGAGTATTATTTAATTCTGTTATAGCAAAAAATATTTTTGAACCCTGGGCTACTTCTTCATCTTCCATACTATCTCCTGTTGAAACCAATACAGGTATTACAAATTTATCAATAGGTAAACACAGGTTTCAGGTTACTGTTACAGATACGCATGAACAATCTATTACAGATACTACAACAATAACCGTTAATCCAGAACCGGGCATTACCTCTAATGCAGGAGTAGATAGAAATATCACCTTACCTGTATCATCTATTAGTTTAGATGGCAGTGCTTCCTCAGGTGCAACAAGTTATTTATGGGTACAGTTAACAGGGCCTGCTGTTACAACAATCGTTTCTCCGGTAGACGTAACTACTTTGGTAAATGGATTGTCAGTAGCAGGAACATACAGCTTTGAATTAGCAATAAATGGTGGAGCCAGCAGAGATATTGTTTTTGTATTTGTAACTCAAGGTGGAGGAAACAAAACAATCAATATTAATATATTTGGTGGAGCGAATCCGTATAATAATATACAATGGAACAACTGGAACGAACCTGCTAATAGAACATCGCCTGTTTTAAAATATGCCGATGGTATTAATTCGGGTGTTACAATTACAACAAGTATAGTATTAGGTGTTACAGACAATGGTAGTCCTTACCCTACTACCATGTGCCCGCCAGAAGTGGGCAGGTATGCAATGCTCAGTTCTACAACGGCACATACCTTAACATTTAACAACCTTAAAACTGATGGAACGCTTTATAATTTAGATATTTTTGCTTCCCGAAAAAATACAGGTAATACAACAAGGTTTACAGTAAATGGAAGAGTTGTTGATATTACTACCGCCAGTAACTATGCTAATACGGCACAGTTTACGTCGGTACAGCCCAATGCTTCAGGGCAAATAGTAATTACCATAACAAGAGCAGCCGGAGCGTATGCGTATGTAAACGGATTAAGATTAACTGAACTTGGAATTGTGTATGTAAAAAAATAAGAATTATACTAATAGGTTTCAAGAAATTGGAGGTAACACTATGCAAATCTCTTTGGCCGAATGAAATAAAATGTATTTATAATTCTATCTGATCTTTCAATAAATCATTCCATTCCTGATGCTTGCGTATTAAGTGAGCCTGCCCATCTTTTACAAGTACTTCAGCAGGTTTGTATCTTGAATTGTAATTCGATGACATTTCAAAACCATAAGCACCGGCATTATGAAATATTAAGTAATCACCTTCTCTTACTTCATTTAAAACTCGATCTGTTGCAAACGTATCTGTTTCGCAAATGTATCCTGTAACCATGTATTGTTTTTCTGCGCCTACCGGGTTTGAAATATTAGTAATATGATGATAAGCATCATACATCATGGGCCGTATTAAATGATTGAGGCCTGTGTTTATTCCTGCAATAGCAACTGCACCATTTTCTTTTACTACGTTTACTTGTGTAAGTAAGAAGCCGGCTTCACTTACTAAAAACTTTCCCGGCTCAAACCATACTTGTAATTTTTTATGCTGAGCAGTTGGATGATCTTCAAATGCTTTTTTTAATTGTAAGCCCAAGTCAGGAATATCAGTTTCATTTTCACTTGGGTGATAGGGCACTTTAAAACCTCCGCCCAAATCTATTACTTCTAGTTCAGGAAAATGAAGCATCAGATCAAACAACACTTCAATACCTTTTACAAAAACAGCAGCCTCTTTTATTTCGCTACCTGTATGTATGTGTAATGTGCGTATGAAAATAGAATGTAAATGAACTATTTGTTTCAATTCATCTAACTGCTCTACAGGAATTCCGAACTTACTTTTATTATGACCTGTTGAAATTTTTAAATTACCTCCTGCCATAATATTGGGGCGGAGCCGAATACCAACAGGATAACCATGCCCATATTTTTTTCCAAATTTTTCAAGATTGGATAAACTATCAATATTTACATTTACTCCAAGTGCTACTGCTTCTTCTATTTCACTAAAAGCAATTCCATTACTTGTGTATAAAATATTTTTTGGTTCAAAGCCAGCATGTACTGCAAGCTTTACTTCATTAATACTGCTGCAATCAATATTGCAGCCAATTGATTTTATGTATTTGAGAACATTGATATTGGTGAGTGCTTTACAGGCATAAAATAGTTTTGCATCTATTACAGAAAAAGCATTCGCTAATTTTTCATACTGCGTTTTTATTTTTTCTGCATGATATATATAAACAGGAGTTCCAAACTCTTTGGCAATAGAAACAAACTGTTCGTTAGATAAAGTGGGTTGCATGGTTGCGAATATAAGAATGCGGGAGCAAACAGATGTTATAGTACTGAATAAGATTTGAGAACCAGATTCCAATCATAGTTCTTAAACTTCAGCTTCACCTTTTTATCAGCAGCAACCACTCCATGCTTCACCATTAATTTTCTGATGCCATTCTTTCCGCCAAAATCGCCACGGAACCAACTGAAAATTTTGCTTACATGAACTGTGTTGGTTTCTGTATTATACTCACTATCCGTTTTAATAAATGAGTTTTCTGCAAGGTTCAACTGCTGCTCCAGATTTTCATCATCATAAAACGCAATGGGCGGACAGCTCTTTGCTCCGCAGTTTAATGCAAAATGAATTCGGTAATCTTTCTTTGCAAGCCGCAACTCTTTTTCCAGTTTGGAGGGGAACAAAAGTCTTATATAACCCAGCCCAAGTTTCCATTCGCTCCTGCGAATGATATGGTGTTCAATAAAATCTAAACTCAGCTTTTTACCTGCTATTACAATCTGTTTGCTTTTAAAAAATTTGTTGCGCTGTTTGTACGCATTTGCATCTTTCTGCAATAGTACCTGTGTGTAGGCATTGTAAATATTCACCCAAAAAGCTTTTGCTTTTGCATCGGTTGAAAGTTGTTCTTTAAGTTGATTATATGAAACAGAAGCTAAATAATTTACAGCACTATCCGTTGCTACGCCTGTTTTAGCAGCAAGTAACAACTGCTGAGAAACAGCAACCAATGATTGCTCAGTTTGTGCATGGAGCATAAAAGGGAACATGAGAAATAAAAAAGAGAATCGCATTAAGCTTGTTGTTCTTCTGCATCATCAGTAGCATGTTGCTGAAGTTCTGTTGCTGCATCACCTACTTCAGTTTCCTGTTCATTGGCAAGTTCATCAGCAATTTCTTCATCACCTACTTCTGGTAGTTCCGTATGTTCTGCAATAGGTTCTGCATCTTCAATTAAATCACCACTTTCAGTTACAGTTAATAAAGTTTCTGTAATTAGTTCCTGCTCTTCTTCACCAGCTACTTTCAAAAAATCATTTTGCATGCCAGTGGGCTCTGCTAATTCAGATGAAATAATTTCTCTGATTCGTGGTAAATCATCGGTAGTGTTAATGCCAAAATAATCCATAAACGAACGGGAGGTAGAATAGATCAATGGCTGGCCGGGAAGTTTTTCATTTCTGCCAATAATAACCACCAATTCTTTTTCCAAAAGTTTTTGAACGGTATAATCGCAGTTTACACCACGTATGCTTTCAATTTCGCCTTTTGTAATAGGTTGCTTATAAGCAATGATAGCAAGCGTTTCTAAAGTAGCAGTACTTAAACGTTTTAAAAATTTATCGCCATTTATCTGAGCTACTGTTTTGTAGTATTCTTTTTTTGTGAGGAACTGCCAACCGCCACCCGTTTCTCTTACTTCAAAAGGATAAAATTCTGAATTGTATTTTTCACGAATGGCTTCAACAGCCGCTTCTGTTTGATCGAGTGAGGCACGGTCTTCAATAAACCCTAGTGCATTATTTACCATATCCGTTAATTCCAAAGTGGTAAGTGAACGATCTGATGCAAAAATTAATGCTTCAATATGTGGTATAATAACGCTGAGTTCCATTTTAATAATTAATCATTGATAATGCGTAATTGATAATGCAGTTCTAATTATCAATTTTAAAATTATCCATTGAGAGCCGCTGCACCGCTTACAATTTCTGTAAGCTCTGTAGTAATAGCTGCTTGTCTTGCACGGTTGTAAGCAATTTTTAAGCTCTTTAATAAATCTTGTGCATTATCACTTGCTTTATCCATTGCTGTCATTCTTGCACCATGCTCACTTGCATTAGCATCTAACACGGCTTTGAATAATTGTGTGTTTAAAATTTTAGGCATTAACTCAGCTACCAACACTTCTTTACCCGGCTCAAAAATAAAATCTGCTTTTGTTTTAACAACAGCTTCATTTTTTACAACTTTTGGAATGGGAAGAAAACGCTCTGCCTGAAATATTTGTGTAGCTGCATTTTTAAACTGACTGTAAACTAATTCCACCACATCAAACTCACCTTTTACAAAAGCATCCATAGCAGCGGCAGAAGCCTGCTGTACATTTTCAAATGAAAGTTTAAAAAACAAATCTCGGTAGGTATCGCTTACTGTAAATCCGCCACGAAGCATTGCTTCACCACCTTTTTTGCCAATACCCCAAACGGTAACATTTCCTTTGTTGCTCTGCTCACTGTATTTTTCTATGATAGTTTGCTTGGCAAGTTTTACAAGATTGGCATTGTAACCGCCGCAGAGACCACGGTCGCTGGTAACTAAAATAACCAATACTTTATTAACTGGTCTTTCGCTGGCCAGTTTCATACTTACATCACCATCGCTGTTGCTTACAATGTTGCTGAGCATTTCCTGCAACTTTTGAGCATAAGGTCGCATTTGAATAATGGCATCCTGTGCTTTACGCAATTTGGCAGCACTCACCATTTTCATGGCTTTGGTAATTTGCTGAGTACTTTGTACACTCTTAATTCGGTTACGAACCTCTTTTAATTGTCCGGGCATTATTTGTCGTTTAACGTTAAAAGGTTGAAATGTTTAAGGCTGGTATCTAAAATAAACCCATTACCTTAAACTTAAAACTGGCTTTTTAAGGCCGCAAAGGTAATGGAAAGAGGGTTAAAAAAAGGGATAGGAAATGAAAATGTGGAAAAGGAAAAGGGCTAAGCTGATATCCTTAACCATATACCAATAACTACAAAATTGCAGATTGATTAAAGCTCCCTTTCTATAGTAAAAACGATGAATTGTATTATTTTCACTCACCTCAACCAAAGCCAATGCAAACCTCTCAATGCCTCAATTGTAGCTTTGATTTTAAAGCGGGTGAAAAATTTTGTACCAACTGTGGGCAAAACACAGAAACGCATCGCTTAAATGTTACACATATTGGGCACGACATACTACATGCTTTTACACATGCCGATAAAGGAATTTTGAATTTGATTAAAGAATTAGCTTTCAATCCTGGAGTGGTTGCAAAAGAGTACGTGGAAGGCAAACGAAAAAAATATTTTAACCCCTTTAGTTTTTTATTTTTTAGTAGTTGGTTTTGCTTCCATTCTATTAAGTATGACGGGGTTTGTTGATTTTTCTCCCAACACAAAAATGCCCGCCAACCCTGTGAGCAGTTTTTTTAATAAGCATGTAAATATTTTAATTTTATTAAACGTTCCATTGCTTTCGCTTTTTAGCATGTTGCTGTTTAGGAAAAGTAAAAAAAATCATGCTGAGCATTTGGTGCTTGCTGCTTACACTTCAGGTGAACGATCCGTTTTTTTTAGTTTACTAATTGCACCCATTTGGATGCTGCTACATAAATTTTACACGCCCATACTTGGTGTTTATATTTTTTGCTGGCTTTCTTATTATAGCTGGGCTTGCAGCCGGTTTTTTTCAGGTAAAAAATGGATAAATTTTGCAAAAGGGTTTTTAGTGGGTGTACTAACCCAGCTTGTAACTATCTTTTTAATAACTATTTGCTTTTATATCTATTTCTCGTTCTTTTATAAGAAATAAAAAAGGAGTTACGGTTTTTTGTTTTGGATTGTTCTTAATTAATTATTAAATAGTGTCCGTTCCCCACCACCTCTTCTAAAATTATTTTGCTGTGGAGCCTGACCTTTAAACTTATTGAGGCGGTAGATAAACCCAACCATAAAGTATTGAGCCAATCGATTTACTCTGGTATCAGTAATAAAGTTATTGCTTACACTGCGGCTTACATTTATATTTTGATTAAAAATATCAAAAGCCATCAAGCGAAGTGTAACCTGTTTCTTTTTAAACAATTCCTTTTCTAATGAGCCATTTAATAACGCAATATTTCTGGTTACACCTTCTGCTAAACCATTGTTGAGTGTATAATCAAAATCCCATTTCATAATCCAGCCTTTGGGCAAATCAATTCGCACATCATTACTTAACACCCATGTTTGCTGTAGTTGGCTTTCAAAGCCCGGTAAACTAAAGCTGACTTTGTTCAAGTTATACCGTACTCCAAAATTAAATTCCAACCATTCTTTTACTGTATAATCCAATGTTATACCCTGCGATACGATCCAGTTTTTTCCAGTGTTCTTAATACCATCAACCAGATTAATATTGTTGTTAAAGTTTACATTTCCATTTATACCCAAAACATACTTGCGGTTTTTCCATGGCCTGCTGTAGGTATAAAACGCATTTACATTATAATAGCCATTTACATTTTCGGGTCTTGTTAATTGTGCGCCGGTTGGCAATCCATTACCGCCTTTAATTGAAATTGTATTGTTCACTATCTGATCTCTCAGTGTCATTATATACAGATTTGTAAAAAATACCCTGCCTGTACTAAAGTTGAAATTGTTATAATTAAAATTAATGCTGTGGTTAATTGCAGGCGTCAAAGCAGGATTGCCCTCACTTTGAAACTGTGGGTTGGTTACATCTCTTACTGGTTGCAATTGTGTAAAGGATGGCTGCTGTGCACTACCGTTATAAAAGAAGTTAAATGATTTTGTTTTAGAAAAATTATAAGTAAACCTTGCCACAGGAAACCAATTGAAATTATTTATTGGTTTATACACACTATCTTTTGTAATACTGTAGCCCTGCAAATTAACAGGCTGCATCAAAATTCCTAATGTATAATTGTATTTCTTTTTTATAGTTCTAAGGCTTGCACCAAAACGGTTAAAATCAAAATCATTTTCAAAAGCATTGCTTAAAGAATCAATTTTTGAATAGATGGATGTGGCAGGATTGTACAGATTGGTTACCCTGTTATTTTTTGCATAGTTTCTGTTGAAGTTATAACTGAGATCTAAAAAGCGGTCTTTAGCAACCGGCTCAGTATAAACAATTCTTGAATTAATACTGCTGCTATTGTTATTCTGATTGATCTGTTGCAATTGATTCAATAATAATCCGGGCGAGCCATCGGGCAAATAAAGCTGCGTATTGTTTCGGCGAAACTGATCTGATTCTGTTTCATTCAACCCCACATCAGTATTGATTGATAAATTACGGCCACGCTTTTTAAACCTGTGGGTGTATAAAATATTGGTACGCAGGCTCGGCCTAGTGGAAAGGGTAGTATCTCTGTTAAATCCGTCTTGAGATTTAATACTTGCTGTACGGAAAAAATTAAAATCATTTACAAATTGATTATTAGTTTCCTGTATGGAAAGGTTCGGGCTTATTTTAAGATAGTTGAACGAATCAATCCATAACTCTAAATTTAAAAATGCTCTGTGCGTTCCTTGTTTGTTTATACTGGTTTGGTTGGTTACATTGGTAAATGATGCATCATTAAATAAACTTTGTTGCGATGTAAATTGCTCTAAAAATGTTTTCCGGTCGGTGTAAGTATAGCTGCCGTAAAATGCATTGCGCTTTCCAAAATCAGTTCTGAAATTTGTACCAATAGAATTGATACGTGTAATGCCATCTTGATTTTGCCCGTTACCTCCGCCCCCGCTGATATTATTCATTGCTCCACCCATGCCGCCACGACCACCCCCACCGCCGCCTATACTTATTTGCATACCTGCACCTCCTCCTCCAAATCCGCTTTGTTCACCAGTATTAAAAGAGCTTTGGTTAATGTTGTTTGAATTGCTGATGACTGCTATTTGTGTTTTGTTATTGAAGTAATTCAGGTTGAGCCCGGCCTGATATCGATCTTCAGTACCAATGCTACCTTGCGCCCGGCCAAATACACCTTTGTTTTTATTTTTTTTTAATTGCAGGTTAATTACTTTTTCCGGTTCGCCATCTCTTATGCCACTCATGCTGGCTTGATCGCCATAATCATCCACCACCTGTACTTTATCAATCATATCAGCAGGTATTTCTTTGGTAGCCGTTTTAGGATCTCCTGTAAAAAAGTCTTTGCCATTTACTTTTACTCTGGTTACTTGTTTGCCTTGAGCAGTAATATTGCCATTTCTATCAACCTGAACGCCGGGTAATTTTTTCAACAAATCTTCTGTAGTTGCGTTTGGTTTTGTTACAAACATTTTGGCATTGTACTCCACTGTATCTTCCTTAATAGTAATAGCAGGAGCTTCAATTACAATTTCACCTAAGGATTTATAATCGGTTGATAAAACCAAATCGCCCAAATCAATAAATGCCACACCTTCTGATGGTTTAAAAAACTCTTTGATCATCGGCTTAAAACCTGAATAGGTAATAATGATGAAATAAGCAGAAGCAGGAATTTTATCAAATACAAATTCGCCTTTAGGTGAAGTAAAAGTTCTTAAGGTGTCTTTAGGCAAGGCTTTTTCTACGAGTTTAACCGTGGCTTTATCTAAACCTTTCTCACCTGTACTATCAGTAACCCTGCCCGTTACCCCTTTGTTTTGAGCTATTGCAGTTAGAGAAAAAAACAAGCTTATAAGAAATGTGTAAAAGATTTTATGCATGAAATTTGTTTTGAAACACGAATTACGAATAAATTCGTGATATGAATGTATTTAAAATTGTTAAATAATCTGACGCACTTGTTAACAGAAGATTGCTTTTGCCTGTATCTTCTTTATAAAAGGTAAAACTATTGGTTCAATGGCGGGCTTTTGTACGTACTGATGGGTAAAACTCAGAACTGCATATGTTTTGTGTTTTAGTTAACGGGGGAAATCAAGTTTTTAGTTTTGTTTTCTGAGTTTTTAGTTTTTTGATTCGCATCAAGCGGTAGCAAAAACTATATTCTGCTTTCATTACCTTTGAGCCCCGCAAAACAGGTGCGGCTCTGTCAAATTGGCTCTGTTGTAAATTTTGCATCGTATTTGACATTTGAAATCAATTAAAAAATCAGATCGCTATAAATTTTATTTATGTTAGGATTCTTATCAAAACTCTTTGGTGGTAGTAAAAGTGAGAAAGATGTTCAGTTGCTCACACCCATTGTAGAAAAAGTAAATACCCATTTTCAGCAATATCAAAACTTAAGCAATGACGAACTCCGCAATAAAACCTTGGAGTTTCGCAATCGCATCAAACAACATCTTAGTTCCATTGATGTTGAAATAGAGGAACTCAACACAAAAGCTGAAATATTAACGGCAGATGAAATTCAGGAAAAAGATTCCCTCTATCAGGAAATAGATAAGAAACGCAAAGAAAGAGATTTGCAAATTGAAGAAATCTTAAAAGAAATTCATCCTGAAGCTTTTGCTGTAGTAAAAGAAACTGCCCGCCGCTTTACAAACAATGAAGAATTAAAAGCAATTGCTACACAACTTGATAAAGACTTAGTGTTGAAAAGACCACACATGCGTATTGAAGGAGATCAGGTAATTTATAAAAAATCATGGTTGGCAGGTGGAAGTGAAGTAAACTGGAACATGGTGCATTATGATGTGCAGTTAATTGGCGGTAGTGTTTTACACCAGGGCAAAATTGCTGAAATGGCAACAGGCGAGGGTAAAACATTGGTATCAACCTTACCTGCTTATTTAAATGCGTTACCCGGCGAAGGTGTACACCTGGTAACTGTAAATGATTACTTAGCCCGAAGAGACAGCGAATGGAACGGAACCATTTTTGAATTTTTAGGACTTACTGTTGATTGTATTGATAAACATCAACCTAACAGTGAAGAGAGAAGAAAAGCCTATATGGCTGATATCATTTACGGAACCAATAATGAATTTGGTTTTGATTATCTCCGTGATAACATGGTGGTAAACTCAACTGAAAAAGTGCAACGCAAATTGCATTTTGCAATGGTTGATGAAGTGGATAGTATTTTAATTGATGAAGCCCGTACGCCATTAATTATTGCAGGACCTGTAGGCAATGCAGGCAATGAGCAGCAGTTTCAGAATATGAAACCAAGGATTGAAAAATTAATTGATGCTCAAAAAAGATTGGCACAGCAATTTTTAAATGAAGCAAAAAAATCAATTGCAGATGGTGATGATGATCCTAAAACTGGCGGGCTTGCATTAATGCGTGCATGGCGGGCTTTGCCTAAGTATGGCCCGTTAATTAAATACTTAAGTGAACCTGGTATTAAAGTAAAATTGCAGAAAGCAGAAAATTATTATTTGGCTGATCAACAAAAAGAAATGCCGAAAGTGGACGAAGGTTTGCTCTTTCATATTGATGAAAAAAGCAACTCGGTTGATCTTACCGATAAAGGCTTGAGCATGATAACCAAAGACAATGAAGATCCCAACTTTTTTGTATTACCCGACATCAGCACTTCATTAGCAACATTAGACAGGAGTGATATACCAGCCGAAGAAAAATTACATAAGAAAGAAGCATTCTTAAATGAGTACTCTTCAAAAGCAGATCGTATTCATACCGTATTACAAATGCTGAAAGCATATACCTTGTTTGATAAAGACATTGAGTATGTGGTTTTAGATGGTCAGGTAAAAATTGTAGATGAACAAACAGGACGTATTCTTGATGGCCGCCGATATAGCGATGGATTGCATCAGGCAATTGAAGCAAAAGAAAATGTAACCATTGAAGCAGCAACTCAAACGTATGCCACCATTACTTTACAAAACTATTTCCGTATGTATCACAAACTTTGTGGTATGACGGGTACTGCCGAAACTGAAGCAGGTGAGTTTTGGGATATTTATAAATTAGATGTGGTAAAAATTCCTACCAATCTAAATATGATTCGTAAAGATGAGCAGGATTTGGTTTTTAAAACCAAGCGTGAAAAATACAAAGCAGTTATTGAAGAAATAGAAAAAATCCGCAATGCAGGCAGACCAATATTAGTTGGTACTACTTCAGTTGAAGTGAGTGAACTGCTGAGTAAAATGTTACAGCAGAAAAAAATTCCACATAATGTATTAAATGCAAAACAACATGCCCGTGAAGCACAGGTTGTAGCTGAAGCTGGTTTGCCAAGTGCAGTAACCATTGCAACAAACATGGCCGGTCGTGGTACTGATATTAAACTGGGTGCTGGTGTAAAAGAAGCAGGTGGTTTAGCAATACTTGGTACAGAGCGGCATGATAGCAGAAGGGTTGATCGTCAGTTAAGAGGCCGTGCAGGAAGACAGGGCGATCCCGGCTCTTCACAATTTTATGTTTCCTTAGAAGATGATTTGATGCGGATGTTTGGCAGCGATCGTATTGCAGGTATGATGGATAAGCTGGGTTACAAAGAAGGTGAAGTAATTCAGCACAGCATGATTACCAAATCCATTGAGCGTGCACAAAAGAAAGTAGAAGAAAACAACTTTGGTATTCGTAAACGTTTGCTGGAGTATGATGATGTAATGAACAAACAAAGAGGTGCTGTTTATACACGCCGTAATCATGCGTTGAGTGGTGAACGACTGGCTTTAGATATTGACAATGCTTATTATGCAGTGGCAGAAGGATTGATTGCATCATTTAAAGAACAGAACCATCATGATGGATTTAAAATGGCCTGCATTATTAATTTCGGAATTGATACTACAATTACTGCTGATGAATTAGCAAGAGTAAATGATATAGAACTGGCACAGCAATTATATGTAGAAGCAAAAACTTCCTATATACGCAAAAGCGAAACGCTGAAAAAAGAAGCGATGCCTGTTTTTCAAAATATCAGAACTTCACAAGGTTCACATATTGAAAATGTATTTGTTCCGTTTAGCGATGGAAGAAGAGGATTGCAGGCATTAACTCCACTGCAAAAAACATTAGACAGTAAAGGACAAGAACTTGTAAACTCACTAGAGCGAACCTCAACGCTTGCGTTTATTGATGAAGCTTGGAAAGATCACCTGCGTGCAATGGACGATTTAAGAACATCGGTACAAAATGCTACATACGAACAAAAAGATCCGTTGGTAATTTATAAGATCGAAGCTTTTGGAGCCTTTAAGCAAATGGACGACCAGGTGAATAAAGACATTGTAAGCTTTTTGTGCCATGCACAAATACCGATGGAGCAAACCAACGCAGGGCAAATACGTGAAGGCCGTGAACGCAAAACAGATATGAGCAAAATGCGCCAGCGCAAGGAAGAGTTTGCAGGTGCAGGCGGCGGCCCCGAACAAATGAGCGCCGAGAATGATTATATAGATCCATCACAAAATATTAAGCAGGAACCCATACGTGTTGAAAAAG
>JANNRE010000018.1:0-231458 GCA_031401115.1 Chitinophagaceae bacterium
TGAATACAGGCCCTAAAAAAATGGTGTATAAGCTGGATCTTAAATATTATCAAATAGATATGGAGACAGGAGAAGTGTATTAACCCTTCACAATCTTATTATAACTTGTAGCAATTCCTTTAATCAAAGAAGAACTAAAACCCTGGTGTTCCATTTCATTTAAACCGGCAATGGTACAGCCTTTGGGGGTGGTTACTTTATCAATCTCCTGCTCGGGATGTGTGCCTTTTTGTAACAATAAATCCGCAGCTCCTTTTACAGTTTGGGCAGCAATTAAATTAGCGGTTACCGCATCAAAACCAATTTCGATGCCGCCTTGTATGTTGGCACGTATATATCGCATAGCATAAGCTGTACCACAAGCGCCCAGCACGGTTGCTGCATCCATTAAGTTTTCATTAATGACAACCACTTTGCCTAAAACTGAAAATATTTCTTTTACATAGGCAGTTTGTTTTTGTGTGGCATTGGTAACACTAATGCAGGTCATGCTTTCCTGTATGGCAATAGCGGTGTTTGGCATAGCACGAATGATGGGCATTGTATCTCCCACCCACTCCTGCATATCTTTTATAAGTACACCCGTAACAACACTCACCAGTACATGCTTTTGACTGTTTAATTCCTCTTTAATGTCAAGCACTACTTCCTTTATTTGAAACGGCTTTACAGCAAGGATTATCAGATCAGCATATCTTACTGCTTCGCTGTTATCGCTTGTTACCAACACACCCTTGCTTTCAATATCTGTGAGTGTTTTTATGTTCCGCTTTGTAATAATGATATGTTCGGGCAAAGTGAAATTGCTTTTAATCAATCCTTCTGCAATAGCAACACCAAGGTTACCGCCGCCGATTATGGCAATTTTTTTATTCATAAAGCCTCCCACCCTCCAAAGCCCGCCCAGCTGAACCGTTCGGACGGGGAGGGATTTATATTTTTTATAATTGAAAAATATCTTTTCTTATCGAAAGTAATGAATAAGATGATTCATAAGAAGAAGGAAACGAAGAATGGAAGACGTTACAATCTTTAATAATATTTACTCTCACTCAAATAATGCCGCATATAATCACTAACACCGTCTTCCAAACTTGTAAAAGCATCCGTATAGCCTGCATTTTTTAATTTATTCATATTTGCCTCTGTAAAATACTGGTATTTGTCACGAATATCTTCAGGCATATCATTGTATTCAATAGTTGGCTTTAGATCCATTGCTGCAAAAGTTGCTTTTACCAGATCATTAAATGTTCTTGCTCTACCCGTTCCTAAATTATAAATTGCAGATTCCGGTTGATGATTCATTAACCATGCAATTACTCGCAGCAAATCTTTTACATAAATAAAATCACGGAGTTGTTCGCCATCCTGAAACTCAGGTTTGTGCGAACGGAATAATTTTACATGGCCGTCTTTTTTTATTTGATTGAAGGAATGAAAAATCACACTCGCCATTCTTCCTTTGTGAAATTCATTTGGCCCATACACATTAAAGAATTTTAACCCGGCCCAAAATGGCGGATGATCTTCCTGATGCAATACCCACTTATCAAATTCATTTTTTGAAATACCGTAAGGGTTCAGGGGTTTTAATTGATGGCATAAATCATGATCATCATTATAACCCAATGCCCCATCGCCATAAGTTGCAGCAGAAGATGCATAAATCAATGGAATATTATTCATCGTACAAAAGTTCCATAACTGCTGGGAATATTCAACATTGAGATGTTGATGAATAGCATAATTAAATTCTGTAGTATCGGTTCTGGCGCCAAGATGAATTACAAAATCAATTTTCGGCTTGTTTTTATAGAGCCAAACAAATAAATCTTCCCGCTCTACTTTGCAGCTAAATTGTTTTCCTTTTAAATTGGGGATTTTATCATCACGGTTAAACTCATCAACCAAAATTAAATTCGTGTATCCAAGTTCATTTAAGTATTGAATCATGCAACTGCCAATGAAGCCAGCGGCACCGGTAACGATGATTCTTGCTTCTTTTTTCATTAAAGTGCAATTAACGCATGTTCACTTTCGTGACCAGCTAATAAATTTTCAATTGCTGTATCATACTTCTCCTTCCACTCAATCACTGCACCCCATTCCATGCCATCCAATTCAATACTTCCATTGGTAACAAAACCAAGTTCTGCAAATGGATGATTAGCCATTGTGTTTCTTAATGCTGCTACTTTTTCTGGCTTTACAGTTACAACTACCCTGCTTTGCCCTTCTCCAAACCAGTAGGCATCTTTGCGAATGTTACTGTCATCCGCCACTACATCAAATCCAAGATTATTATTAAAAGACGATTCAAGTAATGTTGTAAATAATCCACCTTCACTTACATCATGTGCCGATGCAATGATTTTATGTTTGATGAGTTCTGCAATTTTTTGATGAAGTACAAATTCTTCATCTAAATTAAAATGAGGTGCTGGGCTAAACTCTACTCCATGCAGCTTGTGTAAATATTCACTGGAATTAATATCATCGGTTGATTGGCCAATTAAAAAAATCACATCCCCTTCTGCTTTAAAATCAAGCGTCATTTTCTCCCGGATGTTTTCAAGCAAACCCACCATTCCAATTGTTGGTGTTGGATAAACTGCACCATCAGGGCTTTGGTTGTAAAAACTTACGTTACCACCTGTAACAGGTGTATCAAACTTTATACATGCTTCGCCCATTCCTTTAATTGCATGAACAAATTGATAATATACTTCAGGATCGTAAGGATTGCCAAAGTTTAAACAGTTGGTAACACCCAATGGCAAACCACCGCTGCAAACAATATTTCTTGCTGCTTCGCTCACAGCAATCATTGCTCCTTTATAAGGATCGGCAAAAACATATTTACTGTTGCAATCTGTTGTAACTGCCAGGCCTTTTGTTGTTCCTTTTACATGAACAACGGCTGCATCTGTTGGTGCGTTTGTACTGGTGTTGCCTGTACCCACCATACTATCGTACTGATGATATACTGTTCTTTTACTAGCTATGTTTGGAATTTGAATGAGTTGTTCAGCTACAGCTTTTAAATCATCCGGCACTTCAATTGTAGTTACATCAAATGCTTTTATTTTTTCAAAGTAAGCCGGTTCTTTATACTCTCTTGTGTATTGTGGTGCGCCGCCGCCAAGTACTAATTCATAAGCCGGTAATTCTGCTTCCAGTTGGCCATGCATATAAAATTTCAATAGTCCATCGCCAGTAACTTCTCCAATCTCGCTGCAGGGCAAATCCCATTTTTCAAATACATCCAATACCAATTGTTCTTTTCCTTTTTCAACTACCATTAACATGCGTTCCTGGCTTTCGCTCAATAACAATTCCCATGTTTTCATATTATGTTGCCGTGTTGGAACTTTATCCAAATCAATACGCATACCCACTTCACCCTTTGCACTCATCTCGGCAGTAGAACAAATAATTCCTGCTGCACCCATATCCTGCATACCAACTACCGCACCTGTTTGAATTACTTCCAAACATGCTTCTAATAATTTCTTTTCTTGAAATGGATCACCTACTTGAACCGCAGGTAAATCTTCTGCACTATCAGCAGTAATATCAGCACTCGCAAAGCTTGCACCTCCAATTCCATCTTTACCTGTTGCACTGCCTACAAAAAAAACAGGATTGCCAATTCCCAAAGCAGTAGCACTCACCGTTTCGCCGGCTTTTACAATACCCACACTCATTGCATTTACCAAAGGGTTAGTATGATAACAATCTTCAAAATAAATTTCACCACCAACAGTTGGCACACCAAAGCAATTGCCGTAATGTCCTATGCCATGCACCACACCACCGAGTAAATGCTGGGTTTTCGCTTCTTTTAAATTACCAAAGCGTAACGAGTTGAGTGCTGCAATGGGTCTTGCACCCATTGTAAAAATATCCCTGTGAATACCACCCACACCAGTTGCCGCTCCCTGAAAAGGTTCAATAGCAGAAGGATGATTGTGACTTTCAATTTTAAACACTACACCGAGGTTATCTCCAATATCCATGAGGCCGGCATTTTCCTCACCGGCTTTTACCAGCATACGTCCACCTTCACGGGGCAGGGTTTTGAGCCACTTAATTGAGTTTTTATAACTGCAATGTTCACTCCACATACCACTAAAGGCACAGAGTTCATTAAAGTTGGGAGTTCTGCCGAGTTTTTGTTTGATGAGTTCAAATTCTTCTTCGGTTAACCGAAGCTGCTGAGCCGTTTTTACTGTTACTTCCATAATGTGTTAGAAAGCGCAAAAGTACAACCACAGAAACAATGGTTTCACAGAGTTGCAATAATTATTTTATTTTAGCCGCCGAAACCATGACGTATTTACTGTTTATTATTTACTTTTTATTTTTTTGCTGGCTCACTACCTGTATTCCTTTTATTAAAAAATCAGGTTTGTCAACTCAATGGATCATTGGTTTATTCGTAATAAAAGTATGTGCAGGTATAGCTTACGGTTGGTTTTATGAGCATATTCCTAATTACACAATGGAGTCAGATAGTTGGAAGTTTTTCTTTGAAGGCAAGCAACAAACACAACTTCTTTTAAACAATCCGATAAAATATTTCAGCAGCACACTTGATAATCCGTACGGAAAGGAGTACCGGCATTTTTTTGCTACAGCAAATTCTTATTGGAACGATCTGAAGCATGTGTACATGGTAAAACTGGTTTCAATCTTTAACTTATTTAGCGGTTCACGGTATTATGTAAATGTAATTTTATATTCCTTCCTCACCTTTTTTGGGCCGATTGCTTTTTTGCGGATTATGAATGATGTTTTCCCCGGCAAGCTTAAAATTTTAACCATTGGTACTTTTCTGCTTCCCTCCTTTTTATTCTGGTCATCGGGAATACATAAAGATGGGCTAGTGTTTACCTTGCTGACAATTAGTGCATTTATTTACTACTTTTCACTTAAAGAAAAAAGTTTTACAGCTAAGAAGGCTTTACTGATTGGTGTTTTGCTCTTATTGATTCTATTGGTTCGTAATCATATTGTATTAGCTGCCATTCCGGGTTTTTTTGCATGGTGGCTGGCAGAAAAATATTTTACCCAAAAATGGATTGCCTTTGCATTAGTAACCGTTATTGGAGCTGCCATTTTTTTTACATCAAAATATATTCATCCCAAAATTGATTTACCAATTTCAATTGTGATGCGGCAAAATGATTTTGTAAAACTCGGCGGCAAGTCATTTCTACCCCAGCGTAAACTGAAGTCAACTTTCGGCAGCTTTTTAAAAAATGCCCCGCAGGCACTTAATCATACCATGGCAAGACCTTACCTAACCGAAATAGAATCGCCTCTATACTTGTTGAGCGCAATGGAACTGGCAATTTTATGGCTGCTCATTTTTATTTGGTTTTTTCGATTTACAGATAATCCCTATCAGCATTCAGTAGTGTTGTTCTTCTTTTTGGTTTCAATGGCACTGCTGTTATTAACCGGATATATTGTTCCTCAGCTTGGAGCCATCGTACGCTACCGAAGTATTTTTCTTCCTCTACTTGTTGTACCTATTTTAGCTACCAGTAAATGGACTAAAAACATATTACAATAAATATCATGTAACAGGATTTGGCAATTTTGAACAATTATTTTTTTATCTGTGGAAAATTTTCTTAACTATTTTATATAAGACTCCTTTTTTTTCGCTTCTTTTGCGCTTTAAAAATATTTTAAGCATGCAATCACTTCGTTTTAAAGCAATTGATAGTTTAAGAAGCCAGCCAGAAGTACAGGTAGCCAATCCCACAAAAATTACCGCCATTTTTGGTGAAAATGTATTTACTCTAAAAGTAGCCCGTGAGTTTTTAAGCGATGAAGCTTATAAAAGTCTTTTAGCTTCTGTAAAAGGGGGTAAAAGAATTGAACGCTCTATGGCAAATCAAATTTCTTCTGGCATCCGTCAGTGGGCTGAAGGAAAAGGTGTAACACATTATACACACTGGTTTCAACCCTTAACCGGAACAACTGCTGAAAAGCATGATTCATTTTTTACTTTAAAAGGAGATGGTACTGCTATTGAAGAATTTGATGGTGCTGCTCTTATTCAGCAAGAGCCTGATGCATCTTCATTCCCCAGTGGTGGATTGAGAGCAACTTTTGAAGCCCGTGGGTATACTGCCTGGGATTCTTCTTCACCTGCATTTATTATGGAAACAGGAAGCGGAAGAACTTTATGCATCCCTACTGTTTTTGTTTCATATACTGGTGAGTTATTAGATTATAAGGGCCCTTTATTAAAAGCGTTAGAAACTTTAAATAAAACAGCTGTTGAAGTTTGTAATTTCTTTGATAAAAACGTAACAAAAGTTACTGCTACTTTAGGATGGGAGCAGGAATATTTTGTGGTAGATGAAGCTTTGTACAATGCCCGCCCAGATTTAGTATTAAGCGGCCGCACAGTATTTGGTCACTCACCTGCAAAAGGTCAGCAGTTAGAAGATCACTATTTCGGTTCCATACCGGAAAGAGTGTATGCGTTTATGCGTGACTTTGAAAATGAATCATACAAACTTGGTATTCCTTTACGTACACGCCACAATGAAGTAGCACCTGCACAGTTTGAGTGTGCGCCTATTTTTGAAGAAGTAGGTGTGGCAGTAGATCATAATTCTTTATTGATGGATGTGATGGATAGAGTTGCACGCCGTCATCATTTGCGTGTGCTGATGCATGAAAAACCATTTGCAGGTATTAATGGAAGTGGTAAGCATAACAACTGGAGCATGGCTACAGATACCGGAGTAAATTTATTAGCACCCGGTAAAACGCCTAAGACTAATTTAATGTTCCTTACATTTTTTGTAAATGTGATTCGTGCGGTAGATGTATATTCAGATTTATTAAGAGCTTCTATTGCTAGTGCTGGAAACGATCACCGTTTGGGAGCTAATGAAGCACCACCTGCCATCATCTCTGTTTTCATTGGTCAATACTTAACAAAAGTGTTAACTGATTTAGAGCAAAGAGTAACTGATAAGTTTGATGAGCAAGATGAAGCTATTTTAAAATTAGATCTGCATAAAAGTATTCCTGAACTATTGTTAGATAATACAGATCGTAATCGTACTTCGCCTTTTGCATTTACTGGAAATAAATTTGAGTTCCGTGCAGTAGGATCGAGTGCCAACTGTGCCAATGCAATGACCGTGTTAAATGCAATTATGGCTGAAACACTTGGGCAGTTTAAAAAAGATGTAGAAGCTGCTATTGAAAAAGGCGATAAAAAAGAAATTGCCATTATGCATATACTGCAACGTTATATTGCTGAAAGCAAAAAAGTGTTGTTTGAAGGAGATGGTTACAGCGATGCATGGGCGCAGGAAGCTGAAAAACGTGGATTATCCAATGTAAAAACTACTCCGCTTGCTTTAGATGCCATGGTAACTAAAAAAGCAAAAACATTATTTGAAACTACCAATGTGTACAATCATGCAGAGTTAGAAGCAAGACATGAAATTGAACTGGAAAAGTACATTAAGAAGGTGCAGATTGAAGGCCGTATTATGGGCGAACTTTGTACCAGTCATATTTTACCAAGCGCTATCAAATATCAAAACGTACTCATCAATAATATTAAAGGGTTACAAGATATTGGTGTAGATGAAGCTGCTTATACTAATCAGAAACAAATACTCATAAAAATTTCTGAGCATGTAAATAAAGTAAGTGACCTGGTAGAAAAAATGATTGAAGCAAGAAAGAAGGCAAACTTTATAGCTGATACCAGAGAAAAAGCAATTGCTTATTGCGATGATGTAAAAGGTATTTTCTTTGATGACATCCGCTATCATGTAGATAAATTAGAATTGCTGGTAGATGATGCCACCTGGTACTTACCAAAATATAGAGAGCTGTTGTTCTTACGTTAATTATGTTCCCTATTGATAAAGAAAGAAACCCCACACAGTTTGTATGGGGTTTCTTGTCCGCTGATGTTGGCCGAGACACCAACATCAGCGAAAAAATCACTTTTAATATTGGCTGGAACAATTCCGGCAAAAAATGGCCGATGGATAACCAACCACAAAAAAATCAGCACGTTCCATTACTTAACGTGGTTTCACTAACAATCCAATCAGGATGGCGATGATACCGGTAACTACTGGTGTCATAGTTTTAAGTTTTAATGATGACGAAATGAAATACAATTGGCAGTATTCAATGGGCAGGTATAATACAGACCCTGCATAAAATGGAAAGTTTAAAAGCATGCTAAAAAAAATCCCCGTCAGATGGAAGGGATGCTTCGATGCTAAACAAATCATTTTTTATTTCATCTGAAAACCTTCCAGAAATTTGGTGGTAAAGTTGCCGTTACGGAAGTTTTCATCTTTCATCAGTTGCTGATGAAACGGAATGGTTGTTTTTACTCCTTCAATTACATATTCACTCAATGCACGGCTCATAGTATTGATAGCTTCTTCTCTTGTTCTTGCAACAGAAATTATTTTAGCAATCATTGAATCGTAGTAAGGAGGAATAACATAACCTGCATACACATGCGAATCAATTCTTATTCCATGCCCGCCCGGCTGATGAAGAGTTGTAATTTTTCCCGGTGAAGGACGAAAATCATTGTACGGATCTTCAGCATTTATTCTGCATTCAATGGCATGCATCTGTGGTTCATAATCCTCACCACTTATTTTTTTGCCGGAAGCAATTAGTATTTGCTCTTTAATTAAATCGAAATTGGTTACTTCTTCTGTTACGCAATGCTCTACCTGAATACGTGTATTCATTTCCATGAAATAGAAATTGCGGTGCTTATCAACCAAAAATTCAATAGTTCCCACACTTTCATAACCAATTGCACCTGCTGCTTTTTTTGCTGCTTCGCCCATTGCTTTTCTAAGCTCAGGAGTCATAAAAGGAGAAGGTGATTCTTCCACCAACTTTTGATGCCTCCGCTGAATTGAACAATCCCGTTCGCTTAAATGACAAACCGTTCCAAAACTATCCCCTGCTACTTGTATTTCAATATGGCGTGGTTCTTCTACAAATTTTTCCATGTAAATACCATCGTTCTTAAACGAAGCACCTGCTTCTTGTTTGGCCATATCATAGTTGCGTTCCATTTCTTCTTCATTCCAAACAACACGCATGCCTTTACCACCGCCACCTGCTGTTGCTTTTAAGATTACCGGATACCCAACTTCTTTTGCAATTTCTTTTGCTTGTGCTGCACTTTCGAGCAAACCACCACCACCAGGCACAACAGGAACGCCTGCTTTAATCATGGTTTCTTTTGCAGTAATCTTATCGCCCATAGAACGGATCTGATCCGGAGTGGGACCAATAAACTTGATTCCATTCTGACCGCATATTTCAGCAAACCTTGCATTTTCAGCCAGAAATCCATAACCCGGATGAATAGCATCTGCATTTGTAATTTCTGCGGCAGCAATTATATTAGGAACATTTAAATAGGATTCTGAACCCGGAGGTTTGCCAATACAAACTGCTTCATCAGCAAATTTTACATGGAGGCTTTCTTTATCAGCAGTAGAATAAACAGCTACCGTTTTAATACCCATTTCTCTGCAGGTACGAATGATGCGTAAAGCAATTTCGCCACGGTTGGCGATTAATATTTTTTTAAACATGAAAACAATTTGAAGATTTAAGAATTGAGTTTTCCGTTTTTAATCGGCACATTAGCCAATCAGCTAATTCTTCTTAACTCGGATCAACAAGAAACAACGGCTGGTCATATTCCACAGGGCTCATATCTTCCACTAATATTTTCACAACCTTTCCTTTTACTTCACTTTCAATTTCATTAAAGAGTTTCATGGCTTCAATAATACAAACCACTTTTCCAATTGTTACTTCAGTTCCCACTTCTACAAACAAAGGTTTATCTGGTGATGGCTTGCGATAAAACGTACCAATCATGGGACTCTTAATAGTTATATAATTGGTTTCGGCAGCAGCAGGCGAAGCAACAGCAGGAGCAGCCGCAGGTGCAGCTATTGCCGGGGCTGAAACAGGAGATTGCATCATTTGAGGCATTTGCTGATAACCAGCACTGATAACTGTTTGCTGTATGATTTCTTCTTTCTGCTTAATGGTAATCTTGAAATCCTTTTCTTCAATACTTACTTCGCTCAAGTTGCTTTTATTGATCATTTTAATCAATTCCTGAATTTGCTTTAAGTCCATAATTGTAAGTTTTTATTTTAGAAAATTAAGATGGCGGCGAAGGTATGAAACAAAGTGGATTTTAATCATTTTCGCTCTTTTTTCATCAAAAATGGATGTAAACTAAATAAAAATGGGGCAATTTTGAATAAAACTGCCCCATTTGAAATATTAAAAATATTCAATTATTGCTCTTTTACCCGCTCTACATAATCGCCTGTTTTTGTATTAATTCGAATCAATTCGCCCTCATTTACAAACAAAGGAACCATAACCGTAGCACCTGTTTCAATAGTAGCCGCTTTTAACGTACGTGTGGCGGTATCGCCTTTCATTCCGGGTTCGCTGTAAGTTACCAGCATTACGATTTTATCGGGGAGTTCAACCGTCATTGGCAATTCAGTTTCTGTATTAATAAGTACCGAAACATCGCCACCATCTTTTAAAAACTGTGGCGCATCAATCATGGCTTCCTGCACCACCATTTGTTCAAAAGTTTCTACGTTCATAAAGTTGTAACCGGTATCATCTTTATATAAAAACTGAAAATCTCTGCGCTCTACACGAATAGGGTAAATGGTTTCGCCACTGTTCCAGGTTTGTTCAATAGAGCGGTTGTTATCTACTCCTTTTAATTTAGCCCAAACCTTTGCTGCAGCACGGGCTGTTTTGTTTTCGCCAAACTCCACTACTTTGTACAGGCTGCCGTCAATCTTAAGAATTGCACCACGGCTGATGTCGGATGTATTTGCCATAATAAATAAGCTTCAAGCTATTAGCTTTACGCTGTAAGCTGTTTAAAAATTTAAGGTGGCAAAGGTAAGGGTTACGGCTACACCTCCCAAACCGTAAGAAATCAAAATAGGTGTGGCTGCATTAAAAACTACTCATAACTTTATTGGTGTGTAATTCATCAGCTATTAACTTTGTTGCATTCAAAAAAAATCTTCACTAATAAATTTTTCTAAATGAAAGTTACTGTTGTAGGTGCCGGTGCCGTGGGTGCAACCTGTGCTGATAATATTGCCCGTAAAGAATTGTGTACTGAACTGGTATTACTTGATATTAAAGAAGGCGTTGCCGAAGGCAAAGCACAGGATATGATGCAAACCGCAACACTCCTCGGTTTTGATACAAAGATCACTGGAAGCACAAATGATTATTCTAAAACTGCCAATAGTGATGTAGTTGTAATTACAAGTGGTCTGCCTCGCAAGCCGGGCATGACCCGTGAAGAACTGATTGGTGTAAATGCAGGTATTGTAAAAGGCGTTTGTGAAAATATTTTGAAGCATTCACCCAATGCTATCATCATTGTTATAAGTAACCCAATGGATACAATGACCTATTTGGCAATGCAATCAACTGGTTTACCAAAGCACCGGATTATTGGAATGGGTGGCACTTTAGACAGCAGCCGTTTTAAATATCAATTAAGCCAGCATCTTGGTTGTTCACCTTCTGATTTGAATGCTGTTGTTGTGGGCGGTCATGGAGATACAACCATGATTCCTTTAATTCGTTTGGCTACATGGAACAGCGTTCCTGTAACTAAATTCTTAAGCGCAGAGCAACAGGAAAAGATTGTAAAAGATACAATGGTGGGTGGAGCAACACTTACTGCATTAATTGGCACAAGTGCATGGTATGCACCGGGTGCTGCTGGTGCTGCGTTGGTTGAAAGTATTGTACGTGATGAAAAGAAACTCTTTGCCTGCTGTGTAGCACTTGACGGTGAGTACGGGCAAAAAGATATTTGCCTCGGCGTGCCCGTTATCATTGGAAGAAATGGCTGGGAAAAAATTCTTGACTTTGAATTGAATGCTGAAGAGCAAGCTGCATTTAGTAAAAGTGCGGATGCCGTAAGAAATATGAATGATGTATTGAAGACGCTTTAAACAATGATGTAATTGGATAATTAGCTGATGTGCTAATGAAAACAAAAAAGAGTTCAGCAAGCTGAACTCTTTTTTATAAATGTAAATCACGAATTGAAAGAAGCAACGTTTTGGTTTTCCGTATTGTCAATAAAGAAAAATGCATATGAAAATAATTACTGTTGCATTCATGATCCTAGCATTTACTGCCTGTAACAAAAATAATGGTGTTGATGAATTTATTGATTCTGACACTACAATCATCGGCAAATGGAGTGAATATGAAAATTATATAAGCCCTGGAACAGCATGGTACTGGCAAAGCAGCAATAATATTGTAGTTCAAGTTAACTCTGACTTAAGCTATGCTTCAAACAACGACAACTATTTCTGGGGCCGAAATGGCAAGATTGAAAATCTTACTGATTCTACATTCGTATTAAAATCGCCGGTTTTTGCAAGTGCAGTAAACTGTAATTACAAATTAAAAGACGGAGTGCTTGAAGTATGGTATCCTTGTATTGAAGGTTGCGGAAGCAGGTTTAAAAGAAAACCGAATACCAATTAGGCAAAAGCGGTTGCTTATATGCAACCGCTTTTTAAATTTTCATTGTGCCTGTTTAAAAGTATTCCAAGTCGAGTTGAATTATAATTTTTCTGCATTCACTTTTATTAGCTATATTTATATACCTTAAACAAAAGCCATAACCTAGGCTTACTACCTCCATCCAATCTGCACTACATTGCTATATTACGTGAATTGTAAATGATTCTTTATAATTAAACATTTAGTATGAAAACAACTTTATTGAATGGCTTGATTGTGCTGCTTTGTGTATGCAGCATAAATGCTTATTCACAGCAGCCAACACAACAACACAATCCAAAAATAGATCTCAACCTCAGTCCGTTTCATAACCAGAGTATTAATCCGGAATATAATCCCGGCATTAACCCGGCAAACAATTGGAATATTAACCCATCATTCAATAAACTCATTAACCCAATAGAAAACAGTAAGATCAATCCAAAACTAAATCAGGAAATCAACCCCCTACATAATCAATTACTCAACCCGATGATGTATAAAAGTCTGTACCCCAGAAATAATTCCTGGAGAGGAATGTATATCTATGATGAAAAAGATAACCTGATTGGATACATCACCAAACCCATGAGAGATGTTTTGATTTGTTTTGATCTTAAGGGAATCTGGACTTGTTATTATGTACTTACTGATGAAGGTACTTATAACCACTTCGAAATAAATGGTGAATGGACCGGAGATTATTTATGCTCTGATTCCAATGCCGGATACAATGTTTTTAACAAACAAGGCAGCTGGACGGGGAAGCACATTAAATAAAATGCTGCCCTTCTAATTATTAAAAATAAACTGTTGTATTAATTTGGGTATTTGAAAATAGATTTCGTGTAAAATACTTTTTATTGTTTAATTAATCTTCCCTGCAGCTTAGAACCATCCTCTGCCGTAATGCTTATTGTATAAGCACCTGCAGGTAAGCGGTCTGCATCAACCTGCAACTGGTTGATGCCTGCCAATAATTTTACTGAGTAGTTTACCAATACACGTCCTGCCATATCTATCATCCACAAAGAAGCCTCAGTATTTTTCTTAACACGAACAGATACATTCAAATCATTTGCAGTAGGGTTGGGCCAAAGTTTAATTCCAGTTATTCCATCTGCAAAAACATCAAACACACCAGTAGGAAAATCATTATCGCTCAATGTCCATCTTGAAAAAGAAGCGATGCCAGTTTGCTGTACAAAATTGGTTGTTACATCTCTTAGTGAAAATCCGGCCTGTGTCCAATTTACATTATCATTGCTGCGCCATAAACCCAATGCAGCTTCTAAACGACCGTTGAGTTCTGCATCAAAATAATTAAACCGCAATGTAGCATTGAGAGTTGTGTTATTAGCTGGAGTAATATCAAAGTATCGGTTGATGGATGGTTTACCAACAATTACATTGGCCTGAACCACATGCCCACGACGGATGGTAGTACTTCCTAAATTTTGAGCAGAAGTAATAAACAAACCCAAATTTCCGGGGTTAGCAGCAGCAGTTGCGTTTAAAGAGGTGATGATTTGTACATAGCCTCCGGTTGTTCCGGTTATACGTGTGTTTTCTGTTTCTCCACTGAGTAAAGCAGTTGGCTCCAGTTCAATATTGTTGTTATTCAAATTAACAATGCCCGAAGTAAAGCTGAGCAATGAATTGATATTTAATGTTCGTTGCAATTGCAGTTGCGCAGCACTTGTTTTTGCTATTTGCATTACATGAATGCGGGTGAGAGCAGTACCGCTGATGCTGCTGTTAGCTGTGCCGGTAAATCGAACGGTTCCTGCAGTTTGGTTAAAATTCCCATTATTTATGATATCCATATCCTGAAGGGTGAGTGTCGCATCACCGGTAAGTTTAAACACTCCCCCATTGGTGATTACTAATTGTGCTGACAGTGCTAATTGCAAAGCGGTGAGCAATAAAACAAGAACTGTGATTTTTGATTTCATAACCCCATATTTTTTATTTGATAAAAATACCTGTTCATAAAAATAAAATTTTTATAAAGAAAGGTATATACCCCTTTTGTGTGATACTGAACCCATTTATTTAACGGTCGTTTCGTTTAGTAAACGGTTAGCTCATCGAAGGGTTTTAGCCCAAATCTGTGCCATTTCAGCAATTTGCTTTACATCTTGCAGCTCCATACACTTAAAATGTTTTTTAGGGCAGGCATCATGACCAATTTTAGAACAGGGGCGGCAACTTAAACCATTAACCTGCATCATGGAACTTGTTACTGGGCTGTTTCCATAATACGGAGTCATCCCAAATGCAGGAACGGTATTGCCCCATATACTGATGATTGGTTTTTTAAACGCTGCTGCAATGTGCATTAAGCCTGTATCATGAGTGACGATGAGTTTTGCCTTGCGAACCAAATCAGCACTTTCATTGATGGAGAATTTGCCACAGGCGTTGTAGATTTTTATATTGTTGAGTGATGCAATTTGCTCACCTGTTGCAGCATCTTCAGGGCCACCCATTAAAACAATGGGATGATCTAAACCTGCGCAGAGTTCTTTTAACTTATGCAGTGGAAGTTTTTTGGTAGCATGTGCTGCTCCTATTACCAAACCAATATAACCGAGGTGATGAGAATGCGGCAAATCAGTTTGTTTGATTTCTTCTTCTTTAGGAATAAAATAATCCAATCCTTTGAAATCGTTTTTTACACCAAATGATTTTACTGTTTCCAAATAGCGGTCTACAATATGCACAGATGGCATTCGGTTGATTTTCAAATTGGTGAGCAGCCATTTTTGGATATTAAGCTTGTTGAAAGAAACTGATTTTACTTTTAATTCTCTTTTTATTTTAAGTGTGCGGAGATTGTGATGCAGGTCAATAACGTAATCGTAGTTTTCTTCTTTCAGTTCATGCATCAGCAAATCCCAATCGTTATTGAGATAATAAAATTTATCAACGTAAGGATTAGATGCAATGACTTTATGAAAGCTGAACTTGGTGAGGTAATGTACTTCTGCATCTGGTACTT
This sequence comes from Chitinophagaceae bacterium, assembly GCA_031401115.1. Lineage (GTDB taxonomy): Bacteria > Bacteroidota > Bacteroidia > Chitinophagales > Chitinophagaceae > Lacibacter. Next base: position 15,644 of record JANNRE010000018.1, read on the forward strand.
GTTGTTTTAAACAACGAATAACAGGTGTGGTGAGAACAATGTCACCAATAGAGCTGAATCTTATTATCAAAATTTTCATATCAAGAATTAATAATTATTAGTTAGTAATTATTAATTACGGAAACATTTCCTCTCCTTCCACATAATTCAAATCTTTATGAAACGTTTCTTCTGTAAAATATGCTGCAATAAGTGTGATTGAAATTACAACTACACCGGTTACTATTCCACTTTTGGTTAAATCCCAGCCCCATGATTTTTGAAATAGATTTAAAAACATAAGATTGATTAATGGCAATGCACCACGAACCATATTGGGAATAGTAGTTGCAGCAGTAGCTCTTAAGTTCGTACCAAACTGTTCTGCACCCATCGTTACAAAGATTGCCCAGAAACCTGTACTGAAACCAAGCAATGTACAAATCGCATACATCGCCGTATCAGAATTATTTAGTGGTGAAAAGAATAAAATTAATCCAATTACTGTAAGCCCATAAAAAATATACAATGCTTTTTTCCTGCTTTTGAAATACTGGCTTACAAATCCAATCAGGATATCACCAATGGCAATAGCAGCATAAGCAAACATGATGGCCTTACCGCTTTCAATATGTGTATCACCATAAAATTCTTTTGCAAAACGATTGCTAAGATTAACCAAAATGCCAATTACGTACCAAGTGGGTAAACCAATTAATATTGCCAGCATGTATTTTCTAAAACGTGTGGCGTTATTAAAAAACATAAAAATATTACCACGGCTCACATTGCTTTTTTTAACTTCTTTAAACATGCCGCTTTCTACCACACTTACACGGAGTAATAAAAGTCCAATGCCTAACCCTCCGCCAATTTTATAACAGAGCCTCCAATCCTGATCTGTAATTTGAAAAACAAAATAAGCAAATACGGCACCAAACAAACCAATACCTGCAACTAAGGATGTACCGATACCTCTTTTATTTTTAGGGAGTAGTTCGCTTACTAAAGTGATACCTGCGCCAAGCTCCCCGGCCAAACCAATACCCGCCACAAACCTTGCATACGCATAATGTTCTACAGATTGTACATAGCCGGTAATAAAATTTGCAACAGAGTAAAGTAATATAGAACCAAACAACACACTCAATCTTCCTTTTTTATCGCCAATAGTTCCCCAAAGAATTCCACCAATAAGTAAGCCCACCATTTGCCAGTTGATGATTTTTGTACTGGCAGCAATCATGGCAAGGCTGTTGTTTTTGTCAACACCAATTCCTATTAAACTGGGTTCTCTTACAATAGTAAACAATAACAAATCGTAAATATCAACAAAGTAACCAAGAGCAGCTACAATTACAGCCAACGAAAAAATGGATTGTTCTTTTTGAGCAGTCATAAGCAATTACGATCAATGAGTATGTTCTTTCTTTTTGCCAAAGAAAAATTTCCAAAGCACGGGAGCAGTGGTTACTGCAATAATAATAATAACAATGAGCTCTAATTTATCTTTCAACTCAATACCAAACTGATTCTTTACCCATATCTGTAAAAAATGGCCGGCAAAAATCATGGTAACAACCCATGCTATACTACCTACAATATTGAAGTAAGTAAATTTCTTTTTATCCATACCAACAATGCCGGCTACGATGGGTGCAAATGTGCGAACAAGCGGAAGAAACCTTGCAAAGATGATAGCACCACCACCATGCTTGTCATAGAACTCTTTTGCTTCAATTAAATATCTTTTCTTAAACAACAAATTATCTTTCCATTTAAACATTGCCGGGCCTACTTTTCTACCCGTCCAGTAACCAACAAGATTTCCTAATATACCTGCTAATGATATCAATGAACAAAGAATAATCAATTCAATCCATTCGTTATAAACAGAATTTAGGCCAACCAGTTTCATAAACTCATGTGCCAGATTGGTACTGTAAATGCCGGCAACAAATAACAAACTATCACCGGGAAAAAAGAATCCAACAAATAATCCTGTTTCAGCAAAAATGATAAAAAGCAACAACCATAACCCGCCATACTTAATATAAAACATGGGGTTAATTAAATCTTTCCAGGTAAAGTTTTTTTGAATGGTGATAGTGGCACCTTCTTTTATATCTGTAACTGCAATTTTTACAGCAGCATATTCTGAACCTGCAAACACTAAAGAATCCTTTGCAGCAACAGCAATGGTTACTGAACCATCCTGAGAAGTTTTATAAGCAACGCCTTCTACTGTAAAATTATCAACAGGCGCTTCGTACTGGTTATTTACTTTCACCTTTACCGTCTCCTGTGCAAACGCTGAACTAAAAAACAAAAATCCAACAAGGCTAACAATTAATCTACGTTTCATACTTACTATTTATTCTTTAGGTTAATTTTTATTTACGATCCATGAGCATGACCATGGTCATGTGTGAGATGATCATGATGATGGCCATGTCCATCGCCCAGTTCTCCTTCCCATTTACTTACTACAGAAGTGGCTAATGCATTACCTACCACATTGGTCATACTTCTAAACATATCGCAGAAATGATCAATAGGTAAAATCAACGCCACACCTTCTGGAGGAATATTAAACATAGCACAAGTAGCAAGTACAACTACAAGTGATGCCCTTGGCACACCTGCTATTCCTTTACTGGTTAACATCAGCACCAGTAACATAATTAATTGTGTGCCTAAATCTAAATGAATGCCATAAGCCTGTGCAATTGCTAAACTGGCAAAGGTCATATACATCATACTACCATCCAGATTAAATGAATAACCAAGTGGTAAGACAAAGGCTACAATTTTATCCTTGCATCCAAAGCGTTCTAATTCTTCTGTGAGTTTTGGAAATACCGCTTCGCTGCTTGTAGTACTAAATGCAATTAACAGTGGATCTTTAATTCGCTTTAGCAAAACTTTCATTCTGCTGCCTAAAATAATATAACCCACACCAATCAATACCATCCACAAAATTGCAATGCCAAGCAAAAAGTATAAAAAATAAATTAAATAAAATTGAAAAATTCCCAACCCTTTTGCAGCAACCACAGCTGCTAATGCACCAAATACACCAATGGGTGCAAAATTCATAACATAGTTTACCATTTTTAAAATGATATGCGATGCAACATCTAAAGCTTTAATTAAAGGTTTTGTATAATCACCAATGGCAGCTGCTGCTACACCAAAGAAAATTGAGAATACAACAATCTGTAAAATTTCATTGGTGGCCATTGCTTCAAACACACTTTTGGGAATAATATGCTCCACAAAATTTTGTAAAGAGAAAGAAGATGTTTTTTGCATGAGGTCTTTTACACCTTCTGTATCAGCCTGGCTTAAATCAATATAAGTTCCGGGATGAAATACATTCACCAGAAACATTCCGAGCAATAAAGAAGCCAATGAAGCAGTAATAAACCAGAGCAATGCTTTGCCTCCTACCCTGCCTACAGCTTTTAAATCGCCCAGCTTGGCAATACCCACCACCAGCGTACAAAAAACCAAAGGAGCAATAATCATTTGTACCAAACGGATGAAAATATTGCTGAGCAATTTAATATTTTTTGCAAAGCCTTTAATAAATTCAGGTGATGATGAAACATGAACGATATACCCTGCAATAATGCCCAGTAACATGGCTAGCAAAATATAAATCGTTAACCGGTTCTTTTTAACCTTACTCATACAGCAAAATGATTGTGCCGCAATATACGGCTTTCGGGTTTTTGAATGCGTTAAGCCAACCGTTAATAAAATCTTTTGGTGATGTTTTAGAATAAATCTCTATTTTTCCAATTCAATTTACTATCAAACATTAACCAATTACGTATGAGTTTATTTGCTAAAAAACCTTTGGCACAACTTCTTGCGGCAGCAGAAGACAGTGAAAAAGGATTAAAACGTACACTCGGTGCAGGCAATTTAGTTGCATTGGGTATAGGCGCTATTATTGGCGCCGGACTTTTTGTAAGAACTGCAGCAGCAGCTGGACAAGCAGCAGGCCCTGGAGTAACTTTATCATTTATAGTTGCAGCAGTAGGTTGTGCGTTTGCAGGTTTATGCTATGCTGAGTTTGCTGCCATGATTCCTATTGCAGGTAGTGCTTACGCTTACAGTTACACTACAATGGGTGAACTGGTAGCATGGATTATTGGCTGGGCATTAATTATGGAATATGCATTAGGTGCCGCTACTGTTTCTATTGCTTGGAGTGAATATTTAAACAGATTGCTGGGAGGTGCAATTCCCTATGAATGGAGCCACTCACCGTTTGAAAGTTTTACTGATTCTGCAGGTGTGCTGCACTCAGGTATTATGAATGCTCCGGCACTAATTATTTTATTGCTCATTACTCTTTTATTAATTAAGGGAAGCCAGGAAAGTGCGTTTGTAAATATGATTATCGTATTTATTAAAGTTGCCATCGTTTTATTATTTATTGTAATCGGCTGGCAGTTTATTAATCCTGCTAATCATACTCCTTATTTAATTCCCGAAGGAACAGCTCCAGTAACTGATAGCGCAGGAAAAGTAATTGCCGATTACAGCGGATGGAACAAACATGGATGGGGCGGTATATTAGGTGGTGCAGGTATTGTGTTTTTTGCGTTCATTGGTTTTGATGCTGTAAGTACTGCAGCACAGGAAGCAAAAAACCCCAAGAGAGATATGCCTATAGGTATTCTAGGTTCATTAGTAGTTTGTACTATTCTTTATATTTTATTCGGGCATGTGTTAACAGGTGTTGCCAACTGGAAAGATTTTGTGGATCCTGAAAAAGGAAGAGAAGCTTCAGTTGCTTATGCAATTTCTCAATACATGACTGGTTATGGATGGCTTGCACAAGCAGTAACAGTTGCTATTCTTGCAGGTTTCTCATCTGTAATTTTAGTAATGTTGATGGGGCAGAGCCGAATATTTTATACCATGAGTAATGATGGATTGATACCAAAAGCATTTGGCGAATTACATCCCAAGTACAAAACACCTTACAAAGCAAACTGGATTTTATTTGTGTTTGTAGGATTGTTTGCAGCCTTTGTTCCCGGTCATGTGGCTGGCGATTTAACATCGTTCGGAACTTTGTTTGCTTTTGTATTGGTAAGTGCAGGAATTTGGATTTTGAGAGTAAAGCAACCCAATATTGAACGGCCTTTCAAAGCTCCAATCTATCCGGTAGTATCTGCATTAGGTGTTATTATATGTACCGCTATGATTATTGGTTTGGATTCACAAACATTAAAAGTGGCCTTTGCTTGGATGGCAGTTGGTTTAATTGTGTATTTTCTTTACAGCCGTAAGCATAGTAAACTTAGAAATTTTACAGATGTGTTACCCCATGCATCTGATTTTGAGACTAAGAAATAAATTGATCCGTTGATAAAAAACCGCTTCGTTAAAACGAGGCGGTTTTTTCTTTAATGCCACATCACTAAATTTGCGGTTACCAGCCTCACCCTCGTTCCCTCTCCAAAAGAGAGGGAACGAGGGTGAGGTATGAAAATTTCAACTTTTGTACGTATGTATCATTTGCCGAACTTTATTCAACAGTACAAATGTGTCACACCAATAAAGATATTATGCACATCTTTAACGTTTAGAAAGCTTAATTTTTCAAAAAAATATTATTAATTCAAAAAAAGGAACAATGAAAAATAAAATTCTTGCAACTATTTTATTTATTGGAACTTTTACCTCACTATCTTATAATCAAATTCAGACTGACTATGCTTTAGGTAGAGCTAATAAAACCAATAATAAGCTAGCGTTTATCTTTAGTGAGCCTGTAAATGACTATGAGGTTATCTTTACTTTCAAAAATGGGATTGCAAATATTAACTGTAAATCTCCTCAACAACTTATCGACGAAAGCATTACTAATGCAAACGTCGAGGCTGCTCAACAAGGAAGAATATATGATGCAATTGTTTTAGGTACAGCAGAGAGAGATATGGCAATAATTTGGAAAGACAAATCTAAAGACAACTCAATATGTCGGGTTAAAAGGACAGAGGGAAAATACGTTTTTGTTGACTGTGAGCCAATATCTAACCATTCCATAGTGGATAAGTATAATGTTTCAGGTGAAGGAAAGCAACGGCTTTCAGGAAGATGTCAAGGTCACCAAGAAAAAATTGATAAGCTAATTAAAAAAGCAAATAAAGAAAAACACGACTTTGATGCAGTAATGTATGGCTCTTCTACTAACGATTTGGTAATAAAATTTAACTAAAAAAGCTGTACATAACTAAGTAATAATCTTAGTAACAAAAAAAACAAGAACTACAAACTAATAACTGATTTTATAATGGGACGGATTTTTGAAGTAAGAAAGAGCAGCATGTTTGCCCGCTGGGATAAGATGGCAAAGAACTTTACCCGAATTGGTAAAGAAATTATTATTGCTGTAAAAGCCGGTGGCCCTGATCCCAATACCAATGCGGCACTTCGTCGCTGTTTTCAAAATGCACGGAGTGTGGGCATGCCTAAAGACCGTGTGGAAGCTGCCATTAAAAGGGCGCAGGGAAAAGAGCTTGTAAACTATGATGAAATTTTATACGAAGGTTATGCGCCGCATGGTGTAGCCATACTTGTGGAAACTGCTACGGATAATCATGTGCGAACGGTAGCCAATGTAAAAAGCCATTTCACAAAATGCGATGGTACACTGGGCAACAGTGGAAGTGTGAGTTTTCAGTTTAAAAAAATGGGTGTGTTTAAATTAAAACCCGAAGGCTTAAATCCTGATGATATGGAACTGGAGTTGATTGATTTTGGGTTGGAAGAATTAGGCGAAAGCACAGGTGAAAATGGTGAAGAAATTTTAGTGGTCCGTTGTGCCTTTGCTGATTTTGGCAACATGCAAAAAGCATTGGAAGAAAAAGGCATTACTCCTATTACTGCAGAACTGGAATGGATACCCGGCACTACAGTTCCTGTAAATGATGAGCAGGCCGCTGATGTAAGTAAATTAATTGAACGCCTTGAGCAGGATGAAGATGTACAGAAAGTGTTTCATAATATGGGGTGATGAGTAATTAATAATTGAATAATTTGTAATAGATAATGAAAAGGCTGATGATGAATCAGTCTTTTTTTTGTCAATTACAGTTCATTCTTTTTTGAACCCATTATTACACCATACAAATGAAAAAAGAAGGCTTGGATTTTCGGTTCGTTTGATATATTATTGTATCATAATTATCCAATTCTAAACTTATGAAAATAGCTACTTCCTTATTTCTATTTACTTTACTGCATCTTTATTCATTTGGACAAGACACAATTGACGTTGTTGAAAAGACTATAAAACTTGGTAGCCTTTCAAGGGAATTAGTGTACTATGGATTTGCTGATGGCGACAAAGTAATCTTTAATCTAATGGTAGAAAATAAGAAAGACCTTAAAGATGTTACAATATCAGAATATCCAAACAATGTCAAGTTCGCCGACCACACAGTTGAAATAGTACAAAATAAAGTGCTTAACATATCACGCAATGCGGTATATGTTTTCGAATACTACAATTCCAGTCTTAGTGGAAGAGTACTTAAAGTAAAAATTCAACGAGTCCCGAAATCAGAAAACACAAAATACTTCAATACAAATATTAAGTGGCTGAATAAAGTTGATACAACTTACTCTGCAAGAGAAAATACTTATTTAGTTAGCTCAGATACTTCAATAGTTGATGTTATTGACTCTAAAGTTCGTGTTCATTCGCAGACAAATGAGAATTCAAACAAAACAATTGTTGATTTCACTATCCCAAACAACACAATAAAATGGACTTATTGGATTGGAGTTGGTGATGAAGCACAAGAAGCATATCAAAAAGACCAAGAATCTTTTTCAAAGGCAGGTACAAAAATTATTGGCAGTATAAACCCATTAGCAGGTTTAGCATTTGGTTTAATAACAATGTCACATGCTAGTGTTGGAAAGAATGTAAAATATTATTTCCACCCTTCTTGGGATGATGTACAAAAATTCAAAGCAGGTCAAGCATTCATGCAATTCAAAAACGGCAACGTTGTAACAGACTTTGGACTGATGAACTATGCAACAAAAAGCAATGAGAAATACTATATTGGCCTAGAAAATGACAATATAATGCAAGGTATAAATGTAAATATAAAAATTTTGGCCGTTGTCGTAAACAATAAGTACAATACAGTAATTGAAAAGGTTCCTACATATACTAATAGATTAGTACCAATGATTGGAGTTGAATAAAGGCTGATTTAGTTTCAATCACACCCTACCATTCCCTGCATCATCAACTTTGCTTTTTCTGAAAACAATTTTCCGGGCTGGCCGCTAAGACTTGAGTTTAATGCCTGATATCTTGCTTTTACTCCCTGTTGTGCCGCCAGTTGCCTGTTGAGGCATTGAATTTTCTGCTGGCGGGAATCACTCGGCTTTTCTGATTGCTGCTGCTCTGTACGGCACAATTTTAATTCAGTTTCGTAAATCATTGTTTGAATATTATCATCATAGTTCATCAAATTGGCTTGTGCCTGTTGTGTGTTTACATTCTGCATAGTGTTGCCCTGCTGAGAATTTCTCAGATTTTCTTCCTGCCTGTTTAATGCTTCTTTTTGATAATTGTTTAGAATTACTTTCTTAGACCCACAGGCTGCATATTTTTCTGCCTTTGCTTCATCTCTTGCAATTTTTTCCCGTTCTCTTTCGATGGATTCTGTCATCTTTTTTAGTTGTTCGTCTTCAAACACTTTAAATGGTGATGGGTCAAAACAGGTTTCCACATCTTCCAGTTCCAGAATTTTTGATTCAATGCCCGTGCCTGTCATTTGCATAATAATAAATAATCCTTTATCAGAATATTGATAGCCTACTGCAAACTGTCCCAGAAATTTTTTAGGTTCCATGGTAATAGCATCAGGAAATTCTTTGCCAAACAAAAACCATTCTTGCGGTTGGCCATCTACTTTGTATAATTGTGCTTTTACTTTGCCGCCGCAATAATCTCTGCGTTCTGTTTTTTTACGAAGCTGCACTGAAGAAGATATAGTACCAAATTCATATTGATAATTAGTGCTGTTACTTGTTTGCACCCAATGCTCCATTTCATTTTTCTTTTTATTGTTGCGATAGTTGTACACGTTTCCTTTTAACCCGATGATTCCAAATGTAAAATCAGATAGCTCCGGTTTAATATCGCAAACAGGGTCGCTGCCGGGTTTTAATGCAGTGTAACCAATCAATCCAATTTTTGTGTTGATGAATACACATATTTCTGCCGGGCCTCTACTGGTAATAGTTTTGATTTTCATTTTTTTATCAAAACAAATTCTTTGACCCGTTGGAGTTATTGTTAAAGGAATGGAACGTCCTTCTAACACATCAGCATCATATACTTGGTTGAGATGAGGTGCATGAGGATTGCCTGAAAATAATAAGGTGTCTCGGCGTGGGCGGCCGGGTTGTGCAATTAATTTTTCTGTAACTAAAAAACAAAGCAGTATAAAAAAATATTTTTTCACTTTCGTAATTTAATAATAGATGATAAGAAGACCAGAAGCACCAATGCCATTTTTCCATTTAGGTTCCGGTGGAATCAATGGTTCACGAAAACCTGAACCACCTCCTCCTCCAGGGAAACCACCATCTTTTGCCAGCATATCACTAACATGTGACCTACCCCAATTTAACCCTTTCCCACCATTTACTGATTTAGGTGCCATGCCTCCATCTCCTCCATTTACAGTATAACTATCTCCTACTTTCAGTCTTGGAGCCATTAATGGTCCTGCCGGACCGGGTGTAAAATTATCTTTATTTACATAATCACTTAGCCAGGAATTTTGTCCGTTTTCACCACGTAAGGAAAATGTATTCTCATAAAACAATCCAGAATTCATATCTAATCTGCCTGCAATACCGTCATAAAGATTGCTTCCAAAACTTGGTTTTGCATTATGACCGCTTTCTATATTCAAGGTTCCAATACCAGTTTGTGCAAACTGAACAATTAATGGCGAACCACTTCCTCCTCCGGGTATCCTAATTTTTAAAACATCACCTTCTTTAACTGAAACAAAAGATAATACATAAGCTCCTCCACCGCCCCCACCTCCTTTTATATCATACAACGTATCTGTGCCAACCGTATACCTAACATAAATATCACTCCAACCAGTACCCCCAGCGCTACAGCCTTCTATTTTTATTTTAGTTACACCTGCAGGTACTGTCCATGTATGTTGTGTAAATGGGCTTGCTGCATTTCTTTCAGAACCAGCTCCAACATATTGAAATGTTTTGAGGTTACAAAAGCAACAACCACTCTGAGTTTGATTACCCAATGCTTGATTGATAACCCCAGATGAAACTGAAGGAATATTATTTACAGGTACAGTTTTATTATTTGCATTTGTTTTAACCTGTTTCTGTTCTGCTACCTCAAACCGCACATCATAATTTGGATTATTAAAGAGGTTGCCATATAACAAACGAACTTTTGCTGTATCACTTGCCTTCTGAACTTTATAAATAAGTGTATTCCCTTCCTGTCGTATTATACCGCTTTGTTTCAAGGCCTGCAGCATTCGTTCTGCATCGCCATTTTGCTGCTGTGCGTAAGTTGTAAACATCAAACACATACAAAAAATAAAACAGTTGATTTTCATGTGCAAATTTTTGAAAGGTTACTCAGAAATTAAATACTCTGTAATTTTTCCTGATGCACTTCTTGTTATACCCGACCCACCGCTGCCTACACCAATTGCAGCTTGCGGTTTGATGATTGCAGGAGCAGTTACATACACATCCTGAGAGAAATGAATGGTTTTTGAAAATTCTAAAATAGTAGAAGAAGTACGTGGCATTTCATCACCTGCAGAAAATTCAAAATCAATACCATCAGCAATTAAATTAAATTGAAAATTATACAAAGTTGCCACTGTTGTAAACGTTACAACCCCGGTAGCATATCCTTCAAAGTGGTAAAGGCCAGTTTTATTAATTGTGATTGTATTTGCTGCAATTGAAACATCAGCACCTGAGGCATTGTAAATAGAAGCATACGTATTATCATAAGGAAATGTACCCGGCGTTGTAAACGAAGCTGCAAAACGAACATTGTTGCTGAAAGAACTGTTTGTCCATTCCGGAGTTGAAGTTCCATTGGAAGACAATACCTGACCTGTAGTTCCGGGATTTCCGTTAATGCGTAAGGGGCCGTTAAAATTAAGAGGACCGTTCATAGTAGTACCGCCTTCAGCAAAAAAGAATATGGAACGGTTTAAGTTGGTTGTACCACCGCCAACAAAGGTTAATGCATTTGTTCCAAACGCATTGTAACCAATTTTTCCTGCATTAACTTCTTTACCTGCAACGCCTGCACCAAATTCAAAAACATTTACACCCTGCATACGAATTTCTCCATTCACATGCAGCCTTGCAGCAGTAGGCAAAATACCTAAACCAATATTACCTCCCTGCGCCATTATAAAATGATAACCGATGTTATCAGCAAAACTAAAACCACCGATCGGTGTAAAAGTTCCATTGCCTCCTGCACGCAAATACCATGCATTGGTAGATGATGTGTTTTGAATTTTGATGGCGGCTCCCTCACCATTAGGAGTTAACTCATTTCCTTCTACTGTTAATTTAGCTGAAGGAGTTGTGGTACCGATACCGATATTTTGTGCAGATAAAAAAGAAAAAGTGCAAAGGTAAGCAACGGCTAAAAGTATAAGCTTTTTCATATCAAATAGTTTACAGTAAAATTGAGAAAGCTATTTTATAAAGTCAATTACACAATCGGGTAAATAATCAGCACATGTTAATCCAGCTTTACAATCTTATGCCGTATTGCTTTTACTACAGCTTCTGTGCCGCAGTTTACATGAAGTTTGTGATAGATATTCTGGAGATGTTTTTTTACAGTATCAATGGAGATATTACTTTTATCTGCAATCATCTTATAGGAATTACCTTTTACTAGCAGTTCAAGCACTTCTTTTTCTCTTGGTGAAAGATGATACTCTTCGTTCACTTTGTTTTGAGACCTGAAAAACTGAAAAACCTTTTGCGCTACATAAGGGCTCATAGCAGCACCCCCTTCCATTAACTCCTCTAAAGATTGAATAAGCTTTAAAGGCGGCGTGTTTTTTAATAAATAGCCGTCGGCTCCTGCGCAAATACTATCAAATATCCTGCTGTCATCATCAAATACGGTGTGCATAATCACTTTTACTTCAGGAAAAACCTGTTTAATTTGCTTTACACCTTTAATACCGCCAATGCCCGGCATATCAATATCCATCATCACTATCTGAGCATTTTGCTTTTTTACTTCTGCTACCGCATCGTCACAATTTGGAAACGAACCGCATACTGTAAAAACAGTATCTTCTTTAAAAAGTAGCTCTAAAGATTGGCGCAGTCTTGTATTATCTTCAAATAAAAGTAACCTGTATGGCATATTCAAAAGTACACATACTGTTTGCAAACAGCAACTACACAAAAGGGTACTAAGGCAAAGGAAGCAGTAATTCAACAGTTGTTCCAATGCCCGGTTTTGAAAGAATAGTGAGATGTGCATTCCAAATACCTGCTCTATGTTTCATATTATCCAGCCCGTTACCATTAATTACTGTTTCTTTATCAAAACCAATACCATCATCCGCTATACTCAAATGCAAATTTTCTTCACTCAGCTTTATGTGTACAACAACTTTTTTTGCTTGTGAATATTTTATAAGATTATTGATTGCCTCTTTATAAATTAAATAAAAGTCACGCCGTTTTTCCATGTTGAAATGAATACCACTCACATTTTCCGGAAAATTTATTTCATAGCTAATGCCTTTCCCATCCATCATATCAGCAGCATAACGTCGTAATCTTATAAACAAATTTTCCGGGTTATCATACTTGGGATTAATATTCCATACAATGTCGCTAAGGCTTTCACTTACATGCTGAATATCTTCGCTTGCTTTATCTAAATACTCATTCGCCTTATCAGGATTGGAAGAGTTGCGCTTGGCCAATGCATTTAATATGTTGATATTACTCAGCGACGCTCCAATATCATCATGCAAGTCTCGGGCAATTTCATCACGAATCAACTGTAGCTTTTTTTCTTTTTGTTTATTCTTTTCAACTTCAATTAATACAAGTTCCTGAGCTTTCTTTTCTTCTGCTGCAAGTATTTTATTTCTATAAGCAAAGCTGCTTGAAAATAAAACGATTTCAAGTAGGGTTCCAGTTTCCGTATAAAAAACCCATTGATTAAACGGGCTTGTATTTGAGGGATAAGAAAGCACTTCACTTGAGAAAAGAAAACCAAATACCGAACCTGTAAAAAAACAAAGCGAACCAATGCATAAAATGCTTGCAATTGGGTTTTTTATACGGATGTACACCAGCAATATGCTTACAAAACCCATTGGCATACAAGCAAGAAGCAAAACCGTTCTAATAACATTTACAATGGCATTGGAAGGGGGTAAAAAGTAAAGCAGTAATGCAATAAATAAAATTACTATGTACAATTTAATTGATAGCAATACCCACTTGTAAACAAAGCCGTCTTTTGGTTTTAAATTCAGAAAATATACAGCAAACAAAATATAAACTGTATAAGATGCAGCGAGTAAAGGCAATGATAAATGATACCGCATAATGCGAAACCACTCAGGAAATTTTTTAGAAATTTCAGGATTTGATGAAAAAATTAACGTGAAATAACAAAGGTTAATAAGCACATACAATACATAATAGAGATAAGTGGCTTCTTTAAAAAACAAAAACTGTATAAATGTAATGGTGGCTATAAAATATAAAACACCACTAACAATTAAATGAAATGAGGATGCACCTACCTGAACACTACTGCTGTTAGTTATGCAAGTGTAGCTAAATAGTAAATTCAAGATAAAAAATACAATCACAAGTACCGAAGACAGTTTCATATCAGGTACCCGGCTTGTATGCAATTGAAAATTAATCATACCTCATTGCTTGTAATAATTTATTACAGAATGTATTTAAAAATACAAAAACAATTCTGTTTAGCCTTTTTAAGTACAGCACAAAAGAAGTAGCTACTTTTGCATGATAAAATGAAACATAGAACTATAAACCCGGCCTATATTGTTTTGTTCGATGGTGTTTGCAACCTGTGCAACTCAAGCGTTCAGTTTATCATAAAACATGATAAAAAAGCACAGTTCAGCTTTGCTTCACTTCAGGGAGAGTTTGGTCAGCGCTTTTTAAAAGAGAAAAGATTGCCCTTAGATCATTTTAATTCATTTATGCTTTTGGAAAACGAAAAAGTGTTTAGCAAAAGTACAGGAGCATTAAGAATGCTTAAACATTTAGGAGCCAAGTGGCAGTTTTTTTACATTTTTATTATTGTTCCAAAACCTATTCGAGACTCGGTTTATAACTTTATTTCAAAAAACCGTTATCGTTGGTTTGGTAAAAAAGAAACATGCTGGCTACCTACTGCTGAATTAAAAAAAAGATTTCTTAATTAATTAAACTCATTCAAATGTAAAAGGTCTTATTCAGGACTATTTTTGCGGTTTGAAAGAACCATACTCTTACCAACCCATTTTCTCAATACCAATGAACTTTAAAAAACTGCTTACATTTTTAAAAAGGAAATTAAAAAGCCTGCATTTCCTTTTTTTGCTCAATGGCTTGTTAGTTGCTACCGTTTTCTTTTTATTTACTGAAGCAAAATATGAGGAAGAACTGTTCACCGCCATTGCACATAAAATTAAAAATGACCTACCTAAAGATTTTACTCAAACCGACTTTGTACTAAAAGCACTCCAAACTACAAGCTATTTACAAGACAGAAGGTATGCCGTATTTGGAGAGCAGGAAATTGGAGGAATTAAAGCAACTATCTTTCACCCATCCACAATAGATTTAATGACTAATAATGGAGCTTGCGGAAGTTATGTTACCGTACTTTCAAGAGTTCTAAAATCTAATAATATACAGGTACGAATTGGGCAGATGCAAGTAAATGGTAAATATGGCGGCCACATGATTGTAGAAGCTTATATGAATGATAAATGGGTGGTGCTGGATCCTACTTATACTTTGTATTTTCAAAACCCGGATAAAAGCTGGGCCACATTTGCACAAATACAAAACAACTGGCAATTTTATAAATCTCAGGTACCTGCTAATTATAACCCTGATTATCAATTTCAAGGTATCCGTTACACGAACTGGGAAAAAATTCCGGTTGTAACTACTTCCGTTAAAGCCATTCTAAATGTACTACTGGGAAAAAAAGTAGCCGACGGTATTTCAATACGCCCCTATTTATTACGTAATTATCATAAGCTGGCATGGTTAACATTTATTATTTGGGTAATAGTAGCAATTTATACAGGTAAGACGTATTTACGTAAAAAACAATTCGTTGCACTTAATTTTTTTACAACACAGCGAAAAACCAAAGTTGCGTAGGTATTTGAGACCAGATACATCAATTTCACAAAGAGTTCATTTCATTTATTCGCTCATCATTTTATTGATAACCTCAATCATATCTTCTGCATTGGGTTTGCTGAAATAATCTCCATCACTTCCATAAGCCGGGCGGTGGGCTTTTGCAGTAATAGTGCGTGGTGCTACATCTAAAAATTGATAACCGCTCTGCTCTTCCATTACTTTGTTAAACATATAAGCGGCAGCACCACCGGGTACATCCTCATCAATAAAAACAATACGATTTGTTTTTTGTAATGACTTTAGAATTATGTGATTGATATCAAAAGGTAAAAGAGTTTGCACATCTATAATTTCGCAACTGATACCTGTTGTTTCAAGATATGTTACAGCTTCATCAATAATCCGCAATGTAGAACCATAAGAAACTATCGTAATATCAGTTCCTTGTTTTATGATTTCGGGCACACCCATGGGCACAGTAAACTCAACAAGATTAGATGGTAATTTTTCTTTTAATCGATAACCGTTTAAGCATTCAATTACAATTCCCGGTTCATTGCTTTGCAACAGTGTATTATACATGCCTGCTGCCTGCACCATATTACGGGGTACACACACATACATTCCACGAAGGCTATTAATAATCATTCCCATTGGGGAACCGCTATGCCAAATACCTTCTAACCTATGCCCTCTGGTGCGTACAATTAAAGGGGCACTTTGTGTACCAACCGTTCTGTAATGCATGGTTGCCAAATCATCGCTCAATGGCTGTAACCCATAGATTAGATAATCGAGATACTGAATTTCAGCGATAGGTCGTAAGCCACGCATGGCTAAACCAATGCCTTGCCCCATAATGGTTAGCTCCCGAATACCGGTATCAAAAATTCTCCCTTTGCCAAATTTTGTTTGCAAACCTGCAAAGCCTTGGTTTACATCACCAATAAAACCTAAGTCTTCACCAAACGCAACCACCTTGTTATTGGTTGAAAACAATTGATCAAAATAGCGGTTTAATATTTCATAGCCGTTTATAGAAACTGTATCTTCTTCATAAATAGCTTTTACTTCTGTTACCTGTAAAGCACTTGCTTTATTGCCGGTATGCAAATACGAGTTGAACAAATCTTTACTCTCATCTAATAAATATGTATAGTATTGCTTAGCTTGTACTTGAGCATTTGTATTGGCAGATAGAAGTATCGCTTTATGCAAAGTGCTAATAACATCTCTTCTGCTTGGTTCTTTATTACTCTGCAATTCTTTACTTAATTGTTGTATTTGAATAGCACCCGGTGATGAAATTTTTAATTCCTGAATAAGTTCAGTTACCTCTGCTACTTGTTTTTTTATAGGCGTTTGGTATGCAAGCCAGGCTGCATTTTTTTCAGCACGAACAAACTCTTTTACATTGGTTTCAATAGAAAGTAATTCATCTTCATCTGCCAGATTATTTTCCAGCATCCACTCCTTCATCTTTTTTATACAATCCCAATCCCTTTCCCATTGCAAACGTTCTGATGTTTTGTATCGTTCATGACTTCCAGATGTTGAGTGGCCCTGTGGTTGCGTTACTTCTTCTACATGAAATAGCGCAGGTGTATGTGTAGTTCTAATTTTTTCAATAGCAGTTTCAAACACCTCGCACATGCCAGCATAATCCCAACCTTTTACATTGTATATATCTATTCCATTTGTTCCTTCATTTTTTTCAAAGCCCTTTAAAGCTTCTGAAATAGAACCTTTGGTTGTTTGATATTGCTTGGGAACTGAAATGCCATACCCATCATCCCAAACAAAAATAGCTAATGGAATTTGTTGTACAGCAGCAGCATTTACTGTTTCCCAAAAATGGCCTTCACTTGTTGAAGCATCGCCAATAGTGGCAAAGCAAACCTCATTACCATTATTGGAAAGTGTATGCTCATTTTTTAATAAATCTACATTTCTAAAAACTTTTGAAGCTAAAGCAAGCCCTACTGACTTGGGCATTTGAGCGGCAGTTGGAGCCATACCTGCTGCCAAATTTTTTCTATTTGCTAAATCAAGCACTTCGCCTTCTTCACTAAAAACCCTTGTTGCAAAATGACAGTTCATTTGCCGCCCTCCGCTATGCGGATCATTTTTGGTATCAGGGTCGGCATAAAGCTGTGCAAAAAACTCCCGAATGTTAGCTACACCCGTAGCAAAAGCAAAAGTTTGATCTCGGTAGTAGCCGCTATAAAAATCACCCAGCTTAAAAAATTTAGCCATCGCAAGTTGCGGCACTTCTTTTCCATCACCAAAAATTCCAAACTTTGCTTTACCTGTAAGTACTTCTTTACGTCCAAGCAGGCTGGCTTCCCTACTTAAATAAGCGGTACGGTAATCATTGAGCACTTCTGTGCGGAAATGTTCAAACGATAATTCAGTTGATTGCAATGCTTCGTTAACTGGCAACTCCATGCAGCAAATGTAAATGATTTACTGTGCCAGCAAAAAAACGGGGAGGGCTTAGTAAAATATTTTTGTACCCAAAAGCGTTGTTGCTCTAAGCTTGATAGATTGGTTTTAGCCAAATTTGTATTAATAAAAGGTAAAATACAACTATGAAGGGTTTTGAACTGTCTGTAAATTGTTTATTTTTGAATTCTCAAACTATAATGAATATGAAAAAAATCCTTTTTACCCTTTTGGCTATTAGCAGTTTTACCATTGCAACAGCTCAACAAGCCCCTGGTGCTACACAACCCGAAATCATTAAACTTTCTGAAACCAGTTTTGATTTTGGCAAAATACCCCAAGGCAAGCCTGTAACACATAATTTTGTTATTGAAAATATGGGTAAGGATTCTTTAAAGATTGAAAATGTGCAAGCCTCTTGCGGTTGTACTACACCAGAATGGAGCAATGCACCAATAGCAACAGGAAATAAAACAACCATTAAAGTAGGATACAATTCAGCCTCTGAAGGCCAGTTTGAAAAATCAATCACTATTTTTTATAACGATGGACAAACAAAACAAATTATCATAAAAGGAATTGTTTGGAAAACACCCGATCAATCTGCCCCCTCAAACCAAGCACTTAACATTTTTAAACAATAAAATTTCAAATCACATTTTTATGAAGCACATTTTTTTTATTCTAGTTTCATTTGCATTAGTTAACCTTACAGTTGGCCAAACAAAAAAACCGGCTGATGTTTTAAAATTTACCAGCGAAACGGTTGATTTAGGCAAAGTAAAAATTGGCAACCCTGTAACCGCTACTTTTACTGTAACCAATATAGGCACAGAAGATTTGTTAATTGAAAGTGTAACACCCGGTTGCGGATGCACCAAATCTGATTACACCAAAGAACCTATTAAGCCGGGAAAAACAGGAACCGTTACAGCTACTTATAATGCTGCTGCAATAGGAAATTTTTCAAAAACAGTATCTGTAAAATTCCTTGGTGTAGATGAACAGAAAAATCTGGTTATTGTAGGTGTAGTGCAGCAATAACATAAAATCATTTCTTTAAACCCGGCTACAAGCCGGGTTTTTTTATGTTTGGCATTTAAAGAAACGAATCTTCGCACCCTATCTTTGCTTTCATGTTATCAATCAGCCAGCGTGGACAGGAAATGCCACCATCACCCATAAGAAAATTAGTTCCCTTTGCAGAAGCTGCAAAAAAAAGAGGAACAAAAGTGTATCACCTAAATATTGGACAACCCGATATTGAAACACCACCAGCTATTTTAGATGCTGTACGAAATGCAGATATTAAAGTTTTGGAATACAGCCATAGTGCAGGTAATGAAAGTTATCGTCGCAAACTGGTACAATACTATAAGTCTGTTGGTATTGATGTGGCCCATGATCAAATTATGATAACAACCGGTGGAAGCGAAGCAATCATGTTTGGCTTTTTTACATGCTTTAATCCCGGTGATGAAGTAATAGTTCCTGAGCCTTTTTATGCAAACTACAATGGCTTTGCCTGTGCTGCAGGCGTAAAAGTAATTCCAATTACTTCGCATATTGAAAACGGTTTTGCATTGCCACCTATTGATGATTTTGAAAAAGCAATTACGCCCACTACAAAAGCTATAATCATTTGCAGCCCCAATAATCCTACCGGTTATTTATACAGCAGAGCTGAAATGCTTGCCATAAAAGATATCTGCTTAAAGTATGATCTGTATTTATTCAGCGATGAAGCCTACCGTGAATTTTGTTATGACGGAGAATATGTAAGCGCTTTACACATTGAAGGCTTAGAACAGAATGTAGTGCTGATGGATACTGTAAGTAAACGTTACAGTGCTTGCGGTGCAAGATTGGGAGCCTTTGTAACAAAAAACAAAATGGTATATGATGCTGCAATGAAATTTGCACAGGCAAGGTTGAGTCCGCCTGGTCTTGCGCAAATTATGGGAGAAGCTGCTGTTGATTTACCTGCTTCGTATTTTGATGCGCCCAAAGCTGAATACCTCTCCCGCAGAAATTTATTAGTTAGCCGTTTGAATAAAATGCCCGGTGTATTTTGTCCAAATCCTGGTGGTGCTTTTTATGCAATGGCAAAACTTCCTATAGATGACAGTGATAAATTTTGTCAATGGTTGTTGGAGTCTTTTTCTCATAACGGACAAACAGTAATGCTTGCACCCGCCACAGGATTTTATGGCACTCCCGGCTTAGGTAAAAATGAAGTACGATTAGCTTATGTTCTCAACTTAGCTGCTTTGGATAAAGCAATGGATTGTTTAGAAGAAGCTTTAAAAGTATATCCGGGAAGAATACAAAATTGATTTGAACAGTAAGCTTCATTTCTATATTTTTGCACCCCTTAAATGCCGGGGTAGCTCAGCTGGTTAGAGCATCGGATTCATAACCCGAAGGTCGGCAGTTCAAGTCTGCTCTCCGGTACAAAAAAGTTCTATTTAAAAAGTAGAACTTTTTTTATTTCACCCATTCAATAAGTTTTTTAATTTTTCCTTAACCTTTTCTGCATTGGGCAGCATGGCGGTTTCTAATCCGATATTCATTGGCACAGCAGGCAAGTTCAATGCTCCCAAAACTTCAACAGGCGCATCCATCCATTGAAAACAGTTATAAGAAATACGATGTGCTAATGCTTCTGCAAAAGAATTATTCTGCTGTTCTTCAGTAAGCACCAAACATTTACCATGCTTTTTAACTGCATTAAAAATCAGTTCTTCATCCAATGGAAATAAAGTTCGTAAATCTACAATCTCAACTTGCCCTTCAAAATATTTTTCAGCAGCTTTTGCCCAATAAACTCCCATGCCATAAGTAATAATGCAACAGGTTTCACCATCATTTACTAAATCGTAATCGGCATATAAAACAATATTTGCTTTGCCTAATGGTACTATATAATCTGCTGATGGTTCAATTGTTTTTGCATCTTCCGTTCCCGGAACTTTACTCCAGTACAAACCTTTATGCTCCAGCATTACAACAGGATTGGGATCAAGAAATGCTGCTTTCATTAAACCTTTCATATCAGCGGCATTGGATGGATACACAATCTTTATTCCTTTAATACTTAACAAGGTTGTTTCAATGCTTCCGCTATGATATGGTCCACCACCACCATAAGCACCTATGGGCACACGAATTAAAGTTTGTACAGGAAATTTTCCGCAGCTTAAATAAGATGACTTTGAAATTTCTGTTACCAATTGATTTAAGCCTGGATAAATATAATCGGCAAACTGAATTTCAACAATTGGTTTTGCACCCACTGCACTCATACCAACAGTAGATCCTATAATATATGCTTCTTGAATTGCAGTATTAAAAACTCTGTGATCGCCAAACTGTTCTGCAAGCGTAGCTGCTTCACGAAATACACCGCCGAGCCTTCTTCCAACATCCTGGCCATATAACAATGCTTCAGGATATTCTTCCATAATTTCTCTAATGGCAAACAATGCAGCATCAACCATTAATACTTTTTCATTGGTGGCTGGTGAACGTTCGCCTTTTTCTTCAGTTACAGGTGTTGGCACAAATACATGTTGCTCTACTGTTGATGGATCAGGCTCATCTGCTGCAACTGCTTTTGCAAAATAATTTTCAATGGTTTGTTTTGCAGATATAAAAATTTCATTCAACTCATCCTCACTAAAACCATTTTGCAAACACAGTTCTTTCAATTTTGGAAAAGGATCATCAGCAAAATGTTTTTCTAAATCATCTTTCGTTCTGTAAAATTCTTTGCGTACACCACTTGTATGATGATTGAGCAATGGAACATAAGCTTGTACTAAATAAGGTGTTTGATGTTCTCTTACATAATCCACCACATGCTGCATGGTTTCAAACGATTCTTTAAAATCACTTCCATCGCAACGGATATGATTCATACACGGAAAACCTTTTGCATACTCATACGCATCCATCGCTCTTGCTTCTTCTGCACTTACACTAATACCCCAGTTATTATCCTGCACTAAATAAATGATCGGCAATTTTTTTAGTACTGCAAATTGAAAGGCTTCGCTCACTTCACCTTCGGTAATACTTGCATCACCAAGTGAGCAGATAACTACAGGCAATTCACCATCTGTTCCTTTTCTTAATTTGTTTGAATTTATTTTTTTAAAATATTGTAAACCCTGTGCAATTCCTGTTGTAGGTATTACCTGCATTCCTGTAGCACTACTTTGATGAATGATGTTTGGTTTATCAGTTCCTTTATAATTAGGATGTGAATAATATTCTCTGCCACCTGTAAAAAGATCATCCGCTTTTGCAAGCAATTGCAGCATGAGTTGATAAGGTTCAAAGCCCAGGCCAAGCAATAAACTTTCATCACGGTAATACGGACTTATCCAATCAATATTTTTGAGATGAAATGCTGTAGCGAGTTGAATTGCTTCATGCCCTCTTGAAGTGGAATGAACATATTTACAAATGCTTCGATTACTTTCATAAATTTCTGCCATGTGTTGGGCATAACACATGAGTTGAAAAGCTTTTTGTAAAATTTCACGGTTCATTTGTTGCAGGCAATTGAATGCAAAGTAAAGTGATGTACAATAAAAAAAGCCATCTTAGTTTCAGATGGCTTTATAAAAAAATTAAAAATTATTTTACTGTTAGCTCCAGCAAACTATCATCTTCAATAAAACCTTCCAGTTCATCGCCTACAACTAATTCACCTACACCAGCAGGAGTACCGGTATAAACAAGATCGCCGATGTTTAATGAAAAGTACATGGAAATGTTTGCAATAATTTGATTGAAATCAAAAATCATTTGGCTGCTGTTTGCCTGCTGCACCAATTCTTTGTTTTTGTATAAACAGAAATTAATATTGTTGGTATCCAACTCTGGTTTAATATCAATAAATTTTCCTACAGCTGCCGAGTTATCCCATGCTTTGGCTTTTTCCCAAGGCAGGCCTTTTGCTTTCAATTCATCCTGAACATCCCGTGCTGTAAAATCAATACCAATGGTAATACCATTGTAATATTTACTGGCATGCTTTTCCTGAATGTATTTCCCGTTTTTTGAAATTCGTAATACCAGCTCTGCTTCGTAATGCAATTCATTGGTAAACTCAGGATAATAAAAAGGCATGTGCGGTTGAAGAAATGCGCTTTTGGGTTTTAAAAAAATCACCGGCTCATCCGGTACCTCATTACCTAACTCTTTAGCATGCTCAACATAATTACGCCCTACACAAAAGATTTTCATTTGGTTTCGTTTTTTGGTTTTAAATCAGATTTTTCTGGTATAGGTTTTTTAAGGACAATGGAGTTTACGTCTTGCGTTCGGCACACTTATTGGCGAAGTTAATAATTGCGAAATGAAATTTAAAGTGTTATTTCCAGTTTATTCACCTTATTCATGGCAATGTCAATACCGGTAAGTATAAAGTCTTCAATAACCTGAACTGATAATTCAATTTTCTTTTTAATAAATAGCTCTTCGCTTGAAAGCCATTTGCCCAGTACATAATCCACCTGTTTTCCTTTTGGGTAATCGTTACCAATGCCAAAACGCAGACGGGCATAATTGTTTGTTTGCAATACTGCTTCAATATCTTTTAATCCGTTATGGCCACCACTACTGCCACTTGGGCGGAGACGAAGTTTATTTATGGGAATGGCCAGTTCATCCAATATTACAAGCATATTGGTAAGCTCAATTTTTTCTTTGTCCATCCAATATTTTACAGCCTTACCACTGAGGTTCATAAAAGTGGTGGGCATAATGCAGACAATTGTTTTGCCTTTTACTTTTATGGTAGAAGTAAATGCCAGGCGATCCTGCTTAAAACTGCCGTTATGTTTTTGAACCAATGCAGTAACCACATCAAACCCAATGTTGTGCCGGGTGTGTGCATACTCATCACCTAAATTACCAAGACCAACAATTAAATATTTTATCATACTTATATTTTAACACAGAGAAAAAGGGAAAAAGAGTAACACTGATCTTATTTCAACACTTAGAATTGGAGAAACAAGGTATCACTGAGCTTTAAGCTCATTTTTCCTCCGTGCAACTCCTTTCTCTTTTACTCTGTGTTTAGCAATTCAAATATCTGTACTAAATGTTCACTAAACAACAATCCCCCTTTTGAAAAGGGGGATTGCTTATAATAAGTTTAGAACTTATTTTTTCTTTTCCGGAGCTTTGGCAGCAGCAGGTGCAGCAGCAGCGGCAGGAGCTTTGGCAGCGCCTGCAGCAGGAGCAGTAGCTTCCTCTTGTTTTAACAAGCGGGTTAATACTACTGAAGCAATAGGAATACGTGGTGAGTTCAGTATCTCGTAGTTATCTGTTTTTACATCTTCTACACGTATGTTACCATTTAATTCGAGTGGTGTAAGATCTACCACAATGGCTTCTTTTAAATACTTAGGATAAGTTTTGATCTTTAACGACTTCATTTTGGTTATTAACTTACCTCCGTCTTTTACACCTTTTGAAGTACCTGTAAATTTAAGGGGAATGGTAGCTACAACCTGTTTGTCTTCTACTAACTCTAACAAATCAATATGTGCTAATGCATCAGAAACCTTATCAAACTGCAAATCTTTTAAAATGCATTCGTACGTTTTTCCGTTAAGCTTTACTTCGGCCTTCTGAAATTCAGGAGTGTACACAAAGCTTTTAAATGATGCAGTGGGTGCGTAAAAATTTACTTCTTCAGAGCCTCCGTAAATTACACCAGGCACCATATCCTGAGAGCGAAGTTGACGGGCGGCTTTTTTCCCGTTTTCGGTCCTCAGGTGACCCTCGATGATAATTGTCTTCATTGTTTATACTTGTTTAATTGTTTACTTTTTAAATGCTTAAAAGAACTTGCCCAACTCAGAACTGATCAACTGTTTCTACGCTGTGCATGCATAAAAAGACTGGTAATGCTCTTGTTTTCGTATGCATTGCGAATAGCAACTGCAAACAAATCGGCTACCGATAGTACTTTTATTTTAGGACTTTGCTTTAAAAGAGGAATGGTATCGCAAACTACCAATTCTTCCAGCACACTATTTTCAATATTCTCATACGCTTTACCGCTAAGAACAGGGTGTGTACACAAAGCTCTTACACTTCTTGCACCTTTTTCTTTTAAAAGAGCTGCCGACTTTACCAATGTGCCACCAGTGTCGCAAATATCATCAATCAACACTACATCTCTATCCGCCACATCACCTATTACCACCATGCTTGCTATTTCATTAGCCCGCTTACGATGTTTATCACAAATCACCATTTCTGCTTCAAAAAAACTGGCAATTTCACGTATGCGGTTGGCACTTCCTACGTCAGGGGCCGCAAAGGTAAGGTTTTCGAGTTTTAGACTTTCAATGTATGGGATAAAAATTGAGGAAGATTCTAAATGATCTACGGGTATTTCAAAGTAGCCTTGTATTTGAGCGGCGTGTAAGTCCATAGTAATCACACGGTCGGCACCTGCAGCTTCCAGCATATTGGCAATGAGCTTTGAACCAATAGCCACACGGGGTTTATCTTTTCTGTCTTGCCGTGCATAGCCATAATAAGGCATAACCGCTACTACTTTGTAAGCAGAAGCCCTGCGGGCTGCATCAATCATGAGCAGAAGTTCCAGAATATTTTCTGAAGGCGAACAGGTACTTTGTATTAAAAAAACCATATCGCCCCTGATACTTTCTAAAAAAGCGGGTTGAATTTCCCCATCACTAAATTTCTGAGTTGAGCATTTCCCGAGAGGGATACCGTATTTTTTCGCAATCTTGTCAGCTAAATATTGTGATCCTGTACCTGAAAAAATCTTGAGAGATGGATTCATCATTACTTGCAATTTGAAGTAGAAAAAGTAGTTAAAGCGGCGAAGATAAGTGCTTCGCCGCAACTAAATACAAAACAATTCAACGCTTTTTTAAAGTGAAAAAAAGACAGAATGTTTTCTAAAAAAAATCTCATTACTGCATGCTTGCTAAAGTAACAGGAGTACTTGAAATGCTTTGCTGTAAAGGCTTTTGCTGAACTGTTTCCATTTTTGGAGGTGCTGCATTCTGCACCCCTTCTGCTGCCAGTATAATTATAAAACAAGCAGAAAGAAAAAAGTTACAATACATGAGTGTTGAAAAAACTGACGACTTAAGAAAGCCTTCTGTAGTTAAAGTTCTGGTTTGCATAGGACTTTGGTTTTAGATATTGGATAATTAAATTTAAGCCCCTATTTTGTACTATGCAAGAGCCAAAAAAAAGTATTAAAAATTGGGCCCCAGATGACCGGCCCCGGGAAAAGCTTTTATTAAAAGGAGCTGATGTATTAAGTAATTCAGAATTGATAGCCATACTTCTTGGCTCAGGTACTAAAACCAAGTCGGCAATTGAAGTAGGTAAAGAAGTGCTTGGGCTGGCAAAGGACAATTTAAATGAGCTTGGCAAACTAAGCATTAAAGAGTTAATGAAAGTAGATGGGATTGGTGAGGCACGTGCTATTACTATTGCTGCAGCCCTTGAACTTGGCCGCAGAAGACAGGCAAGCAACTTAAAAAAAGATATTATAAAAACCAGTGGTGATATTGCCAATTATTTGCGGGCCCAATTAAAAGATAAACAACATGAAGTATTTGCAGTAGCCTATCTCAACCGGGCTAATAAAGTAAATCACTTTGAAATTATTAGTGAAGGTGGTATTACTGGTACAGTAGCAGACCCAAGAATAATTCTAAAAAAAGCTTTAGAACAGAACGCAGTACAAATTGTATTATGCCATAACCATCCATCGGGCAGTTTAAAACCCAGCCGTGCCGATGAAGCACTTACTAAAAAAATAAAAGAAGGCGGGCTGCTTTTGGATATTCATGTAATGGATCATATTATTGTAAGTGAAGATGGGTATTACAGTTTTGCCGATGAAGGATTGTTGTAATTTTTATTTCAGGCTCCATTTGTCTTTCCACCCAGCATGGGTACAAAAGAAAAACTATCAAATACTTCTTCAGTAAATCCTCCATCAGCCAGTTTGGTTAAGCGTTTCATTCGCTGAGCATCACCTTCATCTACAGGTATAATCATTTTTGCACCCACTTTCATTTGTACAATTAGTTTGGGAGGCACAAAAGGGGCAGCAGCAGTAATAATTACTTTATCAAAAGGAGCATAAGTAGGCAGACCTTCAAAACCATCGCCATAAAAAAATTTGATGTTTGAATATTTTTTTAAAAAGGGAAAAGAGGCTTTATTGAAATCGAATAATTTTTTTTGCCGCTCAATGGTAAAAACCTGAGCATTTAATTCGGCAAGAACGCATGCCTGATATGCACTGCCTGTACCGATTTCCAAAACCTTATCGTAAGGTTTTATATCCAGCAACTGTGTTTGATAAGCAACAGTGTAAGGCTGAGAAATGGTTTGCCCTTCATCAATGGGGAAAGCCCTGTCTTCATAAGCAATTTCATCAAAAGCGGTATCTAAAAAATAATGCCGGGGAATATTGTTGATGGCTTGCAATACTGTCTCATCAGTTATGCCTTTTGTACGCAGCAGTTCCACTAATTTTTTGCGTAAGCCTTTGTGGCGGTACGTATCTTCAAATTGTCTCATAAGCAGGTGCAAGATAAGGAATGAAGATACTATCAATAAGAAATAAAATGTCCTTACCCGAGTACTTCAAAAAACATATTAGTTAATCGACAATTTCTTTATTACCGATAGAATCAATGGTTGCATATAGCTGAATTTTTCTGAAAGATTAAATCTGACGGTTTAATTTAAAAACACGATATAAAAGAAACAATCCGAAAATAATAAAAAATTGCGACCCTATAAAATAACCAATACCTGATGAACTATTATTTACTTCACGCACCAATTCCCCTTTTGCAAGGCTAATCAAGTCAATCAGCAAATTCAATAGAATCAAAAAACAAGCAATAACAACGTAAATTATTTTTCTTTTCTGAAGTTGTTTTATTTTCTTTTCAATATCCAACATACAAATTATTTCAACCCCATACTTAAAATTATTCCATCAATCCTCTCATTCAACTCTTGCTGTACTGTTTCAAAATTTTCTGCTTTGTCTAATTTTGTATGCACACTAAAGTAGAATTTAATTTTTGGTTCTGTTCCACTGGGTCGTGCAGAAATTTTACTTCCATCTGCTAAAATAAATTGCAGCACATTGCTTTTAGGCAATTGAATAGTCCACTCCTCTCCTGTTTGCATATTCTTTCCTTTTTGCAATTCATAATCGAGTAATTGTACAACCGGAGATTCATTGATTACTGTTGGGGTATTGTCTCGGTAGCCCTGCATCATCTCAGCAATTTCTGCCTGGCCATTCATTCCTTTTTTAGTAATGGAAATTAAACTCTCTTTATAAAACCTATACTGCACATATAAGTCAATCATCTTCTGATATAAACTTCTGCCTTTGTTTTTTTCATAAGCAGCCATTTCACAAAGCAATGCAACCGCACTAATGGCATCTTTATCACGAATCTTACTACCAATCATTAATCCATAACTTTCTTCACCACCAATAATGTA
The DNA here is from genome assembly GCA_031401115.1 of Chitinophagaceae bacterium. GTDB lineage: Bacteria > Bacteroidota > Bacteroidia > Chitinophagales > Chitinophagaceae > Lacibacter. Next base: position 44,087 of record JANNRE010000018.1, read on the forward strand.
ATTTTCTGCTTGTTCTTTTTCTTTTATCAATTCTGCAATCCATTTAAAGCCAGTAAGTACATTATAGCAATTGATACCGCTTGCTTTTGCTATAGCATCAATCATTTCGGTAGTAACAATTGTTTTTACCACCATATCATTAGGTTGATTAATTCCTTTTGCTTTCCGTGCTTCAATCATATAGTTAAAAGCAAGTACGGCTGTTTGGTTACCGTTCATGAGTACCCAATTATGATTTAAATCTTTTACACCGATACCAACACGATCACTGTCAGGATCAGTACCCAGCAAAATATCTGCATCAATTTCTTTCGCTTTGTTTAATCCAATGCTCATAGCTTCTGCTTCTTCAGGATTGGGATATACAACGGTTGGAAAATTTCCATTAGGTTCTTTCTGTTCATCCACTATTGTTACATTGGTAAAACCAAAACGCTGCAATACTTCTGGTACAAGTGTAATACCGGTACCATGAATTGAGGTGTACACAATTTTTAAATCATGTTGAGCTTTGCAAACTTCAGGATACACACTCAGGCTTTCAATCATTTTCATGTATGCATCATCAATTTCTTTTCCTATTAAAGTAATGTTGCTTTCACCACCGCTCCATTTTACATCATCAACATCTAATACTTTATCCACTTCAAGAATCACATTTTTATCATGTGGCGGCACTAATTGTCCACCATCATTCCAATAAGCTTTATATCCATTGTATTCTTTTGGGTTGTGTGATGCAGTGCAAACAACTCCACCCTGACAACCAAGATGACGAATAGCAAAACTTAATTCCGGAGTTGGTCTAAGTTCTTCAAACAAATACACTTGAATTCCATTTGCCCCCATTACATTAGCAACAATTTCTGCAAACAACCGGCTGTTGTTTCTGCTGTCATGCCCCACTACACATTTTACATTTCCTTGCCCGAATGACTGATTTAAATAATTGGCATAACCCTGTGTGGCCATTCCTACTGTGTAGTTATTCATTCGGTTGGTGCCAATACCCATAATACCACGCAAACCACCCGTACCAAATTCAAGGTTTTTATAAAATGAATCAGCCAGTTCATCAGGATTTGTTTCTTGCAAATGCTTTACTTCCTCTTTTACACTTTGCTCAAAATTTCCGTTAAGCCATTTTTGTACATTGCTGTTAATTGTTTGCTGCATATGTCTGAATTTTTATGTGTTCAAATGTAACATACTCTTTGCGTTGCTGCAAAAAATCTGTTATAAGAAAACAACCCATTATTTAACGTCCTTTAGTATTTTGCAGCCGTTAATGCAAATGAAAATCAAATTACATCGAAGCCTTTTTATTTTTTGTACATGTCTGTTGCTTCTGCAGCATGTAAAAGCACAACCTGCATTTCTTCCACCATCAGAGCAATACAGGCCAGACCGCTTACGTAAAGTGGTAATTGGCGAATCCATTTTATTTGTTGCCACTTCTGTTGGATTATATTTTTTGTGGTATAAAAAATTTCCTAAAAACAGGTTTCATTTTATAAACGACAGCAGAGAATGGTTTCAGGTAGATAAAATGGGACATGCAACTACTGCTTATACAATAGCAACCATGCACCATGATTTAATGCGATGGAGCGGTGTAAAGCCAAGTACTGCTATTGCTACAAGTGCAGTAACATCCCTCGCTTATATGAGTATTATTGAAGTGATGGATGGGTTTTCAAAAGAGTGGGGGTTTTCCAAAGCTGATATGCTGGCCAATATGGGAGGCGTTGCTTTATTTGCTGCACAACAACATTGGTGGGGGCAGCAAAAAATTACGCTTCGTGTTTCTGCAAGCTTTTCACCTTATGCAAAGTACAACCCTAATTTGCTCGGGAATAATTGGGCATCAAGGTTAATGAAAGATTATAACGGGCAAACTTATTGGCTCTCATTAAATATCCGCTCCTTTTTACCGGGCGACAGTAAGTTTCCCGTGTGGCTTAATGGTGCAGTAGGTTTTGGTGCCGATGGCATGATTGGTGGTGAAAGAAATCTTGACACTATAGCCGGAAAAAGCGTTCCATCGTTTAAGCGTATTCGGCAATTTTATATAGCTGCCGATGCAGATTTTAGTAGAATTAAAACATCGAATGCCCTAAGTGTACCCTTATACTTTCTCCAGTTTATTAAAACTCCTGCGCCTGCAATTGAATTCAATTCCAAAAGAAAATATATATTGCACCCTTTACAATTCTAATGCTTACAAAAGATAATCTGCTTTTAGCACTTACTGCTTTTTTTTTATTGATCTATTTTTTCAGGGCACTCTTAATGGTGGGCTATGATCATATAAAGTACAAAAACAAAGCACAGAAGGCTGGAAAAATGTCAAAAGAATTACTCTTAAAAATATTGGGGCTACAACCTTTACTCCAGCGTAAGCTGGAACCGAAAGGGCATGATTACAAAGTTTATGAACGTTTTCAGAAAAAATTCAGTCTATACTATATTGCTTTATGGCTATGCTTGTTTGGCATTCTTTTTTTATACGCCCATATTTATCTTGGAGCCCAGTTATAAAGTTTACCACCTAAACGTATGTTGTGGATAAGATAAATTTAAACGATAGCTTTTTGTATCGCCTTTGTTTTTAAAATGAACAATATTGATTTGAGCATCTCTCACTTTACAAAGCAAATCATTAAACACATTCGCCGATTTAATGGGCAAACCGTTTTTACCGGTTAAAAATATCCACAAACCGTCTTCCTTATTTTCAAAGCCCAGCATTTCGAGCACTACTGCTTTTCCGTTGACAATAACTTTCAAATGCCGGGAAATATAGTGGGCAAGTAGCTGTTTATTGGCAATTTTTTGGGCATCATCTAACAGGTTTACCTTTTTTCCATTTTCATTTTTCAGTGCATCTTCTAAATCATCAGTAAACATTTTACAGGCTATCTGCAGTTCTTTTTCCGGTGCTTTATACTCTATTTCTGTTACACTCATATAGTACGGATGAGATGAAAAAGCTACAAGCCACGAGCAGCAGGCCGTAAGTAAACACAAACTGCAAACCATTAACCATTGCACTGCTTTAAACCGTTTAAATAATATTACTGCCATCTTCACTTTTAATTTTATAAGTACAAACTTCTGTTATATTTTCCATCCTTTAACAACTGTTATAAGAAATGGTGGTATTTATAAATAGTGGTATTTTTAGTGTATTCTTGTTAACAGCAATTGAACAAGCCCCTTTTTAAAATTCAGAATTATGCATATACGTTTCCTTCTTTCCTTTTTATTGCTTTCAATATGGGTTGCAGCACAACCTCCATTGAGCAACCCCGGCAGCAATCATGGTAACCGTTTTGAGCAACTCGGTTATTTATTACAAAGTCCCAATGAATACAGAACAGCCAGCGGTGCACCCGGTGCAAAGTATTGGCAGCAACGTGCCGATTACGACATCAGCGGTGAGTTAAACGAAGCCAATCTTCTCTTTACAGGATCTGAAACCATCACCTATTATAACAATGCACCTGATGTTCTTTCTTATCTCTGGTTGCAACTCGATGGAAATTATCAAGATGCCAGTGCCGATATAATGTTTACCAATCGCAGCCGCATGGATGCAACCATGACCAACGGACAATTAAAAAATTTAGAACCCTGGCGCACAGCCAAAGAACAGGATTTGGGAATCAGAATCACCAAACTAACTGATGCAACCGGTAAAGCACTTACCTACATCATCAACAAAACAATGTTGCGTATTGATTTACCTGCTGCCGTAAAACCCGGACAAAAATTTATTTTTAAAGTAGAATGGAACTATAAAATTCCCAATCGTGGTGTGGATAGAGGAAGAAGCGGTTATGAAATTGTAGGTGATGATGAGAATAAAGTTTTTTGTATGACGCAATGGTATCCACGCTTGGCAGTGTACAGCGATTTTCAGGGATGGCAACACCTGCAGTTTACAGGTGGTGCTGAGTTTGCACTCACTTTTGGAAATTTTAATATGAGGCTCACTGTACCTTCTGATTTTGTTGTATCGTCAACCGGCGAATGTACTAACTACAAACAACTGCTTACACCTGCACAGTTTGACAGATGGACAAAAGCACAAAACGCAACTGATGTAATAGAAGTAGTAACATTAGATGAAGCCATTGCCAATGAAAAAGATAAAAGCACGGATAAAAAAACATGGAACTACACCGCAGAGAACGTTCGTGATGTAGCATGGGCTACCAGCCGCAAATTTATTTGGGATGCGATGCCCACTTATGTAAGTGGCAAAAAGATTATGGCCATGAGTTATTACCCCAAAGAAGCATACAATCTTTGGCGCAAGTATTCTACAAAAGTAGTTGCACATACTTTAAATGTGTATTCAAAACACACCATTCCTTATAACTATCCAGTGGCTATAAGTGTAGAAGGCAGCCAGGGAATGGAATATCCAATGCTTGCCATCAACTTTGGACGTTGTGAAAAAGACGGCACCTACAGCGAAGCAACCAAGTATGGAATGATTGGCGTTACTATTCATGAAGTGGGACATAATTTTTTTCCAATGATAGTAAACAGCGATGAACGTCAGTACTGGTGGATGGATGAAGGCTTAAATACGTTCACACAGTTTTTATGTGAGCAGGAATTTGATAATAATTACCCTAGCCGTCGTGGACCTGCTCATTTAATTACAGATTATATGAAACTGCCCAAAGATCAACTGGAACCTATTATGACGATGGGTGATAATGTGGTGAATGTAGGATCCAACGCTTATGCCAAAGCAGCAACAGGTTTAAATATCTTGCGTGAAACGATTATGGGAAGGGAACTGTTTGATTTTGCTTACAGAGAGTATGCAAGACGATGGGCTTTTAAACACCCTACTCCTGCTGATTTATTCCGCACAATGGAAGATGCAAGCGGTGTTGATTTAGATTGGTTTTGGCGTGGATGGTATTATGGTACTGACCCTGTTGATATTTCTTTAGATGATGTAAAGTGGTTTAAGATGAACACCGCTGCTAATGCAAGTGCTTTGCAGCAACAACCGTTTGAGCAAATTGGCAAGAAAAGAAATAAAGACAATAAGCAAATAACTTTTGCTACAGATGCTGATACAAGCCTGCGTGATTTTTATTATTACAACCGTGGTGCAGATGCTATTTATACACGGCAGCAAAATGAAGCAACTGCTACTGCAAATACTGATAAAGAAAATGCAGCGGCTTGGGCAACTAAAAATTTCTATGAGCTTACGTTTAACAACAAAGGTGGTATGGTAATGCCCGTTATTGTTGAATGGACTTTTAAAGATGGAACAAAAGAAGTAGATCGTATACCAGCCGGCATTTGGAAGCTTAATGAAAAGCAAGTAACCAAAGTATTTATTAAAGATAAAGATGTAGCAAGTATTCGTTTAGATCCTATGCGTGAAACTGCAGATATTGATGAAAGTAACGGGCTATGGCCATTGAAAGAAATGCCAAGTAAATTTGAATTGTTCCGTCAGGCACAAGGTGGTGGTGCAAGAGGACAAAGTGGTGGTGGAAACTCCATGCAGCGAGCACAAAAAGCACCCGATAAAAATCCGCAGCAGAAACAATAAACTGAACTACTAAATACACGAAGAGTTTTCACAAAGGGCACAAGAATTTCTTAGTGCCCTTTGTAGTTCTTGTCATCCAGAGGTACAAGGGATCTGCCAAATTATTGCAAATAGCTCATCAGTTCCTTCCTATCGTCGTGATGACAGCAATTTTGAACTTTTGAATCTAATATTCGACATTTAAAAAGGCACAGATGTTTTTGTCATACTGAGGTACAGCCTGTCCCGCAGATGTGAGAAGTGATCTGTTCATCACTGCTGTCATCCCGAGGTACGAGGGATCTGCCTAATTATTGCAAACAGCTCAACAGTTCCCTCCTATCGTCGGGATGACAGCAATTTTCAGCTACATCAACTAACTTAGGCCTCATGAAACAATTTTTCACTTTGCTTTTTCTATTTCTCTCCTTCCATCTCTTTGCATCCAAAGTAGATACCATCAGCATCTACAGCCCTTCCATGAAAAAGCAAATCAAATGTGTAGTAATTACTCCCGATAGATATCAAAAAAGCAAAACCCGTTTTGCTGTTGTTTATTTATTACACGGCCATAGCGGTAATTATTCGCAATGGTTACATGATGCTCCGCAACTAAAACAAAAAGCAGATGAACTGCAGTTGATTCTTATTTGTCCTGATGGTGGTTATAACAGTTGGTACTTTAATAGTCCGGTAAATGCTGCTTATAAATACGAAACCTTTACAGCCATTGAACTGGTTGCTGCTATTGACAAACAATACAGAACCATTGCTGATAAAAAACACAGAGCCATTACAGGTTTTAGCATGGGAGGCCATGGAGCTTTGTTTATAGCCGTAAGAAATAAAAAAGTATTTGGAACGGTAGGATCTATTTGTGGCGGAGTTGATATACGACCCTTTACAAATTACTGGGAATTAAAACAACAATTAGGCGATACAATCTGCTGCAAAAAAAATTGGGAAAAGAATACGGTGTTGAATGTTATAGATGGTTTAAAGAACAAAGAACTGAAACTGATTATTGATTGCGGGTTGAGTGATTTCTTTTTAAACGTTAACAGGGCATTGCACCAAAAACTGTTGAAGATGAAAATTGAGCATACTTATATTGAAACGTCCGGAGGCCACAGCAGAGAATACTGGGGAAGTGTAATTAATGAGCAACTGCTTCTTTTCGGAAACGAGTTTGCTCAAAAATAAGTTTGTAATTTTTATTAATTCGATTAAAAACTAATAACGAAAATAAAAATGAGAAAAATAAAATCAATATTAATTACAATTGCTTTAGCTGCTTCAATCAATTCGGTAAAAGCGCAAATCAATGAAGCTATTGCTAAAAGCAGTATTAAAATAGAAATGCTTTTCCCGGAAGGAAAATCAAAAGCGCTTATTTTAAGTTTTGATGATGGACCCGAGGCTGACAGAAGACTTGTAAAACTGTTGAATCAATACCGGCTGAAAGGAACTTTTCATCTGAATTCAAATAAACTGGGAACGAAAGATTATTTGATAAGAGATGAAATCAAAGATCTTTTTAAAGAGCATGAAGTTTCTGTACATACAGCCAATCATCCAAACTTAACAACATTGAATAAAGCAGATGTTGTTTACGAAGTTATTGAAGACAGAAAAGAACTGGAGCGATTAACCGGTATTACCGTAAAAGGCATGGCTTACCCTTTTGGTAATTATAATGAATTTGTAATTGATGCAATAAAAGGATTAGGTATTGAGTATGCAAGAACAGTGAATGATACCTATAACTTTTCTATTCCCGACGATTTTCTCAAATGGAACCCAACTATTCATCAATTCGGCAAGGCCTATTTCTCACCCAATAATCCTGTAAACGATCAAAAAGAATTAGCCGGTTTTTACAAGCTTGTAACTGATTTTGTCAAATCAGATACATTGTCCTTATTTTATGTCTGGGGCCATAGCTGGGAAAATAATGGGACAGGAAACAGATGGAATGAAATGGAGAATTTCTTTAAGCTTGTTGCGAATAATCCAGCCATCTGTTATACCACCCACATCGCATTGGTTGACTATATTACTGCTTATAGAAATTTAAAGTTCTCCGTTACTAAAAATATCTTTACCAATCAAAGTTCAATAGATGTTTTTATTAAAATCAATAATAAAGTTTACAAAATAACTGCCGGAACAACATTTATTATACCAGAGTAAAGTAATGCTCTTTGATAAACTTAAAACTGAAAATAAATAAACGAACTGCTACTCTCTTGGCTCCAGATCAGCAACAATAAAATGATTGCCCAAAAAATCCCTACCAACCACCAAGGTTTTTTTGCAATTACATCCAGCACTTTTGTATCTCTCATCAGCCAATGTACAATTACCATCAACGTAACAATTACTGCAACTTTAAGAATAGCAAGTGTAGTAAGTATCGGTTCGCCTCCTTTCATAAAACCAAACATAGATGTAAGTAAGCTCCAAGCATCTTTAAAATTGGTTGCTCTGAAGAAAACCCAAGTAACATTCACAAGGAAAAAAGTAAACAAAGCAATCATAAAATTGCGGATTACATTAGGCTTTAAAATTTCAGGAACAGGGCCTAGTACACCCACTTCACCTGCTGGTGTAACTGCAATGGCCGCTACCTTATCATGCCTGTAATCTGCAATTGCTTTTTCAACCCATAAATAAAAACCATGCAAGCCACCCCAAACTACAAAAGTCCAGTTGGCACCATGCCACAAACCACCCAGCAACATGGTTAGCATTAAATTGATATAGGTTCTCAACTTACCGTTTCTGTTTCCGCCAAGTGGTATGTATAAATAATCCCTCAGCCATGCAGATAAAGTAATATGCCATCTCCGCCAGAAATCAGAAAAACCAATAGCAGCATAGGGATACATAAAGTTTTGCGGCAATACAAACCCCAAACAAAGTGCCACACCTACTGCACAGGTGGAGTAACCGGCAAAGTCGAAAAATATTTGTCCGGAAAATGCAAGCACACCCATCCAAGCATCTAGTGCCGGTAATTTACCTACACTACTAAACACAGAATTAGCTGTAGCAGCCAGCATACTATCGGCCAATACTACTTTCATAAACAAACCCAATGAAATTAAAAATAATCCATTGAGCATTTGTTGTTGATTTGCTTTGCGTTCCGTTTCAAACTGCGGCACTAATTGTGGCGGGCGAACAATAGGCCCGGCTACTAAGTGCGGAAAAAACGTTACAAACAACGAAAAGTCCAGCATTGATTTTACCGGTTCACTTTTCTTTTTATACATATCAATGGTATAACATAGCGTAGTGAAAGTATAAAATGAAATACCCGCAGGTAAAATAATATTGGGCTTTGCCGGATGATAATCTACACCCAATGCATTTACAAGTGTTACAAAATTCTCCAGTATAAATGTGCCGTATTTAAAAAAGCATAACATTCCGAGATTGCCAATTAAACTTACAATAAGCAGCACTCGCTTTTTAGCTACATTATTTTGAGTGTATAAGGCACGACCCACATAAAAATCAACCACAGTAGATAGCCATAACAATAAAATAAATGGCGGATTCCAAGCTGCATAAAAAATATAACTCGCCAGTAAGAGATTTACTTTTTTCGTCTTCCAGCTTAACGGAAGATTGTGCAGTATGAGAATAATGATAAAGAAAACGATGAATGTATATGAATTGAAAACCATGATTGAGCAGTTAAGAGTTGAATAATTAATTTACGAATGCAGTTGCATTAGAAAATTGCCACCCTTTTTCATCATTCAAAATTCTGATGAATTCTTTGGTAAATATTTTTGCCTGACTTAAACTAAGATGCGACGCTTCGGGGCAAATAAATGCAGCCATTATTGGGTAATCTTCAAAATGAATTCCTTCACAATTTGTTACTGCCAATAACTTATTCCAATAAAGTTCTCTTGGAAATCCTTTTTTCTCTGCCATTAAAAACCCGCCGCTTGATGGTGTACGTATAAAAATAATTTTGCCGCCTCTTGCTTTAATTTTATCCGTAGCATTTTTTATAACTGAGAAAATAGAGTCTAATGTTTTACCAGAAGGGGGAACTGCTTTTTGAGCTCTACCAAACATTGACCAGATATTTTTTACAATATTCTGCATCGAAGTGTCTGCCGCAAATTTATCTGTCATATATTCCTGGCGGTTAAACATCACCCTACCAAAATCTGGAGGAAAGCCTTTAAAATTATTTACACCCTTTCGATCCTTTAAAGGAATTTTATCTAAGTGCTTTCCTAATGAATTCCATTCCTGATCAAGGAAAACAAATTGTGATTCCAATAGATGGTTGATGTGAAAACTTGCAAGTTGTGCCGGCGTTTGTTCCTTATAATATTTTATATTTTTAAGCGGCGTTTCATCACTTCCTTTTAGGGAAAAGAATAAGCCTTCTGTAACATCAATTACCAATTTGCCTTTAAACTTTTCATCGTTCGCCAAATCAAGTAAAACAGGAATGGGCGTACTGCCCACACAAGCTAATTGTATAGCCTGTTCACCTGTAATTTTTTCCCATAGAGGAATATCCAAATCAAATTTTATTCTGGAAGAACCAATGAAAACAGTTGCATTGCTAGGAGACGCATAAACCATTCTCCTTTTATCTGCCCATAAAGAAGGGTCGTCATAAAAACTAGTATCAAAACCTTTTGTTCGTAAAAAATACTCCCAGCTAACAAGGGAAAGAACAACGAGTATCAGCATTAAAATGGCTGCTTTCGCCAATGATTGTGAAGGCATAAGAATTGTTAGTTGGTTTTTTAATTTTACACTTATACATGAGCATATAAGATGTATAAAATCAATTTGGAATTTCAAAAGGATAAATAGAAACAGAAAAAAATTTGCAGAATCTGTTTTAAAAATAGGGATTAAATTATATACACACCAATTTTTTTATGACCCAATGTTAACAGGCAGAAGAAAGCACATACATTTTTATAAAATATTTAGGTACTATTAATTGACAGAAATAAAGAAATTGTTTTTCACTTATTACCTCAAAGCTCCACTGGCCCAGTTTAAATATGCAAAGGATTGGTAGAATTTGGCTTTCAACTCCAGCAGTTTTTGAAATGCTTCTAATGCTTTGTTCTCCCGAACGTTTAAGAGAAACAAACTGGTTTCTCCCAAAGAAAATTTGAGTTGCTCGGCATCAAACAATTTTACATAGTTGCGATACGCATCTTCATAAATTCGAATTTGCTTTTGTAGATTGAGCACTTCGTTATAATAATACCGAACCTTGTTTTCAAGATTGAATTGTGTAAAGCTTCTGTCTAAGTCAACTGATTGTATTTTTATACGAGCCGCTTTGTATTGACCCATTCCACTCCGGTTAGGTATAGGAATGGCTACGTTCATTCCAAACTTGAAATTATTTTGAAAAAAATTAGAATTAACACCACCCAATACATTGTAGCCTCTTTGCAGAAAATTATATTTAAAATCTGCTTTGGGCAATAGGTTTTGAAATTTTAACCTCCGCTCTACTTCCAATGCCTGAAGTTTAAAATCAATCATTTGCAATTTGGGATGATTGCCTGTTGTTTCTGTTAACCATTGCGACAAATCATTTACACTAAACTTTGTAAAATTTTGTGCTGCCCAAACTGTATCGGGTATTACCCGTTCAGAAATATAAGCCGGCTGATTATTAGGCAACCATAAAAACGTAGAAAGCTCTAAAGATGATTTTCGATATTGTAACCATGCTGCTTCTCGCAGTTGCTGAAAATTTTGCAACTGAGCTAATGCTTCACTTGTATCTACTGCTGCACGGTCGCCCTGCTGATAAGAAATTTTTATAAGCTCATACCGAAACTCATTTATGAGAATTGTGTTTTCCAAAACTAAAAACACCTGATAATCTTTCGCCCAGTTCCAGTAGGCAAAATAGGCATCTAATAACAAATCATTAATTACATTTCTCCGCTCCCACTCACTTTGCTGTGTAAATAATTTTCCCTGTTGCAATGCAGCACGCCGTTTGTCTAAAATTAAATCTCTAAGCACCGGAATACTTATCCCTGCATAAGAAGTGCGGCCGGTTGTAGTTTCTGAATTTATAAACTCGCCAAAAACATTTTCAATACCTGCATAAGCTTCTATACCAAACCATGTAGGTACTACCAGTTCACCATTAGTATAATTAAAATAATTTTTGCCTTCAAATGTTTTTTGATCAATGTTATAGTATAATACGGGATCAAAATTTCCTCTGATGCTTTTGAGTTCGGCTCTCGCTAAATCAATAAGCAATGATCCCTGTTTTGCAACAGGATGATTACTGCGAACAATCGTTAAAAACTCTTCTTCTTTTAATACACGAACTGTATCCTGAGCTGAAGTAAACAACACAACAAATAACAAAGTTATTATAAATGAAATCTTTACACTTCTGTTCATGTAGTTAATTCTGATAATGCTTTGCATACTGAGATCCTTACAATTTATGCTTTTCCATTTTCTTTTCTTTTGCATCTTTACCTTCCTGCTGCTCCTTATAAAAATCAGGAGGAAAGCCATTTACCTGCCGCCACAATTCATACCAAATAGGAACATCTTTTAGCAATGCAAAACTTACAGCACCTGCACCCAGTTTAATATCCTTAGGCCAGGCTCTATCCGTTTTATCTTCTGCCACAAGCACACGAAACATTCCATTATTACTTAAGTTAGACTCAATAGCAACCACTTTGCCACCAAAAGTTCCGTAAGATGCACTCGGCCATCCACTAAAAATAATAGCTGGAAAACCATCAAACATAAAACGTATTTTTTGTCCGATGTTTAATAATTGTAGATCCATGGGTCTTACCCAAATTTCTACAGCCAGTTCAAAATCTTTGGGTACAATTTCAATAATCATATCACCTTCTTTCACAATTTCATTAAGACCAGCTTTTTTTGCTTTAATTACCTGCCCATCCTGCGGAGCAAGCACATAATACTGGCCGCTGCGGATGCGATAGTTGTCATATTGATTTTGAAGTTTGGCCACCTTACCTTGACCACTTGCAATTTGCGATTGACTTTGAAATTGATCACCTTGGGCCTTTGCAATTTTTTCTGCATACTCCTGTATTGCTCCACTGCGTTCTAATTGCAGAATTAATAAATCCTGCTTACTGTTATTATAATCATTTTGCGAGCCGATCAATTTTGCATTTGTATTTTGATGCAATACTTTTCTGCGCTCAAACTCAGTTAAGGGAATGACTCCCTGCTCAAACATTTTTGTTGCACCTTCTAACTGACGATCTGCTACACCCATTTCATTTTTTGCTGCTACCACTTTTATACTGTCGCTCTGTACTTTTCTTCTTGTTTGAATTAATTTGTTATCAATGGAACTTAATTTCAAATCACGTTCAGATTGTAAGGCCTGCATTTGTTGTGCAATAGCTCCTACTTTGCTTTGATAAAAATCAACGGTAAGCTGTTCAGCATTTTTTTGTTGATCCGTTCGTTGCAGTAAGTTCGGATCGAGATAATCATCTTTTATTTCTGCAAGCTGAATAATGGTATCACCTTTTCTTACACTGTCGCCTTCTTTAACCCACCATTTTACAATTCTGCCGGGAATGATATTGTTCATCTGCTGCGGCCTTTGCTCTTGCCTTAGTGTTGTTACTGCCCCTTCGCTTCTTATATTCTGAGTCCATGGAATAAACAGTATTACAAGCACGGTAAAAATAATAAACCAAAACACACGCCTTACTTTACTCGATTGATTTTGCCGATACACGTGCTCAAAGGCTTCGAGCCGTTTACCTACTTTTTCTTCTATATTGGGTGATAATAATTCCATGCTCGTTTCTGTTTATAATACTTCGTTTGGTTTTCCCTGATGAATAATTGTGCCATTTTTCATTTCCATTACCAAATCACTGTCTTTTGCAAACAGCTCATCGTTGGTAATAATAATAGTAGTAGTTAAAGGTATTTGAGTTAGTAAATAATTTTTTATGAGTTGCTGGCTTTTTTCCTCAAAGCCAATCCATGGCTCTTCCAGCAACAACAATCTGGGGGTGCCTACCAATGCACGAAGCAATAATATTTTACGAATTGTGCCACTGGGCAATCTTCTTCCTGTAGGTTCAATTAAGGTATCAAATCCGGTCTTTAAAGAAAGAATAAAATCTTTTAAGCCAATCTTTTCTGCTAACGCTACTATTTCACTTGTTGAAATATTATTATTACCAAGTGCAATATTTTCATACAATGTTCCTTGAAAAATATCCTGCTGATTAAAAAGAATACCTGTTTCGGCCCGCAGAGAATCAGGATCATAATTACCAATAGGCACACCATCAATGGTAATGCTTCCTTCAAAATTGTGATAGGACCCGGTAAGTAATTTAATAATGGTTGATTTGCCAGAGCCGTCATCGCCCATGATACAAGCTTTGTTACCACTTATTAACTCAAAATTGATATGTTCAATAATTTTACGATCAGTTATGTATCCGAATGAAAGTTGATTCATAGATACTGATAAACCTGCAGTACTATGTTGCAATTTTAAAGAGCCTTCTTTTTCAAGCGGCTTATCTATTATTTTTCCTAATTTTTCAAGACTGGTTAGCAGGTCATATACCTGATCAAGGCTTTGAATAAATTTTTCTACAGAAGAAAGCACTGTTAAAATCACAATCTCTGCTGCCACAAACTGTCCCACATTAATTTCATTTTGCACAAGCAACACACTACCCACAATTAACATACCGGCGGTGATGATCACTTTAAAAGCAATCAAACTCCAGTATTGCAGCATTAATATTTTAAAATGGCTTGTTCTTGAATCGAGGTACTTTGTAACAATTGCATCAGTTTTATCAATAGGTAAGGAAGATCCTTTTGAAAAGCGAAACGATTTTAATACACGAGCCACTTCTTCTAACCAGCTAGCTACATCATATTTGTATTCGCTTTCCTGCAAACTTGTTTTTAAACCTCTGCCACCAGTTATATACAAGATTACATACAGTAACAATAGAATTACAATACTAAAAACAATAAATACATTGGAGTAAAGCGAAAGTAAAATCAACCCAAATAAAATCTGGATAGAGGCAGTAGGCACATCGAGCAATAATTTGCTTAAACTTTTTTGAAGAGATATAATATCAAAAAAACGGTTCACAACTTCTGGCAAGTAAAAACTATCAACTTTTTGCATATCCAATTTAGGAATACGCCATGCAAACTCAAAAGAATAACGGGTAAAGATGCGTTGTTGAATTTTTTCAATCACTTTCATTTGCCCCACTTGCAATAGCCCTGTAAAAAAAACTCCAATCACTACAGAAATGATTAATACAATCATTGAAGTAGAAATTGCACCTGCTAAAACAAAATTGATAATTGCCTGTATACCTAATGGAACGGTTAGAGCTAACAATCCGGAGAGAATTGCGTAAAAATAAACAGAAGTAATTTCTTTACGCTCCAGTTTTAGTACCTGTAATAAGCGTTTAAGTGGTTTATGTAAAATACCGTCTGTTGAAGTATCAGCCATTTTGTGTTGTCCGTTTTGTTAAAGAATGTTGTGCGCCTTGTACCCGCCCGTAAAACAAAAATAACCTTATAAGGTTGAGCTGTAAAAACATTTTTTACAATTTATAGTTCACTAAAAATAAACGGCTTGTGAATTCTTTAACATTCACTTAATGATATAGGAATATGTATGGCCAAACCACCTTCGGCAGTTTCTTTATACTTATGGTTCATATCCTTTGCCGTTTCCCACATGGTTTTAATTACATTGTCTAAAGAAACTTTTGCAAAATCGGGAGTGCTTTGCAGGGCAAGTTGAGAAGCGGTAATAGCTTTGATAGCTCCCATAGTATTGCGTTCAATGCAGGGCACTTGTACCAGGCCACCAATTGGGTCGCAGGTTAAACCAAGGTGATGTTCCATTGCAATTTCTGCCGCCATTAATACTTGCTTTTGTGTGCCACCCATACACTCTGTTAATGCAGCTGCAGCCATAGCACTTGAAACACCAATTTCTGCTTGGCATCCACCCATTGCAGCCGATATGGTTGCACCTTTTTTAAAGATGCTCCCTATTTCTGATGCAGTTAATAAAAATTTTATGATTTGTTCATCGGTATTACAATTACTGAAAGCAATTGCATATTGCAATACTGCGGGTATAACTCCTGCTGCTCCGTTTGTGGGTGCTGTAACAACTCTACCAAAAGAAGCATTTTCTTCATTTACTGCCAAAGCAAAACAACTTACACAATCTAAGATGTATGAAAAATCGTTACCGCCATTTTTAATGGCAAGTAACCAGGAATCATAATCAGAATAAACTCTTTCTGCAATTATTTTTTTATTTAACGCTAATGCTCTTCGTTTTACATTGAGGCCGCCGGGTAAATAACCTTCAGTATGGCATCCTTTATAAATACATTCTTTCATTACACGCCAGATATTTAAAACCCCTTCTTTTGTTACTGCTTCTTTACGCCATGCATTTTCATTTTCTAAAACAATTTCGCTGATGCTCATTCCGGTTTTCATACACCAGTGCAACAGATCATCGGCTGTATCAACAGGAAAAGGAAGTTGTACCTGCTCTTTAGAATTGAACTCCTCGTTTTCTTTTATAACAAAACCACCACCAATAGAGTAAAAAGTTTCAGCTATAGAATCTCCATTAAAAAAGCCAGCTAAAAAAGTAACAGCATTGGGGTGAAAAGGCAAACTCTCTGTCATTAAAAAATCAATATCCTCACGGGGATCAAATGCGATTTCATGTTTACCGCCCAAAACAATTTCTTTCATGGCTGCAATGTCATTGATCTTTGCATCAATACTATTTACATCAAAGCTTACAGGATCATCTCCACTCAACCCTAACTGAATGGCAATATCTGTACCATGCCCTTTGCCTGTTTTTGCAAGAGAACCATATAACAAAACCCGTACAGATGAAACCTGATTGAGTTGATTGTTCTGTTCAATTGATTGTACAAATTTTTGAGCTGCACGCCATGGCCCAAGTGTGTGGCTGCTGCTGGGGCCCACGCCAATTTTAAACATATCAAAAACTGAAATGGCTTCGTAATTCAATTGAACTTGTTTTTACAAAAGTAAGGTTAATAAAAAGCCTCTGCAATTATTGCAGAGGCTCAGTTACTAATATTCAAACTTAATTTACAGCCGTTAATTCCATATCGAAGATGATGATTTGATTGGCAGGAATAATGATAACACCTGTATTTGGGTTTTGCAGTCCTGCAGCACCATAGCCCAATGCAGGTGGAATATATAATTTCATTTTGCCACCCTCGCCTACTAATGGCAAAGCTCTTTTCCATCCTTCAATTAAGTTACCTAATATAAAGCTTGCTGTGCTTACTGTTGAACCACTGCTTGGTGCAGGATCAAACAACACTCCACTCTGTAACTTGCCTGCATATTTTACAGAGATCTTATTGCATTGACCGGGTTTTTTTGTATTGCCCGCCGCTTCAATGATATAATACATTCCACTATTTTCAAGCTCAACTGCTGTAGTGATTCCATTAGCAGAAAGATAGTTGGTTACCAGCAATTCCTCTGAGGCTGAAGCAACCGTAGTTCCTGCGGTTGCAGTACAAGGAGTTTCTTCATCCTTTTTTTTACAGGCAGTTAATAAAAATGTAAACGCAATAACTGTAACGATCGCTTTCTTCATATAATAAAAATTTGTGGCAAATATAGAGGTTGACTTTGTTATAAATTGGTTGTTATTTTATATCTCCTGATTCTCTTCCTTTTTTATAAGAGCGTTTAACTCGTTATAACGCTGCTCATTCATTTCCCATTTAAAACGCATTTTCATGATACCAAAAAAAACAGCAATACCAAGACATGCCATAATGATAACAGTAAGCTGGCTGCCACTAACATAAGGCATTCGCTTGTACCAGCCTCTGAGTATAACGCTAAGCAAAATGGGCAGGCCAAAAACCAAGCCCAAAGGCAAGCCAAAACTTAATTGTGTAAGCCATTTTTTCTCGTTGAGCCTGTTTTCTTTCCACCAATCAACAAATTCAAGTTCTTCTTTGCTCATTTGGGTTGTATTTATGCAAATGTACAATGCGCCCTGTTTACATCTGTAATTCTTGGAGCAAAACACAGAAGGGCAAAAAATGTAAATGCCTTGCCCTATTTTTCTTATGTTTGTGAAAATTTATCAGTGAAAATCCAGGATTTATTAGCCGAATATCTATACCAAAACAAAACACTCACTCTCCCTTCAATAGGAAGTTTTGAATTAGACCCCGCCATTAATATTGCTGAATCAAAAGAAGAAAACTGGCCACCTGATGCTATCCGTTTTCAACAGAACACAAATGCTCTGGCAAACGATGAGTTTGTTACGTATTTGGTGCAGCACAGTGGCAAAATGAAACCTTTGGCATTAAGTGATCTGGATTCGTACCTTAATAATGGCATTCAGCTAATAAACATTGGAAAACCATTTGCTCTTAAAGGAATTGGGTCCTTAAGCAAAACGGGTTCAACTTTTAATTTTCAGCAAGGGCACCCTATACTTGACAGGCTAGAACAAACAGATGGAAGTTATTTTGTAAAAGACCGCACCAATGAAACAGAAGAAACAAAAAACTTAGACTTCTCCCATCAGGCTATTAAAACAAATAACCGCACTACCATTATTTCAATTGTATCAATTGTTGCATTGCTTATTATTGCTGTAGCTGTTTATTTAGCACTGTCAAACAATGAAAATCCTGAACAGGAAAATACAATTCAACCAGTTGACAGCAGTACATTATCAACCACAAACGATACCATTGCTACTCAGCCAAAAGAAATCGTTGCTGTACCAAAAGATGACAGTTCCTTTCAATTGGTTATCAACAATTATAAAACAGAAGCAGCAGCAAATTCAAGATTGCAGGCACTATTACTGAGAGGCCACAGCGTAAGTATGCAAACAAAAGACAGCAGCAGGTATCAAATACTTTTAACAGTAAACAAACCGCTGAGTGATACTACTTATGTTATTGATTCCTTGAAGAAAATGTTTTTGTGGAAACCGCAACTTGTAACACAGTAATATGTTTAGGCAGTTACCTATACTGTTTGCGCTTTATTTTTTTATAACTGTACTTGATCTTGTTTTGATTTACTTTAATCTTCCTGATCTTCGCTGGTTTACAAAACTATGGCTGATGCCCTTATTGCTGATTGCTGTGTTTACAAAACGAACAGAAATTAAATTATATCAGCTTATTGTTAGTGCCTTGTTTTTTTCATGGGTAGGTGATGTGTTATTGCAGATGAAAGGAATGTTTATTCCCGGCCTTTTAAGTTTTTTACTGGCGCATATATTTTATATTGTTTACTTTATAAAAATTCAACATCAAAAAAAGGGCATACTGCAATTGCAACCGCTCATTGGCATTCCTGTGCTGGTTTACATTCTTATTTTTCTTTTTCTGATCTATCCTTTTTTAGATGCATTAAAAATACCCGTTACAGTTTATGGTATTACTATCGGCACAATGTTGCTTATGGCCATTAATACCAAACGAAAATTGAATGATGATGCTTCTTCACTTTTCTTTAATGGTGCTTTGCAATTTGTAATTTCTGATTCTTTACTTGCAGTAAATCTGTTTGCTTACAATTCTGTTGTACTAAGTCTATGCGTAATGCTTACATATGCAAGTGCACAGTGGTTGATTGTTAGAGGAAGTATGAAGGTGGCTGTTTAGGCATATTGATAGATTCTTTTGAAAGAAAAAAATAAAACCCCTTTACTTTCTAAGAAATAGTTTTTACCTTATATGGATGAAAAAAATAATATTCTTCATCCTCCTGATTTGCAGCACCAGTTCAGCATCATCTCAAAGTTCCAAAACAGAATTATTCGACCTTATAAAAAAACTGCTGAACGACAGTAGCGGCTATGAAAATGTGGGCGACTGGGCAGTGGGGCAACCTAAAAAATTTCCTGTAAAATGGAACGAAGATCAGCTTAACATGAGCGAGGATACCAGTATTAATTTTTACAGAATGGGTACTGCCGATATTATTTTAAAAGGCCGCAGTTTTATGCAGTCAGGAAAGCCTGTTAAATGGAATATTATGCTCAAAGGCCCACGCATGGGATATACTTCTTTCAGCATCATCAGTTCACCAAGTACAGAGTTACAACCTAAATACACAATTGATAGCATATTTGGCAAAAAGCCTTTTACAGCAAAACTCCTGAAGAGCTGTGATGGAAAAACTCTTAGCGGTTATTATTATTACGAAGTAAAGCTTCCAAAAAAAGATATTGCCTTTATTAAATTAAGCTGGGTATCTGTAAACGGAAACACGGCAATTAGAATTGATTGTTTTGATAACTGGAGTAAGTATGCTGTAAAATTGGATTGTAAGTAATGACTCTTACTATAAAAAATCCCGTCCCGCATTAGCGGGACGGGATTTGTATTTTCTTACATCTTACTTATTTGATCATGGATATTAATATCCACCCATGCCGCCCATATCAGGCGCACCATGGCTATGTGCTTCTTCTTTCTTAGGCTTATCTGCAATTACACATTCAGTAGTTAAGAGCATACCTGCAATAGAAGCTGCATGCTCAAGAGCAACACGGCTTACTTTTGTAGGATCAATTACTCCTGCTTTGAATAAATTTTCATACACTTCTGTGCGTGCATTAAAACCAAAATCGCCTTTGCCTTCTTTAATTCTTTGTACTACAATAGAACCATCAATGCCTGCATTGGCAGTTAATGTACGCATTGGCTCTTCTAAAGCTCTGCGAACAATTTGCATACCTGTTTGCTCATCTTCAATTTGCCCACGAACCTTTGCTTCTAATGCATCAATGGCACGTATATACGCAACACCACCACCGGGAACAATTCCTTCTTCCACAGCAGCTCTTGTAGCATGTAATGCATCATCAACTCTGTCTTTCTTTTCTTTCATTTCCATTTCAGTAGCTGCACCAATGTACAATACGGCAACACCGCCTGCTAACTTAGCCAAACGCTCTTGTAATTTTTCTTTATCGTATTCGCTGGTTGTATTTTCAACCTGAGCTTTAATTTGATTTACTCGTGCAGTAATATCTTTTTTAGTACCCTTGCCGCCTACTACAGTTGTATTATCTTTATCAATTGTTACAGAGGATGCCTGACCTAGATAAGTAAGATCAGCATTTTCTAATTTGTAACCCTGCTCCTCGCTGATAACAACACCAGCAGTGAGTATTGCAATATCAGTGAGCATTTCTTTTCTGCGGTCACCAAAGCCCGGTGCCTTTACTGCTGCCACTTTTAATGTACCACGGAGTTTGTTCACAACCAATGTTGCAAGGGCCTCGCCTTCTAAATCTTCAGCAATAATTAAAAGAGGACGGCCGCTTTGAGCTACTTTCTCCAATATGTGCAGAATATCTTTCATTGCAGAAATCTTCTTATCATAAATAAGAATGTACGGGTTCTGCAATTCTACTTCCATTTTTTCGCTGTTGGTTACAAAGTAAGGAGAGATATAACCTCTGTCAAACTGCATACCTTCTACCACATCTACAGTTGTATCTGTACCTTTTGCTTCTTCTACAGTAATCACACCTTCTTTACCCACTTTACCAAACGCTTCTGCAATGAGTTTGCCGATAGTTTCATCATTGTTTGCAGAGATGGTAGCAACCTGTTGAATTTTTTTACTGTCGTTACCTACAGTTTGGCTTTGGGCTTTTAAGTTTTCAACTACTAAGCTTACAGCTTTATCTATACCACGTTTTAAATCCATTGGATTTGCACCTGCTGCTACCATTTTCAATCCTTCACTTATGATTGATTGAGCAAGTACAGTTGCAGTAGTAGTTCCATCACCTGCAATATCAGCAGTTTTGCTGGCTACTTCTTTCACCATTTGTGCGCCCATGTTTTCAATTGGGTCTTCGAGTTCAATTTCTTTTGCAACAGTGACACCATCTTTTGTTACTTGTGGTGCACCAAATTTTTTCTCAAGTACTACGTTACGTCCTTTAGGACCGAGCGTTACTTTTACAGCGTTGGCCAGAATGTCAACACCTTTTTTCATTTTATTTCTTGCTTCAATATCGAAGAAGATTTGCTTTGCCATATTAAAATTAATTTGATAATTAAGTAATTCGATAATTTGCTAATGAAGGATGAAATTGAGTCTGATGCATTAGCACATCAGCACATCAGCTTATTAAACAATTGCTAAAATGTCGCTCTCTCTCATAATTAAAAAATCAGCACCATCAATTGCAATTTCTGTTCCTGCATATTTGCCGTAGAGAACTGTGTCGCCGCTTTTAACGGTCATGGGTTCATCTTTTTTGCCGGGGCCTGCTGCCACTACGGTACCACGCTGAGGTTTTTCTTTAGCTGTATCGGGGATGATGATTCCGCCGGCTGTTTTTTCTTCTGCCGGTGCAGGCTTTACAATTACCCTGTCGTGTAATGGGGTAACACTTACCTTTTTTGCCATAATTATACTTTTTTGGTTTTGAAATGAAATTGAATAATTCCGCATTAATCGGAAGTCCGCCAAAATGATTCGGGCGGACAGCGAAGGTAAGCGAATACAGTGCCGATGCGTCAGAACAGGAAAAAATTACAGGAAAGATCAAATTAATGAGTTTAACTATTGCAATCTGGCAGATAAGAGCAGAAAATCGTTTGCCAATTTTTCACATTTGTCAGGCCAAAGTAAGTCCTCACTTTTCAAATTTTTATACAGGAGGTGAATTTGTTAGCTCCACCGGGTTATTCGTTTTTATAAAAAACAATTTTTCTTTATAGCGGAAACGAAGAAGAGGCTGGTTAAGTTCTGTTTTTGGGTGAGGCGTTAGTTCGGTTAATTTTAATAATTGTAACTGCAATTGGTACAGGAAGTTTCCTTCTTTTGCAGAAACAGTTACAGGCTTAGCAGTTTGTTTATTAAATCCAGCCTCATAGGTTCCATTGCTCATTGTTTGAAATGATATATGGTAAACTTTATTATTGTGCCAAGCAGTATCCCAACTTAGCTTATTGTTGATGGCCTCAGCATAAATTACAATTACAGTATCTTCTTTTAGTTTTACTTCACTACCATTTTCATCAACTTTTATTATACCATATTGTTTGTGAATAAAAAAAGAATGCGTTTGTGGTACTAATCCCTTGCTGGTAACACAGCTATTGAGAATGAAAAGTGTAAAGAAGAATATGCAAACCTGTTGAGGCTTGCATATTCCTATGTAGATTGTTAAAAACATACGGTTCATTTTTAGTACAGTTTCTGCAATTGAAAGGTTTGCTTTTTTGTACCCGCTTCAATCTGTAATAAATAAACGCCAGGTGCCAGAAAGAGTTTGTTTAAACTTAAATTCAAATTGCCTTCAACCGCACCATTCTCCCAGCGTTTCAAAAACTGACCATTGGACATATACAAAGCAACAGTTACTTTTTTTCGTGCTGTGTTACTAATAAATAACGGAATATTATCTGTTACCGGGTTCAGCAGCAGTTTTGCAAAATTCTCCCTGTTTCTATTGACATCAAATAAAGAAGTAACAACACCTTCGGTAAGGAAAAACTTAGCTAATACTACAGAAGGAACAGTAGCTGTAAAAAGGTAATCAGACCCAAAAGTTGTAAACGATGTAGTATATGCTGTTGTATTAGAACCATTAGCTCCCGCAATGGAAGAAGCCGTTGTAGATGTTATTTGCAAAGTAGATGGAGTTTTACCTGCCAACTCTGCAGCAGTTACATACAAACCGATGTTATAAGAACTGCCTGCATTTTGAGTGGTAGTAACATCAAATACTTTTTGTGAACGATTGCCACTTAAAAAACTTTGCCATATAGCTCCATTTTCATAAATGGTAGATGATACACATCCTAAAGTGGCTGTAGCAGCGGATACCTGCATTAGAATCCTATTGTTTTGAGAGAAAAATGGATACAAAGCTGTGCCACGCACATCATTTGTTTTTGTAGCATTCAAATCAGTTTCAACAACTGTAACTCCGGCTATTGGTGCAACATCATTATCATCAATAAAAAAGGAATAACTTAAACTGCCAGGTGCAGCAATAGCATTGGTTCCACTACCAATGGCGTAAGTAATTATAATCGCTTCCTGATTTTCAACCAACGCATCGTTATAAACCCTGATTGTAATAGGCTTATCACCTATCACACCGTTGGGAAATGTAATAATTTTTGATGGCGAAGTAAAACTCCCGTTTGTGGTTATATCATAATCAATGCCTTCAAATGCGTTGCTGGTACTGGTATTTAGAGTAACTGATGCATCTCCTACAGGTGGAGCATCAATATGCATGTTCACTATATAATCAGTAAAACTGCGGCATCCCTCAGTTGTGGTAGAAGATTCAGTATTTACTTTACTATAATTGTACGTAGAGTTAAACCGCACATAAGGAGCGGAAGGCGTAAACTGTGAAGTCCAGAAGCCACGGCCATGTGTAGCAGCAAGTACTGTATTATCATTAAAGCGGTACTGAAGCATATTTGTTTTTACGTTGGGGAATGTGGCATTTTGAACCCATATAGTAGAAGCACCATTAATATCATCTGTTTCAAAAACACCCATTTCAGTTGCTATTAACGCTTTGTCATTATTCTCAGGATAAAACATTACTGAACGCACAGGGATATCAGGCAGGTTGCCACTAATATTTTCCCAGCTTGTTCCACCATTTAAAGTAAACCATACATGCGGAATGCCATAGTTTGAAAATGAAGCCAGTAAAAAATTATCACTGGTACCTGTATTTACACTGGAAACAATTGTGTTATTCGTCTGAGGCATATTTGAGCTGATATTTACTAAAGCTGGGCTTGCCTGATCTGCATTATCAATCCTTATAACACTCCCACCTGCCGTTCCCATAAAAACCCTGTTGCTAGTAAATGGAGAAACCTTGATGCTTCTAATAGAGTTAGGTGTAACTGATGAAATTGAAATAGTACTAAATGATGTTCCTGCTTGTGCATTATCCCAACGTACATAAGTACCTACACCTGCACTACAATACATTCGGTTATTAATATCGTCATAATCAGTGGGATTGATAAATTGGCCAATAGTAGAGGAGAAAGCTGCATAAGACCAATTTACACCTCCATTGATACTTCTTCTATAATTACTTCTTGTAGTGGCAGAAAATTGAAACTGAGGTTCATCTTCATCAATATGTGTATAGCCACCATCACCACCATGTACTTCAATACTTCCCTGTAAGCCGGAACCGGAAACGCTATGTGCTCCATTATCCTGTGTGCCACCCAAAAAGAAATTACTAGTGGGGTGAATAGCGCAGGAATAAAATTGAAGTGTACGAATACCAACATTTCTATCTGTGTAACTAAGACCATTGTCCGATGAATAAAAGATGCCGCCATCAGATGCCGTTAGCACTTGTGTGCCATTCCATATTACTGCATGATGATCAGCATGTACATAATTAAAAGTAGTGCCTACCCAGCGTGTTATCTGGCTCCAATTAACACCTCCATCGGTTGTTCTATAAAAGTTTAAACCGCCAGCCACAACAATGTTGGTATTGTTTGGATCAACGCCAATGGCTAAATCAAACCATCCCTGACCAGCATTAATTGTTGGTTCAGTTGATGGGCTGGGGGGTGAGCTTATAGTGGCAGTCCAGTTCTCACCTCCATCAATTGATTTGTAAATTTGCGGGGTTTGTGCATTTGCTCCTTCTGGTAAGGCATACAATACATTACCTGCTACTGTAATTTCACAATTGTTTATAAGGTTGGGGATAGGTGTAACAGGTGAAATCCAGTTTGCTGATGTTACAGTTGCTGGATTATCAGTATAAAAAGATCCAGAGCCAGTGACCGTACCATCGCCCATAGTTACATGCATGCGCCCCGTAGTACTTACACGAATATCTGTAACTCTAGAACCAGTGCCGGGTGTAATATTTATCCAGTTGACACCTCCATTAATAGAGCGTTGAAGCCCCTGATTATTGCCATTGGTACCTACATAAACATTACCAGCAGCATCACACACAATTTTTGATGTGTTCCAAAACCCAACAGTGTTGGATATCAGATCCCAGGTAGCACCGCTATTGATGCTTTTCCAAATACCACCACCCCGTACAGCATCAACGTTATTATTACGTTCACCCGTAGAAAAATACATGACGTTTTTATTTACTGGATCTTGACAAATACTGGAAATAGCAAGATTGCCGAGAAAATCATTAATCAAAACCCAGTTAGCCGGATTAGAAGTAATGTTGGTTGTTTTCCATAACCCACCACTTACACTCCCCACCCACACGGTTTGGTTAGTAGCATCATTCAAATCCACATGTATAGCACGCATACGGCCACTGACTACAGCATTATTTAATGGACCTCTAAAATTTCCATTACTCGGTCCAACAACGTTTGTGTTAGGCCCACGTTCAATCCAGTTTAATGCAGAAATGCTTGCATAACGTCCTGCTAAACGTTCTTTTGAAATTTTATCGTAAGCATTTACCAACCTGCTCACCGGAATATAACCAAGTTTTGGATCACGAGTCATTTCAAACTCCATTTCCTGGGCTTCACGAATGCCATCTTCATCTTCCTCTTCGGATTCCTGTATTACGTGAGCTGAGGCGATTTGGTTTTTTGATTGATTGGGCGAGCAATTGGTAAGCAGCATAGACAAAGTGATGAACAGGAAAAGCGTAATCGTTTTTTTCATAATTTTTATTTTTAAACCCTGATTCAAAATAGGTTGATAGAAAAATTTTGTAATCAATAAACACAAAAATAAGGGAAAGGTTTGCTTATATTTGCGGCTTTCAACAAAGCTCTTTAAGAAATGATTAGCAGAAGAAATATCAGAGTGAAGGTGATGCAAACCCTGTATAGCTGCTTAACAGCAGAAGGTACAATGAGCAGAGAACAATCCGTAAGATCGTTGCAAAATCATATAGATCAATCAAGACAGCTTTTTGTTTTTCTCATTTATTTCTTAACGGAAGTAGCCCGATATGCTGAAACAGATTCCCGCCAAAAAGCATCGAAATATTTACCCACTTTCAGTGATTTAAACATCAATATAAAAATTGCAGGTAATGAATTATTATGGCGTATTCTGGAGCATCCTTCCTACCAGCAGGTGGTAAAAGAATTAAAGCCGGAAAAATATATGAATACCGATATGCTTCGCAGAGTTTATGCTGAGCTGATTGAAAGTGATGTGTACAAAAAATATATAGCAAAACCAGACAGGGAGAAAAAAGATGAAAAGCAAATGCTTGAATTTATTTTTACTGATTTAATGCTGCCCAGCGAAGACTTTACTTCTTTTGTAGAGGAAACATTTGTGCACTGGGATGATGACAGTGAAATGATGAATCTGCTTACTCTAAATTTTCTGCAAAAACCTCATTCCTACAATTTTCAGGATTTTATAAGTACTGAAAAAATGCAGTATGCAAAAGACCTGCTGGTTACTGTAATTGATAAAGAAGAAATGTGCAATGAGTATATAAAAGCAAAGCTGCAAAACTGGGATCCGGAACGTACTGCCCTGCTGGATATGATTTTGATGAAGATGGGAATTTGTGAGTTTTTATACTTTGAAACTATTCCGCCAAAAGTCACCATTAATGAATACATTGATTTGGCAAAAGAATACAGCACACCGCAAAGTGGTCATTTTGTGAACGGCATTTTAGACAGCATTCACAAAGACTTAGTTACAGAGAATAAATTACATAAAGTATCATTTAAAAAGCCTTAGAACAAACGAACTGCTGTACATTTGTTCCCTTAAAATATGAAAAAAATGAAACAACTGATCTTTCTTTTGAGCGCTACCCTTTTAATGGCGGCATGTAAAAATGTAACAACTAAAAACCCAAAAGAACCGATTGACCCCAATGCAAAAGCAAATGCTGAAGCTGCTTTATTAAACGATTCTTCAAAATGGACGGAGGTTCAATGGATGGACTCTTTACAAAACTTTGGCAAAGTTACCGATGGTGAAAAAGTGGTGATTTCATTTCACTTCAAAAACGTTGGTAACAATCCTTTGATCATTTCATCGGTTACCGCCAGTTGCGGCTGCACTGTTCCTGAAAAACCGGAAGAACCCATTGCACCCGGCAAGGAAGGAATTATTACTGCAGAATTTAACAGCAGCGGCCGTGTAGGCAAAGCAGATAAATTTATTGATGTGGTGTGCAACACATCCACTCAAAACTATAAATTAAAATTTGAAGGCGAAGTAATTGGAAAAAGTAAAAATTAAACAAACATGCATTTATTTATTTTATTAGCAGGAGGCCAGGGTGGTGGCGGAAGTATTCAGTTATTATTTTTAGGATTAATGATTGTGGTATTTTGGTTTTTTATGATTCGCCCACAGGCAAAAAAGGCAAAAGACCAAAAAGCATTTATTGACAATTTGCAAAAAGGTGATAAAGTAGTAACCATTGCCGGCATTCATGGTACAGTAAACAAAGTGAATGATGATAATACATTGTCGCTTGAAATAAACCCCGGCAGTTATATTAAAATTGAACGCAGTTCTATTAGTATGGACTGGACAGCACAATTGAACAAACCTGCTGTAGAAGCAAAGAAGTAATAGAAGCCGATAGTAGATTGCCGATAGTGAATAGTTGATAGTGCTGTTGTACTAAAGACTAATTTCTATTGGCTATCGGCTTTAATAAACTGTATGTTAAAAATTGGACTAACAGGTGGCATTGGCAGCGGTAAAACAACTGTTGCAAAAGTATTTGAAGTGCTTGGTATTCCCGTGTATTATGCCGACGAGGCAGCCAAACGATTGATGAATGAAGATGAAGTGTTGCAGCAAAAAATCATTTCTGCTTTTGGTGAAAAAGCATATACCAATGGTAAACTTAACAGGCAATATCTTTCATCGCTTGTATTTAACAACAAAGAAAATTTAGACCTGCTGAACAGTCTGGTTCATCCTGCCACCATTGCTGATGCAGCAGTTTGGTTCAGCAAACAAAAATCTGCGTATGTAATTAAAGAAGCAGCTTTACTTTTTGAAAGTGGAACGGCAGCAGGATTGGATTTTGTAAT
Source organism: Chitinophagaceae bacterium (assembly GCA_031401115.1). Taxonomy (GTDB): domain Bacteria; phylum Bacteroidota; class Bacteroidia; order Chitinophagales; family Chitinophagaceae; genus Lacibacter. The sequence goes on from JANNRE010000018.1 coordinate 72,824, forward strand.
TGGTGTAACAGCACTTGAAACTATCCGAATGAAGCGTGTTATGGACAGGGATGAAGTAACAGCAGCGGAGGTGAAAAAAAGAATGCAAAATCAAATGGAAGAATCCATAAAAATGCGCCTCTGCGATTTTGTAATTACTAATAACGAACAGGAAATGGTAACACCGCAGGTTTTGAAATTACACGAACAATTACTTAACAGGACGCAATCAATTGCTGCCAACTTATGAGTTTACTCTTTTTAATCATTGTAGCAATTGGCTTACCATTTCTATCGGCACTCAGTTATAAAAACATAAAAAAACTGGAAGCACAGCAGGGAGATTTACAACTTGCTAAAACGCCTATTTATCTGCAAGCAATGGTTTTGCAATTGGTATTGTTTGCTCTGGCTTTTTTTGCTGCGAGGTTTGGAGATATTAAAATAGAACTCACTTCTAAGTTTACCGCCACTTCTATTATTGCTGCTGTTGTATTTCTTGGATTGGCACTTTCCATTGCATGGTTATCGCAAAAATATGCAAAGCAAAAAGAAGAAAGTACGTTGCATCATTTGCTGCCCGATACCGGTAGAGACCGTATTGTATGGATCATTGCCTGTATGGTTGCAGCTTTTTGCGAAGAGTATGTGTACCGTGGCATGTTGTTTCAATTAATGATGCTACAAACCAATGAAATTTGGATTGCAGCCGCATTATTGAGCGCAATCATCTTTGCATTTGGGCATGGTACACAAGGTGAAAAAGCAATTGTTCAAATTATTCCCTTTGCATTGGGTTTTCATTTGCTTGTTTATTTTAGCGGAGGATTATTGATACCTATGATTGTACATTTTTTTTATAATATACTTGTGGAAATTTTGTTTGGAAAGCAGATAAAAGAAAGATAGCCCCTTCCTACTTCCCCAAATAGAGGAAGTTACATGAAGCACAACACAGTTTTACTCATAATGATATTTGCTTTTAAAATATTCTATAAGTTCTGCATTTGTTTTTTTAATTAATATTAATTGATTTAATCTTACGTTACAATAATCTCTGTATATGCTCAACTGGTTGAAATATTTATTTAACAACTCTTTGTTATTAGCAAATACAGAAACTACCTGAGGTTTATTAGTAGTATCTTTCCACTGTTTATAATCACGAAGAGAAGACGCTGTTTCCCGTAGTTCGTACTGTACACTTTGTAGTCCGGTGCTTTCATATATTTTATAAGTCCTTAGAAGATTATCATAACTCAAGATCTTATCTGCATCTTCTTTTTTTAATAATCTAAGGCCTCCTGCATTTTTCAGTTGCGTTATTGTACGGTCCGAATTTATCATATCCAGGAAGGAAAGAGAATTTCTCATAATTATGGATAAACAGTTTTTTGAGTAGGGATTACTCAGAAGAGAGTCGTAGCAGGGAGACATGCTTTTCAAAACAGAAAGTTTTTTATCATAATATTTATAAAGAGAGTTGAAATGAGATGAATCAGTTAACAAATCTTCATAAAATGAAAACGTATACTGTTTACCTCTATCTTTTTCTATTTTATGTTCTAGCTGGTATTCTGCAAGAAAACCACAGAACACTGCCAAGAACAACATTAAAAATTCCCAGAAATAGGATTTCCAGCTTTTTTTGTGATGTGGTGGTGCTGCAGGGTCATGTGCATGATGATGTACTTCCATATTTTCAGTTTCTTGATTTGGGGTAATAGTTTCTGCGTCCTTAGCAGGAGTAATATTGTCAGAAGGATTTTCCGATTGGTTATTTGTCTGATTTTCAAAATGCTCTTCTTCTGTATTGTCTGCCATTTAGTTTTGGTTGGTTAAACTGTTAGTGTTTTCAATTACAATACGAACAATGTACATTTTAAATCTAAAGTCTTACATCAAAAATCATTCATCTGCTACCACCCAATCTTCTCACCCCATTTACCCAGTCCAAAATATTTATTAAGCGGAAGATTTATTCCGATTTGATTATAGGCAGTTGTATTTTGAAAATAACTTCTTGCATAACGTAATTGTAATTTGGGAAGTATCGCCCCTACTCCAAATGACAATCCGGTTAATCCGTTAGGTACATTGGTAATACGAAGCTGACTACGGCGCATTACATTATAACCTACAGTTACTTCCACCCTTTGCCCAAGTAACAACTGTGTAGAAAAAATAAAATGCTGAAATAACTTTTCTGCAGTAAACTTTTTTGCAGATGGATTAGTGAAACCATTGTCATTATTAAACGTAGTATCATTGTACAAAATATCAAACTGGTGCAGGTGATGTGCAGTAAGTGAAAATCGAATAGGTGCTTTATCTAATTGTTTTGAAATGCCAAAGACTACATCAAAAGGTAATTCCTCGGGTACAGCATCGTTGTATTTTTTTAATTGTCCGCCCATATTCATTGCCACCAATCCTATTTGCAAAAGATTAGCACTGTCTTTATACAACACACCTACATCTGCTGCAATGGCGTTGGAACGATACAATCCATAATTAGAGGAAATATATTTTGCAGAAATTCCATAATTCCATTTTTCTAAATATTTTCTACTGGCTGTAATTTGAATGGAATAATCTCTAGGTTTAAATGCGCCGAGTATATTGCCCGATGCATCCGTTTGTGTAGTGGCGCCATAATCAAAAAACAAAATGGATGCGGCAAAATTGGTTTGTAATTTTTCGCTGCGGTAAGCAAGCATCCAATGATAATTTTTTAGTCCATCGTACAAACTGTTGAAGTTGGCAACCATTTGTGAGTGCATAGAAGAATCGAGCTGTGCAGGATTTTGAAACGCAAGCGACAAATCATTAGAAGCATGAGAAACATTCAAACCTCCATGTGCTGCTAACTGAGGCGATGGCGGAAACCGTAAAAAATTATAGGTATTGCTGCCGCCTAAAGTTTGTGCATTCAGCCAATGGCAAAAGAAAAGGAAACTTATAATAAAAACGAGTTGACGCATTGGCTAATTCAATAAGCCTGTAAATTAATCAATTACTGCTTACCATTCTTTTGCCGTGCATAAACAAAAATCCTCCATAGATATGGAGGAAATTCTTTAACTCTTAGAACAACCAACATCAAATGGTTGACTTGATAATAACAGGAAATTTATAATTTGGTTTAAAAAAAGTCTCTTTTTTTAAGGTATAGAGTTCTCTTACATTAAAGCCAGATCTAAAACCTGCTGCATAGTTTTTATATAATGAAATTTCATGCCTTTTATGTACTGAGAATTTATTTCCTGTACATCTTTTTCGTTTTGCCAGCACATAATTACATCTTTAATACCTGCCCGTTTTGCCGCAAGTATCTTTTCTTTAATTCCACCTACGGGCAATACTTGTCCACGTAATGTAATTTCCCCCGTCATAGCTAAAAAAGGCTTAACCCGGCGGCCAGTAAATGCACTGGCAATAGAAGCAAGCATGGTAATACCTGCACTTGGCCCATCTTTAGGAACAGCTCCTTCTGGCACATGCAGGTGAATATTTTTCTTTTGAAAATCTTCAGGGTTAATATTTGCTTTTTTTGCATTGGCATTTAAATAGCTTAATGCAGTAGATGCACTTTCTTTCATTACATTACCCAGGTTTCCGGTTAGAGTGAGTAATCCTTTTCCATCGGATAAACTGGTTTCAATAAATAAAATATCTCCGCCCACAGAAGTCCATGCAAGCCCAACAGATACACCAGCCATATTTGCTGTTTTGTAAATCTCATTACTGTAACGTGGCTTGCCCAAAATCTTTTCAATATCACCAGCAGTAATGGTGGGTTTTAATTTATCTTTTGTAGCAAACTCTTTTGCCTGTGAACGCATGATAGCCGCCAACTGACGATCCAATTCTCTCACTCCGCTTTCACGGGTATAATCTTCTACAATTTTACGCAGCACAGCATCACTCATTTTAAAATTGAGCTTTACTAAACCGTGTGCTTCTTTTTGTTTGGGTACTAAATAGTTTTTAGCGATCTCCATTTTTTCTTCTACTGCATACCCGCTGAGATCAATGATTTCCAAACGATCTCTTAATGCCGGTTGTATAGATGCTAAACTGTTTGCAGTGGCAATAAACAATACTTTACTTAAATCATATTCTGTTTCTAAATAATTATCATAGAATGTATGGTTCTGCTCAGGGTCTAATAACTCAAGCAATGCACTTGCAGGATCGCCACGAAAATCATTTCCTATTTTATCTATTTCATCTAAAATCATTACGGGGTTTGATGATTTTATTTTACGGATGGATTGTAAAATGCGGCCGGGCATTGCACCAATATATGTTTTACGATGACCTCTTATTTCGCTTTCATCGTGCAAACCACCGAGACTGATGCGTACATATTTTCTACCGAGTGCTGAAGCAATACTTTTTCCTAAGCTTGTTTTACCAATACCCGGAGGGCCGAGCAAGCAAAGAATGGGGCTTTTCATATCACCTTTTAATTTCAGCACGGCGAGGTATTCAAGAATACGTTCTTTTACTTTATGAATTCCGTAATGATCATGATCTAATACTTTTCTAGCTTTTTTTAAATCGTATTGATCAGTTGTAAATTCATTCCAGGGTAAATCAAGCAATAAATCAAGATGATTATATACTACTGAATAATCAGGAGTTGATGGATGCATACGCTCCAGTTTCTCAATTCCTTTTTTAAACATTTCTTTTGCAGCCGCACTCCATTGTTTGGTTTCTGCTTTCTTTTTCATTTCCTGCAACTCCAGATCATTGGTATCGCCACCCAGTTCATCTTTAATGCTTTTCATTTGCTGCTGCAGAAAATATTCCCGCTGCTGCTTATCAAGTTCTGTTCTTGTTTTATTGGTTACCTGATTTTTTAATTCGGCAAACTGTAATTCTTTTTGTAATAGTGTAAGCAATAAATCAGCCCGCTCTTTTATGTTTTGTGTTTTAAGTAGTTTTTGTTTTTCTACAATATCTGCATTGAGGTTATTGCTTACAAAATGAATAAGGAACGATGGGTTCTCAATATTTTTTAAAATAATAGCTGCTTCGCTTGGAATATTGGGCGAGAGATGGATGATTTGTGCAGCTAAATCTTTAATGGAACCGGCCTGTGCTTTAAAATTTTCGTCTGTAGGTGTAGCTTCTTCTTTTAAAATTTCAATACCTGCTTTAAAAAAAGGGTCTTCTGCAGTAATAGCTGTAATCTTAAACCTTTTTTTACCCTGAATGATTACGGTAGTTCCGCCATCGGGCATTTTTATCAGCTTCACTATTTTAGCAATGGTACCAATCTCTTCTATATCAGTAACAGTTGGATCCTCTACATTACTGTCTTTTTGAGCTACCACACCAATAAGCTTGCTCACTTTATAAGCTTCGTTCACTGCCTGTATGCTTTTATCTCTCCCCACTGTAATGGGCAACACAACACCGGGAAAGAGCACCGTATTTCGTAAAGGCAGAAGTGGAAGTTCATCAGGAATCAGGTCGCTCTCATCATCCTCCGCTTCCGTTTCGTTTAGTGGAATAATGGGCATAAAATCTAAATCTTCATCAGAGGATCTTAAAAACAAATTCTTTTCAGTCATAAATTATTCTTTGGTCAAATTGACAGATAAGCCCCTCACAAGGGGCTTTCTGAATGGTATAGCTTAAGGGTCAAGATTAATGCCAATGGGTTAAGGACTGCAATATTATCACTCCCTCACAACCGCCTTTATCACCTTCCCCACAGATCCGCTCGGCATTTGAATTCGTAACATAGCGGCAAGTGTTGCAGCAATATCTGTCATGTACACTTCTTCTGTACTGCGGCCAGATTTTATATTCCAGCCATACCAGAGTAATGGAATATGGCTGTCGTAAGGATTCCAGAGCCCATGTGTTGTTCCTGTAGCACCTCCATCTATCCAACCCGGTTTTAAAATGATCTGAATATCTCCGCTTCGTTGCGGATGCCATCCATTTGCCAATCTGTTTTTTACATCGCTACTCATGGGTTGCTCCATCAATTCTTCCAATGCAAAAACCCGGTCAACTCCATTAATTTTTTGTACTTGGTTGATGATGTCTTCTACAATAGCTTCTTCATCAAGCTTTGCAGTATCTATTATTACTCTGTTTAAACTAAGCTGATAATTATAAACACTCAACACCAAATTACTTTTGCCATATTTATCTTTTAAAAGATTATTAAGATCAGCCAGCATTGTGTTATCATCAACTGCACCGCCGGGCAATTTATTTACGTTCATAAAACCGGGCACATGTGCCACTCCATGATCGGCAGTTAAAAAAATGAGGTATTCATTTTTACCCACTTGTTTATCTAAATAATCAAACAACTCACCAAAGTCTTTATCCAATCGTAAATAGGTATCTTCTATTTCAATAGAGTTGGGGCCGAACGCATGGCCAATATAGTCGGGGCTTGAAAAACTCAATGCTAAAAAATCTGTGATGGAATCTTTACCCATCTGCTCATTAACAATTGCCTCTTTTGCCATAAGCATTGTAAGCGTATTACCATAAGGGGTTTGCAAAACAGCACTGTAATTTTTTGTAGTAAACTGTTTTAGAGAATAAGGAAATCCTTTTTGCTCATTGCCAAATGGTTTTGCTTCATACTCATTTTCATCTTTTGTACTTTGTGTATAGGTGTTGATGGGATATAAAGTGTTCCAACCTTTTTCATAAAAACCATCGGCCATTTTTTTATTGTTGAAATCAGTTACCCATTGTGGTAATGCAGTCATGTAATAAGTTGATGTAATCCAATCGCCTGATTTACTTTCATACCAGTAAGCACCATCAGCACTATGCCCTGCAGGCAAAATACTGCCACGATCTTTTGCAGCAATCCCAATTACTTTGCTTCTGAAATTTGTTGCCAGTTGTAATTCATCACAAATAGTAGTCGTGAGCATATTCTTTGGGCTCATTTCGCCGGAAGTGGAACTGCTGCCTACTGTTTTCACTGTTTTATCTTCACTGCAATAAACAATTCTGTTTTTATCATAATCCCACCATGCATTACCTGTAATTCCGTGTATGGCAGGTACGCTACCCGTATAAACAGTAGTATGGCCACAAGCAGTTACAGTGGGTGTGTAAGGAATAAAAGCATTTTCACAACTAAAGCCCTTATTGAGTAATCTTTTAAAACCTCCGTTTGCAGCATAGCGGCTGTGATAACGATACAAAAAATCCCAGCGCATTTGATCTACCATAATACCAACAACTAATTTTGGTCTTTGTACCGGAGGATTTTGGGTTGCTACTTTTTGAGCAAACCCAATGGAATTAAAAAGTAAAATGCAGCTTATCAAAAACAATTTCATTGTATAAATATTGAGTTGTAAAGATAGCCGTGAAAGAACCCATAAATTACTATTTTGTTAATAAAACTCATTCTTTCAACCTTGCCCTTTCACCCTCAATCCCTTAACTTTGCGCCAATTTTAGGCACATAACAATTTCATAATATGGCAGATATTTTTGAGAAATTAATTAAGAATTCAGGACCGCTTGGTCAGCACAGAGAAAGAGCACATGGCTATTTTGCATTTCCAAAACTGGAAGGAGAAATTAACAGCCGCATGATGTTTCGTGGCAAAGAAAAAATAGTGTGGAGCTTAAATAACTATCTCGGTTTAGCAAACCATCCTGAAATCAGAAAGATTGATGCTGATGCTTCCAAACAGTTTGGACTTGCGTATCCAATGGGAGCAAGAATGATGAGTGGAAATTCCAATTATCATGAGCAGCTCGAAAGAGAACTGGCTGAATTTGAAATGAAGGAAGATGCTATTCTGTTGAATTTTGGCTATCAGGGAATCATGAGTACCATTGATGCAATTTGTGGAAGGCATGATGTAATTGTTTATGATGCTGAGAGCCATGCCTGTATCATTGATGGTTTGCGTTTACACCCCGGCCATAGATATGTGTTTAAACATAACGATGTAGAAGATTGCGAAAAACAACTGCAGCGTGCAACTGCTTTAATTGAAAAACAAAAAGCTGGTGGCATTCTTGTAATTACAGAAGGTGTGTTTGGCATGGCTGGTGATCAGGGAAAGTTAAAAGAAATTGCTGTGCTGAAAAGTAAGTATGAGTTCAGGATTTTGGTAGATGATGCACATGGTTTTGGTACACTTGGCAAAACAGGTGCAGGTGCAGGTGAAGAACAGGGTTGTCAGGATGATATGGATTTATACTTCAGCACATTTGCAAAATCAATGGCATCTATCGGAGCATTTCTTGCGGGGCCTAAAGTGATTATTGATTTTATACGATACAATATCCGCTCACAAATTTTTGCCAAGAGCTTACCCATGCCCATTGTTATTGGTAATCTCAAGCGTTTGGAAATGCTCAAAACAATGCCTGAGCTAAAAGAAAAATTGTGGAGCAATGCAAGAAAATTACAAAGCGGTTTAAAAGAAAGAGGTTTTGATATTGGTAAAACTGACAGCCCGGTTACTCCTGTTTATATGGTTGGAGGAGTAGAAGAGGCAACGGCAATGGTGATGGATTTGAGAGAGAATTATAATATCTTTTGCTCTATTGTTATTTATCCGGTAATTCCGAAAGGGCATATCATCTACCGTTTAATTCCATCTGCTGCACATACAGATGCTGATATTGAAGAAACATTAATTGCTTTTACTGAAACAAAACAAAAGCTGGATGCGGGTGCCTATAAAGTAGAGGCAATACCAGATATGGCTGAAGTAGGTGGTAAACGTTTTGATTATATGCTTGACAGGCCAAAGAATAAATAAGTTCACATTGTATTTAATAAAAAACCATCCAATTGCGGATGGTTTTTTTATTTATTTCAATTGCATTTTTATTTTTGATTTGTTCCTTGCGCAGGAATATTGAATAAAGCAGCCACTTCTTTGTAGCTCATTGCTTTAATTTGGTTCACATTATAACCTGCCGCAGGGCCGGTTGTAAAACGACCACCTGAAACTAAACCAGGAACAATAACATATCTTAAAAATCCACTTACTGTTACAGTTGAAATACCAGTTGATAAATTAGCAACGGTAATAATAACACGGTTTACAGCACCCACAAAACCCCAACTAAAGGTACCTGCAATACCAAATGGAGAACCGGAGAAATCATAAGGTAAAGAAACAACTGCAGAAGCATTAGCAGGTGTAGGAGTAATTGTTCCGCTGTTTAAACCATACACTAATAATATACCATTGTTTAAAACAGCTTGAGTTAAACTCGGAGCAGGCACATTGGCTCTTGTTACTCTGTTTTGCAAGCCCATTACAGTATCACCGGCAACGTAGGGATAATTAATGTATCCAGCTGAGGCCGAACCAACTCTAAACCATGCAGAATAAATTACGTTTGCATTTTGCCCAGCCGGACCTTGAATACCCTGAACACCCTGAATTCCTTGAGGGCCTTGCGGACCAACAGGGCCAGTGGGGCCAATAATACCTTGTGCGCGCCGATAGATCCTACCGGACCTTGAATGCCTTGAGGGCCTACTGCACCAGTATCGCCCTTTTTGCAGGCATTAAAAGCTATTGCCATAAATAACAGCAAAGTGGTGTTGTAAATAATTTTTTTCATAATACTTTGTTTTTGGTTAAAAAGTTATTGAGAATATTGAAGGTAAGGAATTGAAATAAAAAAAACGCCTATTGGGCGTTTTGAATATTTTTTGTTTTACTTACCGCAAATCAATAACATCTACACCGGGGTATTTCTTTTTGTCAAATACAAATTGTGCATCCGTTAAAGCAGCATTCGATTTCAGGGAGGCAACAGTATAAGTATATCGGTTGCCGGCTTTTTCCATCACCTTGGTTCGGTAAATGGTTTGTGTTGCTTTATCAATCCATACATATACTTTAAAGAAAGGTTTCGATTTATCATAAGGAGTTAATTCAATTTCCTGTAAAGTGCGACTTCCTTCTTTCTTTTCACCATTGAGTTTATACAAAAAATCTTTATCGTAAAAATTTGTAAATAGTTTTTGTGGTGTGATGGTGTTTTGCCCGGGATCGAATTTAGAAAGTGTTACTTCATTTGCACCTTTATCGTAAGTCCAGATATTCAATCCATCGCAAAAAATATCTTGTGCAGCTACTAAGGTTACACGGTATTTATTTCCTTTCATAAACAAAGTACCCTTCTTAGTTCCTTGTACTTTGCCTTTTGCATCTTCAGTTGTAAAAGAAAACGTTGCTTGTACACCTTTGTAGGTTTTAAACTTGGCACTTACAGCATCTAATATTTTTTTTGCATTGGGGTCACTTTGAGTGGCTGGTTTTGTTTGAGCAAAAGAGTTGCATACAATCAAAACAAAAAGCAAAGAGGATACACTTTTTTTCATTCTTGGTTTTATTTGTCTGTTCAATGATGTGGCCGCAAAGATAAGTGTTGCAGGTTGACGAATAATAAAAGGACATCTTGGGAATGATTTAACAGCTTATCCTAAAAGCTGAATCAAATGATCTAATTCCGACTCTGTTTTTACCAATACATCTCTGGCCTTACTTCCCTGGCTGCCGCCCACAACTCCGGCAGCTTCCAGTTGATCCATTAACCGGCCGGCACGGTTATAACCCAGCTTCATTCTTCGTTGCAGCAGAGAAGTAGAGCCTACCTGATTTTGTACAATCAATCTGGCAGCGTCATTAAAAAGAGGATCCCGATCGCTCAAATCAAAATCCTTTCCTTCCATTTCTTTTTCATCAACATACTCCGGTAATAAAAAAGGTTGAGCATAGCCTCTTTGTTTACTGATGAAGGAAACAATTTCATCTACTTCAGGTGTATCAACAAAAGCACATTGCAAACGGGTAAGCTCACCATTATAACTGATTAACATATCGCCTTTACCAATCAATTGCTCAGCGCCACCAATATCAAGAATGGTTCGGCTGTCAATTTTTGATGAAACTTTAAACGCAACTCTTGCAGGAAAGTTTGCTTTAATTGTTCCGGTAATAATATTTACTGAAGGCCGCTGTGTAGCAATGATTAAATGAATTCCTACTGCTCTTGCAAGCTGTGCAAGCCTTGCGATGGGCATTTCAATTTCTTTTCCTGCCGTCATAATTAAATCAGCAAACTCATCTACCACTAAAACAATAAATGGCAGGTACTGATGACCTTTCAGCGGATTGAGTTTTCTGCCTACAAATTTTTCATTATACTCTCTTATGTTTCTGCAACCGGCTTCTTTCAATAAATCATACCGGTTATCCATTTCAATACAAAGTGCATTAAGTGTATTGATTACTTTTTTTGTATCGGTAATAATCGCATCTTCTTCGCCCGGAAGTTTTGCAAGAAAATGATTTTCGATGTGGCGGTATAAACTCAGCTCTACTTTCTTGGGATCAACCAATACAAGTTTTAATTGCGACGGATGTTTTTTGTAGAGTAACGATACAAGTACTGCATTTAGCCCTACTGATTTACCCTGCCCTGTAGCACCGGCCATAAGCAAATGCGGCATAGAGGCGAGATCAACAATAAAATTTTCATTATCAATTTTTTTACCAATAGCAATAGGCAAAGCAAAATTATTATGTTGAAATTTTTCTGAAGACAACAGCGTCTTCATACTCACTATCGTTTTCTTTACATTGGGAACTTCGATACCAATAGTTCCTTTACCGGGTATAGGAGCAATGATACGAATGCCCAATGCTGCAAGGCTTAATGCAATGTCATCCTCTAAATTTTTTATACGGGAGATACGAACACCTGCTGCCGGAACAATTTCATAAAGTGTAACTGTGGGACCAACTGTGGCATAAATTTTTTGAATTTCAATATCATAATTCCTCAGTGTACTGATGATTTGATTTTTATAATTCTCCAGTTCATTGGCATCCTGAACAATTTTTTCACTACCATGATTTTCAAGTAAGTTGAGCGATGGGAATTTGTAATCTTTCAAATCAAGAAAGGGATCATAAGGCGGCATGTTTTCAACTGCTTCTTTTGCTGAGATTGGTTCAGCAGCAATATCAGGAACAGATTTAATTTCCAGTTCCAAACCATCGGTTGATGCATTTTTTTTCTTTGGCTCTGGAGCTGAATTAATTTCCTGGGGCAATTCTTTTGCAAGTTCAAATACAGATCCTGCATTTTCAACAGGCAATACTGTTACCTGCTCTTGCTTTTCAGAAACCTGAAAATCATGCAAAGGATTTTTTTCTTCTGCAATTGGGTTTAGTATCAATCTGCTACCATCTTGTTTTAATTGATTGCTTTTCACAGAAGATGATTGATGCATTCCTGATTCTTCAATATTTGTTGTAACAGGTGCTTCGTCTTTTATTTCAACAGGAATATTTTTTATTTTTCTTGCAGGCATTTGAAACACAGGATTAAATCTCCAGATTAAATAGCTGAGTGCTGCCACCACAAGCAAAATTCCGGTTCCGGTTTTCCCTGCAAAACCATTAAGCCAGTTTGCTGCATAGTTTCCCATGGCACCACCCCAGGGAAAATCATAACTCTTAAAAAAAAATGAAAAGAAAACGGGCAATACCAACAAACCTATTAAAACATATTTCAGGTTTCTTGCAAGTGAAAATATTTTTTTGCCGAATAAGAAATTAATACCCAGTATAAAAAACATACTGCAAATGAGATAGGAAGCTATGCCAAAAGATTTGTAAAAAAATAAATGAGCCAGCCAGGCTCCAATACGACCCAATAAATTTTCAACGCTTACATCATCTGTAAACAAAAACCGGGATGCGCTGCGTAAAACTTTATCCTGATCCTGCTGCCATGTAAACAAATACGAAGTAAACGAGATGAATAAAATCAAAGCTACAAGCAACAGCAGCGTACCGGCAATCTTATGCGTTCGCTCATCTTTTACTAATTGCTTTACGGTTACTGATTCTTCTTTTTCCTGAGTAAGCTGTTCTGATTTTGCGGTTTTTCTTTTTTCCTTCATGCGTTTTACTGCTATAAAAACAAAGATAAAGAAAGCCCGATAGAGAAAGCCAAACAAATAAGGTTATAAAAACATTGAAAAGTTTTATCTTTTCCCTGCCAACCCAGCTTGTATGAGAAAAATTCTGCTTCTAAAAGCACTCTTTCTTTTTTTTGCAAATGCACTCCATGCACATGAGGATCCTCAATTTAATGTTGTAAAAACCTCGGGTGTAATCAATACCTACTTTCTACCTCAAAATATGCATGTGTATATTGATACTAATCAAAATACACCACTGCAAACACTCAGAGGCGGACTTTTTCTTCATTTGGAAAACTTCCCAAAGAAACGGATACGTAAGCATTTTATGATTGATGGATATGTGTACCTCATGTTCTGGATTGTAAACGATGAAGCTATTGAGCGCTCCTTTTATTTTACTGCCGGAAGTTTTGCCACTGAAACATTTTTGTACACAAGAGATTCTACTGATCAGTTTTGGGAAGAAATAAAACCAATACTAACAGAATACAATGAACAAGCCTATCGCCAGTTAATCATAAAACCACAAAAAGAAGTGGCCTTACTGGTAAAAGCAAAGTTTGCCAGAACTAACGTTTCAATCCTGAGGCCATATCTTATTAACACTACATTTTTTAAATACCATTTAACGGAGATTCGTTCCAAACTTTACGGGTTAGATATTATTACCTATATCTTATCAGGTGTTTTGCTAATGATGTTGTTGTTTTCATTAGCCAACTATGTGCAAACCAGAAAACGGGAATTTCTGTATTACTCAGTTTATACATTATGTGTGGCTACATTGCTTAGTTTAAAAGCAGTGTACTTTGGTTTATCATCGCCTTTTACAGTACTGTACGAAGAGTTTATTGATTACGCACTCTTAATGGTTGGCTATATTTTCTATATAAGTTTTACTAGAATGTTTTTAAATACACCTGAAAAATATCCCGGTTTAAATAAATTGTTTATTGGTGCTGAAGTAATTCTTGGTATGTTTCTTATCAGTTTTATTTGGATGTATTATAACGGACAAAACTTTAAGATGCTGGACAACACAGAAAACTACAGCAAATATTTTATGATTTTTCTTGGTATTACGTATGTAGTACTTGGTATATCTCACAAAAATAAACTCATGAATTTTTTAGTGGCCGGCAATATTGCCAATCTCATTTTTTCAGGTTTTTCTCAGTTCATCATTATTGCACCCACTTCTTCTTTTACACCCAAGTCGGGTTTATTTAAACAATCCCTTCTTTATTTTGAAATTGGTATTTTTTTAGAACTGGTATTATTTTTATTGGGATTGGTTTATAAAAACAAAGTGGAGCTGATAGAAAAAGTAAAAATGGATGAAGTATTAAAACAGGAAGCAAAAAAGCAGGAGTACGAAAAAGAAATTGCAGTGCTGCGTGCACAACAGGACGAACGGACACGTATATCAGCAGACATGCACGACGAACTCGGCAGCGGTGTTACCTCTATTCGCCTGCTAAGTGAAATTGCCATGCAAAAAACAAAGGAGCAACCTTTGAGTGAAATATCAAAAATTTCTTACAGTGCCAATGAATTAATGAGTAAAATGAATGGCATCATCTGGAGTATGAATCCCGGCAACGATACACTGAGCAGCACACTGGCTTATATAAGATCAAATGCATCAGAATACCTTGCTAACTTAAATATGGATTATACTATTTCAATTCCGCCGGATATTCCTGAAGTACAAATAAGTGGTGTAAAACGGCGCAATATTTTTCTTGTTGTAAAAGAATCACTCAATAATATTTTAAAACATGCACATGCAACAAAAGTTAATATTGTGGTTACTTACAACCATAGTTTAGAAATTAAGATAACAGATAATGGAAAAGGAATGGATAAAGAAAAACTAAATGAATTTGGAAACGGTTTAAAAAACATGCAGCGGAGAATGGAAAATATTGGAGGAACATTTGCAATAGTATCAGAAAACGGAACCACAGTTATACTTCGTTTGCCTATGAGCGATGCACATTTTTAGCAGCAACAAACAAACAAATCCACCCACAAATAAAACTTACACCACCAAAAGGTGTAATGGCTCCCAGCCAATTCATATTGTCAATTCCTGCTGCCTTACATAAACTAAGTGCATACAACGATCCACTGAATAAAATAATACCTGCTGTAAAAAAGCCTCCTGCATAGCCAACAGTTTTATGTTTTGTATGCAGATATAATAAACCTGTTACTGTTAAAGCAAGTGCATGATAAAAATGATACTGTACTGCTGTTTCATAAGTGTGCATACCGCTTTCATCGAGTAGTTCTTTTAACGCATGTGCCCCAAATGCACCCAATGCAACAGCAAGTGCTGCCAATAAAAAAGAAAATTTTAAATAATTACTTTGCATGCCGGTATAAAATTCGATGAAAGTTTTCGTTAGATAAATTCAGAGTGGGGAAATGATACATTGCTTGCGAATAACAGGTAACTCGTTGTTCTAACCGTTGCTCAATAAATTCATGCAATACATCATCAGCCACATCTTTTATTAAAGGTCTGGTTTCTTTTTCGGTTGCTAAACGTTGTACCAGTTCATCAACGGTGCTTTTAAGATATATAGTAACTCCATGTTTATTCATTCGGTTCATATTATTATGAAAGCAGGGAGTCCCTCCACCGCAACTCATAATAAAGTTATCTAAATGCAAAAAAGTTTTGAGCACCTCTTTTTCAATTTCCCGAAAGGTATCTTCTCCATCTTCTTTAAAAATCAAATTGATACTCTTTCCCTGCCTCTGTTCTATTTCGGCATCCAGATCAAAACACTTAAGCCCATAAACTGTACTCCATTGCTTAGCCCAATAGGTTTTACCACTGCCCATATATCCAATTAAAAAATAACGCATCTTTTGCGAAGATACTTGAATCAGCAAATGAAAAAGTAACAACCAGGTTCTTACTGCCAATAAAAAACCCACTGTTTGCACAATGGGTTTTAATTTATCTTTTTGTTAGAAATTAACTTTCAGGAGTTTCAGCAGATGCTTCACCGTCTAATTTCTTTTTCAGATCGGCTAACACACCTAAGTCACCAAGAGTTGTTTTTTCAACTTTGCTTTGTACTTCTTTCACTGCTTTTTTAGTACGTACGGCATCTTCACGCTTTTCTTTTGCTTCAGCATTCTTTTCATCTGCAATTGCCTGCTCCCAAATACGTGAATGACTTAATACTACACGCTTCTCATTACGGTCAAATTCAATAACCATAAATGTTGCAGTTTCTTCTGGCATTACTGTTTTACCATCTTCTTTATTTAAGTGGCGTGCAGGAGCAAAACCTTCAATACCGTAAGGCAATTGAATCAATGCACCTTTATCGTCTTTCTTTAAAACAGTTCCTTCATGCACACTTCCAATTGCAAAACTTTGTTCCAGTGCATTCCATGGATCTTCTTCCAGTTGCTTATGGCCCAATTGTAATTTGCGATTGTCTTTATCAATGCTTAAAATAGCCACTTCAATATCGGTTCCTACTTTAGTATACTCACCCGGATGATTGAAACGTTTTGTCCAGCTTAAATCGCTGATATGAATCATACCACCGATGCCGGCTTGTAACTCAACAAACACACCGTAAGGAGTAATATTTTTTACCAAACCTTTGTGCTTGCTGTTTACAGGAAACTGATCTTCAATTGTACTCCATGGATCTTTGCTCATTTGCTTAATAGAAAGACTCATTTTGCGTGCATCTTTATCAAGGGTTACAACTTTCGCTTCATGTTCATCACCCATTTTAAAGAATTCTTTTGCATTTACCGGCGTATTAGCCCAGCTAATTTCACTTACGTGAACCAAGCCTTCTACACCAGGATAAATTTCTAAGAACGCTCCATAATCTTCAATATTTACCACCTTACCTTTCACCATTTCATTTTCTACAACAGTTTCTGGCAATGTATCCCAAGGATGAGGAGTTAATTGTTTCAAACCAAGGCTGATACGCTTTTTCTCATCATCAAAATCAAGAACAACCACATTCAATTTCTGATCCATCTTCAACACTTCTGTAGGATGGTTTATGCGGCCCCAACTGATATCTGTGATGTATAACAAACCATCTACACCACCTAAATCAAGGAAGGCGCCAAAGTCTGTAATGTTCTTAATAGTTCCTTCAAGCACCTGGCCTTTTTCCAGCTTGCTCATAATAGCTACACGTTGTTGCTCAATATCGCTTTCAATTAAAGCTTTATGACTTACAACAGCGTTCTTAATATTTTCGTTGATTTTTACAACTTTAAATTCCATTGTTTTACCTACAAACTGATCGTAATCAGTTACAGGCTTCACATCAATTTGAGAACCCGGTAAGAATGTTTCCATTCCAAACACATCCACAATCAATCCACCTTTTGTTTTGCTGGTAACAAGGCCGGTAACAATTTCTCCGGTTTTATGAATTTCAACAATACGCTCCCAAGCACGACTGATACGAGCAAGTTTGCGGCTTAAGTGAAGGTTGCCATCTCTGTCTTCCTTTTCTACCACCATTACTTCTACTGTGTCGCCTACTTTTAAACCTACTAAGTCACGGAACTCGTTTGAAGAAACAAGACCATCACTTTTAAACCCAATGTTTACTACCACATCAGTTTTAGTAAGCGCTACTACCTGACCTTCTACAATTTCGCCATCATTTACCTGCTTAAATGTGCCATCATAAACTGAGTCGTATTTTTCACGCTCTGCTTTGTCGTAAATAGCCACATTGCGTTTGTCTCTGCTCCAGTCAAAATCATCGTGAGGAGTTTCTACAAATTTCGGTGCCGGTGCCTCAGCAACAACAGTTGCTTCTTCAGGTGCATTTGTTACCGCTGTAGAAGTTTCAGTAACCTCGGTTACCGCCACATTCTCCTGAGCATCAGCGTTTGAGTTAAGAATTTGATTTTCAGACATAAAATTATCCCGATTTTGTTTTTTAGTTCGGGGCAGCAAAGGTAAGGTGAAACTGCTTGTGGGCAAAGCTTTTAAAGGATAAAAATACAAGGAATACAGGTTTTTGTTACAGGCTGGGTTTTTATGGCATCGGTTTTTGGGGCCTGCCCGTTCGTAGCTTTAGCGAAGATGGGTCACTCATTTATACATCGTACCTTTTTTATGAGCCGGGGCTTTATACCAGGTTGAATGCTACGGTGTACTTTTCTGTTCAATTGCAGGGATACAGTAATGCTCACAAACTTCAGCTAATACAACAAACATCATTAGTACGTTATTGCTTACGAATAAGCTTTAGAACGTCTTTGCAAGCTTTGCTGTTTGGCGAAGAAATCTGAGAAACTGGTGGGTGAATACTTCAAGCTTGGCGAAATGTATGAATTGTATAATAAATTTTTAGAATTGTACAAGTATAGCTAAGAAATGAAATCCATCTTTACTATGTATGATTTTCATACGTAGGCTATAAAAATGAATAACAGTTTTTGCGTATTGCTATATGAAAAGTAATCAACCCCAAATTCCATTCAATATCCTGCTTGCAGATGATGATATGGACGATCGTTTATTCTTTGCTAAAGCATTAAAAGAAATAACCGTTTTTACAAATCTTGTAACTGTAAATAACGGAGATGAGTTAATGGACTACCTTTTTAAAAATGAAACCCAGCTTCCACATGTTCTTTTTCTGGATTTGAGTATGCCCCGTAAAACTGGCTTTGAATGTTTGGCTGAAATAAAAGAAAACTACAACCTTAAAAAACTGCCTGTTGTTATGTACACTACATCCTATACTAAAAGTATTGATTTTGAAGATAACCTTAAAAGCACGCTCCATAGAATGGGTGCCCAGAACTATATAAGAAAGCCCGGCGATTTTAAGGTGTTGAAACAAGTAATTCATGAAGCACTTATTAAAGTAATACAGGAAACTAACTTTGAACAACAACTAAAAGAAATATAATTATAAAACAGGAAAGCGCATTTAGTAAATGATAAACATCTAGCTTAAAACTACAGCAATGAATGAAAAAAAGTTAAATATACTGCTTGCAGATGACGATACAGATGATTGTAACTTTTTTAAAGAAGCATTACAAGCTTTACCAATTACTACGCAACTTAACACCGTTCGTAATGGAGATGAATTGATGAGTTATTTGAACGAAAATATAGAACGTCTTCCGCATGTACTTTTTTTAGATATTAATATGCCACGGAAAAATGGCTTAGAATGTTTAGCCGAAATAAAGAAAAATGAACAACTAAAAGATTTGCCGGTAGTGATGTATTCTACATCAGGCGCTTATGATAAAATAAATATTCTCTTTAAAACCGGGGCTGATGTGTATATCCGCAAGCCCAGCAATTTTGCACAGCTTGTACAGGTTATTCACCATGCATTACCAATGGCCGCCGAAAATATTTTTTCCAATGGAAAATTAAAATATATCCTTAACGCATGAAAATAAATCAACTGAATGTGCTGCTTGCAGATGACGATATAGACGATTGTCTTTTTTTTGAGCAAGCCATTACAGAATTAGCAGCATCAACAAGTTTTACCGCCGTACATGACGGAGAACAGCTCATGCAGTTGCTCACAAATGAAACTTACCAACTTCCGCATATACTTTTTTTAGACCTTAATATGCCCCGAAAAAATGGTTTTGAATGTTTAGATGAAATAAAGCAACACGAAAAATTAAAAAATCTTCCTGTTGTTATTTTTTCCACTTCATTTGAGCAGGACGTAGTAAACTTACTTTATGATAACGGAGCAAACTATTTTATAAGAAAGCCATCAGAATTTGCATTATTCAAAAAAATAATACTGCATACTTTTAAACTTTTTATTCAGGATGGAAATATAGTACAACCCCCTAAAGAAAGTTTTGTACTAACTGTAGAAAACAGTTTAGCTATTTAGCGTATTACTAAAAAAAGAAAATGGGTAAAACAATTAAACCAAATGAGGAGAAATTAAATAATGCGTATAAAGAGCTTGTTTTTCAAAATGAAGAAAAAGAAAAACGGGCAGCAGAATTAATCATTGCAAATAAAGAACTGACTTTTCAAAACGAAGAAAAAGAAAAACGGGCAGCAGAATTAATCATTGCCAATAAAGAACTTGCATTTCAAAATGAAGAAAAGGAAAAGCGGGCAGCAGAATTAATTATTGCAAATAAAGAACTTGTCTTTCAAAACGAAGAGAAAGAAAAACGTGCAGCAGAGTTAATCATTGCTAACTATGCCCGTAGTTTAATTGAAGCAAGTTTAGATCCCCTTGTTACCATCAGTGCCGCTGGAAAAATTTTAGATGTGAATGAGGCATCAATAAAAGTTACCGGTGTTGAGCGTGAAAAATTAATTGATACAGACTTCTCCAATTATTTTACAGAACCTAAAAAAGCACAGGAGGGTTATCGTCAGGTTTTTGAGAAAGGTTTTGTAGCAGATTATCCGTTAACCATAAAACATAAAAATGGAAATTTGACAGATGTTTTATACAATGCTTCAGTTTATAAAGATGATAAAGGAAATGTTCTTGGAGTTTTTGCAGCAGCACGGGATATTACTGAGCAAAAACAATCTTCACAATATGCCCGTAGTTTAATTGAAGCAAGTTTAGACCCCCTTGTTACCATCAGTGCAACAGGAAAGATTTTAGATGTAAATGAAGCATCAATAAAAGTTACCGGTGTTGATCGTGAAAAATTAATTGATACAGACTTCTCCAATTATTTTACAGAACCTAAAAAAGCACAGGAGGGTTATCGTCAGGTTTTTGAAAAAGGTTTTGTAGCAGATTATCCGTTAACCATAAAACATAAAAATGGAAATCTTACAGATGTTTTATACAATGCTTCAGTTTATAAAGATGATAAAGGAAATGTTCTTGGAGTTTTTGCAGCAGCACGGGATGTAACAGAGCAAAAATGGGCCAAAGATTTACGAATTGCTAACAAAGAACTGGCTTTTCAAAATGAAGAAAAAGAAAAAAGAGCAGCAGAATTAATTATTGCGAATAAAGAACTGGCTTTTCAAAATGAAGAAAAAGAAAAAAGAGCAGCAGAATTAATTATTGCCAACAAAGAACTGGCTTTTCAAAATGAAGAAAAAGAAAAACGGGCAGCAGAATTAATTATTGCCAATAAAGAGCTACTGGCATTCACTTATATTTCAAGCCACGATTTACAGGAGCCACTAAGAAAAATACAAACCTTTGTTACCATTATTTTAGAATATGAAAGTGAAAACCTGTCTGATAAAGGGAAATATAATTTTCAGCGCATGCAATTAGCCGCTGGCAGAATGCAACAATTGATTGATGATCTGCTAGCCTTCTCCCGTATTAATAGCTCCGATCATCAATTTGAGCCTACAGACCTAAACACCATTATTGAAGAAGTAAAAAATGAATTAAGAGATACCATCCTTGAAAAAAAAGCTATTCTTGAATTCTCCGAACTCTGCTCTGCCAATATTATTGTTTTTCAGTTTCGCCAATTAATGTACAACCTTGTAAGCAACGCACTTAAATTTTCAAACCCCGGCATTCCATCTCATATCATCATAACTGCCAGCGTTTCAGATGGAAGTGCTTTAAATAACAAGGAGCTTTCTCCAGAAAAAAATTATTGCCACATTATGGTTAAAGATAATGGCATCGGTTTTGAACCACATTTTAACGAACGCATTTTTGGTGTATTTCAAAAACTTCATGGCAAAGAAGAATATGCTGGCACAGGTATTGGACTTGCTATTGTAAAAAAAATAGTAGAAAATCACAGAGGAGTTATTACGGCAACTGCTGAATTAAATAAAGGAGCTCAATTTGATATTTACATTCCTGCAAAATAAATTTATTAGCTCATGTTGGTGTCCCCGCTAACATGAAAATCCTAAAGCAATAAGTTGATTGGCAGATACGCCAACAACAATAAGAGCTTTTGCAAAAAACATCAGTAACAAAACCATTGCCATAAGGAAGCGCCAATAAAACCGGCTATCCGTTTTTTTACTTCCTCCTGTGCATCAAAAACTTTCATTGCCTCCATCAATTCAGAAATTACTACATCACTTAACTGTACTGCGGTATTCAACTCTTTCAATTTTAATGTAAGCACCTCTTTGGAAGTAATTCCTGAAACCTCAGCATCAGTTGTTAACAACCAATTCCATTTTTGTACGTCTACATCATCCCACAAATCCCGGGCATCATCAATCAACCAATAACAATGCCCCATTGCTTTTCCAAATTGCTGCAAATAAGAAAGTAAAGGTTCCTGAATGTTGCCACTAAGTCCTGCATAAACTGCCATCACCCTGAAAGGTTCAGCCGATTTTAAATACAAAGCTTGAGTAATGGTTTTCAAATCTGCATGTTTATAAATTTTACTTTCTGCATGCAGAAGTTCCGCCTCCATCATTGTCTTCATTGCCTTTTCAATTTCAACAGAGCCAAGTGTTTTTACATCTTTAAAAACAGAAGCGGCCAATAAGCTGAGTAACTGTACGGCAGGGTTTATTGATTCAATTGATTTATACGGAGCAGAAAAAAAAGTTTGAAACACCGGCAATGAACGAACAAGCTCCTGCCCGTTGAGTTCATCGCATATATAATCAAACAAACTGATACCTAAGTTAAAACGGCCGCACCAATCAGCTACGTTCAATGTTGTTTCTTTTGAAAGACCTGATAATTCAGCCAACAACTCACCTGTTACTTTTCCAAACCCATAAACTGATTTGAGCTGATTATAAGGGATACCGCTTTCGTTTGCCATATCCGTTTCAAGAAATGAAACGTTTTGCAAGTGATGTTCCCTAGCATCAACATAAGCAGCAGTATAAAGTTGCGGATGCGGCAACCCCGCTGCCTGCCACCGCTCAAAAAAAACCTGTTGAAAATGTTGATGCCAATCCATTTGTGAAAAAAAAGAATTTAGCTGATGATCCGCACCCATCGATTGAGTGCGTAACAGGCAATAGCAGTAGTGAACAAACCCTGTTCATCACAAATAAATGAATTGCCGCCGCCGTTCATATTGTTCCAATCGGTGATAGTTTCAGGATCCATGATAAAAGGTGCAGGTATGCGAAGCAAATCATCGCCCTGCCAGCTACCATCTTCATTTTGATGCTGCAACAAAATAATGGCACAACGCTCTGCTTCTGCTTCAGCATTTGAAAGAGATTTGTACAATTCCAAAGCCAGTGCTGTTGCAAATGAGTTATAAGTACCGGAACCGTCTAATGAAAAACCTCCTTCTTCAAGTTGCCTTTTAGCAAGTGTCTGTTTCAGCAATTGCTGATGAACTGAAGAACCTTCTTTTTGTAAAAAATGTAAAGTGCGAAAGAGAAGAGCAATTGTATAAAACTTACTGCGCCACCAATAGGCAGGCAGTAATCCTTCTGTTGTTTGCAATTGCAGCAGTTGTTCAATAACTCCATCCGCATTTGAATGATGAGGATCAGAAAGAAGAGCGGCGGCAGTTACATCAGCATGGGCAGACGTCCATCCTGCAATTAGCTGCGGATCGTTTGCACCGATAAAAGCAAGAATGCCCGAATCTGCACGATACGTTGAAATACCATTGTTTGCAAAATGGCTCCATAAAAAATGTTCACTTTGTTTTTGCAGATCTGCATTGAAATCTTTGTTGCCCGTTAATGCCATCCTGCACCATGAAGTTGAATCAGCATCGGGAGGTACAAGAGTACTGTAGGACCATCCCCCCGTTGCATGTTGTGCAGCTAACAAAAAATTTTGTGCCTGCTGCAGCCAATTTTCATCTGTTGAAAATTCCCTTAGATGTGCTGTTACAAAGCCCGTAACCCAAACATCAGATTGGCCTGCAAGAGTTGGAAAACCTTTCCAATGACCGTTATGCTGCAAAGAAAGAAGATAATATTTTCCCCGCTCAACAGCAGTTTGTATTGCAGCGTGGTTTTTGATGAAATGCTGATTCATGTGTAATAATAAATGTAAATCATAAATAGTTGTACAAATAGTTGTTGCAATCAATTATTTGGATTGTGAAAGTATTTTGCTATTTTACACAAAAAATCAGTAACAGCGATCTCCGTTTGAAGAACAATCTCTGTTTAACCTGTTCATTTGAATTTTGATTTTTTACACCAGCCAATCCTTTTTCTGAAAAGCCAAAACAACAACCGGTGACAGTACTCGGCAAAGTAAATTATTTTTATATTTTTAAAATAAGCGTTTCAGACATCTACATTTTATAACCAAAAACTTACAACTATGGGTGATATCATCATCACAATTACAGGCAGTAACCCAACCACAGGTGCTTTAACATTATCAGATTCGGGCACTACCAATGCACATCAGGGCGATCAGGTAACATGGGTTATCGGCCCCGGCTCAGGCGTGGCCGCTATTACAGGCATTGTGGAAAAACCAAACTCTTCTGATGTATTCAGCCCCGACCCTGCTCAATTGCCAAACAGTACCAGCTGGGAGGGTACCATTAACCAGACTATTCCAATCGGAACTGAGGAAGCTTACTCCATCAACTGGACAGTTGCCAACTCAGGTTGGTTAAACAATGGAGGAGGTGCAGCAAAAACCTTTGATCCGATCATCAGAATTCAACCAAAACAATAAAAATGTTGTTGAAAAGAAAAGCCTGTTGCTTTGTAATAGGCTTTTTTTATTTTATTGCCAACCATCTTTCGGCCCAGGACCAGCGAATTGCTGATAGCTTGTATAAAATCTACAAATCAGATACTTCATCAGGTTTGGTAAAATTAGAATTATTAAGCGACCTCTCCTTTAATGAAATTAAAGATTATAAACAGGGACTGCACTACGCAGAAGAATTGATAAAGCTATCTCTTGCAGCAAACAACAATTCTTACTTATCACAGGGTTACTTTCAAAAAGGCAGTACAAAAAGATTATTAGGAGATCTGGATGATGCAGTAGATGCTTTTTTCAAATGCGCCGAAGTAGCAAAAAAAAACAAATTGGTTTCTTTGGAAGGAAGTGCCTATGGCTCCATTGCAGATATTTATGCCATCTCCAACAATCATAAAAATGCAATGCTATATTACCGAAAAGCGATTTACAGTTTGAGAAGATCGAACGACTCAGTTGCCCTTGCATCGGTTATTTTAAATGCAGGAGATGCATTTCTAAAAAGCAAGCTTTTCGATTCCGCTTATTCATATTTTAAAGAATCCAAAAAAATATTTGAGAACCTCAACTACCAAATGGGAGTTGGTTACAGTTTGGGAAATATCGGTATGGTATATGCTAACACCGGCAATAAACAACTGGCAGAAAAAAACATTAATGATGCTACTAAGATATTGGAAGATGCACAAGACTATTATCCTATTTGTGTTTATCTCATTTCCATGTGCAATATCTATGTAGAAAAAGGTGATCAGCAAACGGCACTCAATTATGCACTCCGCAGTCTTCAACTGGCGCTCAATTATGATTTGAAAGAACAAATAAGTGATGCCAATCTTAAACTTTCACAACTCTATGAAAAAGCAGGCAATCAAAAATTGTCCCTGATGTATTATAAAAATCACATCGCATTCAGGGATAGTGTAAACAATATTACATCTGTTCAAAAAATGGCCGACCTGCGTACCGACTATGAAGTATCTCAAAAACAAATTGAAGTGGATTTGCTCAATCAGCAAAAACGCAACCAGCGTATCATCCTCTTTTCAATGTATATCATTCTTGGATTAACAGTTATCATTCTGGGCACTTTGTATTGGTATTACAGAAGTATTTCAAGAGAAAAGAAACGATCAGAAAGTTTGCTGCTCAACATCCTTCCTGCAGAAACAGCTCATGAACTGAAACAGAAAGGAAGTGTGGAAGCAGTGAAGTTTGATGAAGTAACTGTTTTATTTACTGATTTTGTTTCGTTTTCAAAGTACGCCGAGCATATTGAACCGGTGCAATTGGTAAAGAGTATTGATTTTTATTTTAAAGGGTTTGATGAGATCACTACAAAGTACGGGCTTGAAAAAATTAAAACTATCGGCGACTCTTATATGTGTGCCTGCGGTTTACCAACGCCCAATCCTGCCCATGCCGCAAATGCAATAATGGCTGCACGTGAAATGATTGAGCTGGTAAGCAGTTCTTTACATGCAGATGATGGCCTTAACCATTTCGACATCAGAATAGGAATACACACTGGGCCCGTGGTGGCGGGTATTGTAGGTATCAAAAAATGGCAATATGATATTTGGGGCGACTCGGTAAATATTGCATCGAGAATGGAATCAAAGTCGGAGCCCGGAAGAATTAACATGTCTGAAACTACTTACAGCATCATAAAAGATCAATTTGCATGTGAGTACCGTGGCGAAATTGAAGTAAAGAACAGAGGTCTGTTGAAAATGTATTTTTTAAAAAGCTGATGAAATGTATTTGAAAATAAAAGCAACATAGAATTTTTTCCAATGTTGTTTTTCAGTTCCACCGTTTGCTCATACTGGCGTCCTCGTCAATCAACTTTTTCATATTACCCGGCTTTCAAAACAATATCAGGTGCAACAAAAATTACAAAATAGAAACCAATGATTGCCTTGAAAATAGAATTCCATCTGCTCAAATTGCAGTAGCACAAAAGCCCCACATAGCTGCTTCCGAAATCGGGCTGTATTTCGAATTCGGGCGGTTTTTATTTACCTATTTTGCGCCAAAAAATTGTAAAAGAAAAAATTATAGACTGTGTAGGCGTGTGTATTCGCCAACTTTGAAATCCTAAAGCATTTAAGTTGATTGACGAAGATGCCAACAATAAGAATAGTTTGCTTCGCCAAACAACAAGGCTCGCAAAGACGCTCTGATGATAATTTTCTTCTTTGCGTGCCATAATACGAGCTTGAATTACCAGAAACTTACATGGCGAAGCCCGTCCGACCTATACATACAGGCGGTCAATTTGTAAAAAAAAGGTTACTCTAATTACTCTTATTCAAACTTAGCATCAAAAAACGCAACCAGTTTTTCATCACTCATTTTGTGCGAAGTACTTTCCTGTGTAAGCGTATTTTTAAACTGCGGAGTATCGGCCATAAAATGAATGAACTGTTCCTGAGCAGTACCCGTGCCGGTTATATGTACCAGCTCAGCATTTTGCATAAAAGCCAGTATTGTTTTAAAATATTTGCGCTGCAAAGCCCGTTCATCATTGTGCTGATTTTTTTCACTGGTATTATATTCAGCACCTGCATTATCTGCAATGCCCAGTACTATAAAATCTTCACTGCTTTCACCATCTCTTCCTACCACAGTTGCGTGATGGCCATCCAACCATACACCAAATTGTTTTTTGTTTTTTTGCGTCATACCTAAAGATGTGATTATTTATGACTGTAATTATTATATACTGCTTTGTATGATTTATATAATTCGCACATTACTGATTTATTGTAATATCACTCAAAAAAAATGTACTGGCTTTAAGTTCTAAGTATATTTCATTGAACAAATTAAAAATACTAAGACCTCATTTTCCCCAATTTTTTGATTTTTATTAATTGAAATATGAGATAAATTAAAGTACCCCACACACTCAATACAATTGAATAAGCCATGAACAACAGCCAATATGGAGTTTTAAAACGGGTTGACCATAATGTTCTGCGGTTAAAAAAATCAGTATTCTGTACAGATGGCACACCCCAGGCAACCGTTTTTTGCACCAGCAGGTTACCAATGGCATCATTATTTTCTACTTTAACAGCAAGAATAATATTTCCTTTTGCATCACCCGGCAAACTGTCTTTGGTTACCGCAATTGTAACAGTTCCTGTTGAATCAGTTGTATAAGTTGTTTCGTCACCGGCAGAAAGAATACTACCAAGCCGCTGATAACCTGCTTTCATTTCCATTTCATTCACAGGAATCCATTCACCATTTTCATACTTTGTTACTTTTACTGTTATACTCCTTACTCCATCATCAGAAGATGTATCAATTTCAATTTTAGCTTTTGTAATTTTAAGTTCTGCAACAACTTCCTCTTCTTTATTAACAACCACTGCAATAAAGGTATGCTGCGGAGATGCATCCCATTTTTGTTTTAAGCCAACAGGCAAAAAACTTTTTGCTTTTCCTATACCATCAGTTGTTACTTTACTAATTAAATTTTCATTAGCAACACTATCAAGATAAAGCTGAAATGATTTATTTTTTACCGGCTCCAGCTTCCTCCCTTTTTTAAGCATCGTTTCCACTACAAGGTATTGCATGCTGTTGTTCTCACTGTAATAGTTCAGTTTTATCACCTCTTCTGCTATTACTGAATCTTTCTGTGCTATAGCTGGTGTATGAATCAGCATGAATAGATTGCACAACAACAGTAATACGTATTTATTTCTTTTCATCTTTTTCATGTTGCTCAGAAATTGTTTCGTGAATTGGAATAATGGGGTAAACTCTTGCAAAAAAAGTAATTACGAGTAATGCGCCGGAAAGAGAACCAATGGCTATGGCCCACTCTTCCCAACTGGGAAAGTAATAATGATAACTTTCAGGTACATCCTGCATTGGTAAAAAAGGATGCAGTAAAGTGGGGGTTACAATGAGGTAACGTTTAAACCATGCACCAACCACAATCATTATGCCTGCAATAAACATGGGGAGTGGCTTTCTTCCTTTTTTAAATAAAAGTATAATGATGGGAATAATCATTCCAACGATTATGGCAAACCAAAACATTACCGCATACTCGCCGGTAAACAATCCTGTTAAATGCGCCTCTTCCGATTTTTTCATTTTAAACGCAGGAACCAAATATTCATTAACATTAAAATACAAATAAAGAAGAGCAAGCATTACCACAATTCTTCCCATTTTTTCAAAATGCATTTCAGTAATATATTTTTCCAGCTTATAATAGTTTCGAAAAACATACATGGCTACTACCACACCGCCTGCACCTACCAAAAAAGCACCTGAAATAAAATAAGCCCCAAAATTTGTACTGTCCCATCCAGCCCGGTACGTGGTTGCAAACAACCAGGATGTAACAGTGTGGATACTAAAAGCAACTGGTATAATGGTAATGCACAGAATGGTAATAGCTTTCTCGCTTACTTTAAATTGTTCTTTTGTGCCTTGCCAAAAAGAACCCTGAAACTTATATAATTTATGTAATGCATTGCCAGATTTCTCTTTGAACCTAAGCAGTATTTTAAGGTCGGGCAACAAAGGGAAATACAATAGTAATAAACTAATGCAGAAATAAGTACCAATAACGATTACATCCCACATAATGGGAGATTGAATACGGCCATGTATAAATAAATTCAACATCCTTTCTGGACGACCCATGTCCACAATAATAATAAGTGAAGCAAATACAATGGCAGATACAGCAATTATTTCGGATATACGTGTAAGTGGTGTTGCCCACTTTACATTAGCCAGTCTGAATATGGCCGTGATAAGGGAACCCACTAAACTAATAGCCACAAAAAAAACAAAATTTGAAATGTAAATACCCCAGGAAACATAGTCGCCCATGTTGGTTACTGCCAGTCCGTACCTTAATTGACGGTAATATGCAAATGCTCCTATGAGGCATAGAACAATAAGTACCATTGTCCATATTTTACCACGCCTACCAAATTTTTGGGGTAAAAGATCAAGGGTTATTTGGTCATTTACTTTTGAAGATGAATTTTCCACAATGAAAATTTTTAATGATGTTGTTTATCAGCAGGGGTTTCATTTTCCAATCCGGATTCATAAGGGAAATTGCGGTTTGCAGGTGGCAGGTAATACACACTTGGCTTTGTACCCAAATCTTCCATAAGCCTGTAGCCAGCTTTATCTTTTATTAAATCGCTAAAGCGAAATGTTTCTGCCCCATTTGTTACTGAGTCTTCATTCATATCGCCAAACATAAAAACACCGTTGGGGCAGGCAGATACACAATGCGGCAGTTCGCCCTTTCGTGCCATATCAGGGCAGAAATCGCATTTACTAACGGTACCAATTTTTTGTGGCATACTGGTTTCGCAAGAGTAATGCTGTACAGCAACCGCTTCTTCAAGTATTGGTTCCTGCCAGTTAAAAACTCTGGTTGAATATGGACAGGCAGCCATACAGAAACGGCAACCAATACACCTGTCACTATCAATTAAAACTATCCCATCCTGCCTTTTAAAAGTTGCATCAACCGGACAAACTTTTACACAAGGTGGTTCATCGCAATGCATACAGGTTGTGGGCTGCCAATAAGGAGCAGTTTGATCAGCATCCTGCATAGAAAGAACTTTTATCCAATTTTGTCCCGGGTTTAATCCGTGTGCATGGTTGCAGGCTGTTTTGCAAGCGCCCACATTTTTACACCTGCCAAGATCAATAACCATTACAAATTTTTTGCCTTCAATCCCTTTTCTTTCTTCGCTATTTGAAATCTTTGGTAAATCGGGTACAGGTTTTAAAAATGCTTTATCTATTTCAATAATCTCACCATCAACTGATAATAATTTCACTTTTTCACCTGATGCCTTTACATGCTCACCAGCATAATCTTCAAAAGGATTTTTTGGGGAGTTGCAACCCACAGCGGCCATTGTTGCCAGCAAACCAGTAAGCAGAAATTCTTTTCTTGAATTCGTATTGTTACATCCGTTTTCCTTATTGCAGTTACAACTCATAATAAAATAATTTAATAGTAATTGATTTATTTCTTAATCCAATTCTGCAATTCTTCATTACTGATTTTTTTAGCCCCAGCAGTCAACAGATTTTTATTAATTTCAACAAGTTTCCCTTCACTCGTAAGCATCTTAACTGTATCAGTTTCTGATTCAGTTTTTTTCTTACCACCAGTAATAAATTTTAGCAATGTAATAGAAGAGAGAAGAGCAGCACCCCAGAGCAGGAATTTTTTTCTGGTGCCGGTTGATTTGTTTTGCTCCATAAATAGTTTGTTATTTTAACAACACAAAGTAAAAAGCCTTAACTATTTTAAAGACAATTGAACTCATATACAACTATGATTATCATCATGTAATTCAATTGGACTATAATACAAAAGACCGGTTTGGAATTTCCAAACCGGTCTTTTGTATTTTAATAAGTGGTTTACTTTTTTAATGTTCTCATAAAATTAACAACACTCCACCTGTCATCTTCATCAGGTATTTTCTTTTTGAAACTTGGCATATCATCACGGCCTTCTGATGTTTTATAAAACAAACTGCCGTCAGTCTGGGATTGAAAAGCTGCTTTTGAAAAATCGCCTGCCTCTGTTTTTAATTGGGCAGCCTTGGGGCCATCCCCCAAACCCTTAGTACCATGGCAGGATTTACAATGTGTGCCATACAGGGCCTTACCTGTGGCAATAGTCTGGGCAACTGAGGCTACAGGGTTTTTCTTATTTTTAGCAACATCCGGAACCACCCATGGATCTTGCAGAGTAGAAGATGTAAATCCAGAAATAAATGTGAACGAAAACATTCCCGATATGATTAAAGCAACTGTAACAAGAAGATTCTTTTTCATAATAACTATTTTGTTTTAAAAGTTTTAATTAATTGAATTACCTAATTTCAGAAGGCAATTTAAAAGAACTACCCTGCAATGACGCTGATATTGGAAACTAAGTTGTATGATTGTTGTCATACAATTTTTTAAAAAACCTATATTATCTACTCAATTTTTATGATAGCTATATCGTTCTGTTATTTTTCAAAATAAAAACCAAGGAAAGTATCAATATTCATCATATCTGTAAGTTCCGGTTCTTTTTTCCCATCGAATAAAAATATTCCACAGATATCACCTTTTGTGTTCAAATCTATAATAGTGCTTGTTTTATTCATTTTAACAAATTGCAGAAACCTGTGTGTTGAGGTTTCAATTATATGAATTTTTGGCCAGTACTGCTTCATCACCATTTGTGCATTTCTCATTTGAAAAAAGCAATCATGCATGTTGCTTTCAAATTGATTTTCATCACTTAACCCCTTTATTTTTTGCAGTTGCAGGCTATCGGAGTTATAAAAAACGGCAGATGGGTAAGTGATTACTAGCGTATCCTCAAAACTGCCTGGTGGTTTTCTTCGATTGGTATCCTGCTGTTGAAAATTTGAATTTTGCGAAATTTTATTCCGTTTTTTTTCTATGCAGGCACTGTAAAGAATAAAACAAAATAAAAAAAACCACCAACCTGAAAAATATATTTTACGTTTTACTGTAACCTTATGCATAAATAAATTTAAATATACAAACTAAGTATTTTGAATTGATAAGAGCCCCGTAAATAATTACAGGGCTCGTTTACTACGTTGATTTAGTAGTTATTCAATTTTTATCTTTCTTAATAATTCCATAAACGGGTAATATTAAACCCAATCAAGAATCGACCACCCGGCACTTCTGTATTTGTTGATTTATCAGTATACTTAAACGGATTATTTCTGTTAAACATATTATTGATAGAAGGGTTTAGATAATAGTAATTGGTAAAAAATAACTGGAAGGAGTGGCTGCTTGTATTAAATTCCAATCCAAAAGACAGGCTTGGGTTAGGGTTGCTGGTAGCATGTTTGGTAATTGGCTGATCATAATTTACCATTACCGATGTTACATTAGTTAATTTATACCTTGCAGAAAGTGCTACAGCAAAATGATCAAACTTCATAGAAGGATTTATTTTCAAAGTAGAATCATTTAACTTGGTAAAATAGCCATTCACTACGTTTTGATGCGAAACACTTGGTGCTACCTGAACAGATAACTTCTCTGTAACTTTTCGGGCAATCAACACTTGATTAAAATAGTTGAGGCGATCACTTGAGTATCTGTAAATTTC
Organism: Chitinophagaceae bacterium; assembly: GCA_031401115.1. GTDB lineage: Bacteria > Bacteroidota > Bacteroidia > Chitinophagales > Chitinophagaceae > Lacibacter. Next base: position 105,603 of record JANNRE010000018.1, read on the forward strand.
CTTATTCGGATCTTTCTTGTCGTTATAAGCAACATTCACATAATAACTTACACTAACTGGGTATTTCCCTTTCGTTTGTGTAATAATTGCATATTTCAAATTTACATCCCACAATGGGCCTGAAATTGATGAAGTAGTTGCTCCCGGAATAACTGCAGCAGTTGTTTTTGTAAATCCGATTCCAACATTCAATTTATTTACAGGAACATAATTAAACCCGATGCGGATATTTGATGGTGCAAAGAAACCCCAAAAATCTTCGTAGCCATTATTCCAAGTGCCAAATCGATGCATGATATCCATTTCCAATGTTTTTTTAACAGGAACCATCACGGTTTGGTTATCGCTAATCCATATACTCTGAAATGTATTTTTAACGGGTTTTACTTTAACTGGTTCTGGTTTATCAGCTACTTCCTGCAGTGAATCCTGTGCCTGTAACCCGGTATTTAAAAGGAACACGCAAATAGATAGCAATGTTGCCGGCTTCAACCAACTTTTCGCTTTATATAATATAAGTTTCATTTGATTTATTTTTTAAGTCAATTAATTTTTTGGTGCACCGTTGCGAATCCAGTCATACACTTTTTGTTGATTTGCTTTAACGGGGCTTGGCATATACTGTGCCATTTCACCAGTGATCAATTGATACAGCTTGCTTTTTTTAGGATCTGTTAGGTTAACAAAACCCCCATTTACAATTTCTGAATAAGAAACTGAACTTATAAGAGAAGGGCTATGAGCTCCTGAAACATGGCATCCTGCAAGAGCACAATTCGCACTAAAGATTGGTGCTAACTCATTTTGAAAACTTACCTGTTGAGCTGGAAGATCATCTGGACCTGAGGCTATTTCTGGCTTAATAATATCCTTGTAACAACTAAATAAAGTAATCATTAAAGTAAGCAGCGCACTTATATAAATAGTTTTTCGTTTCATGATCGTTGATTTTTGATAAATTATTTATTATTAAAATTCATGTTGCATTCAATGTTAATGTTGTCTGCAATACTTGTACTACTTATACCAAACTCACGGCAATTGAAACTAAATTTTAATTGAAGTCCAAAAACATCATATGGGGATCCAGTTGCAGGAGTTACTGTTTTTTTGCTTACATAACTAAGTTTACCAATAATAGATTTTGTAATGGGTACCAGCGCTACAGTGGGGCTATATTTATTATGCCAAGTAAGATCTAATGTTACAATATAACCGTTGCTACTGGGATCGAATTCTACCTTGGTGGTTCTAATCTTGGCCAAATTGGTATCAACAAGATTTTGGAATCCTGATCTGATAGCTATGGTATTCATACCAGCTACATTACAACCTGCATCACGGCCAGGCTCTCCTGTATTAGAAGTATTGATCTGAACATAGCCATTGAAATAAGTTTTGCTCGGATCATTTTCATAAAAAGCCCATGAACTATCTTTTAGTGGTTGCCCTGTAACAGCATAAGCTAACATTTTATCAGTTGTTACATTGTGCATACCAAACTGGTTAAAACGACCAGTTAAAAGGCCAGCCGCTCCTACATAATCTGTTGACCAAAGCACACTTGAGTGCGACTTATCCATTTTCCATTCAGTAGCATTTCCAGCAGTCATATTACCAGGCAAATGAACATTAGAACCTCTTGTTGCAACAAATGGTTTGTTTAGTTGAATGGGAACAATTAAGTCATTATCACGGGTACAACTTACAATGTATCCCAGAAAACTTGTAAGGATTACAAATACCATCAGAATTTTACTACTTAGCAGTTTCATAACATATTTTTTAAGTGACTAATATTTTAAATTCTTAGTAAAACTATTTCAGACTGGCCTAAGCATATATGACTTCCATCAAAAATGGAGGTGACATCAATCATAAAATAATAAATGGAGCGTATGAAAGAATACAACACTTTTTCATTAAATGTGTTGAAAAGGAAATGATACTATTTTGTAGAAGGAATTAATTGATCTGTTTTGATTTCAGCTTCGATATTATAAAATCAACCAGACAAATAATAACAAAAGCAAAAAGGTTGATGAGCAGGCTGATGGAATAAATATGCATACCGTTTTTAACTGCATCGCTTTGATTTGACTGTAATGTTTCCTTAACAATGGATCCTGCAAAAAAAAAGAAAAATAATAAGCTATGCCACAAACTAAAAACTGTTTTTCTATTGAGCAGGGGAATAAAAAAAAGGAGAGAAAGAACACCCCATATTTTAAAAAAAGGCTGGTGAACTGAAAGCTGAATATTGTGTAAGCTATAATGGGGATATAAATTTTTGAGTAACAAACCAAGATATAACAAACCTGTAAATGCATGTGAAACCGGCAGAAGTATTACACCCCTGTTGTAGAAAAAGCGTTTTACAAATTGAGTTGAACTAAAAAGATGTACAAGCAAATAAATAAAAGGATACCCGCAGAAAAAAGCTATTAATTCAAGCCTTTCTATGTAAGCAAAAAAATCAATACCCATTTTTTTAAATAATCCCTTCTAAGGGAGTTTTTTTATTCCATCTTAAAAATCCAACCAACGCAAACAGTAAACACAAAACAGAGGAAATAATAGCTGTATAACCTACTGCAGCATTCGCATCAAACTGCCCTTTATAAATTCCAAACAAAGCCCATGCTGCTACCAGGCCAAAAGCAAATTCACCTTTTACATAAGTAAAAAAAACAGTGAGCAAAAAAGCAACCGTAATCATAATACAACTCCAGAGCCAGGGTTCAATTCCAAAACCATTCCATTGTGCATATATCAAAACGGCGGTGGCATTCGCAATAGTGGCCACACATATCCAGGCTAAATAAATTACAAAGGGACTGTACAAAGTAAGCAGCGGCCATCCGGTAATAGAGGATCTGTTTACCTGCATCACTCTGTAAATTTTAATTAATGATCTTAAAAACCAAGCCATAATTACTAAAGAAACGCCAACCATTAAATAATGCCAGGCAATAATCCAGCCTGCATTTAAAACACTGGTAAGCAAAAAGAGCGGAGCCACTTTATTTATATGTTCACAAATGGGATCTTTTTTTTCTCCCTTCCACAATAACATGCCACTATACACAACCCATAAAAGCAGAAGCAAATAAATTACACTCCAAATACCGAATGTAAATCCGGCAGGTACAAACAGGTTCGGAAATAAAGCACTTACTTCTCCTGTGTTTAACCCGTTAATGGGTAAAATATTGGCGAGGGCATTCACAACAATCATTGCAATAAAGAAAATGGGCTGCAGTACTGCAAGAGTTTTATTATTCATGATAGATTATTTTTATTTCCACAAAACATAGGCTTTTGCCAAAAATGGCAAGAGCAATACAATTGCCACAGCCAATATACTATTAAAAATACAATAAGCTGTTATAGATAATGCCACTAAGTAAAACGGGTAAGCAAATGCGATGACAACAAATAAAATACTATGGTAGTGTATAGGACCTTTAAAATTTTTTGCAAGCATTTTTACTGGTAGAAAAAAAAGTAGGTGTGTAATCACTCCCAGCATTGCAGGTAAAAACAGTAAATATTTGTTTACACTTTTCTTTGGTTCTGCATGGATAGTTGACAATTGCTGCAATTGTTCTTCTGTTTCTTTGTTGATGTTTTGCATAACAATTGCCGTTTCTTCAATACCGTTTTTTACTTCTTTGCCAAAAGGTTTTCCAAAATTAATTTCCACTCCAAGCGGAAAATCAAAGAAGGAATTATAACGCAGCCACACAGGAATTAATTGAACATCTACCCCATCTGCCCAACCCTGAACCATTAAACGGGGAGCTCCTTTTTTAAGTGGCACTTGCAAAGTGGTTTGGTAATTACAAAAGCCTTCAACAAAAATTAAAACATCTTCCCCTTTTAGTAAAACTTGTCTGCACAATTCAAATGTTACATCATTCTTGCCTAAATTTTCTTTTCCATCCCTTATACGGTAAATAGGAATCATATTTACTGATTGCAAAAGTTTTACTGCCCATTTTTTATGAAACACATCACCTCTTGTAAGAAAATGTACACGTTTCTTCATTAGAGAACCTACAAGTATAGCATCTAAAAAAGAATTGGGATGATTACAACCAATTACTAATGGAGTTTGAATAGCTGTTGCCTCCCTGTTGTAAACATAAAAGCGTTTACAAACAAGCCATGTAGTGAAATGAGTAAGCAGTTTTACAAGTAAGTACATGGAGGAAGATATATGAGTGAAAATTAAGATAAAATCAAGTAACTTCCTTTTCTAAAACTACCGCCATGAAGTTTTTCATTCTTACATCTTACTTCCTCCTTCTTACATCTCTTGTTTTCTGTCAAACAAAATTCCTGATTCCCTATCCTTCCAAATTTGGAAATAAACCATTGGATGGAAGATTGCTTTTACTCATCAGTACCAATAAAAATGCAGAGCCAAGGTTTCAAATAAGCGATGGCCCACAAACACAACAGGTGTTTGGTATAAACGTAGATAACTGGAAACCCGGCGAAACAAAAACCATAGATGCCAAAGCTTTTGGTTACCCTGTTGAAAATATGAAGCAACTAAAAAGTGCCACCTATTCTGTGCAAGTAGTACTGCATAAATATGAAACCTTTAAACGCAAAGATGGACACACAATAAAACTTCCTATGGACAGAGGCGAAGGCCAACACTGGAATGAAGCACCTGGCAATTTGTACAACAAACCTCTACTGCTTCGTTTTAATAATGCAGGTGCTGATGCACATACCGTTAATCTTGATTCAGAAATACCACCCATTAAAGAACCGGAGGATACGAAGTACATCAAGCATATTAAAATACAAAGTAAGCTACTAACGGAGTTCTGGGGACGACCGATGTTTATTGGTGCACATGTATTGTTACCCGAAGGTTGGGACACACATCCCAATGTAAAATATCCGTTGGCTATTTTTCATGGACATTTTCCTGATAACTTCAGCGGTTTCAGAACCACTCCCCCCGACCCCAATTTAAAACCCGACTACATTGCACGTTTTAATTTAACTGGCTATAACAAAATTGTACAGCAAGAAGAATATGATTTTTATAAACTGTGGAGTGGCCCCAATTTTCCAAGAGTGCTTGCCATAGAAATTCAACATCCTACTCCTTACTATGATGACAGCTATGCAGTAAACAGTGCCAACAATGGCCCTTATGGTGATGCCATTACATACGAACTGATTCCTGAAATTGAAAAACGATTTCGTGGTATCGGTGAAGGATGGGCGAGATTTATGTATGGCGGCAGTACAGGAGGATGGGAGGTGTTGGCTACACAACTATTTTATCCTGATGAGTACAATGGTTGTTATAGTGCCTGCCCCGACCCAATTGATTTCAGAGCTTATACTGTTGTAGATATTTACAAAGATAAAAATGCTTATTACATTGAAGGGCCTTTCAGAAAAACAGCACGGCCATCACACAGAAATTATCTTGGTCACATAGATGCATACTTAAGAGATTCTAATTTAAGAGAACTTGCATTAGGTACTAATAGCAGAAGCGGAGATCAATGGGATGTATGGGAAAGTGTGTACTCACCTGTGGGTGCTGATGGATATCCGCAACCCATTTGGAATAAGTACACTGGTGACATTGATTCAACTGTTGCACGCTATTGGAGAGACAATTATGATTTGGGCTATATACTGGAACGTGACTGGAGCAAGCTTGGCAATAAACTCAAAGGCAAAATCAAAATCTATTGTGGCGATATGGATAATTATTATTTGAACAATGCGGTGTATTTGTTTGAAGAGCGATTGAAGCGTTTAACCAATCCAAGTGCTGATGCATTTGTTGACTATGGCGACAGGGCAGAGCATTGCTGGAATGGCGATCATACGCAACCGAATTATATTAGTCGTTTACGTTACAACCGATACTTTATTACCAAGTGGGCAGAAGAAGTAAAAACAAGAAGCCCGCAGGGAGTTGATTTGCAGAGTTGGAGGTATTAGAAAGAAAATCAACAAAAAACAAGATGTAAAATTATTTGTGTTAGATAATGGCGGTGACGTCATTATCAACTAAATAAGAAAGCATCCCTAAATTTTATCAGGTTAAAATTTTTTAATACTTTAGTGCAAGCCATCTGTTGATAACATAGAGTGAAAAACTGAAAACAAATTAAAAAACCATGAAAAATATCTTATTACTTCAATTCGTTCATCTAATGTGTATTACTGGCTACTCGCAAACCATAAATTTTAATTTAGCTAATCCGCAGCCCAACTTAGAGGAGGTTTGGGCTGGAACATTTGCCAGTGGCGACATTGATGGCGATGGTGATAAGGATTTATTTATGACTGGTCAGACCCCTGCTATTCGAACAAAGCTTTATAAAAACGATGGAGCTGGAAATTTTACAGAAGTTACTACTGCTAATTTTCCTCTTTCAAGTACCAGTCAGGCCATTTTAAAGGATTTAGATAAAGATGGTGATTTAGATTTATTTTTCGCCGGACGAAGCCCATCAGGAGTAGTATTTACAAATATTTATAAAAACGATGGCTTGGGTGGTTTTACCCAAGTTACCAATAATGCACTGCCAAAATTTTTCTGGACTTCTGGAGCAGCTATTGAAGATGTAGATAATGATGGAGACCAGGATATTGTCATTTCTGCTTCAGCAACTACAGGTTTTGTAGCTGATGTGTATTTAAACGACGGCAATGCCGTTTTTTCTGCTCAAGGCAGCACTACTTTTACTGCAGTTAGAGGAGCTGTAGAATTTATAGATATTGAGAAAGATGGCGATAAAGACGTTGTTATCTCTGGCAGTGACGCCAGTAACGTTTCTTCCATTAAATTGTATCAAAATGATGGCTCAGGTAATTTTACATTGAATACTAATTCAACATTCGCTCCTCTTCGGGGAGAAGATATTGACGTAGCAGATACAGATAATGATGGTGATTTTGACTTTCTGGTAAATGGAAATAATCAAAACCTATTGTATACCAATAATGGTTCGGGTATTTTTACACAAATTATCACTACGCTACAACCAACTACAGCCGGACAAAACGCTATTGCAGATTTAGATAATGATGGTGATCAAGATTTACTAATTGTAGGTACTCAACCAGGTGGATTACCAAACATTTACAATATTGTTTACCAAAATATAGGCAATAATATATTTATTCCTGCAGATACATTGGGCGGTGAATATATAGCTAACTGTGTTGTAGACGATTTTACCGGTGATGGATTTAAAGACATTATTATTCAAGGATTTGCAGCTCAAACAAATGTGTACTGGAATTCTTCAATAATTTCAAGTGTATCGAACTCAATTGCATCAAATCTAATAATAACTTATTTTCCAAATCCAACACATGATTTTGTTACTTTCAATTTGAAAGAAAAAGTTGAAAGTCTTGTATTATTTAATTTATCAGGCCAAGAAGTTTTAACGAAACAAATTAATAGCAAACAATTTGTTTTAGATATTAGCACTCTATCAAACGGGATTTATTTTGCTAAGTTGAATTCAAAGAGAAACTCACAAACCGTTAAATTAATGAAATTTTAAATTTAACCGCTGATAATGAGATGGCCCGTGAAGAAACAAACAGAAGTAACTCTTTACCCTACCATCTCTCTCACCGCCTTCACCAATCGATCCAAATCTTTTGTTGATGTGTACACATGCGGTGTTACTCTTGTGCCGTGTATATTTTCCCAGTCAATAGAAACAGTATGAATTTTATGCTTAGAATGCAAAATTCCTGCAACCTCAGCCGGCTTGATTCCTTCAATGGCAAAATTTGAAATGGCGCAATAGAATTTTTTATTCTTTGGTTGAAGAAAAGAAACACGTTTTAAATCTTTCACTTTATCATTCCAGTAATCGGTTAAAAAACGCAGCCGTTCTTCTTTGCGTTTGCTGCCCATCACATTATGAAAATCCACCGCATTTCCAATGGCCATTTCACTAGCAAAAGATCTTGTACCAAGGCTTTCAAATTTTCGTATGTCTGTTCCATCGGGTTCGGTATTACTCAACAATGCCCAGATGTTTTTTATTTTTTCTTTCTTAATCCAAAGCAGTCCACTACCAAACGGAGCACATAACCACTTGTGAAGTGATGTAGCAAAATAATCGCAACCCAGCTCTGGTATTTTAAAATCTGTATGCCCAAAAGAATGGGCACCATCGCTAATTACTTCTATTCCACGTTTATGTGCTTCATCAGCTATCTTTTTTATAGGCAAAAATTGTCCAGTCCAATTAATTAAATGTGTTACATGCACAATTTTTGTTTTGGAAGTAAACGCATTGACATATTGCTGTACAATTGCATCTTCATTTTCTTCAGGTAAATTTAAATTGAGCCACACTAATTTTATTCCATCCCGTTTTTCTCTTTGCTTCCAGGCATTGATCATGTTGGGATAATCCTGTTTAGTCAACACAATTTCATCCCCTGCTTTTAAATTCAAACCAAAGATCACAGTGTTTAATCCTTCTGTTGCATTGCGGTTAATGGCGAGTTCTTCTGCACTGCATCCTGCCAACTCTGCCAGTTTATTACGCAGTCCTTCTCTTCCCTCATCCAGTGTGCGCCACATATAATAACTCGGCGCTTCATTGCTGAACTGATAAAAACGGATATGCGCATCTTGTACCACCTTTGGCTGCGGACTTACACCACCATTGTTGAGGTTTAATAAATTGGGTGATACAGTGAATTGTTCTTTTATCCATCCCCAAAAATCTTCATCCTGCACCGCATCAACATCATTCAATAAATGAAAATGCCGAAAGCGATATTCTGCTTCGGTTGCAAAAGCTTTATTTGCTAAAGGAAAAAAAGTGAATGCTCCTGTTGCAGCAGTGAGCTGACTTAAAAATTTTCTGCGGGATGGCATGGCAGTTTAGTTTGTTTAAAGTTAGGAATATAGATTCACTGATTCAAATGATGCAACTGATGAACACAGATAAAATCAGTGAATAATCCTTTACATCTGCTTCATCTGTGAATCTATCGCCTTGGCTGCAATAAACCCGCTCGTCCATGCATGTTGAAAATTGAATCCTCCTGTTACTCCATCCACATCCAAAATTTCACCTGCAAAAAACAAGTTGGGCTGCAGTTTACTTTGCATGGTATTAGCGTCCACTTCTTTTAAATCAACACCACCTGCTGTAACAAACTCTTCCTTAAAAGTTGTTTTGCCCTGGACGTTAAATTCATGATTGATTAAAAGCTGAATGAGTTTATTTTGTGCTTTTACCGGCAAATCAGCCCAACGCATATCTTCTGTTATTGCTGATTGCTGTAATAAAAATTGCCACAAACGGTTGGGCAGTTGAAATAAATTACTGTTGCTTATTTTTTTTGACCCATTATTGTTTCTTGTTTCTTGCGTTTTATTTTTTATTTCTTCCTCTTTTGCATCACCCAGCCAGTTCACAGAAATTGTGAAATGATAATTCATCTTCTGCAATTCTCTAGCACCCCATGCAGAAAGTTTTAATACACAGGGACCGCTCATTCCCCAATGAGTAATGAGCAATGGGCCGCTGTTTTTTAATTTGGTTGCTTGAATTTTTATTGTTGCATTGGGCACACTCACTCCCATCAGTTCAGTAATAGGATGCTTTGGAATATTAAAAGTGAACAAAGATGGAACAGGTTCAACAATTGTATGACCTGTTTCTTTTAACCAATCAAATTGAGACAACTTTGGGAAACCACCACTTGCTACACAAACAAAATCTGCAGTAAAATTTTCTCCCGATTTTAAAGCAATTCTCCATTGTCCATTATCCATTATTAATTCAACAACCTCACGGTTCATCAAAATTTCCACTCCATAAACATTTACTTCTTTCATTAAACAATCAATAATGGTTTGCGATGAATTGGTAACAGGAAACATTCTGCCATCTGTTTCTGTCTTTAACTTCACTCCACAGTTTTCAAACCACTCAATAGTATCTGTTGTAAAAAATTGATGAAATGCTTTGCGTACAAAATGTTCTCCTCTGGGGTATTTTGTACTCATCTCTTTCATATCAAAGCAAGCATGCGTTACATTACATCGTCCGCCACCACTTACTTTTACTTTAGAAAGAAGTTTGTTTGATTTTTCTAATAGTACAACTTTCAATGCAGGGTTCATCCTTGCTGCATTCACTGCACAAAAAAAACCTGCTGCGCCGCCGCCGATTACAATTAAGGTTTTAGAATTATTCATCACTTCATCATCATCAATGCTGCAAAAGTTTCTATCCCATTCCAGAAATTCAGCAAACGTATATTTTCATTCTCCGCATGTTGGTTATTGTCATGATTGGCAATAGGAACTGTAATTGTTTTTGCTTTTAAATATTGTTCAAATACAAACAATGGCAAACTGCCCCCCAGTGTAGGCATCAGTACTACTTTTTCTTTCATGGTTGATTGTACTGCCGCAATTACTTTTTGTGCAATGGGCAAATCCAAAGATGTTTTTTGTGCATTGTATCCACTACTCAAGGTTACTTTCGCAATTTTTGTGTACTTGCTTCTTTCCTCATCTGTAGGTTCATTTTCTGTAACATAATATCCTTCAGCTTTAATATGAGCTACTACTTTTTGTTGCTGCTTTTTCCAATCATTCCCTGCTACCAATCTCAAATCAAGAACGGCTGTTGCCGAAGTATTAATTACATTGCTTGCATTCTTGCCAACATTGCCACTTTGCATTCCGTTGATATTAAGCGTCGGCAGATTTATTGCTTCTGCCAGTGACATGCCTGGTATTTCCTGCTGACTAAAACCAAGTTCTTCTTTCATTTGTATATCCACAGGCGGAACTTCGTTCAATGCTTTTTTTTCACCGGCTGTTAATGGAATCACATCACTATAAAAATCCTTAACCAATACTTTCCCGTTTTTATCTTTCATAGATGTAAGCAACTGACTTAACAGCATGGCAGGGTTTGGTGCCCAGTTTCCATAATGGCCGCTGTGCAAAGGACGCTTGCTTCCATATACTGTAACAGTCACATGTGCATCGCCTCTAACGCCAAACACCACTTGCTTTAATCCTGATTGATGCACCGGCCCATCGCAGATAATCCATAAATCACTTTGCAGTAATGAAATATTTGATTGCAGTATTTCAAATAAATGATCACTGCCTGTTTCTTCTTCGCCTTCAAAAAAGAATTTGATATTCACCGTTGGTTTCATTCCACTTTTTACAATTGCATCATAGGCATTGAGTATGGCCATCACACCTGCTTTATCATCACTTGCACCTCTGCTGTAAATTCTCCATTGCGGATCGTAAGCTTTTTCTTTTGTTGGAAATTCGATGATCGTTCCATTTTTCTCTATAGAAGCATTCATTAAAGTGGGTACAAAAGGAGAAAGTCCTTTTGCCCATTGTGCAGCATTCACCGGTTGTCCGTCGTAATGTGCATAAAAGATAATTGTTTGAGTGGCACCAGGTGTAATCACTTCACCATACACAGCAGGAAATGCTTTTGAAGTGGTGGCATGAAGCAGTTGTACTTTTCCAATTCCTCTTGCATTCATGGCCTGCATTATGAACTCTGCATTACGTTGAATGTTTACAGAATCATTGGTAACGTTTGGTATAGAAAGTAGCGAAACAAACTCTGAAATCATTTTATGTTCGTTGGCTTCTCTGTACTTTCTGATTTTTAATACATCAGCAGTTTGCCCAAATAAAAAATGAGTGAAGCAAACAGCCACACTCATTGTTATCATTTTTTTTATCATACACTTTTGTTAGAAGTGTAATTTACATAAACCATTAATAATAACTGGCATCCAAATTTGGATTGCTTTTCTCCGCTGCCTCAATAGCAACAAACGAAGAAAGTATATCAGCCTTGCCCTTCTTTACGCAAACAGTATGTTCATAGTGTGCGCTGGGCTTGTGATCAGTTGTTACCACTGTCCATCCGTCTTCTGCATGATACACATCTTTTGTACCGAGGTTAATCATTGGCTCAATACAGATCACGGTTCCTTCTTTAATCTTTGGGCCTGTTCCTCTCTTACCATAGTTAGGCACTTGTGGTTCTTCATGCAAATTTCTTCCAATACCATGACCAACTAATTCTCTCACCACACCATATCCATTTTCTTTTTCTGTGTAATGTTGTATTGCATAACCAATATCTCCAACCCTATTTCCATGTACTGCTTTTTCAATTCCTTTGTAAAGCGATTCTTTAGTAATACGCAACAGTTTTTTTACTTCATCAGTGGTGCTGCCAATAATAAATGTATAAGCACTATCGCCGTGATAGCCATTGATAAATGCACCGGCATCAACCGATATAATATCTCCTTCCTTTAATGGAATATTTGTTGGAAAACCATGCACCACCGCTTCATTAACCGAAATGCAACTTGCAAACGGGTAACTATTTTGATAATTTTTAAAAGAAGGGATGGCTTTGTTATCAAGAAAAAATTGTTCCAGCCTTGCATCTACCTGCATGGTGGTAACTCCTGCTTTGAGCATTTTTCCTGCTTCAGCAATAGCATCACCCACAAGCAATGCGCTTTTGCGGATCAATTCAATTTCAACAGGTGAACGATAATGTATCATAATTTTTTTATCAAAAAACCCCGGCAATGATCGCCGGGGTTTCATTGTATTACAAACAAGTTATTAAATAGTTGAGGAAGATACTGTTTGGCGACTTTGTATCTTTCCACCTTTCATTAAACCATCATACTGACGCATGAGTAAATGTGTTTCAATTTGCTGGAGTGTATCTAATACCACACCAACCATAATCAATAAAGAAGTACCTCCAAAAAATGTAGAGAATCCACTTGTTACTCCCAGATTTTTTGCAATACCAGGCATGATACCAACAATAGCAAGAAAGATGGCACCCGGCAACGTAATACGATCCATGATTGATCCAATATAATCAGCAGTAGGTTGTCCTGGTTTTACACCCGGAATAAACCCATTGTTCTGTTTCAAATTATCAGCAATTTGCTTTGGATTAAAAATCAAAGCTGTGTACAGGAAGGTAAATCCAATAACAAGAATTGAATAAATAACCATGTACCAAATATTTCCATGATCGCTCAATGTAGCTGCAATTCCTTTTGTGGCCTGAAAGCCTACTAATAAAGTGGGCAAAAACATAATTGCCTGAGCAAAAATGATAGGCATTACACCACTGCTGTTTACTTTAATGGGCAAAAATTGTCTGGCACCGCCAAACTGTTTATTACCTACAATTTGTTTTGCATAGTTAATGGCAATTTTTCGAACACCCTGTACCAGCACAATTAATCCCATAATGATTGCAATTAACACAGCAATTTCAATCATGAAAATTAAGAGACCACCACCACCACGGTTCATACGGGAATCAAATTCTGCTGCAATAGATGCAGGGAAACGGGCAAGGATACCAATCATAATGATGAGTGAAGTGCCATTACCTAAACCTTTATCAGTAATACGTTCGCCGAGCCACATTACAAACAATGTACCTGCGGTTAATATGATAGTAGTAGATAACCAAAAGTAAGGAGTGAAAGATGCTGCAATTGCATTACCTGCCACATTCGGATCTCTCAAATAAGCAACATACGCACTCGCTTGAAAAATAGTAACAATTACGGTGAGGTATCTTGTCCACTGATTTATTTTCTTACGTCCGCTATCACCTTCTTTCTGCATTTTTTGTATCTGCGGAACAAGGATGGTCATCAACTGCATAAAGATGGATGCAGAAATATAAGGCATAATACCCAATGCAAAAATGGAAGCACTCGAAAATGCACCACCTGCAAATGAATCAAAAATGCCAAGCAAACCGCCCTGTGCTTTTTTGCTGAATTCTTCTAATCCATTCGGATCAACACCGGGCAATACAATATGTGAGCCTATACGATATACTAAAAGCAATAAAAGAGTGTAAATGATTTTATCTTTTAACTCTTCAATGCTCCAGATATTCTTAAAAGTTTGTATGAGTTTCTTCACTGTAAAATTTCTTTTATAAAATTACTCTTAACAAAAAACGACGCAGTAAATGCGTCGGGCAAATATCGGTAAAATTATCTTACAACTTCTACTGTTCCGCCTGTAGCTTCAATAGCAGCTTTTGCTTTTTCACTTACTGCGTTAACTTTAAAAGTAAGCTTGGTTTTTATTTCACCATTTGATAATATTTTAACCCTATCAGTACGGTTCACTAAACCATTGATGTATAAATTCTCAACAGAAAATTCTGTAAAGCCATATTTTTCTGAAAGAGTTTCTACCTGACCTAAGTTGAATACTTTGTACTCAATACGATCCGGATTTTTAAATCCACGCTTTGGTACACGACGCTGAATAGGCATCTGCCCGCCTTCATGTGCTCTTTTGTTTTTAAAACCGGCACGACTTTGTCCGCCCTTATTACCTTTTGTAGATGTACCACCCTTACCGGATGCTTCACCACGACCTATACGCTTTTCTTTGTGAGTAGAACCTTCAGCAGGTTTTAAATTGTGCAGTTTCATCTTTTATTGATTTTGTACTTTCGGGGAATCACCCCTCGCTTTTAATATTAAATAATGTATTACTTTATAAAAAAGTCAATACTTACATTAGCCTAATTCTTCCACTTTCAGTAAATGATTTACTTTCACAATCATTCCTAAAATTTGTGGTGTACCAATTACTTCTTTAGATGAATTTGTTTTATTCAATCCCAAAGCAATCAGTGTTTGCTTCTGACGTTCTGATCTGTCAATTGGGCTTTTTACTAAAGTTATTTTTATCTTTTTCATATCTCAGTCTTTTTTTGACTGCCGACTGCCGACTTGCGACTGACGACTGTATTCAATTATCCGTTAAATACTTTCTTTAATGCAAGGTTTCTTGTTCTTGAAACATTAATGGGTTCACGCAACATAGCTAATGCTTTAAAAGTTGCTTTTACCACGTTGTGTGGATTTGCACTTCCTAAAGATTTTGCAAGTACATCGGTAATACCTACGCTTTCTAATACAGCACGCATGCTACCTCCGGCAATTACACCAGTACCATGTGCAGCAGGCTTTATTAAAACTTTAGCAGCTCCTTCTTTAGCCAGTTGATCATGAGGAATAGTGCCTTTCATTACAGGAACTTTAATTAAGTTCTTTTTTGCATCTTCAATTCCTTTTGCAATTGCTTCCTGCACTTCTTTTGCTTTACCTAAACCATGACCTACCACTCCGTTTGCATTACCTACTACAACTAATGCTGAGAAACTGAATGCACGACCACCTTTTGTTGTTTTTACAACACGGTTAATAGAAACTACTTTTTCTTTCAGTTCCAGATCGCCTGCCTTTATTTTATTTACAATTACTTTCGACATTTATGATTTATTAAATGTTTACGATTGATTAGAAATTTAAACCTGCTTCACGTGCACCTTCTGCCACAGCTTTTACACGGCCATGATACAAGTTACCACCACGGTCAAAAACAATAGCTGCAATACCAAGTTCAGTTGCTTTGCGTGCAATAGATGCACCTACCATTTTGCTTTTTTCAATCTTGGTTACAGTTTGTGCATTAATGTCTTTGTCTTTTGATGAAGCTGATGCAATGGTAGTTCCGTTTACATCATCAATCAATTGAACATACACATCGGAGTTACTGCGAAACACACTTAAGCGTGGTTTTGCAGAAGTACCAGCCACTTTCTTACGAATGCTGTGGCGGATTTTTTGTCTCCTTACTAGTTTGTTACCTGTTTTCATCTTTCTTTATTTATATCTCCTGATTCTGCCAGGAAAATAGTTTACATTTTATTTACCAGCCGCTTTACCTGCTTTTCTGCGGATGAATTCACCTTCATACTTCACACCTTTTCCTTTGTATGGTTCAGGCTTACGTAAGCTGCGGATTTTAGCTGCTACGGCTCCTACTAACTGCTTGTCAATTCCTTCCAGTACAATTGTTGGGTTCTGTCCTTTTTCCTGTGCAGTAGCGACTTTTAATTCTTTAGGAATATCAAAAATAATATTGTGAGAATATCCCAATGCTAAATCAAGAACGTTACCTTGGTTAGCCGCTTTATAACCCACACCTACTAATTCTAATTTTCTAGAATATCCTTCTGTTACACCTTTTACCATGTTTGATACCAATGAACGGTACAAACCATGCATGGCACGATGACGTCCTTGATCAGTAGGGCGAGCAAATGTTACTTCACCATCCTTTACTTCTACTGTAATATCACGGTCAATGCTTTCTTTTAATTCGCCTTTTGCACCTTTTACAGTAACCACATTATCCGATCCTACAGTGATGGTAACTCCTTGTGGAATGGTTACCGGTTTTTTACCTATACGAGACATAATAATTTTTATTTAAGAATTGATAATTTGAAAATTCAGCTTGTCGTTTTCAGTTGCCGTATAGAGAACTTAAAATTGTCGCTTAGCTTTTTTTGTTTTGAGACATGGAAAAATCATTTTCAATTTTTCAACCGGTCTGCCTTACTCCTCTTTAGGGATGAGGTCTTAATAAATGAAACAAAGAACTTCACCACCTACTTTGTTTGCCTTGGCCTGCTTATCAGTCATTACCCCTTTTGATGTACTGATGATGGCAATACCCAAACCATTTTTTACTCTTCTAAAATCATCTGGTTTTGAATACTGACGTAAACCAGGGCGGCTGATTCTTTCTAAAGATTGAATTGCCGGTTGGCGAGTTGTAGGATCGTACTTCAAGGCAATTTTAATAAGGCCTTGCTTACTGTCATCTTCAAACTTATACTTTAAAATATATCCCTGATCGTATAGAATCTCAGTGATACGCTTTTTTAAATTCGATGCAGGAATTTCAACAATACGGTGGCCTGCCATTTGAGCGTTACGAACACGAGTTAAAAAATCTGCAATAGGATCTGTTACCATTTTAATTCTTTAGTTTGAATGATTCTAAAAATTGTTTTCTTTACTACTGTGCATCATATTCAATACCTGCACAATTGTTTTCCTTTCGGATGTTTTTACCAGCTTGCTTTTTTAACACCCGGTATAATTCCATTAAGTGCCATATCCCGAAACATAATACGGCTGATACCGAAGTAACGGATATAACCTCTTGGTCTACCGGTTAACTGGCATCTGTTTTTAAGGCGAACAGGAGAAGCATTTTTTGGCAATGCATCCAATCCTGCATAATCACCGGCAGCTTTTAATGCAGCACGCTTATCAGCATACTGAGCTACCATTTTTTCTCTTTTCTTTTGACGGGCTGTGATTGATTTTTTAGCCATAATTGTATTTTAAGTTCCAATCCTCAAATAACGAATTCCAAAAGTTGGTTCTTGTAATTTGGTTCTTGTAATTTTTTCTTTAGTCTTTTTTAGCGTTTTTAAAAGGCATACCCATTTCTTTCAAAAGTTCGTAAGCTTCTTCATTTGTTCCTGCTGTTGTTACAAACGTAATATCCAAACCGGTAATTTTATTTACCTTATCAATATCAATTTCAGGAAAAATAATTTGTTCTGTTACAGCCATGGTATAATTGCCACGGCCATCAAATGCTTTTTCGTTAATACCTTTAAAGTCACGTACACGAGGTAGAGCAGATGAAATAAAACGATCTAAAAATTCATACATATTTACACCACGCAATGTTACACGGGCACCAATAGGCATTCCTTTTCTCAACTTAAAGTTTGAGATGTCTTTTTTACTCATGGTAGAAACTGCTTTTTGTCCGGTGATGGTTGTTAACTCATCTAAAGCAATATCTATAAGTTTTTTATCATTTACAGCTCCGTTAACCCCACGGTTCAAACAAATTTTTTCAAGTTTAGGAACCTGCATTACGCTTTTATAACCAAAACGCTTCATCATAGCAGGAACAACTTCTGCTTTGTATTTGCTTGCTAAACGGGGAGTATATTTTGTAGTGCTCATTGTTTACTTTTTATTCTGTTTCAGAATTACTTAATGGGCTGACCTGATTTTTTTGATACACGAACCAGCTTTCCGTTTTCACGGGTGCGTTGTACTTTAGTAGCCTGCTTACCGTCCCAAATCATAAGATTACTTATGTGAATGGGTGCTTCCTTTTTTACAATACCACCTTTGGTATTTTGTGCACTTGGCTTGGTATGCTTGGTAATAATATTTACACCTTCTACCAGCACACGTGCTTTTTCAGGAAATACTTCCAGCACTATACGTGGCTTCTTCACATCCTTATCATCACCGGTAATTACAACTACTGAATCACCTTTCTTGATGTTGAACTTTGGTTGAAATCTTGTCTTCATGTTTTATTAAGCTTTGAGCTGTCAGCCATGTGCTTCGAGCATTTAAAAACTTTATTTATTTGTGGCTCGTAGCTATCAGCTAAAAGCTCACCGCTTTTTCTTACAATACCTCAGGAGCCAATGAAATAATTTTCATGTATCCTTTATCACGCAACTCACGGGCTACCGGCCCAAAAATACGTGTACCACGGGGTTCATCTGATGCATTTAAGATTACAACAGCGTTGTCATCAAAACGGATATAAGAACCATCCTTACGGCGTAATTTATTTTTAGTGCGAACAATAACAGCTTTTGCCACAGTTCCTTTTTTAATACCACCACCCGGTAAAGCATCTTTAACAGTTACAACAATCTTATCGCCAATCTTAGCGTAATCCTGTCCGCTGTTTCCTAATACTTTAATACAGAGCACTTCTTTGGCACCACTGTTATCGGCAACGTTTAATCTACTTTCTTGCTGAATCATCTTACAATTATTTTAGATTTCAGATTTTTGATTTCAGATGGTGAACAGTGCAAACAAATCTGCAATCTGCAATCGCCAATCTGCAATTTCTTATTTAGCTTTCTCTACAACTTCAATCAGTCTCCAGCGCTTTGTTTTACTCAGCGGACGGCTCTCCATGATTTTTACCGTATCGCCAAGTCCGCACTCATTCTTTTCATCATGAGCATGAAACTTGTTTGTTTTCTTTACAAACTTTCCATAAATAGGATGCTTTACTTTACGCTCTACCGCAACAGTAATGGTTTTATCCATTTTGCTGCTGGTAACAACACCCAATTTCGTTTTACGCAAATTTCTTTCTTCCATTTTTTTTATTTTTTGCTTTAGCACTCAGCTTTATCAAATACCCGCTTTCTTTTTTGTTAACTCCGTTTTTAAACGGGCAATATCCTTACGCAATCCACGAATTGTCATTGGATTTTCCAACGGTGATATTACATGAGCAAACTCCAATTTTTTAAGGCGCAGCTCATCTTCACTAATACGTGCCGATAAATCAGTAACGCTTAAATCCTGAATACTTTTTAAATAATCTCTTTTCTTAGCCATTTGAATCAATTTATCAGTTCTGCATTATGCCAGATCTCTGCGCACAATGAATTTTGTTTTAATTGGTAGTTTTTGTGCAGCTAATGCCATCGCATCTTTTGCAATTGTTTCAGAAACGCCATCTGCTTCAAACAAAATACGTCCCGGTTCAATAACAGCCGCCCATCCTTCAGGATTTCCTTTACCCTTACCCATACGTACTTCGGCAGGTTTACGTGTAATGATTTTATCAGGAAATACTCTGATCCAAACATTTCCTTCACGCTTCATGGCACGGGTCATTGCCTGGCGGGCACTTTCAATCTGGCGATTGGTTAACCATATCGGCTCTAATGCTTTTAAGGCATACGATCCAAAAGATATAGTTGTACCACGCTTTGCCACAGCACGGATGCGTCCTTTCTGCTGCTTTCTATGTTTTGTTCTTTTCGGCTGTAACATTGTTAATTATGTTTCGTGTTACTGTTTTTATTTATTTACATCGTACTTCTGTAACAGTGTATATCAGTACTTAATTTTTTACCCTTTTCTGCTATCTCTGCGTGGGCCACCTGCACCTCCACCGCCTCTTCGATCATCTCTTCTGTCGCCACCACCACCTCTGCGGTCATCTCTTCTATCATCTCTTCTTTCACCGGCACCACCTTCTTTTTGACCACCAATAATGTTGGGATTCAAGTCACGCTTTGCCAATACTTCACCTTTACAGATCCAAACTTTAATTCCTATTTTACCATAAACAGTTAAAGCAAATACATTTGCATAATCAATATCCATACGGAATGTATGCAATGGTGTACGGCCCTGTTTAATTTCTTCGCTTCGTGCAATTTCAGCTCCACCTAAACGACCGCTTGCTTTAATTTTAATTCCTTCAGCTCCCATTCTCATTGCAGAAGCAATTGCCATTTTTATTGCTCTTTTAAAATTGATACGGTTCTCAATTTGACGGGCAATGGTATCTGCAACAATGTTTGCATCTATTTCCGGACGACGGATCTCCAAAATGTTGATCTGTACGTCTTCATTGCTGGTAAGCTTTTTCAATTCTTCTTTTACACGATCAACCTCACCGCCGCCTTTACCAATGATGATACCCGGCTTTGATGTATGAATAGTAACAATTAATTTGTTAAGTGTACGTTCAATAACAATTTTAGAAATACCGCCTTTGTTGATACGGGCATTGAGGTAGTTTCTGATTTTATTATCTTCAATCAACTTTCCGGCAAAATCTTTTTTATTGCCATACCAGTTGCTGTCCCATCCGCGGATGATACCTAACCTGTTACCAATTGGATTTGCTTTCTGACCCATAGAATGGTTTAATTATTTTTTTCAATTAATATCTGATCTACAATAATGGTTACGTGGTTGCTGCGCTTACGAACTCTGTAGGCTCTACCTTGTGGGGCAGGACGTAAACGTTTTACCATACGGGCACCATCAACAAAAATTGTTTTTACAATAAGTGCTGCATCGGCTGCGCTTTGTCCGCTGTTTTTTTGCTCCCAGTTATTGATGGCGCTTTTTAAAAGCTTACTAAGTGGCGTAGATGAATGTTGCGGATGAAACTCTAACAATGCCAGAGCTTTTTCAACATTCAGTCCACGAATTTCATCGGCCAATAAACGCATCCTGCGTGGCGATGTGGGATAATTTCTAAGTTTTGCTACTGCTTCCATTTTCATTCAGTTTATGAAATCTTCTTGCTTGAGTGTCCTTTAAAATTTCTTGTGGGTGCAAATTCTCCCAGCTTATGTCCTACCATAAATTCAGTTACATAAACAGGAATAAACTTGTTGCCGTTGTGCACAGCAAATGTGTGCCCCACAAAATCGGGAGTAATTGTAGAGCGGCGGCTCCATGTCTTAATTACACCTTTTTTTACTTTTCCTTCGTTTACAGCCAGCACCTTGTTTTCAAGATGAGAAGCTACATAAGGACCTTTTTTAATCGAACGAGCCATAATATATTTTCGATTTTAGAATTTCGATTTACGATTTTATTTCGCTAATTTTTTACCATCCTTACGTTGAATGATCAGTTTGTTAGAACCTTTATGCTTAATACGTGTTTTTTCACCTTTTGCATATTTACCAGTTCTGCTTCTTGGATGACCACCGCTTGAACGGCCTTCACCACCACCCATCGGATGATCAACCGGGTTCATTGCCACACCACGTGTACGTGGACGAATACCCTTCCAACGATTTACACCTGCTTTACCTGCTGTTTCCAAATTGTGATCGCTGTTAGAAACCACACCCACTGTTGCACAACAATTAATTAATATTTTACGCAATTCGCCACTTGGCATTTTTAAAATAGCATACTTCTCTTCTTTGTTTGTAAGCTGTGCACTTGTACCTGCACTGCGAACCAATTTACCACCCTGGCCAGGTTGCATTTCCACATTATGAATATTTGTACCCAGTGGCATAAACTTCATTTGAAGAGCATTACCTAAATCAGGAGCTACTGTATCACCAGCAATAACTGTGGCACCAACCTTTAAACCATTTGGTGCAAGGATATAACGCTTTTCACCATCCACATAATTCAACAAAGCGATGAATGCTGTACGGTTTGGATCGTACTCTATAGAAGCAACAGTTGCAGGAATATCTTTCTTGTTTCTTTTAAAATCTATTACACGGTATTTCTTTTTGTTACCACCACCAATATAGCGCATAGATCTGCGACCCTGAGCGTTACGACCGCCTGTGTTCTTTGTAACTTCAAGCAAAGACTTTTCAGGTGTGTCTGTAGTAATCTCAGCATAAGCATTCCCGATTCTCCATCTTGTTCCTGCTGTTACCGGTTTGTATTTCTTTAATGCCATTTTAAATTTCTTTTCAGTTTAGTAATGTCAATTCTTTGCGGCGTTTGACCCGCCATTCCTTTTATATATTATACTGTTCCGTACAAATCAATTGTTTCACCTTCAGAAACAGTTACGTAAGCTTTTTTATAAGCCGGTTTGCTACCCTGTATGTAACCCGCTTTAGTCATACGGTTTTTACTTTTACGTGGAGCCACCATAGTACGCACATCATCTACTTTTACATTGTAGAACTCTTCAATTGCTTTTTTAATTTCAAGCTTATTGGCTTTGCGGCCAACACGAAAAGCGTATGTGTTTCTTTTTTCCGTTAAACGATTGCTTTTTTCAGAAACAATCGGCTTTACTAATACTTCACTCTGTCTCATTTGGACTTAGTTTATTCTTTCAATTATCAATTAAGCAGCAACTTCTTCTTCAGAGAAAATTTTTGCGGCACTTTCAGTTAATACTAATACATCGCTGTTAATCAAATCGTATGTATTTACATCAGCAAGCAATGAACCAACTACACGGGGGACGTTGCGAAGGCTGAGGTATAAATTATCGTTGTATTCAGGTATTACGAACAATGTTTTTTTACCTGTAAGATTTAAGCTGGCAAGCACACCCATAAATTCTTTTGTTTTAGGAGCTTCTAAGTTGAAATCTTCTACAACAATGATTGCATTTGCCTGGGCTTTGTAAGAAAGAGCACCCATTTTAGCGAGGTCTTTTACTTTACGGTTTAATTTAAAATCATAACCGTGCGGTTTTGGTCCGAATATAGTACCACCACCTTTGTACAAAGGGTTACGAAGGTTACCCTTACGAGCGCCACCTGTACCTTTTTGACGGTGAAGTTTGCGGCTTGAACCTTTTACTTCGGCTCTAGTTTTTACTTTATGTGTACCCAAACGTTGAGCAGATTGATACTGCTTAACAGCAAGGTAAATTACATGGTCGTTTGGCTCAATACCAAAAATATCTTCTGGCAATTCTACCTTGCGGCCTGTTGCTTTTCCTGATTTATTTAAAACATCTACTTGCATGACTTCTTAAATTAGTTTGTTTACTTCTGGATGTATACGATTGAACCGTTATGACCCGGTACCGAGCCGCTCACAAGGATGTAATTTTTATCCGGGAATATTTTCAATACTTTCAAACCTTTAATTTTCACTCTGTCGGCACCCATACGCCCGGCCATACGCATACCTTTCATTACACGGCTTGCATCGGATGAGTTACCCAAAGAACCCGGTGCACGGGAACGATCGTGCTGACCATGCGACTGGCCACCCACACCATGGAAACCATGACGTTTTACTACACCCTGGAAACCTTTTCCTTTTGTAGTACCTACAACTTCTACATCATCGCCTTCAGCGAAAATTTCTGTAGTAATTGTTTCACCAATATTTTTTTCGAGAGAATAGTTGCGGAATTCTTTTACAAACTTCTTGGGAGGAGTGCTTGCTTTTACGAAGTGATTTTTTTCTGCAGCCGTAGTGTGTTTGTCTTTCTTATCACCAAATGCCAGCTGAAGTGCGCTGTATCCGTCTGCATCCTGTGTTTTAACTTGCGTAACAACACAAGGGCCAGCTTCAATAATGGTGCAACTCTGCTGCTTGCCATCTGGACTGAAGATGCTGGTCATGCCAATTTTTTTGCCAATAATACCTTTCATTTTATTTTACAGTTTATGCCCTGTAAGGTTGTTGAGACATGATGCTGGCGGCATCATTCAATCTCCGTTTACCGCTGACCTTTTCCGTTGTTCCTCTATGGATTGGAAGTACCAGTGGTAAACTAACCACGAAGGGCTAGTTTATATGTTACTCATCTGCCAACAGGCAGATAAGAATGTTTTAAAGTTCAGAGCTCTTTTATCTTGTACTGTTACAAGGTTGAGAGATGAATCAAATACTTATTTATAAGAACTTAAATGGTGACGCCGCTTTAACGGACAATCATCATGCTTTAATTTCTACATCTACACCGCTTGGCAAGTCTAATTTGCTCAAAGCATCAACCGTACGGCTGCTGCTTGTATAGATATCCAGCAAACGCTTATGCGTACAAAGCTGAAACTGCTCACGGCTTTTTTTGTTTGCATGCGGTGAACGCAATACAGTAAAAATTCGCTTGTGTGTAGGTAAAGGAATAGGACCTGTAACTACTGCACCTGTGCTGCGAACCGTTTTAACGATTTTCTCAGCAGACTTATCAACCAGATTATGGTCGTAAGATTGTAATTTTATTCTGATACGTTGCGCCATAAGATCTATCCCAAATTTTCAATTGGGAGCGCAAAGGTAGGAGTTGAAGGAATGCAAGCAAAAACTTTGGGGAAGTATTTTTGAGAAAACCTCAATAAATTTTCAGGAAAATACAAAAAACAAGTCTTCTTATTTACAAAATGACCTTGATATGCACAAAAGTTCAATTACTATTCTCAATTCATTTGCGGTAATGCTCAGTGTGTTTTCATTATTTTTGGTGCTGCTAAATATATTTCATGAATAAATTTCTGTTAACAGCTATCCTTTTTTCCTTTGCTGCCTGTAATAATGGTGAAGAGGAAGAGCAAACTACCTTAACTGCAATACCCGCCCCTCAGCAACTCTCCTACTCCATTTTGAACTCATACCCGCATGATACTTCTTTTTACACACAGGGCTTGCAATATGCAGATGGTTTTTTATATGAAGGAAGTGGTAACCCGCAAAAAATAAAAAACAAATCGAAACTCAGAAAGGTTGATTATACAACCGGTAAGATTTTAAAAGAAACATTTTTACCCAATATCCTTTTTGGCGAAGGCATTACTGTGTTAGGCGATAAAATTTACCAACTCACTTATGAGGAAAGAAGAGGGTTTGTTTACAACCTTGCAGACTTTAAACTGATAAAAGAATTTACTTACAATACTGAAGGTTGGGGAATGACCAATGATGGCACTAACCTGCTAGTTAGCGATGGTTCTAATTTAATTTACTATTGGGATACCGTTACTTTAAAAGAAGTAAAACGCATCAGCGTGCAGGATAATAGCGGTTTGCGAAACAATATTAACGAACTGGAATACATCAATGGTTTTATTTATGCCAATGTATATCTTACTGATGAGGTTATAAAAATTGATCCTGCTACAGGAATTGTAGTGGGCAAGATTGATTTTGCAGGTTTAAAATCAACCTATCCTGAATTAACCAACCCTCCAACAGAAGTGCTGAATGGCATTGCATGGGACAGCAGCCGAAACCGTTTGTTTATTACAGGAAAATATTGGAGTAAATTGTTTGAGGTTAGGTTGAATTGAATTTGCACTCCGTAATACGCAATGTCCCGAGGCGAAGACAATGCTGTGAAAAAAATCTGTCGTTATTGATTTGATTGGTCTTTATACTCCTTTTCAAAAAAAACACCTTTTGATTTTAATTTAAAGGAAGTTATGGCCTCTGTAGGATATATTTCGGTCACTGTATCCTTTGAATTATAAAAAAATATGTATTTATCAGTCTTACCTATGAAGTAAAGACTATCTCGTGAAATAAGTTCTTTTGATTCTCCTATTTTAATAGCGGTTCCACTATACTTTCCTCTTGTAACAGAATCAATATCAAAAACTGTTTTTAAAATTATTGCTACAACCAAGAAGTAACAAAAAATCAAAGCATATGAAAGTTTAGGCGAAAAGTTATTCAATAAAACAGATTCAATAAAAGGGAAAACCAATAGAAGGAAAAGAATAGAGATTAATAATTGTTGTGGATATTGACGGAATATAAAAAGCAAAATTATTATGCCCACAATACTTATAAGAACATAAATTACAATGGCCCAATCCCATTTAGTGAGAGAGTTATTACTAGAGCCATTTTCAATTTGGCTTTCAGCACCACTTGGTATTAATGGTTCGTTATGTCTAATTGAAGTGAAAAGTATAATTGATATAAAGGCTAGTAGTATAAAAACCAAATCTTCGGAAAATAGTGCTCCAATTTCAGATATACCAATAAAATATTTAATAGGCACGTTGTAGTTGCCATAAAAAAGGATTTGTTTTAATAATCCTAAGATTAAAACCATTACCGAGAGCAAAGGCAAATTGATTTCAAATTTTTCCGTCTTTTTTTGTTCCATTTCTTACAATTTTAGATAAATTAAAATCTCTAATTTAAGTTTCATTAATCGACTACTCGACCAACCTCTCAGGCGAAGGTTTTCCGTCATGATGCGAAGAGTTACTTTCCTTCCCAGCAATTTTTCCTCCTCTGGACCTTTGAGTCAAATAAAATGATCACTTGTAAAAGAGCGATAAACAATTTACGAAACGTCCCGAGGCGGAGAAAACGTTGTGTTGGTTATAGTTACCGTTTCCTTAAGCCAAGTAACATCTCAGCAGCAAATTGTTCGAGGTGAGGTTGAATTAAATCAAATACGCTCCCATAATTTCTTCTCCTTTTAATTCTAAAAAAATATGTTCTTCTAAAGTAGTGGCAACAGAGAGACCCACATAATCGGGTTGTACAGGAAATGTTTTATGTGTACGTTCTACCAACGCCAATGTTTGAATTTTTTTAGGCTGATAATTTAAAAAAGGTTTTAAACCATAAAGCATTGTTTTGCCACTGTTGGCCACATCATCAATTAAAAGAATAGACTGATTGTTAAAACCAATCTCCCGGTTTAGAAATATTTCTGTAGGATATTTTTTATCTAAGGTAATTTCTACTAGCTCTACATGAATATTGCTGATGTCCATTACTTCCTTTGCAAGAATTTTTGCTACCGTGGCACCGTTTTCTTTGATGCCTGCAAAAAATAATTGCTGCTCATCATAATTCCGTTCTACAATTTCAAAAGCCAGTCGTTTTAATTTACGTACTGCTGTTTCTTTATCTAAAATGTATTTTTTCTCGGTATTCATAAATTAAAGATAAGAAAAGGAGTTTTGTGTTTTGAGTTTTGTGTTTTCCTTCTACCATCTACCCTACTCCTTTCCTCCTTATCTTAGCATAACAATTTTGTATATGCAACTATTTCAACAAGTATCGTTTGCCTTGTGTTTAGGATTTTCAGTTTGGTTCTTTACTAAAAAAATTAAGGAAATACGCCGGAATATTTTCCTTGGTTTAGATGAAAACCTTACTGACAATAAACCCCAGCGATGGAAGAATATGATGCTGCTTGCATTCGGGCAAAAGAAGATGTTTAAAAACCCGGTGGTTGCCATATTACATCTGTTTATTTATGTGGGCTTTGTAGTAATTAATATTGAAGTACTTGAAATTGTATTGGATGGTTTGCTCGGCACACACCGTTTGTTTCTTCCCTTCCTTGGCGGCTTCTATACATTTTTGATCAATGTGTTTGAACTGCTTGCACTGAGTGTTTTGATTGGTTGTGTAATTTTTCTTGTTCGCCGTAACGTTATTAAATTAAAACGATTTATCAGCAAAGATTTAAACGGATGGCCAAGAACAGACGCCAATTATATTCTTATTACTGAAATTGTTTTAATGAGTTTGTTTTTAACTATGAACGCAGCCGACAGAGCTTTGCAAATGAACGGCAGCACTCATTATCATGATGCAGGAAGCTTTCTCATTTCAGGAGCTATTGCACCTGCTTTTCAAAATTTGAGCGAAGGAACTTTAATTGCCATTGAACGTAGTGCATGGTGGCTGCATATTTTGGGCATACTTGCTTTCTTAAATTACTTACCGTGGAGCAAACACCTGCATATACTTCTTGCCTTCCCTAATGCATGGTATGCAAGGCTTACCAGTACCGGAGAAATGGCAAACATGACCAGTGTACAAAATGAAGTGAAGTACATGATGCAGCCCGAACTTGCGCCAACAAACGCCACTCCCCCATCAAAATTTGGTGCAAGAGATGTAATGGATCTAAGCTGGAAAAGTTTACTTGATGCATACAGTTGTACTGAGTGTGGAAGATGCAGCACTGCCTGTCCTGCAAATACAACAGGCAAGTTGTTAAGCCCAAGAACAATCATAATGAAAACAAGAGACCGTTTGGAAGAAGTGGGTCGCAACGTAAACACAAACAAAACATTTATAGAGGATGGAAAAACATTACTCAACGATTATATTACAGTAGAAGAACTTCGTGCATGTACCACCTGCAATGCATGTGTGGAAGAATGCCCTGTGAGTATAAATCCATTAAATATTATCCTTGAACTACGCCGCTCACTTATAATGGAAGACAGTAATGCACCGGGCGAATGGAATGCCATGTTCAGCAATGTAGAAAATAATTTTGCGCCGTGGAAGTTTAGTCCTGATGAAAGAGATAAATGGGTGGAGGAGATGCAGGGTTCTTAATAAAAAAAGCAAAACTAAAAAATTACCTAACGGGTAATAATAAAAATCCCGGCGTTTTACAGCCGGGATTTTTATTTTGCAATGGATCTATTTTATTATTCGATTTACATTAGGTATAAAAGACCATTTGCAATCATTCTATAAACAATATCTATTCGTTTAATAGCGAATAATTATCGAAACTGCTTATGCGCTTTCTTGCGTTTCTGTATTAATTTGAAATCATAAGTTTAGCAGATTTAATTTCTCCTGTTTTTTGATTCGTTAATACTACTATATACGATCCGGTTTTGAAAGCGGCTATGCCGGAAGTAATTTGAAGGTTTGAGACTGTTACATTTTTATTCATAACCAATTTTCCTTCATTGGTCATTAACCTGATATTTACCAGCACATTTTGCCATGAAGCGGGAACAGTTACTGTAAACTTATCTACAGCAGGGTTAGGGGTAATAATCAAAGGCATATCTGCCTGCGAAAAATGTACGGTCTGAATATCAGTATAAGCGTATGCCCCGTTTTGTTCATTCATTTTTACTCTGTAGTAATGAGTACTTGCTGAAACCGCTTTGTCATTCCAAGTATAAGAGCTTCCTGAACTATTATTTTTTGCAGGGATCAGTTTTAAAATTGCCCAGGTTCTTCCATCAAGGGAGCGCTCCAGCTGATAAGATTCCATATCTGATTCTTCCTTAACAGTGAGAACAGCTACGGCATTGAATTTATCTTTTCGTACCAGCAGTTGTGCATCACGTACAGGAAGAGTGCTAAACAAATCACCATTAGACAATTGCAAAACAATTGTTTGATTGTTATAGGACTGATACATGGTTGTATCAAAACTGCGGTACCGGTTAGTACCCGGGAGCTTAACTCTTACCGTATATTTTGCATAAAAGCCCCTGTAAGTAAATTCACCACTTCCGTTAAGAACAGCACTGTCTTTGGTTACCCATTCCTGTTTGATAATTTTGGCAAGACTGTCTGCAGCAGGTTTGCGTGTAAAATCTGTACGCCACATCCCTGCACCTTGCAAAGCCCAGAAGGGATCGTTACGCCAGTGCTGGCCATCCCAAAAACCCCACCAGTAAAGACCGGCAACTGCTGGATGCGAAAAACTAAAACGCATTAACTCCGCAGTGTTTTGTGCCTGCGTTGTCTCTGTACAACCAGTGCAACTACCACCTGCGCCATTCACATTATTTGATGGCACATCAAACTCCGTAAACTTTACATCTTTCGCCATTGCAGTAAACCGATCAACGCTTCTGCGTATGTTGTTGATGCGTATTCTTCCAGCAGGTAAATTAGGCGACCAAAAATGCGCTTGCGTACCGGCAATGTCTATTTTTCCCAGACCACTTGCAGTTAGTTTACTATCAATTAAATTAATCAGGTTTTCATAAGCCGTCATATTAGCGGTAAAATTATCTTCCATTATATCAAAATCATTAATTGCCATTTTCATGTTAGGATCCGCCGTTTTTGCCCAGCGGAAAAACTGGTAATTGATTGAATCAGTGCCTCCTGTTCTATTCTTTACGTAAGGTTCATGCCCCGCTTCATTAACCACATCCCATTCCGATATATTAGCTTTCCAGTAGTTTACATCTCTGGTAGCTCGTATTTGCCCAATCTGAAACCATTTTGCGGCTGTTAAAGCCGAACCGGGAAGAGTGGCAGGGCAGCCTCCATTTGCCATATCGTGCTCAGGTGCCTGCCATTGAGCCAAGTGAAAACTTTTACAACCACCCCATAACAAAGCATGCCCTCTTATTTTGTGCCAGCCCACACTATCGGCCCAGCGTACCA
The DNA here is from genome assembly GCA_031401115.1 of Chitinophagaceae bacterium. Taxonomy (GTDB): domain Bacteria; phylum Bacteroidota; class Bacteroidia; order Chitinophagales; family Chitinophagaceae; genus Lacibacter. The sequence goes on from JANNRE010000018.1 coordinate 135,975, forward strand.
TGGTATCCATTTTCAGGTAATTGGTTACGCCTTCAGTTCGCTCCTGCTGATACCACTTACCGTCGTTTTCTGCAACACCTGTGTTAAAGTAAGTGGCCATGGTATCATGATATCTTTGTCTGTTTGCAGGGTTTAACACATTAGAACTGCGAGACATTGCGGTACCAAATGGATACTCATGCATGGTTTGAGTTACATAAACTGAATCGTTTACATAAGCAGTATTATCCGGTTTCACCACTTTAATTTTAAAACTTCCTTTGCGGGCAATATTAATGCGGTAGTTAGCATCATTAAACCAGTTTGCCTCGGTAATGATGCGACATTCATCTATCACAAAATTGGCAACTGACGTAAAGAAAAAACGCATATCCATCGTAGTTTTTCCGGCAGGCGTTAATACGTTGTATTGATAATATCTCCATTTATTAGAAATTGTAAACCCTCTTGACAAATTTCCACCTCCATTAAAAGCAGCTTCAACATTAAATCTGGCACCATCAACATTTGACTTGGCCCAAAATGAAATTACATAATTAGTATTTGCCGTAATTGCAAAAGCAGTTGAACCATAATAAATGCTGAAAGGAAAACCGCTGTTGTAATTGGTAACATTTGCTTTTAAGCTTTGTGCGCCCCAGATTGTATCACCCGGGCTCACTGTAAAAGTGGCGGCAGATCCGTTGGTAACATTAGAGGCCCATCCGGTACTGCCGTTTTCAAAACTTGGGTTAGTGGTTAAAAGGTTCTGCGCAACTAAAAGCTGGCAAAAAAACAAGGCAATTGCCAGTGAAAAGAGAATCTTTTTCATACGTTCTGGTTTTAGATTTTGGTTAAGGTTTTAAACGATAATTATTGGATGTTAATAAATGTACTCTGAATTTGAGCGTTTTGTTTGTTTACAAAAGATAAACGGTACATACCTGCGGGCAGCCCCATTTGCAATTGCTGGTGAGCCTGAAAATGTGCTTCTGTAAAATAAATGAGCGCACCTTTCATATCATGAACTTGCATGATGAGTTTTTTGCCCGCAAAATCAACCGGTAAATTCAATTGGAAATTACCGTTAGATGGATTGGGATATACAACAAGTAATGGCTGTAAAGAAGTATTGAATTGTAAAGCTTTTACGGCAGAGTAACTTACTGCACCGTTTTGATCTACCATTTTTAAACGGTAGTAATGAATTCCGTTTGCAGGTTTATGCTGCACGTACTGCAAATTTGTTGATGCGGTATTTATAATCCCAAAAAGAGGAATCCACAAAACTCTATTATCAGAGGTTTCAACAGTTACTTGTTTGTACTTGTAAGCTTCCGGCAACTTGCATGCTGCCACAGCTTGTTCGCCTTGTTTTTTTACATCAAATTCAATACCAGTTTCAAAAGGCAAAACGATTAATCTTGGAGATGGTCCAAACTCTGATGTGCTTCCATCACTATTGGTAGCAGTTGATGTTAAGCGCCAACCTAAATTAAACCCACTTGGCAAAGATGCTGCTGGTATAATAACCCGCCACCTGTTTTCAGTTCTTGCACCCAATATTCCTGTACCATCATCATTGTAAGTTCTTGTACCTGTTTCTAAATCATTAATATCACCTTCAGTAAAGGAGTATAGTAATTGCCTCCCTTCTCCATAACCATTGATGCCAAGCGGCGATGTAAAGCCAGGAGGAATAGTTGCCGGGCTGGTAGCATAGGTTGGAGTAAAAGCAATATTATTGTCTGCGAGGTAAATTTCAACTGTAACGCCCGGTTGGCTTGTACCTGTGAGTTCCAAATCAGAACCAACATAACCTGCAAGAAAAATAATTGGGAAGTTAAGCCCGTCGTTTGGAAAGTTTACATCAACATCACCATTATCATTAGTGTTTACAGAACCTGCTGAAACGCCTGATAAAATATTATTTGGAGCAAAATCAATCCCCAAACCACCATTGTTATACATTGCATTAGTTTTCATTGCAACTCTTACAGGATAACTGGAAGAAAGTTCAGTATTGAGTAATACACCTTGCCCTCTATTATCCCTGATAACATTATTAATAATTTGATTGCCGAAAGTTGGCAGAATAAGACGGGCCATAGTAATACCAACATTGCCTCTATAAATGGTGTTGTTTTCGATCTTTAATGAATCAATCCTGCCCGTTGTTTGAGCTACGTTAAAAGAGCCGTCCTTAATATTTATTTCAATGCAATTTTCGTACCCGGCACTGGTACCGGCGCAATCATGTATTACGTTATTACGGATGGTTGCTTTTCTTACAAAATATCTGGCAGAAGTACTATCGTTAGGGCTTTGAACTGCGGTACGATATACTGGCGCCATTTCAATACTACCGCCAACAAAACCATCTCCTCTGTTTGTATAAGCAATTTCATTTCCCTCAATTAATAAATTATAATTCCAGTTTGCATCAATAAAATAAATTCCACGCTGGTATGCATAAGCAAACAGGTTATTACGAATAATTAAGTTGCGAGTTGAATCGTACACTTCCAGGCATCCTTCATCAGTAGAACTCCCTGCCCCGCTTATAATATTCGTAATTCTGTTAGCTGCCCCGGGATCAGTAAAACTATGTGCATTTATTCCGAAAGTACATTGCTCAATAAGGCCTTCATTGTTTCCCTTAAAAACAAGCCTCATGTTTACAAATGCAAGGCCTCGTACTATATTAGTATCTCCGGTAATTGTAAATTTTCTTGTAGCACGGGGTGTGTAATTGGCAATTATCTGTATTTCAGCGCCATTGATTGGTAAAAACGAAACATCATCTCCTGTGCCTACTAATCCATCAGGTCCTGTTCCAACAGTTGTTAAAGATCTGAAAGTTGCAGTATTGTTATTGCCGGCAAATGTAATTTGTGAGTACCCGTCAATGAGCACTCTACTTTTCTTAAGTTCAGGCAATGCAGAAGTAAGAGTAATTGTAAAAACGCCGGTTGTACTATTGTAATTTGGATTTGGAATTGATATATTAAAAATAATTGAATTGGAAACATTTGTGCTTGCATTAACGTTTGTTATTGCTGCCCGAAGCGACCCTGCGCCGGAATTACTGGTATTTGTTACTGTAAACACTCCCCCACTACTTTCAATAGAAAAGAAAAAAAGTACAAATAAGATGATTAATGTTAACAACCGCTTACAAGAGTGCATGTAATGATTTTAAAAATGGATATTTAGATTTCTTGGTAAATATAGAACAAGACTTTAAACCACTAATAAGTGTTTCTACCTGTTTTAATAACACTTAATATAGAGATAGCTTTACAGTTACAAGTATGATTCACGAATCAGTTTGAATTAGATGATACAAACACATTTCAAACTAAACAGACAGCTTATTTTAAATTAAGAATTACTACACTTTGTGTCTGAATCAACCTTTTAAATGAACGCATTGAAAGTGCAAGGATATGTTTGGGTTATTAGCAACATAGTTGATCATTAATGCACATTCTTCTCCAGCCCTCCGGTAATTTCTTCGGGATGATCCATTTGGTGAACAGCATCTTTCTTTTTATAAATTCTGTATAGTTGCAATAAAGCTGTAATTAAAAACACAGAACCAATAATATAATTTAAGGTTGTTTGACTTGCATTTAACTGATCTACCATTAACCTGCCCCCGAAAATAAAAATACAGTTGCCTGAAAAAGTACCTATTCCTATTCCAATGATATAAATATTGTAATTTAAAATTCCGGGCTTTAAAATATTTTTTGTGAAGAGTACGGTACTCCACCCAAACCAAAAAGGAATTTGAACAGGATTTAATGCACTCATAGTAAAACCAAGTAATCCTCTGTGCATGGTGTTAGATAGCAGCACATTTTTTTCACCCTGTGGTGTAATGGCTGCCCAAAAACTTGATACGGCCAATGCCAGTACAATAATGACTGTTAACCATTCCAGAGCCTTTAAAATTTTATCCTGCCGGCGAACCCAATCCATTGCTACCAATGAAAGACGAACGTAAATAATTTCTGCGGTAAGCGAGCCGGCTGCAAACCAAATTGCAGGGGAAATACCATCGGTAATTCCTATCTGCATGGCGGCAATATTTAAAGTGCCCAAAGGCAATGAACCCAGAAAGCTTATGAGAAAACCCCACAAAAGTATTTTTAAAACTGGCGGCATAAAACAAATATAAATCTTGCCTTTAAATGTTAGGAGTTATATTTTTTTGGCAAGAGCATCTAATTTTTTTACCAAGGCCCTGTTTGCCTTAAACATGATACGTCCCTCTTTTACATTCATGTAAGGATGCCCATTTGCATGATTTATTTTGCTGATGCGGTAAAGCAGTTTCCAATGTTTTATAATTTCTTTCCATGCAAAAAAGAGGGAATGTTTGGGATCATACATGTGTGTGGGGTCGCTGCCTGCACCATTGAGTTCAATAATATGAAAGTTGCTTGTAGTTAATAAATCCTGCCAATTGTTGTACATAATATCCAACCTTCCGAAATAGAAGCCGTTGATTTGGCTGCAAACGGTATCTATATTTTTTATAAGCTGTTCATCAATCTTATGGCTCCAATCCAGAAACTTAGAACCTCTTGCATGATTTCCATAAGGCGCTAAAATCATCTCCTCCTCTTTTGTCAATACTTTTTGAAGTGTTACTCCATGCATTTGCTGCAACGCATTTATCTGTAAAATATATCTGGGCTCTTCCATTATTAGCTGATAAAGTGTAGATACTCCATTACCCACAACCCTCATTGGTTCTTTTGCCACAATGCCTGTGATTGTTCCGCTTGCTTCTCCGGGAATACGTACATAAAAAATTCCCACTTCATGTTTATAAGGAGATAATTGCTGCACTAAAAAATCAACCGTACATACTTCAGCATACTGTTCCAGTTCCTCTGTATTCTTAATTTTCTTTACTGCTTTACCCTGCATACCAATATTGGGTTTAACAATTAAAGGATACGAAAATTGATGCAGTTTTATCTGCTGTATAATTTCTATTACAGATGTTCCGGGATGCACCAAAAAGTAAGCAGGATGAAGTTGAGAAGGAATAAGAGGATGAATTTCATGTTTCTGCTCCATTAAAAAACCGCCGTTTGCAATGTTGGGGTTAGACGCAGAAAAAAAATATCGAAACCCGGCTTTTACACAGAGCCAAGCGTAGTATGGATATAAAATCCCGTAGACTGTATCAAAACTCCAGTACTCCCAGTGGAGCAAACGAATAAAAAAAGGATGGTGGGTAAAGATTCTACTCAGCTTCATTAAGCAAAGTAACAGACTGTGGGTGAATAAATTGCTCCTCTGCAGTTTCGTTACTGTTTAAATCATAATACTGAAAAGCAGATGCATCGTTTTGCCTTTGCAGTAAAGTAATGCTTACTGTAAATAATTCGCCGCTACGGTTCATGAGTACATCATTTGCCTGATCTCCATCGCCTGCAAACCGGTGAAAGTTTAATATATGCTTTGCATCTAAAGCTTTATTATTTTCAATAAAAGAATGAAACCATTCTTTGCGTTTCTGAATTACTTCTTTTGAATATAATGTGGCAGATGACCAGATATAGGTTTCACCTGCATCTAACTCAACAATTGATTTTTCAGTTCCATCCCACCGCAGTTCAAACAAATGCTGCTGCTGGCGAACAACTAAAGTAAAGGGTTCAATTTTAGAAAGACTTATCTGATCAAATGCTGCAACGGGCTGGGGATGATTAAAAATATCAAGAAAAATCAAGCCTCTGCTCCTGCGGTAAGGAAGCTCCACCTGATGATTATAAAACGCACCATTGAGCAATACCATTGCATTTCCATTTTCATGAAGCGCCATCCAGGTACCACCTGCGTTACCATCTTTAGGAAATAAAATGTTACCGCTTGAAAAAGAATACCATTGCGGCTGCTGTGCCTGCAATCGGATTCGCTTTTCATCTCGGTTTGAAGTAAGGAAAAATCCGTTGCGCTGTGCTATGTATGTAACCGTACACATTATTGCTCTCTAAAACGGATGGTGGAAGAAGCAACACCAAAACCTTCGGTAATGTTTATTGAATTGAGCTCTTTTAATCCCACACGAATTAAAGCCATGTGATGAACAGTATGTTCTAAATTATAGGCAAGCTCTCTGTAATAATTGGTAGTTAACTTTAACTGAGTGGCAGATGAATCGCCGTAAACCGCTTCCAATTCCATTTCTTTATTGGCAGAAGCACAGTTTTGTAAAATTTCCACCAATAGTTTTTTTGCTACTTCTTTGTCTGTTTCAATAAGCACATCTCTTTTGCGGTGATCATAACTTACCAACCCAGATTCATATCCGTTTAAAAGACATTGATACATTTCTATAATGTGGCGTGTGTGCTGACCAATAGTTGCATTACTCAAATTTTGCGAGGGAGCTATATACTGCTCCTGTGACAACTGATCTATAACAGTTGACAATTGTGTAAACGAATCTTTAATGGCTCTGAGTAATTGCATAAAAAATTGCGCTAAAGTTATAGTTTTTTAGTTAATACATTGAGTTTTACAGTTACTTCATTTGATACGGTGCTGCGACCGCCCACTCCAAAATCTCTTCGTTTTATCTTAAATTCACCAACAAACCTGTCACCATTTTGTTCACTGCTCACCTTAAAAGGAAAATTAATGTCCATTGTTTTATCTTTTATGGTAAGTTTTCCAAAGAAAACAAAATAGCCCGGCGTAACTGATTTTGCAATTTTAGCAGAAATTATTTTAATAGCAGCATATTTTGTTACATTAAAATAATCTTCGCCCCGCAAATGTTTGTCACGGGTATTGTTTCCTGTATTTACTGTTGCTGAATTGATAGAAACAGCAAATGAACTTGCTGCAAGATTATCGGCATTAAAAACTAAAGTTCCCGTAAGTCCTGTAAAAGTTCCGCCCACACTAAATCCCAAATTATCTATGGTAAATTTTACGGTTGATCCATTGTCTACAGGCTGATAACTCTGTGCTGATATGCGCACTGACACAAAGGCAAGCAAAATGAGTATCCGGATTTTCATATGAAAATGATAACTGAATTTTAAAAATTAGTTTAGCTGAGCTGAACCAAATAATACACTAAACTGCTGGCACCAGATCAATACAAATTTATGCTGAGTAAAGTCCGGCATTCCGGTAATGTCATAAACTTGCTGGCCGCTGTTTGCTTTAATTGGCCCAAGACTGATAAAATTTCCGGCCTGTGTGTTTGTAGCCAGGTATACTCTTAAATCAGGGCCGGCCGTAGTTGAAAATCCTTTCAGCACTAATTTCTTTTGATTGTTTTCTGTAATAATTTCAGCAGAGCCGCTAACATTATGACCGCCACTGCCTGTAAAGCTGCCTTTTGTAACAGTCATAGCAGTAGGGCTTACGGGTTCATTAATTGGTTCATCACTTGTGCTTTTCTTTTTACAGGCAGCAAAGAGGAGGACGAGAGCAATTGCAAAAATTGGTTTCATAATTATTATTTTTTATTGTTTAAGTGATAGGTTACACCAATTAAAAAGGCGGAAGATTTATTTCTGAAGCGATCATTATTTTCAGGAAATGTTTGCACCTGAGTTTTTGTTGTATATTCTATAAATAAGAATTGATACCCTGCTTTTATACCCCACTGCTTGTTTAATTTATACCGCACAAAAAACTCGGAGTTGAGTGATCCTCTGTCATTATCACTCACCAATAAGATATTAAATCCTGTAGGTTTTGCAGTAACGGGTCCGGTAATGTTGCCATTAAAATACCTGGCATTTTGTTCGCCACCAAATGAAAAACCAATAGCATCAATGCTAAAGCCTGCATATAACTTTGGCGTAATATTATACCCGAGGTTCAGTGTGATATTTAAAGCATTTACTTGGGCATTGCCAAATAAAACAGAGTCAAGGTTTTCATTAATATTTTCAAGAAATAAAACCTGAGGGCCTGTTTCACCCGATGTTAATTTAGCAGGAGCAGTTATATAATACTGATTGGTGCCAAAGTAAGAGGTAAACCGTACACCGGTTCCTATTTCAAATTTTCCTTTTTTGCCTAACTGCCAGTTATAATTATAAGAAAAAGCTCCTGTTCCCTGTCCGGAACCAATAGAACCGCTCAGATCTAAATTTTGAACTTTGTTACCATGCTGTGCCTGTAATGTAAATGATACAAAATACAGGATGAATAAGAGAATAATAATACGCATAAAAATTATTTACGTTTTGGAATAAGGTTTTGGTTTTAAGTTTTGTAAATCCACAAAAATGGTGCATTTACAAAAAGCTTTTTCACCTTATTTTTTAATTTGATGAAACAAAAGTAAATCAGGAAAAAGGTGTTGGCTGTCGCCTAAAAGACACCTAATTCCTTTTGCAAATTTTTAACAGATGGGATTTCGATTACCTGTCGGGTTACTATAACGAACCCTTTACTCTCTAATTCGTTAAGCATAGTAGTAACGGTTTGCCTGCTGCTACCAATAAGCTGTGCAATATCTTCATGGGTAAGAAAATTTTGAATGAAGAATTGATTACTATCGGTTGATTCTCCTTCTTCTTTGGCAAGTATTAGTAAGAAATTGATGATTCGGGTTCTTACGTCTTTATGCAGCAGGTTCAATAACCGGTTTTGGAAGCGGTGTAACTTTTGGCCCACATGTTTACTGTAATGAAAGGCAAGCTCGGGCTTTTTTTTCAGTAGCTTTTCAAAATCTTCAATATTAAAGGCACAAAGCGAAACATCACTTTTATAAGCTTGCGCAAACTCGCCGTTGAGATTATTTTTTTCCAGCGTAAATTGGCCAAACACTTCGCCCTCTCTAATAATTTCTTTAATTACTTCTTTACCGTCGTTATCAATATACCCAATTTTTATAGTTCCCCCTTTTAAAAAAAATAATTTATTAAGATTGTGAGAATCAAAATAAACAAAATCACCTTTGCCTGCTTCAATGAAATGATGCACCAAATTCAATTCTTCATACTCTTCATTAGAAATGTGTGAGAAGAGATCGTAATTGCGAATTAAAATAAATTTATCGTCACCGCTCATATTGTAATATTACCTGAAATTAATCAAATTTTTGCAATAGTTTAAAGTGCTTATGGCTTTGTTTTATAAACTGATAGCCCGCTGTAAAGTTCCAGTATGGAAACCCGTTTTGGTTATTGTAACTGCTTATTTCATACAATGCCTTCCAGTGTTTCAAAATTTCCCGGTATGCATTGAACAGGCTCATATTACAGTCATAAATATGATTTGGTTCTGCACCACAACCATTGTATTCTAAAATCAGAAAATTTTTGCCAGCTTTTAAATCGGCAATACTGTTTGTTTTAATATCGTATCTGCCATAATAAAAGTGTTTTGAAAAATGACTCAGCTCATCAAACACTTTGTGCAGGCTGCTGTCAATTTCATTTTTCAAATTGGTAAACTGTGCTCCCCTGTTATGGTTACCTGCATAGGATAAATAAAATATCTGGTCTTTTTCAATAACACGTTTGAATCTATGGCCATGTCGTTGCTGCATTTCTTCAAATCTGTGTTTGGCTCTCGGGTGAGTTTCTATTAATTGTTGAAGTGTAGAATGGCCATCACCTTTAACCTGTAACAATTCTTTTAAAATAAATCCACTTACAACACCTTGTTGTTTTTCCGGATGGCGGTAATAAAAAACACTCACTTCCACAGGAAGTTCAACTAAATCCTGAATTATATATTCTACCGGAATTCGCTCATGATATTTCCGAAGTTGATTTTCATTATTAATTTTACGAAACAGGATTCCTTTCATACCAATATCCGGCTTTACAATAAAAGGATAAGTAAACCCGGCATTGCTGATTTTCTTTTGCACTTCTTCAAATGCCAAATCATGCATCATATAAATAGTAAGTGGTATTGTATGTGGGGGTAGCTGATCATACATCTCCTTTTTTCCTTCGCCTTCAAAACCACCAAACGCAATAGTAGGATTAGATGGTGTAAAAAACCACATAGCACGGCTTTTAATAATATACCAGATCCATACAAAACTTATAGGAAAATATATGATAGCAAAAGGCCAAAGCTCCCAATTGGTAATCCGATCAAATATTTTTTTAACCATGAGCAACAAATATACTTATATGAAGAAATGATTTTGAAGTTCAACCTCAAGCAGGTAATTTTATTTAAAATAGAAATGTATGCGGGTTCCATCAATGGCTGAGGCAATAGCGAATAATGAAACAATAGATGTGTTATTTTGGGTGGGTTGTGCCGGAAGCTTTGATCAAAGAGCACAAAAAATTACCAAAGCCTTTGCAACTATACTGTCAAAAGCTGATATAAAATTTGCCATTCTTGGTAAAGAGGAAATGTGTACCGGTGATCCTGCCCGACGTGCAGGCAACGAATTTCTTTTTCAGATGATGGCCTATAATAATATTAATGTACTCAATACTTATGGCATAAAGAAAATTGTAACTACCTGCCCGCATTGTTTTAATACGCTCAAAAACGAATACCCTGCCCTTGGAGGGAGTTATGAAGTAATCCATCACACCACTTTGTTACAGCAATTAATTGATGAAGGCAAGATTAATATGAAAGAAGGCGGTTCATTTAAAGGAAGAAAAATTACCTATCATGATAGTTGTTATTTAGGAAGAGCCAATAACATTTATGAAGCGCCGAGAAAAGTATTGGAAGCTTTGGATGCCGAGCTTGTGGAAATGAAACGTTGTAAAACTAATGGACTTTGTTGCGGTGCCGGCGGAGCACAAATGTTTAAAGAAGAAGAAAAAGGTGAAACAAGGGTAAATTGGGAGCGAACTAATGAAGCAGTTTCAACAGGTGCAGCAATTATTGCTTCTGCCTGCCCGTTTTGCAATACAATGATGACCGATGGAGTAAAAGTAGCCGGGAAAGAAGATAGTCTTGAGGTACTTGATATTGCAGAACTGGTTGCTGCCTCCATATAAAAACCTATAAAAAAAAATGAAACAGTTGCTCAAACGCCTCAACTGGAAAAATTTTCTGCAACGAACTTTGCTGTTCTTCTTTGTGTTTCTCATCATACGCATATTGGTAGATATAGTTGAAAAAGACTTCTCCTTCAATCGCCTTATTCAACAAAGCATTATACGTTATTTTATTTTTGCTATGGTACTGGGCATGCTCGACAGTGAAACCTGGGTTAATAAAAAAGTAAATGATGCTAATGAAAAAACACAGAAGTTTAAAAGTGCAGGTATTGCTATCATGCATTACTCAGCTGTTGCTTTTTTTATATCTATACTTTGCGGTATTATTCTAACTGTATTTTTTGCAGTACGTTTTATCATTAATAGTCTGGGCAATAACAAACCCATTGCTTTTTTTCCTGATTGGAATGTGTACTTGATGGTAATTGCTATAATAGGTATTTGCTTTGCCTTTTATGATGCCTATAGAAATTACCTCATTATAAAAAAAGAGAGGAAAAGTAAGGAATAACCAACTTGTGGCAACTACTTTTATCTTTGCACTATGAATTTGGAATACAAACATTTACTGCCACAGGATTTTGCACCTGATTCCAGAGTATGGGTGTATCAAAGCAGCCGGTTATTTGCTATGAGTGAAGCATTGCATATTGAAGACCTGCTGAATTATTTTACCGCCAACTGGAAAAGCCATGGTACACCTGTAAAAGGTTTTGGCACATTGTTTTTTGGACAGTTCATTATTTTAATGGCCGATGAAAACGCTACCGGAGTGAGTGGTTGCAGCACAGATAGCAGCGTAAAACTTATAAAAGAAATAGAAAACCTGTATAAGGTAAGCATGTTTGACAGGCAATCCCTTGCTTTTATTATTAAAGAGAAAGTGCAACTGCTGCCATTAAGCCAGGTACAATATGCACTGGATAATAATTTTGTAAATCCAAACACTCTTTACTTTCACAATCCTTTACAAACAAAAGCAGAATTAGAAAGCAACTGGATGATACCATTAAAAGATAGCTGGCTTGCGAAACGCATGCAGTTTACATTACAAAAAGTGTAAACCAAAACCACTCATCATACATACCACTTTAAGGCAGAGCAATTCATAAATGAAAAACTACCGTTAAACTGCCCTTTAGAACAGCTTATATGCACGTAAAATCTGTTAACATTTTCTTCAGTCCTTCCATCCTCTTTTAGTTCCACTCGCCATTAAAAGCATATTAGCTTTGTGTTGTGGATGTAACATAATTGCAAGTGCTGCGTCTCATCCTATACAAGTTCTTTGATGAAAAACAGAAAAGCCAATAGGCTGAATTGTTAGAAACTATACAATTTTCAAAATTTATTGAAAATTAATTTTCCAGTAACATTGCCTGTCGTAACTTTGCAAAGTCACCCAAAAAAGACCTGAGTGTCGGTTAAGACAAAAACACCGATGTCTGCAACAGTTTACTTCGAGCAAACATCCCTGATAAACTGCATTTTTTAGGTTAGGGTGCTTAAAACAAACGATTCAAAAGTAAAAACAAACCTTGAAGTTGGTTTAAATTAGAAAATGACCACTCATCAAGTTATAATGCCAAACAAGGTATTATGTATTACACAGTACTGTCTTATAATAGTATCTTTGTTATATCAAAACAAACAAAAGCCCGAAAGGGGATTAAATAAAAGAATTAAAAGAAAAAGATGAAAACAACCTCAACAGTGAATTCCAAAAAAAACGGAACACTTAAAATGAAAAAAGACAACTACAATTTACGTAATTTATTAGCTGGCTTATTCTTTAGCTGCATTGCATTGGCAGGAATGTCATTTACAACTGATGACACAACCAAAATAGCTGATAGTGTTACAAAAAATAAAGTACAAACTCAGGATAGCTGCTGCGTTGTAGTAATAACAAATGACAGACTTGTTATTACAGGCAACAACCTTGCCACAGAAGTAAAGCATTTAGTTAATAACCTTTCACTAGAAAAGCTGATTGCAAAAAACTTCATGCAACTAAGTTTTTCAGAAATCAGCTTTATTGATAATAGAATGGATATTAACTTCAGAACATCTGAAAGAAAAAATATTGAAATGGCCGTTGCTTATAAAAACATCCTTGTAAACGAAGCATATGAAGCTGATAGCCAACTTTCAGAAAATATGATGCGTAGTGCTTTTGCCCCAGTCTATAGTAAAAATTTACTTTCAGAAATGGAACTGGCAGATGAAACAATTGATGAAATGTTATTTGAAGAAGCTGAATTAGCTACCAAAACTAGAGCTTATAAATCAGGTCTTACTTCACAAATAGCATTGGCAGATGAAAACATAGATCAAATGCTTAACATCAGTACACTAAAAACTATTGAACAAAGTTCTATTGAAAGTGCAGACAGATTAATGGATGCACAAATTCAAAAATCAGCATTACGCAACATTAATAAATCACTTGCAGCTGATGCAGATTTAAAAATGGATGAATTGATTATTAAAAACTAAAGTTTCTCATACATAGCAGTTGGTTTAGATTACGGGGTTGATTTTTATCAACCCTTCTTTTTTTGTTAACAAATCTATAATTACACAAACGGCTTGCACTGCTTACGAACAACATCGTATATTAGCTGCTCAATATTTTTTATGAAACAAATTATTGCCGGTTGCTTTATTATCTGTTGCTGTTTTGTTACTGCATCAGCACAACAAGTGGTAAATGAAGCCACTCTTGAACTTTTAGTAGAAACAGTTTTTCCCGAAGGTACCGGACCAACAGTGAATGCACCTGAAGGTGCAATGATAATGCGAATTGGTGATGGAGAAATAAAGTCGAAGTTATTTTTCAAAACTGGGAATTACCGCTTAGATAATGATATGGGCATGGGAAAAAATTCTGTGATTTATGATGCTCCAACAAAAACTACAACAACCCTCATGGAAATGATGGGCAAAAAGTTTGGCTTTTATACTAATGATGAAGATTTTAAAAAAATGCAGGCAGCCAATGATAGTGGACGCCAAAGACAACAGATACAAGCTTATAATCCCGAAGTTTTTATTGAATACATGAGTGAAACAAAAAAAATTGCAGGTATGCTTTGTAATAAAGCCATTCTCAGATACAAAAACAGTAAAGGTGAAGAAGTACAGCAGATAGTTTGGTATAGCCCTGAATTTAAATTGGGAGAAGACTTTAAGTTAAACGGCATGTTGAGAATGGCAAATCTTCCCGGCTTACAAAAACTAAAAGGATTTCCAATGGAGTTTGACTTGGTTCGTCAAAATGGCGCTAAAGTTCATTATCAGGTAACCAAAGTAAATTTAAATGCAAAGGTTGATGACAAGTTATTTCTTGTACCAAAAGATTATGATGTAAAACCCCAAAGCGAAATGAACCGTGGAGGAAGACCAGGCGAAATGCAATTTAGAATTAACGGATAATACAAATCAAAGAAATACATTACATTGAAAGCTCACCGATACATCGGGGGGCTTTTTCATTTATTTTTGCCGCTCAAGAATAAAACATGGGCATTCAGCAACAGATACAGGCAGTAGTCATTGAAAGTTTAGAAAAACTCTACAACAAACAATTTTCAGCAAAGGATTTTCAAATAAACAAAACAAAAACAGAGTTTGAAGGCGACTATACAGTAGTAATGTTTTCTTTGCTGAAACCTTTGAGCAAAAGCCCGGATGCATTAGGAAATGAACTTGGCAAACACCTGCTTGATACCTATTCTTCCCTGTTTACTTCTTTCAACATTATTAAGGGGTTTTTGAACGTAACCGTTGCAGATAGTTACTGGCTTACAATACTTACTGAACATTACAATGATGTTTGTTTTGGCAAGGGTGAATTAAAAAATAAAAAAGTGATGATTGAATATTCATCGCCTAACACTAACAAACCCTTGCACCTAGGTCATTTAAGAAATAATTTTTTAGGATGGAGCATAGCAGAAATTATTAAAGCAAACGGTTATGATATTGTAAAAACATGTATTGTAAACGATCGTGGTATTCATATTTGTAAGAGTATGATAGCCTGGCAACTGTTTGCAAATGGTGCTACACCTCAATCAACCAAAACCAAAGGTGATCATTTTGTTGGTGACTACTACGTAAAATTTAACGATGCCTGTAAACTGGAAATTGAAAAATTAATCAGTGAAGGTGTTGATAAAGCAACTGCTGAAAAAGAAGCCCCGCTTATGAAAGCAACCCAGCAAATGCTTTTGGATTGGGAAGCCGGCAAACCAGAAATAATTCAGCTTTGGAAAGAAATGAACAGTTGGGTGTATGCAGGTTTTGATGAAACCTACAAACGAATAGGAAGCGATTTTGATAAAGCATACTACGAAAGCAATACGTATTTGCTTGGCAAGAAAACAGTGGAAGAAGGCTTAAAGAAACATGTATTTCTTCAAAGAGAAGACAGTAGTGTTTGGATAGATTTAACAGCCGACGGACTTGATGAAAAAATTGTACAACGGAAAGATGGCACTTCGGTTTATATGACGCAGGATATTGGCCTGGCCCAGCAGAAATATGATGAATACAAAATTGATCAGAGTATTTATGTAATTGGTGATGAACAAAACTACCACATGAAAGTGCTGCAGCTCATTTGTAAAAAACTTGGTTTGCCATATGCTGATGGCATTCATCATTTGAGTTACGGTATGGTGGAATTACCAACAGGAAAAATGAAAAGCAGGGAAGGGACTGTGGTAGATGCTGACGATTTATTAGATGAAATGGAAAATGTAGCCAAACAAAAAACAGAGGAGCTTGGTAAAGTAAAAGATTTTACTGTAGAAGAATTGAAAGAGCTTTATAAAACTATCAGCATCGGTGCCTTGAAATTTTATTTACTGCGTGTAGATCCTAAAAAGAAAATGATTTTTAACCCGGAAGAGAGTATTGATTTTCATGGTTACACAGGGCCATTTATTCAGTATACGCATGCAAGAATAAAATCAATTTTAAAGAAGGCTGCAAACAACGAACAAAGTGCTGTGAGTAAAACACTCTTACCATTAGAAAAAGAACTGATAGTGGAACTGGAAAGCTTTCCTGCAACTGTTGAGCAGGCATGTAATGAACATGATCCTTCACATTTAGCAAACTATATTTATACAATTGCTAAAACTTACAATTCTTTTTATACTGAACATTCTGTAATGAATGCTGAAAGTGAAGAAAAGAAACAATTACGTTTGCTGATTTGTGAATTAACAGCCAATGTAATTGCAAGTGGTATGCAAATGCTGGGTATCAAAGTTCCGGAGCGGATGTAAAATTAAAAATAAGTCGCAAACCCAAATTGAATACCCCCAAGTTTAGCAGGAGGATTTCCTAAAATATCTTTTTGCCAGTTATACCTGTAGTTTAAACGAATAACAGTTTGAGCAGTAGGCCGCAAACTGATAGCTGGTACAATTGAAAAAACATCGTCTGCGATATTTTCACCGGTTGATTTAAAATTTCCTTTATTCCAATCCACATATTCCAACCGGAGAGCAGCATTTACTACTGCATTCTCAAAACCAAACATTGGTTTCTTTAATAAAGGTTGTACAAAATCTACAAAACCACCTTGCTGCCTGCTTCCAAACTGCTCTGTATATGTTTCAGGAACATTCACATGTATCCATGCCCACTCTGCATTTACTACTGTTTTAGTTTTTGGAATTATTGTATTAAAATCAAGGGCAAATACGTTCATCCTTCTTTTTTCATCCAGTATCAATCCATCATCTTGAAACTTGTTATACACGCCACCCATATAGCTTATACCTAGCTCACCAATCTTTCGGTTTCTAATAGCCGCTTTTGCAGTTAAGAGTGGTGATCCATTAAAGCTTTCTTCAAAACGATTTTTGTTTAATTTAGTAGCAGGCAGAAATGTTTTGTTTTCGGTATTAGCAATAATCTGGTCATCAAAACCATTGGTTAAGTAAACTTCATAAGCATAAGCCCAATCTTTCTTATTTTTTTTACCATAAATACCAAAGCCCACATTGCTCCACGTAGCCGGCAGCATTTGAGTAGCAGCAATGGGCCTATCTATAAATTCCCATTTAGGCCCATCATGATTTTGATTAAAAGAACCAATAGGGTTCAGAACTATTCCACCTCTCAAATTAAGCATTGAGTTTATTTCAATATCTACCGATGCAAATTCAATATTAATTTCCTTAGTACCATCTTCAAATTCAATTTCAGTTAAAAACTTTATTCGCTTGGAAATAGAAGATGAAACAAACAATGTTAATCGCCGCATCTGAAACTGGTGCCCTTCCGTTACACCATCCTCTCCTATGTATTGATAATTTGCTTCTGCATATCCACCTAATGCCACTGGCAATTTTCCTAATTGTAAAAACGGACGATTATACACAGCATCCATATTCATTTGTAAACCACTCGTATCTTTTGGTGATCTACGTAATAAAGATGGGTCAATTTGCGCCTGAGTGTTTACACTAAACAACATCAATACAAAAACATATAATAGATATATTTTCATATTTTTCTCAAATCAATAAATAATTCAGATTCATTTACAGTTACAGGAAAAGTGCGCAGGTTTCTATCGGCTGGGCCTCCGGTAACAGTTCCTTTATTATTAAACTCACTACCATGTGCAGGGCATTGCAAATAGTCGCCTGATGCTTGCAGTTCGGTTCCCTGATGTGTGCAACGCATCCATAATGCACTGTATTCTGTTTCACTAAAGCGGTATACACAAACAGGATATTGCAAGGTTTCGTTCCTGATAATAATAAAAGAATGATAACTTGGTTTATCACCCTTGTGTATTTTAAATTCATCCTTTTGAATAAGTAACCCGGTCTTTGTAAGCCTGCCGGAAATATAACTGGTAGCCTGGCAGGAACTTATTACAGTTGCAAACGCTGTAGCAGATAAACAAGAAACACAACTATTTATTATAAAATCTTTTCTGTTCATTTATTTATTTGTGGGAGTAACATCAAAGTGATTCAAGGAATTTTACAAGTTTTCTTTTTTCATCTTGCGATAATTGCTGATAATTTATTTTAGCCTTATCACCTTCACCACCATGTAATAGAATTGCTTCTTCAATACTCTTTGCTCTTCCATCATGTAATAAAAAATATTGTCCGCCCTGTGAATTTTTTGACAAGCCTAATCCCCACAATGGTGGAGTACGCCACTCGGCAGTGAATGCCGATCCTTCTGTATAACCATCATCCAAACCTGCACCCATATCATGCAATAACATATCTGAGTAAGGAAAAATGGTTTTGTTTGATAAGGAATTGATTGATGAAAAGCCGGTAGTAAAGGAAGGTGTATGACATTTTGTACAACCTGTATTTACAAATAATAAATTTCCTGATTGTATTTCTGCATCATTCTTATTTCGTTGCAGAGGTGCCTTTAATATTTGTAAATAAAATACGACATTGTTGATGGTGTTCAATGAAACTTCGGGATCGATTTCCAATCCACTATAGGTATCTCTTGGTTCAAAAACTGAACTGATACCGATGTCTTGGTTATAAGCACCAGCTGTTTGTTGCAGCAAATTATAAACCGCTGCTTTCTTTCCAAAGCGGCCAATATATTTATTTCCTTGCAGCACAGAACCTGTACGAACCGTTACATAGGAAGGAATAGTAATCCAATTCACTCTGCCAGAAATACCATCGTTGTTGATGTCGTTTTCATCAGCGAGCGCTAGAATAGATCCATCTGGAATTACTTCCAAAAAGCCAAGCCCTGTATTAGCAGGAGGCATAAACTTTGAAAAGGTAGCACCCGTTGGTATTTGCTCCGGTTGAAAACCTGAAATGGCTCTGTGTTGTAACTGTGGCCCACCCCTATTTAAAAATTGATTTCCACTTGCATCGGTTTGTCCAAATCTTGTTAAGGTTGTAAAGGGATGCCCTTTGCCATCGCCTGCATGGCAAGTACCGCAAGAACTTGCAACAAATACCGGACCCAAGCCTGTCGCCGGGGTAAACACTTCATCATTAAACGCTATATCACCGGCAATAAACAAGACATGTTGTTCGGGAGTAAGCCCTTCAACAGGACCATCAAGTAATTCATCCTCTGCTGGTGACCTTGGTAAAATTTTGGTGCAGGAAACATAGGTAGATATTGCCAATAACAATACTAGGACAACAAATATCTGCTTAGTCATAAATAGGCATAATTTTTAGTCTTGTCTAAATTTATATTTAGACAAATGTAGAAAATATTTAAACCAAGTAGAAATTATTTTTTTGCAGAGCCGTGAATGGCTAACCAGCTAATGCTAAGAACTGCTGCACTTGCAGCTATAAAAAATACATACGAAGATGAAAACTGAAACCAGATAAAACCAGCTATACTACTTGCAAAAAGAGAGGCAATGCTCTGTAACCCAGTATATAATCCTATGGCCGATGCAGTTTCTTTTTTAGGAATAAGATTGCTGATCCATGCTTTGGCCACGCCTTCAGTTGCAGCAGCGTAGAGGCCATAACAAAAGAATAAAATCCAGAATAAAAACTGATGTTTAGCAAATGTAAATCCAAAATAAGTAAAAGCAAAAAACAAAAGCCCGATACTGAAAATAGTTTTCATTCCAAACTTATCAGCCAATTTACCCAAGGGAAAAGCGAACAAAGCAAAAACAAGATTATAAAAGATATATACGCCAATTACAGCAGCATCACTCAAGCCGTGTTCTTTCATCTTCAATAGTAAAAAAACATCAGAGCTATTAAATAATGCAAACAACAATAATCCAATGAGCAGTTTTTTATAGGCTGTTGAAGATTGTTTTAGATATAGAAATGTTTGATGAAATGGAATTACTTTATTTCCTGTAACTGTTTTTACTTTTTCTTTTAACAGGTACGTACAACCAACTGCCGCCATACCGGGAATAAAAGCAAGCAGAAAAAGAATTTGATATTGGCCAGGATAAAAGTATAAGAACAGTAACGCTGTTAACGGACCAAGTACTGCACCAAATGTATCCATCATTCTATGAAAGCCAAATACAGTTGCTTTGTTATTTTCATTTGCTTCATCACTCAGCAAAGCATCCCTCGGAGCAGTACGTAATCCTTTACCTGCCCTATCAATAAACCTTGCAGAAAATATCCACCATAGTTGTGTGCTCACAGCTAGCATTGGTTTTGATATTGCACTTAACAAATATCCCAGTTGAACAAATGGTAAACGCTTTCCGGTTGCATCACTCAATCTCCCAAAATAACTTTTCCCAAGTCCTGCAACAGCTTCTGCAAAACCTTCAAGGATGCCAATGACCAATACAGAATAGCCGATACTTTTTAAATACACAGGCATTACAGGATACAGCATTTCACTTGCAAAATCGGTAAAGAGGCTTACCAATGAAATAATCCAAATGGTTCTTGTAATTAGTTGAAAAATTTTCATACACTACAAATGTAGTTGAGCGGGCATAAAAAAACCGTTCAGTTTTTGAACGGTTCAAT
Source organism: Chitinophagaceae bacterium (assembly GCA_031401115.1). Lineage (GTDB taxonomy): Bacteria > Bacteroidota > Bacteroidia > Chitinophagales > Chitinophagaceae > Lacibacter. Next base: position 156,445 of record JANNRE010000018.1, read on the forward strand.
TTTATTCACAACATTTTTTCTTTCGAAAAAAACCTGCAATAAAAAATAAAATCACTTTTACTGTTTTCATTTCAATACATTTAAAAAATAATGCTCTAAACTTATAAATATTGATTGAGTTGCCATTCTATGTGCAGTACCACTGACCTGAAAACGGCTGCCAAAATTTAATCTTGTGCTACTTTTAATAATGAATTGTAAAGACGGGGCAATATCAATAAACCCTCTTTGTATATCAGTATTCTGCTGGCCAAGCAATTCGCAATACAGGTTTACATTCAACTGTTCATAATTTTTATATTTTACCGGAAACAACAAATAACCTGTTGACAGATTGTACTGAATCGCTTTATTTGAGAATGGAATACCAAAAGAAATTTTATCTTCTTGTTCCAGTTGATTGATATAAGATACACCACCAGATGCCGCAAACTTATTTACTAATTGTGTTGCCACTATACCTAACTGTATACCACTATTATCTCCATCCAAATTTAATTCCTGATACAACACTGGATTATTGCTCAAGGATGCCGTAGCAAATGCAGCCATTCTAAAATGTTTGTGCAGATCATCTTTACTAAAGAAACGATATTTAGCATAAAGCCTTGCACTTTCAAACTGTTGCTTTGATTGAAAAAACATATTGGAAAAACTTACTCAGGTTGCCAGCATTAATTTTTTATTGATGCCTATTTGCAACTCAGGTGAAAACCGAAATTCTCGTTCATTGTTATGATAGGACTTCATGGTTTTTGTTGAAAGCTTTGCAACAAACGCCTTTGCCGGAATATTAGAAGCAGGGTTTGTAAATACATACAACTCTTGTGCATAGGAGCTAAGTCCAAACAAAAAAAGCAACCCTATATATAAAAATTTTTTCATATTGTATTAATAATTTCAGGGCTTAAAGAAATTAAACTGAATAAAAAGAATTCGCTTGAAGTATTTTTTCAGCGTCACTAAATAGTAATATGATAAACCCGTTTACCATCAAATACTCCAGTTTTATAACTTTCAGCTTTTGTAGTGAGGCTGTATTTTTTATACTCTTTTGCAGGTATAAAATTCCGATCAATAATAGTGATTGTCTGTTCACCATTCAACACCTGCTCTTTATTATCTATGAAATTAAAATTAGCACCTTCTACTACAAACGGAACACCATTCTTTACATTTACATTATTAAATACTGTTACCACTTGCAACTTAGCAATACTAAAACCTGCTCCTTCCACTTTTTTTCTCATTTCATCAAAATCAACTGCGGCACCATCCTTAAACTGAATCTTAAACGAAGAAGTACTGATTTCAGATTCTACTTTTTCAATAAACGAAAGCTTGCTCAATGCTTTGTTTATAGCATTGCTACACATAGCACAGGTTAATCCACTTGCCTGTAAAGTAGCCGATTTAAATTGAGCATTTGCCGAAAGACTTGCTGCCAAAATCAGAAACAAAAAAAACTGTTTCATACTTTATTGTTTTATATAAAATCCTGTTGGTAAAACTACCAACAGGATTTTGATTTCATTAATGATGTGTTTTGCAAGTTCCTTCACCAGCTTTGCAACAAGATGCTGATGCTACAGCACCATCTTTTTTGCAACAGCCTTCACCTTTTTCACATTTCATACCGGCGCAACAACCACCTTCGTTAGCACAAGTACCAGCAGTACAGCAATCTGTTTTACCTTCTACTTTTTTGCAGCAATCTTTTCCGCCTTCGCATTTGCCATCTTTCATGCAGCATGCTTTGGCTTCTTTTGTTACTGATACTTCCTTACGATCGTATTGGCAACATCCATCTAACTCATTATAAATAGCATCAGGTGCGGTATAAGTAACATTATCATATCCTGCGTTAGCAATGCCCTTCTGAATTTTATCTACAGAAGTTTTAGAGGCTGGATATTTAACGGTGAGCATGCTTGTTTCAGAGCTCCAATTAGCATAGGTTGCACCATTTGTTTTAGCAGTTCCTTCAATTGTTTTTTTACACATGCCACAGTTACCCCACACTTTAAAGGTGGATGTTTTTAAAGCAGTTTTTGTTTGAGCTGATACTGCACCTGAAAATAAAAACAGGAATGCAGCAAATAATTGAATAGATTTCATTGTATTGTTTTTAAAAATAAATAATTAAATAATAGGATTGGCTTATAATAGATAAACCAATAGTATAATTTGTAAGTGTACAAATCATAAAAGAATTTGACTTTCTTAAATTAGAAAAGTATTTACTGCCAGATACACTTTGTTTAGTGCTTTTGGCGGGGGAGAATTATAAATACAAAAAGGTTCAAGTGAATTACCCTGAGAAGAAATGGTAAGATTAATTTGATAGTGTACCGCATTTAGATGAACAGAATTAAAATCTATTGCCTGTTGAGTTATTTGCTGTGCGTCTATAATTTTCACAAACTGGGTATCATTAGTGCAGCAATGGTTTTCAGTTTTATCCATTCCGCACTTGTTACAGTTACCATCATCATCATCTCTTTCATGATTAAAAGTAACTGATGTAATATTGCCCATGCAGTAATGAATATTCATAACCATTCCACTTGCAATAACCAAGTAAATAACTGCAAACAGTGATATGAATATTTTCTTCATCATTTCTAATACAAAAGTAGAGAAACAATACCAGTTATCAAAGCCATTGTTTAGTTAACAAAGCCCCAAAAGAGACCAAATCTAATGATTAATCCCGGCAAAGGTTGAGTGGGAGTGGCCAGGTTGTTATTTAAGAACCCAAAAGCAGGAGTTATCTGTACCGTGTTCAAGTTTTCTGCACGTATAAACAAATACAGGCTTCTAATACGGAAATGGAGAAAGGCATTGATATCAGGAAGATTTTTTATCGTTGTTTCATTTTGCAAATAAAACTGTCCCAATACAGGAGAATATCCATCAGCTTTAAAAGGTGTATGATAACGAAGTTCAATTCCGGTACTCAGGTTTAAATTTTTAAACACTTTTCCTTCATACGCAATTCTGTTTCTTGTAAAAATCAAGGGTAAATTTACAGGAGCATTGGGAGTTGGTTGTTGCACATACAGTTCAGTGTATAAATTCCACTTACGGCTCAACTTAAATTGTTTTGTTGCCTGCAATTGCAGCACATTAAACAACGTTGCTTCCTGTTCTGCCTGACTTATGTTTTTAAAATAGATATAATTACTCACTAAAAAATACTTTGCACCAATAGCCAGTTTTTTTTGAGGTAACTCATATAAAGCAGAAACAGCAACTGAGTTTTCTTTATTAAAATTGGTATTACCTATATTGAAACGCTTGAAATTACTCAAGTCATCATGCACAAATGAAGGTGTTCGGTTTACATTTTGAAATCCAATTGTGAGGTATCCGGATTTTTTACCAATGAATCTTTTTAAAGAGGCAGTAGCATGATAATCACCTGCATAAGCACCGGCAGCATAAAAAGTAGCTGCAAGTTCCATATCCCACTTCTTATTTTTTGTTTTGTTACGATACTCTCCATTTATATATACATTGGTAAAGCTGGTTTCATTAACTCCAAAATCTCCGTTATAGGATTGAAAGCCTGCTGCTGCTTTAATAAACTGTTGTTGATTTTTTATATCAGGAAAAGAATAAATAGCAAATTCATTATCAAGCATCTGCCAAAAGTCTTTTATTCCAAAAGTGGAAGGCAAATTAGTTAGACCATATAATTTAGCATACCCTGCTGTATCAACTCTTGTATCTACAAAAGAAAAAGAGTATCGGTTGTATTGGAGTGTGTGTTGCAGGCGAAGCCTAGGATAAAATAAATACACAACTGAGGAATCATTTACAATAGAATCTTTTTTGCCTATATCATATTGCTGGCGCATTAACCAATTGGTAACGCTGTATTTATTACCTGTATTAATTACATTGCTAAGAAAGGTTTGTGATTCAAAATCAGAACCGCCAATATTTGTAGGAATATTATACCGCTGATTAAATGCAGGAAAGCTGTCTAAAAACCGGTTGCTTTTAATTCCAGCATTTTCTGTAGCAGCTATTTTATTTGCCGATAAAATAAAGAAAGTAGAATATTTTCTGTTGGGCGATGTGTACCAACTGTTCAGCAAATAATTATTGTGATTGGTTTTTTGATTTCTAAAAATACCCGGTGAGTTTATTAATGTGTATTTAAAAGAAAAATTCCAATTGTATCGAATGTTTTGTGTATGAAACACACTAATGGTTTGTTCCTGCTTACTACCCAACAAATAAGTTAATTGTGTAAAAGGCCGTGTAGTGTTATAAAATTTTGTTTCAGAAACTTTTTGAATATAAGGATCGTACGCATGCATGCCATGATCCCAACCGGGTTGCATATTGGGGCTAAACAATAAAGATCGGGTTGCACTACCTGTATTACCCAAATAAGAATTTGTCCAAGGTATATGCCATCTCCTACTAAAATCATTTACTGATGAATCGAGAAAATAAAATTTAGCGGTATCTAAAAACCGAAAAGTGATAGTAGCTGAATCTTCCAAGCCGGTTCGGTGTAGTAAAGAATCTTTAAACGGACTGGAACTTCCACCACCACCACCAGTTCTGTTACCACCTAAAAAACCACCCGGCACACTTTGCAATAAATTTCTACCACCGCCGCCTGGCCTCTGAGCCGTTACAGTAACAGTTGCATATAACAAAAAAATGAAGAAAAGAAAACGGGTCATACAGTAAAAACGGGCTGTGTAGCCCGTGTAAAAATAAATGAATTCAACTTGCTCACTCAAAATAGCTTCTTAAAGTTCTATGATGAGTTGTTTAACAATAGCCGTCATTTTGGGTTCTGCAGCTAAAGCAGCTTCCAAAACATCTTTATGCGTAATGGTGTTTTGTTCTTCTCGAATACCAATATCTGTAATAACACTCATTGCAAACACTGGCAATCCCATATGTACAGCAGCAATTACTTCAGCTACAGTACTCATACCTACTGCATCGCCACCCATTGCTTTTATCAATTTGTATTCACTTCTTGTTTCAAAAGTTGGCCCGGTTACTCCACAATACACACCTTCCTTTACATCAATATTTAATTGCTTGGCAATTGCTTTTGCTTTTACAATCAAATCATTTTTATACGGTTCACTCATATCAGGAAAACGGGGGCCCAGATCATCTATGTTTTTTCCTAGCAGAGGGTTTTCAATAAACAAGCTGATGTGATCTTTAATGATCATTACATCACCCACTTTGAAATTAGTATTTACACCACCTGCCGCATTACTTATTACAATATTTTGAACACCCAAATATTTCATTACACGAATTGGATAAACAACTTCTTTTAATTTATAGCCTTCATAATAATGAAACCTTCCTGCCATTACTACTACATTTTTACTACCAAGTTTGCCAAAAATTAATTTGCCTTTGTGGCCTTCCACTGTTGCTACAGGGAAATGCGGAATATCTGAATAGTTGATTTCTTTTTCAATTACCAACTCATCAGTAAAATTTCCTAGGCCACTGCCTAGCACTACTCCTACCTCTGATGATTGTTGATATTGAGTTCTTATAAACCCCACAGTTTCCTGAATTTTATCTAATGTTTTGCTCATACGTTTTATTAGGGGGCAAATATATTGTTTTCTAATAGTTGTGGATAAAAAAGTAAGTAGTGGATTTATAACCGAATAGCAACAATCCAAAATTCAGTAAGAAGGTTTGCCTGAACTTTATCCTAAAGATCTACTCCTTCTTTTCCTATCTTCGCCAAAATTTTTTGCTATATGAACCTGCATGAATACCAAGCCAAGGAATTATTAAAAAAATACAATGTACCTGTGCAAGAAGGATTTGCATGTAATACGGTACACGAAGCTGAAGAGGCTTATCGCCAGATAAAAAACCAAACAGGCAACAGTTTTGCTGTAATAAAAGCGCAAATTCATGCCGGCGGCCGTGGCAAAGGAACGATAAAAGAAACTGGAGTGAACGGTGTGAAGGTAGCTAAAAACTTAGATCAGATTACAGAGTTTGCCAAAGGCATTTTGGGTGGCACTTTGGTAACCATTCAAACCGGGCCGGCAGGTAAAGTAGTAAACAAAGTATTGGTGGCGCAGGATATGTATTATGACGGGCCGAGTGAACGAAAAGAATTTTATCTCTCCATCTTGTTAGACAGAACTAAAAAGCAAAACGTAATCATGTACAGTACCGAAGGCGGTATGAACATTGAAGATGTGGCGCATCATACTCCTGAAAAAATATTTAAAGAGTGGGTTCACCCCGGCGGAGGCTTACAAGGTTTTCAGGCAAGAAAAATTGCATTTAATCTTGGGTTAAGTGCTGAAGCGTTTAAGAACTGTGTAAAATTTGTAACCAATCTCTACGATGCATATGTAGGATTAGATTGTGGTATGCTTGAAATTAATCCTTTGTTCAAAGCATCCGACAATAAAATTATTGCGGTTGATTGCAAAATGAATATTGATGACAATTCATTGATGCGTCATCCTGATGTAGCTAATATGAGAGATGTTTCAGAAGAAGATCCTACGGAAGTAGAAGCTGGTAACCACAACCTAAACTTTATTAAATTAGATGGCAATGTTGGTTGCATGGTAAATGGTGCAGGACTTGCAATGGCAACTATGGATATGATTCAGCTTAGTGGAGGTCAACCGGCTAACTTTTTAGATGTAGGCGGTAGTGCCAATGCTCAAACTGTAGAAGCAGGATTTAAAATTATTTTAAAAGATCCTAGTGTAAAAGCAATTCTCATTAATATTTTTGGTGGCATTGTTCGTTGCGATCGTGTAGCAGCTGGAGTAATTGAAGCTTACAAAACTATTGGTGATATTAAAGTACCCATCATTGTTCGTTTGCAGGGAACCAATGCAGTTGAAGCAAAGAAGCTGATTGATGAAAGCGGATTAAAAGTACAAAGTGCTATACAATTGAGCGAGGCAGCAGAGCTCGTTAAGAAAGCTGTGGCTTAATACGGCAAATAGAAATGATGTTAAGAAAAAGTCTTTCAGAAATGGAAGACTTTTATTTTTTTATACGTAGTTCTCTATACCAAAAACCTTTTTGGCACGTTCATTGAAACATGAAAACTAAATTTCATTTTACCACAAAATCCAGCTACATGAAAAAGTTTCTTCTTTTTATTTTGTTATTCATAACGGTTACAGTTCACACCAAAGCACAGGGAAAATTTCAGGAAATTCAACATTATAAATTTTTTAAAGTACAAGCAGATATTGGGTATGCACGCCCAAGTGGAAGCGGCAGCAAAGCCGGTGTGTTGCTTGCTTTAGAACCTAAGATTAATCTCAACGATAAACTTACCGTTGGGTTACGTATGGAAGCAAGTGCTATTGCCAGAGGTTATGTAGATTTTAACGGAACAGAAGTAAGTGGTGAAGCAGGATTAGGTTTTGCCGTTCTTGCTACCGGTGATTATTATTTTACTACCAGAATGGTACGGCCATTTATAGGAGCAGGCGGCGGTATTTATAATTTGGTAAGTGTTGATGCAAGATCAGGAAACGGAGGTTCGATCAATATTCCTGCTGTTACAAAACCAGGTGCTATGCTGCGGGCAGGTGTTGAAATATGGCATGTTCGGGTCGGGCTTCATTACAACTTCATTGGCAAAACAGAGCAGATTAATAATAATTACATGGGCTTTACAATTGGCTTGGTATTAGGCGGTGGTGTTAAAGATGAATATACCGGCAGAGATAATTAATTCAGCTCCATTTCAAACATTAATTCTTCCCGTTCGGTAATAAAATTGTGCTGAATTGATAGGTGTTGAAATAACTTGAACACCTAAACTACAACTTCAATGAGAAAATGGATTTTACCAATGGTACTAATAACACTCAGTTATTCCTGTACCAAACAAAAAACGTTTAACCGAACTTTTTTTCACACTATTCTTGCACCAACTAATGAAGTTCCCGCAAGAATATCACCAGGCTATGGCGATGCATCCGGGTTTTTTGATAATGATACCAAAATTCTTACGCTAACTATCAATTATATAAATCTTCGTGCTCCTCTTACAGTATGGCATATACATAAAGCTGCAGCTGGTGTTAATGGAGGTGTAATATTCAATTTCGGCCCACCTCAAAATAGTGGTTTTGTTTATGTATCACCTGCTTTTACAGCCGAACAGGAAGCTGATTTAAAAAATGGCTTACACTATGTAAATCTGCACTCTACTCTTTACCCTGGTGGTGAACTTAGAGGTCAGCTAAAAAGTTATTAAAGAAGTTTTTTGATTTGATACCAATAAGCTCTTTGCATTTTTGCAGGGAGCTTTTTTAATTTAAATTTGATGTATGTCTGTTATAATTCGTGAAATACAAAAAAAAGACAATGCTGCTATCGCAAGCATAGTAAGAAATTCGTTGGCGGAGTTTGGTGCCAATAAACAAGGTACGGTTTATTATGATCCTACTACAGATGCTTTATTTGAACTCTTTCAAACACCTGGCAGCTTTTATTTTGTAGCTGAAGAAGAGGGTGTGCTGCTGGGTGGTGGCGGTATTTTTCCCACAGAAGCATTGCCACCTAAAACCTGCGAACTTGTAAAGATGTATTTAGATAAAAATGCAAGAGGTAAAGGTTTAGGGAAAATGCTTATTGAACATTGCCTACAATGGGCAAAAGAAAACAACTATGAACATTGCTATTTAGAAACCATGCCAGAATTAAAACAGGCCTTGAAAGTTTATGAACTATTCGGCTTTGAATATTTAGATGGGCCACTGGGAAACAGTGGTCATTTTGGTTGTGATCGGTGGATGATTAAGGGATTATGATGAATGTTAATTGGCAAAAATCACTTAAACCACTTCCACTTCATAAACTCCGCTAAACAAATAAACTTGTTTTGTTTTTACATCAATTGCCTTATGCCTTTTGCGGAGCTTCTCCCCTTTTTGAAACACACGGCCATCTTTTAGTTTAAACAATTGACCAGGGATCAATTGTTCAATCATCAGTTCCCCTTCTTTTTTTTCATCATATTTTTTCAGCACACGTATTAAATGCTCTTCACCACAACTGGTGGCCGATGGGTTTTGTATAGACTTGAGCAATGCCTTTTCAATATCAACAGGAAAAATTTTTTTAAGCAAGAACTGAGCAAGTATTTTACTGTATTCATTCTTCCACTCTTTACCATGCGGTGCAATGCGGTTACTGTATATTTCAAAAGCAAGCAGGTGTGCAATTTCATGAAGCAGTGTTACTAAAAAAGAAAACTTGTTAAGGTTGCCATTTACACTAATGCGGTGATTTTTTTGGTTGATGGCATGGCGGTAATCACCCAAAATACTATTCCGCTCACGGGTAATGGTTAAATGAATTTTATATAAGTGCAGATAGTGCAGTACAGGTTCTAATGCACCTTGTGGAAGATAATGAGCCAATGCATTTAGTTCAACTTCTTTTTTAGCCATTGTTTTTCTTCTGCTGCTTCAGTAAGCGGAAAATCATTCCTACTTCAGTAAGGGTATATACAAAATACAAAGCCATACAAATAAAAATAGCAGGCTTGTTTACATTTTTTCTTTCAAGCAATGCATACACAACTACTGTGGCCGCACATAAAAACATTTTCACCATTAATGCGGCGTACACACTCCTGAAAAAAACTTGAATATTTTTATGTAGAAACCCTTTGATGTGAAAGTAAAGCGAAACCAGGGTAACTGTAAACAAAATAACATTACCAATTAGTAAAATTTCATAGCCAATACCATACTTTACTAACCAGCTTTTAAATACAATAAAAAAAGCATTGAGCAGTGCAAATAAAAAAAGAATGGGTGCAAATAATTTTCTGTGTTCCCGTATCATTTTTGGGTAGAAGTGTCTTTATACACTTTTGCAAACATAGTCATTGTAGTGATAAGAGTAAACTGGTGTTCTCGTCTTTGCGAGGCGATGAACAGATTGCCTAGATCAGCAACTTTGCCGCCGAAGCAATCTAATTCTAAAATCTGTAAAAAAATTTTTCTCAAAATTGCTTCGGCGAATATTTTATTGAAAGCTTGGAGTGGCGTTTACCGTTTCAGTTTTTAAACTGTTTGAAGATTCAGTTTTTACAGTAATCACACTTACTTTTTTATTTACAGCACCCATGTGGCATTCTCCGTTAAAAGAAGCAGTTGAATCTACCTGCAACTGACCAGTATAAATATTACCGTTTACTTCGCAGTTTCCTTTTAAAACTAAAAGTTCAGACACATGTAAGTTGCCTGTAATTAATCCTAATACTTCAGCCTGTGCAGAAGTTACATCGCCTTTTACATGTCCGCTTGGACCCACCAGTACTTTTGAAGAGGTGGAAAGATTACCTGTTAAAGTACCATCCACCCTGATATCACCTTTGCTTTCTATATTGCCCGTAATTTCTGTACCCGAGGCGATAATGGTTGCAAGTCCGGTAGAAGTTTCTTTTCCTGCTGTGTTGGTTTTGTTATTAAACATAAAATATAGATTTATTGTGTTGATTTTTCTACTTCAGGTATCGTAAGAGTTGCAGTATCACGGGTATTTTTTACATCGCCACTTAACACGTTCTTTAAGTTTTCAAGATATTGATCTTTGTATAACATCGCTTTTTCCAGTGAATCTATTTTTGTTTTATACAGGATTAATTCTTTTCGCTGGCTCTGTGTACCATAGCCGGGTAAATAATATTTCAGGTTTGTAAAAGTGATTAATGCCACCGTTAACCCCACAAGCAGTACAAAAATGGTGCTAAATGTAATATACACACTCATACGGGATAGTTTAAAAGTAACCACCTCCTCATAAGTATCATCATTCATTACCACCAACCGGTAACGGTTTCTGAGTCTTTTCAGCGTATTGTCTGCGTCAAATATTTTTGCCATAACAGATGCTTGTAACTAAATTAAGTGATAATAGTGCTTGCAATATAAATTCTTTATTGATTTTAAGCTGAATTGAAATATTTTTGACCGAATTGAGTTATTAAGAAAATTACCTGTGCTTTCATGCATCAACCCTTTGTGCCACAACCAAAATGGATAATTTTCGTGCTGCTTCTGAGCTGTTTTACGGCATCGGCTCAACCTGACTTTACTTTACCCCTTCAGAAACCTGAAAAATACAGGAATACAGAACTTGGTGCTGAAAAAACAGATCAAAAAAAATTTACACTTCCCCGTAAAATGATGCAGGGAATGATTACGCATTACAACTACTATTATAATGCCAATCGCAAAATTGAGGAAATTTTGGAGCGATCAAAAATGGCTCATAAAGACGATTATACAGAGCTGCTCCCTTTTTATAATTTTTCTACAGCAGTAACTGAAGGCGATTCTTTGGAACTGGATTCTGTTATGTACAAAGCTACAGCAGGCATTGTACTCCACGATTTACGCAACAGCTATATTGACAACCTGTATTTACTCATTGGCAAATCTTATTTCTACTGGCGCAAGTTTGATTCTGCATACCGCATGTTTCAATTCATCAATTACAATTTCTTTCCGAAAGCAAAAGATGAATACATCATTGTTGTTGGGTCGAACGACTATGCAACAAAAGGCGATTTAAATATTTCAACAAAAGAAAAAAAAGGAATTGTACACAAAGCATTTTCTCAACCACCCAGCAGAAACGAAGCGTTGCTCTGGCTTGCAAAAACATACGCTGAGGACAGTTTGTATGCAGAAGCTTTAAGCATTACCAATTTATTGCGAAAAGATATTTATTTCCCTCAACGTTTGCATTCACAATTGGATGAAGTGAAAGCCTATGTATTTTATCAGCAGGAGCAATGGGACAGTACGGCTTATTTTTTACAAAAAGCATTGGTAAATACACCTAACAAATCTGAACTGGCCCGATGGGAATATTTGCTGGGGCAGTTGTATGTAAAATTAAATCAACCCACACTTGCATCTTCTTATTTCAACAAAGCTAAATCACATACTACTGATCCTGTAATGTATATTCATGCCCGCATTTATGAAGCACAAATTGTACGTACTGAAAATAACACAAGTGTAGAGGATGCTTTAAATGATTTAATAAAGCTTGCAAAGAAGGAACGCTTTGATGGTTTTGAAGATGTACTGTTTTATGCAGCATCGGGCATGGCACTTCAACAAAAAGATACAGTACTTGCTAAAAGCCTGTTGCAAAAAAGCGTACAGTACAACCTTGAAAATCCATCGCTAAAAAACAAAGCATTTTTAAAACTGGCAACCCTTGCTTACTTTCAAAAAGAGTATGCAACTGCATCTTCTTTTTACGACAGTTTAAATTTACAGGATGCGGCATTGGAAACTCAGGCATCGCAAATTGAATTGAGAAAAACAGTTTTGCAGGAGCTGGTAAAAAATATTAATACAGTAAAAAATCAGGATAGCTTACAGGCTGTGGCAAAAATGCCGGAGAAGGAGATGAATGCATACTTAAAAGCTCTGGTAAAAAAATTACGCAAGCAAAGAGGTTTGAAGGAAGAAGAACAAACAATCAATCCTGCGGTGGGTTTGCCCGGCTTTAAAGAAGATGCGCCACTTTTTACAGGAGGCGGTACAGGTAATAACTGGTATTTTAACAGCAGCAGCCAAAAAGCAAAAGGCTATGGTGAGTTTATAGCACTATGGGGCAAGCGGCCTAATATTGATGACTGGCGAAGACAAAGCGCTGTTGATGTAGCCATTACCCAGCCCAGTGTAAATGTGGCTCCAAAAGATGGCGGTACAGCAGGGGCTATTACTCCAATTGGTGATGATGATTTAACTGTTGATGGTTTAAAAAAGAACCTGCCGCTTACAGAAGAACAAGTAACAGAATCAAACAATGGAATTCTTGATGCGTTGTTTACACAGGGGCAGATTTATAAAAACCAGTTGGAAGATTATCAGCAGGCAGCAATTGTATTTGAAGAAATTTTGAAAAGGTTTTCAAATTTTGAGCAGGAAGAAGAAACCCTGTTTGAATTGTATTACTGTAACAAAAAAGCGGGTAATATTGAGAAGGCGAATTACTTTCAATCTCTGTTGAATCAAAAATTTCCTGATGGTGATTTTGAAACAAGGATTAATAATGCAAAAAACCCTAAGCCTGAAGTAAAGGATGAAAAAGTAATTGCCTATGAAAAAATTTATAACCTCTTTATTGAGGGTAATTTTGAACAGGCATTACAAGAGAAACAAACTGCCGATTCACTTTACTCCAATACGTATTGGACCCCACAATTACTTTATATTGAAGCACTTTATCATATCAAACAAAGAAATGACAGCAGTGCGATTCAAACACTTACTGATATTGAAAATACTTTTCCCGGCACACCTATGGCAGAAAAAGCAATGATTTTAAAAGACGTTGTAAGCAGGCGATCAGAAATTGAACAATATTTAACCAACACAAATATTGTAAGGCTAAACGAAGATGATGTTATAATTCCGTTTGATGAAGGCCCAAAGGTTAACAAGATGGAGCAACAGGTACAAAGAGATAGTACTAAACTTGCTATCATCAACAAACCATTACAAAACGCAAACAATATTGAAAAGCCTAAAGCACCTGTGGAAAAAGTAGGTATAGAAAAAGATAATAAACCGGCTGCAAAAATTACATTGGGCAATAAACCCGCCACCGATAGCACAAAGATTAAACCTTTAAAAGACACCAAAGTAGAAATGGCGTATTTGTACAATGCCAATGAACCATATGTGGTAATGATGTATTTTGAAAAAGTAGATCCCATTTATATTACTGAATCAAGAATTGCATTTCAGCGGTATAACAACTCCAGCCACAACGGTGAAACTATAGAGATCACTATTTTTGAAGGCAAGGAAGATGAAATGAGTTGGATGGATTTAGGGCCTTATGCCAATGTAACAGCTGCACTTGGTTACTATGATGAACTAAAAGCAAATGCCCGGCAAATTGTTCCCTGGTTGCCGGCTGATAAATATGGTTTCATAGTCATATCACAAAGCAATTTAGAAATCTTTAAAATGCGTAAAAACTTTATTGAGTACAAATTATTTATCGGGCAATATATTAAAAACAAATTTTAAGATTTCTTCCCGCCAGCCCACCTTTAATTGTTTTAGCTTTGTCAGGCATTGAATTTGCTACTATTTGCAACTCACTTATACATTTTTTATGAGTAAACCGGTAAAATATTTATGGCGTACTTTCTTTTGGGGCGCTGGCATTTTTATATTGCTTTTGCTTTGTGCCAATTTTGGATTGTTTGGCAAAATGCCATCGCTTGAAGATTTAGAAAACCCTTCTGCTTCGCTTGCCAGTGAAGTAATTGCATCAGATGGAACAATGATGGGTAAGTTTTATTTAGAAGATAGAACCAATGTAGAGTATAAAGACATCTCAAAAAATATAATCAACGCATTAGTTGCTGCAGAAGACGAACGTTTTTATGAACATTCTGGCATTGATGGCATTGCACTTGCAAGAGCTTTATCAAAGTTTGGTCAAGATGGTGGTGGCAGTACTATTACTCAGCAATTAGCAAAAAAATTGTTTACAAAATACTCAAGCTTTGCTCCTTTACGTGTGCTTCAAAAATTAAAAGAGTGGATTATTTCTGTAAAGCTGGAACGCAATTTTACAAAAGATGAAATAATTGCATTGTATTTAAATACTGTGGAGTATAGCGATAATGTATTTGGTATTCGCAATGCATCAAAAACTTTTTTTCAAAAAGAGCCTGCTTTGGTTACGGTAGAAGAAGCTGCTTTACTGGTAGGTATGGTAAATGCACCTTATGCCTATAACCCAAGATTGCATGCTCCTGTGGCCTTGCAAAAAAGAAATGTGGTTATTAATGATATGGTGCGTAATGGTTTTGTAAATGCTGCAGAAGCAGAGCGATTTAAAGCAAACCCCATTAAACTCAATTACAGAAAATTAGATGAAACAAAAGGACTTGCCCCTTATTTTAGAGATGTATTGCGGGATCAGATGAAGAGATGGTGTAAAGAACATAAGAAAGGTGATGGCGAAATTTATAATCTGTATAAAGACGGTTTAAAAATTTACACCACCATTAACCCACGCATGCAATTGTATGCCGAGGAAGCTGTAGCAAAACACATGAGTGCATTGCAAAAAAACTATTGGACTCTACCCTGGATAAAAGACAACAGCATTTGGAAAGGACATGAAAAAATACTTGAAAAAACAATGAAAGAAAGCGACCGTTGGAAAGCAATGGAAGCTGAGAATATAAGTGAACCAGAAATAAGAAAAGTGTTTAAAACAAAAGTAAGAATGAAAGTATTTGCATGGAATGCAAAACGGGAAACAGATACCATCATGACTCCTTTTGATTCCATCCGCTATCATAAAATGATTATTCAAACCGGGTTTATGGTAATGGATCCGTTTACTGGAGAAGTAAAAGCATGGGTGGGGGGAGTAAACTTTAAAACTTTTAAATATGATCACGTTAATATAAATACTAAACGACAGGTAGGCTCCACATTCAAACCTTTATTGTATGCCTATGCAGTTGAAAATGGATTTACACCTGAAACTGTTTTACCAAGTGGCCCTATTAACTTGGGAGGAAAAATAATTACAGGAAGCGGTGGCCCAATGGCATACTGTTTAGCCTATTCAAAAAATCCGGGAGCTGCCTATTTAATGAATCAGTTTGGTGTAAAGCCTGTAATTACATTTGCACAAAGCACAGGTATTACAAGCAAGTTGCCACCCTATCCTTCTATTGCATTAGGAAGTGCCGATATAAGTGTCTTTGAAATGTTACAGAGTTATACTATGTTCCCCACAAATGGAATGAATACAGAACCAATTTTTATTACAAGAATTGAAGATAAGAATGGAAACATTTTAGAAACTTATGCTCCGAAACAAAAAGTAGTAATGAGTGAAGCAGGTGCTTATACTATGTGCAAAATGATGCAAGGGGTTGTAGATTTTGGTACAGGAAAGCGTTTGCGGGGTATGGGTATTGTGGGCAATGTAGGCGGTAAAACAGGTACAACCAATAACAATACTGATACATGGTTTATTGGTTACACTCCTCAATTGCTGGCAGGTGGCTGGGTAGGTTGCGATGATCCTTTTTTAAAAATGGTGGGCGAAGGTAATAGAACGGCACTACCAATATGGGGCTACTTTTTTGATCGTGTGATGAATGATAAAAGTCTTGCTATTTCAAAAGATGCCGTTTTTGTTCAGCCTGAAAGTATGAAAGTAGAAACCTTTATGGATTATGAAAATTTTGCTGATAAATACCGTAATGAACCCGATGCTGAAAATACAGATGCAGGCAGCGGCACCTCTGCTGATTATGGCGAAATTATTTTAGCTCCCGAAAAAAATCTGGGAACCGAATCTCAGTTAAATGAAGCAGAACAAAAAATAATAACAGAAGCTAAAAAAGAACCTGTAAAAACAGATGAACAAAAGAAGCAAGAAGCAACTACACCACCGGTTACCAAGCCTGTAAAAGAAAGAAGGCCCTTGTTTGGCAAACGAAAACCCGCAGCAGTGAAACCCAAGCCGGGAGGATAACTGATTTGTGATTATAAGCCCTGCTTCGTAACTGGGCTTTCGTTTTATTTTCCAAATCTTCTTCCAAGCAGAAGTTTAAATATTTGTTGATTAGAGCCTGGAGTAAGGCCAAATAAAAAGCCGCCATTTACTTCCCATTTGGGATCGGTGTATAAATCAATCATTGGCCCAATTAAATGCTCTTGAAAATCTATGGGAGCAATTTTTTGAAATGTTCCCAACCCGCCATAATATTCAAATCCAATTCCCACTTTTTGCTTAATAGTGTAAACTGTTTTAAACTGTGGTGCTATGCCCCATTGCTTCATTGGTCCCGTTAAAACAAAATCAACATTGGGGTTAAATGAAAAATACCAGTTGTTGATGGTTTTATCAATAATGGGTCTAATTTCTCCCTGCCAAAAAAAATCGGATGCAGCATCGGGTCTAAAAAAACCAAACTCTACTGAAAGGCTTGCTCCAAAAGGCCATTTTTGTTCTACAGGCACAGTAATTCTTGGGCGTATTTGGCTACCAAGATATTCATAGCTCCCATTTGGATTAAAGCCTGTAAACGTATAAAACCCAAGCTCCATATTTTTTGCAATGCCGGTTGTTATTTCAAGGGTTTCATTAATCCATCTGGCATCTTTTGAATTGGCTAAAAACTTTGAACCCTTAAACGTGTAATTTGAATGCAACTCAACAATCGTCCACTTACGTTGAATAGTTGGTGATGCATACACCTGTATTTCATTATCAGCTTGGGCAAAAGAAAGCTTAGTTAAAATAACTCCTATGAAAAAAATAAACAGTCTTTTCATAATAATAAATTTTAAATACCCAATTAAAAAATCCCCCCGAATTACTACGGAGGGATTTTTAAATTATTTCAATACAACTAACTTACTTAGAAGCTGCGCAATTTTAATTCTGTACGGCGATTTTGTGCACGACCCGCTGCCGTTTTATTATCTGCAATTGGACGATCCTGTCCATAACCTGCAGAAGTTAATCTGCTTCCGTTAATACCTTTTGATTCCAAATATGCTTTTACTGAAGCTGCACGGTTTTCAGAAAGAATTTGATTTCTTTCCGGAGTTCCGGTAATATCTGCATGGCCTTCTATATCTAAAAATAATGCAGGGTTTTCGTTCATAACTGTTACTACTTCATCCAATGGTTTGAACGATTTTTTTAATAGTTGGGAGCTTCCAGTATTAAAGAAAATGCTTTTTGCAGCATACGCTACTTTCTGAATTACTTCCTGCTTAATTTCAGGGCAACCGGCATTTGCAGCTATACCCACAACATCCTTACATTTATCTTCCTCATCATTTACTCCGTCACCATCGGTATCAGGAATTGGGCAACCATCATATCGGGCTAATCCAAAAACGGACGGGCATTTATCATTTTCGTCATTTATGCCATCCTTATCAGTATCCGGAATTGGGCAACCTGCATATTTCGCCATCCCAAATTCTGCTGGGCATTTGTCATCTTTATCCTGAATGCCATCTTTATCTGTATCCGGACAGCCATTAAAAGCAGCAACACCAGGAACATCAGGACATGCATCATTAGCATCTATAATACCGTCACCATCTTTATCAGCAGGAACTGGAGGTGGGGGTGGAGGTGGGGGAATTACAACTTTCCGTTCAACAATTGGAACACTAATTCCTATGGAATGCATGAAACTGTAGTTTGCTCTTTGAGTTACCGGAATCCGGTAATTTGAATTTAAATGAACAAATACCTCATCAAACATATTAATTTGCAAACCTACCCCAAGTGGAATTTGAGCCATAAAGCTTCTATTATATGTTGAAACACCAACACCTGCCTGCAAATAAGGAACAACAATATATTTATTGCTTAATAATTTTATATTCACATTTGCGTCTGTCTCAGCATAAAACTTTTCAGCAGAGCTTGAGCTAACAACATTTCTAAAAGGATATGTTAAAAAAGACCCAGTTATCCTTCCCATAAAATCAATGTGATCATTAAGCCCCTGCATATAATTTAATGTAAGTGCAGGATCCATTCTGGATATCTTCCCGTACTGTTTTTCCCTGATAATTTGAGAAACACTTTTAGTTCTAAAGTCGTTAGCAGTTGTAAAATCAATAAAGCTGATTTGAAAGCCAATTGAGGGTAAAAGCTTCTGATCAGTATTCTGTGCAAATATGCCGTTTACAAATAAAATTGCAACAAGCACCATTAATAATTTCTTCATATTTAAATATTTAGAGTGCTGCAAAAATAGGGTTAGCAGTGCGAAACTGAAAAAAAAGTTAAAATTATTTCCTTGTTAAGTTATGAAGCTATGCAGGCTTTTTACCCAATACCTCCAATTTTACTCTGGTAAGGCCCGACTTTACAAAACCCAACTTTTGAGCTGCGGCTTTGGTTAAGTCTATTAACCTTTTATTACGATGATGAAGACGGTCGTTTATTTTTACAATTACTGTTTTCTTATTTCTCAAGTTGGTAACCTTCACATAAGTACCTAAAGGAAGTGAATTATGTGCTGCCGTTAATTTTTGGTGGTTAAAAATTTCTCCATTGGCTGTTTTGCGGCCTTGGAATTTATTTGCATAAAAACTGGCAACCCCATATTGAATTTTAGCTTTGCCTTTCTGGGTTTTAGTTACTTGGCTGTCCTGCGCATAAGTGGCAGCCACCAGAGAAATAAAGAATAGAAAAAGAATACAAGCATTTTTAAAGAAACACATCAGCAATTATTTGTATGAAAAATAAGCCGCCCTCGCTATTCGGTCTTCTCCATATATATCGTTGTAAAAAACCAGTTTCCCGTTTTTACCCGCAGCAGTAAAGTAACGGAAATAAACGGAAAGTTTCGATTTAACAGGAATTACATGTCTTTCTTTTCGCTTCAGCCAAACCTTTATTGAATCAGATGATAACGTAGTGGAGTTTTTGGCTTCTGCAGCCAGGCTATCGAGTGCTGAAATATACCAGGTTAACTTTTCCCATTCCTGAACACGAACACAACCATGACTTAATGCCCGGTTTTCATTTTTAAATAAATACCGCTGATTGGTATCGTGGAGATACACTGAATATTTGTTTGGAAAATTAAATTTCAAAACACCAAGTGCATTGGCATCGCCACTACCCTGCACTACTTTATAAGGAATGCCCTTATTATATTTTTTCCAATCTACCTCATAAGGATCTATTGGTTCTCCATCCCAACTTAAGAGCATATAGCCTTTGCGGGCCAGGTATCCGGGATTTTTTTTAAGTGCAGGTAAAATTTCTTTTACAATAATACTATTAGGAATCGTCCATTGCGGATAAGTAACCAAATCGCTGATTGCACTGGTTAACAAAGGTGTTCTTGTATTTGGTTTCCCTATTACCACCTTCGATTCTAAATGAACCGTGTCATCTTCCATCACCTGCAAATAATAGGAGGGCAGGTTTACCCAAATATAGCGTACGGGCAATTCATCCGGCATAAGCTTGTACCTGTCTAAATTAATAGCAATGCGTATAAATTTTTCTGGATCGGTATTATTGAGAGCGTTCACAAGCTGCACCCCAAATTTACCGTCAGTTGAAAGCTTTCTTTGCTTTTGCACTTTAATTATCGCTTGCTTAAGTTGAATTGAATCCAGCTGGTTTACCAGCAAACTTACAACACCTTCTTCTTGTAACCTGCGAATTAATATTTTTATAAATGCAGTTGAATCTTTATAAGGATAGTATACATATGTATACGCAGGTGTAAATTTTGCGCTGTCAAGGAATGATTTAACCGACTTTTTCAAAATCTGATAATCTTTGTTTTTTGGCTCTAAAGAACTCAACGCTTCAGTAATTGATTTTCCCTGCAAAACCATTTTTAAATGGGTATGGTAAAAAGATAGCCCCTGGGCTGAATCAATATTTTTATAAATACTGTCGGGCATTAATCTGCCTTTATGTATATGTTTGGCCATTGTTAAAAAAGCATCTGTAAGAAAAAGATCAGCTCTCGCCCATTGTACAGCATCTCTTCTGTCTGTTTTTGCAAGAGTATCAGCTGCAAAACGATCACGAATTTCTGTGAGTTGTTTTACATGATATTGTTCCGGAAAAAGGCCATACAATTTTGCTTGCTCAATAAATTGAAACAAAGAATCAGCAACTGGCAAATAATTTTCTGCACTGCTCCAAATGCCTTTGTATTGATTGCTTTTGTAAAATGCCTTTACGGAAGCAAAGGAAACAAGGGTGCTGCTGTCATCTAATTTACCCTTATTGTCTGCAATAGATGAAAGTACTCCTTCTAGTTTTGATTGAACAACATCATCCATTTTAGCCGGCTCTGATACAATTTCTTTTTCTTTTTTTGATGTATTGTTCCTGCAAGCTACCATGCTAAAAAAAAATAGTAAAACTACAATTTGCCGGAAAGAGAAATTTGAGAGATATTTCATGCATTCATTACATTTATCAAACCATCACTAAAGAATTCAGCAATGGATGTTTTTCAGATAATTAAAATTACAATTCGGTTGCAACTGGCAAGGAACTGCAGCATCTTTTTTTTGTTTCTTCCCTTTTTTGTTTCGGCTCAGCAACTTACAAAGAGTACCTACGGAGCAGAAGTGCTGCTAAACATCAAAACTTACAAAGCAGGTATTAAAGCCGATACAAATAAAAAGATGCAGGAACTGAAACAGTTGATCCCTTTTCTTCAATATGATTTAAAATATGCAACCGAAGATAATTTTGTAAAGCAACCGCTTTATCCCCGTTTAACAAGTGTAACATTTTTACGGTTACCTGCCGCCTACGCTTTGGCAAATGTGCAAAAAGAACTATATGAAAAAGGAATGGGTTTGAAAATTTTTGATGCTTACCGCCCCTACTCTGTTACTGTAAAATTTTGGGAATTAATAAAAGATGAACGTTATGTGGCTAATCCATCTAAGGGAAGCGGGCATAACCGTGGGTTGGCCGTTGATTTAACCATTATTGATTTGAAAACGGGTAAAGAGTTAGATATGGGTACGGGCTTTGATAATTTTACGGATACAGCGCATCATACATTTACCGCTTTGCCCGAAACTGTTTTGCAAAACAGGAAATTGCTGAAAGAGGTGATGCTGAAATACGGATTTAAATTGTTTGAAACAGAGTGGTGGCATTATAGCTGGCCAAATGATAAAAATTATGAAGTGTTGGGTTTGAGTTTTGAGAAATTAAAAAGGATTAAATGAAAAGAAAAGAAATATTTTATGACTTAGTTATAACTCTTGAGCTATCAAGGCCATTACCTCAAAAACAAACAAAAGGTAAAACTCAAAACCGTGCTTTTGAAAAAGAAATTGCACAACATTTAAAAACTCATAAAAAAGATTATTTACCCTTTAAAAAAAGGTTATTGTTCGCTTTCAATGTTTCAGGACCAAAAGAGTATATAGAAAATATCGACGTTGATAATGTTGCAAAAAGTCTATTAGATGCATTAAAGGGAGAGGTTTATAAAGATGATAAACAAGTATATTTTCTAATTGCAGAAAAGCATTTAATAAAAGATGTTACTGCAGCCGTAATAGGAATAAGAGAAATACAAGATAATGAAGAAATCACATTTGTACCTAAGTTCGGAGCTAGCCTTGAAAATTACATTAGATAGTATTAACATCAATCACCGCATCCAAATTAATTGTCCCATACACATGCGGAAATGTATCAGCAGTTGAAGGACTCCATTCAAAAATAAATTTGTTGGTGAGCTTATCTGTATCAATGATGAGTTTTACCAAATTGGTTTGGCCTGCATAATACCGTTGAAGCACTCCTTCTATTTGATGCTCCTGTGAACAATGAATAAAGCCTTCACTTTTTTATGAAGCTGCTTCATAAAAACCTTGTTGCTGCGCAAAGTTCCATGCTGCTGATGTGGTGATATGATAGATGATAGGCATTGTTAGTTGAGTTGATGATGAGAATTAATTAAGTACAAGAGTGCGACGCCACTGTAGATGAACAAAGATTTATCGCCTGTTACAATACTCTTTTAATTTTTTGTTCCTGTAACATTAAATCAACCAAAACCAAAGCGGTTGTTGCTTCAACAATTACAGGAGCTCTTAATGCCACACACAAATCATGACGGCCTTTGATGGAGAAATTTTCAACCTGCTGCGCATCCCAGTTTAAACTTGTTTGCTCTTTGGGTGTAGATGAAGTGGGTTTGATGGCAATACGAAACACCATTTCATTTCCATTGGTAATACCACCTACAATACCACCTGCATGATTGGTAGTTGTTTTGCCACTCATATCTTCAATGGCATCGTTATGTTCACTGCCAAACATTTTTGCAGCGGGGAAACCGGTTCCAAACTCCACTCCACGCACTGCAGGAATAGTAAACATCATTTGTGCAATTAATGATTCAACAGAATCAAAATATGGTTCGCCCAAACCAACGGGCACACCACTTACTTTACATTCAACAATACCGCCTACAGAATCTTTTGCATCAATAGCCTTTTGCAATCCTTTTTCTAAATCTTTATTGCCTCCGATTTCAATTACTTCAGCCGCTACATGCATCTGAGGTATCAACTTTTTTGCAATAGCACCGGCAGCTACTAGTCCTGTTGTTAACCTTGCACTGAAATGCCCACCACCTCTGTAATCTTCATTACCGCCAAATTTTTGATTCGCTACCCAATCAGCATGGCCGGGACGAGGAATGCTTCTTTGCTTGTTATAATCTTCGCTTCTTGTATTATTATTTTCAAAAAGAATGGTGATGGGAAAGCCGGTTGTTTTTCCATTGAAGAGTCCGCTTTTGAAGAACGGATAATCTGCTTCCTGCCGGGGCGTGGTGCCTTTTTGCTTACCGCCTTTTCTTCTCTCAAGATCAGGCAGCAGATCATCTTCCGTTAATGCTAATCCTGCAGGGCAACCATCAATGACAATGCCTACACTTTCGCCATGCGATTCGCCAAAGATGTGGATGCGAAATATTTTTCCGAATGAGTTCAATATTAATTGCTTTAGTTATAAAGATACGTTTGCACCTAATAATTTCAAATGTTCATAAAAATCGGGATAAGATTTATTGATGGCTTCTGCTTCTTCAATTATTACATCACCTTCTGCTTTTAATGCAGCAACTGCACAGGCCATAGCAATGCGATGATCGTGACGGGAGTGAACAATTGCACTCTTTAGTTTACTTCCGCCATGAACAATCATCAAATCATCCTGCAAATCTATTTGAACACCCAGCTTTGCAAATTCTTCCTGTAAAGTAAGTGCTCTGTTACTTTCTTTATGTGTTAAGCGGGTGGTTCCCTCAATTACTGATTTGCCGTTGCAATAAGAAGCCAGTGCAACGAGTGGAGGAAATAAATCCGGACATTCAGTTGCGTTGAAATGAAAAGCATGCATGGTAGCAGTGCCAATTTCAATTTGCTCACTTTGAATTGAAAGTTTACATCCACAATCCATCAAAGCCTGCAACACAGCTTTATCTGCCTGCGTTGAAAAAACATCCAATCCTTTTACAGTGATGTTTCCTGCAATGGCACCCGCAACAAGTAAGAATGCAGCGCCGCTCCAATCGCCTTCAACTGTATATTCCCTGTAGGTTATGTCATAAAATATATCCTTATCATCAAAATAAAAGGCTTCGTAATTTTTATTCTCAGGTACTTTCATTCCAAATGCTTTCATCACTTCCAGTGTTAAGTCAACATAAGGTTTGCTTTTTAAGTCTTTAACCCGAATAGTAACATTTTTTGCATTTGCAGAAGCATATGCCATTAATAAACCTGTAAGAAATTGTGAACTTAACGAGCCATTAATTTCAATATCCGTGGGAATCAGAGGTCCTTGTAGAACCAACGGAAGTTTTCCGCTATTGCTTTTTATTTTGACCTGAAGTACTGGAAGTATTTCATCAAAAAAATCCATTGGTCGCTTTAGCAAACTACCGCTGCCGTTAATGATCATTTCCTTTTCACTTAATGCAATGATCGGTGTAAACATTCTGATGCTTAATCCACTTTCGCCACAATTGATTTCGGCTCCCTCTAAATCTCCCCCAAGGGAGGAGACTTTGGAAACACCCGAACTATCAATGAACAAATCTCCGTTTTCAATTTTTATTTCTGCACCAAGTCTTTGAATAATATCCATTGCTGCTTTATCATCATTACTGTTGCCGGGGTTCTTTATTATTGATGTTCCATTACACAATAATGCAGCTGCACAAGCTCTTTGCATGGAACTTTTGGATGCATTACTTTGTATAGAACCCGATAATGTGGAGGGATGGATGGTTACATTCATAAACTATAAATCACGGATTAACTGTTCTAACTGAATCATTGGTATATGAACCACTCTCGCCTCTCCAATCTTATTCAGCAATACATATTGCATAAAATCCTGTTCTTTCTTTTTGTCTTTTTTCAACGTTTCAAAGGCGAGTGCTTTATCAAAAGAAAATGTTGCTGGAAGATTGTATTGTTCAATTAATTTTATCAACCGTTTTTTTTCAACTGAATAAAAATTATTTACCTCTTCTGAAATTGTAGCGGCTGCTGCCATGCCAATGCTCACTGCATGGCCATGCATGAGTTTGTATTTGTTTTCGATGGCATGGCCCAGTGTATGACCAAAGTTTAGCAGCTTCCTTTCTCCCTTTTCAAATTCATCTTCCTGCACCACTTTAGTTTTGATGGAGGCATTGCGTTCAATTAATTTTTGTAATGCGTCCGTATTAGTTTGATAATACGATAAGGAATGCTGTTCCAATTCATCAAACATCGCCTCATCTTTAATACAGGCATGTTTGATGATTTCAGCAAAGCCATTTTCCCATTCTTTTACTGGTAATGATTTCAATAAACTTAAATCAAATAATAAAAACGCAGGCTGACGGATAACTCCCACCATATTTTTATAGACCCCTACATCAATTCCATTTTTGCCACCAATACTTGCATCAACCATTGCCAATATTGTAGTGGGCACAAAACCAAATTTGATTCCCCGCATGTACACACTGGCAATATAACCTGTGATATCTGTTACAACTCCGCCACCCACACCAATCAATGTTGATTTTCTGTCAGCACCCATTGCAATCAACTGTTCAATTACACTGTCAACAGTTGCTTGTACTTTATATGCTTCGCCGGGCTTGAGTACGATAGTATTCCATCCTTTGAATTTTGAATGGTGTGCCTTAAATATATGTTCGTCAGTTATTATAAAGCGATTAATAACATCCGCTACTTCAGCTAACTGCTGAAAAGAAGCGTTGAAATAGTAATCAACGGATGAATTTGAAAATTGGAATGTTTGTTTCATAACCTCACCCTCATTCCCTCTCCAAAGGAAGAGGGAGGCCGGGCTTTCTTTTTTATATTGAGCTAAAGTAATTAAGCATTTCAACAATTTAATTATACTCAACAATGCTGAGTATTGCAACAACTGACAATTTGGAAGAACTAATGTTGATTAAAGTTCAACAGTACCACTCCTTCTCTTTTGGAGAAGGAGTTGGAGGATGAGGTATCAACTATCCAGCACCTTCTTCTGATGATTAATACTTTCCATATGCACTGCATCAAAATACCGGGTAATAAATTCCTTGCTCAGTCCTTTACGCTCCCCTTCTCTAAAAGCACGTTCTAAAATTTCGTTCCAGCGATTGGTTTGCAAAATAGTGATGTTGTTCTCTTTTTTATAAGTACCGATCTGCTCTGCAATTTTCATTCGCTGTCCAATAATCTGCATTAACTCATCATCCAATTGGTTTATCTGCTGACGCAGTTTTTCCAATGCTGCATGATATTCTGCCGATGCCACGTCTTCTTTTCTCCAGATGATGGTGTTAAGCATTTCGCCTAACTGTTCAGGTGTTATCTGTTGTTTCGCATCACTCCACGCATTATCCGGATCAATATGGCTTTCAATCATCAACCCATCAAAATCCAAATCAATTGCTTTTTGCGCAGTCTCCAATAAAATATCTCTACGCCCACAAATATGGCTTGGATCATTAATTAAAATCATATCAGGGTTTCTACGTTTCATTTCAATCGCCAAATGCCACATAGGTGCATTGCGATATTCAGTGTTTCCATAAGAAGAAAATCCACGATGAATTAAACCAATTTGTTTTACACCAGCACGGGCGACACGTTCAACCGCACCCGTCCACAATTCCAGATCGGGGTTAATTGGATTTTTAATGAGCACCGGAATATCAACACCACGCAATGCATCGGCCACTTCCTGCACACTAAATGGATTTACAGTTGTTCTTGCACCGATCCACAATACATCTACTTCAAAATTCAATGCGTGTTCTACTTGTTTTCCTGTTGCTACTTCAACTGTTGTTGGCAAGCCGGTTAATGTTTTTGCTTTTTGCAACCATGGTAATCCTTTGGCACCAATACCTTCAAACAATCCGGGTTTGGTACGTGGTTTCCAGATACCGGCACGAAGTACATCAACTTTTTCGGTTGCAGCTAACCGTTGTGCAGTGCTTATTAACTGTTCTTCAGTTTCTGCGCTGCAGGGACCGCTGATGATAAGCGGCCGCTTGCCCCAGGCTTCCTGCACTTTTTCTTTCATAGTTTTTTCAATTGTTTGCATTGTTACAAATTTAGTTTTTTATGTACTAAGCTTTAAGAATTTCTATTTAGCTGCTGTTGCGTCGCACTCTTATACGCTATTAATTCTATTGAACAATCCAATCCTCATGCCCAGTTCAACCTATTTCAATATGCGTTTGATTTGATTGGCATGTTCAATCAATCCGCTCAGTTGCTGTTCATTATTTTGTTCAATACTGTCACGAAACTTTTTCAACTGCTCAATATGTTCATCCAGCACATCAAGCACATGCACTTTATTTTGCAAAAAAATTGGTACCCACATAGCCGGATTGCTTTTTGCCAAACGTACTGTACTTTCAAAACCGGCACTTGCCAGTTCAAAAATTGCATTGTCTTCTTTTTCTTTTTCTAAAACAGTATTGGCCAAGGCAAAGGATGTGATATGCGAAATATGACTTACATAAGCCGCATGCAGGTCATGAGCTTTTGCTTCCATACTCAAAAGATGCATCCCAATTTTTTGATACATCTGTTTTGTCCATTCCAATGCGTCGGCATCACTTTCATCTTCGTTGCAAATGATCACAGCTTTGTTTTCAAATGCTCCACGTACTGCAGCAGCAGGCCCACTGTATTCTGTACCCCACATGGGATGTGTTGCTACATACCTACCACGTTTGGGATGATTCTTCACTGCATCAATCAACTGTGCTTTAGTAGAACCCAGATCGATGACAATTTGATTGTTTATCTTATCTAATACCACTGGCAATAAAGTGGTGAGTAAATCAACAGGAATAGCCAGCACAATCACATCACTTTGTTTAATTGCTTCATCTAAGGGCAACACTTCATCTACTAATGCCAGTTCTAATGCTTTGGCAGTATGTTCTGCATTGGCATCGACACCAATCAACCTTGCTGAAATTTTCTTTTCATGCAGTTGTATGGCGAGTGAACCGCCAATAAGACCAATTCCTATGATTGCAATCCGTTTGCGTTCCATTATCAATTATTAATTATTCATTATTAATTCTTCTTATCGCTTCTTCAATTTTCTCCTCTGTACTGCACAAACTCACCCGCACATAACCATCACCGGCATTACCAAATATTCCGCCGGGTGTAATAAATACATTGCTTTTGTATAAAACCTCATCGCTCAATTCATATCCTGTTTTATAAATTGCAGGAATTTTTGCCCACACAAACATACCTGCCTGTTCTTTTGAATAAAAACATTCTAAAATATCCAACAGTTGAAAAATTTTTTCTCTGCGTTTTCTATATACTGCATTCACTTCATCATACCAATCCTTACCAAGACTCAATGCTTTGGCGGCTGCTAATTGTACCGGCAAAAACATACCACTATCCATATTGCTTTTGAATCGAAGTACTTCATCTATGCGTTCTTTGGCTCCACATAACATCCCCACTCTCCATCCTGCCATATTCTGACTTTTGCTTAAAGAATTTAATTCCAACACCACATCTTTTGCTCCATGGATACTTAATAAACTTGAAGGATGGTCATTTAATATAAAACTGTATGGATTATCATGAACAATTAAAATGTTGCACTTTTTTCCGAATGCAACTAATTTTTCAAACAATGCTTTAGTTGGTAATTGACCTGTTGGCATTTGGGGATAGTTTACAAACATCAACTTCAATTTACTCAAATCAAGTTTTTCAATCTCCTTGAAATCTGGCTCATAATTATTTTCTTCTTTTAAATCATAATCAAGACAAACGCCTCCTGCAAGTTTTACTGCACTTCTGTAAGTTGGATATCCGGGATTTGGAACAAACACTAAATCACCTTCATTCAAATAAGTCATACAAATGTGCATGATGCCTTCCTTGCTACCAATGAGAGGAAGTATTTCTGAATCTGCATTCAGTTCAACTCCATACCATGTTTTGTACCAATCAGTCATAGCCTTGCGCAACAAAAGCGAACCCTTATAAGATTGATAAGCATGGACATTCGGTTTGGCACTTTCTTCCTGCAATACCTTAATTACATCCGGATGCGGCGGCAAATCCGGACTGCCGATACCAAGATTAATGATATTCTTTCCCTGTTTATTTAATTCATCAATCTCTCTTAGCTTTTGTGAGAAATAATACTCACCAATTCCTTCTAATCGTTTTGCTATTTGCATTACTTCTTTGATTTTCCGTTTTTATAAACTCCATATATTTTCAACTCTACGATTGTAGGTTTTATATCTTCCACTACCTGTTGAAATTGTTCCATATTTTCAAACTCCATATCAGCATGAAAGCTGTATTTAAAATCACTACCGGGAATTGGAAAGCTTTGCAACTTACTGAGATTAATACCGCCTTCTGAGATTGTAGTTAATACTCTTGCCAAACTTCCTTTGCTGTGATCGGTAACAAAGTTTACCGATGCTTTGTTTGCATCCGAAATTTTTAGCACCATATCTTCACGCTGCAAAATCAAAAAGCGTGTGTAATTGTTTTTCATGGTTTGAATGGCAGGAGCAATTATATTCAGTTGATACAATTCTGCCGCCAGTTTACTTGCAATAGCAGCAATATGTTTACTCTTGTGCTGATGAATATGTTTAGCGCTGAGTGCTGTGTCTTCTGTTTCAACCAACTTCCATTTGTACTTGTCTAAAAAATCATAACACTGCTGCAACGCCATTGTATGCGAATGCACTTCTTTTATATCTTCCAGTTTTACACCAGGGTTTACCAATAAGTTTTGTTTGATTTGCAGATATACTTCACCCACAATTTTTAAATTACTCTTCTGCAACAAATTATAATTGGGCAAGATGCTGCCAGCTATAGAATTTTCAATGGCCATTACTGCGCCATCACTTTCTTTTTTATTGGCACCTGTTTTTACTACATCTCTGAAAGTTGCACATGGAATTACTTCAACCGTTTTCCCAAAAAACTGGCGGGCCGCTTCTTGATGAAAACTGCCTTCATAACCTTGAATAGTAACTTTTGCCATAAGGATATAACGAAGAATCCCGACCATTTGGCCGGGATTCTTTATGTTGATTTAGTATGTTCATTTTTTAACAGTCAACAAAAGCATTCCCGGCTTCATTCTAAAATAAAAGAAGCTAAAATAAAACCAACGGTATCCTTTGAATTGTGTCATTGCAGGTTAAATATAAAATAGCAGGTTGATAAAACAAGTGTTAGCAAGAAAAAAAGTCAAAGTCTCTAATAATAATCTACCAGCCTTCGCTAACACCTACGTTAAAACTATAGTGTTCAAAGAAAGCTGAGGCCGGTAAAAAGAAAAAGCCATTCTAAGAATAGAACGGCCGTTAACGATTGCTTGCCATATGAAAATTTTTGTGAGGCTTATCTTTCCCCGGCAAGCTGGGATATCACTCTTCACCTAAGCCCTACTCTAAGAAATTACTTCTTAGTTGTATCAGCTACAACTGGAGCAGTAGTGTCAGCTACTACTGGAGCAGTAGTGTCAGCTACAACTGGAGCAGTTACAGTGTCAGTAGGAGTAGTTGTTGTCTCAGCTTCGTTGTTACAAGCTACAAATCCGATGATAGCAATTGCTAATAAAACCTTTTTCATTCTTTTTAGTTTTTTAAGTTTAAGATAATTATCAGGGGTTAATACCCGCAAGGCTAAAAAGGTAACCCTATCTTAAAAATAAATTTTTTACCCTGCCTTTTGGGTTACAATTTTGCCATAATTGTATTAAAACCAGAGAATGTGAAATCTGACTCTTTAGAATTGGAATTATTAGATGGGCTTGCCCATAACGACAGAAAAGCGATTGAACGGATCTATAAAGAGAATTTTGCAATGATTCAGTCATTTATCCTCAACAACAACGGTTCGGCCGATGATGCGAGAGATATTTTTCAGGAAGCGATGATCTTGTTATATGAAAAAGCCCGTGGAGGGAATTTTGAATTAACAAGTAAATTAAAAACCTATGTATATTCCGTATGCAGGCGCCTTTGGCTTAAAAGATTACAACAACTTCAACGCTTTGGTACTCCGGTTGAAAGTTTGGAAGAGATTGTACCGGTTGAAGAAGAACTCGAAGAGCAGGATCGCAGAAATGAGGCCTTTGGTATAATGGAAAAGGCCATGAGCCATATTGGTGAGCCATGCAAAAGTCTTTTGGAAGCATATTATGTACACAAAAAACAAATGCAGGAAATTGCTGAAAGTTTTGGCTATACCAACGCCGATAATGCCAAGAACCAGAAGTACAAATGCCTTATGCGATTGAAAAAATTATTCTTTGCTTCATATAAAAATGGGAATTGAGATGGATGAAATTTTATTATTAGACGCTACTGAACGTTACCTGAAAGGGGAAATGACCGTGGATGAAAGAACAATGTTTGAACAACTGAGGCAAACAAACCCCGAAGTAGATCAAATGGTGGTAGAGCATTCTTTCTTTTTACAGGAACTTGACAGATATGCAGGCATTCGTGATGTAAAACATTCTTTACACGAAGTACACAATCAGCTTTTGCAGGATGGTTCTATTAAGGACGAAGAATTAAGTGGCACTGCAAAAGTGGTAAACTTATGGAAGCGTTATAAACGCACTATAACCATTGCAGCTTCTATTGCTGGTATTACTGCCTTATCAATAAGCGGAATGACTTTGCTGTTTGCTCCTAAAAATAATTCTCAACAAATACTCGAACTCGGCAAAAAAGTTGATCGTTTAAACAATGCAGTAAAAATTCAGGATAATAAGATCAACAATATTGTTAAAAGTACAAAAATTCCTACGGGCACAGAAATCAGAGGTGGTGGTTCAGCTTTTTTAGTTGATGGTAAAGGATACTTGGTAACTAATGCACATGTGCTTAAAAACAGCAAGGGTATCATTGTTTCAAATAACAAGGGAGAAGAATTCATAGCAATCATTTTAAAAATTGATGCGGCCCGTGATATTGCCATTTTGAAAATAGAAGATGAAGATTTTAAGACCTACAGCTCTTTACCTTACGGCATTCGCAAATCATCTACTGATATTGCAGAACCAATTTTCACTTTGGGATATCCACGTAATGAAATTGTTTATGGCGAAGGATACCTAAGTGCTAAAACCGGTTTTAATGGCGATACGTTAAGTTGCCAAATTGCAATTGCTGCTAACCCCGGCAATAGTGGCGGCCCTGTATTTAATCACAATGGAGAAGTGATTGGAATTTTAAGTACAAAAGAAACTCAGGCCGAAGGTGTGGTGTTTGCAATTCAATCAAAATATATTTTTCAAATGGTGAATGAATTGAAGAAGAATGATACCACATTTCAGAATCTGAAATTATCTGTCAATTCATCTGTTCGTGGAATGGACAAAGTTCAACAGGTAAAAAAGATACAAGATTATATTTTTATGGTGAAAGTATATTAAACGTTTTCTCTGTTTTTATGAAACTACAAAACCCCGCTTTGGCGGGGTTTTACTTTTATATGCAGTTGGTTTAAATTACCATTTATCTACTTCTTCATCTGCTGTAGGATTACTATTTACTACAGGTTCTTCTTCAACTACCAGTTCTGTTTTTGAAACTGGTGTTTCTTCTGCAATTGCAGCAACTTCTTCTACAGGCATTCGCTTCATTATTTCTCCACCTTCGCCATCGCCGCTTGATGGAGCATCTTCGTGACTAAAGGCATCAAAATCAAAATCGGGCATCAACTCAGTTTTTACATGATCAACTGCATCATTTAACCCCTTAATAAATTTATTGAAGTCTTCTTTATACAGAAAAATTTTATGCCTGTCGTACCCTTCGCCAGTAAAACGTTTACGGCTCTCAGTAATGGTAAGAAAATAATCATTACCACGGGTTGCCCTTACATCAAAAAAATAAGTTCTTCTTTTACCAGCACGCACTCTGTTACTGTAAATACTTTCCATCCGGTTATCGTTGTTTTCGTACGCCACAATGTTTGGTTTTAGTGATTCAGTTTTTTTTAAACAGCGACAAAGATATATTTCTTTCTGACTTTACAAAATTTTGATGAATACCCAAAAACTATTCTTTTTCTGTGGCGTTTATTGGCTGCTCAGTTTGCTGACGATGATACAAAGCTGCATACAACCCACCTTTTGCAAGTAAGGATTGATGTGTGCCTTCTTCCGCAATGATTCCATCATCTAAAACAATAATCCGGTCAAACTCCAACAGTGTAAAAATGCGGTGTGTAATGATGATTGCAGTTTTGTTTTGCAGATAAGTTTGCAACTGTTTTAGAATATTTGTTTCGGTTCTTGAATCAACTGCACTTAAACAATCATCCAGTATTAATAACGCCGGATCTTTTGAAATAGCCCGTGCAATAGAAATACGTTGCTTTTGCCCTCCGCTGAGTGTAACGCCCCGTTCTCCTACCATTGTTTTATACCCCGCAGGGAGTTGGCTTATTTCGGTATGAATACTGGCACGCCTGGCCGCTTCTTCAATTTCAGTTTGCTGCATTGCACTGTTACCAAATGAAATATTATTTGCAATGGTATCGCTAAAAAGAAAAGCTTCCTGCGGCACATAGCTTAATTGGCTGCGATGTTCTTTTAAATTCAAGTCCTTTATTGAAATACCATCAATCAAAACTTCTCCATCATTGGGATCATAAAAACGTAGTAGCAATTGTGCAATGGTTGATTTGCCCGATCCTGTTCTTCCGATCACTGCAATTTTTTCACCAGCTTTAATACTGAGGTTGAAATTTTTTAATGCAACAATCCCTGTATGAGGATAAACAAAATTTATATTTTTAAATTCTACTCTTCCTTTTACTTCATGTGTAAGCATTCCATCCTCTATAGGAATAGTTGAAGTTGTTTCTAAAAACTCATTCAACCTTTTTTGCGATGCCGCCGCTCTTTGTATGGTACTTGCCACCCAGCCAATAGCACTCACAGGAAAAGTAAGCATGGTGAGATACATAATAAAAGCAGCCATATCACCAAACTGCATTTCTCCTTTTAAATAGGAAAACCCTCCGATTAATATTACAAACAAAGTGCTGATACCAATAACCAAACCCATCACCGGAAAATAAATGGCTTCTGTTTTAGCAAGGCTCATAGAACTTTGCCGGTAACCTTCACTGTTGTTTTCAAAAAAAGCAAGCATGTTTTTTTCTTGAACAAAAGATTTAATAACACGAATTCCAGAGTAAGATTGCTGTGCATTGGTTGTTAAATTAGAAAGCCGCCCTTGCACTTCCTCACTCTTTTTATTAATGATATTGTTTACAAAATAAATGGTAACTGCCAATATGGGCAATGGAGCCAAAACATATAATGAAAGCTCAGGATTTTTTTTAACCATATAAAACACACTCAAAGAAATAAGTGCTACCAAGTTTATTAAATACATAATTGCAGGGCCAGTGTACATTCTAACCCTGCTCACATCCTCTGCCATTCGGTTCATTAAGTCACCCGTTTCATGCATTTTATAAAACTGTGTATCTAACTGCTGATAATGCTGAAACACTTCATTTTTTTGATCATACTCAATATGCCTGCTCATTACAATAATTGTTTGCCGCATAAAAAACATAAATATGCCTCTCAATACAGCCAGCAGCAATAATACAAACCCACAAACGGCTACAATTTGTGTAAAGGAAAGTTTTAAATTAAGAATGGAAGCGGTAACCGAATTAACCAGCGGGTCATTGTATGTTTTTATACCCTTTGGTGTATAACCTGGCAAATGTTGCTGAACCAAATCAATAATAAAACCTGTAAGCTGAGGTGCAAGAACTCCGAAGTAGTTTGAAATAAAAATAAAAATGATTCCGAGAATCAATCGCCATTTATATTTCCACAAATATTTATTGAGTGCAGAGAGTTGTTTCATGCACAGCAAAGGTAACGATTGGCAAACGCTTAATAATTAATTACATCAATGGCAAACAGATCAGGATTGAATATAAGTACGGAGTTGATCAATGGTTTCTTTTTGTGAAAGAATAGTTTCTGATACAACATCGGTAATAGAAATAATACCACATACTTTATCATTTTCAAAAACCGGCAGGTAACGGATATTGCTTTCGCTCATGATATGCATACAGGTTTCAATAGAATTATCAGGAGTGATGCGTGGCAAACCTGTGGACATAATTTCTTTCACCAATGTTTCGGTAGATGAGTGTCCTTTTAAAATTACCTTACGTGCATAATCCCTTTCGGTTAACACACCAAGATACTCTTCGCCATCCATAACCATTACAGAGCCAATATTTTTATCAGCCATTAATTGTAATGCATTTATAACAGGCAAATCAGGTGTTACCGAAATGATTGTTGCGCCTTTGCGATGAAGAATATTTAATACTTTTCTCATAATTCAAATTTTAATTCTGCTTTAAATTAAGAAAAAAATAATACACTGCTGATTATTACTGAAATCAACGGCCAAAATCATCCTGCAGTCTCACAATATCCTCCTCATTTGATGGATTGTTTACATCAGTATGCTGCCAGATTTCTGCAATTACGCCCCAGTCAGTATGGCCCATAAGGCGATGCCGCTGACCTTTCGCTAGTACAATAATTTCTCCGGGTTCAAAAAAATTGAGTTCGGCTTCAACATCTGTATCGCTCATTATTACTCCCACTTCACCTTCTACTACTCTCCAAATTTCTGCACGGCGGTTATGGTATTGCCAGGAAAGTCGCTTGCCCGGAGCTACTACCAAAATTTTAGGACTGAGTTTATTGCCCAGCATCAGTTCCTCTTTTTTGTAAGTGGGGAAGTAGGTAGCAATAAATTGCTCGGCCTGCGTTTCATCAATTACAAAAAAACCTCCCCAAGGGCGGGAAAAATCTGTTGATACAGTTGCAAAACCTGCCTGCTTTAATTCAGCAGCTATCCGATCGAAAATTTGTTGTTGTTCCATAATAAACTGCAAAATAAATATTCAAAGGGTAGGTTTCATTTTTAAACCCGATTTTTTTTCTACATACAAATTTGCCACTGAATTTTATTTTAGCTTATCCCCTATCTTCGCAAAAACTTTTAAGAATGGAAACAGCAAAAAAATCTTCAACCCTTCACTGGATTTTATTTTTGGTATCAGTAGCTGCTTTTGGTATCCTTTATTTTTCTCCTTTTGCAAATTACATAACTGCTACCCTTCCATTTATTTGCTATTATCTTGCTAAGGCTTTGGATTTGATTTAATTTACTTTTTTATAAATGAAAGCCCGGCAGAAATGCGGGGCTTTTTTTCTTTTAGGATTCCAATCAAGTATTTAAAAAAATACTGTCGCAGACTTATTAAACCTGCACTATTCTAAGCTTTACCCGACAGATCCCTCGTTCCTCGGGATGACAAAAAGGTTGGGCTTTGTACAAAAGATGAACTGATTTTTTCTACTGTACAAATAAGCTGTCATCCCGATAAAGGAGGGAACTGATAGGCTTTTTGAAATTTGAGTTACTCAACTGTATACATAAAAATCCCTTGTTGGTCAAAAGACGCAACAAGGGCTGCATATTATTTATTGGATATGAACCAACATGGGTAAAAAGAAATATAGAGAAAAATCATTTCCCATTCATTAATCCACCACCGAGTGGTTTAGGGTTAACTCCTTTTTTTATAACGTACTTACTTTTTGAAGAACTAAACTTTCGCTTTTTTTTACTTTTACTCCTACTCCTTTTTTTCAATTTAGAATTTACTTTGAATTCCTTTGAAATGCTTTTTTGCAATTCGATATGGTGCATAATTTGATTGATTTCAATATCCTTTAATTTATAATTAAAAAGTCTTGCTCCTTTTAATCCTAAACGAAGAATACTTTCGATTTCTGTAGTAGGGATTTTATGCTGCTTTGCTATTTCTGCAACTTTCATGAATCGAATATAAAAAACCCTCGCAATTTAGCAAGGGTTAAAACCGTAGGAAGACCTTCACTTATTTTTCTTTTATGTGAAGGCCTTCCGAGTAACTGCGGTAACGAAGGGATTCGAACCCCTGAGACTTTTTGAGTCTATCCGGTTCTTAATCGGACGCAATAGACCGCTCTGCCACATTTATTTTAAAACTTTTTTACTTCACCTCTTCAAACTGTGCATCCTCCACATTATCATTCTTAGCATTTGCATTAGCACCTCCTGCATCTGCTTCAGCAGCTTGTTGCGGCTGGGCTTCTTCAGTTGCCTTGTACATTTCTTCACTGGCCGCCGTCCATGCAGTATTCATTTCTGCAGTAGCTGCATCAATGGCTGCAATGTCC
This sequence comes from Chitinophagaceae bacterium, assembly GCA_031401115.1. Classification (GTDB taxonomy): domain Bacteria; phylum Bacteroidota; class Bacteroidia; order Chitinophagales; family Chitinophagaceae; genus Lacibacter. Next base: position 193,876 of record JANNRE010000018.1, read on the forward strand.
TGGCTTTTGTGTGCTTCTTTTAATTTTTCTAATGCTGCTTCAATAGGTACTTTTTTATCAGCACTAATTTTTTCGCCGTACTCTTTCAATTGCTTTTCAGTTTGGAAGATGAGGCTATCAGCCATATTTATTTTTTCTACTTTTTCTTTTTCTGCTTTATCCGTTGCTTCGTTGGCTTTGGCTTCGTTCTTCATCTTTTCAATTTCATCCTTCGTTAAACCGCTACCAGCTTCAATACGAATTTTTTGTTCTTTGCCTGTGCCTTTATCTTTTGCACTTACATGCAACAAACCGTTTGCATCAATATCAAATGTTACTTCAATTTGAGGCACACCACGTGGAGCCGGAGGGATACCATCGAGATTAAAAATACCAAGGCTCTTATTATCCTTACTCATGGGCCGCTCACCCTGCAGAATATGAATTTGTACGCCGGGCTGGTTATCAGCAGCCGTACTAAAACTCTCCGATTTTTTTGAAGGAATGGTTGTGTTACTTGGAATTAACGTTGTCATTACTCCACCCAAGGTTTCAATACCTAAGCTAAGCGGAGTAACATCAAGTAACAACACATCTTTTACTTCACCAGTTAATACTGCTCCCTGAATTGCTGCACCCAAAGCAACTACTTCATCAGGATTTACACTTCTGTTTGGTTTTTTACCAAAGAATTTTTCTACAATTTCCTGCACTTTAGGCATACGTGAACTACCACCTACTAAAATTACTTCATCAATTTCTGATGCGTTTAATCCTGCATCTTTTAATGCGAGTTCACAAGGCTTTAAACAACGTTCAAATAATTTATCAGCTAAGGCTTCAAATTTTGCACGGGTAAGTTTTGTTACCAAGTGTTTAGGTACTCCATCAACTGCAGTTACGTAAGGCAGGTTAATTTCTGTTTCGCTGCTGCTTGATAATTCAACTTTTGCTTTTTCAGCAGCTTCTTTTAAACGCTGTAACGCCATTGGATCTTTACGTAAATCAATTGCTTCCTGATTTTTAAATTCATCAGCCAGCCAATCAATAATTACTTTATCAAAATCGTCACCACCAAGGTGAGTATCACCATTAGTGCTTTTTACTTCAAACACACCATCGCCCAATTCCAATACAGAAATATCAAACGTACCGCCACCTAAATCAAACACAGCAATTTTCTGATCTTTTTGTTTTTTATCAAGTCCGTAAGCTAAGGCAGCAGCAGTAGGTTCGTTTACTATACGGCGAACATTTAACCCTGCAATTTCTCCGGCTTCTTTTGTTGCCTGACGCTGTGCATCGTTAAAATAAGCAGGCACGGTAATAACCGCTTCTGTTACTTCATGACCGAGATAATCTTCGGCAGTTTTTTTCATTTTCTGCAGCACCATTGCACTGATCTCCTGTGGCGTATAGAGTCTGCCATCAATGTCAATACGAACGGTATTATTGTCACCCTGCGATACTTTATAGCTCCAGTGTTTTATTTCTTCGCCCACTTCATCAAACCTTCTGCCCATAAAACGTTTTACTGAGTTGATGGTGTTGATGGGGTTTGTAATTGCCTGACGTTTGGCGGGATCGCCCACTTTACGTTCGCCATTTTTTAAAAATGCCACTACCGATGGGGTTGTGCGGCGGCCCTCATCATTAGCAATTACTACCGGTTCAGTGCCTTCCATTACAGATACACAACTGTTGGTTGTTCCTAAATCAATTCCTATAATCTTGCCCATGTTTCAAATTTTTTAAGTTCAACTGTATTTGTCAATGATAGTGCCACGGGGTTATTGTGTGAAAAATTGGCAGAAAAGTGAGTGGTAACAGCAGCTATTTATGCCATTAGCTGAGAAACTTTGTTGAACAACCTCCTCAACTAAGTATCTTCGTTTAAATTACAACAATGCCCAACTCAGTAGCAAACAAGTTAAAGATCAAATCCGGCGATATTTTATTATCGTTAAATGCACCTCCAAATTTTAAACGGGATCTGGGTGAATTGCCGGAAGATGTATCTGTAACGCTTATGGGCAAAACGTATAATCAAATTCATTGGTTTGTGATGAATAAAGCTCAATTAGAAAAAGAACTGAGCAAAGTGTTGAAGATGCTGCAATCTGAAATATTGGTTTGGGTGTATTACCCAAAAGGAACCGGAAATATGCAAACAGATTTAACAAGAGATAAAGGATGGGACTGTTTGCTTTCTGAAGGCAAGAAATTAACATGGATCAGTTTAATTTCTTTTGATGATAACTGGAGCGCTTTTGGTTTCAGAGCCAAAACAGAAGCTGATAAAAAGAAAGATGCCAAACCAAAGGTTCGTGAAATATTTAACTGGGTAAACCCCACTACCAAAGAAGTAAAGCTGCCCGATGATTTATCAGAGGGTTTAAAAGCCCATAAAAAGCAAAACGAGTTTTTTAAAAATCTTTCGTTTACAAATAAGAAAGAATATATTGAATGGGTAATTACTGCCAAGCAGGCGAAAACAAGAGCAGAACGAATAACTGAATCCATTGACCGCATGAGTAAAGGATGGAAGAACCCGAGGAATTTGTAAAAAACATTTTCACTAAGCCGGCCAAATATTTATAGCTCATTACACAGCTTATCTTTGCAATCATAATTTTGCAACTTAAAATCTTAAACTTCCAATCTGCATGTGGGTTTTTAAATTCGGCGGTGCCAGTGTAAGCAATTACGAAAAAATTAAAAATGTGGGGCATATCATCAATCATTTTCCAAATGAGAAAATAATGATTGTGATCAGTGCCATGGGCAAAACTACCAATGCATTGGAAAAAGTTACCGATGCATTTTTTGCAGGTAAAAAAGAGGAAGCATTGGAATTGTTTCGTGCAGCAAAATTGCAACACCTTGATGAAGCAAAGTTTTTACTGGTAACACATTTCAATCCGTTGATGGAACAATTCTCAAATTTCTTTACAGAAGTTGAATGGCTGCTGCATGATAAGCCGGTGAGGGAATACGATTACTACTATGATCAGATTGTTTGCCTGGGTGAACTGCTCAGCACATCCATTGTAAGTGCCTATCTCAATGAAATTGGAATTAAAAATAAATGGTTGGATGTAAGGGATATTATCAGGACCGATGATAATTTCAGAGATGCCGGAATTGATTTTACATTTACACAGCAGCAGGTTGATGCAGAAGTAAAACCATTATTCAGCAGTACAAATATTTTAATTACACAGGGTTTTATTGGATGTACGGATGAAAATGAAAGCACTACACTTGGCAGAGAGGGAAGTGATTACTCGGCTGCTGTTTTTGCAAATATGCTGGATGCAGAACACCTCACCATTTGGAAAGATGTAAAAGGTGTAATGAATGCTGACCCGAAACAATTTGCAGATGCACAATACATCAGCGAACTGAATTATGATGAAGTAATTGAAATGGCTTATTATGGTGCACAGGTGATTCACCCAAAAACTATTAAGCCATTACAAAACAAAAACATTCCCCTGCTTGTGAAATGTTTTATTGATCCTTCATTGCCAGGGACAGTAATTCATAATAACCCTGTAAAAAACTTACCGCCCATCATTGTAGTAAAAGAAAAACAAGTGCTGCTGCAACTGCACACAAAAGATTTTTCGTTTATTGGTGAGCAACCCATGAGTGATTTGTATGAAATGATGGCGAAGCTAAAAATAAAACCCAATTTGATTCAAACCCATGCAGTGAGTTTACAACTCTGTATGGACGACCGGATTGATAAAATTGAAAAGCTGGCTTTGGCTGCTTCAACTATTTTTAACGTGCAAGTGGAAAAAGGATTAACACTTTTGAGTATCCTTCATTACAATGATGAGTTAGTTGCACAAATGACTTCAGGAAAAATAATAGAACTCAAACAACAAAGCCCGGAAACGGTGCAGGTGGTGATGAAGTAAATTATTGTTTAATAACCTTGGTAATATAAAGTTCATCCTTCAAATAACATCTTAAAGTATATGTACCTGCAGATAGATTGGCTAAATTTACAGTAGCAATTGTTTGGCTTGAGTTGAAAGAAACTTGTCTAGTAGTAACAAGCTTGCCTGTAAAATCAAAAAAAGAAATTGTTGTTTTCCCAAAAGAAGAAACCGGTAATTCAATTCGCAGTTCATCAGTTACAGGATTGGGATAAACCTGCAGGCGTTTTACTTTTTCCCGTTTAAAGAAGAGCTGATTGCTGTATTCTTTCTTTCCATTTTTATACAATATAATTAAACGATAAGTTGCGGGAAGTTCGTTTGATTCATCAGTAAATTCATAAGAATCCTTTATAGGTTGCTCATATATTTTTAAAACTTTAAAAGGAGTACTTACTGTTTTTTTCTCTACAAAAATTTGCTCCATAGAAGAAATTTGCTGCAGCTTCCATTGCAATTGAATTCCCTTACTCACTTTTTTGCCCACCCACTGTTTTAAATTTTTTGTTGCCAAAACAGAACAAGCAAGATCAGTTCCTTCTAACACCTGAAAATTAGTTTGCACAAAACCATTTAACCCTGACGTAGCACCGCTTGATTGATATTCACAAGATGGATTGTGAGAAGGAGCATCTTTAATAGTTCCATTTGTACCGCCTGCAACGTTTGTTGTAACGGCACCTATTGAAGTTCCTCTATGCCAAATAACACCACCGCCGCCGCCACCGCCAGGACCAGGGCATTGATTTTGAAATCCTGCATTGCTTCCGTTTGCACCGACCGCTTCTACAGTTACATTTCCTGTGTAGGTCACAACATTTAATAATACAACTCCACCTGCGCCACCGCCTCCGCCACCATCTCCATTTGCTTCGTTTGGAATTGCATTTGTAATACTCAATCCCTGCGAACCGTTTGCAGTAATTGATTGATTATTTCCAACCAGTTCATTACAATTAATATATATAATACCGCCGCCATTTCCTCCGGGAGTTCCAAACCCGTTATTATCATGCCCTGCTCCGCCACCTCCGCCCACAAAAATTTTATTATTTATTGTTGTATATCCAAAAGTTGAAAGAGATAATCCACCAAGGCCTTCATTAGTACCATTGCACGGAAAAGAGCCCGTTCCAAAATAGGTACCCCCAATTCCACCAGAGCCATAATTACCGCCACCGCCCCCTCCTGTGTTATGATTGTTGCCGCCGCCACCGCCGTTTGATTGTTTTCCTTTGCCTCCTTCTTTTGCGCTTATAGTGTTATTAATTCCTTCCCCTTTATAAGTGCCATTATTATTATTACCGATAACTGTTGCAGGTGAATAATAGTAGCTGTTGGGATTGGTAATAAAATTACATGTGGAAAAAGAAACTAAAGATCCACCATTATAACCTGCCCCATTTGCATTGATACCTGCATTTAACGTTATGGTTCCTGTTACTTCTATTGCTATTACGCCACCTGTTTCTATAATTGGATCCCATTCCTGAGCTAACAGAGTCCCGTTAACTGTAACATCAGTATAAACGGGCACATATATTACCTGAACCGCCTTTGTAAAATCATAGGTATTTAAAAGCTCTTTTTCAAAACCAACCGTATCATTTACAAAACCACAAATGGTAGCAAACTCATATTGCCCCGCTCCGTTTACAGATGAAATATTTCCAAATGTTGCAGTATTGGTTTCATCAATTACTGCTCCTTTCATTTGAATGATTAAAACCCTATCGCCTTTTGCAAGACCGGATACCCCTGGGATTTTTAACCCATTGTATTGGGAAGCGTAATAAGTGGCTTTAAAATAAGAGTTAACAATACCCGAAATTGTTTGGGCCTTACTTTCAAAAGTTTGAAGGCAAAATAAAGAGAGGACAATATTTTTAATTCGCTTCATATTTTTTAGGCAGAATCAGAAATATTTTTTTAACCTGAAGTGTAGAAATTAAAAATTTCTACAAATCTTCCGGAGCAGCCAAGTTGAGGTTTTGTTTGAGTTTTGTGTTAACAGGTTTGCCATCTTTTAAAGCAGGAAACCATTTTAATTCTTTTTCAAATTTTTGCTTAATGATTGTATTCATGGTTGCTGATCCACCACGTGTTACAGTAGCCATATGTGTATTGCCCTCTTTATCTACAATAAATTCCACTTGAATTGACATGCTTGTATTAGGAGCAAGCGTGGCAGACAATTCTTTACTCAACTGAAACAACCATCTTTGCAGCACTGCATTTCCGTCTTTATAAAAAGGCACTTTATCAACTTTTTCTTCAAGATTCCAAGCTGTGTAGGGATCTCTTGCATTGTTTGTTTCTATAATTTTTAAGCGTGGTACTTTAGGAAGATCTGGGTTACCTGCTACTACATAATCTCCTTTTTTTGTTACCAATATTGCCGGGAGTTGATGTGTATCTTCAAAAAATTCGTAAGCATCTTTAATTGATTGTGCAAATTTCTGCACATCAGTTTTGTTTTTTGTTTTGACAGTAAATTGTTCAATAGACTTTGAGTTATCAAAACGTAAAGGATAAATGTGTACCGGGATAAAATCCTGTCCCTGTTCTTTTACTACTGATGCCAAGAAATACACTTGCTCAATTAAAGAATCAGTAAGCGGTAAACAACCTATGGTAACACAATTACCATGAATATAAATATCACCGCCTGGTTTTTCATGATCGCTAAGGATGACATCGGAAGCATTGGGATAATTTAACCCTAATGCTAAATGATAATTACTGTTAGGGTTAAACTCATTGATGTAATAAAACCCTTCGGGTATTTGCTTATCGCCTTCCTTTCTTTTAGGACCCACAGTACCAGATGTGGCGCAAACCTTATATACTTTAAATAATTGAAATACTTCAGCATAATCGTTCTTTATCCATACTTCCAACTGCCGCTCTAACTTAAATGCACGAACATACATGTACTTTGCCGGCCAATCCAAACCCTTGAGTTTAAATTCAAGTTTCAATGAGTCTTCAACTTTTGAAAACAGACTCGCATTTGAAAATAAATGAAACTGATTTTTTTCAACCGAAGATTGGGCAATGGATGCTAAGCCGACTACAAGTAATAATAGAAATGATATGAATCTTTTTGTAAGCATACTGGATTTGTTATGAACGAGACAACTACAAAAATATTTCAAATTATTTTATAAATCATATTAAAAAGGGCAGTATTTCTGCCCAGTATATTTACAGGTTGCCTCTTGCCTCTTGTTCTCTTTCAATTGCTTCAAAAAGAGCTTTAAAATTTCCTTTGCCAAAACTCTTTGCTCCTTTGCGCTGAATAATTTCAAAAAACAGTGTTGGCCGGTCTTCAACAGGCTTGGTAAATATCTGCAGTAAATATCCTTCATCATCTCTGTCAACCAAAATACCCAGCTCTCTTAACGGAGCAAGATCTTCATCAATATGACCAACACGGTCTAATAAATCATCATAATAAGTTGTTGGCACTTGTAAAAACTCTACACCTCTGCTTCTGAGTGCCATAACTGTCTCTACAATATTGTTGGTTGCCATAGCTACATGCTGCACGCCTTCACCATCGTAAAAATCGAGGTATTCTTCTACCTGTGATTTTTTCTTTCCCTCTGCCGGTTCATTAATCGGAAATTTTACATACCCGTTTCCATTGCTCATTACTTTACTCATGAGCGCAGAATATTCTGTTGAAATATCATTGTCATCAAACGTAAGAATATTACGAAAGCCCATTACATCTTCATAAAATTTCACCCAAGGGTTCATTTGATTCCAACCAACATTTCCTACGCAATGATCTACATATTGCAGTCCTGTTTCTTCAACTTTAAAATAAGGATTGCTCCAATCACGGAAGCCCGGCATAAAAGCACCATTGTAATTCTTCCGTTCAATAAACAAGTGAACCACTTCTCCATAGGTATGAATTCCGCTCATTACAAATTCACCGTTATCATCATTCATTTTTACCGGAGCAAAATAACTTTTTGCGCCACGGCTGGTTGTTTCATCCCAGGCACTTACTGCATCATCAACTTTTAAGGCAAGAAATTTTACACCATCGCCATGTTTATAAACATGATCCGCAATTTCATTGTTTGCTCTAAGTGGTGTAGTAAGTACCAGTGTTAATTTGTTTTGCCTTACCACATAACTCACTCTATCCTTCATTCCTGTTTCTGGACCGGCATAAGCAAGTGGAAGAAACCCGAAAGCAGTACTATAAAAATGAGCAGCCTGCTTGGCATTGCCCACGTAAAATTCTACATAGTCTGTTCCCTGCAAAGGAAGAAAGTCAATTTGCGTATTTTGATTTTTACTTTCTGCAACTGCTGTTGACATATAAATAAATTTGAAAAATGATAAATAAGAAAATGCCCTTGGAAATTTAAAATAAATTTGATTCTTTATCCATAGCTAAAACTTCCATCAACAGAAAGTAACTTGTTCGAGAATCATTGAAGCGTTTATGAGCAAAATCTGGTAGCACGAGCTAAAGGTAGAAAATGTATTTCTGAAACAGAAGAGGCAATAAAAATAAATAACGACAAAATGTAAAATTTTTGCGCAAAAAGTCATAAGTTCGTAAAATGAAAAAGCCAAAGCCATACAAAATAGGTGAAGATACACCGCTTTCTACCGCAGAAGAAGCGGCCGTTCAATACGAAACCATGCGGGTAATTTTAGGAGGCAATAAAACAGTACCTAAAAGCATTTCTACAGAAAACGATCTTATTTCACTTAGCCGTGCAGGTATTAAAAAATCATCGCTTAAATCATTAACTTCTTATCTTGGCATTTCGATGGATAAAATGAGTACCCTCATTCATACTTCTCACCGCAATCTTCAGAGAAAAGATGAAGATGAACTTTTAGATACCCTTAAATCAGAAAAAGTTTTAGAGCTGGCTGCATTTACTAAAAGAGGTATTGATGTTTTAGGTAATGAAGTTGCATTTAAGCAATGGCTGCATTCACCTCTTTTATCGCTTGGCAATAAAAAGCCAATTGATTTTTTAGATACTTCCTTTGGTGTTCAGATGGCATTAAAAATTCTTGGTCGCCTGGAGCAGGGGGTTTATTCTTAACTATGGAAGTGTATAGAATTACACAGGAAAAATATGCTGCTGATTTAACTGGTAATGGCGCCAGATTATTTGGCGGCAGATGGAATAGTGAGGGGTATTATGCCCTGTACACAGCAAGTACAAGAGCATTGGCACTCTTAGAAACGCTTGCACACACTCCGATGCACATACTAAAAGAAAAAAAATACAAAGTAGTTACGATATTTATCCCCGAAACTGCACGAAAAGAAACGATTCATCTGAAAAAATTAAAAGCTGATTGGGATGCATGGGACTTAATCTATTATACCCAAAAAATGGGAAACCTATTTCTTCAAAATAAAGAGAGTCTTTTACTTGAAGTACCCAGTGTTCTATTACATGAAGAGATGAATTATATTATTAATCCATTACACCCAATGATAAAAGAAGTAACCATAACATTTGAACGGGACTTGAAATTTAATGACCGCTTATTAAAAGCTCTTTAGTTCAACTTACCTTTGATCGCATGAAACGAATCGGCATCCTCGGCGGAGGGCAATTGGGAAGAATGTTATTACAGGCAGCCGCCAATTATCCCGTTGAAACATTTGTACTAGAAAATGATGAGCATTGCCCATCTGCACACCTTTGTCATCATTTTACAAAAGGTGACATAAAAGATTTTGAAACTGTTTATAATTTTGGCAAAGGGTTAGATGCGATTACCATTGAAATAGAAAGTGTAAATGTGGATGCACTTGAGAAGCTGGAAGCCGAAGGAGTGCATGTATTTCCAAAACCTTCCGCACTTCGTATCATCAAAAATAAAATTGAACAAAAGAACTATTATCAACAGCATCAAATACCTTCATCAGAATTTGTAATTACTAATAGTAAAGACGAATTAAAAGCACATGCCTCTTTTTTACCTGCTGCTCATAAATTAGGTATGGGTGGTTATGACGGGCGAGGTGTAGAATTATTAAAAACAAAAGCCGATCTTGAAAAAGGTTTTGATGCTCCTGCTGTTCTTGAAAAACTTGTTTCCATTCAGAAAGAAATTTCAATGATTGTTGCAGTAGCACAAAATGGAGAAATCACCATATATCCGCCTGCAGAAATGGTTTTTGATCCGCATTTGAATTTACTCGACTATCAAATTTCTCCTGCGGAACTTCCTGAAAAAATATTTTGGAAAGCAGAAGCGATTGCCATGTCGGTTGTTAGAAATTTCAACTCGCCGGGCTTATTTGCAGTTGAATTATTTGTAGATGCCAATGGAACTGTTTTAGTTAATGAAACTGCACCAAGAGTACATAATAGCGGGCATCACAGCATTGAAGGAAATTATTCATCGCAATTTGATATGCTTTGGAGAATCATGCTGGGCTATCCGCTTGGTTGTACCGATGCTATTCTGCCATCTGTTATTCTAAACATTGTAGGAGAGGAAGGGCATACTGGTGTTGTAAATTATGAAGGGCTTGAAGAAGTTTTAAAAATGGAACATGCGTTTGTACACATGTATGGCAAAACACAAACCAAACCAGGGAGGAAAATGGGACATGTTACCGTGCTTGGAAAAGACCGTTCTGAATTGATTTATAAAGCAAATCGTATAAAACATTTGCTTAAAGCAAAAACAAAATCTAAACAGCAGTAATTCGGGAGGCGTCGAAAAATACCTTTACCACTCATAAATTCTCCCAAGTTCTACAAGGTTCGTTCCTTAACTTTAGCCCTTTAAAATAAACATGAGATTATACAAAATACTTGCATTTGGTATCCTGCTTTTTGTTGCCTCCTGCAAAGAGAAAACAAACCCATCTTCGGCATCGCAAGCCAGTAAAAAACAAGGCCCTGCAACTGTTCAAGGTTATATTGTAAAAACGGGAGCTGTAAGTGAGCCATTGGAATTACCCGGTTCCTTATTACCCATGGAAGAAACAGAACTACATAGCGAAGTTTCTGGAAGAGTGGTTGGCCTTTATATTAAAGAAGGTACAAGTATTAGCAGCGGAGCATTAATGGTAAAATTATTTGATGGAGATTTGCAAGCCCAATTAAAAAAATTACAAGTACAATTACAAATTGCCGAAAAAACAGAAGAGCGCAGTAATGAATTATTAAAGCTTAACGGCATATCCCAGCAAGATTATGATTTAACTTTTTTGCAGGTAAGTAATATTAAAGCAGATATTGAATTAATGAAGACCAATATTGCTAAAACAGAAATTCGTGCACCCTACAATGGTAAAATTGGTTTTAGAAATATTTCTATGGGTGCTTATGTAACACCTGCAACAATTATTACAACCATAAGACAGGTAGCTCAACTAAAACTTCAATTTAGTGTACCAGAAAAATATAGTTCTAAAATTGCAAACGGACAACTGATTCCGTTTTCAATTGAAGGCAACAAACAGAAATTTTTGGCAAAAGTGTATGCTACTGAATCAACAGTAAGCGAAACTACAAGAGGCCTCAATGTGCGTTGTCTTGTACAGCAGAATAATGCTGCACTTGTAGCAGGATCTTTTGCAAGAGTTGATATGGATTTTGCAAAAAATAACAACGCCATTCTTATTCCATCTCAGGCAATTTTACCACAGGCCAGAGGAAAAAAAGTTGTTTTGTATAAAGACGGCATTGCCATTTTTGCAGATGTACAAACAGGAGTAAGAGACAGTGCCAATGTAGAAATCCTTAGCGGATTAAATGTTGGTGATACTATTATTACAACAGGGTTACTTGGCATAAGACCCGAAGCAAAAATCAAACTTTCTAAAATTCAGTAACCATGACTATTAGTGAACTGAGTTTAAAACGACCGGTATTTGCAATTGTGATGAATATCATTATTGTTTTATTTGGAGTTATTGGTTTTCGTTTTTTAGGAGTACGAGATTATCCAGCTATTGACCCACCCAACATTACGGTACGAACTGCATATCCTGGTGCAAATGCAGATGTAATTGAATCACAAATTACCGAGCCGCTTGAAAAATCAATTAACGGAATTGCAGGTGTAAAAAATTTAACTTCCGCTAGCAGTCAGGGCAATAGCAATATTACAGTTGAATTTGAATTGGGTTTTAATTTAGAAGAGGCTGCCAATGATGTGAGAGATAAAGTATCACAAACTGTACGTTCACTACCATCTGATTTAGACGCACCACCAGTTGTTACAAAAGCTGATGCAAGTAGTGATAATATACTTGGCATGACCATTCAAAGTGAAACCAGAAACCCATTACAACTTACAGAATATGCAACTAATAACTTATTAGAACGCTTTCAAACAATACCCGGCGTAAGTACCATTAATATTTGGGGTGAAAAAAAATATGCAATGCGTATTTGGTTTGAGCCTGAAAAGTTATTGTCTTACGGTTTAACTGCAAAAGATGTACAACTTGCATTGCAAAGAGAAAATATTGAATTGCCAACCGGAAAAATATCAGGCAATGCAACTGAACTTTCTGTTAGAACTTTTGGACGATTAAATACAGAAGAAGACTTTTCTAACCTTATTGTAAAAAATATTAATGGCAGAGATATAAAGCTGAGCGATGTGGCACAAGTGATACTTGGCCCTGAAAATGAAGAAACTGTAATGAAGGAAAGCTCTATACCTATGATTGGCTTAGCAGTGATTCCGCAGCCAGGCAGTAATTATATTGCAATTGCAGATGAGTTTTATAAACGGTTTGAACAAATAAAAAAAGAAATACCGGCAGATATTGTTTTAAATATTTCAACAGATCAAACACAGTTTGTTCGCAACTCCATAAGCGAGGTAGAAGAAACGTTATTGCTTTCTGTTGGCTTAGTTATCATCATTATCTTTTTATTTTTCAGAGATTGGCTGGTAGCTATACGCCCATTAATTGATATTCCTGTTTCACTAATTGGTGCAATATTTATTATGTACTTAGCAGGTTTTACCATTAACGTATTAACACTGCTTGCAATAGTTCTGGCAACAGGATTAGTAGTAGATGATGGAATAGTAGTAACTGAAAATATTTTTAAGAAGATGGAGCAGGGTATGGATAAATACAAAGCTGCTCGTGAAGGAAGTAAAGAAATTTATTTTGCTGTAATAGCAACCTCTATCACTTTAGCAGTTGTATTTCTACCTATTATATTTTTAGAAGGATTTGTTGGTCGTTTATTCCGTGAATTTGGTATTGTTGTTGCAGGCGCTGTTTTAATTTCTGCGTTTGTATCACTTACTTTAACTCCTGTTCTTAATGTATACCTAACCAGAAAAGGTGGTCATCATGCTCACGGATGGTTTTACCGTGTAACCGAACCTTTTTTTACCGGTATGGAAAATGGATACCATCGTTTGCTAAAAGGTTTTATGAAAGTAAGATGGTTTGCGTTCATAATTATTCTATCATGTTTTGCAATAATTTATCTTATTGGTAACACCCTGCAAAGTGAACTTGCACCTTTGGAAGATCGAAGCCAGTTTCGTTTACAGGTAACAGGTGCAGAAGGTACCAGCTACGAAGCAATGGATAAACAAATTGATAATTTGGTAAAGCTTGTTATTGATAGTGTGCCTGAATACCAAAGTTTAATTTCAATGACTGCACCCAGCTACTCTGGATCAGGTTCTGTTAATTCAGGATTTGTACGTGCAATACTAACGCCACCAGGGGAGCGAAAAAGAAGTCAGCAGCAAATTGTGGACATGATGAGCAAAAATTTACCCAAGTACAATGAAGTAAGAGCTTTTGCTATTCAGGAACAAACCATATCTGTAAGCAGGCGTGGCGGTTTACCAGTGCAGTTTGTGTTACAGAATAATAATTTTGAAAAATTAAAAAATACGCTTCCTAAATTTATTGAAGAGGCTAATAAAAATCCTGTGTTTGCAGGTGTAGATGCCGATTTGAAATTTAACAAACCTGAACTAAGAATAAATATTGATCGCTTAAAAGCAAGTGAACTTGGTGTAAGTGTTGCTGATATTTCTGAACTGTTACAACTCTCACTTAGTAACAGAAGACTTGGTTATTTTATTAGGGATGGTAAACAATATCAGGTAATGGGGCAGGTGATGCGAAATGATAGAGATGACCCAACTGATCTTAAAAATTTATTTGTAAGAAGTTCTGCAGGTCAAATGTTTTCATTGGATCAGTTTGTAAGCTTTACAGAAGAAACAACTCCACCCACTCTTTACCATTTTAATCGTTACAAATCTGCAACTGTAAGTGCAGGGCTTGCCCCGGGCAAAACAATTGGTGATGGTATAAAGGCAATGGAAGAGATTCGAAAAAAACTATTGGATGAAAGTTTTAATACAGCACTTGCAGGCAACTCCAGAGATTTTGCTGAAAGTAGTGGGAATACATTATTTGCATTTGTTCTTGCATTGATATTAATTTTTTTAGTATTAGCTGCACAGTTTGAAAGTTTTATTGATCCGCTGGTAATTATGGTTACAGTACCGCTTGCCATAGCAGGTGCCGTTTTATCTTTATGGTTATTTGATCAAACAATAAATATCTTTTCTCAAATAGGTATGATCATGTTGATTGGTCTTGTAACTAAGAATGGAATTTTGATTGTAGAATTTGCCAATCAAAAGAAAAAATCCGGCATGGTAAAAAAAGATGCGGTAATAGAAGCTGCTACAAAACGTTTACGGCCTATTCTTATGACCAGTCTTGCTATGAGTTTAGGTGCACTCCCGTTAGCATTATCGCTTGGGGCAGCATCTACCAGCCGTATTCCGTTGGGTGTTGTAATTGTAGGAGGAATTTTGTTTTCACTGGTACTTACCTTGTTTGTAATTCCTGCCATGTATTCGTTCCTTTCATCTAAAAAAATTAAAGTGCATGAAGAAGAAACTGAAGCTGCTATTGGTAAATTGTCTGATTAGCAGTATTGCTTTTTCACAAATTATTCAAAAGCTTACGGTTGATGAAGCAATAAAAATTGCAGTTGAAAAAAACTTTGAAGTAGTTCTTGAAAAAAATGCACAGGATATTGGCCGCATCAATAACAACTGGGGCACGGCAGGTTTATGGCCAACCATTTCACTTAATGGTTCTACTGGTATTGCATCAAACAATCTGGAACAGCGTTTACAAAACGGAACAACCATTAAACGTAACGGAGCCCTTTTAAGAAATTTAAATTCAGGACTTGCAGTAAGCTGGCGTGTGTTTGACGGTATGCGGATGTTTGCTACTAAAAAAAGACTGGAAGAACTTGAAAAAATTGGTGAGCTAAGTTTCAGAAGCCAGATCAATACCACTGTGTTTAACATCATTGGCTCGTACTATCAGATAGTACAACTGAATCAACAGAAAAAAGCATTACAGGAAATCATTAAATTTTTTGAAGAGCGTAAACAAATTGCTGAAAGCCGTTTTACGATAGGTACTGCACCTAAAACAGATTTCTTACAGGCACAGGTAGATCTCAATCAGCAGAAAGGAAACCTGTTAAGTATTGAAAATAATATTCGTGTTGCAAAAGCAAACTTCAACAATTTACTGGCAAGAACACCTGAAACTGTTTTTGATGTGCTGGAAGAAATTCAACCCGACGCTTCAATTAGTTTTGCTGCCCTGCAGCAAAAATCTCTAACTGATAATTATGATTTGCTGCTGGCTCAAAGCAATCTTTCAGTTTTGGTTCAGCAAAAAAAAGAAATCACTTCTCTGCGTTTACCTTCTGTTACATTAAATGGCAATTATAATTTATCGCAAAGTAAAAACGATGCAGGGTTTACACTTTTCAATCGAAACCTTGGTCCCAATGGAAATATAGGAATAGCCATCCCTTTATTTCAAGGCGGAAATATAAAGCGACAGGAAAGAGTGGCAGACATTGGAATAAAAAATCAGCAAGTTGTGTTAGACCAATTGAAAAATCAGGTGAACACCAATCTTGTAAACGCTTATTACAATTTTCAAAACGCATTAAATCTGGTAGAGCTTGAAAAAAGCACCCTTCTGTTGATACAGGAAAATAATATTATAGCAACCGAACGTTTTAGAAAGCTTGCTATAACTTCTTTAGAATTAAGACAGGTTCAAATAGATTATATTAACGGGCAAACCCGTTATATTAATGCGTTATTTCAAGCAAAACTTGCTGAAGCAGAAATGAAATTGATAGCAGGAGATTTGAGTAAACTTTAGTTTCTTTACACCAAATTTATTTATGGCAAATCCATTGGTTGGAATTATCATGGGCAGCGATAGTGATTTACATGTTATGCAGGCTGCTGCTGATGTAATGAAAGAATTTGAAATTCCTTTTGAACTTACTGTTGTTTCTGCTCACCGCACACCTTTACGAATGGTGGAATATGCAAAAACTGCCAAAGAAAGAGGATTGAAAGTAATTATTGCCGGTGCTGGTGGTGCTGCTCATTTGCCCGGCATGGTAGCAAGCGTTACAACCTTACCGGTAATTGGAGTTCCTGTTAAATCTTCTAATTCAATTGACGGATGGGATTCAGTTTTATCCATTTTACAAATGCCCAATGGCGTGCCTGTTGCAACAGTTGCACTGAATGCTTCAAAAAATGCAGGCATACTTGCTGCTGAAATTCTTGGAACGTTTGATGAAGCCATCTCCATAAAACTTACTGCTCATAAAACGCAGATGTATGGTGAAGTACTGGGTAAAGTGGAAAAGATGAAGAGTGCAGGATGGGAGAATAAGTTTGATTAAAGATCAGTTTAGTTTCCGGAATTACTTAAAACCAATAATTGTATTTGTGAAAGTTTTTAAACTTTGACTTTTTTTATTAACCTATTGTAAAATTAGGCTTTAAAAAAAATGTTACTTCCTTGCAGGGGGAAAAACTTTCGCATATTTTCGAGTTGTAGGCAATTTGAGATCTTTAGTTCATCAACCATATACATAAAATGAAAAAAGGACACTATATTTTTTTTGGAGTTTTATTTGTTATACTAATTGCAGTATTGACAAACCCTAAAATTGACCAGCACAAAGATGCTGTTAAGTTAAAATTGAATTCATTTTCTCAAAAAAATGGCGGACTAATTACTTCCCTTTTTGTAGGAACTATCGGCAGCCCTATGATTGACAATATGGTTACTTGTGATAATTATTTAATTTTTTCTATAACAAAAGTTAATTATAATGGCACATCAAAATCAATTGGCTTTGGAATATTTGGAAGTGTTTACTTATCAAAAGAAATCGAAAAAGGAATAGAGAAAAACTTTTCAAATGAAAAAAAGAACACAAATGAAGACAGCTATTTAGATGATTTCATACTTTATGCAGAAGGTGATCGAACAGGAGTATTAGAAAAAATATCAAGTAATAATAAAAACCCATTAAAATATCTAGGTTCAATTATCATAATATTTGATGATGGATTACAGACTGAACGGTTTGAATTTAACCTAGTGTCAGAAAGTCTAAAAATAAAATTGGAGGAAAATGTTGAAAAGTTAGTAAAACTCAAGTATAAGGAATATGTTAAAGATGATGAGACAGTGTATCTTGTAACAGAGTTAGTAGATAACAATTAAAACAATAAAATATGAATGATATAACTGTAATCGTAGTTCCCGAAACCGATGAATTTAAGGACGACTTATTCCATGATGAACAAATTTATATTAATGATGCTTTAGGAGAACCTAATTTGAGTTACCGCAACACAAAATACATTGCCCCGTTCTTGCTTTCAGAACAGCGTGTTCTAAGAGTATATGAAATTTTAGAAATGAAGCATGTACCACCGTCTTATGAAATATACTTAGGTAATTCCTTTCTTATTCATGGAGGTTGGAATGCAATGGGACAACACAGAAAATTTGAATATCATACACTTGACAAATTTGGGTTTAAAGAAGCACAACCAGGATTTCTTCTTCCTCTATAAACTTACCATAAAAGGTTTTGTGCAATTGGGTATGACGTTGAAGCAATTATGGGCAGTGCACATCCAAGCTTAGGTTTCGGTGGACCTAATTTTGTTGGGCAATTGTAAGTGTACACAATTTTCGGGATTTTCTATATGGTTGGTGTCGTCACCAACCATGTAGCCACTGATTTGGTTTGTCTTGTACTAAAATAGGTTTACACACAAGGTATGTCTAAAAATAAATCATCACACTCACTTCACTTTTACCCATCAACTTCCACTACCACAAACTCCTGCTCCAAACTCAAAGAGTTTTCATACAGCATGTAAATGAATTCCTTTCCCCACTTGGCATAATAGCTTGAAAAATTATCAACCCGT
Source organism: Chitinophagaceae bacterium (assembly GCA_031401115.1). GTDB lineage: Bacteria > Bacteroidota > Bacteroidia > Chitinophagales > Chitinophagaceae > Lacibacter. Next base: position 212,118 of record JANNRE010000018.1, read on the forward strand.
TCCTGTAATCCATTGTTTGGAAATAATGCAGATTTTATTTGCTCAATTTGATTTCTTTGATCACTAAACTTTCTTTTCTCTGCCCTCAATATTTTTTTCTCCAATTCCTGCAGGCTGTAGATTGCTTTTGTTTTTAACGCATCTACATGCGGGGCAAGCGTTGCATCTACAGCAGATGCCTGTTGTTTCAAATGATTATAAAAATCTTCAGCAACAGAAAGTGAACCGTTGAGTTTTAATTCATATGTTGATTCTTTACTTACAATAGTGTTGAGTAAGTTTTGTGTTGATTGAAAGCTATCTTCAATTGAAATTTGAAGCTTCGTTAATTTTTCCTGCCATTTCTTTTCTAAAATTAAAAATGAATTTCGCAGTACTAAAACAGGAAACGGAGTTTTGTAATTTTCAAATACATTTTTCAATTCAAGCCAGTAAGCAAGTTCTCCTCCACCGCCAATGAAAGCAATATTGGGCAAAATGGTTTCCTGATACAAACCACGCAAAATTACATTGGGACTAAAACGCTCCGGATGTTCTTTCAACTCCTTCAGCATTTCATCTTTCGTAAAAGTGATGGTGGTATTGGCAACAGCATAACCATCACCACTAATTTCAATCCGCTCCCTTACATCTTCATCCAAATAAAATAAATTAATCTCTCTTCCTCCAGCTTGTACTTTATAATGTTCTTGTAATTGTTTTGCAGTTTGCTCCACTAATTTTGATGAGTTGTGATGCAACAGTTCATCTTCAAACACAGCAATCATCTGTTGTTTTAATAAAGGAGCATCTGCAATTAAAACGATCAAACCACAATCGCCAAACAAATCATTTACTAATTGTAAAGTAGCCTGCTGAATGGTTATACCAGTTTTATAATACAACCTCAACTTTTGTATAATTTCATTTCCAAATGGCTGCACTCCCAGTTCTCCACTCATGGCATCAATCATCTGTATCAACTTTTTATCAACTACAAATCTTCCGAAAGCACCACTTTGTTCAGTTTGCCAATTATGTTTTGTACCATTGAGCCAGAAATGTGCAAGTTCATCCACATCTGCATCTTCACTACCCATATAATAAACAGGAACAAAATCATTGCCTGGCATTTCTTTTTTTAATTCTGCGCAAAGTTTAACAGCATGCAATATTTTATATAAAAAATACAGTGGACCTGTAAATAAATTGGGCTGATGTGCAGTTGTAATAGTGAATGTATTTTCGTTTATCAGCAGATTTAGGTTTTGCTGTACTTCAGTTGAAATATCTGTACCTCCGTACTGGCTATGCAAATGATCAACCAAAAGATTTCTATTTGTAGAAAAGTTCTTACGCTCAGTAATTGCTTTTTTAATTCCATCCACATCAGGCCGATGGGCATAGAAAGAACGCAGCTGATTTGCATCATTCAAATAATCCAATACTATTTTTGAAAAAACGCCTGTTTGTTGATACGTTAATCGTTTTGCAGTACAATTCATATGTGTTGTAAAAATAGCAAGATTCAGCTTGATAGTACCACCACTTAACTAATTTTAGCATCCCGTTATTTCAGCTCATAAGCAGCAACTGAGTTTTTCCAAAAGGTAGGTATGTACACAATGCGCTTTTTTGCATCATAACCAATATCAGCCGAATTTATTTTCTGTGGCCGCCCATCCATCATTACCTGTTTTGTTCCATCAGCATTTATATAATATACTACGCCACTCCAGGTGGAAACAATAAAATCAGTACCTGTTATATTTTCAATTCCATCAGTACCACCTTCCATTCCTTCGGCAATTTTAAAAAGCTTCCCATCTTTTTCTACACGAAACATACTTCCGGCATCTAATACGTACAGTACACCTTTATGAAATAAAACTCCATTGGGGCCTTTTAGTTGCGTACTGTCTAATATGGGTTCATTTAAAACCGGTGCATTTAAAGGCACCATGTGTACCTTACGCATACGTGAATCAGAAACATACAATTTCCCGTCTGGAGAAATAGTAATATCATTCAATGCAATTGCGTTGAGTGAATACCTATCAACAATCTCAGCATTAGAAATATCTATTACAACAATTTCAGCTAAATCTGCAACATAGAGTTTGCCTTTATACAATCCCATCCCCTTTGGAGCATTTAAACCTGTTACCCACTCCGCAGCAATTATTTTCCCATCTAATCCTACTTTGCCAATAGAACCTTTGCCATCTTTACCCCAAGGTTGTGTGCCATCAATATTTGAAACATACAACACTTGATTTTTTTTATCATACAAAACACTTTCAGGAACTTTTAAAACAGAATCTGTTTCCCACAACTTTACTAATTGATGCTGTGCAAACGTATTCATCAAACACAAACAACAAATTAACACGAATACATATTTTTTCATTTTACTTTAATTTAGAGTTAAGAAAATCTTGTAGGATTATAAGCTGCAATATCAATACTTGTTTTTTGTTCGTTTGCAATTTCAGCTACGAGTTTGCCTGTACCAGCTCCTAAACTTAAACCTACCATTGCATGACCACTTGCTACAATTACATTTTCTTTTACTTTGCCAATGTAAGGTAACCCATCAGCCGAACAAGGACGATATCCATACCAAATTTTATCTGTTGCTGGAACAGGAATTTTAAACTCTGGCAAATAACGCTCTACCGCTTCTAAAATTCCTGCTACCCGTTTCATACGTGGAGGAGTTTTGGTAGATGTAATTTCCATTGTGCCACCAAAACGAATTTTGTTTCCATCCATTGGAGTTATAGCAACTCTTCCTTCCTGCAACACAGCAGGGTAATTGAGTTTATGTGGCGAGTCTTCTAAGGTAACTGAATAACCACGGCCGGGCATTAATGGAATATGCAAATCAATCATTGATGCTACTTCTCTTGTCCATGAACCGGTAGCTACAACAACCATATCTGCTTCGTATTGATTGGTTTTTGTTTTTACGATTTTAATTGTTGCATTCGTTTTTTCAAATCCTACTACTTCTTCATTAGCTAGTAATGTAACACCACGGCTTTTTAAAATACCAAGTAAGCCCTTCATTAATTTTTGCGGATATAAATGAGCATCGCATTTAAAATATAAAGCTCCCCGTATATTTAATTTTGTTTGAGGCTCCATTGCCTGTACTTCTGCTGCACTTAACATTGCTGCTTCTAAGCCTAACTCTTTTGAAATATCAGCAGTGTGTTGTGAATGATGTTCTTTCTCTTCTGTTTGGAAATATTCCATTAGTCCTTTATGTTCATACGCAAAATCAAAGTCAGGAATTTTGGTCCACTGTTCATAGCAATGTTGACTAAAGATTCCGAAATCTCTTAAAGGAATTGCTGAATCAGTAACATGTTTTGCATTAGCACTTTTGATAAACTTTAAGCCCCATGAAATGAGTGGCCAGTTTAATGAAGGCTCCACATAAAAAGGGCTTTTTGAATTCCACATCCACTTCAACCCTTGCATTACAATTCCAGGAGTTGCCAATGGAATAAAATGACTGGGGCACACATAACCTGCGTTGCCATAAGAACAATTGTCAGAAAAATCACCTTTTTCTAAAACGGTTACATCCCATCCGCTTTCCTGTAAATAATAAGCTGAACTTAATCCAATAATACCACCACCAATTACAATTGCCTTCATTAAAAAATAGTTTCTGTTTTAAATTACCTGAAATCCGTACGCATAAGGATCATCAACTTTATCAATACTGATAGTGTTATACCCATAAATTTTTGCCCAGCCTTCTACAGACGGACGAATGGCTTTATAACTACTCAGCTTCAACTCTTCTTCAATTCGCCCAATGAATTTACTGCCGATGATGCTTTCATGCACAAACTCATCTCCCATTTTTAATTTTCCTTTGGCATACCATTGCGCCATCCTTGCGCTGGTGCCTGTTCCACATGGGCTGCGGTCAATTGCTTTATCACCATAAAAAACGGCGTTGCGTGCAGTAGATGTTGGATCTATCACTGAACCCGCCCACAAAATATGTGAGCATCCATTGATAGTTTTATCTAATGGATGAATGAACTCATATTGCTCATTGATATTCTTTCTTACTTCTCTTGACCAGGCAATGAGTTTATCAGCAGTATAATATTCAAGGCCTTTAAAATTTTTCTGCACATCAACAATGGCATAAAAATTTCCTCCATAAGAAACATCAATAATCAATTCTCCTAAATCAGGGCATTGAACTATTAATTCAGTTGAATGAAGGAAAGAGGGAACATTAGTTAATCTCACACTTTCACATTTTTCATTATTCATTTCATATTTTACATTCACCAAACCTGCAGGTGTTTCCATTTTAATTTGGCCGGGCATTTTTGGCTGTATCAATCCTTCTTCAACTGCAATGGTAATAGTGCCGATGGTTCCATGACCACACATCGGTAAACAGCCGCTTGTTTCAATAAACAAAACAGCTACATCATTTGCTTCATCATGCGGGGGATATAAAATACTTCCGCTCATCATATCATGACCACGTGGTTCAAACATTAATCCTTTACGTATCCAATCGTATTCTGTTAAAAAATGCTGGCGTTTTTCACTCATGTTATTTCCTTCCAGCGTTGGTCCACCATCAGCCACAACACGAACAGGGTTGCCACAGGTATGCGCATCTATACAATGAAAAACTGAACCGCCGAAACGATTGAGTGATGCGTTGGGATACTTTTTGGTGATGGGTTTTGATTTCATGTTACCAATATCATTCCTGTAAAATTGCCAAAGTTTATTTCTTTATTTATCTGTACCAAACAAATTATTCAATTCACATACAGCTACTCCAACTGAACTGTCTGCTGCGCCGAAATACAAATACCATTTTCCTTTAAAAAAAACCAATCCTTCAATAAAAGTAGTACCCGCTGCATACTGCCCTTTTTTTTCAAATGGCAAATCAGGTTTAATAAAAGGTTTTTCACAACGGGCAATTATTTTAGAAGGATCATTTTTATCAAACAACATTTGCCCACCGCAATAGGTTTTTGGCGGCAAGGTTTTATCTGCATCCTCTCCTTCTGCATTCATTCCATTATACAATAATAAAATTCCTTTTTCAGTAATTATAGCCGGAGGGCCGGGTTCTACCACCTCGCTGTCAAATTTATTTTTTCGTACTGAAACAATAGGTTGCAGGTTGCCATTACTATCTGTCACAGGTTCCCAATCAATAAGATTGGTACTAAAAGCAAGGTATATGGGATTGTCACCCCAATACATCCAGTATTTATCATTAATTTTTACAGGATAAAAATTGTTGTTCTTTTTTGCAGTTACAATCGCTCCGCTTTTTGACCATGTGTTTAAAAATTTTCCATTTATTGCCTTTGCAAAACAAGGGCCGTGTTTAGTCCAGTTTGTTAAGTCACTGCTGGTGGCAACACTCAACCTTGCTGTTTTTCCATCCCATGCAGTATAAGTTAGAAAATAAGTTCCGTCTTCTGCCTGCACTATCCTTGGATCTTCACATCCACCCGGCCATTCATATTTTTTCATTTCATCCTCATCCGGGTAAAAAACCGGAGAAAGTGTTTTTACAAAAACAAGTCCGTTTTTACTCTGCATTTTCCCGATTCTTGATGTTTGCTTGCCAATGCCCTGATTTTTATCTTCTCCCCTGTAAAGGATCACAATCTTATTGTTTCTTACAATTGCTGCGGGGTTAAATGCATTACTTTTTTCCCAGTTAATTTTCTCATGAAGAACGGGGCAATCAAATACAGATAATGGATTTGGTGAGATAATGGGCTTGCTCAAAGGTTTTACAAATGGACCCAGTTGCCAGCTTTCATCAGCAGTTTGTGCAAATACTGTTACAACTGTAAAACAAAATAAAAAGAGCTGTACAATTTTTTTCATTGGAAAATTTTTAAGGACTTAAAGAAAATAAATAACTGAGCTGGCGTTCTTTTAGCAATATTTTCTAAATTAGTACCTTCACAAAAAACAACGCCAGATAGTATAATATGGAAACTTACGGAAAAATTTTATTGATTGCCATGCCTGCTTTTTTATTGCTGGTATTGCTTGAAAAATTCTATGGTGTTTGGAAGAAGAAAGAAACCTACCGCAATATGGATATGATCAGCAGCCTCAGCAGTGGTATTACCAATGCCACTAAAGATGTATTGGGGCTAAGTGTTGCCATTTTGGGGTATGGATGGCTGGTAAATCATTTGGCCATTGTGCATGTACAAAATACGATTCTTACTTACATCATTGCATTTATTGCTCTGGATTTTGCTTGCTATTGGGTACACCGTATTGATCATGAATATAATTTTTTCTGGAACGCACATATCATACACCACAGCAGCGAAGATTTTAATTTAGCCTGTGCCTTGAGGCAGAGCATCTCAACTGTATTCAGAATTTTTGCCATTTTCTTATTACCCGCTGCGGTATTTGGTGTGCCTGCAATTGTTATTGCTGTAGTAGCACCTTTGCATTTGTTTGCCCAGTTCTGGTATCACACACAGCATATAGATAAGATGGGATTTTTGGAGCACATCATTGTAACGCCCTCTCATCACCGGGTTCATCATGCTGTTAATCCTGAGTATTTAGATAAAAACTATTCTCAAATATTTATTATCTGGGATAAACTGTTTGGAACTTTTCAGGAAGAATTAAAAGACAAACCTCCTGTGTATGGTATTACCCGGCCTGTACAAACCTGGAACCCCATAAAAATAAATTTCATGCATTTGTGGTTACTAATAAAAGATGCATGGCACACAAAAAGCTGGAATGACAAGTTGAAGATTTGGGTAATGCCCACCGGCTGGAGACCTGCTGATGTTGTTGAAAAAAATCCGGTTTATAAAATCAATGATGTGTACCATTATGAGAAGTTTGATACCAAAGCATCACCTGCTTTAAAAGCATGGAGCTGGTTTCAAACAATAATGACCTTGCTTTTTATCAGTTACTTATTTGGAAGTATTGCCTGTATTAATGCTATGAACAGCAGTTATATTTATATCTACGGGCTGTTTGTTTTCTTAACCGTGTATGCTTATTCTGAGCTGATGGACAGAAATAAAAACGCTGCTGTTTGGGAAACGATTAAGAATATTTTTGGTGTAGCCATTATTTTACAAACGGGTGATTGGTTTGGCACTGCACAATTTTTTGAACCGGCTAAGTATTTTATTCTGGGCTATTTTATTTTTTCCAACTTTGTTACGGGCTGGTTTGTGGTGAAGCATGCAAAGGAAGATGCGCCTTCTGCAAGTTTGGCAAAGCTGTGATCCCCTCTGCATTTAATTTTTATAAGTGTACTGAAACTTTGCCAAAAGTCTTCTTTGAAACAACTTGTTCTATCTTTTCAAAAAAAAATAAAATCGACCTACGTGCAACATTCTTCCACAACATTATACTTTAAATAAACCGAATCATTGGAACTGGCAACAATACTTCCTACTGCTGAAACATTGGTGCAGCAATGTTTAAAAGGAGATACAAACTCTTACAGGCTTTTGTACAACCGATATGCTAAGGCTATGTTCAGCACCTCCCTGCGTATTGTAAACAGTGTGCCCGATGCAGAGGATATTTTACAGGAAGCGTTTACAGATGCGTTTCAGCAACTGAACAGATTTGAAGGCAGAAGCACATTTGGCGCATGGCTCAAAAGTATTGTTGTAAACAAGAGCATCAGTTTTTTGAGAAAGAAAAAAGTATTTCTGTCGGACATTGATGATCATATAAATACCATTGCAGATGAATTTCCCGACTCTGAAGAAAAAATATGGTACACGGTGACAGGTATAAAAGAAGCAATAAAAAAATTGCCCGATGGCTACCGCACCGTTTTGAGTCTATATTTATTTGAAGATTATAAACAGGAAGAAATTGCTCAAATACTTAATGTAACACACGGAACCGTTCGCACACAATACATGAGGGCAAAAAATAAATTAGTAACTGTTTTAAAAGAAGGAGCATACCATGAACAATGATCTTGAAAAATTTGTACAGGAAAACAGGGATGCTTTTGATGACAACCGCCCATCAAAAGATGTGTGGATAGAAATTGAAGCAACGCTTCCATCAAAAAAAGTAAAACAATTTTCGCTCAGAGACCTTTATAAATTTTCTGCAGCAGCAGCAGTTATCTGCATCACCATTACATCCGTCTATTTTTTATACATCAAAAAGAAAACTACTGATTCTGTAATTACAAGGCAGCAGGTAACTGATACTAACGAAGAACTCAAAAAAATCAGCCCGGAATATACAGCGGAAGCCAATCAATTTTATAAGGCGATTGCTGCAAGACAGGATCAATTAAAAACAGCAACAACTGATGAGCCGGAATTATATAAAGAATTTTTATCTGATTTGCAGGTGCTGGACAGCACTTACAAAATGCTGCAAAAACAAGCCTTGCATACACCTAACAGAGATGTAATTATGAAAGCCATGTTACAAAATCTGCAACTGCAGGCAGAGTTACTGTACAGGCAATTATTAATTACCAATGAACTGAAGCAAAACAAACAACAAACCACCGATGCTGAATTGAAAGGTTGACAGGCATCCCTATCATTACATTAAAATTTTAAAAAATGAAACAATTTTTAGCAACTACACTCATACTATTTATTTCAACTTTTGTATTTGCCCAGCAAGAAGGCACAAAAGAAAAAAAGCGGTATGAGCATTTTAAAGAAAGAAATATTTCAAAAGTTTACACTGCCAGTGGGAACAGCTTACAAATTGATAACAGCTTTGGCGATGTAATCGTAACTACATGGGATAGGAACGAAATAAAAGTAGATGTACATATTGAAGCCAGTTCTACAGTAAAAGAAGTGGCAGAAAAAACGTTTGATAACCTTGATGTTACTGAAACGAAAGATGGCAATACCATTAAATTTAAAACCAGTACAGATAAAAATAAGGGTAATAACTACAGCTGTAAAAATTGTAGCAGTACAATGAATATTACTTATACCATTCAGATACCTGCAAGTAACACACTCAAAATAGAGAACTCCTTTGGTGGCATTAAAATTCCTGATTATAATGGAACGGTTTCCTTGGTAAGTAAGTTTGGTTCTTTAACAACAGGCACACTTGCCAAAGCCGAAAAAGTATGGGTAGAATTTGGCAAAGCAACTATTAAAAGCATGAGCAATGTTAACGCTACTTTTAAATTCTCAACCATTACTGTTGAAAATCTTTCAGGTACCAATAAACTAATGATGGAGTTTTGCAGCAGTAGTCGTATTAACATGGATAATGATTTAACCGGTTTAAACTTAAACAATTCTTACAGCACAGTAAACCTTCGACCTGCATCTAATTTCTCAGCTACTTATAATATCCGCACCAGTTTTGGAACAGTAAAAAACAGAAGCAATGCAACCATAGAACGCACTGATAAGCCCGATCAATACGGGCCAGATAGCGAACGAACTTATGAAGGTAAAAGTGGCAGCGGTGCAGCAAAAATTGAAATTAGATCCAGCTTTGGTACAGTAATTATTGGCGAAGCCACTGCTGAAGAAATGAAAGAAAAAGATAAAAAAGGAAAAGCAGAGGCTAAGATTTAAGTGTAAGATAATAGAATAATTTCCTTGTCATCAGCCCCCTTCTGTAAATAGAAGGGGATTTTGTTATAGCGCTTTTTTAGAAAGTTCATTATTCACTGTTCTCAAAACCCCCAGTGGATTTTCATTCTTCAATTCATCCGGCAACAATTCATTGCTCCAGTTTTGAAAACAGACAGGCCGTGCAAAACGTTTCATAGAATCAGCACCTACACTTGTAAATCTTGCATCAGTTGTAGCAGGAAAAGGCCCGCCATGATGCATACTTAAACACACTTCCACACCTGTAGGAACATTATTCATAATCATTCTGCCGCAAATATTTTTTACAGCTTCAATCAATTCATCATTTTGTTTGATGTCGTTTTCTGTTGCCATTAATGTAGCGGTGAGCTGTCCTTCAAGACGCCCCGCTACATCAATCATCTCCTTTATGCTTTTACAACTTACAATTAAAGAGTAAGGGCCGAATACTTCTTGGTGCAACAAAGGGTTGTTTAAAAAAGTTTGAGCGTCAACAGTTGCAATAGTGGGCAAGCCTTCATCAGCTTTTACTTCCGTTTCACTTTCCGCAACCAAATGAACACCTTGCTGTAGCAAAGCATTTGCCTTATTTTGTTTATACGCTTTTACAATTCCTGTGTGTAACATCGGGGCAGGATTTATTTGCTGAATAGCTTTGCCCAAATCATGTGTAAATAGTCTCAGTTCCTCACTTTCAATGCCAATAAGTAAGCCTGGATTGGTACAAAATTGCCCCACACCCAATGTAATAGAAGCTGCAAACATTTTTGCAATATCAGCAGCAGCCGATTGCATTTTCTGAGGCAATAAAAAAACAGGATTCACACTCCCCATTTCTGCAAATACAGGAATGGGTTCTTTCCTTTCATTAGCCCAATCGAATAATTGTTTGCCTCCATTGTAAGAACCTGTAAACCCAACAGCTTTTGTAAAGGGATGCATCACTAAAGTTTTACCTACTTCAAAACTTTGTCCATGCACATGAGAAAAAACTCCTTCAGGCATACCGCATTGCTTTGCTGCTTTTACAATTGCATCAGCAACTAGTTGTGAAGTTTGTGCATGAGCAGGATGTGCTTTTACAATTACAGGACAACCGGCAGCCAATGCAGTTGCAGTATCTCCACCTGCTGTGGAATAAGCAAAGGGAAAATTACTTGCACCAAATACAATAACAGGACCCAATGGAATCATCATTTTTCTCAGGTCGGGTTTCGGTGGATTTTTATCCGAGTTTGCTGTATCAATACTGATCTCCAGCCAATCACCTCTTTCACATGCATCAGCATATTGATTGAGCTGAAAAATAGTTCTGCCTCTTTCACTCCTCAATCTCGCTTCGGGCAAATTCGTTTCACTCACCGCCATTTGTATCAAAGCATCTCCACAATTTTCTAATTCAATTGCAATGACACGTAAAAAATTTGTTCTTTCTTTTAATGAAATTTTTCTATAAAGATGAAATGCAGTCCATGCATTTTGCATTGTGCTGTTAATTTCTTTACTGGAAGCATCCTTAAACATTGTATATAGAATATTGATGATTGAAGATTTTTTAAAGTACCGGTCTGGTTGCAATTCCTGTATTAATAACTTTCAAAACTCTTTCTCTCTCCTCTCCCACTAATACTAATCTGGGTTCTCTTACATATTCACTTCCTAAGCTAACTTGTGTTTCGGCAAGCTTGATATACTGTACAAGTTTAGCATGAATATCCAATTCCAGCAACGGCATAAACCATCTGTATATTGAAGCTGCTGCTTCAATCCTGCCTTGTTTTACTAATTTATAAATAGCAACTGTTTCATTAGGAAACGCACAAACCAAACCTGCTACCCATCCATCTGCACCCAAGCATAATTCTTCCATTGCTAATGTATCAACTCCACACAAAATTTTAATGCGATCACCAAAACGATTCTTCATTCTGGTTACATTAGTTACATCCCGGGTACTTTCTTTTACAGCAGTAATATTATTACACGCAATTAACTCATCAAACATATCCAGCGTTACTTCAATTTTATAATCAACCGGGTTGTTATAAATCATCATTGGAAGTTCCGTGGCATTGGCAACTGTTTTAAAATAAGTAACCGTTTCTCTATGATCACTTTTATAACGCATAGGTGGCAACATCATTAAACCACTTGCGCCCCATTGTTTTGCTAAGGCTGCTTGCTTCAGCGCTTCTTTTGTTGAGCCTTCGGCGATATTGATGATTACAGGAATTTTACCCTGTACCTTTTCTACTGCAAATTTTACAAGTACTTCTTTTTCTGCAACAGTTAATACACTTGCTTCGCCTAATGTTCCGCCAAGTACAATACCATGTACGCCTGCCTTTAGCTGCGCATTTAGATTGGTGAAAAATAATGGCAAATCAAGTTCGTCATTTGCAGTGAATTTGGTTGTAAGCGCAGGAAAAACTCCTTCCCATTTAAAATTCATATCAGATTGTTTTGCCAGCCTAAGATAGGTGAAAGTTTTAATGATCCTAACTCAAAAAAGTAACCGCTTATTTTAACTTTCTGTTACACGGGTATTATTTTTGTAATTGTTGAAGCAGCTATCTTTATAATTAGGAAAAAAATAGATGTTACCAAACTTCCAAAACAATAAGGAAGCATTTGCAGTATTTATTCAACATCATCAGCAAATGGTGATGAATACGGCTTTGGGTATTGTACAAAACGCAGAAGACGCAGAGGAAATAACACAGGATGTTTTTGTGGAAGTTTTTCAACAGCATCAGCATTTTAAAGGCGAATCTTCAGTATCCACATGGTTGTACCGCATTACCACAAATAAATGTATTGATCACATAAGAAGAAAGAAATCAAAAAAAAGGTTTGCTTTTATTACAAGTCTATTTCACCAAAATTCAAACGAACCGATTCATGATGCAGGGCATTTTGTTCACCCCGGAGTAATGGCAGAAAATAAAGAAAAAGCTGCCATGCTTTTTAAAGCAATTGAGCAACTACCCGATAAACAAAAAACAGCTTATGTATTATATGAAATTGAAAACCTCAGCTATGCGGAAATAGCTGAAATCATGAACAGCTCCATATCATCAGTAGAATCCCTACTCTTCCGTTCAAGACAGGGATTGAGAAAAATATTAGAAACTTTTTACAAATATCAACTATAAACACAAGTTTTTTTTCAAGAGTTCGTCTAAAAAATAAGCACATGAACAAAGAACAATACATAACTGAAATCATGAACAGCCTCAGCGGCATACAAAAAGTTGAGGGCAACCCATTTTTACATACCAAAGTATTAGCCAGGCTGGAACAACAAAAGCAAACAGCCAGATTATCTTTAAAGTTGATTTATATTTTTGCCACATGCATTGCAGTGTTATTATCCGTTAATATTTTTTTGTGGAATGAATTTACACAGGAACCAATTGCCAGCAGCATTGTTAGTACTGCGGCAAATGAATATGATTTAACAACCTTAGATTATTAAGCAATGAGTAAGCAAACTATTTTAATTGCATTTATTATTCTGTTGTTGTTATTAAACTCCGTAACGGTTTATTTTCTGTTTCAGAACAATAAACGAACACCTAAAAGAACCGGCCGGCCCGACCCTGAGTACATAATAAAAAAACTGGAGTTAACTAAAGAGCAGCAGCAGCAGTTTGAGCAACTTCGTACCAGCCACTTTAAAAAAAGAGATGCACAAAGAAGCGAAGATCAAAAGCTGAAAGAACTGATGATTGATATGATCAGCAACAGTGTGCAGGACAGTTCAAAAATAGATTCTGTTACCTCCCTGCTTGCAGTTAACAGAAAGAAATTTGAAACAGAAACCTATCAGCATTTCTTTAACTTAAACTCCATATTAAATACAACACAAAAAGAAAAGTTTAAAGAAGTTCTTACTCAAATCATGACCCGCCAAAATACACAACAAGGCTCGCAAAAAAATAAGTAAAAAATGAACTGTATTCTATCTGTACTTAAAAGTTTAAGCTTTCCAAAATTTACAGAATCACATCACCTTCCAAATCATAATCAAATGCCTTTGAAATTTTTACATTTACAAAATTTCCGATTGGTAATTTTTCTTTACTGCTGACGATTACTTCATTATCTACTTCCACACTGTCAAACTCTGTGCGGCCAATATAACGGCCGGCTTCTTTTTTATCAATCAGCACTTTAAATGTTCTGCCAATTTTGGTTTGGTTAATTTCATAACTAATATCCTGCTGCACTGCCATCAACTCCTGAGCTCTACGCTCCTTTTCTTCTGCTTCTACATCATCTATCAAGTCATAACCACTTGTTCCTTCTTCATGACTGTAGGTAAAAATGCCCATCCTGTCAAAACGATGTTTTTGTAAAAACTCTTTTGTTTCTTCCACATCATCCAATGTTTCGCCGGGGAAACCTGCAATTAAAGTTGTACGCAAACAAAGGCCCGGCACTTTTTCTCTTACTGCTGCAATTAATTCTTCTGTTTCAGCTTTTGTAATTTGACGCTTCATTGCCTTGAGCATTTTATCACTGGCATGTTGCAGAGGCATATCTAAATAATTACAAATATTTGGTCGCTCTCTTACAACATCTAATACATCTAACGGAAATTTATGCGGATAAGCATAGTGCAACCGTATCCACTCTAAACCTTTTATATCTGCAAGCCTGTGCAGCAAATCGCCAAGCATTCTTTTTTTATAAATATCCAATCCGTAGTAAGTAAGTTCCTGTGCTATGAGCATAATTTCTTTTACACCCATCCTTACCAATCGCTCAGCTTCAGTAACCAAATCATCCATGCTTTTACTTACATGCTGACCACGCATTAATGGTATGGCACAAAACGCACAGGTACGGTTACAGCCTTCGCTAATTTTTAAATACGCATAATGCGATGGTGTACTTAATATACGTTCGCCCACCAGTTCTGATTTGTAATCTGCTTCAAACTGCTTTAAAATATTGGGTAATTCCATTGTGCCATAAAAAGCATCTACCTCAGGAATTTCAAGCTCCAGATTATTTTTATACCGCTCACTTAAACATCCTGTAACAATTACTTTATCAAGTTTTCCTTTTCGTTTCAATTCTACCTGTTGCAAAATAGTGTTGATGCTTTCTTCTTTTGCTTTATCAATAAATCCGCAGGTATTTACAACTACAATATTGTGATCCTTTCTTGTGCTTTCGTGTACAACATGAATATCGTTTGCCATTAATTGGCCACCGAGCACTTCACTATCTACCATATTTTTGCTGCAACCCAGCGTAATAATATTTACTTTGTCCTTATAAATTGTTTTACTTTTCATTGCGGGCAAAGGTAATGGAATGAGGTAAAATGCAATAGCGTAAAGGGTGCTGTTCAATATTTGGCATCATTTTTTCTAAGTAGGTTTTCTAAAATTTACATTATGAAAAAATTAATTGTACTGGCAACAGTATTTTTTATGCTAACTGCACAGCATGTACTAGCACAAGCAAATGGCAGCAGCTACAAAACAGCACTCGGAGTAAAATTCTATCCTGGAGCAGGCATTACCCTAAAACATTTTATTAAATCTAATGCGGCCCTGGAAGGGATTGGCTATTTCTGGAAAGATGGGGTACGCATTACCGGCCTTTATGAATTTCATGGACCCATTAATGGGGCCCCCGGTTTAAAATGGTATGCAGGCCCTGGTGTACATGTTGGCTTTTGGAATGATAAATATTGGAACCGTGAATATGGCTACAGAAGAGCAAATGCATTGGCAGGTATTGATGGGGTTTTAGGGCTTGATTATAAATTTAAAGGCGCACCCTTTAATATGTCAATTGACTGGCAACCTTCTTTTGAGTTTGGAGATTATGGAGGTTTTGTGGGCAATTGGGGTGGTATTGCTATCCGTTACACATTTTAATTGTAACAAAGTAAAAGCCGAATGCTTGTACCAATAAATTTATCAAAGCTTTTTTTAGTTTTTAAAGACTTTTGTGGCTTTGTTTTTTTTTAATCCTATTCACCATCTCTAGTGTAGTTATACACATCACAACTATAAAAAAATTAGCAAAACCTGTTACCTAAACCCATGCTTTATTGAAGCAAACAGTTATAAACCATTGATATTTATAAAATTAATTTCAAATAAAAAAATTATTTTTTTCACTTTTTTTAAATCTTTCCACTTAATTTACATTCAGTTTTATTTGAGAAACAAACAAGGAAGCCCCGTTTAGAATTCAAATATCCTAAAAACCAAACGATCTGTAAGCATTGAAAACATTTCAATATCGGTGAAAACCAGTCTGTCCTTTTAAAGGTCCTACCCAATGTCCGTGAGAAACTTCCGCAAGGAAGTTTTTCCTTTTTCAACCCCATTCCAATTAATCAGTACAGTTACTACAAATAGAAAATAGTTTCTTTGTAAAGAACAACTCATTTTCATGTACAGTAATTCCCAAATATCAGATCAGCTTTCTCTGTTAAGCAAATTAATGGATATACACGGCGAAAATTCTTTTAAAGCAAAATCTTACAGCGCAGCCGCTTTTCAAATTGATAAACTTCCTGTGCAGCTTGCAGAAACGGAGCCTTCAAAAATTGCATCCCTCAAAGGTGTGGGCGAAAGCACGGCAAAAAAAGTGCTGGAAATTTTGCAAACAGGCGAACTGAAAGTTCTAACCGATCTTATTGCAAAAACTCCACCCGGCGTTATTGAAATGCTGAGCATAAAAGGACTTGGGCCAAAAAAGATTGCAACCATTTGGCATGAAATGGAAATTGAAAGCATTGGTGAATTGTTATATGCCTGCGAAGAAAACCGATTGCTGTTGTTTAAAGGCTTTGGCGAAAAAACTCAGTTGAGTGTAAAAGAATCTATTGAATTTTTTCTACGTAATAAAGACATTCATTTGTATGCCGATATAGAAACATATACCCTTGCCATTGATAAAAATTTAAAAGATCATTTCTCACAAGATCGCTTTGAACTTACCGGCGAGTTTAAACGCCAAATGGAAATTATTCATTTGCTTGAATGGGTAACTACTACATCTGTTAATAAACTAACAGAACTATTTACGAAAACCAATTTCACCATTCAGGAACAAACAGATCTTTCTATTTTATTTAAAGGGCCAGAAAATATTGTGTTGAAATTTTATTTGGCTGCTGCTGAAAATTTCGGAACCGTTTTGTTTCAAACTTCCTGCTCTGCAGAATTTTTAAATGAATGGGGCAGTGTATCTGCTGCTGCAACAGAAGAAGAATTGTTTGCTGCAAAAGGAATCGCCATGATTCCGCATTCGTTGCGGGAACAATACAATCCAATTCCTATTGTTGATTTAATAAATGTAAACAGTATTAAAGGAATCATACACAGCCACAGTAACTGGAGCGATGGCAACAATACCATTGAACAAATGGCGCATCATGCGCAGGAAAAAGGATTTGAATATTTAGTAATAAGCGATCACAGTAAAAGCGCCGGCTATGCTAACGGATTAACTGTAGAACGGATTGCAGAACAGCATAGGTATATTGATGAACTAAACAATCAGCTCAATGGCTTTCGCATTTTTAAAAGTATTGAAGCAGATATTCTGGGTGATGGCGCTCTGGATTATTATGATGATGTGCTTGCTACTTTTGATTTGGTAATAGCATCGGTTCACAGCAATTTAAAAATGACTGAAGAAAAAGCAATGATGCGATTGATGAATGCTATTGAAAATCCTTACACCACCATTCTCGGCCACATGACCGGCCGTTTGTTATTAAGCAGAAATGGTTACCCAATTGATCATGAAAAAATTATTGATGCATGTGTAGCCAATAGTGTGGTGATTGAATTAAATGCACACCCAAGACGATTGGATATGGACTGGCGCTGGATTGAAAAAGCAATAGCCAAAGGTGCTTTCATTTCCATTAACCCCGATGCTCATGTACTGAGTGGATATGATGATATACGCTATGGTGTACTGGCCGCACAAAAAGGAAGATTAACCAACAGTAAAAACCTAAGCAGTTTTTCGCTGCAGCAATTTGAAGAATATTTGATGGATGTGAGAAGGGAGAAAGGGATATAAATATTTGAAATGGAGATTCGGTGTTGCTGGCGTCTCCGCCAATTAACTATGATAAGACGAATTACCTAATGGCGGAACGCTAATACGCTAACAGGAGCAGGTTTACCTACCTCAAAGCTGAGCGGGGTAGGCTCAGAGGTGAGCCAGCTAAGGTAAAAGCTAAGCCGGGTATGCTCAAAGCTGAGCCAGCTTACCTTTTAGGGAGGGTACCCCAACCCTTGGGGGTGGGGGTGTGGAAAAAAAATGAAAATTTACCTCATTTTTAAAGCCAGAGTGGGAAAATGCTGTTTTTAGATTGTATTGACTGAAAAACTGCTGATGGCTAAACAAAAACTGAAAAACTACAACTGCCTCTTTGCTGATTTTTTAGTAAGCCAACCCATAAACTGAAAAACGTATTGTACTAACAACAATACAAAAAGTTGAATATTAAATCATTGATTTTCAACTTCCTTTTTTTTAGAGTGACGTGTAATATCATATATATTTATGTTGGCAGTAATTTTAGCAGACACCCTATAAATTCTAACATTAAAAACAAAAAATGACGAAATTCAATATAATTACCTTGCTTCTTTTAGCAACAAACATAACTTTTGGGCAGAAAACAGACCTTCGTTTAAATGGTATAGACATAGAAATTGAAAATGTATTAAAGGCTTATAATGCAGCAGGACTTTCTATTGCAGTAGTAGAAAATAATAAAACGTTTTATTCAAAAGGTTTTGGGTTTAGAGATTTAGAAAATAAATTGCCTGCTACTGCAAATACTATTTTCCCAATTGGTTCAATCACAAAATCGTTTACAGCATCTTTATTAGGAATATTTGAAAATCAAAATCAACTATCCTTGAAAGACAAACCTTCATTGTACATTCCGAAACTTCAATTTCACAATGACAAAATGAACAATCTTATTACAATCGAAGATTTGTTGAGCCATAAAAGTGGTATTGGAAGTGTAGACGGAACATATATTTTTTTTCCTTCCGACAAACGAGAAAACTTAATGCCACGTTTGAAATATCTAAAACCAAACGGAGCAATAAAAGACAGTTGGATATACAGTAATTTAAGTTATATCATTGCAGGAACTATTGTAGAAAAAACTACAAATGAAAGTTGGGAGAAGAATATTAAAGACAAAATATTTAAGCCCTTAAATATGACTAGTTCCAGCACTTCAATTGCTGAAATGACAAAAGCAACAGACTTTTCTTTTGGGTATGGAATAAGCAACAAGCAAACACAAAAAGTTTTATTCGCTGAACTTAACAATGACAAACCAGGTGGTGCAATCAACAGCTCAGTAAATGATATGGTAAATTGGATGACAACTTGGTTAAATAATGGAACCTTTCAAGCAAAAGAAATTTTGTCCAAAAACTATATTCAAGAAGCGACAAGTATAAAAGCAATTGACAATGGGTTACCACCTGAAATAAGTGATCCAAATGTTTATACTTTTGGCTACGGTTATGGCTGGAAAGTCAATTCAAGTAATGGACATTATAAAGTGCATCACGGTGGAAATGTTTCAGGATTTAGTTCTCAATTAGTAATGTACCCAACAGACAATTTGGGAATTGTGGTTTTGACAAATCAACACAATTCAATACTACCATACATTATAGCAGACATTGTAACTAATAGAATGCTG
>JANNRE010000019.1:0-63127 GCA_031401115.1 Chitinophagaceae bacterium
TTCGGTGATCACCAATAGTGGTTATCGCAAAGATGCCTGGCTATTTGGCGAAGCGCAAAGCAGGGCATTGGTAACCGTGGCTTTAACCAAAGTGGGAGAATTTGAAAAGTTCCTGGGTGATCTGCCCTATGAGAAAATTGGCGTAGTAACCACGGGCGAATTAGTAATTGATGGTGATTTCTGGGGTACTATTGATTGGTGGAAAGATAAATATGATAAGGCGATAGAAAATTTCTTGTCAAAAGAAGATGCCGGATCAGCATTAGTAGCGATTTAATTTTTGTCAATGCTTCGCCAGGCTCAGCATGACAAAAGGAATTAATAAAAAAAAAAGGAGCAAATCAACTTGCTCCGTTTTTTCATGGTGTACGAGTTTTCTCCTCCATTACTTTTTCTTCGGCATTAATACCGCATCTATCACGTACGTAACACCATTGCTTGAAATAACATCAGCGATGGTAATGTTAGCCCCGTTTACAGACCATTTACCATCTTTATAACCGATAGTTAATTCTTCACCCTGCACTGTTTTTATTTTTTGCCCGTCTTTAAGATCAGAAGATTTGAAAGCTCCGGGTACTACATGATAAGTAAGTACTTTGGTCAGGTCAGCTTTCATTTCCGGTTTTAATAATTTATCTACAGTACCTGCAGGTAGCTTATTGAACGCTTCATTAGTGGGAGCAAATACGGTGAAAGGCCCTGCGCTTTTTAGTGTCTCAACCAGGCCTGCTGCAGTTACCGCCGCTACCAATGTAGTATGGTCAGCGGAACCCGCAGCATTATCTACTATATCCTTTGACGGTACCATATTAGCGCCGCCTACCATTACACCCGGTTCTGCTTTAGGTTGTTCCATGGTAGTGGTGCTTGTATCCATAGTGGTGGTAGTGTCTTTTTCAGTGGCTCCCGCACCTTCATTATTACAAGAGGCAAAGAATAAACCTGAAATAAGTGTTGCCGATAGCAGCAAACGCATTTTGTTTTGCATAAAATTGATTTTGATTTTTATAGTTTCCTTACCTACGAAACAAAAATGTTTCCGGTTTTCATTTTGATTAAAAATATATATATAGCACACTTTTGTTTAAGAGTTTAGTATAAACCTGCTAAATACTTTTAACTTCTACCGTTGTATCTTTATCAAAACAAGCAGAAAAATGGGAAAAAAAATCACCATAATAGGAGGGGGCAACCTGGGAACAGCTATAGCCGAAGGTTTATTAAAAAGTAAGTTCAGCAAAGCAGCGGATATTATTGTTACCAAGCGAAACATATCCACCCTGAAATCATTAAAAGACAAAGGCGTTAACATTACGGATGATAATAGTGCTGCGGTAAAAAAAAGTGAAGTGATCATACTGGCGGTAAAACCTTTCCAGGTAGCGGATGTATTGAATGGAATAAAAAAAGAATTAACTGCCGATAAGATATTGATATCCGTGGTGACGGGTGTGCTGATCAGTGAAATGGAAGGCATTGTGAAAAAGAATATCGCTTATTTCAGGGCCATGCCTAATACGGCTATCGCCATACAGGAAAGCATGACCTGCATCTGTTCAAAAAATGTAATGCAGGATCAACTGGATTATGTGCATGATCTATTTACACAGCTTGGCCGTGTTGCTTTAATTGAAGAGAAATTAATGGATGCAGCAACAGTACTCGGTGCTTGCGGAATAGCTTATGCTCTGCGCTATATCCGTGCAAGTATTCAGGGCGGAATTGAAATTGGCTTTGATGCAAAAACGGCAACACTCATTGCGGCACAAACTGTAAATGGCGCAGCAGAATTATTAATTCAGAAAGGAACTCATCCTGAGCAGGAAATTGATAAAGTAACTACACCAAAAGGTTGCACTATTGCCGGATTAAATGAAATGGAGCACAGAGGGTTTAGCTCATCATTGATACGTGGAATTAAAACCAGTTTTGAAAGTATTGGTTAATATAGTTTGCCAGTTTCAAGATCAAGTTGATAAGGTTTCAGAAATAATTTCAATGAATAACTTTTGGAATTTGGTGCTGTGTTTCCTCCAGCTGCTACTATAGCAAAACTAACAATAATTTCTTCTGCTGTTAAAATTCCTTTTTTTGATATTTTTTTGGCTGCCATTGTATAAAAATTATTGTTGAATTTTTCAAGTACAAAATAAACATCGGAGCTTTTTATGTAAATCGTTTTTCCATCAGAAAAACCCCATATTTTCCTTACTGGATATTCAATGCCATTTTCATCTTTAACAAATAATAAATCAGCTTTCTCAGTTTTCTTAATTTGGAAATTTTTTATTGAGGGTTGATTATTTTTGAATTCTTCATAAGTTGCATAAACTCCTTTTTTGTATTCAGAAATATAAAGAGGTTTACAAATCGGTTGTTTCGATGAGAATTCTTCAAACTCTTTCCCGCTAATTTTTTTTCCTGTAATAAGCTTTTCAGTTAAGTTTATTCTAAGTACTTTTCTTATAGATGCAGTAATAATATCTTCAATTAAACCGGCTTCATTTGGGTAAAGTGTTTTTCTGTCCTTAAGAGATGAATCAAATCTGGTTAATGGAATGTAAACACTGTCTTTGGTAGCGTAAAAATCAAAAATGCCAATTACGCCGGGTTTAAACAAAGGCCTTCCTTTTTCAGTAAATGGAAACTTTTCATTTTTTTTCGGAAAATCAAGTACTCCGTCATTTTCAAGCTCAGGTGTTAGCCATAATTTCCTTATTACAATAACCAAACTATAAGTACTTAACGAGTCAAATAGAAGTTGGGTTTTTAAAAATGATTCTATTTGTGTTGAAGCACCTCCTTTTAAAGTAAAGTATCCGTTCTTGGGCAAACCAAATCGCTCTACTTTGCAAAATCCCATTATAGAAGTGTCAGTTCTTTTATCAAGAACTTTAATTGAATGAAAAGGAAAATTCAGCAATTGTGTTTCCTTTGGCATTTTAAGCTTAAGCTCCTCCGGATAAAAAGTTGACAAATCAAGCTGCGCTTCATTTTGTTTTTGACCGAAACCAGTTATGCATTTAAAAACTAAGATGCAACAGAATGTAATAATTTTCATGGTTATTGTTGAAAATTAAAAATAAGAAAGTATTGTTTAAATATTCATTTCAAAGGATTACAGGGGCAAAACCCGTTTTCCTCTTATTTTCCACACAAGCCAATGTTATTTTTCAATTAAGAAAAATCACCGTAGGTTTGCATGACCTCCACGATTTTTTTATTTCCAATTTACATTTCAGGCAGGTCCGTTTAACCAGAAAATTAATCATTATGGCCAAGTTCATTTTTGTAACCGGTGGCGTTACATCATCATTGGGTAAAGGAATTGTTGCGGCATCGCTTGCAAAACTCTTACAAGCCCGTGGGTTTAAAGTAACCATCCAAAAATTTGACCCGTACATTAATGTAGACCCCGGCACTTTAAACCCTTATGAACATGGAGAGTGCTTTGTAACTGATGATGGAGCGGAAACAGATTTGGATCTGGGTCACTACGAACGGTTCCTGAACATTCCTACTTCGCAGGCAAATAACGTAACTACAGGCCGCATTTATCAAACAGTAATTAATAAAGAAAGAGAAGGTGCTTATCTCGGCAAAACTGTACAGGTAGTGCCGCATATTACCGATGAAATAAAACGCAGAATGTTATTGCTGGGTAAAGATGGAAAATATGATATTGTAATTACAGAAATTGGCGGTACAGTGGGTGATATTGAATCCCTGCCTTTTGTAGAAGCAGTTCGTCAAATACAGTGGGAGTTACCGGAGGAAGATTGCCTTGTGGTACACCTCACATTAATTCCCTATTTAAAAGCGGCGAAAGAATTAAAAACAAAACCTACACAGCACAGCGTTCGGTTACTTAGTCAGGAAGGGGTGCATCCTGATATTATTGTTTGCCGAACGGAACGGCCTTTGAATACAGAAATCCGCAGAAAAATTGCGTTGTTCTGTAATGTAAAACCTGAGGCGGTAATTGAGGCAATGGATGCATCTACAATTTATGAAGTGCCTTTATATATGCTTAAAGAAAAATTGGATGTGATTTGCTTAAAAAAATTAAGCGTAACTATTTTTCCTGAACCTGAATTGGAAAGCTGGAAGAAATTTCTTGATAAATTAAAATATCCAAAGAGCCAGGTAAATATTGGATTGATTGGAAAATATATCGAACTGCAGGATGCTTATAAATCTATTCTGGAAAGTTTTATACATGCTGGTGCCATCAATGAGTGCAAAGTAAATGTGGTGAATGTGCACAGCGAATTTATTACAGATCAAAACGTATCTGAAAAACTTGCCGGACTTGATGGCTTATTGGTAGCACCCGGCTTTGGCAACCGTGGTATTGAAGGAAAAATTACAGCTATAAAATATGCAAGGGAAAATAAGTTGCCCTTCTTTGGTATCTGTTTAGGAATGCAAATGGCTTGTGTAGAGTTTGCAAGAAATATATTAGGCATGAGTAATGCACATTCATTTGAAATGAATCCTGACACAACTGATGCTGTAATAGATATCATGGAAGAACAGAAAAAAATTACCACAAAAGGTGGTACTATGCGTTTAGGTTCTTACCCATGTGAAATAAAAGAAGGCACGTTGGCGCATACAATATATAATAATTCACTTATAAATGAACGTCACCGTCACCGTTATGAATTCAATAATACCTATTTAGATGCGTTTGAACAGGCAGGAATGATCCCCAGCGGAAAAAATCCTGAAACATGTCTGGTAGAGATCATTGAAAATGCAAAGCATCCGTTTTTTATTGGTGTACAATATCATCCTGAGTTAAAAAGTACAGTAGAAAATCCGGCTCCCTTGTTTGTACATTTTATAAGAGCAGCAAAAGAGTATTCTGATAAACAACAGTCTGTAAAAAATCCATTGTTAGAGAGTGAGATGATATAAATGAAATCGAAAATTGAAATTAAAAAATAGAAAGTGAAGAGAATGCCTCTTCACTTTTTTACTTATAACTAATTACTCACTGCTTTGCTGATGTTGGCGTCCCCGCCAACATCGAATAAATTTTAATGGCTTGAAATGTGTGCTTCATGGTAATATAATTATGATAATAGTGCAGCATCCTTAAAAGTTGAATTTTGAAAGCTGAGATTAGTAGTAGATCTTGTCAGGGACGTCCAAATTAAAGGAAATTTTTTAATTAGTCCATCCAGTAAAAAGAATAGGGGTTGAAGCCTTGAAGGCTTCTTTTTGAAAATAGTCTATTGTATTCATAAATTTCTGATAATGAAATGAAACTGGCTTATCTATTTCATTAGATTTTGTTTTTAATAGTCCTGTGTATGGAATAGGAGTATAATAACTGTTCTTGATTAATATTTTAAATTCTCTATGGGGATAAACGTCATAATCTTTTTTCCAACGAATTAAAATGTATGAGTTTTTATATTCTGCATTTAAATACACATCTGCTTTAAGATCCTTTTTTAAATTAAATGTTTTAAAATGATATTTTTGTGCCAATATGAACCACTTACTTATTTCATAAACTAACCATCTCTTAAATAATCTCTCATCCATTTTTATATTTGTATTAGCAAGCCTCTCAATTGGCATCGTGTGATCAATTTTTGACGGGTAGACATCTTGGGAAAGTAAAAGTTTTAATTGTGCCATTTTGAAATTTAATGATGAATATATAAATTATTCTCCGCTTTGGTTTCTTAGCCGTATTATCTCACATATAGCATTTTATAGCATATCCAGTTATAAATCAACCCAGCCAAAAAATATTCTTCCATCAACAATCAATTCTCCGGTCTTCCAATCATTTGCTGTTTTATTTTCTCCCAGAAGCCTTGTACATTTTCATCATTTCGTTTCCACTCTTTACCGAAATGGGAAAATTTATTTTTTTGCTCTTCTTTTTGAATTCTAAAAAACTCTTCCATAGTTTCAGTATCCTGTTTCATTGATAACTCATTGTAGAGCCGCTTCATTTCTCTTTCATAGTCATTGCTTTCTACAGCCATTAATTTTTCTAAAGATTCCCGTTGTTTTACTTTTTCATCATAAACTCCTACGGGCAGTAATGTTTTTGCAATCACCGGCATTAATTCTATCAGCATTAGGATTATTAAAATAAGATAATAGCGAAACTGCAATGCAGAATTATCCTTAATCAAATTATTCATCGCCTCAATTCTTGTAAGAAAGCCGGTGTTGAGATAATTTAAAAAATCAGCTTCTTGTTTTTTAATGGTGGTTTCCATTTGCCCAAGTTCTTCATCAATTAAAGTAATGCGTTGTTGATTTTGTGTTTGCAGCACTTTGTATTCTGCATCTAATTTTTGATATTCAGTTCTCTTGGCAAGTGCAATATCTTCAATGCCCACTTTGCCGCTGCCGCCACTGCCATCCGTTTCAGCAATAAATTTTTCACGGGCTGTAGAGACATCAGCATACTTCACAGCTTCTGTTTTTTGCAATGCGGTTTTTTCTTTCAGCAATTCCTCTTTACGGTTTTTGTATAACAGATCAAGCTCAGAACGTTTAGTAAGTTTTCTTTTTTCATTATCAAGGCTCACCTGCATTTTTATTTCTTTATCAAACATATACAGTATGGCAGGCTGTGCCATAAACGTACCGATTGTTAATGCAAGCAATCCCCGAAAAAGGAGTGGAGTAAATTTTCGTTTATTAAATTGATTGATGCCTTTTATCAAAGCCCTGTCAATGGTTAAAATTACAAAACCCATAAAAACGCCGCTACCCACATAAAGAAATACATTATCAATTACAGTAGAAAAGAAATAAGTCCAGGCAAGGGTTGCAAAAATCCAAGTGGCCAAAACACTCATGCCTACAATTCGGTAGCGGTTTCTATCTACCACACAATCTTTAATCAATTCTTTTTCGGCGGTAGCCAGCCACCAAAGCAGTTCATCAGTTTGGGTAGGTACATAGTTTTCTGCTGTATAAAGGGGCGTACTCGGTTGACTCATAAAAAATAGTTTTAAATGTTTGGCGTGGTTAAAGCCGGAGCAGTAGTGGTTGAAACAGCGATAGAGAAACGAGTGGCAAAAATAGTTATTGTAAAGGAAATGGTAAAAAGGCTGGGAGCCGATAGTAGATAGTCGGTAGTAAGTGGTCAGTAGTCAATATGAGCTATCTACTATCCACTATCGGCTGTTTACTAATGCCTCCTAAACCCTACCTTTGCGGCTCAATTTTTAAAAACATGAATTTCGATAGGAATACGATAATAGGTTTTGTGCTCATGATGGTGCTTTTGTTTGGCTATATCTTTTTTACCCAGCGTCAGCAGGGCGATTTAGAAAAGCAAAAGAAGCATATTGCCGATTCAGTGGCAATAGTAGAAGCAGGTAAGAAAAAACTGGCTGAAACAAAAGCAATTACTAAGGATACAACCAATACAGAAGTAACAGCTAATCAACAGGCAGCAGGTGGTTTTCAACCGGCTACCACTGAGCAATTGACAATTGTTGAAAATGAAGTAATGAGGGTGGGCTTTACAAACAAAGGCGGTTATCCAAAATGGGTGGAACTAAAGAAATTCAAACGGTTTGATAGTACCAATGTAATGCTGGGCGGTAAAGATCATCAGTTAATTTATTCTGTAAATACTGCTAATAATCAATCGGCACTTACATCACAACTCAACTTTGCTGCAGGTGCTATTGAAAATAAAGGAGACAGTCAGATTGTTCGTTTTACTTTAGTTGATTCCTCCAGCAAATCAATAGTTCACAGTTTTACCATTAGCAAAAATGATTATCTCATTAACTGGGAAATTAAAATAAATGGTGCTGGGCAATTATTAACACAGGGATTTTTAAACATCAATTGGGATATTACTGCACGCCAGCAAGAAAAGGATATAAAATATGAAAAAGGCCAGAGCAATGTGGGTTATTATGAAGATGGCGGCTATGATTTTTCAGCAGCTGGAACAGGTGATACAAAAAAGCTCGGCGATAAAACAAAATGGATCGGTATTAAACAACAGTTTTTTAATACCAGTGTAATTGCATTGAATAATTATGCATCTGCTGAAAGTGCCTGGACGGTTCCCACTGAGGAGCAGGATTCAATGCAACAAGTAATGCAGGTAAAAAGTATTTTGCGTTTTAATTTTTCAGGAGCATCTGCTGTAACCATTCCCATGCAACTGTATTATGGGCCAAACGATTTTCATACACTTGAAAAATATCAAAACGGGTTATCAAGCCATGTGCAGTTAGGTTACGGCATTTTTGCTTTTGTAAAATATATTAACCGATATGTAGTAATGCCTGTGTTTGATTTTTTCAGCAGATATATCACCAGCATCGGTATTGTAATTTTATTGCTTACTTTTTTTATCCGTTTAGTAATTTCTCCATTAACGTATTCCAGTTATTTGAGTGGAGCAAAAATGAAATTGCTTCGTCCGGAAATTGATGAGTTGAAAAAGAAATTCGGTGGCGATCAGCAGGCAATGAGTATGGAACAAATGAAATTGTTTAAACAGGCGGGTGTAAATCCATTGGGCGGATGTATTCCTGCAGTACTCCAAATTCCTATCTTCTTTGCATTGTACAGTTTCTTTAATGCAAACATAGGATTGCGTGGAGCAGAATTTTTATGGTCGAAAGATTTATCTTCTTACGATACCATTGCAACACTTCCATTCACCATTCCTTTTTATGGCGATCATGTGAGTTTATTTACAATCACTGCTACCATCACCAGCTTTTTAATTTCTGCTTACAATATGCAGATGACACCTACACAGGATAATCCGGTAATGAAGTATATGATTTATTTCTTTCCTATTATGCTGTTGTTCATCTTTAACAGTTTGCCATCGGCCTTAACATGGTATTACACTGTTTCAAATATTGTAACGCTGGTATTACAGTTTATCATTCAGAAGTTCATCATCAGCGATGCAAAAATTCATGCAAAAATGCAGGAGAATAAAAAGAAACCGGTAACCAAAAGCAAATGGCAGGAAAAGCTGGAGCAGGTGCAAAACAGCAATCAAAAGCTCAAGGATATGCAGAACAAAGCCCAGGGCAAAAAATAATCTTAACAAACTATAGGATAACCCCGACCGTAGTGTCGGGGTTTTTTATATTCTTTCAGTGCAACCCCGCCTTTAATTTTTATATCTTTAACGCAAATAGTTTTATAAGATGAACAAGAATTTTAAGATCAGCTCCTTTTTATTGCTTACCGTATTTGTTTTGAGTACTGCTTCTCTAACAGCTCAAAAAACATATAACGATGGAACCATTACGTACAATGTAGTGGTATCAACAGGAAATAAAGAAGCAAGTGCAGCCGATTTGTTAGATGGGGCTACACAAAAAATAAGCATAAAAGGTTTGCAAACAAGAACTGAGTTAAAAAGTATTTTGGGTGTTACCATTACCCTTCATGATACCAGGGCAGGCAATGCTGTTGTAATGAATACCTATGGCGATGATAAAGTACTCATTCGTATGACCAAAGCTGAGTTTGCAGAAGGCAACCGTAAATATGCAGGTATAAAGTTTGATTATAAAACTGAAACAAAAACCATTCTCGGTTACAATTGCAAATTGGCCATTGCCACTTTAAATGACGGAACAACATTTAGAGTGTATTATACTACTGATATTGCATTTCAGAGTAAAGATTATGGTGCACAGTTTACAGGCCTTCCCGGTGTGCCTTTAGAATATGAATCAACACTTGGTAAAATGAAAGTTACCTACATAGCCGATAAAATAAATTTTGATCCGGTAATGGCATCCTTATTCGATTTGCCAAAAAGTGGTTTTAGAGAAATTACGTATGAAGAAGTGAAAAAGCTTCAGGGTAAAAACTAAATTTAAAAACCTCCTAAATTTTGGAGGTTTTTTGTTTGATGATTTAATTCTTATTTCAAGGTTTTATAAAGAAATTTCAAGCAATGTCTCCCAACTAGCAAAGAGCAGAGCTGGGGACATAGCGTGCTACGGAGTGGAATTATTATCTTAGTGTATGCCTGTAAAGCTATCTTGCTGTTTTCAAGTACGAAATATAAAGTGAAATGAAACGTAAACTTTATTTAATTGCCCTGATTTCTATCACCATAATAGTTTGCATTTATTTGCTTCGCCAGCCATCTCAAGAGCAACTTGTTAAAAAGCATTTTGGTAGCCTAACTGATAAGATTGACCCTGATATTGTTTTAATAAATATAGACGAGGGTGATAGAGCGTTTATTGCTAAACTATTTAAAGTGGTAGATAGCTGTAAGCCAATTTTAATTGCAATTGATGTATTTTTTTTAGAAGAAAAAGATCCAATTCAGGATTCAATATTAATGCAAGCTTTTAAGGAGATTGACAATGATATTTTGGTGTACACACTTGATTCAGCAGGAAAACCCTTAAAGCCTATTGTTAAGTTTAGTTCTTTTGCTAGCGACGAAGGGCTTGCGATTGTTGAAGCATTGGAAGGTATATCAAGTTTTATCACACCACTCAGAGTTATAGATGGTAATACTCATAAATTATTCGCATTAAAAATTATTGAAAGGTGGAAACCAGAATTTAAGCACAGTTTTAAAGTGAATCAAGTTGTTCCAATAAAATTTACTAGAACTTTGGATCAATTTATTCATTTTAATGGGGGAGTCTTAAATACAAAAGAACATAGGTACTCCTTAAAAGATAAAATTGTAATAGTTACCTACTTGGGTCCAAGTAATGAGGATAAGCATTTTACCCCAATTCGTTTTTCTACCGGGCAAATTGATAATAAACCAGACACCTATGGAGGCGTTATTATTGCAAATTCTATAAGGACGATTTTAGAATATCAAATTAAGTAAAGCAGGGAAATAGACGCACAGCCTTGGCTCATAGCAAACGAAACAAATGGCGAAGTATAAAAAAACAACTCTAAATAAAAAATCCCGAAGCTTCGGGATTTTTATGTTTGATTATTTCAATTCCTTTTGGGGAGTTTTAAACTTGCTGAAGAATGGTTTTGATTTATACGGAACAACATACAAATTGTTTCCTTTTTGAAAACGGGCTGCATTATTGTTCAAAACCAAATTATTTTTATTGGGCGTATTAAAAGTGAGACCGCCACGAAAACGATAGCCGTTTTGAAGTGAGAGCGGACTTTTCTTAAAATTTAAATTTGCGGGTGCTTTTGCAGACTGTTTTTTTCGGCCACCTCCTGTGTTAAAAGAAGCTGATGAAGCTATGTTTACAAGCACAAAACACAGCATAGCTACCAAGCTGATACGTACTGTTGCTTTCATATTACCAGTTTTGTTTTGCATTGTGTTACAAATTTAAAGATTAAAAAGTGGCTATTACAAACCGTTTGTCAAATATTTCTCATTATATTAACGTATGTTAATAACTAAATGTTACATACCTGTTGTATTTTTTCTCAAAATGAGACTACCTTAGAAAAACCTCTACACAAATGCAGAAAAACCCGTTTCGCCACAATCAAGATGAAATGAGAGAATTGCTCCGCATGTTTGAGAACCTCAAAAACGGACGAACCCACTCTTTTTTGGAAGAAGAAAGCTTTGAAAAGCTCATTAATTACTTTGATGAGAAGGAAGATATCAATTCAGCGTTGCAGGCTGTGGGGCTTGGCATTGAAATGTATCCCTATTCTTCTGTTTTGCTAATTAAAAAGGCTGATTTGCTGCTTGCTACCCGTCAGTATAAACAGGCATTGGTAGTGTTAGAAAAAGCTGAACTCTTTGACAGTACAGATATTAACCTCTACATTTTAAAAACAGATGCGTATCTGGCTCTGGATCAGCAGGAGCAAGCCATTGAACTTTTACAGGATGCTTTACAACAGTTTGAAGGTGAAGAACGTATTGAATTGCTTTTTGAACTGGCTGATGTGTATGACGATTATGAAGAGTTTGAGAAAGTGTTTGAATGTTTAAAGCTGATACTGGAAGAAGATAATTTAAATGAAGAGGCATTGTATAAAATTTGTTTCTGGACAGATTTTACCGGCCGCAACGAAGAATCCATCCGTTTGCATCAGCATATCATCAACGAACATCCTTACAGCGAACTTGCCTGGTTTAATCTGGGTGCAGCTTATCAGGGTTTGAAGTTGTACGAAAAATCAATTGATGCATACATGTACTGCATTGCCATTGATGAAAAGTTTGATTATGCTTACCGTAATATGGGCGATGCTTACATCCGCATGCGTAAGTTTAAGGAAGCAGTGGAAATGCTTGAAAAAGTTTTAGAGCTTAGCCGCCCTGAGGAAGTGATTCATGAAGCGATTGGATATTGCTACGACAGGATGAATCAATTTGCACAGGCCCGTTTTCACTACAGAAAAGCATCGCATCTTCGTCCAGATGATGCAAGGTATCATTACAAAATTGCCTGTACTTATATTAATGAAAATCAACTTGAAACCGGAATTAAACATTTGAATATTGCGTTAAAAGCAAACCGTCTTCACCCAGAATATAATTTAACCATGGGCATGGCTTTGGTTGAGATAAAGCAATACGCTCAGGCAATTGAACATTATGCCAATGTAATAAAAGCAAGACCCAAAAATGTAAAAGGCTGGAGTGCTATGCTCGATTGTATGCTTAAGGCTAACATTCTTGATAATGCTGATGAATATGCTTGTGCTGCTTATGAAGCAACTGGTAATAAAGCGGTGTTTATCTTTTACCGCTCAGCAATCTTTTTTGCAGAGGGCAAAACCAAGCAGGCCATTACACAATTAGAACTGGGCATGAGCAAAGCTCCCAAGCTGGTAAAAAAATTAATTGAACTCAATCCTAAAATTTTGCAGCATCCGCAAGTAGTAGATGTAATAGCACAATACAAAAGATCAAGATCCATTTAAGAGTTGTAAGGAATCACTGTTAATACATTGCTCATCCCTTGGGGTTTCTTATTTTTGCGGCGGTTCAAAAAAATCAATCAAATGAATTTTAATTTATCTCAAATTCCCCATCGCATTCCCAAGCCCCGTGTAAGCGGATCAACTATGGTAATGGACAAAGGGCTTAGTATTGAAGAAGCAAAAAATTTTTTAAGTGTAGCTCACCCTCATGTGGATATTCTGAAACTCGGCTTCGGAACTTCTTTTGTAACTCCCAATCTCCGTGAAAAAATTGAAGTATATCAATCGTACGATATACCTGTTTACTTTGGAGGCACTTTGTTTGAAGCTTTTTTAATTCGTAACCAGTTTGATGATTATGTGGCAGTGTGTAAAGATTTCGGTATAAATTATATTGAAGTAAGCGATGGCTCTATTACCATTCCACATGCAGAGAAATGCGGATATATTGAAAAGCTTGCCAAGCATTTTACCGTGTTGAGCGAAGTGGGAAGTAAAGATGCAGAGCATATTATTCCTCCTTATAAATGGATTGAACTGATGCGTGCCGAACTTAGCGCCGGATCAACTTATGTAATTGCTGAAGCTAGAGAAGCAGGTAATGTAGGTATTTACCGTGGCAGCGGCGAAGTAAGAGAAGGGTTGGTACAGGAAATTCTTACACAGATACCCGAAGAAAAAATTATTTGGGAAGCTCCGCAAAAAGCACAGCAGTTGTATTTTATTGAATTGATTGGCTGCAATGTAAACCTTGGTAATATTGCTCCCTCTGAAATGATTGCATTGGAAGCAATGCGTATTGGTTTACGTGGCGACTCGTTTCATTTCTATTTAGATAAAAAGGAAGGGTAATGAAATTATATGGGTTGACAGGGTTCCCACTTTCACATTCCTTTTCTAAAAATTATTTTAGTCAAAAATTTTTGAAGGAAGGAATAACAGATTCTGTGTATGAATTATTTCCTATTGAAACTATTGAGCAATTTCCATTGCTTCTGCAAGAGCATTCATACTTATGCGGATTAAATGTTACCATTCCATACAAAGAAGCGGTACTTCCTTATCTGCATTATAAATCAGAAGAAGTAAAAGAAATTGGTGCTTGCAATTGTATCAAAATTGAAAAGGGTGAATTGTATGCTTACAATACAGATGTAATTGGATTTGAAAAATCATTGTTGCCTTTATTACAAACTCATCATAC
The DNA here is from genome assembly GCA_031401115.1 of Chitinophagaceae bacterium. Taxonomy (GTDB): domain Bacteria; phylum Bacteroidota; class Bacteroidia; order Chitinophagales; family Chitinophagaceae; genus Lacibacter. The sequence goes on from JANNRE010000019.1 coordinate 14,087, forward strand.
AAAAGCCTTGATTCTTGGTACCGGCGGGGCTGCCAAAGCAGTAGCTTGGGTGTTAAAGAAGTTGAATATCGAGTATAAATTTGTGTCAAGAAAAGGTGGTGATGCATTTAGGTATGAAGAATTGGATGCATTTGTTATGCAAACCTATTCTGTTATAATCAACACAACACCTCTGGGTATGCAACCGAATAGTAATACCAAACCATCCTTGCCTTATGATGCTATAGGGAAAAATCATTTGTGTTACGATTTGGTGTACAATCCTGCTAAAACTGTTTTTTTACAAATGGCAGAAGCAAATGGAGCGGTTGTAAAAAATGGCTCTGATATGTTAGAGTTCCAAGCGGAGGAGAGTTGGAGAATTTGGAATGAATTCTGAGTTGTGAGTTCTGGGTTTTGAGTTCCGAGTTCTTAGTTTGAATCTGTATTATTTTGCTTTTTGTTTCTTGTATTTTGTTTTTTTTCTTATTTGTTTTTTGGTTCTTGTTTTTTATCTATTGTTATGAAAAAAATTGTATTACTCATAGTTGCTTTTTGTTTTTTCACTGTTCAGTTGCAGGCACAGGCTGATGTAACAGAACTTTACAACAAAGCATTGCTTTTAAAAAAAGAACGGAAATGTGCAGAAGCCATTCCTGTTTTGCAAAAAATAATTGAACTGAAACCTGATTATTTAAAAGCGTTGCTTGATTTAGGATGGTGCTATAACGAAACCAAACAGTTTGCCAAAGCTATTTCACCACTTCAAAAAGTAATTGATATTGATTCAACTGATGCAAATGCATGGGGAGAAATTGGCTACACGTATTATTCTTTGCAAAGTATTGATACAGCAGTTGAGCATCTTACCAAAGCCAACTTGTTAAAGCCAAAAACAGAAACTACTTTGTATTATCTGGGGCTTTGTAATGTAAAAAAAGCCAACAAAGCAGAAGCAGTGAAAAAGTATAATGAGCTTTCATTACTCAATAGCAGCTATGCAGGAAAATTGCTGGAAGAAATAAAGGGGATGAAGTAGTTCATTGCTTATCCATCATCTCCCTCACCACATCTGGCACTTGTGCAATCTTCTTCTTTTCATAATCATAACAAATCATTCCTGTTTTTGCAAGTACTGCAGCTTTGCCATTGGTTTCTAATTTGTAATACAAGTCAAAACCGATAGATGAAAAGTTAGCAGCAGTAACATGTGCTGTTACAGTGTCACCATACAAAATTTCTTTTTTAAATTCAATACCTGCATCACTCATAATTAACCCCACACCGCCACATTGCAACTCAGTAAAACCATAACTGGACAAATACTGAACCCTTGCTTCATGAATTAAGGAAAGCACTGCATCATTACCCACATGATTGCCATAGTTGATATCAGAAATACGAATGGCAATAGTAGTGCTGAAAGAAAATTGCAGTGGCATTTGCAGTTTAATGCGGCTCATGCAGTAAATGATTTACATGCAAAATACAAATAGGAAATTTATTTATCTGAGCTATTTGTAAGTGCGCCGGGGTCAAGAATACCACTCATTACAGAAGTAGCCATTCTCTGCTGTAATTTTTTTATTTGTGCATCGCAATCTTTTGCCTGTAACGCAGTAATAGCATCTAAAGGAATTTCACCGTTCTGTGCACAATCCATAGTGCTTAGCTTTTTTGATACACGAATTAAATCGCCGTTGTCATTCAACACCAGTAAATAATTCGTTTCTGAAAAATCAGTTTTTTTAGTTGCAGGTTTATCATGCTGCATTACTTCATCAGTTACAATTTTTTTTCTTAACTGCTTCGGCTTATAAAATGCAACAAGATTATTTTCCTGTTGGGGAGCAATCTGTTTTTCTTCAATTGCTGCAATAACGGGTTCAGGAACTTTTGTATTTGTATCAGTTGGAGTAGAAACAATTTCAGGTTCAGGTTTGTTTTCAGTTACTGCAATTTGAGCAGATTGTTTTGGCAGTAATTGAAAAACGCCCCATGAAATAAAACCAATAATAGCTGCTGCTGCTGCCATTCTATAAAATGGAGTATATCTTTTGGATATGGGAATTATTTTCGCTTGCGGGTGCAACTCATTTTCAATATAAGTCCAAACCGTAGCAGGTGCTTTAATTTCGGCAATATTTAATGTGTCAGCAAATTCTTTGTCAGCATCAGCATCTAATAAAGCTTCAATTGAATCCCAAAGCAGAGGAGGGGTGGTAACTGTATTTTGGTTGATTGTTGCTGCAAGTACTTCATCTTCTTTCCACACATCTAATTCTTGTTCAATAGTATTCCAAAAAAGTATTGGAGGCGTAACAGAAGATAAAATAATTTGCTGTTGTTGCAATGCATCGTCAGCATCTTCTACCAAAACAGAAAGCACATTTTCCCATACACCAGTTGGTGCCGGGTATTCTGCTAAAAGTAATTGTTCCTGAAATTGCTGATCGTTCATTACAAAATTCTTATTTCAAATTTTTTATTTTTTCCTGCAGTATCATTCTGGCTCTAGCCAGTTGCGATTTGCTGGTGCCTTCGCTAATGTGCATCATATCAGCAATATCTTTATGTCCGTAACCTTCTACCACATACAAGTTGAAAACAGTTCTATAGCCGGGTGATAAAGAACTTACAAGAGTTAACAAATCTTTTTCGCCCAATTTGTCTACGGCATTTGCTCCTTTTAATTCCAGTTGTTCTTCTTTGTCGGCAACAGAAAAATTTATTTTCTTTCTTCTTAATTGTTCAATGGCTGTATTGGCCATGATTCTGCGTATCCAGCCTTCAAAACTACCTTCACTTCTAAACTTGTCCAGGTTTTTAAACACCTTAATAAATCCATCCTGTAAAATATCCTGTGCATCATCTGCATTGCCCATGTAGCGTAAACAAACCGCATACATCTTAGCTGAAAATTTTTCGTACAATTCTTTTTGAGATCGTCGGTCGCCGGCAAGGCATCCGTTCAATAAGTCGTGATCTTCTATGTTTTGGTTGCCTTGCATAGTTTTTTATTAATCGGCTTTTAAATTATTAAGGAAAGCAAGCATTTTTGTTAATGCTTTTTTTCTATGGCTGAATTTGTTTTTCTCCTCTAAATTCATTTCCGCAAAGGTATGGGTACTGCCATCAGGAATAAAAACAGGATCGTAACCAAACCCTTTTGTACCTGTGGGGCTATCAATAATTTTTCCTGTACAAATTCCTTCAAACTGGTAAACAGTGCTATTTACAATCAAAGTCATTACGGTTTTAAAACGGGCAGTTCTGTTTTCAATACCTGTTAAGCGAAGCAAGAGTTTTTCAATATTCTTTTGATCGTTCTTTGATTCTCCTGCATAACGAGCACTTTTTACGCCGGGTTCGTTGTTAATGCTTGCTACTTCAAGCCCTGTATCTTCTGCAAAACAATTTATTTTAGTTAACTGGTAAATCGTATGCGCTTTATGTTTTGAATTTTCTTCCAGGGTTTCATAAGGTTCGGGAATATCTAATTCAATTCCTGCTTCCTGCATTGTTTTTACAATAAAATTTTGTGGCAATGCGCTTTCAATTTCTATTGCTTTGTTTTTATTGCCAGTAGCAAAAATGAGTTCTTGTATCATTAGTTGATGGAAAGTATTTGTTTTAAGCCCACCCAGAGTTTTGATTTTTTTACAGCATCATTACGCATATCTTCAACAGAATCGGTAATGAATAATGTATAATCGGTTTTCTGTTCAATGTTATATTGCGGAGTGCTAAATGCTACTTTATTAATTGAAACACCTGATACAAGCAGCAAAACAGGGTTGAGTTGGTTGATGATCAATTCAAGGTCATTACTTACATCATTAATATTTACCAATGCAATATCATCTAAATTTAACCGACATGCTTCTATCACTTTTGTGAGAAATTGAAAATCTGTGTCGTTTAAGAAAAGGTGGTCATGTACCTCAATCAACCAAACTATATTCTTTTTATTCTTGCCTTTAAACGTAATGCGTTGTTCATCTTTTGCACCCGAAACTATAGTTTCAGAACCTATGGATGCTACCAATTGGGTACCATACAATTCTGACACTTGCTCCTTACTAAAAACCACTTTGTTCAAATCCATTTATCCTATATTTTAATCTGAAAACTAATGCTTGTTATTTTTTTTCGTTTCTTTGTCAAAAATAATGAAGATATGATGGCAGCAGCAGAGATATTGGTAACAAAAGTGGAAACCAGTAAATTAAACGACCTCAACCTTGAGAATATTCCTTTTGGAAAATATTTTTCCGATCACATGTTAGAGGCAGATTATGAAGATGGCGAATGGAAAAATGTAGAGATAAAGCCATATCAACCTTTGCTGTTATCACCAGCTAATGCAGCCCTGCATTATGGCCAAAGTATTTTTGAGGGAATCAAAGCCTACAAACATCCAGATGGTGAAGCCTATATTTTCAGGCCTTATGATAATTTTAAACGGTTTAATATATCGGCAGAACGCATGCAAATGCCCGCAGTACCAGAAGAAATTTTTATTGAAGGAATGCGTCAGTTAATTGAATTGGATAAAGCATGGATTCCTCAGTTGAAAGATCATTCCTTATACATTCGTCCGTTTATGTTTGCAAGTGATGAAGTAATTGGAGTAAAACCGAGTGATAACTACAAGTTTATGATTTTGCTGAGTCCCACCGGGCCTTACTACGCAGCGCCAATGCGTATTTATGTGGAGGAACATTATGTACGTGCTGTAACAGGTGGTGTAGGTTATGCAAAAGCAGCAGGTAATTATGGTGGTGCTATGTTTGCCACTGCCGAAGCCAAGAAAAAAGGGTATGATCAAGTTTTGTGGACAGATGCTTTTGAACATAAATATGTGCAGGAGTGCGGTACTATGAATGTGTTTTTTATTATTGGCGAAACAGCTATTACCCCTGATCTTGAAAGTGGTACCATCTTAAACGGAGTAACAAGAGCAAGCTCCATCACCCTTTTAAACGAAATGGGTTTTAAAGTAGAAGAGAGACCTTTAAGCATACATGATATAATAGATGCCTATAAAGCCGGCGTTTTGTATGAAGTGTTTGGTGCAGGTACAGCAGCTACTATTTCTTTTATAAAAGAATTGAAGTATAAAGATTTTGTAATGGAGTTTAACACCGATGATTGGCGTACTGCTCCGGAGTTAAAAAGAAGAATGAATGCTATCCGTTATGGATCTGAAGCAGATGAATTTGGATGGATGTTTAAAGTGTAACTGATTTAACCAAAGAAACTATAAAGCGGTTTGTTGTGAACCGCTTTTTTATTGCATTATCTTATCAAATTTATTGATCCCTCGAAAGGTATAATTCCACCATCAGCACAAATAAGCTGGGTGGAGTAATTGTATAGCCTAAATAGTGCATCCACTCCGTTTATTTTTCCATCCCAGCCAAGACTTCTGTTATTGGCATCAAAATAAGTTTTTTCAAAAACCACATTGCCCCATCGGGATATACTCTTAGAAACTAAACCGTCTTTACGGCTTACCTGATATGCCTTAAAAGTTACTCCAGGTATAGGTAATTATGCAAGATACTTGCTGCCCCCAAACCAAAGTATAATGAAGCGAAAAAATTTAAAAAGTACAGAGAGAGAGGTGTTCGGCCACAAGGTAAGTTCATCACTGATTTGTTGATTGGCTTTTTAGGTAGTATCTGTAAATCTACAGCTTGAGGAAACTGTATCCCTAGTTTTAGCTGATATTTTAACTGTGTGGAAACTCATCTTTAATTATTTGTATAGAAAGTAGGTTAAAATTTTTGTTGTTTTGCTATAAGCACCTACCTTCGCCGTCCAAAAATTAAAAGGTCACGAATGCCTACAATTCAACAATTAGTAAGAAAAGGAAGAGATATCATAAGGGCAAAGAGCAAGTCCCGTGCATTAGATGCATGCCCGTTTCGCCGTGGAGTTTGTACCCGTGTGTACACAACCACACCTAAAAAGCCAAACTCAGCTTTACGTAAAGTTGCCAAGGTTCGTTTAACAAACAAGATTGAGGTAATTGCCTATATTCCGGGTGAAGGTCACAATTTACAGGAACACTCCATTGTTTTGGTACGTGGCGGCAGGGTAAAAGATTTACCGGGTGTACGTTATCATATTGTTCGTGGGTCTTTGGATACTGCAGGTGTAAAAGACCGTAAGAAGAGCCGTTCTAAATACGGAACCAAGAAAGAAAAAGCTAAAAAATAAACTGATCAAGTAATTTAATTATACAATGAGGAAGACAAAACCTAAAAAGATTGCATTAGCTCCAGATCCAAAGTTTAACGATGTACTGGTAAGCCGCTTTGTAAACAACTTAATGTGGCAGGGTAAAAAAAGTACAGCATTTACGATTTTTTATGACGCTGTAGATAAAGTTACCAAGCAAACAGGCGAAGATGGATATGAAGTTTGGAAAAGAGCGGTTGTAAACGTAACTCCTGCTGTTGAAGTTCGTAGCCGCCGTATTGGTGGTGCTACTTTTCAGATTCCTGCAGAAGTTCGTACAGATCGTAAACTTTCTTTAAGTATTAAATGGCTGGTTCGTTACAGTCGTGAAAGAAACGGACGCAGCATGGCAGATAAATTAGCCAACGAAATAGTTGCAGCAAGTAAAGGTGAAGGCGGTGCTTTTAAAAAGAAGGAAGATACTCACCGTATGGCTGAAGCAAACAAAGCATTTGCACACTTTAGATAATAAGATTTAAACTATAAATAGAAATCCCGTCAATTTATGATGGGATTTTTTGATTCGATACTTTTTACTTTGAATTGTTTCTATCAACAATAAAATCCCTACTTTTGCGCCGCCAAAACAAGTGACCAAAGGAGGTAAACGGTGAGGTGAAAAAGAGGTTGTTTGTTTATTGGCATACTATGAGAGTATAAATTTATACATATCAGCTACAGGTTCTGTTCCATATAGAATATACTGTTCCCATCCTTTGCTGATATATGATTTGAACCCTGAAGTGTGCGACGCAACAGGTGATCCACACAGAACAAATCGCTGGTCACATAACAGATTTTAAAAAAATTAAACCGATAAACATTCAAATTCAATAGTCATGGCAGATTTAAGATTTCAGAGAAACTTTGGTATTGCGGCTCATATTGATGCCGGAAAAACTACAACTACAGAGCGTATCCTCCGATACACCGGTATGATTCACAGAATTGGTGAGGTGCACGATGGTGCGGCTACTACCGACTGGATTGAACATGAAAAAGAAAGAGGTATTACAATTACTTCGGCAGCCGTAAGTTGTGTGTGGAATTTTCCTACCAACAAAGGCAAGGAAGATGCCAATACAAAAAAATACAACTTCAACATTATTGATACACCGGGCCACGTAGATTTTACTGTAGAGGTAGAACGTTCTATGCGTGTGCTTGATGGTTTGATCGCTTTGTTCAGTGCAGTAGATGGTGTAGAACCACAAAGTGAAACCGTATGGCGCCAGGCAAACCGTTACAATGTACCACGTATTGGTTTTGTAAATAAAATGGACAGAAGCGGTGCTGACTTCTTAAACGTTGTGAAGCAGGTTCGTGAAATGCTGGGCTCTAAAGCTGTTCCACTTCAATTACCAATTGGTGCAGAAGATGATTTTACAGGTGTGGTGGATCTTATCAAAATGAAAGGCATCATCTGGCATATGGAAACAGAAGGAATGACTTTTGATGAAATTGAAATTCCTGCTGATATGCTTGAAGAAGCAAAAGATTGGAGAGCTCAATTAGTAGAAGCTGTTGCAGAATATGATGATAAATTGATGGAAAAGTTTTTTGACAACCCTGATACGATTAGCGAAGATGAAATTCATGAAGCGGTACGCAAGGCTACCATTGACCTTTCAATTGTGCCTATGATGTGTGGTTCATCTTTCAAAAATAAAGGTGTACAAACTGCATTGGATGCGGTGTGCCGTTATCTGCCTTCTCCAATGGATATTGAAGCCATTAAAGGATTGGATCCTGATACAGGCGAAGAAATTACCCGTCAGCCTGATGCAAAGCAACCATTTGCTGCCTTGGCATTTAAAATCATGACCGATCCTTTTGTAGGTCGCTTGGCATTTTTCCGGGTGTACAGTGGTCACTTAGATGCCGGTTCTTACGTGTTGAATGTAAGAAGTGGTAAGAAAGAACGCATCAGCCGTATTATGAAAATGTTTGCCAACAAACAAAACCCGATTGACTTTATTGAAGCAGGTGATATTGGTGCAGCAGTAGGTTTCAAGGAAATTAAAACAGGTGATACATTGTGTGATGAAAATCATCCGATCACTTTGGAGAATATGTTTATTCCTGAGCCGGTTATTTCTCTTGCTGTTGAGCCAAAAGCACAGGCTGATGTTGATAAAATGGGTTTGGCAATTTCTAAATTGGTTGAAGAAGATCCTACACTGCGTGTACGTACAGATGAAGAAACAGGGCAAACCATACTTTCAGGAATGGGAGAGTTGCACTTAGAAATTATCGTAGACAGGATGAAGCGTGAATTTAAAGTGGAGATCAATCAAGGTGCTCCGATGGTGGCTTATAAAGAAGCATTTAAACAAAACATTGAACACCGTGAAGTGTTGAAAAAGCAATCGGGTGGTCGTGGTAAGTTTGCGGATATTATTTTTGAAATAGGTCCGGCAGATGAAGAGTGGTTAACAGAAAACCCCGGTAAAAGTTACCAGTTTGTAAACGATTTGTTTGGCGGATCAATTCCTAAAGAATTTGTACCTGCTATTACAAAAGGTTTTGAAACGGCGATGCACAATGGTGTACTGGCAAACTACCCAATGGTGAGTATGAAGGTTCGTGTATTTGATGGTAGCTACCATGATGTGGATAGTGATGCTATGAGTTTTGAACTTTGTGCCAAAGCAGGTTTTAGAGAAGCAGGCAAAAAAGCAAAGCCAACTTTACTTGAACCCATTATGAAAGTAGAAGTAGTAACTCCAGATCAGTACATGGGTGATGTAACGGGTGACTTGAACCGCCGCCGTGGTATGCTGGAAGGTATGGATACAAAAGGTAATGCACAGGTAATACGTGCCAAAGTTCCTTTAAGTGAAATGTTTGGTTATGTAACACAGTTGCGTTCATTGTCTTCTGGTCGTGCAACTTCTACCATGGAGTTTAGTCACTACGCTCCTGCACCAAATGCAATTGCTGAAGAAGTGATTGCCAAGGTGAAAGGAAAGGTGAATGCGTAATTGATGAAATTTTAATAAAAAAAGCCACAACAAAAATGTTGTGGCTTTTTTTATTAACCCGGTTAAATCATTTCTTGGGAAAACTTATAAAATATTATGCAGCTTCACATGCTGCAATAACATAATCGTTTTACCATCTTTAATTTCTCCGCTAGTAATCATGTTCATTGCCTGTTCAATGGATAACTCCAGCACTTCAATATTTTCTTCTTCATGTGCCACACCTCCGCCATCATGTACTTTCATTGCTGTTTCATATTCAGCAACAAAAAAATACAGGATTTCAGTTACTGATCCGGGCGACATATATGCTTCAAATACTTTACGAACTTCTGTTATTTTATAACCTGTTTCTTCTTCTGTTTCCCGTTTAATACAATCTTCAGCATTATCCTTATCAAGCAAACCTGCACAGGCTTCAATGAGCATCCCCGTTTCGTTGCCGTTAATAAATGTGGGCAACCGAAATTGGCGTGTAAGAATTACTGTTTGTTGTTCTTTGTTATACAGCAGAATGGTTGCACCATTTCCCCTGTCGTAAGCTTCTCTGATTTGAGTAAGTTTTATTCCATCTTTTTTTACGTACTCGTAAGTAATCTTTTTTAAAACGTACCAGTTATCAGACAGTATTTCTGTGTTCAGTATACTTACATTGCTGATCATAATTTATTTTTTGTCTAAGGTATTACTTAGTTCTTTACTGTTTCCATGTTTTAAGAAATGCAGTAAGACTACTGATCTTTATGTATCAGGCATGAGGAGCATTGCTGTAATAGGCGCAATGTGGCAGACTATTTATGAATGGTTGAATATCAGCAATAGCTTTTGTAAAGCAAAACGTACCCAAAACCTTAAGCTACTTGTGCATAAGGAATAGCAATCGTATTCATTAAACTGAAATACCTGGTTTTTGTTTTTCTAAAGGAATTTATTTCATTGCTAACCATCGTGTCCATGAAGTTATAGAGATAGTCGGATTTCTTTTGATCATTTAAATGATTGAGTTCGCCTCTGGCAACAAGTAAGCTAAACTCTTGAAGAGAATTGTGAACTTCTTTTAATTTATGGCTGTGCAACTTTACCTGTTCAAGTAAATAAGAAACATTGAGTTTTTGATTTGCAGGTAAAAGACTGGCATTCGTTTTTTCAAGTTGGAGTTCAAGGAACTCTGATGAGTGTTTGTTAAAGCAAATCTCGTGATGCCAAACAGACACCTCAGACAGAAGCTCATTAGTTTTCATAGCAATTTGTTTTGTTCAGTTAGGGTGGATCTTATTAATACTTGGAAAGATTTTTCCGAAAAGGGATAACAGTAGAAGTAATTTACCAGTTATCAGGTTTTTCAAGGATACATCTTGCAATCAAGTACGGATTATCTCCTCTTACCAAACAAACATATTACTAGAATTCATTCAAAAAACAATGTTGGGGTTAAACGGTTATGATTTAATTGAAGAGTATATGTTTCAATGGTATTTGCTAATACATTACCATTAGTATTGGGCTGCTTTATGTACTCTTTGCAAAATTGCTGAATGGAATATTTGTTTGAAGAAGCCCTGCTAACAGATTTTTGCTGTTCATGCTGAAATGAGTGTGATCAACTGTTTGATTATACTTTCGTCCGCCTGCAAGAAAAAATATTGCATTAGATGTACAGTCTCCTATCGGGTTCACAGACATCAGTATGCTGTTTAAATTTTATTGTTGTTGGTACACCTGAAAGTTGTCTGCTGAATAAAATATTGCGGATTGAAAAAATGATAAATATTTTGGCAGTTCATTTGCCAGCCTTCTTTTTTGCCCGATTATTATTCAGTGTTGCCTATTTATTCCTCTGAGTAAAAATCTAAAAGGGAAGTGCAAAATATGCTTACGAAAAAAGGATTGATAATTCAATCCTTTTTCTTTTTTACTCAAAAATTAAACTATATACTTACCAGTACTCAGTATGTAGTTTGGATTAAATTATTATTTTGCTGCTGGTAAAACTACTGCATCAATTACATGAATAATTCCGTTGGTTGCTTTTAAGTCTGTTGCTACAACAGTTGATTTTCCACCATTCTCGTCAGTTAAAATTACTTTACCGTTTTCAATAGTAGCGGTTAATTTTCCTCCGGCAACCGTTGTAAGAACAGCTTTTCCCTTTCCTTTTTTAATAGCTGCAATTACTGCTGCGGCATCAATATTGCCAGCTACAACGTGATAGGTAAGAATACCGGCAAGCATGGGCTTGTTTTCTGGTTTTAATAAAGTTTCTACAGTACCTGCTGGTAATTTTGCAAAGGCATCGTTCGTTGGAGCAAATACAGTGAAAGGTCCTTTACTCTTCAACGTTGTTACTAAGTCGGCAGCTGTTACTGCAGCAACTAATGTTGAATGATCTTTTGAACCAACGGCTACATCTACAATGTCAGATGTTTGTGCTGATACATTTACAGAAAAGATACTTACTGCTGCGAGTAAGAAAATTGTTTTAATTGATTTCATAATTTTTTATTTTGATACTAACAGTAATAACAAGAAAAAGGTTTTGTAAATAGATGCAATAACAAATATTTAATATATCGCATGTTTAATTTCTGGTTCAATGGATCTTCTGGTTCTGATATTTTTATACATGTCATGCATAATTTGCATGTGGGGAGCCGTTAAAACTGCCAGCCCCAAAAAAACATAAACCATCATAGTTTCATTATTAACAAACATAAAACTGGTAAGCCCTACCAATGAAATTCCAGCCATAGCAAGCAGGCTGTAAATACATATTTGTTTTGTAATTAACCGGGTTGTAATAAGATTTTCTTTACGCAAGTATCCAACGATATTGCGTAACGAAAGTATTGAATGCCACAAAATGAAGTAAAAAGTAAAACCCAATATCATTGGAAGATGATAAAGAATAATTAATATCAATGCAAATTGGATTAAAAACTGACCATGTGTTTGTTGCGTTGTGGGTGTAGTAAAGAAGTAAACAAAAGTGCTTATAAAAAAGAATACCCCTAAGAAAGATAAAATTACATAACGATAGTCATCAAGCCAGTTTATAAAACTTAAATAGTTTGCTGCAGATTGAAACAAGAGGAAAAGTGGCTTTACTTCTTCAAAGTGTGTGAGTAGTATTGTTCCAAGAATTACTAATCCATAACTAATCACAAATAGTTTACCTGCAAATGTGTTGGTTTTAAATTCAAATAAATCAGTTTCACCAAAATGATAAGCAGCGAAGCAGATAAACAAAAGATTGCCGGCTAAAGGAAAAAACCAAAGTATGAGTGCAAATAATAGTAATCGCCCAATGTAGTTGATTAAGAATTTCAGTTTTGAAAAGGATGCATTTTTACTGGTAGAATTTTGTGAAGCAACTAATAAATCAGCAGCACCATGCGGCACACCTAATAATATAATGCCAGTAAGAAAAATGATGAATTGTAATTGTGCAGAAAGTGGTTGAAGAAATTGCTGCGCAATAAGAAAAAGAAAACCGAATAAGAGTAAAGCAAATCGTAACATAGCTTTTGTACTATATGGTTTAAAAAATATCAGCAGAACCATTTTTATAAAATGGTTCTGCTGATAAATTAAATTTATGAGTTTGCATTCGATTTATCAGTCTGTGCAAGCGCATAAATCACTAAACCAAAGCCTATCTTATTAATTGCATCTCCAATGTTATATACAATATCGAGTGATAGACCTTCCAGAACTCTCATTCCAAATAACCCACCTTCGGTTCCTGCAATATATCCGATAGGGTAGATCGCCCATCCAACTAAAACAAACCATGCTAATGTTTTGGTTGCTTTTTCTACTGCTGGTCCAGCACTTTTTGCAAGTTTTGCAACATCACCGAACCAAATAAGATAAACAATGTAGAAGTAACCAAGACCGCTAACAAAACCCCATATCCAACTTTGTTTTTCAGTAGGGTAAATGGCTTCACCTATATATCCTGTTACCAGCATAAATACAGATGCAGCAATAAGTTTCCACATTAAGCTAATTTTTGCACCAGCCTTTTTTGTGATAAGATAAAATTCAACACACATAAGAGGCACAGTTAATAACCAATCAACATAACGGAAAAAAGTTGGAGATTGCCCTGTTGCGAGGTTGTAATCTCTCATGTAGTAATAATGCACGGCAGCAATGAAGGTAATAAGACCTGATACAAGCACAGATGTTCTCCATTTTTTTTCAGTGTTTGAGAGTTCAAAAAAGAAAAAAACTGAAGCGGCCATCATAGCCATACAGCCTACAAAAAATGTAAAGGCTACATAATTGTCATTTGAGATTGGTAGAATCTCAAGCAGTGTGAGTTGCATAATAAAAAGTTTAGTGAATGAATAAAACGCCTTTTTTGTTTAATTGGTTGGCGCATATAGTTAAACACAAAAATTTAAATGATGTTCATTTAAAATCACTTTTTTATTATTTTTTTATTAATAGTTTATTTTTTGTTTACCAAATTAGTTTTTAGAAAAAGATAGTTTAAACAAGCGAGTAGAATTACTTTTTGTTCTACAGGTTCGACTTTGTTTTTTACACCTTAATATCTTTTATTGAGTAAAGTCATCTTAATTTATAAATTGAAAGAAGAAAAACTAAAGAAACTTTGTTTAATCAATTTTTGTAAAGAACAAGAATTGTAAAACAATTTAGTTAACCCAAATCAAAGGAATTTTGGTTTATAGATAGTTATCATTAAAACCTGCAGGGGAGTTTTTTTTGATCTGCAAGTAATTTTTTCTTGCTTTAAAAATGTGTGTACATCAAACGAAAATAAAATGCCTTAAGTATTTAGATTGAGATGGAAAAATAAAAGGCCATTGTTTCCAATAGCCTTTTATCAAAAAAATGTTTTTTCTTTTAAATATCTATCGCCTCACCATAGGCAGCAGCAGTTGCTTCTTTAATGGCTTCACTCATAGTAGGGTGTGGATGTACACCATTTAAAATTTCATGATAAGTAGTTTCGAGTTTTCTTGCTACCACAACTTCTGCAATCATTTCTGTAACACTTGCACCAATCATGTGTGCGCCAAGGAACTCACCATACTTTGCATCAAAAATTACTTTTACAAAACCTTCCGTACTGCCAGATGCACTTGCTTTACCACTGGCCATAAAAGGAAACTTACCCACCTTAATTTCATAGCCTGCATCCTTAGCAGCTTTTTCAGTATAACCAACGCTTGCAATTTCTGGTGAGCAATAAGTACAACCGGGAATATTATTATAATCCATTGCTTCAGGTATGTGATTGTGTTTCTTTTCCATATAAGCCATGTGTTCTGCTGCATTAATACCTTCTTTTCCTGCCACATGTGCCAAAGCCTGGCCGGGTGAGCAATCACCAATGGCATAAATACCTGGCACATTTGTTTGTCCGTATTTATCAACTACTATTCTTCCTTTATCCGTTTTAATTCCGTTTTCTTCCAAGCCAATATTTTCAATATTACTAACCACACCTGCTGCGCTTAATAAAATATCAGCTTCCAATACTACTTCACCCGCTGCTGTTTTTACTTTTGCTTTTACACCTGCACCACTTGTATCTACACTGGTAACTTCAGCACTCGTCATAATACTGATACCTTTTTTCTTAAACTGCTTTTCCAGTTCTTTAGAAATATCTTCATCTTCTATTGGCACAACTCTTGGCATAAATTCAACAATAGAAACTTTTGTACCCATACTATTGTAAAAATCTGCAAACTCCACACCAATGGCACCACTGCCTACAATGATCATGCTAGTTGGTTGGGTAGGTAATACCATTGCTTCACGGTAGCCAATAATTTTTTTACCATCCTGCGGCATAGAAGGAAGTACACGGCTTCTTCCACCAGTTGCAATTACAATATATTTTGCTTCTACTGTTTGTTTGCTTCCATCGGTTGCTGTTATTTCCAGTTTGCCTTTAGCTGCAATTTTTCCGTAACCCATTATTACATCAATCTTGTTCTTCTTCATTAAGAACTGAACACCTTTGCTCATTTTATCTGCTACGCCACGGCTGCGTTCTACTACTGCACCAAAATCATGTTGAACTCCTGTAGCATTTATTCCATAATCAGCACTGTGCTTCATATATTCATACACCTGTGCACTTTTTAATAATGCTTTGGTAGGAATACAACCCCAGTTTAAACATACACCACCGAGACTTTCTTTTTCTACAATTGCTACTTTAAAACCAAGCTGAGAAGCACGGATAGCAGCAGGATAACCACCGGGGCCGCTACCAAGAACAATTACATCGTACGCCATATTTTTTAATTGATAATTTACGAATTGAGAATTAATAATGAAACGATGGCGAAGGTAATTGAAGTGGGGGAAATGGCAAAGAAGGCAGTTCTAAGTTCTTAGTTTTGAGTTTTGCTTTTTTTGAACTTGATTGGCTAAAATATTTTTTCTGATATGGTAGTTGCAAGTGTTTGGCTTAGTAAACAAGTACCGCTCTTCTTCTAAAGGAGAAGAGAAGGAGATGAGGCATAAAAAAAGCCGCATCTTTCAACACGGCTTTCATTATCATTTATACATTAATCAATTATCTACTATTCGCATCATTCATCCTAATGCTTCTGCCTTTGAATTTTTTACCATCAATGGCACGAATCATTTGTGTAGCTGCTTTACCTTC
The DNA here is from genome assembly GCA_031401115.1 of Chitinophagaceae bacterium. Classification (GTDB taxonomy): domain Bacteria; phylum Bacteroidota; class Bacteroidia; order Chitinophagales; family Chitinophagaceae; genus Lacibacter. The sequence continues at coordinate 29,957 of JANNRE010000019.1, forward strand.
TACCTCTACCCAAGTATTTAATTCACGCATATCAATTTTGCCAAGGGTTTCTTTAGGCAGTTCGCTCATATCTAAAATAAATTGTAAAAAACTTGCTTTGTAAAAACCATCTTTAGTACCAAGGTTTACAAATAATTTGGTGTAACCACTGCCGCCTTTAAAATCTCTGCCCTGTGTATCACGAAAAGGTTTGCGGTCATCTGTATTGCGGCCCGGAACAATACGGTCTCTTCTTTTTTCGCCACCTTCGTTTCTTTCGCCTCTGCCACCATCTTTGCTGAATTTATCAAACGTACTGCGGCTGCGTTCACGAATGTTTAAGTCTTCTGCATTTTCATAATACTTTAAGAAACGGTCAAACTCCATTGCAGCCACACGTTTTAAAATATCTTCTTTACTCATCTCTGCAAATTTTTCCTGCAGCATGGGTACATACGTTTCATAAATATCATTGCTTACATCTGTGCCAATAAGTTTATCCATAAACGAAAAGAACTGCTTGCGGCAAACATCTTTTCCTGTAGGCACTTCAAACTTATGAAACTGAGATTTTGCAATCCGTTCAATCTGTTTAATCTTCCCAATTTCCCGGCTGTGCACTATACTCATACAAATACCTGTTTTGCCGGCACGGCCTGTACGTCCGCTACGGTGCGTATAGACTTCCATATCATCAGGTAACTCATAATTGATAACATGTGTAATATCTTTTACATCAATACCTCTTGCTGCTACATCGGTTGCAATTAATAACTGTAAGGTTCTGTCACGAAAATGCCCCATCACACTATCTCTCTGCTGCTGAGTAAGATCGCCATGCAACGCATCAATATCATACCCTTCACGGGTAAGTTTTTCTGCGATTTGTTGCGCATCAATTTTGGTACGTGTAAAAATGATACCGTAAATACCGGGATTAAAATCAATCAAACGTTTTAATGCTTCGTAACGGTGTTGCGATGCAACAACAAAATACTGGTGATCGATATTTACATTGGCCGTATTCATTTGCCCTACTGTAACTTCTACCGGAGTCTTCATGTATTTGCGGCTCACTTTACGAATCTCTGGCGGCATGGTTGCGCTAAACAACCAAGTACTTTGTTTCTTAGGAGTGTTTTGCAAAATGAATTCAATATCATCCTGAAAACCCATGTTCAGCATTTCATCAGCCTCATCCAATACCACATATTTGATTTCCCCGAGGTTGATTGCTTTGCGTTCAATCAAATCAATCAACCTGCCGGGAGTGGCCACAATAATCTGTACACCTCTTTTAATATCCCGAATTTGCATGCCAATAGATGCGCCGCCGTACACAGCCACTACATTCATGCCTTTTTGATATTTTTTAAACAGCTCAATTTCTTTTACAATTTGCATACAAAGTTCACGGGTGGGGCAAACTATTAATGCCTGCGGAAATTTTTGCTGCTCATCAATTAACTGTAATAAGGGCAAACCAAATGCGGCGGTTTTGCCGGTTCCTGTTTGTGCAAGACCTATTAAATCGGTAGTGCCGCTTAATAAAACGGGTATAGATTTTTCCTGAATAGGAGTGGGGTTCACAAAACCCAATTCACCAATGGCCTTCATCAATCTCTCTTCAACGCCAAGCGCTTCAAATGTCATCATTCTTTTAAATCTTTAATTTAGGCGCAAAGGTAAGGTTTTTGGCCAAGCTGTTGTTTGAAGGCAACAGAAGTAAAATACTGCTTGCCAAATAAATTGAAAATCTAAACGGCTTTAGGATTAAAAAGAAAGGTTATACGAATTTTTTGAAAGAAGTAAATGAAGCGTTCATATCATTCATTCAATTCCAGTTCATTTATTTTAGAAATCTGTAAGATATTCCAGTTACCATATTGAAATTTGCTGCCACTTACTGTTACAGGCTTACCAACAAACCGCAATAATTCATTATTTACTGCCTTGAAATTTTTACCCGTAAGTAAAACAAACTGCTCTTTACCGTTGTTTTTATAAACAAGCATGGGTACTAATCCTCCGCTGATACAACGTACAGCACAACTGAGATGCACTTTGCTGTAGCCGGGGTTCATAGCACCGAGATAACATTTTGAATCTACAATTTCTCCTTTAAGAATTACAGATTCTGTATTGATTAACTGTTCTGATGAAAAGGCAACAGGTGCTGATTTTTTTTCAAATGAATACACACCATTCTCCAATTCCATCAACGGAAATTCATTGGTGCCTTCAATACATTGCACACATTTGATTTTGCAGGGATTCTCACCAGGTTTGCCACAACTGATCATGTTTTTACTGATGTATCCTCTCATTTTTACATAGCGAACTGAATCATTTTCAAGAAAAGCGTTTACAGGTTTCATGGCCCCGTGTTTAAACCCATCGCCAAGCAAAATATTCTTAAACTGAGGATTTCCATTGATATCTTTTCCATCTATTATTCGTAACATGGGCAATGGCTTGCTTATCAGCCATCCCTCAATTTCTTTTACATGATCATAATCAATGGTAAACTTTGAAATCCCTTTTTGCTGTGTGCTGAAAACAAGTCCTGTTGCCAACACCCCAACTGCCAGTAATAACCCTGCTTTAAAAGAAAAACGAAGTAATGGTTTAGGATTGGCAGTATTCCAACCAATAAAGAAAGGCTGTTGTTTGTTAACAGCACCTTCTGTTTGCACTTCAGAAATGATTAGTGGCTGCACAAATGTGCCTTCGGGCAATGCATGAATGTTTACATAGATTTCCTGATCTCTTAACTGCAACTGATAAGTATGTATTTTTTCATTAAAAGGTGCTGGAGCACATCCGTCTTCAGGCTTGTATTGATAACCATGCCAGGGGCAAGTGATGCAACCATCAACAACTTTTCCTTCACTCAACGGTCCCATCTGGTGTTTACAAACATTATGTACAGCACTCAGCTTTCCATCATATTTAAAAATGGCAATACGTTCATTATCAATTACAGCCATCTTTGCTCTGCTTTCTTCAATTTCATCCAGCCGGCATACATACTGCCAATTATTTTCAATAATTACTGCTGCAGTTTTATCTTTTTTGGTTTCTTTAATAGCGGCAACTAGGTGTAATGTAATAATCGTAAGCATTCCTGCAAACAACAGCACAACCAGCAAAGGGCTTTTTTCAAGTTGAATAATACCGAGCGCCACGTGCATTATAATAAGTGCATAAGCTACATACACCAGCATGTGCATACTTTTCCAGAAGCGTGGTCCCAGAAAATGAAGCCAGAAATCATGACTTGTAAATGCCATTGCCCCAAGGATAATTAAAGCCAAAACTCCTAATGTTTGAAAGGGAAAAAATATAAATGATCCATAGTGAACGTTGCTTTGAAAAACAGAAAGCAGCGGATGTATATTCCCGTTGCCATGAAACCATAAAATGCTCAAAGCTCCATGAGCGGCCGCTATACAAAACATGGTTACACCCAAATGCCGGCGATTATATAAAAGCGGAAGCCATTTAGTATTGATGCGTACCGCCGGACCAATCATTAAAATGACATGCAGCAACAATATTGCAAGTGTGCCTAATCCCCTGATTAATGCAGTATATAAATTATACGGGTTATGAAAATTAAGATTGTAAAATAAAAAACCAAGAAGATAAATGATGATTGTACCCCAAAGTAAAAGATCATATTTTACTTTAAAGCCATTCCATAAAACGGTTTTATATCCTGCACTCATATTTGGTTAGTTAATTGATAATGTATTCAGGGTCTTAAAACAATAGCCAAAAAAACAAGTATAGTAAGAACAATACTGATAACAATCCACATTGCCCGATGTTGTTTTCTTAAGTCTGAATCCATGTTGGTTTATTTAATGGGTTATTTTTTTTGATGTGATCTTATTTTCCGTAGCAACAACGGCCATAATAAAATGGTGGCAGGAATAATAATCAAACGGAAACCGAAAGGTGCACCTATTGCTCCCTCATCAATTTTATGCACTTTAAAAAAAGAAAACCAAAATGCAGTGATTATTCCGATAAAGAAATAGAGCAGTAAAATATAAAGAATCATCATAGTTAAGCAATTTATAATTCAATTACATTCCTGATTTCTTTTCCCTGTAACAGATCAATGATTGTTTGTGCAATTACTGAAGGCTTGCTCCATTTTGAAAAATCAGCATCGGGCATTTGCTCTCTGTTTAAAGGAGTATCAAGTGTGCCCGGTAGAATAATATGCGCTGAAATCTTAGTTCCGCTATGAATGGAATTGATAATTTCTGTGAAATTGTAAAGCATTTGTTTTGACAGGGAATAAGCCAGTTGCGGTGCTGCTGTTGATGGGTTCTGCGCTGCTTTTGCACCAATAAAAATCAATTTCCCATGCTGCTGTTGTTCAAACATCTCCAGTAATTTTTTTGCTGACGGGAATATCGTTTCAAAATTGAGTTGGATCATTTTGTTGAGCATGTGCAAAGTAGTATCAGCATATCCGCCATACACATATCCGCCTGTCATGAAAATTCCTGCATAAAAAGGGGTGTTGCTTTTTTCAATAATCTCATCAATTGTGTTTGATACGTGCACTTCATCCGATAAATCGAGATGGTAATAAGATTTCTGCTCTTCCTCCTTTACTCCTTCTAATGACCGAACAGCCAGATGCATTTGATAATTTTGCTGCTGCAATGCATCAACAACAACGTTACCCAAGTTGCCAACACCGCCCGCCATAAATAAAGATTCATTTTTGCTCATAAAGTTTATGTTTTAATTTTTGTCCGTGTTCATCTCTTTTCCACCATGAAAGTACTTTGTATATTTTGTTATTGTATGATTTACCACTCATTAAAGAATTTATAGAATAACATTCTCCATTTGTATACAAATACCAGCGTCTGTAAAAAAAAGCAGCCAATTGCATACCAAGTACCGGTGCTGTTAGGTAAATCCAAAAGCTATTCCATTCATCAGCTATTATAGCAGAACCGAAACTGCGGGATGGATTGATGCTCATGCCGGACAAAGGAGCTTCTAACCAAATAAAAAGACAAACTAAGATACCAGCTGCATATCCTGTATACTTTGCCGCTTTGCTGTTACTTACAATCAAAACCATAATAAAAAGAAAAGCGGCCATTAATAATTCTGCAATAAATGCTGTTAGATACCCTTGGTTACCAGGTATGGTTACAACATAGTTTACCGATGGATGCGAAACAAAACGAAAGAGTAATAACTTCAAAAGAAACATAAATAATGCAGCGCCTGCTGTTTGTGCAATGATGTACCATATAGCATCTTCCAACTTCATTCGGCTGAGTTGCACATTTGCCAATGTTACTGCCGGGTTCATATGGGCACCGCTTTTTTTACCCCATTTGGAGTAAATTAGCAGAATGGCCGTAAGCCCCATCGCTATTCCAATTAATAATCTTCGCCAGAAACTACTTGGCATCAACTCTGCAAAACGAAACTGCGGGTGCTCAATTAAGATTACAAACGTACATGCTGATACCATGAACATGCCCAGTGCCCAGAACTCAATTAAATAAATTTTCCAGTTATTTTTTAACGCTGTAATCATGCTTTACTAATGTCATCCCATTTGAATTGCGGATGTAAAAAAACCATTAAAAGATTTCCAATACTCCACGCTTGCTGGATACAGCCTTTTCCAATTGAAGGGTCCAAACCATCATAAATTTCTGCAATGGCATGGGCACATCCTTCTTCATAAAAATGATGGCGCAAGCCTGCTGATTGCTGCCAAACAAAAGCGCAAGCTTCTTTTGAAAAGGAATGAAGTTTTAAATGAGCCAATGCCCACTCACCCCAAAGAAAGGGCCATACTGTTCCCTGATGATAAGCAGTATCTCTATTGTATGCATCGCCACGATAGGAGGGGCGGAAGGATGGATGACGTGGATCCAAGGTACGCAACCCAAAAGATGTGTATAAACGGTGATTGATGATTTCAATCATTTTCAGTTGATGTTCAGCAGCAAGCGGCGTAAAAGGCAAGCTGAGTGCATATACCATATTGGGCCGGATGCTGTTATCCTGTTGATCATCTGATTCCAGCACATCAGCAAGATATCCTTCTTCGTTCATGAATTTTGCAACAAATGATTGCTCAAATGCAGAGAGCTGAGAAGCAATATCTATACCTGCGTCTTCCTCACAATTCAAACAAAAGAGTTGAAATATTTTTAATGCATTGTACCAAAGTAAATTGATTTCAACCGGTTTTCCAATGCGTGGCGTTACTACATAACCTTCTACTTTTGCATCCATCCATGTTAACTGTACACCTTCTTTACCTCCAATTATCAATCCATCGCTGTCCACTTTTATATTGTAACGGGTACCTTTCAAATGCCAATCGAGCATCTGCCGCAAATCATTCAAATGCTCTTTTATAAATTCATTGTCGTTGAATTTTTGATGATAATCGTACAACGTAACAAACAACCATAACGATGCATCAATGGTATTGTATTCAAGTGCTTCACCTTCATAGTCGGGAAAACGATTGGGCAACATTCCCTGATCAATCGATTTAAAAAAAGTTTGAAGGATGCTTTTGCTGATTTGCTGATTGCCGGTGGCGATGGTTAATCCTCTCATGGCAATCATGGTATCACGGCCCCAATCACTAAACCAATGATAACCTGCAAGAACTGTGGCGCTATTGGTACTTTGCCTGTGAACAAGAAATTGCTGACCCGATTTTTCCAAGTGATTAATGAATACCGGTAATTCTTGATGATCAATTTTATTAAATGCTAAATGATGAAGAGGTATTGTACATTCCTCCGGTTTTTCAGTTGTAAAAATCAGTTGAATGGTTTCGTTTGGATTTAATGTATGATGAAGTTCGGCAACCTGCATGGCATCTTCTTCAAAATCAAAACCTCTTTCTTCTTCAATGGTATATTGAAAATGTTCATACCAGTAGTTATCCTTTTTCCAACTGCCTCTATCTGAAATAAAATAAACCGGAGCCGCACCATACTGTGCAAAAATTTCAAGGACCTGATTTGATATTTCATTGATATAAAAATCAAAATCATCGCTTTTATGAAACATGGCATGAAAATCACGAAACACCATGAATGGTCTGATGGCGATGGCGGCAGGTACTGAACTGAGATTTGTATATTCAACTACTGTAGTATTTCTTCCCCTGATGGTTGATATTTTTTTCTGTATCAGTGCATCCTCCAGTTGAAAAGTAACAAGGAATTGTTCAGGTGTTGCCTGTATATCTTTTATGAGCTTAAACCCCGTTGGATGAATATTGTTTGGATAGCGGTTAGAAGATAATTCAAATGAATTCTCATTAATGGTAATTGTTTCTTCCACTTTACTCACCAAAACTTTTCTTACCGTAGGAGGGTTAAAGGATGCAACGAGCAATCCATGGTAACGCCTTGTATTGGCTCCGCTGAATGTGGAAGAAGCATAACCGCCTAAACCATTGGTGAGTAAAAATTCCCGTTTGCTCAGCTCTTCAAATTGTGTATGCACTGCTAACTTTTTTTAATGTTGTGAATTAAATCGGTAATCACTCCTGTCCATCCTGTTTGATGCGATGCACCTACACCTCTTCCATTATCGCCATGGAAATATTCATAAAACAAAACAAGATCTTTAAAATGTTCATCATGATACAACTTCGGGGTTAATCCATTCACTGCCCTGTTATCATTCTCATCTTTTGTAAAAAGTTTTACCAATCGTTTTGATATTTCGGTACTCACTTCTTCCAGATTCATGAGTATGCCGCTGCCTGTTGGGTATTCAACTTTAAAGTCGTCACCAAAAAATTCGTAGAACCTCCTGAGTGATTGAATAAGCATGTAATTCATCGGCATCCAGATGGGACCACGCCAGTTGCTATTACCACCAAACAATCCGGTGCTGCTTTCAGCAGGCTCATACTTCAAGCCAAAATACTGCCCTTCAATGTTTACTGAATAACCATTTTCATGACGCTTGGATATGCTTCTAATTCCATAATCACTTAAAAACTCGGTTTCATCCAGCATGGCCTGCAGCAATCTTTTTAATCGTTGTTGAGGAATGAGTGTAAGCAAAACAGCATCCTCTCTGTATTCATCAATGACTGTATAATCGCATTGCTCCTTGAAGTAATCATTAAACCATTTCATTCGATAAGCAAATTCAGGCGCCGCTTCCATCCATTCTTTTTTAATGGTGAATGTGGCAAACAAAGTTGTAAGTCCTACCAACGAACGTACTTTCAAAGGAATGTATTCATTGTTTGGCAAGGCCAATACATCGTAGAAAAAACCTTCCTGTTCATCCCACGCACCAGTCCAATCTTTTCCAATGCGGTTCAAACTTTCTGATATAAGAGCAAAGTGTTCAAAAAACTTTGTAGCCATTGGTTCAAAACTGTTGTCATGTTTTGTTATTTCCAATGCCATTTCCAGCATGTTCAAACAATACATGGCCATCCAGCTTGTACCATCTGCCTGTTCCAAATGGCCGCCACCGGGTATAGCGCTGCTTCTATCAAACACGCCAATATTATCTAAACCCAAAAAGCCTCCTTCAAAAACATTTTTGCCATAACTATCTTTTCTGTTTACCCACCAGGTAAAATTGAGGCATAGTTTTGTAAATGCTTTTTTGAGAAAATCAACATCTTCAACGCCATTCATTTCTTTATCCAATGCATATACTTTTAAACAACTCATGGCATGTACAGGTGGATTTACATCACCAAAGGCCCACTCATAAGCAGGTATCTGTCCATTAGGATGCATGTACCATTCACGCAAAAAAAGCAACAATTGATCTTTTGCAAAACGGGCATCTAACATGGCCAATGGCATACAATGAAACGCCAGATCCCAAGCTGCATACCAGGGATATTCCCATTTATCGGGCATGGAAATGATGTCTTCATTGTTCAATGTTTTCCATTGATGATTTCTTCCTGCAAGTCTGCTTTCTGGTGGTGTTGGTTGGTTTTCATCTCCATTTAGCCAAAGCGGTACATCAATATTATAATATTGCTTTGTCCATAACATGCCTGCATAAGCCTGGCGCTGAATATTTTTTTCATCATCAGTACACTGTTCTTTAATGATAGATGTATAAAATTCATTGGCCTCATTGATTCGGGTTTTGAAAACCTTTTCAAAATTTTCAGTGAGGGGATTTTTAGTAAATGGTTGTTTTGATAACCTTACTCTTAGTTCCACACTATCATTAGCAGGAATGATTTTTTTATAAACCGGCGAAAATTTAGTTCCATGTTTTCTTGTTTCAAACTCATCAAATTTGTTATTGATGATGGCATCATGAAACAAATCTTTTACATACGGAGTTTTGTTTGGTTGACCCCATAATTTTTCGGTATTGGTTTCATTATCTGTAAACAGAGTTTGTTCTGCATCCTGAAAATAATAATAGTAGTCGCCTAATTCCAGATGCTCCAGCTTTACCATTCCGAAACCTTTACCGTGCATGCCCAATGAAATTTCAGGCTTATGTTTCATTAAACCATAATCCCAAAGATTTCTGAACCATATTTGTGGCAGAATAGTAAGAGGTGCATCTTCGCTACCTCTGTTGTGTACCGTTATCTTCAATAACAAATCTTCATCATCAGCTTTTGCATATTCACTTACAACATCAAAATATTTTTTTTCATTAAAGACACCTGTATCAATCAATTCAAATTCATTTTCATCTTTGCTTTTTTCTTTGTTAATTTGAGCAAGTTGCTGATAAGGATAAGCAGCCTGCGGATATTTGTACAAGTGCTTCATATAACTATGAGTAGGAGTGTTGTCCAGATAGAAATATAATTCTTTACAATCTTCTCCATGGTTGCCTTCAGGTCCTGTAAGTCCAAACATCCGTTCTTTGAGAATAGGATCGTTACCATTCCAAAGTGCTACACTTAAACAAATGCGTTGCAAATCATCACTTACTCCTGCAATACCATCTTCACCCCAACGATATACACGGCTACGTGCATGGTCGTGCGGAAAGAAATCCCATGCACTTCCATGAGGACTGTAATCTTCACGTACAGTACCCCATTGCCGCTCACTGAGATACGGACCCCACTTGAGCCAGTTTTTTTCTTTCGTATAGTGTTGTTTTAATTTTATTTTTTCAATTGACATAAGCATTTGTTTTAAGCATTGACATGAAGGAAAATGTAAACTACAACTATTGTTTATCCTGAATATTAATTAACCATTGTCTTCAAAGCCGGGATACAACGTCATGCCTCCATCAACATAAATGGTTGTGCCGTGTATATAATCACTTAAATCGCTGCAAAGAAATACAGCCAGGTTTCCAATATCACTTGTAACACCTACTCTTTTGTAAGGAATGAGTTTTAATAATTTTTCTTCTGCTTCGGGTGTTTCCCAAGCCATTAAATTAATGGGAGTTTTGATGGCTCCCGGTGCAATACTGTTTACACGAATTTTTTGTGGACCCAGTTCCTGTGCAAGGGATTGCATAAATAATTCTACACCACCTTTTGAAGCAGCGTAGTTAATATGCCCGGCCCAGGGAATAAGCTGATGCACACTGCTCATACAAATAATTTTACCCATTGCTGCGGAAATATCCGGACGCATACCACGTCTCAAAAATTCTCGAACAACTGCTTGTGCACAAATGAATTGGCCCGTAAGATTTACATCCAGTACAAATTGCCAATCAGCAAGTGTCATGTCAACAAAGGCTGCATCTTTTTGAAGCCCTGCGTTGTTGATGAGGATATCAACAGTGCCGAATTTATCAACTCCTGCCTGCACCATTGCATCTACCTGGTCCTGTTTACTTACATCTGCCTTAACGGTAATGGCGGTGCCACCAATTCTAATGATATCCTCCGCCAATTCTTCTGCTGAAACTGCGTTGCCAATATAATTGATAACAATGTTTGCACCGGCTTCGCCTAGTGCAAAAGCACAAGCTTTACCAATACCGCTGCTGGCTCCGGTTACAATGGCTGTTTGACCATCTATCCGTATTTGATTTTTTTGCATGTTTATTTTGTTTTAGTTTTTAATTTCAAATACTGAATTCCATCCGCCGTATTCATCAACTACACGCCACGGATTACTTATGTCTTCTACCCAATACCAGCCATCAACATAAAATTTATATTCATGGCGGCCGGGTTTCATTTTTGGTAAGGTTACATACCAAATATCATTTTTAGCCGGTTTCAAAATGATTTCATTTTTCTTCCAATGATTGAATGAACCCACAAGAGAAACGCTCAGTTTTGCTTTGGGTTGATGTACATAAAAAGTAAGGTTGCCATTTGTATCATCTACGATAGGATTTTCACCTGTAATTACAAATTCATCCCTGTTCAATACGGCATATACGGCCATTTTAGGTTGCATACGTCCAAAGCCCTGTCGGGAAATATCAAAAGTTGGGACAGGTGCAGAAGTTTGTAAAAGTATTTGTCTTAATTCCTGCGATGTTAATGCAGGATTTGCTTCCAGCATTTGTGCAGCCACACTTGTTACTAATGGTGCAGCAAATGAAGTTCCATCAACATGCATATAATGCGGGGTGATGAATTTTTCACGCCAGATCACCTGTTTCACTTCTTTCCATAATTTTTCTTTTCCTTCAAATAAATTAAAATGTTCTTCTTTGAGTATCGCTTTATTATTTTCAATTATACCATGCAGATAATCTTCATTCTCCAGCGAATGAAATAATACTTTTGCTTTTTCTGCCTGTGGTGTGTTTGGTAAAATCGGTGCTGGTACCCAAATAGAATTCGTAACCATTTCAGGTTTTGAATAACCATCAACTGTTACACCATAAGTACTGTGATACAATAATATTTCACCTTCCAGTTTATTCTGATCATCCAATCCGCCCACTGCAATTACATGCGGACTGCTGGCAGGTGGTAACACTTTTCCATCAGCTGTATTACCAACGGCACTTACTACCAATACATTGTTCTGAAAAAGTAATTCAGCTAATCGGTTAATCTCACTTAAATCATTGGGCAGAGCCAAATCTCCTCCTAAAGAAAGATTGACAATCCTGATATTATACGCATCCTTATTTTTCAATACCCATTGCAATGCTTTTGCAATATTATCATCTGTAATTTTCCCTTCATCATTCTGAACTTTGAGCAATACTAAATTGGCATTATTGGCCAGTCCTTTGTAAACCCCTTTGCTTTCAGTTCCGTTACCACTGCAAACAGTACTGGTCATAGTGCCATGCCATGCATTATCATGTACCGTTTCAAAATAAGTTTCATCATGCGATGGGTTGGTAATATCTTCTATATGAAGAATACGTTCAGCAATATCGGGATGTTTGTAAAAACCACTGTCAATAAAACAAATGGTAACTCCTTTTCCACTGTAGGCAGCATCTGCATTGAGGCGTTGTGCTGTTGGGAAAATATAAAAATCTAAAAATTTTAATTTAAAATTTTCTGAAGACTCATCTGATGCACGGTACTCATGATAAGTGAGTGCTTCAAATTCATCATAACAACGGCTGCAGATGCCGTCTGCAGTTTTCCAGGTAGGGAAATCCGTTTGAATGTGAAAGATTACATCCGCCTCGAGTGTTTCATGAAACCGATGTACCAATCGCCTGTGCACCACATTGCAAATCGGGCAAATTTCTTTTTTATCTTCGTCAAATACTCTTTTAAACGGCATAACTGAAATGAGATTTATTTTTGGATGAACCAAACGGCATGTCCGTCCGTATCACGTATAATGAATTGTTTTTTATTTTGAATCGTTACTACTTCATCAGAAACCATTGTTCCTGCCTTTGATTCCTTCAGCTTTTTGAATAAAGCTTCCGCATCATCACATTGTACCATCGTCATCCAATTCCATAAATCGTCGCATTGTGTATTGGCAGGATAAGGTTCACCTGCTCCGGGTTTCACATACTCCAGAAATTCAACTCCAGGTCCTTTGCCTGCTGATGTTCCGGTGATATGCAACTCTGCATCTTTTACATTATTAAGATGTGCCTGCTCTGTTCCTACATTATGGCTTTCACCCTTTTTTTCAAAACCAATTGTTTGAATCCAGAAAGAAGAAGAGGTAGTAGTGTTGCTGATACCAATGGCTGTATGATCAATGCCTAAAAATATTTTTCCATTGGACTGTTGCCATTTTGGATTTCCCTTTCCTTTAGGGAAATAAATCAGTTCTAAATTATGATCATCGTTATCATGAAAGTAAAAAGCCTTAATACCTGCAGCAGCTTTGTTGCTCAATGGTAATGTTTGCGGAGCTGTGGAAACATACTCTACATGGTTTTTTTGCAACTGGGCAAATGCCTTTTCCATATCGCTTACCACAATGGCAATGTGCTGAAAATTTAAATCGTTACTCTTTTGAGTTTCAGGAACGGAACGTCCGCCTGATGTGAGATAATCAATCAAATCAATTTGTTCGTTTCCCAATTTCAAATGTGCCACTTTAAACCGGATTCCAAATTTTCCCAATAGAGTTTCATATTCGGTTCCATAAAATTCTTCAGTACCAGTTAATTGAAAAGGCAACACTTTGGTATAAAATTCTATTGAACGGTTTAGATCTTTTACAGTTATGCAAATACGATCTAAACCTGTTGCTTTTTGGGCAGTAGCAGTGCTGAATAAAAAAAGAATTGCAATAACTGTGTTTATAAAATATTTTTTCATGTCATTGTTTTATATACGTTCAAGCCTGATGTCAATTTCTGAAATCACATAGTTCCATTCGGGGGTATATCGGAGGTAATCGGTTAATTCGTTAAAAAGAGATTCATCTGTTTCTTTAAATTCAAACCATGTAAGAAAGTCAAATGGTTCACCTAAATCTCTGCTATGGTAAAGTTTGCGGCTGATTTTATCCAGATATTTTAAACTGAACCCAATATGTGCTGATTGTTCTTCAAAAATATTTCTGCGTTCATCCTGCGTTAATTGCCACCACTCATCGTTCTTTTTTATAGGGATAAGCGCTGCAAAATTATTCTCAGGTAAGTTGAGGATGGAAGGAGTTTTATCTAACTCCTTTCTTTCGTTTCTGTTGGTATATCGCATATTACTATTGAACCCGTTTAATTGCCACTGTACTTGTTTTTCAACTTTCCAGTGGTTCAATTCATTGTCAATTCTCAGCATTCTTTCTGCAATGGGGAAATCACTTCCTTTAATAGCACTTGTTGAACGAACCAGCCAATTGCCTTCATTACTTCCTATAAAACTGGAAATCATATTCAGATTATTTTTTAATAGCAATTTTACCACCCGTACTTGTTTGAATACTGTATAGCCCTGTATGTGCTGTAAGGTAAAGGGTTTTTCCATCAGTACCACCCCAGGCCATATTGGCTGGTCTTTCAGGGCCTTCAATTAAACCCAATAAAGCGCCATCAGCATTTATTACATACACACCACCAGGTGCAGATGAAAAAATATTTCCATTTACATCTACTTTTAATCCATCTAAAGCTTCATCTCCAACTGTATAATTAAAACTGTAAAATACTTTTCCATTTTTCAATGTGCCATCTCCATTTATTTCGTAGCGCCAGATGGTTTTTGTACGATGAACATCACGAATATCCCAGTTACTTACGTATAGGAATTTTTCATCAGGTGAAAACGCAATACCGTTTGGTCCGCCTAAATCTGTGCTCACCAAAACTGTTGTACCATTTTTAATCATGTACACGCCTTGATGAGGTAGCTCTTTTTTCGGATCATCATAAAATTTACCCAGCCCATACGGAGGATCAGTGAAGTAAACAGTCCCGTCACTTTTCAATACAACATCATTGGGGCTATTTAATCGTTTGCCCTGATAATTGTCTGATAGAACAGTAACTGGTCCTTTCAATTCATGACGGATCACTCTTCTGTTTCCATGCTGGCACACAACCAATCTTCCCTGTTCATCAATGGCAAGTCCATTGCTGCCGGGTTGACCAATGACTCCAATATCCGTTCCTGTATATCCGCTATGGCTTTGATAAATAGTGATGTTATGATTGATTGGATTGTAACGATAGATCATGTTCATGTTTGGATCACTGAACAATAGAAAACCATCAGGATGCCAAACAGGTCCTTCTGTAAATGAAAATCCATCCGCCAGCTTATTTATTTTTGTACCGGGAGCAATGATGGAGTTGAAATTTTTGTCAACAGCATAAACTGTTCCCACCTGTTCGCTTTTACCCGCAATTTCTTTTGGATGATAGAAATCCAATACGGCATTCCGTATCCAAACATAATTATCAGGTTCATTACCGATATTTCCATTGGTAACCAACACAGCAATATCAAAACTTTCTCCTGCTTTGGCATGTTGTGTAAGTATTAGTCTGTTGCGTGCATTGTACCCACTGATAACACCAGCACCAGTTTGCCCGAATTGCTTTTTTAATGTTCCATTGATGTAGATCTCAGAATAATCATCCGCAGTCAATTCAAAATAAACGACTGCATCATCAACAGGTTGATTGCCGATGTTGGCAGGCAATGTAATGGTTGTTCTGTACCATACAAATGAAAGCCTGCCATTACCTCTTCTTGTTTCTAAGTTTCCGGCATCCTGCCAGGTTGCTTTGTTCAATTCATCCAACGTAGGGAAAATATTATCTGCCGAAATATTTTTTCCAGTTGGGTATAATGGTAATGGATCAGTAGCAGACGGTCCCGGACTTTTAAAGGAAACTTTGTTAATGGTGGCTACTGCAAATTTCCAATTGGCGTTAACTGCTGCTGTTCCCTCTGTATTTTTTAAATCTGCAATTGCAAATGGTTTGTATACAGCAAGCTCTCTAGTTTCCTGCGCTTGTATGTTTGATAATGCAAATACAAGCATTACTAGCAACGATAATCGTTTCATTCTGGTTGATATTTTTTATATGATCAAAGTTTATTTATCTAAATCTACATTGGCACCGGCTGCCGCTATTTCTGCATCCTGCTCGGCCGTAGCCGCCCCGCTTACACCAATTCCTCCAATAACAACACCTTTATAAGTAATTGGAACACCACCTTTGAGCATGATAGCGCCAACTGTTATTAATGCAGGTCGATCGGTATTAATTTTATCTTCAAAACCTTTGGTTTCTTTTTTGAAAAGAGCCGCAGACTGTGCTTTACCTGTGGATACTTCTGATGCTTTGGCAAAAGTGCCATCCATACGTACCAGCATCAACAAATGCCCGCCATCATCTACAATAGCAATACAGCCACCGGGTGCGTTATTTGCTTTTGCATATGCCAGAGCCGCATCCATAATTTTTTGTGCTGCTTTTGTTGTTAAAACAGGCTTAGTAGGCAGTTGTGCATTGGTAATTGAATAAATACCTACTAATAACATCATTACAAGTACAATTTTCTTTGTCATAATTAATTTAAGTTTAGTTTGTAAAATAAATCTTCTTTTGAAATAAGCCCTTTGCTTTCCCAAACGGGTTCGCCATTTTTATAGTGAAGCAAATAAGGTAGGGCATTAATATTTAGCTGATCGCACAATTCTTTGTTATCATCAAAACTGATTCTTACGACTTTCAATTTTGATTTGTAATTCAAAGCCAGTTCATCAATATAGGGTTTCATTTTACGGCAGGGTACACACCACTCGCCATAAAAATCAACGAGTACAGGGCTTTCACCGCTTACCAGTTTTTTATATTCATCTAAAGACAAAGTCCCGGTAAGGGCAATAGTGTTATCTGTTACCGGAAATTTTGCACCACGCCATTGAATGATGCCGCCATCTAAATCATAAACAGTATACCCTGCTTTTGAAAGTTTAGATGCTGCTTCGCTGCTTCTTGATCCACTTAAACAATACAAGTAGATAGGTTTGCTTTTACTGATTGTATCAAACTGCTTTGAAAAATCCTTTTCGTGCCAATTAATGTTAATGGCATTTTGAATATGTCCTTTATTGAATTCTCCGGGATTTCTCACATCAATAAGCATTATTTCCTTTTTGTTATTGAGGCTATCCTGAAACGAGGTAGCATTCAACAAAATACTTTTGGTTTTTTGAGCTTCCGTACAGGAAAAAGAAGCTAATAAAATAGCAATCACCCAGATTTGGCGTATCATACTATTATTGTTTTTTGCCTTCATAACTTGTTTCAGCTAAAGATTCCTGTGTTTCTCCGGCTTTAATAATGTTGTACTTAGGGTCTTTTGCATTGAGTGCTGGCCAGTTTTTCACTGCTTTTTTAAAATTCTTATTTTTATTTTTTTCCCAGAGTTCTTTTGCATGTGCATTATGATTTAAAACCAATGTTCCGTTTACAATGCTGTGCGTCCAGATTTGAACAGGGCGTAGATTGTTTTGTGCAGCGGCAATGGCGCAATAACCACCAAAAGCAGGAGCATATTTAGCAGGGGTTGCATCAAACAGCTTCTTGTTATCTGCTGAACTGAAATAATATTTAGCACCCTGGAAAGTAGATTGAAATTCTGCACTTCCTTTAATGGTTTGATCGGGTAACAAAAACATAGCTACCACATCATAACCCAGTGCCATTACACCATCTTTATCTACATTAATGTTATGACCATCTGCTGATTTGATGGGATGCTGCGCAAAAGCGCTGATAGAAAGAATAACTACTGCTGCGAATAAGCCAAAGGCTTTAACTGTCTGTTTCATTTTTTTGATTTATTATTTTAAAGAATTGATTGAATATATTCTGCTACCCTGAAAGCGTTGGCAGCAATGGTAAGTGAAGGGTTGTAAGAGCCGCTGCTGGGGAAAAAGGAAGCATCCACTACATACACATTCTCGAGGTCGTGCATTTTACAATTGATATCTAATACAGATTTTGCTGGGTCATTTCCAAAACGCAGGGTTCCGCACTGATGGCTTACGCCACTTATGCCAAGGTCATAACCACCCCAGATAATATTTTGTAATTGCGGATCAATTTTACCCACATCGCTCATTATCTTTTTCAGCCGGAGTTTTAATGTTTCAAAAGATTGAACATTGTTTGCTTCCCGGTGATAGATAAGTTGTATCTGATTATTCTTATTTAGCGTTACTCTGTTCTCAGGTTGAGGAATGTCTTCTGATGTTAACCAGAAATCAATCGCATGCCGGGCAATATAATTTGCATCTTTTCCTTCAAATACCTGTGGTGGATTCCAGGTATAAGTGCTGGGATCGTTTTTACCCATCAACTGAATTTCCCCCATAGGATTTGGATAGTTTTCATCTCCCCAATAATAATCACCAATACAAAAATATTTTTGAAAAGAGGAATCATTGAGTTTATCAGGTGTAAAAGCAATCATACAACCATTGATGTGCGACATATAATTCCGCCCTAGCAAACCGCTGCTATTGCCTAATCCGTTAGGATGATTGGAAGAATGGGAGCGAAGCATGAGTGCGGCAGTATTAATGGCTCCTGCACCCACAATAACTATATCACTTTTAAATTGCAATTGCTCACCATCTTTCTCCACATGTACAGTTGTTACTTTTTTTCCTGTTGCATCAGTTTCTAACCTCGTAACATAAGCACCCGTTAATAACTGTACATTTTCTTCTTTCAATGCCGGGCGAATAGCCAATACATGTGCATCACTTTTACTTTCAGTTGGATCAGGAAAACCGTCAAAGTTTCCAAGAACTACAGGAGCTTCATTTGGATTTTTATCCTGCGGCAGACTTACTGCCATAGGTATAGGATAGGCTTTGATGCCAGTAGTTTTTACATTATTAAATAACTCCTTTGTAAACGGCTCTACTGCAATAGGTGCAAAGGGATAGGCACTATTTGTATAAGGTTCGGTCGGGTCTTCACCACGTTGACCATGAACTGACATGTAAGATTCGGCTTTATCGTAATAAGGTTTGAAATCAGTATAACTCAATGGCCATGTAGGAGATTCTCCTGCCGGTGTTTGGTAAGAAGTAAAATCTTTTTCCCTTAGCCTGAAAGCCGCAGCGCCATAAGCTTTACTGTTACCGCCTACTGTGTAATAGGTAAATGGCGTGAATGCCTTACCATCTTTATCATACCATTCTTCTTTTGTACGGTAACGGCCTTTCTCCACTACTTCTACTGCATCCCAGTTTTCCTTTTCTTTTGGAATAAATCCACCACGTTCAAGTATGAGAATTTTTTTGCCAGTTAAAGCAAGTTCTTTTGTAACTGTTGCAGCGCCGATGCCGGTACCTACAACAATAATGTCAAAATGTGTCTGTTTCAAAGCTTTTCGTTTTTTGTTTTAGTAAAACAAAAAGATTATGCAAAACCTGTTACCTCAATTTCGGATTAATTGAAAGGGTTGTCTGAGCAAATAAAAAGCTCAGTAGATAGAGAATAAGTTTTTGAAAATCTGGTTGTTTTTTGTTTGGTAGAGCAAAAGTAATTTACACAAAAGGTTTGAGATGTCAGTAGAAAGACATAAAATGGCTATTAATTTTTAATTAACAATTTACAGGATTAGTATGCAAAAGACTCCATAAAACGATTGCTTTAGTAAACCTGTAAACAAGTATACATGTATTACATTGCAGCCAAATAAAAATGGAATGCGTAAACTAAGTATGGATGAACTGAACCGTAAATCGGTGGATGAATTTAAAGAAGCAGAAAAGAATAAGGTGGTGGTGGTGCTTGAAAACATCCGTAGCATGCAGAATGTGGGCAGTGTGTTTCGCACCTGTGATGCATTTTTGGTCGAAGCAATTTATTTGGTAGGATTTACCCCTCAACCGCCGCACCGGGATATTCATAAAACAGCATTGGGTGCAACAGAAACAGTCAACTGGAAGTATTTTGAAAATACAATTGATGCTATTGCTGAGTTAAAAACCAGCGGCTACAAAATTATTGGCATTGAACAGGCCAAAAGAAGCATTCTGCTTCATGAATATAAAAAAGCAGAAGCTGAAAAAATTGCACTCATCTTTGGTAACGAAGCCATGGGTGTGGAAGAAGAAACATTAAAGCTATGCGATGGCTGTATTGAAATACCACAGATGGGCATGAAGCATTCACTCAACATCAGTGTGGCTGCAGGAGTTGTGTTGTGGGAAATGGTAAGAGAACATTTAGCCCCCAACCCCTAAAGGGGAGTTTTTAAACCCTCCTATATTTGCAATATGTCCACTGTTAAAAATTATCTCTCTCTTATTAAATTTTCTCATACTGTATTTGCATTACCGTTTGCATTGATTGGATTTTCTTTGGCTTTATTGAGTGGAAATATTGAACATGGTCATTGGAATTTGAATGAAACAATCGGATGGGGGCCGAAGCCTTTTGATCCTCAATTTCTCAATCACTATGGACCATCAATTATTGGAAAGTTCATTCTCGTTCTTCTCTGTATGATCTTTGCTCGAAGTGCAGCAATGGCCTTCAATCGCTATCTCGACAGAAGCTTTGATGAAAAAAATCCACGTACTGCCATAAGAGAAATACCGGCAGGTATTATTTCTGCCAATAGTGCTTTGCGATTTACTATTTTAATGTGTGTATTATTTATCATCACCACTTATTTTATTAATACAATATGTTTTGCTTTGTCACCAGTTGCATTATTAGTTGTATTGGGTTACAGTTTTACCAAACGATTTACACCCCTTTGTCATTTGGTGTTGGGGTTGGGTTTGAGTTTAGCACCCATTGGCGCATACCTGGCAGTTACTGGTGCATTTGATTTACTGCCTATTTTATTTTCGTTAACCGTTTTATTCTGGGTGAGTGGGTTTGATATTATTTATGCCTTGCAGGATGAGGAGTTTGATAAAACCTATCAACTGAAATCGATTCCTGTATGGCTGGGTAAAAGCAAAGCTTTAAGAGTTTCAGAACTATTGCATATACTGAGTGCTTTGTGTGTACTTGCAGCAGGATGGTTGGGAGGTTTTGGTATTTGGTATTGGATAGGTGCAGTGTTTTTTATTGGCTTACTTGTATATCAGCATTTACTTGTAAAACCAAATGATTTGAGTAAAGTAAACATGGTTTTTTTTACTACCAATGGAATTGCAAGTGTGGTGTTTGCTGTGTTTGTGATTGCAGATCTTATTATTGGTTGATAGTTCATAGTTGATGGTTCGTAGTTCATGGTAAAACAAATATATCAAAATGGCTTTTAGATTTGAAGAATTAAAAGTGTGGCATCTGGCTGTTGATTTGTCAAATGAAATTGATTTGATGACAAAGAAATTTCCTCTTGAAGAGCGTTTTAGTCTTTCCTCTCAAATAAAAAGAGCCGCCGATTCAGTTGTATTAAACATAGCTGAAGGAAGTACCGGTCAATCAAAACCTGAGTTCAAACGATTCCTTACTATTTCTCTACGTTCTGCTATTGAAGTTGTTGCCTGTTTGTTTTTGGATATCAAAAGAAACTACATAAACGAAGACTTGTTTAAGAACTATATGATTCTTACGAAGTGCTTTGTAAAATGATTACAAAGCTCAGAGACTCCATTTTATAAGTGTCGGCTATCATCCATGAACTATCAACCATCAACCTTATTTTTGCTGCATGGCCCGAATAATTTGTATAGACTATGGTGGCAAACGAACCGGCATCGCCGTTACTGATCCATTGCAAATTATTGCAACAGGGCTCACTACTATTGAAACGAAAAATTTCATTTCTTTTCTCAAAGATTATTTCAGCAAAGAGCAGGTAGAAAAAATCATCATAGGTATGCCATTGAATATGGATGAAACAGCTACTCATGCCACACCACTTGTAATCAACGCAATTAAACAACTCAACAAACATTTTCCAAAGATTCCTGTTGAAACAGTAGATGAACGATATAGTTCCAAAATGGCAAAAGCGGCCATGCTCGAAATGGGTATGAAAAAAATGCAGCGGCGTAAAAAAGAATTGGTTGATGAAATTGCGGCTACCATGATGCTGCAGGAATATATGGAGAGAATGCAGATGTAAGATTTGCTTCATTCTTCAACTACTGTTCATATCTTTAACGGCTTAAATTGAACCACTTTTAAAAATTAAGATGTTGTACATCACACATCTAAAATCTAAAATCTAAAACCTGAAATCGAATGATTTTGCCCATTGTAGCTTACGGTACCGAAGTATTACGGAAAGTTTGTAAAGATATTTCTCCCGATTACCCCAATCTCTCAAAGCTCATTGATGATATGTGGGAAACAATGTATTCTTCCAATGGAGTAGGACTGGCAGCTCCACAAATTAATAAAGAGATTCGTTTGTTTACAGTAGACACCATTCAGATGTTTGAAAATATGGATGAGAAGGAGAGAGATGAGTATCCTGACAATCCCGGCATTAAACAGATTTTTATAAATGCACATGTTGAAGAATTGCTTGGAGATGATTGGTCTTACAACGAAGGTTGCTTAAGTATCCCTAAAATAAGAGAAGATATTTTTCGTGCAGAAGAAGTCGCCATCAGATTTATGGATGAAAATTTTGTTGAACATGTAAAAACATATGATGGCATCACGGCAAGGGTTATTCTGCATGAGTACGATCATATTGATGGAAAGTTGTTTATTGATCACCTCAAACCTTTAAAGCGTAAACTTTTAAAAGGAAAACTGAATGATATTTCCAGAGGTAAAGTGAGTGTAGATTATAAGATGGTGTTTCCCAAATGAGATTAGTCACAAGAAAGACTAAATATATTACTCATCACCAGTTAAATTCTTGGCCTTAGTATAAACCCGCCAGCGTTCAATTACTTTCTGCATATCCTCAGCCAGTTCACTTTCAAATATCAGTTTCTCCTGTGTTTTGGGGTGTAAAAAACCAAGTGTTTGTGCATGTAGTGCGTGCCTTGGGCAAATGGCAAAACAATTATCTACAAACTGTTTGTATTTGGTATATACTGTTCCCTTTACAATACGGTCGCCGCCATAGGTATCATCATTAAATAACGGATGACCAATGTGCTGCATGTGTACTCGTATTTGATGTGTTCTTCCTGTTTCTAATTTGCATTCAACAAGAGTTGTATATCCAAAACGTTCCAATACTTTATAATGTGTAGTGGCTTCTTTGCCGTAATCTCCATCGGGATATACATCCATAATTTTCCGAAAACGTTGATGCCTGCCCACATGCCCGGTAATGGTTCCGCTATCTTCTTTTATATCTCCCCAAACCAAGGCGATGTATTTTCGTTCAACAGTATGATTAAAAAACTGCTTGGCCAGATGTAAACTTGCCTGTTCGTTTTTTGCAAGCATTACAAGGCCACTTGTATTTTTATCAATACGGTGTACCATTCCAAAACGTGGAAGCTGATCTTCGGTAAGTTCGGGCTGTTGCTGTTTTAAATACCAGAGCACACCATTTAATAAAGTGCCTGTATAATTTCCGCTACCCGGATGCATTACTACTCCTGCTGTTTTATTTACTACCAATACATCATCATCTTCATAAGCAATGTTAAAGGGAATCTCTTCGGGTACTACACCTGTATCCTGCGGAGCAGTTTCTGAGAAAGTGATTATTTCATCATCGGGCCGCACTTTGTAATTTGCTTTAATGATATTATTGTTTACAAGCACAAGGCCATTGTCAATACCTTTTTGCACTTTGTTACGAGTAGCTCCTTCTATTCTGCTCAATAAAAATTTATCAATCCGCAAGGGCTCTTGCCCTTTAGGAACAATAAACCTCATACGTTCATAAACCTCTTCTGATTCATCAACGTTTTCCAGTTCCCCATCTTCCTGTAATTCTTCAGTAATCATTTTGCAAAAGTAAGCTTGTAATATTTGAAACCAAATGAATGTAAATTTGCAGTTGATGAAACAACAAGTAGTTTTTGAAGATTTACAGCAAATGCCTTATAAAGAGGCATGGGATTATCAGGAGCAGTTATTGCAAAGGAATGTTTCTGTAAAAGCTGAGCTTAGAAAAGCGCAACTAAGTTTCGTATATGATGGTGAAGCCGCAACTCAAAACTCGGAACTCAAAACTCAGAACTATTTACTCTTTGTAGAGCACCCTCCCGTTTATACATTGGGCAAAAGCGGTGATGTAAAAAATATTTTAATCTCAGATAAAGAGCGAATTGAAAAAGGAATTGAATATTTTCCAACCAACCGTGGTGGTGATATTACCTTTCACGGGCCTCAGCAAATTGTAGGCTACCCCATTTTAGATTTAGAAAAGTTTGAAACAGATATAGGAAAATATTTACGCAGGCTGGAAGAAGTAATGATTGTAACAATGGCTGAATATGGGTTAAAGGGCGAACGCAGCAAAGGTGAAACAGGAGTTTGGTTAGATGCTGATGTAAAAGGGAAGGAGCGAAAAATTTGCGCCTTGGGTGTACGATGCAGCCGATGGATTACCATGCATGGTTTTGCATTTAATGTAAACACGGAGTTGAATTACTTTTCACACATCATTCCATGCGGAATAGAAAACAAACAGGTTACCTCTTTACAAAAAGAACTGGGAAGGCAGGTAAACTTTGAAGAAGCTAAACAAAAAGTAAAAAAGAATTTTGAACTGGTGTTTGATGCAGAGCTGATTTAATTGTCTCTGGTAATTAAAAATTTATTTCGCTCTATTACCTTTCCATCTTCTTTTAATTCAAAATAATACCAGCCTGATTTTAAGAAGCTTGCTTTATCAAGTGTAAGATAGGCTTCTGTAATTTTTTTCATTACAAAAACAGGGCGACCATCTTCTTTTGATATGATTGCAGAATAATGTTTGCTCTCTGCATTGGGCAGGGATATCACAACATTTCCATCATCGCCGGTAAAAATATAATTGGAAGGCTCCCATGCTTTTTTTACGGGCGTTTTTGGCGGGGTAATTTTTCCTTCTAACTTGTTTTCTTTATTATGAATGTTAGCCGGATTGGTAAGGTTTATTTCAACAGATGCTTTTTCTATAATTTTCAAACTGTCTTCTACAGCTCTTTTTGGTTTTGTAAAGATATAGTTGCTTCCTTCAAACAAGATAAATATGCGGTAGTAGCCACTATCATTTTTTGCGGTTTTATCTGCGTATGAATATACTTTTACATTAGGGTTGGGTAAGGAGTAAACGGTGCTAAAATTCCGGTTGCTGTCTTTGGAACGTTGTACATTAATCTGCGATACATTTTTAAAAGCATTCGTCCAGCTAATGGTAATCGCCCCATATTTTTTCTTTGCCGCAAACATAGGTAGTGTATCGTTTTGGGCAGAAGAAAGTTGGCAATAAAAACTTATAAGCAATAAAAAAAAGATCTGTTTCATATATTGGTTCTTCCTTATCATTTTAATGTTCAAAGATAATGCCTATCTATACTTTAAAACATCTTCAGGTAAGGAATCATTTCCCTGCAACCCACCTGTATGAAGTACAAGTACTTTGTGTGTTTCAGAAAAATAGTTGGCATCAAACAAACTGTTTACAGCCATTATCAGCTTTGCAGTATATACAAAATCAAGAGACACCTTGGTTTCTTTATAAAAACGATTCATAAATGAAAAAAGTATTTCTTCTTTTTGAGCATACCCTTTTCCCGCAAATTCAAAGAATATATCAATTGCTGCATCTGTATCTATGTTCAAATGTTTTTGAATAAATAGTGGCTGCTCCTCTTTAGGAATTTTTATTACAGGAATTACTACAACGGTTTGGTGTGTAGTTGCAGAAGCAGCAATACCCCTGCAAGTTGTAGCTGTGCCTGCAGCACAAATAATATGCGAAAATGTATCTGCCTGATGAATCAATGATAGTATTTCCGTACATCCTTTTTCTCCTTCTTTGTTACTGCCCCCTTCCGGCACAAAATAAAAATTTGAATGTTGCTGCATAAGTTTTTGCACCACATTGCTGTTATTATAAAAATCTTTACGTTGTATTGCAATAAGGTTCATTTTATTTTCAACGCAGAAACGTAAAGTAGAATTGAGTGGTGTTACCATTTCGCCTCTCACAAGCCCAATAGATGCCAATCCTGCCTCTTTACATGCAAACGCAGTGGCAGCTAAATGATTGGAGTAAGCGCCGCCCATAGTTAGAATTCCTTTTTGCTGTTTGGCTGCTTCTTCAAGATTGTATTTTAATTTAAATAGTTTGTTGCCCGAAATAATGGGATGTATTTCATCGAGTCTTGCGATAGTATATTTTGCAAGATTGTTCTTGTCGGTTTTCCAGTTTATTTTCTCTAACCTAATATGTTCAACTAATGGCAGCATGTACATGAAGGAATAATTAATCTTTTTCTTTTCGTAAATCAACCATGAGGTTTCAATGCATTTCTTATCTTCGCATTTCTCAAAAATACGCATTGAATGCAACCTACATTATTGATTTTAGCAGCAGGCATGGCAAGCAGATACGGAAGTATGAAACAGATACAAGGTTTTGGACCTAGCGGAGAAACAATCATGGACTATTCCATTTATGATGCCATACGTGCAGGTTTTGGAAAAGTAGTATTCATTATCCGTAAAGATTTTGCCGAAGAGTTCAAGGCAATCTTTGAACCAAAGCTGAAAGAAAAAATTGAAATTGAATATGTTTATCAAGCACTCAACTCGCTTACTGACGGATATGAAATCCCATCGTTAAGAACAAAACCATGGGGAACAGCACATGCTGTATTGTGTGCCAAAGATGTTATTAAAGAACCTTTTGCTGTAATTAATGCAGATGATTTTTATGGCAGGGATAGTTTTGAAAAGGCAGCTATATTTTTGAAAAACGATTGTAATACAGAACACCATGCAATTATTGGTTATGAGCTTGCAAAAACATTAAGTGCTAACGGAACAGTAAGCCGGGGTGTTTGTGTTGTTGATCAGCAACAAAATCTTATCAGCATTGCTGAGCGAACAAAAATTTATGCCGAGAGAGATGGTATTGTATATGAAGATGCCGATGGTAAACATGCCGTACCAACCAATTCAAGTGTAAGTATGAATTTTTGGTGTTTTGATGATTCTATATTTTATCTTACCAAGCAATTGTTTAAAAAGTTTTTAACAAACCATGGAACAGAAGAGAAATCAGAATTTTTTATTCCGATTGTGGCAGATGAATTTATAAATGAAGAATTAGGAACTATTAAAGTAATACCCACATCATCACAATGGTTTGGAGTAACGTATAAAGAAGATGCACCGGGGGTGCAGCAAAGTATTGATGCGCTGGTGGCATCTGGCGAATATCCTTCCAATCTTTGGGATTAGATTTTAGCTGTTTTTCCTGAATTCTTTATATAAATGCATCAATGCATTGGTTGATGCATCATGCGATTCTACTTTGGAATCTGTTTGCAATTCTGGTAAAATTTTATTTGCTAATTGTTTACCAAGCTCCACACCCCATTGGTCAAAGCTGTACACATTCCACAACACACCCTGTACAAAAATTTTATGTTCATACAAAGCAATTAATTCACCCAATGTAAACGGAGTAATCTTTTTCACAAGAATTGAATTTGTAGGACGGTTGCCTTCAAATACTTTGTAAGGAATCAATTCTTCTTTTACACCTTCAGCAATTACTTCTTCTTTTGTTTTGCCATTCATGAGTGCTTCTGTTTGTGCAAAGAAATTACTCATGAGTTTATCATGATGATCGCTGATGGGGTTGTGACTGATGGCTGGTGCAATAAAATCGCAAGGGATAAGATGTGTTCCCTGATGAATCAACTGATAAAAGGAATGCTGACCATTTGTACCCGGTTCACCCCAAATGATTGGGCCTGTTGCATAGTTTACTTTATGTCCAGAACGATCAACATACTTGCCATTACTTTCCATATTTCCCTGTTGAAAGTAAGCAGCAAAACGATGCATGTACTGATCATAGGGAAGAATAGCTTCACTCTTTGCATCAAAGAAATTTACATACCATAAACCAATTAAAGCCATTAGCACAGGAATGTTTTTATCAAAAGGTTCTTTTTTAAAATGTTCATCTGAATGATAAGCGCCTTTTAATAATTCTTCAAAATTATCATAGCCAATCGTTAATGCAATTGATAAGCCAATGGCACTCCATAGAGAATAACGTCCGCCCACCCAATCCCAAAACTCAAACATGTTTGCTTTATCAATTCCAAACTTCACCACATCTTTTTCATTGGTACTAAGTGCTGCAAAATGTTTGGCAATATGTGCTTCTTCTTTTGCATGTTGCAGAAACCAATTGCGTGCAGTATGTGCATTGGTCATTGTTTCCTGCGTAGTAAATGTTTTGGAGGCAATTAAAAACAAAGTTTCATCTGGAGTTACTTTTTTCAGTGTTTCAGCAATATGTGTTCCATCCACATTGCTTACAAAATAAGTTTGTATACCATCCACCCAATAAGGTTTTAATGCTTCTGTAACCATCACCGGTCCTAGATCACTGCCGCCAATTCCAATATTTACAATGTATTTTATTTTTTTTCCGGTATAACCTTTCCATGTTCCGTTGTGAATTGTAGTGCAGAAGTTTTTCATTTGTTCCAGCACCTTTTTTACATCAGGCATTACATCTTTCCCATCCATGAAAAAAGGTTGGTTGCTGAAGTTTCTTAATGCAGTATGCAGTACCGAACGTTTTTCGGTTGCATTTATTTTTTCGCCTGCAAAAATAGCAACCACAGCTTCTTTAATTCCGCATTCAGTTGCAAGTTGAATAAGCAAATGGATGGTTTCTTCTGTTAGTATGTTTTTTGAATAGTCAAATACAATATCCTGCACACAACTGCTGAGTTTTTTAAAACGGTTTGCATCTGCTGCAAACAAGTCTTTCATGTGCAGTTGTTTCATTTGCTCTGCATGTACAGAAAGTTGCTGCCATGCTTTGGTAGATGTGGGGTTGATTGCAGGTAACATTTTTTTATTTTAAGAGTTCTATTGATTGTTGTTTATCTATATGTAACTGTTCTTTTAATTCTTCAATACCGTTAAATTTTACTTCACTTCTTAAATGATGTTTCAAACTTACTTTTAAATGGCGTCCATAAATCTCATTTTCAAAATCAAATAAGTTTACTTCAATCATCCGGTTACTGCCATCAACAGTTGGCCGGGTACCAATATTCATCATTCCTTTTAGGATTCTGTTTTCTCCCTCTAACTGAGCAGTTACAGCATACACACCATTTCCGGGTACTAGTTTATCTGCATCTTCCATTTGTAGATTGGCGGTAGGGTAGCCAATGGTTCTGCCGAGTTTGTTGCCTTCAATCACCATGCCTTTAAAAAAATAACTATAGCCTAAAAATGAATTGGCAAATTGTATATCGCCACTTAATAATGCTTGTCTTATTTTGGTAGAGCTGATGATGGCGTTGTTAATGAGTTCTTCGTCAATTTCTTTTACACTGTAATTTAATTCGGTTGCATATTGTTGAAGCAACCTGAAATCGCCTTCCCGTTTATTTCCAAATTTATGATCGTAGCCAATAATGATGGCAGAAGGATGGAATTTCTCCACTAAAAATTCTTGAATATATTGATGCGCTGTAAATTTCGAAAATTCTTTTGTAAAAGGAATAATCGCAAGATTGTTGATGCCGAATTGTTTCAGCAGTTCAATGCGCTCATCCATGGTTGTTAACTGTTGTAAACTTTTCTCTGGCTGTACAATTTTTCGTGGATGTGGGTGAAAGGTAATTAAAACCGATTCACCATTAATCAATATGCTCTCTGCCAGCAATTGTTTAATAATTTGCTGATGCCCGAGATGAACCCCATCAAATGTGCCAATGGTTACAACTGCTTTCTTAAATGCAGGTATAGTATCTAAATTTCGGTAAACCTTCATAAAGTGGGGCAAAAGTAACAATTTGTGAGGTGATGAGTTAACCATAAATTTGCAGCGATTTTTAATATATGAGCAATTCACTTTACAGTCGGCGTGGCGTATCTGCACAAAAAGAAGAAGTACATAAGGCAGTAGAACATCTGGATCAGGGTTTATATGCCAATGCATTTTGTAAACTTTATCCTGACTATTTGGGTGGAGATGCTGAATGGGTAAACGTAACCCATGCCGACGGTGCAGGTACAAAAAGTATATTGGCTTATTTATACTGGAAAGAAACGGGTGATATTTCTGTGTGGAAAGGAATTGCACAAGATGCCATTGTGATGAATCTTGATGATTTGCTTTGTGTGGGCATGTACGATAATATTTTGTTTTCAAGTACGGTTGACAGAAATAAAACATTGATTCCGGGTGAAGTTCTTGAGCAGATCATTCATGGCTCTGCTGAATTGTTTGATCAGTTAAAAGCATTTGGTGTAAACATTCATTATCTCGGCGGCGAAACTGCTGATGTGGGTGATGTAGTTCGCACCATTGCTGTTAATGGAACCATGACCGCACGCTGGCCAAAAAATAAAATCATCAGCAACGATAAAATAATGCCTGGCGATGTAATTGTTGGCCTTGCAGGTTTTGGTCAATGCAACTATGAAACTTCTTACAACAGTGGTTTGGGGAGTAATGGCCTCACCAGTGCAAGACATGATGTGCTTACTAAATTTTATGCAAGTACTTATCCTGAAAGTTTTGAACCAAAGCTGAGTGATGAAGTAGTTTATATTGGTAAACATAGGATGACGGATGAAATTACTATAACCCCGTCAGCGGTTGCAAACCCTGACGGCGGTTTAGCAGAAAAAATAACTATCGGCCGACTTCTTCTTTCTCCAACAAGAACCTTTGCACCTGTAATCAAAACTATTCTTGAAAATAATTTTAATGCTGTACATGGATTGATTCATTGCAGTGGCGGCGGACAAACCAAGTGTTTAAAATATTTACCCGGTACTATGAAAGTGGTAAAAGACAATTTGTTTACACCACCGGTTATTTTTGATTTAATACACGAAGCAAGTGGTGCTGATGCTAGAGAAATGTACCAGGTGTTTAATATGGGTACAAGGCTTGAAATTTATACCACTGAAAAAGATGCTGATGCAATGATTGCTACGGCAAAAAATTTTGGTGTAGATGCGCAGGTGATAGGCAGGGTAGAGGAGAGTGATAAGAAGGAGTTAGAAATATGGGTTGGGGGTGTAGTGATTGAATATTAAAATTAATTAGGTAGAAGGAAAGTTACTTTTTGTCTACGCCAGGCCTTTACAACCTTTCCGTGTTGAAAGGCTGGTATCCATTTAGGTCCTTCCTTAATTGCATTTATTAGAATTTTAGCAAGCAGTGAATTTTTTAAAGAAAGAGCTTCAACGTTTGTGATTGAACCATCTTTATCAACTATGAATTGTATTTCACATGTGCCGTTACTTTTTTTATTTCTAGAGAGTTTGTCAATGTGCTTTTCTATTTCCTGTTTTACATACTGATTCCATTGGTCATCCCCGCCCGGAAATTTTGCTTCAATCTCTACTTTCCTTAACACAGAATCCTCTAAATGTTGATCTGAAATTTTGGCTGTTTCTGAAACTTGTGCCGAAAGGTTACAAACAATTAAACTTATAAGGAAAGTGAATAAGAATTTCATAAAAATAAATCATTGTTTTTGTTAGCCTGTGAATTACATATTTTTGCCAAAACACAAAGATAATGATCCCCATTGTACAAATAAAAAACGCCAACATTTACCAAAGCGGTAACCTCATTCTTACGAATGTAAATCTTACGGTTAATCAGGGAGAGTTTGTGTACCTCGTTGGTAAAACAGGAACAGGCAAATCTTCTTTGCTTAAAACTTTGTATGGCGAATTGCCTTTAACTGAAGGTGAAGGGACCGTAAACAGTTTCAACTTACGGGATATGGATTGGAAAAAAGTTCCATTCCTTCGCAGGAGTTTAGGTGTAGTGTTTCAGGATTTTCAATTGCTTACAGATAGAACTGTTCATGAAAACTTAAAATTTGTATTAAAAGCTACCGGCTGGAAAGATGAAAAACTGATGAATGAAAAAATTAACGATGTGCTGGAAAAAGTGGGATTGAAAACAAAGGGTTTTAAAATGCCTTTTGAATTAAGCGGTGGTGAGCAGCAGCGTATGGATGTAGCAAGGGCTTTATTAAATTCTCCTAAATTAATTTTGGCCGATGAGCCTACGGGAAACCTCGATCCAGAAACCAGTGATGAAATTATGCAGTTGCTTTTTCATATCTGCAGGGATTATAATACCACAATCATTATGGCTACGCATGATTATATGGTGATCAAAAAATTTCCGGCACGTACCATTAAAACGGAGATTGGAAAGGTTTGGGATAATGCTACTGTAGAAATGTCATAAGCTGCCTGGCATTCACTTCATTATTATACAGCGTTTGTAATAAATCCTGCCGTTGCTGTACCTGCAGTTCAGTAAAAGGCTGATTGTACATTTCTTCAATCTGCTTCCTGAAAGCTTCCGCATCTTTGGCCTGGATACAAAAAGATTCCAGTCCAGAGCCTTCAACCCCGGCCTTATTAACAATGCAATGCCTGCCATTGAAGATGGCATTTAATAGTTTTAATTTGATGCCGGTGTTATTAAAAGATGGCAATACGTTTACATGTGCTTTACTGATCATGTCCTGCATCTCTTTATCAGTGGGGTTTGCAACCAGGCAGGTGTGCTGATATTGATGAGCAAGTTGCTCCAGTCTTTCGGAGGGGTTTTTTCCGGCAATAACAAATGGAATTAATAATTTGTTGAAAACATGTTGTAACAACCAGCATGCAGCTTTTTCGTTTTCATTGATGGCTAAATTACCATGGTATAGGCAAAAAGAGCCTTTGCCTTCTTTGCCTATTGCTGAGGTATAAGGCAAAAAAACGGGCAGGTACTGCATGTCGGGGGCACCAAATATTTGCTGATATATTTTAATGTCGCTTTTGCTTACAGCAAAAAAAGTGGCTTTGCCTGCAATGGCTTTTTCATATTTTTTCAGAAGCTTGCTTTCGTACAAGTAATATAACTTTTTTACTAAATTGCCTTCATGCTTTGCCAGCTGTTTGTAATAAGCAAACTCAGCATTGTGCAACCGCACAAATATTTTTCTGTTATTAAGCTGTCCGTTTTTTAAATAGTAAGTGCAATGTATACCTTCCAGTAAAACCGGATAAGCGTCTTTTTGTAGATTAGATATCAGTTCGTCATTAACCCGGCTGTTTACAAGTAAAGGTATGCTGAGAGAGAAACTTTTGCTGATTTTTTTGCGCGGGTAATAGTGTACTGTTTCACAGTATTTATTCAAT
>JANNRE010000020.1:0-198219 GCA_031401115.1 Chitinophagaceae bacterium
AGGGATGCCGTTGCCGTTGTCTTTTACACTTACTAAAACCTTATTGCCTTCTTTCTTTGTTCTTACCTCAACGGTTGGTTCATATTTAGCCGCTGTCGGGGTTGCAACCGCCGACAGGGCTTTTTCGTTGACTACATAAAATGCATTTGTAATTAAATTCAAAATAACTCTTCCAATATCCTGCGGAATTAAATTGATGTTGCCGATTGTTTCATCATAATCAGTTTTCATGGTTGCATTGAACGTTTTATCCTTTGCTCTTAATCCATGATAAGCTAATCGTAGATATTCATCTGCTAATGCATTGATATCCGTTGGCTCTTTTACTCCAATGCTGCTGCGGCTATGTTGAAGCATTCCACTTACGATACTGGCTGCCCGTTTGCCATGATGATTTATTTTTTCAAGATTTTGTACCACATCATTGGCAATGGCTTTTACTTCTTCTGTATTTCCCTTATCAACTTCTTCAACCATCTCCTTTATTAACTCACTACTCACTTCACTAAAATTGTTTACAAAATTCAATGGGTTTTGAATTTCATGGGCTATTCCTGCTGTGAGTTCTCCAAGGCTGGCCATTTTTTCGGATTGGATGAGTTGAGATTGGGTAGATCTTAATTTATCAAGTGTTTGCTCCAATTGATCTTTTTGTTGTTGCACTATTTTTTTTGCAGATTGTTCCTTGTTTTTTGTTCTCCAAAAAATTAAGGCAAGGCCCATTAGAAAGATGGCGGCCGCACTTAAAAAATATACAATCATCCTGTTTTGAAATGCAGCTTTCTCTGCTATCAATTCCTTTTGTCGCTGCATATCATTGTAGGCCATACTTTGTGCTTGTTCAACTACCTTGTCTCCATACAAGCTGTCCTTTAATGTATAATAGCGTTCAAGATAAGATAGCACACTATCTGTATCAGGTAATGCCCGATAATATCGACCCATTAAAAGCAATGCATTCATCTGTGCGGTTAAATTAGCTGTTTGGGAATAGTTATTTACTTTACTTGCGTAGAAAATGGCCGAATCCATCTTTTTTCTCTCAAGATAATAAACAGTCTTTCTAAAATTGATATCTACTTCCATTTCGGTATTTCTTACTGTAAATGGCATTTGGCTTGCCTGTTGGTAATAATGTAATCTGTTTTCTTGATTGTCAAAATCACTCAATCTTAAAAGATAATTGGGAATAGCAGGTTCCAGATTTTTATCAACTGCCAGCCGATAGCATTCCAGATATAGAAGCAATGCCGAATCTCTTTTTTGCTCTGTGTTTAAGATTCTCGCCAAATGGCCAAGATTAAAACAAGCAAATAAATAATCATTGCCTTTTCTGGAATTCTCATATGCTTTGGTATAATAGTTTTTTGACAACAGCATATTGTTTGGATAACAGTTACCCAAATTATTGTAAGCGATGCCAAGTGCCTGTGTATTGCCGGTGGCTTCTGCAAGTTCTAAAGACTTGTATAACATTTTTAAACCCTCAGCAGTATTTCCATTTATGGAAGTAATAAAACCTAACTCTGCCAGTACAGAAGCTTCCAATACTTTATCATTCCTTTTTTGTGCACCTTCCAGAATAAGCTGATGGTAATAGAGTGATTTTTCAGGTGTAAGTTGATCGGAATAAGCTACAATATCATAAAAGATTTTAATTCGCTCTGCAATGGAGTTTGACCGCCAAAGAACTTGCAGTGCACTATCCCGATTAAGTACCAAAGGGTGATTACTTTTTTTTGATAAAGCAATTGCAGTAAGGCTATCAACAAATTTCTTAGGAAAATTTTGAGCAAAGCTGCAAAAAGCTACTAATAGAAGACAAGCTGTAAAAAATAATTTCATATAATCTTTTAAACTATTGGTAATTGGATAATGAATATTGAACTTTCTCCTTCTTTCGTTTCTACTTTGAGTTCCCCTCCATGCGCCTTCACTATATCATAACTCAAACTCAATCCTAATCCTGTGCCTTGCCCTGTAGGTTTGGTAGTGAAAAAGGGTTGAAATATTTTGTCTAATATTTTTTGTGGAATGCCACCCCCATTGTCAGATACTTTTATTTCTATTTTACCATTGATTTTCTTTGTAGTTACTTCAACAGTTGGTTGGTATTGATCATCCGCCGCCGCTGAAGCTTTGGCTGACACTGCATAAAATGCATTCGTAATTAAATTCAAAATCACTCTTCCAATATCCTGCGGAACGATATTGATGTTGCCAATACTTTCATCAAAATCCGTTTTCATCGTTGCATTAAAACTTTTGTCTTTTGCCCGTAACCCATGATAAGCCAATCTTAAATACTCATCTGCTAAAGCATTAATGTTGGTGGGTTCTTTTACGCCACTGCTAGTTCTTGAATGTTGCAGCATCCCTTTTACAATATCGCCAGCACGTTTGCCATGATGATTAATTTTTTCTAAGTTTTGTTTTAGGTCGTTGGCGATTTCTTTTGCATCTTCAAAATTTCCTTTTTTAATTTCTTCATTCATTTCATCTACCAACTCTGTACTTACTTCACTAAAGTTGTTGACGAAGTTTAACGGGTTTTGTATTTCATGTGCAATGCCCGCAGTGAGTTCTCCGAGAGAAGCCATTTTTTCTGATTGGATGAGCAATGCCTGTGTTGATTTTAATTCATTCAACGCAAGCTGCAGTTCTTCTTTCTGTCCAACCAGTTCTGCCGTACGTTCTTTCACCTGCACTTCCAATGCGGCTTTTAATTTTTCAGAAAGTTGAAATTCTTTTTCCATTTCAACCGCCCTCAACCGTTCTTTTTCTAATGCTTTGCGCTGTTTACGGTTAACGATTAACATAGCTACCAGCCAAATAAAAGCAAAAAGACCTGCTGTTTCAAAGTAGGTATCCCACTCAGCATAAAAAGACTTGCTGATAAGTTTTACCACATCACCAATAAACCCAATAATTACTAACGGGGTTATTGCATAGGTAATTGATTTAACAGATTGAAATTCTTTTTGCTTAATAGTTGTATAAATTAGATAAAGCAACATGGCATGTGCAATCCATAATGTAAAAGGCTTAGCGCTACGAATGGTGGTATCTATCACCAATAATGCAATGGACAAAAGAAGCCCATAGTAAAGTATCCGATCCCATTGTGGCAACAGTGTTTTTGTTTGCAAATATTTTCGCAATACACTAAAGAGAATGATTAAAAGAATAAAATCGAAATTCATAATTAATAAAATAAAGAGGTAAAAAATACACAGGTAAAGAATAGCAACATTTGGGGTCTTCTTTAGGATAGTTTATTTTATATGTACAGCAGTAAGCTGGTAACTAGCGATTCTTATTCATTAAAGCCTGCATGTACTCTTTCTTTGCAGGTTCTTTTTGTTCTCTGCAATACTTAGTAAAATACTTGTGCTTCAGTAAAAATGAAACCTGATTGTGATTCCACTGTTCTTTTGTTAAGAAGGGATGTGAGTGAAGCAACTCACGGTATAAATTTTCTGCAAAAGCAGTTGCATTTTCTGTGCCCAGATATTCTAAATCGGCATCAGCTAATATTTCTTCCAGTTTCGTTTTTGGGGATTGCGGAATTTTAGTGGCCATTATAATGCCGCATACCAATTCAATATCAGCGGTTGAAAAAAGATAGCCGGGCAAGTACTGCCTTGCCATTTTGCAACTCTCTTCTTCGTGGCCTTTAAAGGTGACAATACACCCTGCATCGTGCCACAAAGCTGCTGCACAAAGCAATGTTATTTCTTCTTCAGTACATTTTTCGTTACGGGCAATTTCTTCTGCCTTTTCTGTTACATACAGGGTATGCTCCACATTGTGATAGGTGTAATGTGCAGGCAGTTTGTTTTGTAACAGGCTCACAACAAAATTTTGCATTTGTTTATTTATGCCCATGTGCTTTTGCTTTTAATATACCACCTGCCGCATCATTAATACTTTGTACATAAATAAAAGCTTTGGGGTCAATACTAATAATACTGCTTTGTATTTGATGTACTTCTAACCTTGTTACAATGGTTACAATAATTTCGCAATCTGTTTTTACATGAAAACTTCCGGGCAAGTAGCCCCGTTCTCCTTTATAAACCGTAATGCCTTTGCCCAGTTCGTTTACCAGCAAATCTTTTACAGCTTCCTGTTGCGAACTGATAATATTGATGGCGGTGTATTGTTCTATACCATCTACCACATAATCAGTAGCTCTGGTAGCAGTAAAATAAGTAATGAGTGAATACATGGCTGTTTCTAACCCAAACTGAAAAGCGGCTGCTGCAAAAATGAGTGCGTTAAAAAGCAAAATGATTTCGCTGTTACTAAACCCTGTTTTTCGTTTTGTAAAAACAGCAATCACTTCGGCACCATCTAATACACCGCCGCACCGCAACACTAATCCTACACCTGTACCTATTAACAAGCCGCCAAAAATGGCAATGAGCAAGCGATCGGTAGTGATGGGTTGTATATCAATAAATAACAAACCTGTTGCTAATAATACAATAGCGAAGATTGTTTGCACAGCAAAGGTTTTGCCAATGCGCCGATAACCGAGATAAACAAACGGAAGATTCAATGCCAGCACCAATAAGCTGATGTTTACATGAAATACTTCGTGTAACAGAATAGAAATACCAGTGATGCCACCATCTAAAAATTTATTTGGAATCATAAAACCACGCATGGCCAGTACAGCAAGGGCACAACCAATGATGGTTTGCAATAGATTTTTAGTATTTAGTACCTGTTTCCAATTTACAGTATCTGTTTTTTGTTTTCGCTTAGCCATTTTGTTGTAGATCAGTTTTGCCCCTGTAAGATAAGGAAACTGTGTTTTATGATTTTAAGATGTATAGCATATCTTATTATTTTTTTGCGGGTTTTTGTTTCTTATAAAAAATAACAGATTATGAATTTGTATTTTTTTCTAACTCCTCAATGGTTTTCTTTGCATATACCAGCCAAATAGTTTTATTCTTTACCATCAATTTATGCGTTGCTCCTTTTTCTAAGGAAACTTATTATTAATTATGATGAAGCGGTAGAGATTTTTTCATTTCGTAACCTGTAACTGACTGTTGAAATAAACGGTTGCTATTTCTTCGGCAAGCAGCCCGGGACTTGATGGAAATGTATTGGTGAGAATTATTATAGTAAGCCCATCATCGGGAAACTTTAAAAGGAATGAGTTAAAGCCTTGCCAGCTTCCTGAGTGAGATTGTGCATTTCGCTTAATAACAGGGTGTAAAAACCAGGCAAAACCATAGTTATAACTGCTATCGTTATTTAGCCGCACAGGTGTTGTCATCTGGGTTCTACCAGCATCGGTTATTAATTTTTTGTTGGTGATGGCGGCATCCCATTTCACTAAATCTAAAATGGTAAGATAAATAGAACCATCTGCTGTGGTGTTTAATGATGGAGCCACCCATGCCTGATTTTTTAATGTGCCGTTATTTAATTGATAACCGGCGGCCCTGTTCATCACAATTTCCTCTTCACTAATTATCCTTGCTGTTTCCATTGATAGTGGTACAAATATTTTTTCTTTGATAACATCGCCGTAAAACCTGCCTGTTACTTTGCGAATAATCATCCCCAGCAAAATATAGCCGGTGTTACTGTATGACCATTTTTCTCCCGGCTGAAAGAGAAGCTTTAATCTTTTCGCTTTTTGAAGTAAATCGTCTTCCGTGTAATTGGTTTGCAGATTAATTCCCGTGGAGTCTTCGGGTATATCGGGAATGCCTGATGTATGAGTAAGCAAATTCCTGATAGTAATTGACTTCCAGCCTGCGGTGGTATTGCCCAGGTAAAAGCTGATTTTATCTTCCAATTTCAGTTTGCCTTCTTCTACCAATTGCATAATAGCTGTTGCAGTAAACTGTTTACCCACAGAACCTGATTGAAAAATTGTTTCAGGATTTACAGCTATACCATGTTCAATGTTAGCTAAACCGTAGCCTTTTATTTTTAGCGGTACGCTATTGGTAATTATAGCAAGAGACAGTCCTGTTATATGCCGTTCTTTCATAGCTTTAAAAACAGTGCTGTCAATTTTTTCAAACAAGGATTGCGCCGGTAGTTGCAGGGATGCTAAAAATACCAGTAGAAATAATGATAATCTCATTTTGTTGTTTCGTTTTGTATTGATGGTTTTCAATTTTTTATTTTATCTGTTTCCAACTCCTCAATCGTTTTCTTAGCACTTGCCAATCGTATCGCTTTATTCTTCTCTACCAGTTTTGCTGTAGCCCATTTTTCTACTTTATGATGTAAGGGAACTAATAAAGCTGCTATACAAACCAACGCCAGCAACATTAGTACAGGGCTATGATGTGTTACTCTTTCTAAAAAAGGATGCAGCAATAAATTTAAAAATTCAAACACAATTAATAAAGCTACTACGCCAAAAAACTCTATGAGTTTTGTGTTGGTAATAAAGCTGCGGCTTAGTAATAAATAAAGAGTGAGTAAAATAATGATGCCGATGGCTATTAAGGCGTATTGAATGTTTTGTTTGCGTTCCTGTGCTTCAGTTGATAATTTTTTCTGATCCTCGGTTTCTTTTATCTGCTGACTAAAAGAAAGATTCTGGATTTTATTACGTTGCTGCTCATTAAATACGCTATCACTGTAAGCATCTTTTACATCAGCATAAAAATAAGAACTGTCTTTTTGCCCTATGGCATAATACGCTTTGCGAAGCAGTGCTGCCGCATTAATCATCCCCAATTTATTTTTTGCCTGTTTTGATTTATTAAAACCGCTTAAAGCATATTCTTTTGATAAATTGTATTGCCTGGCATCAAACAAGTATTGTCCATAATCGGTTGCAGCATTTACATACGGCGCATTAATATTTTCGTCTTCGCTAAACGTAATACATTTTTTATAATAACTTTCTGCAAGGTCAATATCACCTTTTGCTTTATACACAGTTGCAAAAATGTATAACACTCTGGCATAGCCATAAGCATCTTTTTCTTTTATAGTTACTTCGTTTGTTAATTGTACATAACGTAGAGCAGAATCGGGTTGCCCTAATCCTAAAAATACTTCTGCCAAATGCGTAAAAGTTCTGTTACGGGCATCAGTGGATACCAAAGATGCCTCCTTCAAAAAAGTCTCCGCTTTTTTTAAATACCTCAATGCTTCACTATAGTTTTTTAATTCCTTAAAAGAAACACCCACTTCTTTAGTTGCAAGCCAAATATCAGTGGGACTTTGGGATTTTTCTGCAAACGATAAGCTTTTGAACTGATATTCTAATGCCTGTTTATAATCACTTGTGTTGTTAAAATAATTTCCTAACTGTATATATGCTTTCGCAAACAACGAATCCTGATTTGTACTTGATGCTATTTTAAGCATTTGCTCACTGGCATATTGCAAACTGTCTGGCTTGCCAGCGTAACTATAATACTCGCCAATGTTAGCCCATGCACTAACTTTTGCAGCAGGTGTTGTTGCTTGTTTTAATTCTTTGTATAAACTGTCTCTTCTAAAATTTGAGTTTTGTGCAAATGCAGTTTGCATACCTGCAATAAAACAAAAGAGGGCTATTATTTTTTTCATTATTCAATTAGTTTAGTTGTTTTTTATTTAACCGCTTACGGGGTTTGCAACCGCCGTCAGGGTTAGGCAACACCCCGACAGCGGCTAACAGCACTGTCGGCGGTTGTTTATAAATGTTACTCATCTTTTTTCTGCAACTCCTCAATCGTTTTCTTAGCACTGGCAAGCCGTATCTTTTTATTCTTCTCCACCAACTTTGCTGTTGCCCATTTTTCTACTTTATGGTGCAATGGAACTAGCAATGCTGCAATAGCAACTAATGCAAGTAACATAAGCACAGGACTGTGATGTGTTACTCTTTCTAAAAAAGGATGGAGTAATAAATTCAAGAATTCAAATACGATCAACAAGGCTATTACACCAAAAAACTCTATGAGTTTTGTGTTGGTAATAAAGCTGCGGCTTAGTAATAAATAAAGTGTAAGTAAAATAATGATGCCGATTGCAATTAAGGCGTATTGGATATTTTGTTTGCGTTGTTGCGCCTCTTCTGTTTTTTTCGATTGATCTTCTATAATACGAAGCTGCTCTTTAAAAGCCAAAGCTTGTATAACATTTTGATTGTTCTGATTAAAAATTAATTCTCTTATACCAGACTCAATTTTTGAATAATAGTAAGCACTGTCGGTATTGTTCAGGTTATCAAATAATTCTTTTTTTAAACCGGCTGCAACTAAATTAAAGTTTAAATTTTTAGTTTTTCCCGAGAGCACCCACAATTTTGCAGTTTGCACTTTAGCTTCCTCCATCCTTTTATTCTTAATAAGAAACGGAATATACCTTTGATAGAAAGCCATTTTCCTTATTTCATTTTTTACTGAATCGGATAGTACCATGGCTTTGTTAAAATATACATCGGCCAGTTCATTCTCATTCATTTTTGCATTTACGGCTGCAAGTAAATGCAATGTTTGTAATTGAAACGTATTGAGTTGTAACCTGTCGCTTGTTTGCACGGCTGCCTGTGCATATACTAAAGCAGAATCTAATTGGTTCTTCTCCAGGTAAGCAATTCCCATGCTTCTTTGATACTGCACCAGCATATATTCATACTTAGCCGATGATTTATAAGGCAGGTTTTCTCCACCTTTTTTTGAGAAATTAAAAAAAGCATCAAAATTTTTAAGGGAGAAATAAATACTTCCAATATCAAAATAAAGTGAACTTATTCTTCGCTTGTCAGTAAACTTTTCAGCTAATGGCAATGCTTTAAAATAATATTCAAGTGCAGCGGTGTTATCGCCTTTACTTTGAGAAAAATAATATCCAATCCAGTTATAACTGGTGGCAAGCAGCGAATCATTTTTTAATTGCTGCGCTATCTTTAGCAAATCAATACATATTGCAGAATCAAGATTGGTGATTGAATAAGAATCTATAATTTCTAAATAGTTGATGGTAGCACTGAAACGCTCCAAAGGATTGGTGAAACTTGCTAAGGCAGCTTTCAAACTGTCAGGATTATTATTTTGAGCAAATGCCCCCTGTATACATGCAATAAAACAAAAGAGGATTATTATTTTTTTCATATTCAGTTATTCAAGATGATATTCTTTTTGTAAAAACGCAATGATGTTGGTTGCTTTTTCTTTCAATAGTTTTAGTCGTGTACTGATAATGATATTACTTCCTTTGATCTGGTTGATATAATAGGCAAGATCCTGTTGGTAAGAAACATCGTAAGATCTCAAAGGTGGGTCATCAGTTGGTTTATTTACATTGTTCCATTCATCCAGCATTTTATTAAAAACAAAGGGGTTGAATATTTTACTAAGTATAGGGTCGGCAGCTCTTCTTTCAATACGGTCGTCTTCCTGGTTGGTAAGAATAATATCAACCAGCTTTTGATAAACAGTGATACTGTCTGCAGCATTTTCATTTCTGATCAATCGCAAAGAGCCGGAATATTTTAATTGCGTAATCGTTCTATCGTTACTTTGAAAACGTGAAGTTCTTACCAGCGACCTTCCCAAAAAATAGAGTTCGTTTTCATAACCTTTTATTTTTTGCTCACTTAATAAAGTAATCAATGAGTCTATTTGTTTGCCTTTTGTATTTCTGAAAACTAAATTAGCAGAGATAGCAGCCGTATCTGTTTTTAAATCTTCAATAAAGGTTTGAATAAATTTTTTCTCCCGGTCCCTTTCTATCTTGTGTTCCAACTGATACTCTGCCAAAAACCCGCAGAACACAGCAAGGAACAACATTAAAAACTCCCAGAAATAAGATTTCCAGTTTTTCTTGTGATGCGGTGCAGCAGGGTCGTGGGCGTGGTGATGTACTTCCATTTCTTTTATGTCTGATGGTGGATTTATGAGTTCTGATGTTTCAGCAACAGGAACAAAGGATTCATCAGTTGAAGGAATATTCAACTGCGGTTCTTGCTGTTGACTGTCGTCTGTTGACGGTAGACTTTTTTCTTCCTCGTTTTGTATGGGTTTATTCTCTTCCATAAATTATTTCAGATGATATTCTTTTTTTAAAAATGCCGATAAGGCTTCTGCAGATTTAATAGCATCTCTTAATTGAACATTTGTAATACGATAAGCTGTTTTTAGAGTGATTATCTGTACAGCGAAATTGTTGATCAGCTTTTGATCTTTATTGAAAAGGTCAGGATTGTGTAGTTTTCGTAGAATTGTGGTATTGCTATCTAACATTTCATTCCACTCGAAAGCATTAAAAAGGCTTCCATAATTCGAAATGATATTAAATCTTACTTGAAGTTCAAATTCCTGCTGGTTTAGTACTCCTTTAATTACCTCATTGTCATAAATAGTGATACTGTCGGCAGCCAGACTATTTTTTATAAGCCTTACACTTCCACTACCCTTTAACTGTTCAATAGTTCTGTCATGATATTT
Source organism: Chitinophagaceae bacterium (assembly GCA_031401115.1). Lineage (GTDB taxonomy): Bacteria > Bacteroidota > Bacteroidia > Chitinophagales > Chitinophagaceae > Lacibacter. The sequence continues at coordinate 10,431 of JANNRE010000020.1, forward strand.
AAAAGTTGTATTTCTGCCTGCAAACCTTGAATAGTAATAGATATCATTTAGGTGGCTGTCGTCATAATTTTTTAATAAATACAAGAGAGAATCAAAATACCGAATATGATTTTTTCGTGCAGACAACGCCTCATTGAGTGATTCAACATCCAGCTCCAGATCTTTTAAAAGCGAAACGATATATTTCCTCTCACGCTGATCTTCTATGGTATGCTCCAGTTGATACTCTGCTAAAAACCCGCAGAACACAGCCAGGAACAACATTAAAAATTCCCAGAAATAAGATTTCCAATTTTTCTTGCTATGAGATGCATGTGAGTGGTGATGTACTTCCATGTCTTCTGTTTCTAGTTTATAGTTTATGGTTTGTTGTTGTTCAATTTCTGTGTTTGTTTCAGTTGATGCAACGGGTTCATCAGTTGAAGGGTGTTTCAACTGTGCCTCTTGCTGTGGATTGTCGTCCGTTGACGGTGGACGTTCTCCCTCTTCGTTTTGGATGGGTTTGGTTTCTTCCATAAATTATTTGAGATGGTATTCTTTCTTAAGTTCGTTTATCAATTCATTAGCCAACAACTTTGCGGGTTTTAACCGGCCATCGATATTAAAACGCAAATTTCTTTGCTGAACAATGGCCATATTCAATAGCAACATTATTTTATCCCTTTTTGGCTCGAGAGATTCCGTTTTAATTGAAAGGTAATTTTCGATTAATGCCGATGACAACGAATCAGTAGATGCAATTCTGTATTTTGATAAAAGTTGATGGTAAGATGGGTCGATAATTTCATTGATGCTGTTCAATAAAGTGTTGCCTCTTGTTTGATGATTACTGAATTCTGCTTCAATTTGGTTTACAAGTGCTTCATACTTCATTAATTTTTCTAACAGCGAATAATTCTTAAAATAACGAAGACTACCCGAATTTTTAATTTGCTCAAACGTAGCCCGGTTCCACGAAAATGCTTCGGTCCAGTATAAAAATCGGGTATAAAAGGAAAATGCAGCTGCATTTCTACCTTCCAGCTTTGTTTTAGAAACCTGAAGCAAGCTATCTACAAAAACAATATAGCGTTCTGACTTTAACTGATGAAAGTCTGATGATAATTTATCACTTTCCAAATCTTTTATTAATGATTTTGCAAATTCTTTTGCACGGAGGTGTTCTATATAATGCTCCCGTTGATTCTCTACAAGAAAGCCAAGTGTAATTGCGAGGAACAACATGAGAAATTCCCAGAAATAAGATTTCCAGTTTTTCTTGTGATGAGGTGCAGCAGGGTCGTGGGCATGATGATGTACTTCCATTTCTTCTATGGTTGAAGGTTTTAGGTTTAAGGTTGAAAGGTTAGGCTCAGCATCTGTGCTTGTTTCAACAGATGCAGTAATAGGTTCATCAGTTGAAGGGTTGTTCAACTGTTGCTCATTGTTTGGTGGCTTTGCTTGTTCTTCGTTGTTGATTGGTTTGTTCTCTTCCATTATTTTTTAAAATGATATTCCTCTTTAATTTCTATCATTAATGCAATAGCAGCTTCTTTTGACCAACGCAAAAAAGCATTATACTGTTTCATCGCATCTTCTTTCATAGCCACATCGTTATATAAAAGTTTTAGATCTGCAGAATTGCTGTTTAAAAGCGTTAGAGGTAAATCGCTATTTAAAACCTTGGTTAGTCTTTTGGCAATTAAGCCCGGAGTCATTTCATTAAATGTTGTTTCTGTTGACAGCATTTCTTCCAAAGCTTCATAGTAAAAAAATTGTGCACTGGTAATGCTGAGCCGTTCGCTCATTCTTCTAAGTTTTTCTTCCTGCTCTTCGGATGCCGATATCTTACGTTCGTAGTAATCGCTGATGGAGGAAGACAGCTTATCATTTTTTATTAAACGAAAACTACCGGAGTTTTTTAATTGTGTGAGGGCTGTACGGTTGTACACTACTGTATTAATATTTGCAGTCTTAATCCATAATTCATATAGTCGATTGCCATCTATTTGCCCTTTTACTGCCTGGCTTATTTCAGCCCTGAAAGTATCCAGTTGCTTGCCTAAGATTTCGTTATTCCTCAGGTTTCGGTTATAGCGGATGGTATCATACTTCAAGTTTTCAACCATATCGTACATATATTTTTTAGCACGCTCAGATTCTATTTTATGCTCCAACTGATACTCTGCTAAAAATCCACAGAACACAGCGAGGAATAACATTAAAAATTCCCAGAAATAACTTTTCCAATTTTTCTTTCCATGGCTTTCGTGTGAGTGATGATGTACTTCCATATCTTGTTTAATTGCGGGTTGTGAGTTATAAGTTATAGGTTGTTCAACTTCCGTTGTTTCAGCTGATACAATGGTTTCATCTTTTGAATGAGTGTTCAACTGCGGTTCTTGCTGTTGATTGTCATCGTTCGACTGTGAACTTTCTTTTTTTCTTCTTCGTTCATATTATTTAAGATGATATTCTTTTTTTAGAATCAATATCAATTCTTTGGCATTTGCTTTAGCTTTTGGATAGGTGTCCGTTAAAACCAGATTTATATATCCTCTTCTGTTTTCAAAGCTATTAGCATACTCATTCAAAAGTTGTGGGTCGTTGCTTTGAACAGGAATTATATTCTTCATTAATAAGTCTGACAGTAATTTCACTTTGCCTAGAGGTAAAACAGTTGAATAGTCTTTATAATAATAATTATTCAGTATTCTGCTCCTGATGGCCATTGATTTTTCACGGCGTTCCCTGTCACCATTAGTTAAATACCTTATATAATCTTGATTGGAATAATAGGAGCTTATTTTATTAACCAGCTCTTGGTCTCTAAAGTACCGTAAGTTACCCGATTGAGTTAGCTGGATAAGTGTTGCGTCATTCCAAATCATAATAGGAGATAAAGTGCCAATTTGTGAATGATAATAAAAAGAGCCGGGTACTTTATTTCCCGAAACACCATTATGTAAAAACATGCTGATGCTGTCAATGCATGCAGATATTTCCCCTAATTGGTTAACAACATTATTAATTTGAATTGTATCCTTTTCCAGGTCTTTAATTAATAAGCTGGCGTATTCTCTGGTTCGGTCTCTTTCAATCTTATGCTCCAATTGATACTCTGCTAAAAATCCGCAGAACACTGCAAGGAATAACATTAAAAATTCCCAGAAATAAGATTTCCAATTTTTCTTGCCATGAGATGCATGTGAGTGATGATGTACTTCCATTTCTTGTTCAGTTACGGGTGATGGGTTTTGAGTTATGGGTTGTTCAGCTTCAGTAATGGTTTCATCAGTTGAAGGATTGTTCAACTGTGGTTCTCGCTGTGGACTGTCGTCTGTTGGCGGTGGACTTTTTCCCTCTTCGTTGTGGATGGGTTTGTTTTCTTCCATAAATTATTTAAGATGATATTCTTTTTTCAGCAATTCACTTAGCTGTTGTGCATGGGCCAGCAGCTTCCTTGCCTCCTTCCGCATGGTTTTATTGAAAACCGTAAGCATGTGTATTCTGTAATTCAGCCTGTGTTTTGAATCATCGGTAAAGCGTAACGGAGGATTGTAATCAAGACGGTATACATTATTATCATCATCCCTCATGTTGTTTAACACTACTCCGTCAAAAATACCTTCAGCGATATTTCTATAGGTACCCATCATATCTTCTTCGTCCTGTGTGCCCCACATTAATGCCCGTACAGATACATCATAAGAAATGATACTGTCGCTTACTATAGTTTTTCGGATAAGCCGGAGGTTTCCTGCATTTTTTAATTGCTGCATAGTGCCGTCAACGGGGGTAAAACGGAAGGCCACACCACGGGTGGCAAAAGAATTATAATAATATAAATTGTTACTTTGAAACAATGCTTCTTTGCTGTTCAGTAACATACTGAAAGAGTCCAGCATCAGGGCTCTTTCATTTCTTAATTGTAGTATGGCTGTAAGTCGGTTAATATCAGCATCCAGATCACTATGCAGAGATTTTACAAATTGTCTTTCCCTATCTCTTTCTATTTTATGTTCCAACTGATACTCTGCTAAAAACCCGCAGAACACAGCGAGGAACAACATTAAAAATTCCCAGAAATAACTTTTCCAGTTTTTCTTATGATGCGGTGCAGCAGGGTCGTGGGCATGATGATGTACTTCCATATCAGGGTTTAAAGGTTGAAGCCCGCCCGGATGACCGGGTCGGACGGGGTTTAAGGTTGAAGGTTGTTCAGCTTCAGCAATTGTTTCTGCAGCAGGCACAATGGGTTCATCAGTTGAAGGATTGTTCAACTGCTGTTCTTGCTGTTGATTGTCGTTGGTCGACGATGGATTGTCTTTATTTTGTTCTTCGTTCATGCTAATTCAGTTTGTAATGATCTTTCAAAATGGTGAGCAGTTGTTCTCCCTTTTCTAAAGTTTCAACTTTCCTGATCATCAAAGCTTTGTTATTGTTAGAGCGCAATTGACAGATATTGGCATATTGAATAAAGTCTTCTTTATTATTACTCAAAAAGGGCATGGTTTTTTGTTTAAAAGAATCAATTTTTTCAGCAGGTAAATTCAAGTCCATCACCTCGTCAAAATAAAAAGCATTGAATATTTTATTTCTGGTACTTAAGAGTAAGGGATAAACCGGGTTCTGCAAATCTAATTGCGTTTGCAAACGACGGCATGCCTGGTCATACTGGGCTATGGCATCTGCCACCTGCCGGTTCTTGAAATAACGTAACCCACCGGAACTTTTTAACTGGTGCAATGTAGCATCCTGAAAAGCAACAGACATAAAACGGGTAGCGAACCTGCCAAAGTAATACCAGGTTCCAGAAGGAAGTGAATTCAGGGGCTTGTATTGAACCATGTTTCGGAACGTGTCAATTTTACGGGTAACAAAATCGTTGATACGCATCGCATCTTTTAATGCGAACGTATCAATTTTCAAATCCTCATATAGCGAATTGGCATATTGTTTCTCTCTGTCACTTTCTATCTTATGCTCCAACTGATATTCTGCCAAAAATCCACAGAACACAGCAAGGAATAACATTAAAAATTCCCAGAAATAATTTTTCCAATTTTTTTTATGATGCGGCGCAGCGGGGTCGTGGGCGTGATGATGTACTTCCATGTCTTTTATTTCTAATGGTGGATTTATGATGGCTGATGTTTCAACAGGCACAATGGGTTCATCAGTTGAAGGATTGTTCAACTGATGTTCAGGCACAGCATCCTGCGGATTGTTAATGGATTTGTTTTCTTCCATGATTTATTTGAGATGATATTCTTTTTGAATTAACTCAATTAAGATGGCCGCTTTTTCTTTTAATTGTTCTAAAAACTGACGTAAAAGTGTAGAGCTGGTAGCCCAATAATTAAGTTTATTAATTGTTTCATTTAATACAGTAAGGGGATTCTCTATTAATTGTGGATTTCCTTCTGGTTTACCAATGAAAATTGTGTCTTTCATCAAGTTTGTCATTTTTTTAAAAACAGCAGCATCAAACAATTTGCTGGAATAAAAACGATAATCTGTGAGTAGGGTTTCTTCTTGTTCCTGTTGCCTGAGAATACGTCTGTACAATACATCATAGCCAATAATTTTATCAGTAATAGATTGATTGCGAATTAATCGGAGCCCACCTGAATTTTTTAACTGTTGTATAGTTCCATCAGCAGAAAAGAACACACCTCTACGGGAAATACTCCGCCCCCAGTAATAAACGGAAGACCCGTTTTGGAGTTGCTTGTTTTGAATTAAAGTATTCGTTAAAGAATCAGACATCTGAAGCCTTGTATCTCTCCATTGATTTAAACTTGTAATAGCAATTATATCCGACTTTAGGTCTTCCACCAAAGACTGCATGAATTGCCTTTCCCTGTCTTTTTCAATTTTATGCTCCAACTGATACTCCGCTAAAAAACCACAGAAAACCGCAAGGAACAACATTAGAAACTCCCAGAAATAAGATTTCCAGTTTTTCTTATGATGAGGTGCTACTGGGTCGTGGGCATGATGATGTACTTCCATATCGGTTGCTAATTGCTGGTTTCTGGTTACTGGTTGAGTTTCGGTTTCGGTATTTTCCTCGGCAGGCACAATGAGTTCATCGCTTGAAGTAGTGTTCAAGGCAGAATCATTGTCTGTCGGATGAGTCTCTTCAGGAGTGTTGCTATGCTTATTGTCTTCCATTGCTTATTGCAAATGATATTCTTTGATTAAATACTCGTTTAACGTTTCAGCACTTTTCTTCAGCTTTTCGAACAATAATAATTTTGATCTCCTTGAGCCATTCATATGCACGGTATGAAAAGCCATTTCTTCTAGCATTTCAATATCGTAGGTTCGAAGGGAAGGATTGTCATCACTTCGAACGATATTTCCTTCAGCAGCTTCCTGCCGTCTTAAGATAACAGGATCAAGAATTTTTGCAGCAATGTGTTTAAAATTATCAAACTCATGGTTATAATTATCTTCCAACAAGCGTATCCACGAAAATTGGTTATAATATCCCATGATGTTATTTGAAGCTTCGGTTTTTCGGATAAGCCGGAAGCCGCCAGAATTTTTCAACTGATCGAAAGTCCGGCTGTTATTGGCAAATGGAATCGACCTCGGGCCGATCCTCGCCACATAGTATAGGTCATCTCCATGTTGTTTTGCAAGCTGAGGATTGTTGAGTAAATCAATCAAGGTGTCCAGACTTTTAATGCCATTATCTTCCTGCTCAATCATTTCATTCAAGATTTTTACATCATCCTGCAGATCTGTCGTCAGCGATTTGATAAATTGTAATTCCCTGTCCATTTCAATTTTATGCTCTAACTGATACTCTGCCAAAAAGCCGCAAAACACGGCAAGAAACAACATCAGAAATTCCCAGAAATAACTTTTCCAATTCTTTTTATGATGAGGTGCAGCAGGGTCGTGTGCATGATGATGTACTTCCATGTCTTGTTCAGTTAAGGGTGGTGGGTTATGAGTTATGGGTTGTTCAGCTTCGGCAATGTTTTCATCAGTTGAAGGGGTGTTCAACTGCGGGTCTTGCTGTGGACTATCGTCTGTTGACGGTGGACTTTCTTTATTTTCTTCTTCCTGCATAGTTGTATTATTCTTTATCCAGTTTTAAAATTGATTGCAACAAAACATTTGCACCATTGGCCATATCCGTTGCTGTTGAAAATTCTTTGGGTGAATGACTGATACCCCCAATGCTGGGAATAAAAATCATAGCTGCAGGGGCAATAGCTGCCATATGCTGCGAATCATGTCCGGCACCGCTTTGCATAAACTTAGTACTAAAGCCCAAAGATTTAGCAGTTGTATTGATAACATTCTGTAATTTTTTATCTGTTAATGCAGGTTTCGATTCATTGGCCTGCCGATCAAAACTGATTTTTGTTTTGCTTGCTGTTGCAATGCTTGCAGCACGCTTTTCTATTTCTTTAATCAGCATTTCAATTTTATCTGCAGATAAATCACGAATCTCCAAACCCAAAACTACTTTGCCGGGAATTACATTATAAGCACCGGGTTGCACCGCAATTTTTCCAACCGTACCTACCTGTGTTCCTTTTACACTAATGATAACTTCATTTACTGCAATTATAAATTTTGATGCTGCCAGCAACGCATCCTGTCGCATGTTCATTTGTGTAGCGCCTGCATGATTGGCAAAACCTTCTACCGTTACTTCCCAATGAACAATACCAACGATTCCTTCTACTACACCAATCTGTATTTTTTCTCTTTCTAAAATTCCACCTTGTTCAATATGCAATTCAACCCATGCATGGATGTCGCCTTTTTTACGGATGCAGGATTGAATGTTTTCCGGATTACCACCAATAGCTTTGATTCCTTCTGCCATGGTTAATCCACTTTGACTTTTTTGTTTCAGTCCATCGCTTGTGATGTCGCCTACCATTGCTTTACTGCCAATGGTACCGCCTTCTTCATTTCCAAAAATGATGACTTCCAAAGGATGTTCAGTAACAACATTGTTCTCGTTCAATATTTCTATTACTTCCAATGCACTGATGGAACCTAATGTACCATCGTAGTTACCACCATCGGGTACCATATCAATATGCGAACCAAATGCAATGGGTTTAAGTGATTGATTTTTTCCGTTGCGTTTGCCAATGATATTACCTGCTGCATCAATTGTTGGATCAAGTCCGGCTTTTTTCATCAACTCCATAAACCATGCACGCCCTTCAATATCGCCTTTGGTATAGGCTACTCTGTAATTGCGTCCCTTTTCATCCACACCAAATTTTGCGAGTTCAAAAATGCGGCTTTCAATGCGCTTGCCGTTAATGCTTAAAACTGCTCCTGCTTTTTTATTACTGGAAAGTAGTGAGCCGAACACACCCATTCCAATGACAGTGAGCGATGATTGTTTGATGAAGTTTCTGCGTTGCATAGTTTGTAATTTGTTTTGTAGGAACACGGTTATCAAATCATTCGGCGCTCCTGTTTTTAGTTTTTTGGCAATGATAAATAATCAGGCACTTCAATTGGCGAACGTGTTTCCATACTTGTATTGAACATATCAGTTTGCAGCCGCCACTTATTTTTTTCTTTTTTGTAAATGGCAATAAACTTTCCAATGTCAATGATTTCACCTTGCTTATTATTCATTACATATTTACCTCTTGCAATTAATTTGTCGCCGCTTTGTTCAAGGTCTATAAACTGCAATTCGATGCTGTGCATTCCCCGTATAGAAACGGTATGCCAAAAACTAGCAATGGCTTTTTGACCAGCCACCGGAGGTGCGCCGGGTGCTAAAATTGTAGCATCTGTTGCATAGATTGCTGCAGCACTGTCCCATGCGGCTTTGTTAATTAACCCTACCAGTTCAGTTTCTGTTTTAATAACAGCTGCTCTTGCTTTTAAATAAGCAGAGCCTTTTTCATCTGTTGGAAAAATAATTCCAACGCCTTTACTCTGTAACACTGAATTATCTGGCCACTTCTTTTGAAGGAATTGTTCTGCTGCTGCAAAAAAAACGGCAGGATTATCTACATAAGGCAAATGTCCTGTTCCGGGAATAATCAGCAATTGGCTGTTAGGCAAACTCATTTTCCACTCTTCCCATACTGTAACCGGGGTTTCATCTTTATCACCACCAATGATAAATGCCCTTGCTTTTACTTTTGAAAGTTGAGCAGTAATGTCCCATTTGCCCATTGACTGAAGCGAATAAAATAACATCGGGCTCAATAAATTTTGCTGATTGCAATTACACACATCACCCCACATTCTTCTTGTATGAACTGGTGTTAGAAATTTTCCACGGGCCCATACTGCATAATAATCCCAGCAGGCTTTAATTGAATCAGCAGGTGCAGAACGGTATACTTTTCTGTTTTGATTTAAGATTAATTGGGAAAGACTGTCAAGCCTGTTTGTTCCTTTCCATTTCTGGGAGGCAGGCGATGGGTTTATAAGAATGATTGATTCTATTTGATCGGGGTGAACTGTTGCGTAAAAACCAAATAAGATGCCGCCATTTGAATGTGCAAGTACATTCATTTTTTGAATACGAAAATGTTTTCTTACAATTTCTATATCTTCAACAAACCGGTTGATGGTCAATCTTGCAGTATCTCTTACAACAGAAGAGAAGCCTGTGCCGGGTTGATCAAAAAACAGAAGTGTATGATGAGCAGCAAGTGGCGTTAAGTCAGGAACAAGATAACTTGAACCAAATCCGCCACCATGGAAAACAACGATGGTATCTTTTCCTTCTCCCAGCAGTCTGTAAAAAATGCGTACAGAATCATTGGTTGGTATATACCCTTCCGATGATTTTAGTTTTACGGTTTGTGCTGATAGCTGGAAAGAAAAGATATGCAGCAATGCAATTAAAAGGATAAGTTGTGTTTTCATTTTTGAAATTGTTTTTTATCTTTTATCAACCAATACATCCAGAACAACAGCAATGGAACCAGCCACACAAATAGATCAGATGCCAAGAATGCTGTTGAATCATTTGGGAATACAGAGTTGAAGATGCCCATGGCATAATCATCTATCACTCTTACCGTAACAAAATAAGCTGCACAGATAAAACTGCTGATCATCATTCGTTGATGCAGTTTTATTTTTCGTTGCTTTATAAAATAATATGCAAGACCGATAAACAGCAACCATAAACTGGTTACGGTTAGTTGTGACGGTCTGCATGCAGTGCACCCGGTTCTGGGAATCATCACATATAGCGTAGCAATACAAATCAGAGATGCAAGAATATAAAGCTTGCCTGTAGCACGATGAAACGAAATGTAGTTGTTACGAATGGAAGGAGTGAATTGTAAGATAGCGGCGCAATAAACAATAATGCCTGCGAAAATATGCAGCGCAAAAATGCTGTTATCAAATGTTGTGTTGTTTCCCCAATGTTTCAACGTGTCATCCGTGAGATACCTATACTTCGGAATCAGTTTGTATAAAAAGAAACCGAAGAAGGCGAGCCAGAAAACAGTAATGGAAATTTTCTTTAGCATGGATTGTTTTTATTTTCAGCTTTCATACACCCATTTACCTCCCGTCATCGTCCGTTCAATGGGAATCGTAATTAACGTTGATGGATCTTCTTTAAATGGATTGCGGCCAAGTACTACAAGATCTGCAAGCTTACCGGCCTCCAAAGAGCCTTTACTCTTTTCTTCATAAGAAGCATAGGCTCCGTTGATGGTACCAATTTTAATGGCTTCTTCAACTGTTACTTTTTGATTGGCTCCCCAAACAGTTCCTTTCATATCAGTTCTTGTAACACTTGATTGTAAAGCCATCATTGGTTCAAATGGTCCGGGTGGATAATCGGATGTCTGTGTGGGACGAAGACCTGCATTCAAAAAACTTCTTAGGGCAAACATATTTTTCAAACGTTCTTCTCCGTATGCTTTCATTTTTTCTCCATGATAATAAACATAAGTAGAGAAAGGAGTAGGTATTACGCCTAATGATTTCATCCGTTGAATAAGGTTATCATTGATCATGGTGCAATGTTCAATTCTGAACCGTGGATCTTTCTTTGGATTTTCTTTGTAGAGACGTTCATATAATTTGAGTGTAGTAGCAATACCTACATCACCGTTTGCATGAATACCTATTTGCCAGCCGGCATCGTATGCTTTTTTTGCATCCGGATACATTTGTTCATCATCCATCATGATAATGCCATAATCATCGGGGCGGCCTGCATACGGTTGCGACAACCTTGCTGTACGTTCGGAAATAGAACCATCACAAGCCATCTTCATACCGCCGATTTTTACCCAATCATTTCCCATACCTGTTCTTACACCGGCAGCGATCATTTTATCAATATGATTGTGACGAATCATACAGTAGATGCGTACATCTAATTCTCCTGCTTCATATGCATCTTCATAAGCTTGTAAAAATTCCGGATTTCCGCCTGCATCGGTAACAGATGTAATACCGGTTTTCGCCATCATCTTTGAAATGAGTTTTACTCCTTCCTGTTTTTCAGAGCGGGTGGAGATATCAGGGATGAGTTTATCAAAAACATCAGCTGCTGTTTCTTTTACACAGCCTGTTAGTTTTCCATCACTTGTTTTTTCAAATTCTCCACCCTGCGGATTAGGTGTTGTGTTATCAACGTTTGCAATTTTAAAAGCAAGTGAATTACAAAAGTTTGTATGGCCGCCACGATGCGATATTCTTACCGGATGGTCAGGAGCAGCATCATCTAAATCGGCGATGTTTATGTTGCGGCCTTCAATGGTTTTGGTATCATCATACTTAAAACCTTCTACCCATTTACCTTTTGGTGTAATGGCTGCTTTTTGTCTGATGGCTTCTTTAATATCGTTGATGGAACGCAAATCACAGTCCACCTTTTTTAAATGTGCCAGCCCTGAATAAGCAGGATGTGAATGTGCATCTATAAAACCGGGGAGTACTGTCTTATAACCTAAATCAATTTTCTTTGTTCTGGCAGTTGCCATTCTTAGAATTTCGGCATTACTGCCAACAGCTATTAATCTTCCATCTGCTATTGCTAATGCCTGTGCAGTTGGTTCTTTAGGGTTAACAGTGAAAATAGCTCCATTGTATAAAATAATTTCAGGTTCTATTTTACCGAATGATAATAGAGGAACCGCAGCAGCAAAAATTCCAATAAAATCTCTTCTTGAATGCAGGTGATGATATATTTTATTCATATTGCTTTGGTTTTACGTTTATTTATTTTTTCAATTTACTTTCTTCATTAGCTAAATGTTGCAAGTAGTAACCGTAGATCAATTGTCCTTTATATTTTTTTAAGAAATTCGTGAATCTTCGATTTCATTTTCAGATTTATTCTTGATTTATTTGGCTGATTTAACTTCCTTCAATACAATTTTTATAGTTGTACTACCAATATTTTCAACGTAGTGCTTACCCACATAACCCATCCATGAGGCAGTTCCTGCCACTTCATCAACTATAATTGTCTCGCCATTTTCAAGATATACTTTTATTTTACCACCAGATACTACATAAGAAGATTTTGCAGGGTGTGTATGAGGGTTGTCTTTTTCACCAGGATTTAAAGAATACTCCAGCACTCTTACATATTCATTTTCTAACAGTAATTTGAAATTGGCAGGCGAGGTTTTTAATACATCTATGTTTAGTTTGGTTGTTTCATTTGAAACAACAGCGTCTTTACTCAGGTTTGAGGCGTGAAGATGGGCAATTTTCCAACTCCGCTTTTTCTTTACCATTAGGAAAGTACGTCTGGATAATTTATTTACTCCATCCCCTAAATGAAATGTAACTATTGCCGTTTGTCGGAAGAATTGGAGGTTAATGTCTTTCGGACTTATTTGTAATTTTCTACTATTAGTTGTGTCTACAAATTCCGGAAAAATTGTCAACCAGGCAGTTTCAATTTCTTTTCTGCCTTGTAATCGTCTCGCTTGATTCCAATAAGGATGAAACATCGTTGCATCATCAGTAAAAGATTCCCGAAAAGTGGTCCAATTAAAATGATTAAACGCTGTAACAAAATTGTTAACAGATTTCATAACAGCTATTGAATCTTTATGCTGAGCCGTTACACTAAAATTAATTAGCAATGAAAGGATTATTAATGAAAGTCGAGCTTTGGTCATTTTAAAAATTTGATTGGGTATGGGTTTTATTTTTTAGCTACTTTACTTTCTATCCACCGATTGATTTTTGTTTCCAAGATAATCAGCGGTAAACAGCCGTCTTTCAACACTTCATCGTGGAATTCTTTAATGTCAAACTTGTTACCCAATTTTTTCTTTGCTCTTTCACGCAGTTCAATAATTTTTAATTCACCTACTTTATAACTTACTGCCTGCCCGGCTGTAACCATATACCGTTCGATCCGTTGCTCCGCTACAACAGCTGATACGGGTTGATTCTCCAACACATAAGCAATCGCTTTTTCACGGCTCCACCCTTTTAAATGAATGCCTGCATCAACTACAAGTCGAACCGCTCTTTCAATTTCACTATTAAGCCTGCCTAAATTTTGATAGGGGTCTGTGTACATACCTAATTCATTTCCCAAACTTTCCGCATACAAGGCCCATCCTTCCCCCATTGCACTTGTCCAATATACTTTTCTAAATTCTGGTATTTCGGCTTCCTGCTGAATTGCTATTTGATAGTGATGCCCGGGAATAGCTTCATGTATAAACAATGATTCCATTGAAAAATAATTGTATTGAGCCGGGTTACGAATTACTTCATAAAAAATACCTGGTCTTATTCCATCTCTTGATGGTTGCATGTATTGAGCATTAGCACCGGCAGCCCTAAACTTTTCAGTTGCTCTTACTTCAAATTTTGCTTTTGGTATTAAATTAAAAAGGTTGCTTAGTTGCGGCGACATTTTATCAAGAAAGCTTCTGAATCTATCTAATACTTCCTCTTCAGTTTTAAAAGGGAAAAATTTAGGATCCGTTTTTACATATTCAAAAAAGGATTTTAAATCGCCTTTAAAGCCCACTTGTGTTTTTACCGTTTCCATTTCTTTGCGAATACGGGCAACTTCACTAAGTCCTAAATTAAAAATTTGTTCTGCGGTAATGTTAGTGGTAGTATAATACTTTAACCATAACTCATATTCTCTCTTACCATTATAATTATTTAAAAGCCCTGATGTTTTTCTCGCTTTAGGAATATAATCGGTAACTATATAGTCATGTAATTTTTTAAAGGCTGGTTTAATAATCGTTTCAATGGCTGCCGCATAATCTTTTTTTAATTGAATGGCTGCCGCACTATCTAAGTTGGTTGGAAGTTTTAATAAAGGTTTATAGAAAACATTTTCCTGTAAGGCACTTTCAAATAATGGTTTTAATTGTGCTGGTACTTTTTCCATCGAAGCCCTTGGATTTGTATTATTTTGGGCAACACCCTTTTTCATATTTGCAATGGCCTGGTCAACCCAGGTTTGAAAACCTTTCATACGGCTGATGAAATCCCGGTAATCTTTCTCGGTATTAAAAGGAACAAAACCTGCTCCTGAACCTAACGTTGCAAACTTTGTTGAAAAACTAAATACGAATTGATCAACAGGTCTGTAAAATCCCAACAAATAATTTAGTCGTTCGTTTTCGGATTTCAGTTTGTATGTAAGTACATCAATACTTAGTAACTCAGATGCGGTTAAGCCTGCTTTATTAATGACAGCTAATTGGCCGAGATATTTTTGATTGAGTGCTTTTGCTTTTTTAATATACGATTCGCTGATGGTAATTTCAATTTGATTGTTGTAATCGTTGATACCTGCTTGTGTGGCTTCTAATGGATTCAATGAATAATAATCCTTTGAGTACTGTTCCAGTAGTGGTTCGAGTTGAAACGGCTTTTTTGTTTTTTGTGCCAAAAGCTCAAAAGAAAAAAGGTTGAGCAATGCGATAACTACGAGGATTGTTTTTTTATTTTTCATTTTATTCTTTTATATTTTTTCAACAAATCAATCACCAGTTGATGTGGTAACGCATACGACTTATTTCCATTAATACCTTCCATTGTTTCTGCAGCAACCATGGCATTAATGATGGCTTCTTCAGTTGCCTGTATGGTTGCTTCAAACAAAGGATTGATTTCATCATTCGGCAATACATTAACTTTTGTAAAATCTGCTCTTTGAAAAGCGTTTGCATTAGCGGTTGAGAAAGCAATGAATATATCACCTGAACCATTTGTGCCCTGTCCACCCACTGCCCCAATACCAAGCGACACTCTTTGAACAACTCTTTTTAACTGATGAGGAAGTAATGGTGCATCTGTTGCTACCACTACAATTATAGAACCATCACCTTCCTGTCTGTAAGATGGTGGCGCTTTTAATTCATTATTTAAAGTGTCAATCAATTCTTTTCCAACAGGCACTCCGGCAATAGTGAGATTTCTTTTTCTTCCAAAATTTGCCTGTACAAAAACGCCCAATGTATAAGTGGAGTCTTTTATGTTTATTACTCTTGATGAAGTACCACTACCGCCTTTAAAACCCAAACACATCATACCAGTACCACCACCTACATTTCCTTCTTTAATAAAACCGCTCTTTGCACTGTCTAATGCTTCATACGCATTACTCTCTTTTACATGAAAGCCATAAATATCATTTAAGAAGCCATCATAAGTTTCTGCAACCACAGGATAGGTGTACCAAAAATCTTCTTTGTACCAACCTTTCTTTACATACCATTTTAATACGGCATCTCTTACTGTGCCCACACTGTTGGTATTGGTAATCATTAAAGGCCCTTCCAGAAAACCTGATTCGGTTACCCATGTTGTACCCGTCATTTCACCATTGCCATTTAAGGTGTACCAGTTTGCATAAACAGGACTGTTGTTCATACCTCTTGGTAAAATGGCTGTAACACCAGTACGCACCGGACCTTTGCCTCTTATGTTTTTCCCTTGTCCTGAGATAATGGTGCTGTAACCTACCTGCACACCTTTTACATCAGTAATGGAATTGAAGGCGCCGGGTGTTCCGTCAAAAGGAATTCCAATGACTCTTGCACGGGGTTTTTGTGCAGCGATTATTTGTACTGATGCAACAAAACAAATAATGATTACAGTTATTTTTCTCATTTTCATTTTTATTGATTTTAATTTTTAATGAGCCTTGTTGAATGCAAAACATTTATTTTCCATTGGCCTTTTTCTTTTAAAAGTATAACCGTTTCCATCCATTTTATTGTTTCTACTTTTCCATTTCGGGTAAAGATTGATTGCAGGTAGTAAGTAACCCATGCAGTTTTTTTACTGATGCGGGTGCTTACAAACTCAAAGCTGTTGGTTCGTTTAAAATCTGGAATGGATTTACTCTGCATTACTTTTTGAATTAGTGTATCTATTGTCCAAATTTGTCCGTATTCATAAAACCGAACACTAGGTGTAACAAAGGTTTTTAAAGCAGCTGTATCGGCATTGGTTAAAGCAGTAAACAAGGTTTCAATACTTTGGTGCACAGCATACTCTTCTTTAGTTATAATTTGTGCATGTACTGATGATGAAAAAATGAATACAATAAAAATGAACTTTATTTTTAGCATCATTACTTATTTTATTCTGAAATAATAAAAACCTGTCGGTGCTGTTCTTGGTTGTGTTTCTTTTTTGCCCGATGCTGATTCGGCTGCTATATAATACTCAACTATTGAACCCGTTTCATGAAATGGAATTTCAGCAAAGAAGTGCTGAGGATTTTCAGTTTCGCTTACTGTGATGGTTTTCCAATTTATTTCTCCCGCCTTTCTCCAGTGAAGGAGGCATTTTTCTTTAAGCAACCCTTTTTTACTGTAATCAATTATAGTTGTGTAAACGATATTTTTATTATTTGCATCCACTTCAACAGGAATTCTTTTTATCGTCATAAATAACATTTGTGCATCCCAAATTGCTCTTGTGCGACAATGCAAAGCATCGCCGTTGTTCCAACCATATTCTTTGTAGTGGTCTTTTAATTCATTACTTACAAGCGGTTCATCTTTCAAAGCAAATGCAAATCCTTTTACTGTATAGCCGGGCATTGCCTGCTGCCATGTTTTTAAAGCAGCACTGTCTTGCTGTATTTGAAACAGCGGAACATAAATTGTTTTGTTGATAATAATGGAATTGGTATAAGCTGCTAACCGTTCTTCTTTGTAACGTTCTGTTTTTATGCGCAGGATTTCATAATTGCGACCGTAGGGAGTTTTTAATTTCTTTAACTCATTGTCAATAATATTTTGATAGATGGGGAAAAGTTCATGATTTGCAGGTGGTTCAGCAACAAGTATCCTTTCTTCATCCAGTAACTTCATAAAACAATCAATATGCTGGATGCCCTGCTTTTCAAAATTTGAAATAATGTGATAGTTGCTGATGCCGAGTAATTCTTTGTTCAGTTTTAAAAATTGCTCACGGGGCACGTTGTAAAATTTATTTTCGTTGAGCAAGATGCAGGTAGAAAATGCAGTACCCAACCCATCGGTTAAAACGTTGCCGCCCGTATTAATAAACGGAAGGTCTAATACCTGAAGCCCCATTCCTTTTGCAAACGCAATGCTTGCATTGTCATCTATTTGAGTTTTAGTGGGCGGACTATCTTTAGCAGTGTATAAAAAATTAAGTGTATCATCACATCTAAGTTTTGTTGCAGGTGTTGAATAAATATATTTTCCATCTCCGAGTTTCATTGTTCCGACTGATGTAAATACAGCACTCGGGCCCCAGTCTCTCGTCCACCAGGCATCAATACCCTGCGGCGCTGTAATAAATGTATTGCTGTTGGAATCAATTCCCCATTTCGAGTACCATTGAGCCGCTTCTTTTTTTACTGAATCATTTGGCACTAATGTATAAAGATGATTGTCTTTTGCCAGTTCAACTACTAACTTGTATGGAATGCTCAATGGCCACACTACCATAGTGCCAACAGCAGGCTCCCATTCTGCAGCAGTTCTGTTTGTTATTCCTTGTGTGTAGTAATTGAGCTCAATTGTTTGCTCTTTATTAGCTGAAGTATCAGAACAGGAAAAAAAGATAAAACAAAGAACAAAAAGCCGGATTTTTTTAAACGAACGCATCATAATTTATTTTTTATTTCTTCAACAACTTTTTTATCTCTTCATCATTCCCCGTTAACTGCCAGCCCACCAATGAAACTGGAATAATTCCTGCTGCATAAAATTTCTCAAAGAAATTGTACAGCGTAAAATTATTTTGCTGTAAGCGGCCCATCTCCATCATTAATTTTTCAATCAGATACTTTCCTGTTACATAGCAGGTGCCATAAGCAGGTTGACGTAAATACAAATGCTGCTCAAAGCCCACCAGGCTTTCATCTCCCGTCCATCCTTTGGGTGTAAACTCCACCTGAAATTTTCTTGCTTCTTCATAATTAATCATATTGGCTTGTGCATATAAAGAAGCCAAGCCTCTTGCACAACGTTGTGCCAGCATAATCCACACGAGTTCTCTTGCACGTGGGTTTTCATCCCACATACCTGCGTGCATCAATGTTTCTTCCATGCTTGTTGCAAGCCCTTCATCACGCATCATCCACATATTATAAGGCAATGCATCTTTGCGCAGCAAACTTGCATGCGGTTCTTTAGTGAGTCCTGCCACTTCAAACCAATGCGTGGAATGTGAATACAATACCGCCGGTGCACGGTGACTGATATTGGAAAAGAAATTTTTGTTTTGCTCCGGCACAAATTCACCCAAATGTTTGCGAAACTCCGGCTCCATATATTCTTTTACAGGGAGTATCTTTTTCTCTTTTAAAAAACGCATCATATTGGTTACGGCTGCATCTGTTTGGGTTTTGTATTGCTCAACAGTTGCAATGGGAGAAAGCTCCGGTAAATTTTTGTTTCGTTCTCTTTCTAATTGCAGCGATGCATAGGCTCTTGTTAATTCACGCTTGAGCAACATCACTTCATCATCCCATGTGAGCGGAACAAGTAATACGTGTTTTAAATGCCAGTTGTAATTTTCTTTTCCGATGCCTGAAGCTCCATTTTTAAATGGCAGTTGTTTTTGTAACCATGCAATGAGCTGCAGACTTGCATTTTTTGCAGCAGCAATGGCATTTTTTAAATCAGCACTGTTATTAGTTGTTTTATTGGCCAAATCATCAAGCATAGCTACCTGGTCTTTGATATTGCCGATGCCTGCACTCCACAAATCTTTTGCATTACCGGTGAGATTGATTTTTGCCTGCTCATACAAAGGCGGAATGATTTTTAACTGTGTAGTAAGTTTAGCCGCATCTGCTTCCGAAAGTGGAAAAATATAATTCCATAATTCAACAGCAGCAAAACTGGTGGGACCTTCATGGTCGGGTGTATCACTTTGTTCATTCCACACAATAGCATAAAAGGCCGGGTCACGCACCCAGGGTTGTAAAATGCGGCAGTTATAATCCAGTGCATTCATTTCGGCAAGGAGCAATACATAGTCCACCCGTTGTTCTGTTGACCAGCCGTTGGTATCCATCTTAGCATGGCGTGTTTTGTATTGTACTAATGTTTGCTGAATTTTTACAATCGTTTCCTTCCGGTAATCGGGAACACCGTTGGGCAAACTTGTACGTTCCAGCAACCGAAGCTCTTTGCACAGTTGCAAAAGAGAAGGATAGATATTGGTTGTTGTTTGTGACACAGCATTAAACAACAACAAAAATGAAAGCAGAACAGAAGCAATTTGTTTCATATGAACAGTTAGTTGAGATGATATTCTTTTTGTAAATACAATTATGCGAACATATTTCCATTTAGCTGTATTTGCCTAAATTATTCAAAATGATATTTAGTTTTAAAATATTCTATAAATCAGTAAATAATTCTTTCAATTTAAACAAGAAGCCGGACAAAGAATGAATAATAAGTATTTTTCTTTGCCCGGCTAAAAAGCTACTGCATCCTTCAACTATCTCATTTTTCTTTTGCATCATTATTGCTCATATCCCTGATGCATAAATACTTGCCATCCCGTTTTACCCAAATGGCCATGTACTTACCGGTGTAGGCTACTTTGCCTGTAGAATCTTTGCGGATGGCTGTGCCCACTTCTGTAACGGTGTTTTCATCACCAAACACATCTAATACATTATAAGCAATCGTCATGCTTTTATCTCTTGTTGCTGCTCCTGCTTCAATATCTTTTGCAATGGCTTCTTTGCCCACAATCATCGGTTTGTCCCTGGGCATTGTAACTGCATCATCGGTATAAAAGGCAGCCAGTGCTTTTGAATCGCCTGCATTTTCAGCAGCAGCCCATGCTGTTTCCAATGTCTGGATTTCTGTTTTTACTTTGCCCATATCCGGTGCGGCAGGTGCTGCTGCATCTGCAGGTTTGGTTTCAGTTGTGTTGCAACCAATCATGAGTACTGCAAACAACATACATACAGATGCAAGCAGATAATTTTTCTTGTTCATAATTAAAAGTTTTTGTTGCCTACTCTAAGCGGTTTTCGGCTTCCCCGTTTTGTACTATTATAAAAATAATTATGTTGTTGATGACAGGTTCATTTCTCTTTTTTGAGAAGCAACGGGTTTTAAAAACCGCTCTCTCATTTTCATAAATGGTTTTTCAATACCGTAATGCAGTAATAAAGAAAGCGCCACACAAAAAAGCATTGAAAGTAAAAACATCAGGTTGCTGTCTTTAGCAATACCCCATTCAGAAAGATTTTTTTGCACCATTAATATTACGCCCATGTGAATGAGGTAAAGCGAATAGGAAAGTCTTGCAATCATTGACATTGCAGCCGATTTCCACTTGTACAAAAAACTGCCAGGCATTATAGCACCCAGCACCAAACAGCCAAAACCAACAGATACTAATGGAAAACCAATAATAGAACGACTAAAACTAAACGGACTTTCACAAACAAAATAGGCAATGGCTAATAAGAGAACCCCTGCTGCAATTATTCCATTTGCATACTTTGTTAACCGTGCAAAAGCAGCAGGTAAGTAATTATACAAAGCAGCAATACCAACACCTGCAAGCAATCCATCTAGTCTGCAGTAAGTAGGATAATAAATGGTGGATACCCACAATGACCTGTTATCTGTTCCATTTGTTTGAGGAAGATAGATGTAATAATAACTATACAACCTTGCAAGTAGCCCGGCTGCAAATAGCAGCAGAAGCAAGATGCCCGCTTTTTTATACCAACCATTCTTGAGCAGTAATAAAAGTGTTACGGGGAGCAACAAGTAAAAATGTTCTTCCACACAAAGCGACCACACTACTCCAAATCCACGATGTGTTTCAAAGTTGGCTGCAAAATTTTGAGTAAAGGTTAAAAATTTCCAGAGCGGCGGCATTAATTGCGGAGCGCTTAAAACAGGAAAAATAAAATACAGTGTCAGCACAAAATAATAAACAGGAAGAATGCGGAAGAAACGTTTGATGTAAAACTCCCTCATTGAAAACGAACCTTCTTTTTTTATTTGTGCAAACAGTTGCGATGAAATTAAAAAGCCACTCAGCACAAAAAATAAATCAACACCCGTCCATCCAAATTTTAATACATCAGGAAACCATTCAGGATGCGGAAACCACCTTGGGTAATGAAAAAAAATAACCATGATAACGGCTAAGGCTCTTAAAGTATCGAGACCGTAATACGTTTTATGCACTTGCGGTTGCAAACTGTTTGTCATTGTTGTTTATTTTTATTTGTTGCAGTTCTGTTGCCATGATTTGTTATTTCAGAAAACTTCGCTTTTCAAAATCTCCAAACTTTGACGTTGTATGTATTCTGACTCTGACAGAAAGATAAAACAAACCCCACCAATTTTTAAATTATGATGAGGCTGTTTATCAATTAACATGGAGAATGGGTTATTTTAATCAGTTACATCTACCAACTCCCAAAGCTCTTGTGCTACTAATACTCTGAGGCTATTAAGCTTGGGACCGAAAGCAGCGAAGTCTTCCTTTGGATATATTTTTTTAAATTCTTCTGCAATGCCCGTTTTACCACTGGCCCATGACAGTGCCTGCTCTAATGATGAAAAACTAAAGCTAACGGTATAATCATTTGCGTAACCCTGGTTCGTAACATAGGTACGCTTCCAAACATTGTATCCTTTTAATTTTCCTGCTTTGATGCACTCTTCATAAACGGGTTTTAAAGACTCCCACATTTTTTCAACTGCGTCATTACTTCCGGGGTTGGCATTTATGAGATTTAGTTGTACAAAGTCGCCGGGTTTACCGGCAGAGCCTACCCCCATTTTAAAGTCGTAAAGTTCAGTTTGTACAGTAGTACGAACATTACCTAATGAAGTAAAATAATCAATAATTTCTTTTGCGCTGAGTTCTTTCATTGGAGCATTCCATGGAATCCAGTCTTTACGTGATTCCATTTCTTTAGCGCTTGGGTATACCTGGAATGTTGCATAATCAAACTCCATTTCGCTGCCACGGGGATAAACTCTGCGGTACAGTTGCCAGGAGCTAATCGTCTTATTTGCTTTAAGCCCATTGTTTAGTTTCTTTGTTGTCTTCATGTCAATTAAGTAACTCTCGTTCATACCGGGCTTTACTTTTATAAAACTTACTTCGCCATAAGGATTTTGTGACATGGCAGTTAAGCTGAAGAAGAAAACAACCATACTGAATGCTAAAAATTTCATTGTCTGTTTCATACAAATTTGATTTTAGGTTTATAAATTGTTTTGATTTTGTTTATGGTGG
The DNA here is from genome assembly GCA_031401115.1 of Chitinophagaceae bacterium. Taxonomy (GTDB): domain Bacteria; phylum Bacteroidota; class Bacteroidia; order Chitinophagales; family Chitinophagaceae; genus Lacibacter. The sequence goes on from JANNRE010000020.1 coordinate 33,123, forward strand.
GTGTAATCATTGCCATTTTCTTGTGATTGAAAGTCAAAACAAACCTCACCACTTTTTTAATTATGATGAGGTTGTTTATCAATCGAACATGGAGAATGGGTTATTTTGAACTTAAGTCTTTGCGCAAAAAAAGTAATTCGCTCCAGTTTTCCTGGATGTACTCAGCAGCATCTTTCAAATACTGTGCATAAGAACCTTCGCCATGTACTGATTCATACACCTCCTTAAATGGTTTACGGAAACCTGTTGTTCTTTCTTTTAATCCCTGCTTGTATCTTGTAACCAATGTATATTGTGCAGGCCCGGAAGAACTTGTAACATAAACAGCTACCGTTTGGCCAGATGCTTCCCATGCTTTTTTAATTTTCTTAATCATGTTCACCACATTATCGTTCTGTCCAATTTTTGGATACACATGACTAATATTGATTTTATCTGTAAACTCACCTACTGCAATGGTGCTTAATGATTCCTGGTAAACGGAGTATCCGCCGCTCTGCTTATCAGTTAAATGCACTGCTACGTTTTTATTCCAGTCTGCCTGATGCTCAGGGTTAATATCGCCTCTTGCATCTTCACTTTCCCAGGTTTTTGGGCCTTCGGTAATATGATAGCCACCAATATCCGGGCCTGACTGTACTACAAAAACACGCCAGTGTACATCACCAGTGTGATATTTTTGGGCATGTGCTGCCAGTGCTTTTTCAAACTCCATCACTTTATCAACTTTTGGAAATACCCTGTGTGTGGATATTACATTTTTGGTTTGGCTGATGGCTGCAAAAGGAAGTAACAGCAACATCAACGCAAATAGTTTCATTTTGGAAAGAAAATTCTTGTTCATTGTTGTTTTGATTTAATAGTGAGAAAATTTTTGTTGATTGATTAAAAAAACGGATAGCATCGCTGCTGTCAATTACAACTTAAACGTACAAATCTGTTAGGGCTAAAAGTTTCGTGTAAGGACGAAATGGCGGCAGAACTTTCCGAAATGGTGGTTTTATTTACCGGGGAATAATTTTAAGAAGATAGAATCCTTTTGAGTGCCGTTTTCAGGACTTAAGAAAGAGGGTATTACAGTTTCGTTTTAATTTTTTTTCTTTTTGAAGTTTTTTTAGGTACAGCGATAACAGTTTGTATCATTAAGCCGCTTTCCCTGTCTTAAACTCGAAATAAATTTTTGTTCCGTTTGTTACTTCTTCCTTCATAGTGCCACTCAATTGTAATGTAAGCAGCGATACTAACTGACCTCCGAAGCCGGTACCTTTTGTAATACCGCTTTTGCCAACTCCATTATCGCTTACTTCAAGTTGCAGCACTCCATTTTTTTGTTTGTGCAGCTTTATCTGCACTTTACCCTGTTGTCCTTCGGGAAATGCGTATTTCAAAGTATTGGTCAACAGCTCATTTACAATAAGACCCAAGGGCACAGCCGTATCAATATCTACATCTAATTTTTCCATGGCACATTCAATGGTTACCCGTTTATCGGCACCAAAAGAATCCAAAATACTTTCGCTGAGGTTGATAAAATAATCTTTCATTTCAATAGCGCCGAGGTTAGCACCTTGATATAATTTCTGGTGTACGATGCCGATGGACTGCACCCTGTTCTGGCTTTCCTGCATGGCATCTTTGGTTTGCGTATCGTTTATCTGTGCACTTTGCAAAGCCAGCAGGCTGCTTACTACTTCCAGGTTGTTTTTTACACGGTGATGAATTTCTCTAAGTAGCAGTTCTTTATCTGCCAGCAACCGGTCACTTCGTTTTTTTTCTCCTGCAAGTTTATTGCGCTGGTACAATGCGATAATCGAAAACACCAGCACGGCACTAAGCACGGCAAAAGAAGCATTGCGGAGATTCAACTGACGTTTTATTTCTTCTTCGGTCAGCAAATCTTTTTTCTCCTGTTCAGCTTTTGCAATGGCTTCTTTTTTTTCGTTTTCATATTGTAGTTGTGCGCCCACTAATTTCTGCAGCGTTTCTTTATTAAAAGTACTGTCTCTTATAGAGATGTACTCTTTGTAATGCTGATAGGCGCTTTGCCAGTTGCCGGTGGCACTGTCGAGCCTTTCTTTTCCCCTGTAATAATCACCCATTGATAATTTGCTGTCCAATCCTGCGTGCAGGGCTTCTGATGCCTTAAAATATTTTTTTGCGGCTTTGTAATTTTTGAGGCTGGTATATACATTGCCGATATCCGCATACAAACGGGCAAGGTCCAGTTTATGTGAAATGGATTTGTAAGCCGATTCAGACGATAAATAATTTTTAAGTGCTTCAGGAAAATTTCCAACTGCCCTGTAGTAATGCCCCATACAAACGTACATATTGGCAAGGATTTGTACATCACCTATTTCCTTTGCCTGCGCCAGTGCAGAAGAATAATAAAACTCCGCTTGTTTAAAATTAGTATAGGAAAGATAAATCCTGCCTATTGCCCTCTTGCCATCAATCTGGTCAATTTTATCGCCTCTTTCAATTGCAATCTGCAGATTCTGTTTAAAATACTTCAGGGCTTCTGTATTGTTACCCAGCGTCTGATAGTTGGAGGCAAGCAGATATGCTGCATTACCAATAATACTTTTATCGCCCAGTTTTTCGCTCAGTTTCAAATAATCATAGGCCGCTTTTGTGGCAGCAGCGGCATTACCTTGAACATTATAGAGGTAATTGATAATGTCGTACGCTTTTGCCATATTATCAATATAGCCGTATGTGCCGTTGAATTGCAGGGCTTTTAACAAAGCGGTTTTTGCTTCTGCCAGTTTTCCGTTGTCAAAATAATCCTGTCCAATCTCAATAAGCACCCTGCCTTCCTCATGTTTATTGCCGGTTTGTTTATAAAGTTCCAGCGCTTCCAAATGGTTTTTGAGTGCTTCTTCAAAATTGCCGAGCCTCCAGTTCAGCCTCCCCGCCCTGTGTTTTATTTTGGCAACACCGGATTTCCAATTGAGCTTTTGTACAAGTTCCAGTGCCGGTCTATAATAAGTTAGCCCTTTCTCTGGTTTGTAATAAACATGTACAAGCATTATTTCAGCAAGCAGGTTCACTTTGGCGGTGTCTTCCCTTGCATTTGGCAACAGGGCCAGCAAAGAATCTGCAATCTTCTGATCAGCTCTTTGAGCGCAGACGGTTTGTTGAAAAAGCAACAGCAGAAAAAAGCAAGAGAAGATTTTTTTATTGACCATCATTTGTTTTTTATGGCAACTGCATTGGCGACGCACCGTTCAAGTTCAGATTTTCGTAGCATCATTTGCTTTCTAAACGCAATTGTAAAACGAAGATTAAAAAATTTTTCACTTTCTGGCTTCCCGTTTCAAACAAAGCTTCTTCCTTCATTGAGATAAGTAAACCGTTTCACTATTCATTATTGACCATTCACCGAACACTTCTACAAAGTACGCATACGCTGCATCAATTGTTCCCTCATGCCTGTGCCGAGAGCAATAGGTTTTTGTGCAATCATCACATGGTGTTCGGCCACTTCGTCTAAATGTGCCAGGTTGATGATAAAAGAACGGTGTATGCGAAGGAACTGCTGCATTGATAATTTTTCTTCAATAGTTTTAAGTGTAACACACAACAGGTGCTCTTTTTCTTTGGTGAAAATACGACTGTAGTTGCGGTCGGCTTCCATGTATAAAATATCAGCCAGCATAATTTTTACCATTTTTTCTTTGTGACGAATAAAAATGCGGTCGCTTAAAATAGAAGGTTGTTCTTCGCCGCCAGTTGAAGTGGCATGTACGTTTGTTTCATTACCGCCCATGCGGCTGATGGTGAGTTCAATGGCACGTTGCAAATCAAGCTTCTTAAATGGTTTTGAAATAAAAGCAGCAGGCCTTGTTTGTTTTGCCCGGTTAAAAGTTGCTTCGTCTGAGTTGGCCGTGAGATAAATGATGGCGGTGTTGCTTTGCTGCTGCAGTTGCGCTGCCGTTTCAATACCATCTATTTTTCCTTTAAGATTAATATCGAGCAATACAATATCCGGTTTATTTTCCTGCACATGAACCATTGCTTCCTCTCCCCGTGGAATGATGCCTGTTACTTCATAACCAAGGCCAGTTAATTGCATGGAAATTTTTGCACCAATAATCATTTCATCTTCCACCACCAGAATTTTAACCTTTTGCTCCATTGTACGGGTTGATGTATTTTAAAAGATTGTTTCTGTTATGTAATTGCTGGTAAATCTAACAACTCTGTTCCAAAACTGTTGTTCAGGCGTCTGCTTTTTTCTTTTTTTGCTATTTGCATCAACATATAAATTAACGAAAGCACTACCAAGGTAATACCAATGCCAAGTAATTCCTGTTTGCTGAGATTTGATAACACCCAGATAATAGTGATGTCCGCTACAACATGTATAATATAACCTGTAAATATTTTTTTGCAAACGGAATTTTATTACTGAAAGTACTACACCCGGTTAAATCAATAATATAGAAGCACTGTTTAATATCAGTAATTGTTGAATGCAACCCGTAACTGACAATATAAAACAACTCAATGTATAAGTTAGTGTTGCGTATTGCGACGTTCCAAAAAAGGGGTATACTTTAAATAAAAACGAAGGTATCTGTCCATCACGTGCACCTGCATACAAAATGCGTGGAATACCTAACACTTCATCACTAATGACATCAATCATTGAAAATGCAGTGCCTAATAACGGTAATTGTGAGTTCAGCTGTACCTAGTAGTTTTTGTCATCTATGCTTACTGCTCCGCAAATTAGAAGCGCTTACCGGCTGCCCCCCAATAAGTTCATTCGTATCATCCGTTTAAATAAAGCAAAAGAATTATTAGCCAATCCTTCTCTATGTATTGCTGCCGTTGAATTGGATTGCGGTTATAACGATCCCAGGTTATTTTGCAAGAGTGTTTATACAGGAGTATGGTATTACACCACAGGAGTGGAGGGTAAAAATTAGAAATGTGATGCTATCGCCTACTCTGTTTTTAATCCTTTTATAATTACATTACCCGTTCCGTTTTTGTTACATGGGTATGCAAATTCTTTTTGCCAAAGCTTGGGGTTGTTTATAACCGTATAAAACTCATCTAAAAACTGAGTGGTATTTTTAATGTATTTCGCATCTAATAATGTACAACCGGTGTATAAAGAATAGATCTCTGTTTTTAATTGGTTGAACTTTGCTATAACAGGTTCAAACTGCTTTATGTCTTTTATGCAATAACCACGGTAACGGCGTTCTCTCAACGATTGCAACTGTAACTCTTCTGTAGGTAATGCATAAGGAGCATTTACTATTCCTGCATGATCAAAATCATAAGGTACAGCAATGGGTACAGCCGAGCTATCTTTTGCAAGCAGTTTAATATTCTGTAAATATTGGGTAGACCAATCTGTATTTGCAATAAGGTATTCAAATACTGCCATTGTTAAAAAAGATTCTGCTTGTGTTTGTTGCGGCTGTATTTTTTTTTCTAGCGAAATCATTTCTGTTCTCCTGGCCATTTGAGATTCTTCTTCTAATAAAATCCCGTAAAAAGCAGGATTCGTTTTTTTATTGCCATCTTCCTCCAGTTTTATATTTACCAGCCGGGCTTTAAAACTATAAGGTGTAAGTAAATTATAAATTTTATAAACAAGCCATTCTCTTATTACATATTCATCGCCTCTGCACGGCATTACTAATTTTAATTTCTTTTGCTCTTTAAAAATGGTATTCAGATGCACACCTTTTTTATCAAACTGAATTAATAATGGCGGATATGTACAATTGCCGGAGAGCCGGCGAAAATGCCCTCTTGTTTTTACTTGTACAGGAATACTTGTTTCATTGTAAGATAGGGTACAAGAATAGTTACCTGGTTCTTCTGAGCGATCGTTAAATAAAGCTTTTAAATTTCCTTTAAGCGTAAGTGGTAATACTGCAACACTTGCAAACAAATCGTCTTCCTGAATTGATACAGATGTGCTTATTGGTAAAGTATTGCTCTTCAACAGAATAGTAACTGCAATTATAATCAGGAGGCGGTAATTAGTTAGCGAAAACATATTTATAAAAAATTATAGAAAGGAATTAAAGGCATTTTTATTTGCTGGTTATTAAACTTACTTGCTATTCGCCTCAAACACTCTTCTGAAATTACCGCCCAATACTTTATAAATTTCTTTTTTACTATACCCTCTTTTCAATAATTCTTTGGTGATGAGTGGATAATCTTCCACGCCGTTTAACTCAAGCGGCGGTGCTTCAATGCCATCAAAGTCGCTGCCCATGCCCACATGATCAACTCCAACTAATTGTACGATATAATCTAAATGATTCATTAATATTGAAAGCGATGGACGAATTGCATTCATTTCTTCTTTATACTTTTCACTCACCATCATTAATGCATAATCTTTTTGTTTGCCCTGTTGAATAAGCACATCAATTTCCGGTTGATGCAGTTTCATGAATTCATTTCTTTTTCGTTCATACGTACTATCAATAAACCCTGCATAAAAGTTTAAGAAAATTACACCGCCGCTTTTAGCAATTGCCTTGATCTGATCATCTTTTAAATTCCGGCGGTGCGGACATAAATTCCAAACACAACTATGTGATGCGATGATGGGTTTGGTAGTAATTTTAATTACATCCCAAAAACTTTGTTCACCGAGATGACTAACATCAATCATCATTCCTAATTCATTCATTCGTTTAATAACAGAAATACCAAATGCAGTCAGACCTTTTTTACCTTCTGTATTTAAAGCACCACCGGTTGTGGTTTCGTCTGCTGCCGAAGTAGCCCATGGAGTTGAGTTATTCCACGTAATGGTCATATACCGCACTCCACGTTTATATAAAAGTTCTAATTTATTTATATCATTTTCGATCATGTGACCGCCTTCCATGCCGAGTAAGGTTGCTAATTTTTTTTGATTGATAGCAGTTTGCAAATCAGCTGGATTATACACCATCATCATACGATTTGGATTGCGGCGTACCCATTCATACACACTGTCAATTTCCCTGTTGGCATAGTTGTAAGGATCTTTTTGTTCACCATCACAAAAGATGGAAAACATTTGTGCATCCACGCCACCTTGAAACATTCGGTTAAGATCAGAATGTGTTTTGCCTTTGAGGTTTGCATCAAACGCCACGTTTTTTTCAATGGCAGAAGAGGGGATGTCATTGTGTGTATCCACAAGTAAAGCGGCGGTATGAATTTTTTTGTATTTCTGTGCAAAAACAAAAGAAGGCAACAGCAGCAGAAAGATGATTCTGATAAACATGGCAGATAAAGATTGTAAGTTTGCGCAGTAAGTTATATAAAATGTTGCAGTTGATTTCAATAAAAGAAGAAGGAATTTTGATGGATGAAATCCGCAACCTGTTTCGTGCATATGAAACAGAACTGAATGAAGATTTATGTTTCCAGAGTTTTGAAGAAGAGTTGAAAGACCCGTTGAAAAGATATGGGCCGCCTAATGGTGTGTTATACATTGCCAAATGGAATGATGAAGTGGCGGGTTGTATTGCATTGATGCCGCTGAAGGAAGATGGTGTTTGTGAAATGAAACGTTTATATGTTCGTCCTGCATTTCGTAAACATAAAATTGGGAAGGAATTGGTAGAGCAATTGCTGAACCATGCAAAACAAATGGGCTATACAAAAATGAAGTTAGATACGCTGCAAAAATTACAACCTGCGATTGCTTTGTACAAACAATACGGCTTTGTTGAAACAACTGCTTATTATAAAAACCCCTTGGAAGGTGTGGTGTATATGGAGAAAGAACTTTGAAAATGAAATTTTACTGATTATTTTTAAATCAAAGTACTAGTCAATGGCAAAAAAGGAATTAAAGATATTGGTAGCAGAGCAAAAAATACTGAATCGTATTTATATGATACGAGGTGAGAAAGTAATGTTTGACAGGGATTTAGCAGAAATGTATGGAGTGGAAACAAAAGTTTTTAATCAAAGTGTGAAAAGAAATATAGAGCGGTTCCCCAAAGATTTTATGTTTTCACTTAGTGAAAAAGAGTGGTCAAACTTGAGGTCACAAATTGTGACCTCAAGTTGGGGCGGTGCCCGATACAGACCATTTGTATTTACAGAACAGGGCGTGGCGATGCTGTCAAGCATTTTAAACAGTAAAACAGCAATTGAAGTAAACATCCGCATTATAAGAGTGTTTACAAAACTCAGAGAATATACATTAACCCACAAAGAAATTTTACTGCAATTAGCAAAACTTGAGAAAGAAGTAAAAGGCAACAGCAAGGATATTGAAAATATTTTTATGGTGCTGAAAGAATTACTTGAAAAACAGCAAAAGCCCTTACCTGCAAGAAATAAAATTGGGTTTAAACAGTATGATTAAACAAAAAATCTGCAAACGATATTTATACCGCACCTGATCAAACAATAACTATCAGTAAAGAATCTGTTTTTCTATAATGCCGCTTACCATTGCCGAAATACAACCATATTTACCACCGCTAAACCGGGAACTGCTGGAAGCAATTGCAGCGCACAGCAGCATTATGGAAATACCAATGGGCACTACAATTGTTCGTGACGGACAGTATATCAAAGCCATTCCCATTGTATTAAAGGGATTGGTAAAGGTATCTGCCGGTTTTGAAGATAAAGAACTACTGCTCTATTATATTGAACCAAAAGAAAGCTGTGTAATGAGTTTTTCTGCAGCGCTCATGAATGGTACAAGCCGCATTAACGCTGTTACAGAAGAAGATTCACTACTGCTGCTATTGCCAGCAGAACAACTCAGCAAGTGGCTGAAGCAATACCCATCACTCAATGATTTATTTTACAGCCAGTACAATATGCGGTATGCTGAAATGCTGGACACTATCAATTCATTGTTGTTCGATAAAATGGATCATCGCCTGTATCACTATCTCCTTGAAAAATCAAAACTGAAAGAGAGTAAAACACTTGTCATCACACACAAACAAATAGCTGCAGAACTTGGAACTGTTCGTGAAGTAATTACAAGAGTAATAAAACGGCTGGAGCAAGAGGGGAAAGTAAAACAAACTGCCGGAGGAATTGAAGTTTTGTAGCGTGGTGACCGTAGTCACCTTAATCAATTACATGGAACTGTAGTTTTACACCATCAACGGTTACAATATGCAAACGAAAATCGGAAAACTCATCATCGTCTGTATTTTATGTGTTGCACTGGTAGCCGGTATTGTTTGGATCATTCAAATCTTTAATAACTAAAAAGAATGTATTATGAAAAAGAACATGGGAACTTCAGATCGAATTATCAGGATATTGCTGGCAGCCGTATTTGCGTATTTATATTTCAGCGGTACAGTAACAGGAACAATTGGTATTGTATTATTGGTACTTGGCGGTGTGTTTGTTGCAACCAGCTTGGTAAGTTTCTGCCCTTTATATACGCTGGTAGGATTTAGTACCTGCCCCAAAAAAGCGGCGTAATTAAATGTGAACAATTAAAAACCGGCATTGTTATTTCATAGATACAATTTTATGAAGAAGATCAAAGTGCCGGTTTTTTTAGTTACAGCACTTGCTGCTATTTATCAATTGTCGCCATTTATTGGTTTCAATAAGCAATTGATTTTTTTATTATTTCTCATTTTGCCATTTGCAATGATCTTGATGGTGTACCGCATTTTAAAAGACGGTACTCCAACAGAAAAAACATGGGAAGAATATTTTTATGAAGACTATGCGTATAAAAGAAGCGGAAGGGAAGAGATGCTGAAGGAGTGAAATCAGTCTTCTTTTCCGCCTTTCTCGCCCACAAACCACTGCTCTTTATTTTTAAACAGCACATTAAAGGTGGTAAGTGAACCATAGCAGCGTGTAATGTATTGCTGAATGTTTACCTTTTCTTCATCGCTCAGTTTTTTGTTGCTGTTAATGTTTTGTTCTAATACCCTAAGACGATCACGAAGCATAACAATCTTATGAAAAAAATCTTCCATAGGAATTTCTTTGGGCTTGAGGGTTTTGTCTTTAGGTTGTAGCAACATCGTTCCACCTTCCCATTTTTCTCCCAACGGAACTTTTTCTGTAACATCGCCCCACAATCGTAAAATTTTCAACAAACTTTTTTCCACTTCGCTGTGGGTTTCTATTTCTGCAGTTACATTTTCATGAATAATTTCATCTAACTGTGTATCTGTTTTATCAATTTCCTTTACACCGCTATTGATAAATGAAATGAGATAGGTGGCATACTTAACACCAACAATTACACCGAGGCCATATTGAGTGTGTTGTAAACGGGTTCCAATCCCAAGCATTGTTTGATCCATAAAAAAAGTATGAAATGCTAAAATAGAAAAGAGCAACTACATTCCCTTGCGAAGTTTAAAATCTTTTGCAGCAGCTTGTATGTACAGGTAAAGTTCTATGTCAATAATTTGAGTGAGCAGATCATACTCTGGCCGGTATTCCAAAACAAATTCATCAAGCAAAGCGCCATCGGTTAAAGTGGTTAAGCGCTTTACAATAGCTGCATTAAAACGATAATTAATATACCGTTCCTGTTCTTCCATAATTAGCCTTTGTTGAAAACGAGCCATAGTTTTGTTTCTTCTAAATCGAAACACATCTATAATAGCACCTAAGTCGAGTGTAGCACCAAAACCAGATTCAGGTGTGTTGCTTGAAACTCGCAGACCCCCTTTATCATAATTAAAAATCTTTTCGTATTGCAATCTGTTTTCAATAGAATCCTGTCTCCTGTTTTTGCCGTATACAATAATTTCTTTTAATTGTTTGTAGCGGCCGGGTACATGCAGGTTAATGGAAATATCAAACGAGTTTAAGCTTTTAATACTTGAAACTGCAAACAGTTGTGTGGGTTTGTTTCTAAAGAAAAAGAAGATAGAATCTTTTTCACCTACATAAATAGTATAGTTGCCGGCACTGTCGGTAAAACTCATAGTGCCACAGGTACATAATACCTGCACACCCATTACAAGGTTGCGTTTGGTGCTGTCGTACACTGTTCCACTCAGTTGAATTTGAGCGGTAGTTTGTAATACAGCCATCGATATTATTATATATAGGAAGAGTTTTTTCAAAACAGAATGCAATAATAAAGCTGATGTAGATACAAAAAATGTGTAAAATACATTTTAAGAAGGTTTTACGATTCTATCAACCCTTCCACCACTCTTGCATAATGCTCATGCTCCAGTTGATGAATGCGGTTAGCTAAAGTTTCGGCGGTATCCGTTTCTTTTACTTCACACTTAGTCTGGAAAATGATTGCACCATGATCATACACTTCATCAACATAATGAATGGTAATGCCACTTTCAGTTTCTTTATTTGTCAACACAGCTTCATGCACAAAATGCCCATACATTCCTTTGCCGCCATGTTTAGGTAACAAAGCTGGGTGTATATTAATAATGTGTTGCGGATAAGTTTTAAGTAAAGCAGCAGGAACTTTCCATAAAAAGCCGGCCAGAACAATTAAATCAATTTTAGCTTCTTTCAGTTCATTTATATATCCATCGCCTCTAAAAAATTGTTCTTTTTCTAAAAGCAAAGTGGAGATGCCATGCTTTGCTGCAATATTCAAAACACCTGCTGATGCATTGTTGCTAACAATAAGAACAACTTGTGCTTTGGTATTATTTTTAAAGTGAGAGATTAAAACTTCTGCGTTACTTCCTTTGCCCGAAGCAAAAATGGCAATTCGCTTGGGTGATGATTTACCGCTTATTTTGCCCCATATCCGTTTTAAGTAATTACTGAAAAAAGTAAACTGCCCCAGCGGAATACTAATGAGCAACACACAAAGAGGCCATAAAAGAGTAATGAGTGGGATATATAAAATCCAGTACAAAACATTTTTTTCTGATACTGCAAAACTCAACAACCAGTTGCCGGCTCTTGCACACAAGCTGCCGCCTAAGGCAAAAGTGGTAAAGATGAGTGCAAATTGCCACCAGTTCACCTTCCATTTGTTTTTGAGTTTTGTAAACATGCGTGCAAATGTGAGAACTTTTGGTTGTTGAACAATAGAACTTTTGTAAGGAATCGGATTTATTTATCAAACGGTAAAACAGTTTATCGTCTTTGCGAGCTACTGGCACGAGCTTTTTATTATCAAGCGGCATAAGTGGCGAAGCAATCGGTAAAATCAAAAAATTTTACACTCTTTAGATTGCTTCGGTGCATAAGTTTGTATTATTATAAGTTGCCCTTTCGCTTCGCAAAGACAAATCTGCAAGATTGAATAAAATCAATGTCACACAAGCGTAAAAATATTTTTTATTATGTGGATATTATGTCAGTATCCTCCCCTAAATTTGCAACCTGTATCAAACGGATATTATTCCCAATCACAATGCGTTTTAAAGCGTTATGAATCAACCTAAAGTTTTTCTCCGACGGTCTTTTTTTCTTTGTTTGATAATTGTATTCTCCGGTGTTGGCAATGGTTTGCTGGCGCAGGATGGCAAAGCCCTGTTTCAGGCCAACTGTGCAAGCTGCCATGCATTAAATAAAAAACTTACTGGCCCGGCTCTTGCTGCCTTTGAAGAAAGAGGTCCTTGGGCTGATAGAAAAAAACTATATGCATGGGTTAAAAATCCGGCTGGGTTTTCAAAAACAGATGCTTACACGGCTGGACTAATAAAAGAGTACGGCGTGATCATGACGGCTTTCCCTCAGTTTTCAGATGCTGAAATTGATGCGATTGTAACATACATTAATACACCACCACCAACTCCAGTTCCTACTGATGGTGGCGGAGTTAAAGAACCTGCAAAAGACAATTCCTTCCTCTTTGGCATTCTTGCACTTGTTCTTGCAGTAGTTGCTCTCACCTTATTACAAATAAACAGTAATCTTAAAAAACTTACTGACGAAAAAGAAGGTATTCACACAGGTGAACCACTTCCTTTCTGGAAAAATAAAGCCTACATCGCCACAGCTATCATTCTTTTGTTTTTAACAGGTGGCTATTTTTTGGCACAAGGTGCAATTGGTTTAGGTCGTCATACAAACTATCAGCCGGAGCAACCTATTTATTATTCACATAAAGTACATGCAGGCATTAATCAGGTAAACTGTTTGTACTGTCATGGCGGAGCAATGGAAGGCAAACATGCAAACATACCCAGTGTAAATATTTGTATGAACTGTCACATGGCTATTAATGAATACAAAGGCCCTGAAATGACCCGTGAAGATGGAAGCAAGGTAGATGGTACAGCAGAAATTCAAAAATTATACAAGTATTCCGGTTGGGATCCTTCAACAAATAAATATACAAAAGCGGGTGCTCCTATTGAGTGGATCAAAATTCACAACTTGCCCGATCATGTGTATTTCAATCACTCACAGCATACAAAAGTGGGAGGCGTTCAATGCCAAACCTGTCACGGTGAAATACAAAATATGGGTGAAGTATTTCAGTTCAGCAATTTAAGCATGGGCTGGTGTGTAAACTGCCACAGAGAAAGCAATGTGCAGTTTAAAGACAATGGTTTTTACAGCATTTATGAAAAGTTTCATAACGATATTAAGAGTGGCAAAATGGATAGTGTAACTGTAGAAAAAATTGGCGGTACTGAGTGTCAGAAATGTCACTATTAATCAATTAGCGAATTATCATATCAGCATATTATGAGCAAAAAATATTGGCAAAATTTCGGAGAGCTGAATAATACGAAAGCATATCAGTCTGATGTAGAAAATGAATTCAAAGAAGAACTTCCTTTTGAATCAGCAGAAAAAGCAATGAGCAGCAGCCGTCGTGATTTTTTAAAATACCTCGGCTTTAGTACTGCCGCTGCTACTTTGGCTGCCAGTTGCGAAACTCCAATAAAAAAAGCAATTCCTTTTTTAAATAAGCCTGCTGATATTGTTCCCGGCGTTTCTAATTACTATGCTACTACGTTTGTATTGGATGGAGATGTTGTTCCGGTGTTAGCAAAAGTGAGAGATGGCCGCCCCATAAAAATTGAAGGCAATGAATTTGGTTTTACAAAAGGCGGTACATCACAAAGAGTACAGGCTTCTGTTTTAAGTTTATATGATACTGCCCGTGTTCGTTACCCAATGGAAAAGAGTGCAGATGGATTTAAAGAAATCCCTGCTTACGAAACGGCCGATAAAAAAATAGCTGCTGCTTTATCTAGTGTGGGTTCTAAAGAAATCGTTTTACTTACATCTACTATTAACTCACCCACTGTTCTTGCAACCATTGATGAGTTTAAAGCAAAATACCCAACTGCAAAACATGTAACCTACGATGCAGTTTCTTACAGTGGTTTAGTAGAAGCCAATCGCTCATCATTCAATAAAAATATTCCTTCTTATCAGTTTGATAATGCAAAAGTGATTTTAAGCTTTGGTGCCGATTTTTTAGGTACATGGCTTAGTCCGGTTGAGTTTGCAAAACAATACGCAACTGGCAGAAAAATTGATGAGAAAAATCCAAGCATGAGCCGTCACTTTCAGTTTGAAAGTATGTACAGTATGACGGGTGCCAGTGCTGATGAACGCTTTCATCACAAACCAAGTGAACTGGGTGCAATATTGCTCAACATATATGCAAAACTTGGCGGTGCTGTTACAGCTCCTGCTATTGCAGATAAACGATTGGCCGATGGTATTGCAGCCGCTGCAAAAGAATTACAGGAAGCAGGTGGCAATGCAGTAGTAGTTTGTGGAAGCAATGATGTGAATGCACAGTTTTTAGTAAATGCTATCAATAGCAAAATTGGTGCTTACGGTAAAACAATCAACTTAGGTACCACTGTAAACTATCGCAAAGGAGTTGATTCTGAAATGGAAGCTTTTGTTACCAGTATGAATGCAGGTAATGTAGGTGTGGTATTAGTATATGGCGCCAATCCTGTTTATACGTACCGTGACACAAAGAAATTTGTTGATGGATGGAAAAAAGTAGCACTTACTGTTTCTTTTAATGAAGCAGAAGATGAAACCGCACAAAATTGTAATTATATATTACCTGCTCCTCACTTTTTAGAAAGCTGGGGCGATGCCGAAGCAAAAACAGGGCATTATTCATTTATACAACCCACTATACATCCGTTATTTAAAACAAGACCATTTTCTTCTTCCTTATTAGCATGGAGTGGAAGTGCCGTTGCTGATTACGATGTGTATTTTAAAAACTATTGGATTTCAAAACTTGGCAGTCAAGCAGCTTTTGATAAAGCATTGCAGGATGGTGTAATGGAACCTACAACTCCGGTTGTAGAAGGTGGATCTGCAAATGAATCTACACTAGCTGGTGCTATTACAAAACTTTCAGCTATTCCTAAAGCTGCTAAATACGAATTAGTAGTTTATCAAAAAGTAAGTATTGGGGATGGTAAGATGGCAAACAATCCCTGGTTACAGGAAATGCCTGACCCAATTACAAGAGCATGCTGGGATAACTATGCTGTAATATCTCCCGCTCTTCAAAAAGAACTTTTTCCCAATTTAAATTTAGATACTTACGAAGTGGAACCTCCAAAACCAGTTGTAAAAATTACAGCAGGCGGTAAAGAAATTACACTTCCTATAATTATAGTTCCTGGTACAAACAATCATACAATTGCAATTGCAGCCGGATACGGTCGTACAGATAAAGCTGGTCTTGCAGCAAAAGGCGCAGGCAAAAATATTTATCCAATGGTTGGCTTTAACGGCCAAACATACGAGTATAACGGAGTAGAAATAAGTGTAGCAGCAACTGATGAAATGTACAAGATTTCTCAAATGCAAACACATAGCACTTATGGCGATCGTGTAGAAGTAATTAAAGAAACCAGCATGGCTATCTTTAAAAAAGATACCAAGCATTTCATGAACGAACGTATTCATGAATTAAAAAATTACGGGGGCGTTTCAGATTTTGAAGCAGAAGGAACTATGTACCCGGTGTTTGATCGTCCGGGTATTAAATGGGGAATGGCAATTGATCTTAACACCTGTAATGGTTGTGGTGCTTGTGTTGTAGCCTGCTCAGCAGAAAATAACGTTTCTGTGGTAGGAAAAAATCAAGTAGGAAAGTATCATGATATGCATTGGTTACGTATTGATCGCTATTTCAGTGGCGATATGGAAAACCCTGATGTAGTATTTCAGCCGATGCTTTGTCAACATTGTGATAATGCTCCCTGCGAAAACGTTTGTCCGGTGGCAGCTACCAATCACAGCAGCGAAGGATTAAACCAAATGACTTATAACCGTTGTATCGGTACTAGATATTGTGCTAATAACTGTCCTTATAAAGTACGTCGTTTTAACTGGCATGACTTTAACGGAGCTGATAGTTTTAAAGACAATCAGAATCCATTGGTAAAAGATGGCAGATTGAATGAAGTAACTACGCAAATGAATGATGATTTAACACGCATGGTGTTAAACCCCGATGTTACTGTAAGAAGCCGTGGTGTAATTGAAAAATGTTCTTTCTGTGTACAGCGTTTGCAGGAAGCAAAATTAACTGCCAAGAAAGATAGTCGTGTAATGATTGACAGTGATATTAAAACTGCTTGTCAGCAAGCTTGTCCTACACATGCCATAACTTTTGGAAACGTAAATGATAAGCAAAGCGCCATTCATAAATTACGTACTGATAGCGGTGTGAACCGTACCTATTATGCACTTGAGCAATTGCATGTATTACCAAGTGTTGGTTATCTGGGCAAGGTAAGGAATACAGACAGGCATGTAGGAAATGAGGTAGAAGGTGGTCATGAAGAAAAGCAAGAGGAGAAGAAGGAAGAAAAGAAAGAAGCAGTACATTAATTCTTTGTCATTTCGGCGAAGAAGAAATATGCTCAATGAAATTGATATAGTACAAGTGTGCGACGCAACAGAAGATGAACGATGTTTCTGAAGCTAAGTACAAAATAAACCAAAGCTGGAAGCTCATAGCTAAAAGCTCAAAGCTCAAAAGAATATGTCATTATTAAGGTACGAATCACAAGTAAGGGAACCATTGGTTGATGGGCACAAAACCTACCACGATGTTACCGAAGATATTTGCAGCCCGGTAGAAGCTGCACCGTCCCGTTTATGGTGGATTGGTTTTATTATTTCGGTTGCATTGTTGTTGTTTGGTGTAGTGAGTCTTTATATGGAAGTAGTGTATGGTACTGGTATGTGGAATTTGAATAAAACTATCGGTTGGGGTTGGGATATTACCAACTTCGTATGGTGGGTGGGTATTGGTCATGCTGGTACCTTGATTTCTGCTATCTTATTATTATTTCGTCAGGGCTGGCGTACCGGTGTAAACCGTGCTGCAGAAGCCATGACCATTTTTGCAGTTATTTGTGCCGGTCAGTTTCCTATCTGGCATATGGGTCGTGTGTGGATGGCATTTTTTGTAATGCCTTATCCTAATTCTCGGGGTCCTTTATGGGTAAACTTTAATTCACCTTTGTTGTGGGATGTGTTTGCCATCTCTACATACTTCACTGTTTCTTTATTGTTTTGGTATAGCGGTTTGTTGCCCGATTTAGCAACACTGCGTGACCGTGCAAGAAAAAAATGGTCGAAATTATTTTATGGTGTTGCATCATTTGGCTGGACAGGAAGTACAAAGCATTGGCAGCGTCATGAAAGTTTATCATTAGTATTGGCAGGTCTAAGTACACCGCTTGTATTATCTGTACATACGATTGTATCGTTTGACTTTGCCACATCAGTAATTCCCGGCTGGCATACAACCATCTTTCCTCCTTACTTTGTTGCAGGTGCTATCTTCTCAGGTTTTGCAATGGTGCAAACCTTAATGCTGGTCTTGCGTAAAGTATATAAGCTGGAAGATTATATTACCATCAGTCATATTGAAAATATGAATAAAGTAATTGTATTAACCGGCTCTATTGTTGGTTGTGCTTACTTAACGGAGTTGTTTATGGCATGGTATAGTGCATCAAAATATGAAGGAGATATCTTCTTTAAATACCGTATCGCCGGTCCTTACGGTTGGAGCTACTGGTTAATGATGACCTGTAATGTGATTACTCCGCAATTGTTCTGGTCAAAAAAATTACGACGCAACATTGCATTTACATTCCTAATGAGTATTGTGGTAAACGTAGGTATGTGGTTTGAGCGTTTTGTAATCATTGTATCTTCTTTGTACAGAGACTACCTGCCATCATCCTGGAGTGTGTACTATCGCCCCACCATATGGGAAGTAGGATTTTATCTCGGCTCCTTTGGATTGTTCTTTACATGTTTCTTCCTGTTTTCCAAATATTTCCCTGTAATTGCCATTGCTGAAATCAAGCATATCTTAAAAAAGAATGGTGAAAGTTATAAGGAAGCTATGGATTCGTTGGAAGAAAAAACAGTAGAAGAGTTTGCGCATCATGCACATGCAGCGCATTAAGGAAAACAAGATTGTAGCTTAAAGCTAAATAATATGAGTGTAAAAAAATTTATTGTTGGATGTTTTGATGATGAAAAAACATTATTTCCTGCGGTAAAAAATACCCGCAAAGCAGGATATAAAATTCATGATCTGTACACACCCTTTCCAATTCATGGTTTAGATCATGCAATGGGTTTAAGAGATACCAGCCTGCACACAGCAGGGTTTATTTATGCTATAACAGGTACTACCACAGCATTAACTTTTATGAGTTGGGTGTTTACCAAAGACTGGCCTATGAATATTGGCGGTAAACCAAACTTACCGTTGCCTGCATTTATTCCGGTAATATTTGAGTTAACCGTATTATGTTCTGCAGTAGGTATGGTGCTTACCTTTTGTTATTTGTGCCAGCTTGCTCCGTTTATTAAAAAAGATCATTTTCATTTGCGCTCAACAGACGATTTGTTTGTGATGCCTATTGAGATTACCGATAAAACAAATGTAGAAGAAGTAAAAGCATTTTTTCATAACGCTGGCGCAGTGGAAGTTTTTGAAAAAGAAGTAGAAACAGGGTGGTGGCTTGGGCGGTATGATAAAGACACAATGCCATTTGAAAAAAAGGAACAAACGGTTACAGCATAAATTTTTTGTAATGCGAACAAACAAGATTGTATTCATTGGGTTAACTACAGTAATCATTACAGGAATTGTTTCTTGTGGTGGTGGAGTAAAGCGTGAACAAAGCAAAGTGTATATGCCGGATATGGCTTACAGCCGTGCTGTAGAAACCTATGCTGATAACAGCAACTTAAAAAATGCAGGTATCTATTATGATGCAAACCCTGTGGCCGGAACCATTAAACGTGAAGGCGTAGCAGCTTTTGCATTGGCAAAAGATCTAGGAACTGACACAACAAATTATGTGGCCAGCAAACAAATACTAAATCCGCTCCCTGCATTAAATGAAAAAGATATGGCAGAAGCCAAGCGTTTGTATGTTATTAACTGTGGTATTTGTCATGGCGAGAAGTTAGATGGTAACGGACCGTTGTATAAAGGCGGCGAGGGACCTTATCCTGCTAAGCCTGCAACATTGGTGGGTGATGTAAAATATGAAACTATGCCAGCAGGACAAATGATGTATTCTTTGGTTTATGGCAAAAATTTAATGGGTAGCTATGCATCGCAACTGAGCACAAAGCAACGCTGGATGATCATTCATTATATAAAAAGTATGCAGCCCGGAGGAAAACCTGCGGAAGCAATGGCAATGGCTACCGATACAACAACAACAAAATAAAAACAACCAAAACGAACGTTCACGATAAATTAATTTCTAATGGTACTGAAAGAGCAATTTGAAATACCAGGCGGTTTAAAAAAATGGAGCTACGGACTGATGGCTGTGGGAGCTGTAACTCTTATACTTGGTATTGTATTTCTTCTGCTTCCTGCTTCTGGCGGTCACGGTGAAGCACATGGCGATGAAGCGTATGGTGCAACAAAATTCTGGATGGCTCTGATGCACAATGGAATTTTTTGGTTGCTTGTAACTGCTGCCAGCTTTTTCTTTATTGCTGCCACTACTTTAGCTCAGGCAGGATGGCCATTGGCATTTCGCAGAGTACCCGAAGCTATTTCAGGATCCATCAATGTACTTGGGCCTATTGTATTGATTATATTATTAGGCTATGTATGGTTTTCAAACGATCATCATATCTATCATTGGAAAGATGTTGAACATGTAAAAGAAGATCCTATTTTAAATAAGAAAAAAGGATTTTTAAATCCTGTTGCTTATACTATATTATCAGTAGCAGCAGTTGCTTTGTGGATATGGTTTCGTAATTGGTTTCGTAAAAATTCTATAGCAGAAGATTTGGGGGCAAAGGGCGATACTTCTTTCTACTGGAAATCTTTAGCTATTGCAGCGGCCTTTCTAGTTACTTATGGTTTAACAGTTATGAGTACATTGCCATGGATGTGGCTCATGAGTATTGATGCACATTGGTACAGTACCATGTACAGTTGGTACACATTTGCAAGCTCTTGGGTGGCTGGTATTTCCTTAATGATGTTGTTTGTTGTGTATTTAAAAAATAATGGGTACTTAGAGTTTGTAAGCGATGAACATATTCATGATATTGGAAAATTCATGTTCGCATTTTCTGTATTTTGGACATACTTGTGGTTCTCCCAGTTTATGTTAATCTGGTACAGTAACCAACCGGAAGAAACAGAATATTTTATTGACAGGCTCGGAATTCCCGGTAAACCAGGACCGTTTAAAGGAATCTTTTTATTAAACCTGCTTATTAATTTTCTTGCACCATTGTTGATATTAATGAAACGTGGCTCAAAGCGCAACTATACAGTTGTAACTTTAATGGCTGTGGTAATTATTTTTGGTCACTGGTTAGATTTTTATCAAATGATCACTCCCGGTCCTTTAAAAGAATTGGGTCATGATTCTAATTCAATCAGTCATTTTCTGTATAGCCTTGGAATTGGTGCTGGCTTTTTAGGGTTGGTAGTTTTTCTTGCAGCAAGATATTTAACCAAAGCTCCTTTGTTGCCAAAAAATCACCCGTTGGTTAAGGAAACTGTGATTCATCACACGTAAAAGTGAACAGAGTAAAAAGAATTGAAGAACTATAAATAATTTTACATCGTTATGAGTACAGAAATATACTTGATTATTGCAGCTGCACTTCTGGTGTTTATCGTAATTTTTCAAATTTCGAAAGCCAGTGAATATGTAAGCATTTTAAAAGGCGAAGAGAAGGCAAAACTTCAAAACAATCGAATTAATGGATTTTTGTTATTAGGGTTTATGATTCTTGGCTTTATAGGTGTTTGGTATTGCAACAAAGTTTTGTACAAGACTACTCTTTTTGCACAGGGCCCTGCATCAGTAGAAGGCGAAACCTACGATCAAATGTTTATGTGGACTACAGCCGTTACTGGTTTAGTATTTGTTATTACCCAATTTTTCTTATTCTTTTTTGCATGGAAGTATCAGGCTAAGGAAGGCAAGAAAGTATTTTTCTTTCCGCATAATAATAAATTGGAATTAATCTGGACGGTTATTCCCGCCATTTTCTTAACTGGTCTTGTAGTGTTTGGATTAAAATTTTGGTTTCGTATTACAGCCGACGCTCCAAAAGATGCGTTGAAAGTTGAAATAATAGGAAAGCAGTTTGGATGGACGATGCGTTATGCAGGTAAAGACAAACAATTCGGGAAAACATATTTCAAAGTAATTGATGATGCCAAAAGCAACTCATTGGGTCAGATCTGGTCAGACAATGAAACATTTAAATTAAAAGCTGATCCCGCCAATTATGATGATATCGTTACTACTTCAACTATGTATTTGGTAAAGGGCCGTCCTGCTCAATTAATTATCGGAAGCCGTGATGTAATTCATGATGTGGGTCTTGTTCATTTTCGTATGAAGATGGATGCAGTACCGGGCATACCTACTACTATTTGGTTTACCCCAAAATATACAACCAAAGAAATGAAGGAGCGTACAGGAAACCCTGATTTTGTATTTGAAATTTCCTGCGATCAAATGTGTGGTAACGGCCACTACTCTATGAAAGGAACTATTGAAGTAGTAACACAGGAAGAATTTGATGTGTGGATAGCTAAGCAAAAACCAAATTATTTGGTGGCTAATCCTGATAAAGAACCGAAAGCACCAACAGCAGATACAATAAGTAATAAAATAGCAGCGGTAACAGTTAAGAGTAATTAAAAGAAGACTTTAGTTTAAATAAAATATTTATGAGCATCGAAACCACTCACCTACAATCCGGAACAATCACTGTTCCTAGTGAAACACACAACGAAGTGCATCATGCACATCATGAAGAAACATTTTTAACTAAATATGTTTTTAGTCAGGATCATAAAACAATTGCCAAGCAGTTTTTAATTACAGGGATGTTTTGGGCTGTAGTAGGCGGTTTGTTTTCTGTTATCTTTCGTTTGCAATTAGGTTTTCCTGAAGCAAGATTTCCATGGATGGAAAGTTTACTAGGTGAATGGGCAAGAGGTGGTCAATTACAACCAGAAGCATATTATGCATTGGTAACCATGCACGGAACGGTACTTGTATTTTTTGTATTAACTGCAGGGTTAAGCGGAACGTTTTCAAACTTATTAATTCCATTACAGGTAGGCGCTAGAGATATGGCTTCGCCATTTTTAAATATGCTTTCTTACTGGTTCTTCTTTATTGCCAGTATTGTAATGTTGTCTTCTCTGTTTGTGCAAACAGGTCCCTTTAGCGGCGGATGGACCGCTTATCCTCCATTAAGTGCATTGGGCGAAGCGTCGCCAGGTTCTAAAGTCGGAATGGATTTATGGCTAGTATCTATGGCCTTGTTTGTGGTATCTGCATTATTAGGTGGGTTAAATTATATCGCTACTGTTTTAAACATGCGTACAAAAGGAATGAGCATGACCCGTTTGCCTTTAACCATCTGGGCGTTCTTCTTTACAGCAGTGTTGGGTGTATTATCATTCCCTGTATTATTCTCTGGATTTATTTTGTTGATTTTTGATCGTCACTTCGGAACAAGTTTTTACTTAAGTGATATTTATATTAATGGGCAAGCTTTACCAAATGAAGGTGGTAGCGCTATTCTCTATCAACATTTGTTTTGGTTCTTAGGCCATCCTGAAGTATATATCATATTGTTACCTGCCATGGGTATGGTAAGTGAAATACTTTCAGTAAACAGCCGCAAACCAATTTTTGGTTATATGGCAATGGTTGGTTCATTGTTTGCAATTGCTATTCTTGCATTCTTAGTTTGGGCGCATCACATGTTTGTAACAGGATTAAATCCATTCCTCGGAGCGTTCTTTGTATTACTTACATTATTAATTGCAGTACCAAGTGCCATTAAAGTGTTTAACTGGATTACTACTTTATGGAGAGGCAATGTTCGTTTTACACCAGCCATGTTGTTTGCAATGGGTTTTGTGAGTTTGTTTATAAGCGGTGGTTTAACAGGTATCTTTCTTGGAAACTCAGCTTTAGATATTCACTTACATGATACCTATTTTGTAGTTGCACACTTTCATATTGTAATGGGTGTGGCAAGTATGTTTGGAATGTTTGCCGGTATTTATCATTGGTATCCTAAAATGTACAGTCGTTATCTCAATAACACATTAGGCTATATTCATTTTTGGGTAACAATAGTTGGTGCCTATCTTATATTTTGGCCAATGCACTATACTGGTTTAGCTGGTGTGCCCCGCCGTTATTATGATTTCAGCATTTGGGAGTCATTTAAAAACTTTGGCTCGTTAAACCAATTCATCAGTATCGTATCCATCATCGTATTTCTTACACAACTCTTATTCTTATTCAATTTCTTTTATAGTATTTGGAAAGGTAGAAAAGTAACAACAGAAAATCCATGGGGTGCAAATACACTTGAGTGGACTACACCTATCACTCCAGGTCATGGTAACTGGGTAGGCGAAATACCTGAAGTACATCGCTGGCCTTATGATTACGGAAAAGATGGAAAAGATTTTATTACACAAACTACTCCGGTAGGTGCAGATGAAAGTAAGCATTAAAAAAATGTGATTTAAGTAGTGAACTTTAAAAAAAAGATTTGAGCAGTAAAACGGGAGATAATGAACAGGTGAAGAAAGAAAAGTCTGCAATAATGCGTAAGGTGGATGATTACAAACAACTCATCAAATTTACGCTCAGTTTTACGGTGGTGTTTAGCAGTGTAATTTCTTATATGCTTGCACCTAATGTAGTGGAATATGATTTTGTAAGTATTGTTCTTTTATCTATTGGTGGTATGCTGGTTACCGGGAGTGCCAATGCTATTAATCAAATAACAGAAAAAGATACGGATGCAATGATGAAGCGTACGGCAAAAAGACCCGTAGCAAGTGGAAGAATGAGTGTGAACGAAGCATCAGCATTTGCATTTGCATCTGCAATTATCGGCTCTTTGATTTTAGGATTGTATTTTAATTGGTATGCAGCAGGGTTATCACTGCTGAGTTTATTTATTTACAGCTTTGTGTATACACCGCTTAAAAAAATAAGCTCCATTGCTGTAATTGTAGGAGCAATACCTGGTGCCTTTCCTTGTTTAATTGGCTGGGCTGCCGCTTATGATGTTGCTTCTTTTTCGTGGACGGGTGGTTGGATTTTATTCGCCATTCAGTTTCTCTGGCAGTTCCCGCATTTTTGGGCTATTGCCTGGGTGGCACATGAAGATTACAGCAAAGCAGGATTTAAATTGTTGCCTTCGCAGTTGGGGCCCACAAAGTTTACAGCCTTGCAGGCAATCATCTATTCTTTATTGATGATACCTGTAGGAATGTTGCCGTTCTTTTTTAATATGAGCGGAAACATAAGTTTGTGGATTTTAATTGCTGCCAATTTATTTATGATGGTTCAATGTGTAAGGTTGTACATGAATATGGATGTAAAAAGTGCAAGGCGAGTAATGTTTAGCAGTTATATTTATTTGCCCATTGTTTTATTGGCGCTACTTGGAGATAAAACTGTCTAAAATAGAATAGAGATTTAAGAATGATGAATTGAATTTTTTTGAATGATGAATATGACAATGAGTGAAGGAAATAGAAAAATGCATCCACACAAATTTATGCTGTGGGTAGCAATAGGAAGTATTTCAATGATGTTTGCAGGGTTTACCAGTGCATACATTGTAAAAAGTAATCAGGCAGGGTGGCAGCCTGTGCAAATGCCGAAGATCTTTTTTTTATCAACAGTATTAATTTTAGCCAGCAGCGGAACTATTTATTTTGCTTACCGTGCTATGAAAAACAGACAAACAGCAAATTACAGAACACTTGTTTCTGTAACAGCATTGCTGGGGTTGGCTTTTGTAGTTACACAATACCTGGGCTTTCAAGAGTTATGGGCGCAACGCATTACGTTTAAGGAAAGTGTGGCAGGATCGTTCTTTTATATTATTACAGGTGTGCACGCACTACATGTTATTGGCGGTGTAATTGCTTTACTTGTAATTTTTGCAAGGGCATTTAACAGCAAAACAAAATATTACAGTACCACACCTGTAGAAATTGCAGGAGTGTACTGGCACTTTGTAGATATATTATGGTTGTACTTGTTTGCTTTCTTTTTAATGGTAGCATAACAATATAAATTTTACAGGAACTTAAAAACTAATTCAATGGCACACGCAGCAGCGGCAAACACAAAATGGTGGAGTGGAGGTAAAAGCCCCTTCAATGTGGAGTACGGAAAATTGATGATGTGGTATTTTTTAATGAGCGATACGTTTACGTTTGGTGCCTTGCTTATTTCTTATGGCACTGTTCGTATGAGCAGTATCTCATGGCCCGATCCGAATGTTGTATTTAAATCTTTCCCTTTAGCAGGTCATGCAAATTTGCCATTGGTATTTGTTAGTTTAATGACCTTTATTTTAATTGTGAGTTCGGTAACTATGGTGCTTGCGGTGCATGAAGGGCATCATGGAAATAGGAAAGGTGTTATTAAATGGATGATCTGGACCATTATTGGCGGATTTGCTTTCTTAGGTTGTCAGGCATGGGAGTGGAATCATTTGTATCATGAAGGTGCATGGTGGGGCCGCAATCCTTTTCCTAATACAGACGGAACATTAGCCGGAGCTAACTTTGCTAATTTCTTTTTTACCATTACAGGCTTTCACGGGTTTCATGTATTTAGCGGAGTAATCATTAATATAATTGTAACCATCATGGCATGGAAAGGAGTGTTTGAAAGAAGAGGACATTATTTAATGATTGAAAAAATCGGATTGTACTGGCACTTTGTAGATTTAGTATGGGTATTTGTATTCCTGTTCTTTTATCTTGTATAACATTCGTTTAAATTTTTTATAGAAATATTATTTATATGGAGCATCAAACATTTGGAGGTGAAGTAACCATACCTCATGCAGCACCGGGGGATGATTCAAAGAAGAGAATCTGGAAAACAACCATCATCCTTTCTGTAATCACCATCTTTGAGCTGGGCATTGGTTACTTATTAATGTTTACTGATTTTAGCAGCACGGTGGTTATGGTTTTAAAAGGTACGGTAATCATTCTTTCTCTCGCCAAAGCATTTTATATTGTATCAATTTTTATGCATTTGGGTGATGAAATCAGAAACATGACCATGACCATCATTGTTCCTTTATTACTTTTTGTTTGGTTTATCATTGCATTTTTGGCCGATGGGGTTTCCTGGAAGAATTTGAGAAATGAATATTCGCCAAATGATCCTGTGAAGTATGAACAAAAAGCAGAACCGGTACAGGAAGGGCATGAGGGAGGATTGAAATAAATTATTCTTTACAAGTACAACTTTGTTCGTCCCGGTTTCTTTTTCAAAAAAGAATCGGGACGAATTTTTTAAGGAGCGAAGTAAACAACTATGAGTAAGAAAGGAATTTTAGCCATGCTGCTGGTAATTGCTTTACCGGTTGCATCGTACTACATTGTGAAATATTACAGCGAAAAAGCAGTGGGTATGCCACGCCGCTATTTTTTTGATTCAGTTTCAGAAAAGGTGGTGAGCGGTAAACTTGTAAAAGATACCGTATGGCACAGTATTTCAAATTTCACTTTTACGAATCAGCTTAATGAAAAAGTAGCTGCCAATGATGTAAAAGGAAAAATCTTAATTGTTGATTTCTTTTTTACCCGATGTCCTAACCCATGCCCCACACTAACACGCAATATGAAAAAAATGCAGGATGCATATTTAAAAAACGATACCCTCATTCAATTCATATCTTTTTCTGTAGATCCTGAAAGAGATACCGTGCAGGCATTAAAAAAGTATGCTGATAAATATAAAGTGAGGCATAACAACTGGTGGTTTCTTACGGGTGAAAAGAAAATCATTTATGATTTAGCGTTTAATGAATTTAAAGCAGCCATTGTTGATGGCGGTGAAGTGGATACTTCTTTCCTGCACACCAATAAGTTTTATCTGTTAGATAAAAACAGAGTGATCCGTGGCTGGTATAATGGAACAGATACCTTAGCATTATCTAAACTTGCAAGAGATATCAGTTTGCTTATACTGGAGAAAGACAAAACAAAAAAAAGAAACCTGTTTCGTAAATAAAACAATTACAGCCCATGTCCCACAGCCGTCATCGTATAAAATATTCCCGTGGAATTACACTTCCTCCTTCTTTAAAAAAGAATGATAAGGTTGCGTACCTTCTTATCATTCTTGTTTCTGTGATTGTGTTTGGCGCTGTAGTTTTTTTAAACAAAGTGGAATTGAAAGTAAACCTGGGGTTTGACCGGCACATTTTTGCAAGAATCAATGCGCTCATTAATACATTTGTTGCTTTGTTATTGCTGGGTGGTTTGTATGCAGCAAGAAATAAGCGGTACAGCACACATAAAAAATTAATGAGCTGGGCCATTGGTTTATCTGCCATGTTTTTGGTTTCGTATATCTGCCATCATTTATTTACCGGCGAAACAAGTTATGGGGGTTCGGGGCTTATAAAGCTGGTATATTATTTTATTTTAATAACCCATATTGCACTTGCGGGTATCATTCTGCCGTTTATATTATTTACTGCTTACCGTGCTTTAATTGGTGAGTATCCTGCACACAGAAAGCTAGCCCGCATTACATGGCCGCTTTGGTTTTATGTGGCTGTTACCGGAGTAATTGTGTATTTAATGATTAGTCCGTACTATACGTAAATCACTTTTTTTGCTTTAGTAAAATAAAGGGTTCTAAAAAATTAGAACTGTCCGTTTCTATTCTCCTCTCCCTTAACTAATACACTTTACTCTCGTTTTGTAGTGGAAAAAGTGGTGTGAATCTTACAAACTATTTATGCAGATCTGTAACAGTTCTAAGCAGTAGAGTTATCATCTTTATATTCTTTTAATCTTAACTCATTTAAAGCTTTATTATGAAAAAATTTTTACTCTTTGTTTTGCTAAGTGGTTTTGGAATGGCAGCTTTTTCGCAATCGCCTACCACGGTTACTCCGGGTCTCAATTGCATTGTTTCTCACAATTTTAATATTTCCCATGAGGGCTTTAGCTCGCCAAGTATTTATTCTGATAACAATGATGTTGAATTTCGTTGGGATGCAGCAACAGGCACGCAAATTGAAAGCAGTGGTTTAGGAGCAAGAAGTGCAAGCCTTATTTCTCCTGTGTATCAATTAGGTACTTCGGGAAGAAGTACTGTAGGATTTAGATTTGAAGTACCGGCCGGAACACAGTTTAGAATCCGAATTATTTCTGCCATTACCAATTCACCGCTTGAGATATTAGCAACCACTGCAAACGGGCCGGTTTATACTCCATTAACAACCACATCGGGAACAATCTGTTTATCAATAGCTGATGATGATCTTACTGCAGGCAGGCTGATACGTTTTGAGTTTACATTCCGGGCAATTTTACCGGGCAATATTGTGTTTGATGATGTGTCAATAGTAGTGCCAACTGGTGGACCATTACCAGTAACTTTTGAAGGATTTGTTGCACGCCAAAATGCAGATGGCTCATTGAAATTATTATGGAACGTAAGCGAAGAACTAAACGTAGAAGGCTATGCTGTAGAAAGCAGTACCAACGGAACAAACTTTAAAAAAGTAGGTTATGTTACTGCTACAGGAAAGAGTGTGTACAGTTTAGAGTTGCCGGAAAAACAGGTACAAACCATGTATTACCGTGTAAAAAATATTGATGTTGACGGTAACAGTAAATATACAACCATCATTAGGGTATATAACAAAGAACAAACCCGATTACAAATACAAGTTTACCCAATGCCAGCTAGAGATATAGCCACTATTCAGCACAGCCGTACTTCTGCCAACGCAGTCATATCAGTGTTTAGCCAGCAGGGAAAATTAATGTTACAGGTGCATCCTGTTTTAAATACCCTTCAAACACAACTCAAAATTAATGCGCTGGCAAGCGGGTTTTATTTTGTTCGATTTG
The DNA here is from genome assembly GCA_031401115.1 of Chitinophagaceae bacterium. Classification (GTDB taxonomy): domain Bacteria; phylum Bacteroidota; class Bacteroidia; order Chitinophagales; family Chitinophagaceae; genus Lacibacter. The sequence continues at coordinate 62,485 of JANNRE010000020.1, forward strand.
ATGATGGAAGCGGAACTGTTCAAAGCATAAAAATGTTGAAAAATTAAAATCTGTATTTAGGTGAAGAAAGAGAAACCGGAATATCCGGTTTCTCTTTTTTTATATTTAGTCTTGCTGCTGCGCTGACCCGAAAACGTTTTTTGTTTTTTTTACCCTCGTGATATAAACTTTATTTCAGAGTTAGTGGATAGAAAGCAGTACTCCACTTTGTTGATTATTGTTGGTACTATGTTACTGAGGACTACCGACTCCGTAGTACGGCGGGTGCCACAACTTGTTGCGCCTTATGCGGAAGCCCTTGCACACATCGCCTACGAACTCTACTATTCATTCAATTGCTCCGGAAGGAATAGGGTGTTTTTTACATTATTTGGCATAAATTGAGCAGGCAAACATTCTTTGAAACTAAAGCTGAGATTGGAATAGCGGAAAAAGGATTACTATCCCTTCGGTATGGTAATGCCGGGCAGAAAGTTTAGTGCTGGAACTGGTTATAGGTATGGATTTAATGGTAAGGAGGAAGATGATGAAGTGAAGGGGGATGGGAATCAGCAGGATTATGGTTTTAGAATTTATGATTCAAGGCTTGCCAAGTTTTTATCTGTTGATCCATTGACAAATGATTATCCCGAGCTTACTCCATATCAGTTTGCTAGTAACAGCCCAATTGGTTTTATAGATTTAGATGGTCTAGAAATGGCACCGCCAAATAATAATGTATTTGAGCCTTGGCTATCTCAACCCTTTCGATTGCAGCCTCAAACACAAAATAAAAACAACAAAAAGAGAAGCTTATTGTCTCATGCGTAGAGAGGTGTCCAAGATGGCTATAAAGATGCTGTGTCAGAATTTTCAACAAGCTCAATTAAAAACAAATATAATAACGCAGTTGGATCTTTAAAAGATCTAGGAGGGGCAGTAATTGGTAGACCTGGTGCAGCAAAAAGCTTTACACATCGGGCATACAATTCGATGTCAGGGATGTATTATGGGGCTGCACAACCTTTTCGATTTATCTCAACAATGGATTCTAGAACTCCAGAGCAAAATGCATATGGCATTGGATATTTAGGTTTTCAATTAGGAGTCATTTATTTTACAAGCAGGTTTTTTGAGAGCATATCCAAAGGCTCAGTTGTAAGTAGTTCGGAGTTCGAATCTCTATATAGGGTTCAAGGTGGTGGAAGTAAAATGAGATTTGTTATTTCTCCAAATGAAATTTCTATTGTTGGAAGCGATATGTTGTTTGTCAATATTGGTCAAGAAACCAGAGCAATGACCTTTTTGGCTAAACGTGGAGAAGATGCTGTGTTACTTAAGATAAAAATTGATCCAAAATTTGTAGAAAAAATTAGAAGTGATGCAGTAAACCAAAACGTTGGCAGGCTATTTCCGGGGAGACCTCAAATAGTTGATGCGAATAAAGCTCCAGATCAGTATGGTATACCTAAAGAATACTTTTCTGAGTTGCTTAAGAGTATTAATCCTAAATCAATTGAGATTATTAGAAAACAATAAATACTTTCTTATATGAATGAAGAGAATCGAATTTTTGAGTTTTGTAATGGTGAAAGCCCCAACGTAGGATACTTATGTTTTACAGCGGTAACACATGAACCTTCACACAAACTAAAACTAATAAAAGATGTAATGACTATTATTTCAAAATATGATTCTACCAGCTGGCCTGATGATAATAAATGGAGTGCTATTTTGCCAAAATGGTTTATTTACAAAATAAGAGCTAATAAATTGGAAGATATTATTGCAAGTAATTATAAGTTATGGGACTATGGCTCTTGGCTTGATGCTATAAAGCATCGAGGATGGGAATGGTATAGCAGCAAAATTTCTCCTGATAAATTTGAAATAATAGTAACTCCAAAATCTTTCCCGTTTTCAGTTAATCCTTTAGAATATCTTATAATGGAAAGTGGCGTTGATTATGAAAGTATTTATTTCCTAGACTATGCTACGCTGCAACATCCATGGTAATCCCATCTTTGCCGCTGTTGGTATTACTGCTGAATAAAAAGCACCATAGCCGTTGTTGTCTGTTTTTTTGTTGAAATTAACAAGGATGCTCAAAAAATATTCTAAGGCGAGTCTCTGCTTATGGCCATGTGTGTTTGCCTGCAGGACTCGACGTTGTTGATTATTGCTGCGGGTTACTATCTCAGTAATACTGCGAGTGCCATAACTTGTTCCGCCTTATGCGGAAAGGCCAACACTCTTAGCTATCTGACACTCGCCTGTGAATTCTTTTATTTATTCACTCGCTCCGGAATTAAGGGGCACATAGTTAATGCCTATAACCTTTTCAATTTTTATTTTTTTTGAGCCAGTACAGCCATACCAATCTTCAACATTTGAAAATATTGCTAACTTACCTTCGACAACTATTACCGCTTTCATTTTCTTTACGTTAGCAGAGTCACGAGTGTTATTATAAATAGTTTTGTATAAAGAAATATTTTTATTATCAAAGACAGGCAAAACAATACTATTTATTAGTTTTGGTAATCACCTGTATTGTTTAAAACAGAATCAATGACATATAAAGATCCTTCAATATCACAATCATAATCTTCATCAACTAATCGGACTTGTAAGACACTATGAGAATACAGATTTCCTTTAATAAAGAGAAACAAACATAGCAATACCACAAGTAAACCAGCAATAGAAAATACTATCTTCTTTTTCATTAGCTTTTGGACTTTTTCTTTTTTGGAGATGTTGGTGTACTGCTTGACTTACCTCCATTTGCAATTAGCGGTAACACTCCATTTTTAGCATTGTTGTTGATTGTATCGATATTCTTCTTATCGTATATTGATTTGGTTTTTTGAAAATCTCTAAAATCTTCAGTATTGTAATATTTTTTTATCATCTCTCTCATCTCTGTAATTCTTTCTTCAGTCAAAAACTTACCATTGGTTACTTGATTTGTTGAAAACAACATAGCGACTTCATCAAAAAAAGCACCAACCTGCTCAGGAAAATTTTTGTCCGATCTTCTTGTATCTAAGCCAAAGTAAACCCCAAGATAATTTGTAAGCATATCTTCAGGAGCAAAAGCGCTCGAAAAACCTCCCGGGTCCTTTGATTGGCTTTGACTTTCTTCTTCTCTTCTACTTTGCCACTTAACAATGGACCCAGGGTACAAGCGGCTAATGAAGATGTTTTAAAAAAATGTACTGCATCCAGCGGGAAGCCTCCCAGATCCACATATTTTCCAAGATGTTTATTATATGAAAAATCTGATATTTGCTCCTTACCCTCGCCAATAGTTTTTATTGTTTGCGAAGGTGCTCTATAATCTCTATCTAACAAATTCAACTTAGCAGTTATTGGTAATGTTTCGGGAGTTACTCCTGACTTTTTTTTGTAATACTTACCAACTTCTATATCCCACATTTTAAGCACTTTCAAAAACTCATTTTTGCTTGTTGTTTTATCACCTTTTGAATATCCACCATTAGGATCATAAAAATAAATGGGTGAATTATTAAAAGCACTATATGGTGAAAATGATGGAAAATCTTGCACCAATGGATCCATACTCAAAAACCTTCCTAACCTCGAATCATAAATTCGTTCTTCATATGCTATCTGATTTCCATCACCCTTCACCTCATCATCTTCCTCCTTGCCATTAAACCCGTACCTGTAGTTGGTTGCAGAGCTAAACTTTCTCCCCGGCATTACCATACCGAAGGGATAGTAATCTTTCGCCCCCTGCATCTGCTTTTTCAAAGAACTTATTCAGGTGTAAAAGTAACAGAAAACTTATATTTATATTCACAACCATCTGCCATGAAACGATTTACTTTTCTGTTTCTTCTTCCGCTTTTTTCATTTGCCCAAACCAACTACGACCTCCTCATCCGCAACGGAAAAATTATAGATGGCACTGGCAACAGTTGGTACTATGCTGATGTGGCGGTGAAAGATGGCAAGATTGCACTCATCCAAAAAAATATCAGCGGCACGGCTGCCAAAATCATTGATGCCAAGGGATTAATTGTGGCTCCGGGTTTTATTGATGTGCATGCACATATTGAAAGCGGTGTGTTTGAACGGCCCACTGCTGATAATTATATTTATGACGGTGTTACCACCGTAGTAACCGGCAACTGCGGTAATTCTGCGGATGATTTAAATTATTTTTTTTATAAAATTGACAGCATTAAAACTTCCATCAATGTAGCGGCACTCTTTGGGCATAACACCGTAAGAAGAATGGTGATGGGAAATGATAACCGTTTAGCAACGCCTGAAGAACAAATGAAGATGGAACTACTTATTGCAAAAGCCATGAAAGATGGAGCCGTAGGTATGTCAACCGGATTAATTTATTTGCCCGGCATGTTCAGCAACACTTCAGAAGTGGTTGGTCTTGCTAAAGAAACAGCAAAGTTTAAAGGCATTTATGCTTCTCATATTCGTAATGAAGAAAACTCCGTAATGGAAGCGATTAATGAAGCCATTGATATTGGCAAAGCGGCAATGATACCTGTACAGATTTCACATTTTAAAGTAGCAAGCCCTTCTAATTGGGGGCGCTCTGCTGAAGCATTGGCGTTGATTGAAAAAGCACGACTCGAAGGTTTTGATGTAACCATTGATCAATACCCATACGCAGCATCCAGCACTAATCTTGGCATCCGTTTACCAGATTGGGCAATTGCAGGTGGCGCAGACTCTACAAAAAAACGAATTAATGATCCTGTACTTCATCAGCAAATTATTAAAGACATGCTTGCGCAACTTAAAAAGTACAAATACAAAAACTACAGCTATGCCGTAGTGGCTAATCATGCTGCTGATACTACATTGAACGGCAAAAGCATTTCAGAAATTAATATACTGAAAGGAAGAAAAGCCAGCTCCAAACAGGAAGCTGAAACCATTTTGGATTTAATGCTGGCAGGAGGTGCACAAATGGTGTATCACATGATGAACGAAAAAGATGTACAGTATTTTATGAAGTATCCTTACAATATGATTGGTGCAGATGGTGGTGTGAGCAATGGTCGTGGTATGCCTCATCCACGTACTTATGGAACCAATGCAAGAGTGCTGGGCAAATATGTAAGAGAACAAAAAATTATTTCGCTGGAAGAAGCTATTAGAAGAATGACTTCGTTGGCCGCACAAAAATTTCAACTCAAAGGCCGTGGGCAACTTAAAGAAGGAATGGCGGCTGATATTGTGGTGTTTGATGCAGCAACAGTAAAAGACAATGCTACGTTTGAGCAGCCGCATCAATTTTCAAGTGGTTTTCAGTTTGTAATTGTAAATGGAGTAGTTGTAATTAATGATGGAAAACATAATGGCGTAAGGAGCGGGAAGGCGTTGAAGGGTTTGGCGTATGAACTAAATTGATTCCAAATTTTCTTCCACTCATCATTCTTCTTTACCTGTCTCAAAAATATTTTCACAAGCTTTCAAAACCTTTTCTATCTTAAGTCCCTAAAACCTCAGTATGATGAAATTTCTTTTAGCCTTCATGTTGATGGCAGCCTCAGTTTCTGTAACTGCACAACCATTCAACAATCAAATTTTGCCCGACAGTACAAAAAAAGATACGGTTGTGCAAACTAAGTTCACAAGCCTTCCCTTAAAACCGGAACGGCAAATAAAATTCAATACCAAAGAAGCTACCTGGATGAGTGTGGATGTGAGCAGCGATGGCAATACCATTGCTTTTGATTTGCTCGGCGACATCTATACCATTCCCATGAGTGGTGGTAAAGCAACACAGGTTACAAAAGGTATGGCGTATGAAACACATCCCCGTTTCAGCCCCGATGGTAAAAAGATTTTATTCACCAGCGACAGAAGCGGAAGTGATAATATCTGGTACATTGATATGGAAAAACAGGATACAGTTCAGTTAACAAAAGAGGCAACAGAAGATTTTCCTGCGGCTGTTTGGACACCTGATGGCAACTATATCATTGCCAGTAAAGGTCGCCGTCTTCCCAAACTATTTATGTACCACAAAGATGGTGGTGGCGGTATCGGATTGAACGACCAGTTAGGCGGTATTAAAACCACTGACCCTTTTATGAGTGCAGATGGCAACACAGTTTATTACAGTCAACGCTTTGGTTCATGGAATTATAATGCATTGCTTCCCCAATATCAAATAGGAACATACGACAGAAAAAGAGGTACACTTAATACCATTACATCAAGATATGGTTCTGCTTTCACTCCTACATTAAGTAAAGATGGAATGTGGATGGCATATGGCAGCCGTTACCAGGATAAAACAGGTTTGATTTTACGTAATATGAAAACCGGCGATGAACAATGGTTGGCTTATCCTGTACAAAGAGATGAACAGGAAAGTATTGCGCCGCAAGGTGTATTGCCCGGCATGAGTTTTACTCCCGATAGTAAATTTTTAATTGCCAGCTATGGTGGTAAACTCTGGAAACTTCCCGTTGACGGAACCAAGGCAACAGAAATTCCGTTTGAAGTAGATGTGAATTTAGAAATGGGTCCTCGTTTGTATTTTAATTATCCCATAAAAGATACCAGTGCAGCACTCGCCACACAAATTCGTGATGGAGTACCAAGTCCTGATGGAAAGCAATTAGCCTTTACATCGCTCAACCGTTTGTATATAATGGATTATCCGAACGGAACTCCCAAACGTGTTACCAATTTTAATTTTACTGAAGCCATGCCTGCGTGGAGCCCCGATGGTAAACAATTAGCATTTGTAACATGGAATGAAACCGATGGTGGAAATATTTACAAAGCAACACTGGGAGCAAAACCTGTAATTGCAAAACTCACGGCTGAGAACGGTTTTTATATGCAGCCCGCCTGGAGTTATAACAACCGCATTGCATTTTTCAAAGCACCCAAGCGTTTGTTTAAAGATGCAGAAGACCCTTTTTACAGCGGAGCAGAAGCAGAACTGGTGTGGACGAATGCAAACGGGGGTGTTTTATCTGTTGTTGAAAATGCCGGACAGTATGGCAACGTACATTTTACAAAAGATACCAGCCGCATTTATTTAAACAGGTTTGATGGTTCATTAATTTCTGTTCGCTGGGATGGAACGGATGTAAAAATTCATGCACGCATTACAGGTATTACAACCTATGGTTCGGTGGCAGATGCTGATGACCATAACCACGGTACTGCTAATAGTGATGAAGAAAAAACAGTAAGCCCCATTAAATATGTAATGGGCAAACCCATTATGAATACAACCAATGCAGTAAACTATTGCATGTTACCCGAAGGAGCCAGCAACCGTGAACCACAAAATATGCCTACACCTGCAGGAACTATTTTAATGGCGCCGGTAGGTAACCAGGCAGTGGCACAGGTAAACAATAATATTTATGTCATCACTATTCCGGAAGCGGGCAAAGTTCCCAACATCAATGTAGGAAACCCTGCCTTCAGTGCATTCCCTTCAAAACAGTTAACTGAAATTGGTGGGGAGTGGCCTGCATGGGAAGCCGATGGCAAAAAGGTACATTGGAGTTTGGGTAATGGTCATTGGGTGTATAATACTGAACGTGCAAAGTTTGTAGAAGACTCTGTGAAAGCTGCAAAGAAAATTGAAGTAAAACAAAAAGCTGATAGTATTGCTGCTTTATTAAAACTGGGACCTGATGCAAAAAAACTCGCCGATTCATTATTTAAGAAAAGAACCGACAGCATTGCTGCTCTTTACAAAGCAGATACTGCATTGGCCAAGCGTGATAGCATTGCAAAAGCAGAACTGAAGAAGAAAGAAAAATATACACCCGATGAAACACAGGTAAAAGTTTATTTTGAAAAAGACATGCCTGTGGGAACCATGCTGTTAAAAAATGCAAGAATTGTTTCTATGAAGGGTGATGAAGTAATTGAAGGAGGCGATGTGCTCATCGTTAACAATCGAATAAAAGCCGTTGGTAAAACAGGAACACTTTCCGCACCGCCCGGCACTAAAGAAATAGATTGCACGGGCAAAACAATTACGCCGGGCTTTATTGATACACATTCGCACATGTGGCCATTCTGGGGTTTGCATAAAAGCAATATCTGGATTTATGCTGCCAATCTTGCATACGGTGTTACTACAACGAGAGATCCGCAAACAGCAACAACAGATGTATTGACTTATGGTGATATGGTAACTGCAGGTATGATTCCCGGTCCACGCATTTACAGCACCGGCCCAGGTGTTGGTTTCTGGATGTATAATTTAAAAGATCTGGATCAAACAAGAAATGTATTAAAGCAATACAGCAAGTATTACAACACACAATACATTAAAATGTATTTAACAGGTAACAGGCAACATCGTCAGTGGATCATTATGGCATCAAAAGAACAAAAGCTCATGCCTACTACCGAAGGTGGTTTGGATTATAAGTTGAACATGACACAGTTGTTTGATGGTTATCCCGGTCATGAACACGCCATTCCTGTTTTTCCTTTGTACAATGATGTTACCAGAACTATTGGTGAAAGCAAGATGGCTTACACACCTACATTATTGGTTGCTTATGGCGGGCCTTGGGCTGAGAACTTTTATTACACAACAGAAAGTCCGTTAAAAGACCCCAAGCTCAATCGTTTTACTCCTTATGAAGAGTTAAGTTCAAAAGCCCGCCGCCGTGCAGGTAGTTTGGGTGGATGGTTTACACCGGAAGATCATGTATTTCAAAAACATGCACAGGGTGTAATGAATGTGGTGAACAATGGTGGTTTGGCAGGCATTGGAAGTCATGGACAACTCCAGGGACTCGGTTACCATTGGGAACTATGGAGTGTGGGCAGCGGTGGTTTAACACCACATCAAACATTAAAAGTGGCCACCATACTTGGTGCAGAAGCATTAGGTTTAGATAAAGAACTCGGAAGTATTGAAGGTGGCAAACTTGCTGATTTGGTGATTATGGACAGCAACCCTTTAACCAACATCCGCAACACCAATACCATCCGCTATGTAATTAAAAACGGAAGGTTGTATGATGGCAATACATTGGATGAAATTTATCCTACACCACGAAAATTGGATATTACACCGTGGACAAAACCAGCACCTGCGGTGACTACCGAGGTGAAGGAGTAAATTTATTCTTACTGATTTTTTTAAAAACCCGGTTGTATACAGCCGGGTTTTTTGTTGATAGGACTAAGGACTAGGTCTGATTTAAACCAATTCGGCTTAATTTCAGAAAAATGCCATTGATGAAATTAATGCATAATCTGCAGCTTTTTGTACTGTTCTGAATCAAAAACATCAAACCATAATTTTTTCTCAGCCCAACTCCACCGCCGGATTCCAAAACCGTTTTTCAAAATCAACAACTGTATCATTTTTCACCACCACACCATCTTTCTTTAAAAGTTCTTCCATCGCAGTAGGTGTTCCAAAATGCGCTTTGCCGCTTAGCATTCCGTTACGGTTCACTACCCTTTGTGCAGGCACTTTTGGTTTTACATTGTGTGCACCATTCATAGCCCAGCCCACCATACGTGCAGAAAGTTTAGTGCCGAGGTATATTGCAATTGCACCATAACTTGTAACACGACCCTTGGGAATCTGTCGCACTACATCATACACATCATCAAAAAAACTGTATTCGTTTGCTTTTCCTTTAACAGGAAGTTTAGATTGCTTTTGCGGCGGCTTGCTTTTTTTCGTCATATCTTCTTTCTTTCTTTAGCAAGGTACAACGTGGCTCCGGAACATTTTCATATTCATAAGGACAATGACGGCATCCATGCCCGCAGCAATAACCTTTATCTAAGTGATATTTGGCAGTAAGTACCATATTGCCACTTTCTTCATAATAATAATCAATGCCTTCAATAAATTTTTTCATTTTAATAGTTCAGTATTGTGCGAAGTAAATATATAAACCAAGCAACTTGCATTTTGTTTACAAAGCGCAAGTTATTTTTAATTGCTTTCATTTTCAAACTCCCAGTCTTTTAATGTAAGCTCGGGTTCTATTGCTAACGGAGCAGATGGAAGTGAAAAGCAGAGATAATGAATGCGATAGCTTTGGGCAATATCTAAACCTTCATAATGTGTTTTAATTTGTAGCTCCTGCGATAAGTTTTGTTGCTTATAAAGATCGTTGTAATCTGTGTGGACCTCTATCTGATACAGTTCAATTACTTTTTTGGTGAACTGATATAAAACAGGCGAATCTGTTTTTAAATGAATCAAACCACCCTGTTTTAGAAACGATTGGTATAAACGTAAAAACCGGGGATGTGTTAATCGCTTTTTATGTTTTGATTTTCTGAGTTGCGGATCGGGAAATGTGATCCAGATTTCGCTTACTTCGTCTGTAGCAAAATAAGCATCTGCTTTATCAATTTGAGATCTTACAAAAGCAACATTTGTAAGATTTTCTTTTAGTGCTGTTTTGGCACCCACCCAAATACGATTACCTTTTAAATCAACCCCAATAAAATTTCTTTCAGAAAACAATCTGCCTAGGCCAACTGCATACTCACCTTTCCCGCAGGCAAGTTCTAATGTAATGGAATGATCATTTTTAAAATAGTCATTCCATTTACCCTGCAGGAGGGTTGGGTATTGTAACACATTTGAAAAGGTTTCAATTTCAGCAAAACGGATAAGTTTTTTTTGACCCATAATAAGCCGGCAAAGGTAATGGCATCGTACAAAATACAGGTGAGCAAAAGTGTGAAACAAAAGAGCCCTGCTAAAATTGGCATGGCTGTAAAAAAAAGCATGAGAAAAGCTGTAGGGGCTCCGATCAGAATCGGAGCACGAGGCAGTTAGTTGTAGCACAAAGCCTGCCCGACAAATAAGGCGGGTTCAGTGGTCGACCCTGGTCGTCCCGATTGTTACATCGGGACGGCTCTATGCTATATTTATCCCTGTTAGACCAAATAAGGCGGGCTGTTATCCTCACCCCCGAGACAAGAGGGTCGTTGTTAAAAGAATTGAAGAAAATAAAGTAAAACAAAAGAGCCCTGCCAAAGTTGGCAAGGCTGTAAAAAAGCATGAGAAAAGCTGTAGGGGAAGGGATCGAACCTTCACGAGGCAGTTAGCTGTAGTACAAAGTTCGGTGGTCGACCCCGGTCGCATCGGTATTGCTACCAACACGGCTCTATGCTACGTTTATCCTGTTATCCTCACCCCCGAGACAAGAGGGCATGTCTGCCAAAAATTTCATCACCCCACAGTGTATGTTGTTGTTCAAAGAACGATTACAGTGCAATATTAAAACAAACATCCTGTTCATTGCAAATATTTCAACATAAATTTTGAAACTTTCGAAATTATTCAAATATTTGTTGAATATTCGAATATAATTTTAAAATCAGACCAACAATGGCAGCAAAATTGAATCTTGACAAATTAGACCTTCAGATCATAAATGAAATGACGGATGATGCGCAGATATCTTATGCTGATTTAGGCAAAAAGCTTTTTGTATCGGGTGGCACAATTCATGTACGTATTAAAAAGCTACAGGAGCATGGAATTGTAAAAGGCACCAAGTTAAATGTTGATATGAAAAAGCTTGGTTATGATATTACCGCTTTTGTAGGTGTGTATCTCGAAAAAAGTTCTATGTACGATACGGTAGCTAAAGAGCTGCAAAAAATACCGGAGATTGTGCGGCTCAATTATACCACAGGAAACTATAGTATGTTTATTGAAGTAGTGTGCAGAGATATGAATCAACTTCGTTTTGTACTGCATGATGCATTGCAAAAAATAAAGGGTATTGAACGAACCGAAACATTTATTTCGCTGGATGAAAGTTTTAACCGCACAGTAAATGTGGTAAAAGCAGGCGTATAAAAGAAGAGATGAATTTATAAAGAACCTTCTTGTACAATTTTAAGTAAAGAAGACGACCTATCTGCTTTTTGCATTTAATTTACATCATTTGAAATTTAACCCGATGTTTATCATTTATTTTTGCAAAAGCTGTATGATAGCAATATTTATTTTATGAAACAATTTATTTTAATATTTAGCATCCCTTTACTTGTTTTTTCTTGCAAACCCCAAGTTGACCATACAAACTTCACAAAGGACCCTATACTCTACAGCAAAACAGTAAAAAAGCTCAACAACATTGTGCTGGAAAATAATTTTCCACCCATGATTGCTAGCCGAAATTATGTGTATGCAAATATTGCAGGGTATGAATGTATTGTAGCAGGTGATGCTAGCTATCAAAGTTTGAGCGGACAAATTAAACATATGCCACCGATGCCAAAGCCTGATACAAGTAAAAGTAAAATTGATTTTTCATTAGCCGCATTGTTTGCCTTTACAAAAGTGGGGAATGCTGTTACCTTTCCTGAAGGAAGTATGATGGAGTATTATGAACAACTGAAAAATGATGCTGATTCAGCAGGGATACCATCTGATGTTTTAGAAAACACCATTGCTTTTTCTGATACCATTGCTGCCAGTATTTTAAAATGGAGCAAAGGCGATAACTATGCTGCAACCCGTGGTGCCGAAAAATACAATGTTACAAATGATGAAGGAAGATGGGTGCCCACTCCGCCGATGTATGCAAGTGCAGTAGAGCCGCATTGGAAAACTATACGGCCAATGGCATTAGACAGTTCCTCTCAGTTTGAAATTCCACTACCACCAAAAGTTGATGTGAATAATAAAAATAGTGTATTCTACAAATCCATGATGGAAGTAAAAAACATTGGCGACAGTTTAACGGAAGAACAAAAGCATATTGCAGATTTTTGGGATGATAACCCATTCAAACTAAATGTGAGCGGGCATGTAATGTTTGCCACTAAAAAGTTTTCACCTCCCGGTCATTGGTTAAATATTGTAGGTATTGCGGCTAAAGCTGCAAACGCAGATTTTAATACAACTGTAGCAGCGTATGCATTAACATCCATTGCTTTCTTTGATGCGTTCATTCGTGGATGGGAAGAAAAATATAAAAGCAATTACGTAAGACCCGAAACAGCCATTAACAGAATAAAAGAATATCAGGATTGGCGACCCTATATTCAAACGCCACCCTTTCCTTCCTATGTAAGCGGTCATGCTACCAATTCATCAGCCGCAGCTGAAGCAATGACATTTATATTAGGCGATAAGCTTTCATTTACTGATACATCCTTACTGGAGTTTGGTATTAAGAACCGTGTCATTAAATCATTTCGTGCAGCAGCAGAAGAAGCAGCAATGTCTCGTTTATACGGCGGCATCCATTTCCGTTTTGATAATGAACAGGGATTGATTGTTGGTAAAAAGGTGGGTGAACTGATTGTAAAACGAATTCAGTTGAAAAAAAATTAATCAAATTAACAATGAAAAAAATAATTATTCTGCTATTACTCGTTTCATCACATCAACTCTTTGCACAAACAGACCTGGATGCAATTATGATGGAGAAAAATGCTTTTTGTGTGGGTGCTATGTACACAAACAGCAGTTGGAAAAATTATTGGGAAGGAACCAATAAACGCATAAATGAAAACTTGGGAACAGTAAGCACACAAACATTTGGTTTGATGGGCAACTACGGAGTATCACAAAAACTGAATCTGCTGTTTAATATGCCATATATAAAAACAAAAGCAAGTGCAGGGCAATTGCATGGTATGAATGGCATTCAGGATTTAAGTTTGATGGCTAAGTACAGGCCCATCAATAAAAAAATCAACAATGCAAGATTGGCGGTGTATGGTATTGCAGGCGGAAGTTTTCCTGTAAGCAATTATGTTGCTGACTTTTTACCACTCTCAATTGGCTTAAAAAGTAAAACGGCTATTGCCAGGTTAATGGTAGATTATTATTACAATAGCAAATGGTTTGCAACAGCGTCTGCAACATATTTATACAGAGGTAATATCAAAATAGATCGCAATTCGTATTATACCGATCAATTGATTTTAAGTAACGAAGTGGAAATGCCCAATGCAACTACATTCAATATTCGTGCAGGCTACAGAACACAATGGCTGATAGCAGAAGCTGTGCTAAACAATTGGACAACGCACGGTGGTTTCGACATAACAAAAAACAATATGCCTTTCCCAAGCAATAGAATGAAAGCAACATCGCTGGGAATTAATTTGAAGTATGTATTAAAGAAAATTCCACAACTTTCTTTAACCGGTGGTGCCAACAATGTAATTGCCGGGAGAAATATGGGTCAATCGTTTACAGCCAATGGCGGAGTGTTTTATGTATTTAATTTGAATAAGAAAGAAAAGAAAACAAACAAGTAATCTGAACAAATCAAACACAATGAAACTTAAAATATTCTTACTGAGCAGTATTGCAATACTATTACTTACTTCCTGCAAAAAAGAAGTAATAAGCCGAACAGAAAATATTGCAGCATTAAACCCCGCAAATATTGATATCAATGCAGGCTTGTGGAAACCTATTTTATTAACCGGGCCAACTGAGTTTGCAGTAGCAGCACCCGGTGCTACCAATGTACCCGGCTACACAGCAGAGATTAATGAAATTAAAAGCTGGCAGCAAAACATGAGCAATGAACAAAAAGAACAAATTAAATACTGGGGAGCAGGTGCTGTGTTACGCTGGAATGAAATCATTCGTGGTTTAGTAGCAAAGTATAATTTACCTCCTTATCAAAACCCTGATGGAACCTATCCAATACCAGATGCAAACAATCCTCTTGCAGTTACAAAGTTTCCATTTGCAAATCCACCATATGCAGCAAGGGCCTATGCTTATGTAAGTGCGGCGCAGTACGATGGATTAGTAGCAGCATGGCATTATAAAAAATTATACAATCGTTTAGCACCTTATAAAATCAACTCAACTGTAAACACCATGCTGCCGCAATCTGATTTGCCAAGTTATCCGAGTGAAGATGCAGTAGTAATTGGTGTAATGGCAGAACTATTGAAATTATTATTTCCGGGCGAGCAGGCATATATTCAAAACATGGCAACACAACACCGCAATGCAAGAATTGCAGCAGGTATGAATGTTCGCAGTGATATGGAAGCAGGTGAAGTATTGGGCAAAGCAGTAGCACAAAAATTTGTTACCCGTGCAAGGGGCGACCGTGCAGGAGCAGCAGTGGGAATTACAAACGGAGTAGATTTATGGAAAGAGTTTGAAACAAGTGCAATCAATCGAGGAGAAATTCCATGGATCAGTCAGGAGTCTCCCAAACGTCCGCCAATGCTTCCTTATTTTGGAAGAGTAAGAACATGGTTGTTTGATTCTTTAACCATGGTTACAAACATCAGACCTTTGCCACCACCATCAACAAAATCTGAGCAGTTTAAAAAAGAAACTGATGAAGTATTGTACTACAGTAAAAATGCAACAAGAAGTGAAATTGCCATTGTACATTTTTGGGCTGATGGTGTGAGTACCTATACACCTCCGGGTCATTGGAATGCCTTAGCTGCTGATGATTTTATTTCACAACGTTTCAGTGAAGTGCGCTGGGCAAGAAATATGGCATTGCTCAATATGAGTTTAATGGATGCTGCCATTGCCTGCTGGGATGCTAAGAATTTTTATTTCAATCCAAGACCATCGCAAATAAATCCTGAAATAAAAACATGGACTGGCTTACCAAATTTTCCTTCATTTACTAGCGGCCACTCAACATTCAGTGGTGCGGCTGCAACAATTTTGGGTCATATTATTCCCGGTAAAAAACAAGCCTATGATGCAATGGCTAAGGAAGCATCTCTTTCAAGATTGTATGGCGCTATTCATTACCGCAGTGATTGTGAAGAAGGATTGAAGTGTGGAAATGTAGTAGGAAGTTATGCTGTTGCAAGGGCAAGAACAGATGGGGCAGAGTGATTCTAAGCATCATATTTATACCTGAGGATTTTTGTTGCTTAAATTGTTCATTTAATTCATTTGCAGAATGTACTCCCTAATAAATTTTAAAAATGATTCATGACAAATTATTAAAATCCGGGGATGTTTTTTCGTCAAATATTGTAATATATTTTTAATATGGGGAAGCTTTTATTAGCTAAGAAAACTTATTTATCAATTGAACCATTCCAAAAAAAGGTTCGGCTTGTTGTATATCAAAACAAAGAAGAATGGGTTTGCCGAAAGGAAAGAATAAAAAACCTGAAAGAGTTTTTACAATTAAAAAAAGCGAGGATTTTTAAAGGAAGATTGCAATTGTATACAATCAGAAATAAAATTGATATAGAAGTAAAAAGGGAAGTAGTTGGAATAATCAGTGCAACAGCGTTTCAACAACTCATTCCCATGCCGCTTTAAAAAATGCTTCGAGTTTAGAAACATCTAATTTTTTATCTGTCCGTACACCGCTGCACAAATCCAAACCAAAAGGTTGTACTTCATCAATGGCTTGTTTTACATTCTCTGCTTTCAATCCTCCTGCTAAAAACACAGGAACTTTCGATTGTTCTGCAATTTTCCGGCTCAATTTCCAGTTATGTGTATTACCCGTGCCTCCTAATACTTTTATAGCTAAATTAGGATTGCCACTGTCTAATAACAATGCATCTACTTCTTCACTTATGCGTATCGCTTCATCTACACTTGATTCATCTAATACATGAATCACCTGCACTAATTTTACAGCGGGCAATGCATTTTTGATTTGATGATAAAATCCTTCACTCAACGAATCAACAATTTGAATTGTATTCGTTAGCACTTTTGCATGATGGGCAATAATTTCTTTAACTTTCGTTTCACTTGTTAATAAAAAAGTGCCAATTGGCGGCGGAACATTTTTAGCAATTTCTAAAATCAATTCATCAGTTATAACACCTGGTCCACTTGGCATTGGTCCGACTAACCCAAGTGCAGATGCACCATGTGCAACAGCAAGTTTAGCTTCACTAACAGAAGAGATACAACAGATTTTAATACGGGGCTTCATTTAATAAAGTTACACTGGCTGAAGTAACAATAATTGGGAGAATTGTAAAAAAAGTAAATATGAATATTTAATGGCCATAGCCATGTAAGGTTTTTTCCCGCAAACTTTGGATGCTATGTTTGATTTCTCTATGAGCCAATAATAAGTTGAATAATTAACTCTGTAACAATGACAAAATTGTAAGCAGATTCCTCACTTCGTTCAATAATGATATCAGCTTCTTACATCCAATACATCTCTTAACCCATTTCCAACTAAATTAAATGCAAGCACCAACAGCATAATAGCAATACCTGGAGCAATAGCCAGCATAGGATTATTGGTAATAATGAAATTATAATTTTCTTTAATCATTAAACCCCAGCTTGGTTGCGGAGGCTGTACGCCCAATCCTAAAAAACTTAAACCAGCTTCAATAACTATGGCACTTGCAAAATTGCTTGCAGCTATTACAATAACCGGACCCATAATATTTGGAAGTATATGACGAACTATAGTTCTGGCTGATGAAAAACCCATTGCCTTTGTTGCTTCAATATAATTGAGTTCACGAATGCTGAGTACTTGCCCCCGTACTAATCTTGCTACATTTACCCATAGTGTTAAACCAATTGCCAAGAACACCTGCCAGTAACCTTTGCCTAATGCAAGTGTAATTGCAAATACCAATAATAAAGTGGGAATACCCCATACAACATTTATAAACCAAAGTACGGTATCATCTACCCAGCCACGAAAATATCCGGCAGCAGCTCCGAGAAAAATGCCTACTGTTAATGAAATAAGCACAGCAATAAAACCTACACCCAGACTTATTCTTGTGCCAATAATAAGCCGACTTAAAATATCTCTGCCAAATTTATCAGTACCAAGTAAAAATGTTTTAGTTACAATTCTGTTTTCAGAATTATTTGCAGTGAAATTAAATGTGAGTGGTTCGCTGATGCCTTCATTTATAAATTTCTCTACCTGATAGTTGTTGCTGTTTTGTTTGTAAGATGATATGGGAATATATTGAAAAGCTTCTTCCTTCCCATTTAAAATTCCACTTAGGAAAGATGTGTGTGTTTGATTTTCTCGTTCTACTTTAATGAATTTTTGTTTATAGCCCGGTTTTTTTGCTGCAATTTCTACAAGAATTCTATTTGCATTGGGTGTAGCATCGGGTGCAATAAGGTAAGCAAACACTGCTATGAAAAATGCAAGAAAAATAATGCACAATCCAAACACAGCACCTTTATTGCGGCGGAGTTTTTTAAAAAAGGTATTGGTAAACGAATATTCACTCACAAATTAAAAGTATGATTAATAAAGGTTGAATTTGATGGTGATAAAAAAATTATTATAATGTTACGAGTAGCTTGGGCTGTGCATTGGGGTTTTCCCTTTTGGGGAGATTCAGAGGGCATTAGTTTACTTTCCTGCCCTTCCACTCATAGCTTCCAAACTTCCCCAGCCATCCTGCCACCACTGTATATAAAATATGAAAGGGCTGTGCAAGAGGAAACCAAAGCATCAGTTTTGCTTTCTGAAAAAAAACAGCAACAGGCATTAAAAAAATGAACTCCACAATTGTTTTAAACAATAGAGTACCTGCAAGTAAAACCCAAAGCTTGAAATTAAAAAAAGCACAAACAAATACAACTACTAAAAATACATTGAGCATATACACCAGCAACAGTACCCAGAAAATTCGCTTATCATCATACTTGTCTGCTTTGCTTGCCCAGCGGATACGCTGCCGTAAAAACTCACTAACCGTTTCAACTGGCGAAGTAAGTACATTACTATCTGCTGCCTTACAGTAATGAACCTTATCAGGAAATTGTTTGTATAACTTATGCATAAGCAGCATATCATCGCCACTGGCAATTTCATCTATACCTTTAAAACCACCAACTTCAGTAAATGCTTTTTTACTGTAGCATAAATTAGCTCCGTTGCACATGCTGTGAAAACCTGCGGCCACACTGGCTGCCGTAATTCCCTGCAAGCTTAAAAAATCAAGGCTTTGAAATACTTTAATGAATGATGACTCTTCTTTCACAGCAACAGAAGCTGCAATAAAAATACTTTGCTGCTGTTCAATGATCCATGCAAAATTTTTAAGCCAGTTGTTTGGCACAATACAATCTGCATCTGTAGCCACAATATAACTCCCTGTTGCATCCTCAATACCTGTTTCAATTGCTTTCTTTTTGTAAGAGTTAATTTTTTCTTCCAGCACATCTTTCAATTCAATAACTCTAACACCCTTATATTCTTTTGCAATAGAAATAGTAGCATCTTCACTAAAATCATCTACTACTATTACTTCATATAATTGTTTGGGATAGTTGAGTTGCTCAATGGATTGTAAACAGGCTGCTATATTTTTTTGCTCATTACGGGCAGGTATAACAATTGAAAATTGAATAGCAGGAGTAAAACCAACTTCCGGTTTTGTTAGCGGCACTTGTTTCCACCATCTTTTGTACAAAAGCAAAAGAATGGAATAAGGAACTAATAAAAGAAGTGTAACAATCAGCCAAGCCATAACTGCAAAATAATCATTCGGCGTTTATTAGAAATACTTTTGTATAAGTCAAAACAAAATGAGAACGTCTTTGCGAGGCGCAATCAACAATTACAAATAATAACAGCTCAACCGCCGAAGCAATCTGAACTAAGTGAGGAAAAGAGTAAAAGATCAGATTGCTTCGCCACATTAAATGTTTTTAAGTTAATAAATCTAACAGTGGCTCGCAAAGACGATTTAAATTATAGTGTATCAAATTAAATACCCGTTATAATTTTTATACTACTCTCTGTACAATTAAATTTGCGGTCTCTATGGCCCGGCGCAAAAGAAAAGCATCTTATTATATTCCCTGGATTTTAATAGCAGCAGTACTTCTGCTTGGTGCTTTTTTTGTAGCCCGTAACTGGTGGCAGCAGTGGCAGGCAAGCAGGGTTCAGTACAAAGAGTTTGGAATTGCAATTCCTGCTAACTATTCAATACATGGTATAGATGTAAGCCGCTATCAGCAACATATCAATTGGGATTTAGTAAAAGCTATGAATGTGGCTGGCGTACAAATTAATTTCGCATTTATAAAAGCTACCGAAGGGAATGGCGATGCTGATGTTTATTTTGGCCGAAACTGGCGCAAAGCAAAAAATGCGGGAATGATAAGAGGAGCCTATCACTTTTTTATTGCATCTAAAGATGGAACAGTACAGGCAAGGAATTTTATTAGCAAAGTAAAACTGCAGTCTGGCGATTTACCTCCTGTATTAGATGTGGAGCAAACATTTGGAGTAAGCAAACAAGTTTTGCAGCAGCGTGTAAAAGCATGGCTTTATGCTGCTGAGCTTGCTTATGGTGTAAAGCCTGTTATTTATACCAATGTAGATTTTTATAAAAAATACCTGGCTGGTGAGTTTGATGACTATCCATTGTGGGCGGCACATTATTTACAACCAAATGAACCACGTATAAACCGGAGCTGGCATTTTTGGCAGCACAGCGAAAGAGGGAAAGTAAGTGGCATTGCTTCCAATGTAGATTTTAATGTGTTTAACGGAGACAGTACCGAGTTTGCAGCACTGTTATTGAAATAACTAAATTTGTAAAACTTAAAACAACAAATAAAAAATGAAACATCTTTTTTTAGCAGTACTGACAATTTTTTTTGTTGCAACGGCATTTGCTCAAAACCGAACAGCTAACTCTAATGATTACAAAACAGCGATTGGAGTTAAAGTGTGGAATGGCGGGGCAATTAATTTAAAAACATTTATTTCAGAAAAAAACGCACTGGAATTTTCCGGTTTTTTTTACAATCGGGGTACACGTATTTCCGGTTTGTATGAAATGCATGGCGATTTAAATACAGATGGCAACCTGCGCTGGTACCTTGGCTTTGGCGGGCATGTAAGTTTGTATAAAGGATATACCGCTGCCGGAGTTGATGGTGTGATTGGTATAGATTATAAAGTGCCATCGGCACCGCTCAATTTTGCATTAGATTGGCAGCCTGCTCTTGAACTCGGCAGCGGTAGTTACAATGGGTTTTATGGAAACTGGGCAGGCTTGGCAATTCGCTTTACTTTGTAATACGTAAAACAAAGTTGAATATCTTCTGTTACACATTTGTGCAACAGCATTTTTTTGCAATAACTTTATTAAAACGAATTACATGAGTGAAATGGAACCCGAAGCAATCGCTTTTTTAAAACGTGTAATGCAAACTGTTTCTGTTACCCTGCTTTTTTTATTGCTGCACATGACGGTTGGTATTTATTTTAACTGGGCTTTTTTTGAAGGATCGCCACGTATGGGTAATATAATTTACTACTTCGTTTTTATTACATCACTTGCCGGGCT
Organism: Chitinophagaceae bacterium; assembly: GCA_031401115.1. Taxonomy (GTDB): domain Bacteria; phylum Bacteroidota; class Bacteroidia; order Chitinophagales; family Chitinophagaceae; genus Lacibacter. The sequence goes on from JANNRE010000020.1 coordinate 83,740, forward strand.
TATTTATTTTTATTATCGGTTGTGGAAGGGGCATTTGTAAGAGTGATTCTTCTTCATTGAAACTCGTTACTTATCCCCCGGATTCAAGATCACCGGGGTATTTCCCTTACCCATAATAATAATTTTTGCGTTTTGCGATTTGCTTAATTCCAAATTGGCTTTAATACTTTCGTATTGCAACTGCCTGTCTGTTAAACTTTCGCTGATGATACGCTGATAATCTGCAATACCCTGCGCTTCTACCCGTTTACGTTCGGCTTCCTGTTTTTCTTTTTGTAAAACAAACTGCATTTTCTGTGCATCCTGCTCAGCATTTATTTTTTGTTCAATGGTAGCTTTTACGCTGGCGGGCAATGTAATATTTCGTACTAATAAATTTTCAAGCAATAGTCCACGCTTTTTAAAATCTTCTTCAATATTTTTAAAAATACGCTGCTGAAATTCGTCACGCTTGGTGGAGTAAAGTGCTATAGCGTCGTAATAAACAGCATTGTCTCTAATTCTTGTTCTGGTAAGTGGCCTTACAATTTTGTTTTCAAAATCATCGCCTGTTTGTGCCAGTAATCTGGGCGCTTCACTTGGTACTACCCGGTACAAAACAGAAAGATCAATTGTTACTTCCAGTCCATCAGCAGTAAGTACACGAATGGCATCATCGCCGGCTTTCTCACCCTCGTCATGCACACCACTCATAGTGTAATTTAAAGTTTTAATATCCATTTTAATTACATCTACCAACGGATTTACAAAGTTCAAACCACTTAGCAAAATTCTATTTTGTACTTTCCCAAAGAGTTTTTGTACGCCTACCTGCCCTGCATCAATTTGTACAATGCAGGAAGTAAGAAAACCAAGCAAGGCAACTACAAAACCAACCGTGCGTATCACCTTTGCAAATTTCTGAATAGGACTTTCTGCTTTTGCAATTGCAAAGCTTAAGGCAATTGCTAATAAACCGAGAATAATAAAAAACATAAAATAAATATTAAAGTAAAAAAATTGAATAAGAACATAAGAAGTTTAAACGTTCAACAACAAGCTCAGAACATGAAACTCAAAACTTAGAACTTTATTAACTACTATGATCGCTCACAATTACCCACTGCCCTTTTATCTTTTTCCAGAGTAAGGTAAAGTGGCCACTCAGGTCTCCTTTTTCTTTTCTTGTTAAATACCATTTGCCTACTACAAAGTATGAGTCGCCACTAATCCTATTTAGTTTCAGGTTACTAAAAGTTAATTCACCCATTGTTGCTTTATCAGGATAATTTTTTTTGTAATTGTTAAGTGTTTGCTGATAGCCATAGGTTATTCCACTCTGCCCGATAAACATCAACGAATCATTATTCCAGTACCCTTTCATAAAACGTTCAATATCTCCCTCGTTCCATGCCTGCGTTTGCAATGCAAGTATGGAGCGTATTTGTTTTTCATCTTTGTTTTGTGAAAAGGAATGGGAGGAAAAGCAGAACAACAGCAGAATGAAAAGCAGTTTCATTTGTTGAAAGTACGTAAAAGGAAAATGTAGTTTCACAACTTTCTAAAATTCCACTTTCTCAGGTAGCATTATATTTGCACCCATGCATTTACCAACTGCAAACAAAATACTCATCATTACCGCACCATCAGGCGCAGGTAAAACATCCATCACCAAATATTTAATGCAGCAATTTCCGCAGCTTGCATTTTCAGTTTCAGCCGCCACAAGAAAAGCAAGAGCTCATGAACAGGACGGAGTGGATTATCATTTTATAAGTGTGGAAGCTTTTCAACAAAAAATCCAAAGCCAGGAATTTGTGGAGTGGGAAATGGTTTATGAAGGAAAATACTATGGCACTCTAAAAAGCGAACTGCAAAAGATATGGAGCAACCATCAAATTCCTGTGCTGGATATTGATGTAAAAGGAGCTATTCATGTGCAGGATCTGTATCCGCAGCAAACCCTATCCATTTTTATTGAGCCACCATCTATCGATGAATTGAAAAAAAGACTGGAAGCCCGGGGTACTGAAACTGCTGAAACCCTGCAGGCACGCATTAGCAAAGCGGCTTATGAAATTTCGTTTAAAAAATCTTTCGGTAAGGTAATTGTGAACGATCAGTTGCAAAGAGCCTGTGCAGAAGCCGAGCAAATAGTGGGTCATTTTCTTACAACGTAATTCTGCTGTTGGAGATTCATTACAAATCCATTAGTTTTAAGTTTCATGAATTGGTATTTACTTTCAGGTATTGGCCTCACTTTAATTTTTATCGGTTTTTTTACCGGACTTGAAACTGCGTTTGCAAGTATGAACCGCTTTTCAGTAGAGCTAAAGAAAAAACAAGGCCACGCAAGCGGCAGAATTCTTAGTGCGTTTGCAGAGCAACCGGGCAGGTTTATTGGCGTAAGCCTTGTGGGTATTACAATTTCAGTAGTGTTGTATGGTTTAATGGTGAATCGGTTTATTGATCCCCTCTGGAAAAAATTGCCCGATGTTTTGCAAGGGCCTTATCTGCGTTTGTTTTTAGAACTTTCACTTACAACGTTTCTTGTTTTATTTATTGAATTTTCATTCATGGCTTTTTTTAGAGCCAAAAGCAACAGTATTCTTACTTTTTTTGCAAGGGCTATTCAATTTTTTTATGGTTTGTTTGCTCCCATAGCTGCGGTTTTTGTGGGTATATCAGAATGGATACTGAAGTATTTGTTTGATGTTCGAATCAATGACCGTAAAGAAACATTTAACCGGATTGATCTGGAACATTTTATTCATCAAAGCAGGGAAAATAATGAAGATTCACAGGAAATCAATGCAGAACTGTTTGAAAATGCGTTACTGCTGCCCGGTGTAAAAGTGAGAGAGTGTTTAATACCACGCAAAGAAATTATTGGTATAGATGCTACTTCCTCTATTCACTATTTAAGGCAACTTTTTTCTGAAACAAAGCTGAGCAGGCTGGTAGTGTATGAAGGAAATATTGATTCAATACTTGGTTATGTGCATCAGTTGGATTTATTTAAGAAGCCTGCCGATATTAAATCTATTTTACACCCCATACCTGCTGTACCCGAAAGCATGAGTGTTACTGATCTTATGAACCAGTTTACCAAAGAGCGAAAAAGTATTGCATGGGTGGTAGATGAGTTTGGCGGCACCAGCGGTATTGTAACTATGGAAGATTTGCTGGAAGAAATTTTTGGTGAAATACAGGATGAACACGATACAGAAGATTTTGTAGAAAAAGGACTTGGCGAAGGCGAATATATTTTCAGCGGAAGACTGGAGCTGGATTATTTAACAGAAAAATACAATCTGGAGTTTCATGATGAAACAGATTCTGAAACACTTTCTGGCTATATTGTGGAGCATCATGAAACAATTCCGCAGGCAAAAGAGCGTATCATCATTGACAACTATGAGTTTGATATCCTTACTGTAAACGACACCAGAATTGAAACAGTTAAAATGAAACTGCTGCATTAATCTTTTTTTATCCAATTAAACATCTCACTAAGTATATAAAATTCTACATATTTTTTTACCATCTATTAATACCTTTCTCACTGTAAAAACAAGAATTATGAAGAAACAATTCGCATTGCTATTTGCAGCTGCTGGTCTTTTGCTTTCAGTAGAAGTAATAGGCCAAGCTCCAAAACCAGTAGTAGCACCTGCTGTAGACACTACCAAAAAAGCCCCACTAAAACCCAGTGTAACAGAAAAAGTAAAAACAAGTAAAAAACATGCTGGTCTGTTTACTGTATATCAAGATACAGTTACCGGCAGTGTACAGATGTATGTTCGTAAAGATCAGCTCAATAAAGAATTTATTTATCAAAGTTTTTCTTTGAGCGGTCCTACCGAATTGTTCCTGCATCAGAGTATGCACAGAGCAAACTTGGTTTTTAAAATGAAACGGTCATTTGATAAAATTGAGTTCGGAATTGTAAATACCAATTTTTATTACGATCCAAAAAATGCAGTAAGCAAATCGGCCAACGTAGATGTATCGGATGCGATTTTTTATACAGATAAGTTTTCAATTGAAGATTCAACCGGTTATCTCATTAGCGTAGATCAGTTGTTTTTAAGTGATAAGCTGGATCCTGTAAAACCCATTTTCCCTCCAACAGTTCCCTCTTACTTGTTTTTTAATTTAGGAGGTTATAACCCATCTAAAAGTAAGGTGAGCAATTTGCGTTCTTATCCAAACAATACAGATGTTATTGTTGATCTTGCTTACGATAATCCTGTTCCTTTTAACGGAGGCGGAAAAGATGTTACAGATGCACGCTATGTTCGCATTAAACTGCAACATTCATTTATTGAAATGCCGGCAAATGATTTTAAACCAAGATTTGATGATCCACGTGTTGGATTTTTTACACAGGAAGTGGATGATTTAACTTCTAACGAAATCACGAACTACCGAGATGTAATTAACCGCTGGCATTTAAAAAAGAAAGATCCAACAGCAGCTATAAGCGACCCTGTAGAACCCATTGTTTATTGGGTAGAAAATACAACGCCTGTTGAATACAGAGAGATTGTAAAAGCAGCTGGTGAAAGATGGAATCAGGCTTTTGAAAAAGCAGGTTTCAGCAATGCAGTTGTAATGAAAATTATGCCTGATGATGCCACTTGGGATCCTGCCGATATCCGTTATAATGTGATCCGTTGGGTTTCTTCTGCAAATCCTCCGTATGGTGCCATCGGACCAAGCTTTGTGAACCCTAAAACAGGACAAATACTTGGTACAGATATTACCATTGAGTGGGCAAGTGGTTCAGTAACTCCGTTCCTCGATGTAACTGAAGATGCAACTGCTTTCGGATTTAATCAAAATGAACAGCAACAAAAATTATTTGAAATGTTGCCAGCCAATGTTCGTAAACATTGGGCAACTTGTACGATTGGTAAAGAATTGGCCAATCAATTTATGGCAGGTTCTACTTTAATTACTACAAGCGACGCAGGTTCCGGTGCAAACGAAGTTCGACTTGCACATGAGCAATTTCTGTATTATTTAGTATTACATGAAATGGGTCATACACTTGGTTTAAACCATAACATGAAGGCAAGCCAAATGCTTAGCCCATCAGAAGTGCATAATAAAACCATTACTCAAAAAATGGGATTGCAAGGTTCTGTAATGGATTATCCTGCTGTAAATATTAATAGCGATCGAAGCAAACAGGGTGATTACTATACAATGAAGCCCGGCCCCTATGATTTATGGGCTATTGAATTTGGGTACCGAGAATTTGCAGAAGGACAAGAACAAAGCAGCTTAAATGCTTTGCTTCGCCGCAGCCATGAATCGGCACTTACGTTTGGTAATGATGCAGATGATATGCGTAGCCCCGGCAATGGTATCGACCCCAGAGTAATGGTAAATGATATGAGTAATGATATGGTTACTTATGGTGAAGACCGTTACAAGTTTGTAAATAATGCAATGGGCAAACTGGTTACAAAGTATGCAAAGAATGATAAGTCTTATGAAGAAATCAGAATTCGTTATAACGTATTAAACGGACAGCGTTTTAGTATGGCAAATTCTATCAGCCGTTATATTGGTGGTGTGCAAGTTGATAGAAGTTATCCCGGACAAAACCCCGGTAGTAAACCTTTTGTAATTACTCCGGTTGACTATCAGAAAAAAGCAATGGCGTTTTTAAATAAATATGTATTTGCACCCAATGCATTTGATGCAGATTTGCAGGTGCTTCCTTATTTGCAAATGCAACGTAGAGGCTATAACTTCTTTGGTTCGCCCGAAGATCCAAAGCACACATCCATTGTACAAAACTTTCAAACAGCAATGCTTGGAGAGCTCTTGCACCCAACTACATTACGTCGAATCAACAACAGTGGCTTGTATGGAAATACATATACAGTTGCAGATGTTATGACCGATATCATGAATGGTATTTTTAAAGCAGATATTGGCGGCAACGTAAATATTTACCGTCAAAACCTGCAAACTGAATTTGTAAAAGGCGCCATTAGCATTGTTGAATCAAAAACAGGATTCGACAATGCATCAAGAAGCGGTGCTTACAACACGTTGAGGAAGATAAGAACCATGCTTGCAACAGCAGTTTCTTTAAATGAACAAACAAAGGCTCATCGTAGTATGTTGATTTTTATGATTGATAAAGCATTGACAACAAAATAAAAAAATGTTTTTTAATGGAAGCTCCATCTTTTAAAGGTGGGGCTTTCTTTTTCCCACTCATTTCAAAACAGCTATTTTTGCACCCGTGGCAGAAACAAAATCAAATACCCGTTCCTTTTTAAAACGTCTTCGAGGCCGATCGGCAGCAGAGCAGTCAGAGATGAGCTTCATTGATCATTTGGAAGAATTACGTTGGCATGTTATGAAAGCAGTTATTGCCGTTCTGGTTTGCGCTGTAGTAGTGTTTGCTAATATTAATTTTGTAGTAGATAAAATTTTTATGGGGCCTGTGCATAAAGAGTTTATCACTTACAAATGGCTTTGCATACTGGGGCGGAAACTAAATATTCAGGATTTATGCATGACAAACTTCATCTTAAAGTTTCAAAGCAATGCTATGACGGAGCAGTTTCTTATGACCTTTACCATTGCTTTTACTGCCGGATTTATTTTAGCTTTCCCCTATGTATTTTGGCAATTATGGCAGTTTGTTCGCCCTGCTTTAAGTAGCAAAGAAAAAAAGGGAACCCGTGGTGCTATTGCCTGGATCTCTGTTTTGTTTTTTGGCGGTGTGTTGTTTGGATACTATGTGCTTACACCGTTTATGGTTTATTTCTATTCCACTTATTCTATTAGTCCGCTCATTGAATTTAAACCCACCATCAGTGATTATTTTGAAAATCTTGTGTACCTCACCGTAGGTATCGGTTTACTTTTTCAATTGCCTGTAGTAGTTATGTTGCTTACCCGTGTGGGCATACTTACACCAGTTACCTTAAAAAAGATTCGCAAATATGCATTTGTAGTTATATTAATTCTGGCAGCAATCATTACTCCTTCTACCGATCCGTTTAGTCTGGCATTAGTAACTATGCCGCTTTATCTGCTGTATGAATTTAGCATTATCATGAGTATGCGTATCCATCGTCGGCAAATGAAGAGGGAAGATGAAGAGTGGGCTTGAGTTTAATGGATAATTTAAGAATTCATAAGGGATAATCGTTCAAATGCAGCAGGGTGTGTTACCTTTAATTATCCATTATAAATTTATTCATTATAAAATTAAAACGTATGCTTCCTTTTGATATGAGTAAACCGGTTGCTATTGGTTGTGATCATGCCGGATTTGATTATAAAGAAGATCTCATTTCTTTTCTTGAAGGGAAGGGAATTGCTTTTAAAGATTTTGGAACTTACTCAACTGATAGTGTTGATTATCCTGATTTCGCTCACCCCGTTGCTAAAGCTGTAGAAAGAGGCGAAACAGCTTTTGGTATATTGCTCTGCGGCAGTGCCAATGGTGTAGCAATTACTGCCAACAAACATCAAGGTGTAAGAGCTGCTATTTGCTGGGGCGATGAACTGGCACAATTGGCAAGGTTGCATAATAATGCCAATGTTATTTGTATACCTGCTCGGTTTGTACGTGAGGGCGACGCAGAAAAAATGGTAGATACATTTATGAATACTGCTTTTGAAGGCGGAAGGCACCAAAATAGAGTGGGTAAAATTGCCTGCTGAAAATAAAATTTTATAACTGCCGTTTATCCATCTCCTGCACATTGCAGGAGTTTTTCATTTATTTTCGATTTTATAAATAATTAGTTCATGAAGAAATTATGTTTGCTCATTTTATGTTTTACTACTGTTGCTGCACTTGCGCAAAAGAAAAACAAAACAGCCGAATTGTTTTCAAAAACAATAACGGCTGATGATTTAAAAACACATCTCTACATTTTAGCTGCTCCTGATATGGAAGGAAGAGAAACCGGAACCGCCGGACAACGAAAAGCTGCTGAATACTTAAAGCAACAGTTTGCAAAAATTGGAATTGCTGCAGGTAACAATGGGAACTACGAGCAATTTTATCCCATCTATAAAGACACATTAACGGATATAGTTCTTAAAATTGATGGAAAAGAATTGGTTTTTGTAAAAGACTTTATTTTATCATTCAACACTCTTGCGACTTTAAAAATTGAAGCACTTCAAATTACTTATCTTGATTCAAAAGATACTCTAACTAATATAAAAGGGAAAGTTGTTTTAATTAAAGATAATTTGTTTACACAAAGAGATTTATTAAAACTTTTTCGCAGAGAACCAAGCTTGATTCTTTTCCTTCAGAATGATTTTGAAAAATATGCATCTGTTACAGAAAGAACTGGTAGGGTTTATTTCAAACAAGGAGGTAGCAGACCAACTGTTCCCGTTCTACGTATTTCAAATGATATTGGGAAATCGATTTTACTTGATGACTGGGATATCTTTATGGCAAATACTCTTTCTACTAAGAATTATCAAATTGAAGTTAAGGCATCGCTTCTCAAAGAAGTAAAGACTATCAATGCCTCCAACATTCTCGGTATAATTGAAGGCACAGATAAAAAAGATGAGTGGGTTGTAATTTCTGCACACTACGATCATATTGGTATGAACAATGGAATTGTAAACCCCGGTGCAGATGATGACGGAAGCGGAACAGTAGGTGTACTGGAAATTGCGGAAGCATTTGTAAAAGCAAAAGCTGCAGGTAAAGGCCCACGCCGTAGCATTTTGTTTTTAGCTGTGAGTGGAGAAGAAAAAGGTTTATGGGGTAGCGAATACTATTCAACCCATCCTGTATATCCTTTAGAAAAAACATCGCTGGATATTAATATTGATATGATTGGCAGAAAAGATGATAAGCTTAATTCTATTGATAGTAACAATCATGTGTATTTAATTGGTGATGATAAGTTGAGTTCTGATTTGCCCCGTTTTGTTGACAGCATTAATAACATGTACATTCAACTTATTACAGATAGAAAGTACAATGATGTAAAAGACCCCAATCGTTTATATTACCGCAGCGATCATTACAACTTTGCAAAAAAAGGAGTGCCGATTGTTTTCTTCTTTGATGGTATTCATAAAGATTATCACCGCCCTACCGATACGCCTGATAAAATTAATTATGACCTGCATGAAAAAAGAACAAGACTTGTTTTCTTTTTAGCTTGGGAAGCTGCTAACAGAAACAATATGATGGTGAGAGATAAAAAATTAGATGTCGGTGAACGCTAAAGATTAGCTAAGAAGCGTCTTTGCGAGCCATTGTAGAATCTTAATAAAACGAAGCGTTTTAAATTGCGAAGCAATCTATATTTTTTATTTTTTTGGAGATATTTTGCTTATATTAAAAAGTACTTGAGAGGATATTTGCTAAAGTATCCTCTCATTTATTTAACGATAATCCTCTCTAGCCGGGCTAAAAAAATCAATCACCTTTACATCTGTTTTTGCAAATGCATTGTGCGGAACGTTTGATGGTATTACATGATAACAGCCTGCGGTTAACAAATAGTCTTCTCCACCAATATTCATTTGCAGTTCACCTTCAAGTAAGTAAGTAATCTGTTCATGCATGTGATGATGCGTATCTAAACGACTGCCTTGTTTTATATCCCAAATGCTTACCGTTCCCTTATCGCCATGAATCATTTTGCCAAAAAAGCCGGGGCGAATTTCCTGCACAGGAATGTTGCTGATATGGTCCATTGATAATTTGTTTTGCTAAATGTATAAAGAAAAAGGTGATGCTTATTCAACATCACCTTTACTATTTTAATTCATTTCATCTTTAATACCCCAATATCCACGCAAAGATCAACGGAGCAACAATTGTTGCATCACTCTCTACAATAAACTTGGGAGTTTTAATATCTAACTTACCCCATGTAATTTTTTCATTGGGCACTGCACCACTGTAAGAACCAAAGGAAGTTGTTGAATCACTGATTTGGCAGAAATAACTCCAGAACGGAACATCATGCCATTCTAAATCCTGGTACATCATGGGCACAACACAAATAGGAAAATCACCGGCAATACCTCCACCAATCTGGAAAAACCCAACACCTTTGCCACTTGAATTGTTTCTGTACCAATCTGCCAGCCACACCATGTATTCAATACCATTCTTTACAGTACTTGCCTGCAATTCATTTTTAATTATATAACTAGCAAAAATATTTCCGGTAGTACTGTCTTCCCAACCCGGACAAACAATTGGAATGTTTTTTTCTGCTGCCGCAACTACCCAACTATCTTTTGGATCAATTTCGTAATACTGTTTCAAATCTCCACTTAAAATGGTTTTGTATAAAAACTCATGCGGAAAATAACGTTCACCTTTTGCTTCTGCTTCCACCCATTGACGGTGCAAATGTTTTTGCAAACGGCGAAACGCTTCTTCTTCTGGAATGCAGGTATCTGTAACACGGTTGTAATGATTCTCCAGCAAATCCCACTCATCCTGCGGAGTTAAGTCTCTGTAGTTGGGCACACGTTTGTAATGACTGTGTGCTACAAGGTTCATCACATCTTCTTCCAAATTTGCACCGGTACAACTGATGATCTGTACTTTATCTTGTCGAATCATTTCAGCCAGTGAAATACCTAGCTCTGCAGTACTCATAGCGCCTGCCAATGTAATCATCATCTTTCCACCTTCGTTGAGATGTGTTTCATAACCTTTTGCAGCATCCATTAAAGCAGCAGCGTTGAAATGACGGTAATGATGTTGAATGAAATTTGAAACGGGTCCTTTGTTCATTGCTTAAATTTTTAAAGTGACCGCCTTCTGATCCCGTAATTTTTTTGGGAGACTTTGCGTTGTAACCTCCATAGTTTTAACGAAGGAGGAAAAGAGCTGCAAAAATAATTAAATAAAGTTCATAGATGCCAATTAGAAAATTAAGAAATTGAGTGTACTTGAGAGTATTCAAACTTTTATTGATTTTACCCGAACTTGCATTTATGAATTACCTCGCCCACGCCTATCTTTCTTTTCAAAGTCCAGAAATACTGGTGGGCAATATGATCAGTGATTATGTAAAAGGCAAGAAAAAATTTGAATTTTCTTTTGGTATTCAAAAAGGAATTACACTGCATAGAGTTATTGATACATTTACTGATGAGCATGAAGTAACCAAACAGGCAAAAGAAATTTTCAGACCGGCCTATCGTTTGTACAGCGGCGCTTTTGTGGATGTGGTGTACGATCACTTTTTAGCAACTGATGAAACCATTTTTACCGATGCTTCTTTAAATACGTTTGCACAAGACACTTATAAAATGCTGGAAGAATATGTTCCTGTTTTTCCTGAAAAGTTTGCAAGAATGTTTCCGTATATGAAAGAACAGAATTGGTTATACAATTACCGGGAAAAATGGGGTATTGAAAAAAGTTTGGGTGGTGTGGTACGCCGCTCAGCTTATTTAACTGAAAGTGAAACGGCTTATCAATTGTTTAAAGAAAACTATCATCAGTTGCTGGAATGCTATCAAACTTTTTTCCCACAGTTGTTTGCATTTACAAAACAGCACTATGAACAACTCATTAGTACGTAGAAGGAAATTTTTTAAATCGTTCAAAACTTGCCCGCTCAAGTAACTCTCTGTCATTTGGATGTGCAATATCAAGTAAGGCTTTCGCTCTTTGCCGCAAATTTTTTCCATACAAATAAGCAATTCCGTATTCAGTAACTACATAATGGATATGACCACGGGTTGTAACAACACCTGCACCCGGTTTTAAAAATGGAACAATTCGGGCAACACCTTTTGTTGTTCGGGAAGTTAATGCAATAATAGGTTTGCCTCCCTCGCTTAAAGCGGCACCACGCATAAAATCCATTTGCCCACCAATGCCACTGTATTGAATGGTTCCAATACTATCTGCACAAATTTGCCCGGTTAAATCCACTTCAATAGCACTGTTAATGGCAACTACTTTCGGGTTACGCCTTATAACATGCGGATCATTTACATAATCAATATCTAAAAAAACAAATGCAGGATTGTCGTGTACGTACTCGTATATTTTTTTGGTGCCAATAGCAAAACCGGTAACTGTTTTATATGGATGAATTTTCTTTTTTGTGTTATTGATTACATCAAGTTCAACAAGGTTGATAATACCATCGCTGCACATTTCAGTATGTACGCCGAGGTTTTTGTGATGGGTGAGTGCTTTTAAAACTGCATCAGGAATAGTACCAATGCCCATTTGTAAAGTACTGCCATCCTCAATCATGTCTGCAATTAAATTCCCTATTTGCAATTCATCTGCTCCCACATTTGCACCGTAATCAATTTCAGGTAACGCTTCTTCAAAATATACCATAGAAGTAAAACGGGTGGTATGAATAAGGCTGTCGCCATGAGTACGTGGTACGGCAGGATTTACCTGTGCCACAATATATTTAGCTGTATTCACGGCACTCCGGTCAATATCAACACTTACACCCAGAGAGCAGTAGCCATGTTCATCGGGCGGCGATACCATCACCAAAGCCACATCAAGAGGCAGATGCCCTTTTTTAAACAGATCGGGGATATCACTTAAAAAAACGGGAATAAAATCAGCACGGCCCTCATCCACAGCTTTTCTTACAGAACCGGAAACAAACATACAGTTGATATTAAAAATACCTTCATACTGTGGTTTGTCTATTTCAATATCGCCCTGTACGGTAATAAACACCGTTTCTACATTTTGTAAGCGGTGGCTTTCTTTAGCCAGCTCTCTTAATAAAAACAAAGGTGTTTGGGCGCTGCCCTGAATAAAAACTCTTTGATTGCTTTCAATTACACTTAAAGCGGATTTGGCGGTTTGATACTGTGGTTGCAGATACATGGTTTAATAAATTATGCAATAATAAAGTATAGAATCTATTTGTTGAATAATTAAAAACAGCACAGCTACTGACCAATAGCAGTTTCATTTTCGCTTATTTTTACAGTTCAAAAATAAATAACAGATGAAGTACAGTTTTTTTTTAATAATGATTGTTATTAGCAGTTTTACTTCTTTGGCGCAAACGGGCAGCAAGTTGCCACCCCTTGATAAATCGCCGATGGATATGTGTTACTATCCGGTAAACTATCCCATCCTTCGCATTCAGCCCAATAAAATAGTAGAGCCGTTGGTAGCAAGGGTTATTTACAGCCGCCCTCAAAAAAATGGAAGAAGAGTTTTTGGTGAGTTGGTTGAGGATGGAAAAATCTGGCGCCTCGGTGCAAACGAAGCAACGGAGATTGAGTTTTTTAAAGATGTAAAAATTGGCGCTAAAAAAATTAAGAAAGGCCGCTACACTATATATGCCTTGGAAAATAAAGATAAATGGACCATCATCTTTAATACTGAAACCGACATTTGGGGAGCTTTTAAATACGATGCCACAAAAGATGTACTGAGAATTGATTGTACCGTAAACAGACAAAACGAAATTGCAGAAGCATTCAGTATGATATTTGAAAAAGTAAATGATAAAACAATAAATCTTGTAATGGCATGGGATGATGAAATGGTAAGGTTGCCGATTGGGTTATGATAAGACTAGAAACAGAGCGGTAAGAATTAGCGTAATAAAAGAATGGTTAGAAAAACATTTCTACTCCGGTGTTTACCGGAGTTTTTTATTAAAAGCTTTTAGTTAATGTACGTTGAAATTTGAATCTTTACATCATGTGTGGTATAGCAGGCATAGTATCAAACAATAAAAATCTTGTTGCAGCAGAAAGGCTGCTCCAAATGACCGATGCATTGGCACACCGTGGGCCAGATGGAGAAGGCTTTTGGATAAACGAAAATAAAAATGTTGCATTTGGTCATAGACGGTTAGCAATTATTGATCTAACTGATGCTGCAGCGCAGCCACTTCATTATTTAAAAAGATATACTATTGTTCACAACGGCGAAATTTATAACTACATAGAGCTGAGAGATGAACTTCAAAAAAAAGGGTATCAATTTAAATCGCAATCTGATACAGAAGTTATACTTGCTGCTTATGATTGCTGGAAAGAAGATTGTTTACAACAATTCGATGGCATGTTTGCCTTTGCTATTTGGGATGAGCAAGAGCAAACATTGTTTGCAGCAAGAGATCGCTTTGGCGAAAAACCGTTCTATTATTTTTTTGATGGTGAACAGTTTTTGTTTGCAAGTGAAATGAAAGCACTTTGGGCAGCAGGTGTACAAAAAGAAATCAATCATACCATGCTGCTCAATTATATTGGGTTGGGCTGGGTAAAAAATCCGGTTGATCTATCGCAAACATTTTATAAAAATATTGTGTGCCTGCCACAGAGCCATTACTTGCAATTAAGTTTACGAGATGGTAAAAATGAAATTGTACAGTACTGGGATCTTGATAAAGAAACTGTTTCTACCATTAGTGAAGATGAAGCAGTAGAGCAATTTCAACAATTATTTTCAACATCAGTAAAAAGAAGATTAAGAAGTGATGTGGAAGTGGGTACAAGCCTGAGCGGTGGATTAGATAGTTCAGCTGTAATAGCTGCAAGCTCCACGCTGCAAACTGTAAGTAAAAGCAGCCAGTGCTTTACTGCAAGTTTCCCGGGGTTTGAAAAAGATGAAACATCTCTTGCAAAATTAGTTGCCAATCATTTTCAACTGCAACATTTTACAACAACTCCGGTTGCAAATGAGTTTAGTACCGATCTGCAAAAAATTATGCAGCAGCAGGAAGAACCGTTTCAATCTGCCAGCATCTATGCACAATACAAAGTATATGAGCTGGCTAAGCAGCATGGAATAAAAGTAATTCTTGATGGACAGGGTGCAGATGAAATATTAGCAGGCTATCATAAATATATTCATTGGTTTTTCCAGGAGGAATATGGAAGACGCAAGCTGCAAGCTTTAAGCTATGAGCGAAAGGCTTTCGCTTCAAACGAAATTGCTGTTGATTGGGGTTGGAAAAATAAACTGGCAGCAAAGTTTCCTGAAATTGCTGCAGTGCAATTAGAAAGCAAAGCGTATAAAGAGCTAAAGCATCATGCTGGCATTACCAATGAATACTTAAAAGCGTATACTAATAAAAAGAATTTGTATAAGCCCATTGTGAGAAAGCTAAATGATCTTTTATATTTCAATACCATGCAATTTGGTCTGGAAGAACTGTTACGCTATGCTGATAGAAACAGTATGGCACACGGTGTTGAAGTTCGGCTTCCATTTTTAAATCATGAGCTGGTGCAGTTTATTTTTTCGCTGCCATCAACCATGAAAATGCAGAATGGGTTTACAAAATCAATACTGCGTAAATCAATGGATTCTTTTTTGCCCAAAGAAATTGTTTGGAGAACAGATAAGATTGGATATGAACCTCCGCAGCAGCTATGGATGCAGCATAAAGATGTGTTAGAGCAATTGCAAAATGCCAAACAAAAACTAATAGCTGAAAAAATATTAAATATACAGGTGTTGGGTCAAAGCACAGAACCAAAAGGATCACATGAAGCAGGCAACTTTGATTGGCGGTATTTATGTGCTGCACAATTTATTTAAAGTCTGTTGGCTCCATCATTTGAAAAAGCCAACAGACCGTAGTCAGTACTAACCTTTTCTGAGTTTTTTATCTACAGTAAAACTACCCTGCACATCTGCTTTCAGTATATAAATAAATTTCTCATCTTCCACATTAATGTAAAATTCCGTATTGGCTTCAGTTGCCATTTCAGTAACTGCTGTTACTTTTTTATTTGCATAATTCTCTTTCAGTCTTATCTGAACCAGCAAGGGCAAGTTCTATTCACTGTACATACGCATACAACTGATAAACCTGCCTTCTTTATCGAACCGGATCTTTGTTTTGATATTGTTCAGTTTAAAATAAACATAATCATTTGTTTCTTCGGCATACCAAACAACTTCAGTTGCCTCTTTAAATGCAAATTCAAAAGCAGCAACCGTTTTTTGATTTACTTCAGGAATTGCAGCAAAAATAAAGCTGCCTGTTGCCAACATCAGTGTTATCAAAAAAATCTTTTTCATAATCATAAAATTTAAATATTTGAATAAGGTTTACCTGTTAAAAATAAAGCTGTTTTCATAGGGAAAATAGTCAAATAGCGACAGGCGGTTCTGCAAAAAATCACGAATCAAAAAGGCTCTTAAAACCCGGTAAACTCAAACATGAAAATCTACTGGCAAAATGAAAAAAAGAAATACTGTGGCGTGAAATAAGAAGAAAGGGATTTGAGGTTAAAGCCATGTTAAGGAAACAGAACATGAGGATAAGCGGCGATTGATTATAAATGATTCAATGATTATTCTGCATCTTTGCGCCTTAATAGTAATATATGAAACTCAATACAAAAGTGATACATGCCGGTGCTCATCCTGATCCTTCTACTGGCGCCATTATGACTCCTATTTATCAAACAAGTACGTACGTGCAGGAAGCACCGGGTGTAAATAAGGGATTTGAATATGCAAGAAGCCAGAACCCAACACGTTTTGCGTTGGAAGAAGCAGTTGCTGTAATTGAAAACGGAAAGTTTGGTTTGGTGTTTGGAAGCGGAGTGGCTGCCACAGATGCAGTAGTAAAATTATTAAACCCCGGAGATGAAGTGATTGCTGCAAGTGATATGTACGGCGGTACCTATCGTTTGTTTATGAAAGTGTTTGAAAAATTCGGTTTAAAATTTATATATGTTGATACAACCAATCCTGCCAATGTAGAAGCTGCAGTAACAAAAAATACAAAACTCATTTGGCTTGAAACGCCAACCAATCCTTTGATGAATATTACTGATATAAAAGCTATTGCTTCTATTAGTAAAAAAGCAGGTGCGTTGCTTTGTGTTGATAATACATTTGCTTCTCCTTATTTGCAAAACCCTTTAGATTTAGGTGCAGATATTGTAATGCACAGCGCTACAAAATATTTGGGCGGCCACAGCGATGTAATACAGGGTTGTTTGGTGATGAACGATACAGATCTGAGAGATAAATTATATTTCATTCAAAAAAGCTGTGGTGCAGTACCTGGGCCGATGGATTGTTTTTTAGTGTTGCGTGGTATTAAAACACTGGCAGTTCGTATGAAAGCTCATTGTGAGAATGGAGAAAAAATTGCATACTGGTTAAAAGCAAATCCAAAAGTTGCGAAAGTTTATTGGCCTGGTTTTACTGATCATCCCGGTTATGCCGTTGCCAAAGAACAGATGCGTGGCTTTGGTGGTATGATTAGTTTTGAATTGAAAGATGATAGTGTTGAAGAAGCAAAACGTGTTTTATCAAGTACTCATTTATTTTCACTGGCCGAAAGTTTAGGTGGCGTTGAAAGTTTAATCAATCACCCGGCAAGTATGACGCATGCAAGTATTCCGAGAGAAGAACGGATTAAAAACGGATTGAGTGATAGTTTAATTCGTTTGAGTGTGGGTATAGAAGATGGGGATGATTTGATTGAAGATCTGGCGAAAGCAATTGGATAATGAAACAACAGGAATTAAAAAAGTTTCTAGATTCAAAGGTTGATTTGTACAATCAACCTTCTTTTATTAAAGACGACCCCATCTCCATTCCTCATCTGTTTACCAAACAAGCCGATATTGAAATAGCCGCATTCTTTGCCGCCATTTTTTCCTGGGGCAACCGTACCACCATCATCAACAAATCAACAGAACTCATGCAGTTGATGGATATGCAGCCACACCAGTTCGTTATACATCATTCAGCTAAAGATTTAAAACGGTTGCTTTCTTTTAAGCACAGAACATTTACAGCAGATGATCTCTATTATTTTATTGAATTTTTCCATCAGCATTTTAAAAAAAGCAATTCACTTGAAATTGCTTTCTTCCCTACAAAAGGAATGACGGTAGAACAAGGTTTGAATCATTTTAGAAACTATTTCTTTTCATGGGAACATTTGAAACGAACTGAAAAACATATTTCGTTGCCAAAGCAGAAATCAAGCTGCAAACGTCTCAATATGTTTTTAAGATGGATGGTGAGGAGTGATACACAAGGCGTTGATTTTGGTCTTTGGAAAAAGATGCACCCATCACAACTCATTTGCCCTTTGGATGTTCATGTAGCAAGAGTAGCCCGGCAATATGGCTTGCTTCATCGAAGGCAAAATGATTGGCAGGCCGCAGTGGAACTCACAGCCAATCTTCGTACATTAGATAAGCAGGATCCTGTTAAATATGATTTTGCTTTGTTTGGAACAGGAGTAATGGAAAACAAGTAATGAACCAAAACGAACTTATACAAATTATTTCTGCAGACCTTGCAATTGATCTGCCTTTAAAAACCTCTTATCAGGAATTAGTGGAAAAACTTTCGATGCATATCAATGAACTCATCCAAAATAATTTTCAGCAATTGGTATTTATACTTTATAAAATAGATGTAAGTGAAACAAAGCTCAAACAACTGTTACTTGCAAACCCAAATGAAAATGCAGGCAGTTTAATTGCAGAACTTATTATTGAACGCCAGCAGCAAAAATTAAGCTCCAGAAAAAATTTTCGCTCAAATGAGCATATTCCGGATGAAGAAAAGTGGTGAATTTTTTCTAAGTTCACATTATGAATATTGAAGAAGTTACCAATTCATTAACTGCCCGGCAATTTATTGATCTGCCCCGGTTACTTTATAAAAATGATCCTGTTTGGATTTGCTCGTTAGATAACGACATTAAGGCAATCTTTAACCCAGCACTTAATAATTTTTACAAACATGGTAAATGCACAAGGTGGATATTAAAAGATGAACAGGAAAATTGTATTGGCAGGGTAGCAGCATTCATCAACAACGAAAAAATATCTAAACAGGAAATCCCTGCTGGTGGTATCGGTTTTTTTGAATGCATCAATAATAAAGATGCGGCTTTTACATTATTTGATATAGCAAAAGCCTGGCTTAAAGAGAATGGGATGCTGGCAATGGAAGGCCCTATCAACTTTGGTGAAAATGATAAGTACTGGGGTTTGTTAATTGAAGGATTTATTCCGCCTGCAATGGGTATGAATTATAATCCTCCTTACTATCAACAATTTTTTGAACAATACGGGTTTGAAAAAAAGTATGACCAGCTTACTAATTATTTAGACATTACTGTTCCTTTTACCGAACGATTTACAAAAATTGCTGATTGGGTTATGAAAAAACCCGGTTACAGTTTCAAACACTTTGAAAGTAAACAGTTTCAAAAACTTGCAGCAGATTTTGCTGAAATATACAACGATGCCTGGAGTGAATTTGAAAATTTTGTACCTATTAAATATGAAACTATTAAAGAATCCTTCAGACAAATGAAACCGATAGTAGATGAAAAAATTATTTGGTTTGTCTATTATAATGAGGAGCCTATTGCGTTTGTTGTAAGCCTGCCCGATATAAATCCAATCTTAAAAAAAGTTCAAGGAAAGCTAAACCTGCTAGGAAAATTAAAATTTTTATGGTATAAGAAAACTACCACTCCAGAACGGTTACGGATGATCATTATGGGCTGCAAAAAACAGTATCAGAACAAAGGAATAGAATCAGCGCTCATCCGCTGTTTACAGCTTGAAGTGGTACCCAGAGGAACAGTAAAGGGTGTAGAGCTTGCATGGGTAGGAGATTTTAATGAAAAAATGCTAGCAATACATGAAGCTACTGGTGCAAAAAAAGAAAAAGTTCACCGCACTTATTTCTATAAGTTTTAATTGGTAATGTATTTTTTATAATTCTTTCCAAACCTGTTTGGCAAATTGTTCCAGGCTTGGGTCTCTGGCTCCCATAAGAAGCAATACAGTATTTGCAGAAAAATGTGGTTTGACGGTTTCTAAAAATCGGTTACGGTCTTCCACAAAAAAAGCATTACATCCTTTTTGTTTCAGATCATTTATTAAATCATTGGCCGAAATATCTTTTAAAGCCGTACCCCCGGCATAAAAAATTTCACTCATCCAAATCTCATCTTGTGGGCGAAGTGCTTTTGCAATTTCTTCAGCAAAATCAGTTCTTAAAAATTTTGTTGGGCTATATCCATGTGGCTGAAACCAGGAAATTACTTTCTCAGCTATTGGCTGGCAAGCTACAATACTGGCTGCACACTTTGCAGGGTTATGTGCATAGTCATCAATAAGCCACACCCCATTTTTTTGGCCAATCACTTGATGTCGCCTGTAAATGCCTTCATAATTTTTTAACGCCCCGGCACAAATTGTTAATGGCACACCAATAAGATTTGCAACGGCGGTAGCAGCCAACGCATTTTCCATATTGTGTTTGCCGGGCGAGTGAAGCGTGAAAGGCACTAGATTTATTGTAAATGAAATTGCCAAACCATCCTGCATAAAATTTCGGGCAATATACTTAGCATCATCTTGTTCATTGGTTGAAAAATCAGTGATAGTATTTGCAGAAAGTTGTTTTGCTAAATCATGGCCTTTGTTTACAACAAATGTTTTGGAATTGTTTTTAAAGGTGTTGAATATATCCATCAATACATCAATTTCTTTATGATCTTTATCTACATTGAGCAGTAGTCCAATTTCTGAATGGTAGTTTACAATGCTGCCATCGCTTTCATCAGCTTCAATTATTAACCAATCTCCATTGCCCACTTTTGCATTGCCAATTTTATGTTCTTTAATAATGCTTATTAATCCGGCTCCGCTAATAATACTTGGTTGCAGGCTTGCATATTGTAAAATAGTAAACAACATAGCGCTGGTAGTACTTTTTCCACTGGTACCACCTACTGCAATTGTTTTTTTACTGGCAGCAATGATTGCTAATAGTTCTGAACGTTTAATGATAGGTATGTTTAGTTCTTTTGCCTTTATCACTTCTCCTACCGTATCCTCAACTGCAGTTGATACAATTACCAGATCGGTTTCAATTGTAATACCTTCTCCATTTTGCAAAAAACATTGGATGCCTGCTGCTTCTAATTTTTCTTTTGTTTCATTTGGTTCATTAGGATGAAAGTAACGATCGCTGCCGCTTACTTCTTTGCCAATGCCCTGCAAGTATTGTGCAATGGCACTCATGCCTGTACCTGCTATACCAATAAAAAATGGTTTCTTAAAGTTGTTAATGGAGGTTATCATACGCTACAAAAGTAAATGAAACATCTATCTGAAAATAGTTTCTCTACCTTTGGTGCACTAAAATTTTAATGAATGAAATTAATTTCTTACCTTAAAAATGGCCATGAGCAGTTAGCTGTTTTGCATAACGGAAATGTGTATGATATGGATAGTCTGCACCCTGAACTCCCCGGCAGCATGAATGTTTTTTTACAGTATTGGGATGAATATTTGCCAGCAGCACAATCTGCCATTGCATCTGTGGAAGAAGGAAGATTAGTACCACGCAATGTTGTAAATGCAGATGCTGTAGAACTGATTGCGCCTGTTCCTTTACCTCCAAGTTGCAGAGATGGTTATGCTTTTCGCCAGCATGTAGCAGCAGCAAGAAGAAACAGAAAAGCAGATATGATTGCAGAGTTTGATCAATACCCCATTTTTTATTTCACCAATCACCACAGTATTATTGGCCCTGGTGATGTACGTTGTATGACCGATCATTTTGAAAAACTGGATTTTGAATTAGAAATAGCTATTGTGATTTGCAAACAAGGCCGGAACATCCGTGCAGAAGAAGCCGATGAATATATTGGTGGCTTAATGATCATGAATGATTTTAGTGCAAGACGTTTGCAAATGGAAGAAATGCTGCTCAATCTTGGTCCGGCAAAAGGGAAAGATTTTGCAACAGCAATTGGTCCATGGTTGGTTACATTGGATGAGTTGCAAGAATTTGTTGTACCGGCAAAAGAAAATCATGTTGGGCTTAATTGGAATTTGAATATGAAGTGCCAGGTAAATGGTGTGCAGGTGAGTGCCGGAAATGTAGCAGATATGGATTGGACATTTGCTGAAATTATTGAGCGTGCTTCTTATGGAGTTGATTTATATCCTGGCGATATAATTGGAAGCGGAACCGTTGGAACCGGTTGTTTTTTAGAGTTGAATGGAACCGGAAAGTTGAATGATACCAATTATGTTGAGCAATGGTTACAGGAAGGCGATATTGTAGAAATGGAAATTGATGGGTTGGGCAAATTGAGTAATATAATGGTGAAGGAGGAGGATGATTTTTCAATATTATCAAGGAAAAAAATATGATTATTGATTTACGAGAATTGAATCCCATGCAAAAACAACAATGGTTGCAACATGCTATAGCACCCAGGCCAATCTGTTTTGCATCTACCATTGATAAAGAAGGAAATGTGAACCTCAGCCCCTTTAGTTTTTTTAATTTGTTTTCTTCTAACCCGCCTATCGTAGTTTTTTCACCTGCACGCAGAGTAAGAGATAATTCAACAAAGCACACATTACAAAACGTTTTAGAAGTGCCGGAAGTAGTCATCAATATTGTTGATTATGAAATGGTACAGCAGGTGAGTTTAGCAAGTTGTGAATTTCCAAAAGAAACAAATGAGTTTACAAAAGCAGGGTTTACACAACAAGCAGCTACAGTTGTAAAGCCGCCTATGGTAAAAGAAAGCAAAGTAAAGATGGAATGTAAGGTGCTTGAAGTAAAACCATTGGGTACAGAAGGTGGTGCAGGCAACTTAGTAATCTGTGAAGTATTGAAAATGCATATTGATGAAAGTATATTAAATGCGGAAGGAACTATGATTGATCAGCGCAAGCTGTACCATGTAGCACGGCTCGGTGGCGATTGGTATTGTAAAGTAGATGAAACCAATTTATTTCATGTAGAAAAACCAAATACACAACTGGGCATTGGTATGGATGCATTGCCCCAAACTATTAGCAACAGTACAATACTTACAGGAAATAATTTAGGACAGTTAGCCAATGTACATGAATACCCTGTAATAGATGCAACGTTTGAAGATGAGCGATTGAAAAGTATTATTCAATATTTTTCTTTGAATATTGACGAGATGGATAAGGAGTTGCACATCTATGCACAAGAATTACTGAGCATAGGAAAAGTGAAAGAGGCCTGGCAGGTTTTGCTGGCAGATAGTTGAGGTTTTATTAGGAAGCAAAAAAAAATCTCTCTACCTTATACTGGATTATTTTTCACTTTAAAATATTTAAAATGAAACATTTTATCCTTTCTATTTTGCTTTTCCAGTTCTTTCATTTTTTCTCCAATGCACAATTTTCAATTGCAGGGAATCAGGTGGAAATACCTTTACATTTAAACACGGGTACTGTACTAAATTCTTATAATGAGAATTTTTTTTCAGCTAACTATATTGAGAAGTCAATTATTGTAAATAGTTCTTTATTCCAACCCAACAATAAAAAAGTAAGGAGCGGTTTTGGAAGAGGCGTATGGATAGGTGCCTTAACTGGTTCTGTTAGCGGAGGAATTATAGGGCTTGTAACTTACACTCCCTGCGAAGGGTTTTGTATTTTAACTCCGTCATCTTTGGGTGATTCTTTTGCAGCTGGTGTAATTGTTGGAGCCATTAGCGGCGCTATTATTGGAGGTATTACAGGCCTGGTTATTAAATTAACCAAGAAAAAATAATTAAAAATTAAAAAAGAGTTGAAAGTATTTCTCCTTCAACTCTTTTTTAATTTTTCCCACTTAGGTGAATCGTAGACCTTAATTCCAAACCGCCCCAAACACTTTCTTTAAAATTTCAGTAGTACGTTTAATGGGGTTCTCTCTAATTTCCAATTCTTCTTTTGCTATCTGATCAAATAAAGCGGCAGTTGTCTTTTCTACTACATACGCAGTAAGATCAGGATTTACTTTTGTACGTGTAGTAGGAAAACCATTGTATGTGTTTACAAGATCACCATAATATTTTGTAGCTTCTACTTTATCTAATGAATTTTTTACAACCGGTGTAAACGCCTGAACTAAAGCTGCATTAGTTTTTTGCCTGAAATAATTGGTAGCGCCATCTTTTGGCCCACGAATAATATTAATCGCATCTGCTATTGTCATTTCTTTAATAGCATTAATAAAAATGGGTTTGGCAAATCCAACTGCATCTTCTGCACCACGGTTAATTTGTAAAATGGCTTTATCAGCAATTTTCCCAAGACCCAACAACCGCATTTTATTTTCAACTTTTTGTACCTCAGGTGGCAGCAGTAATTTGTAAAATGCACTTCCAAAAAAACCATCTGTTTTATTGAGGTTAAAGACTGCTCTTAAAAGACCCTGACCTAAAGCTTCTTTTATTCCCTGCCCGGCTTCGTTTTCGGTAACGCCATTACCTGTAGTAGCTCCGGGAAGCTGAGATAAAACTTCGCATGACGAAAATATCAGTGGAACGGAAATAAGTAATAAGATTTTTTTCATCGTTGTGTTTTTTAATTGAATGGTTTTAGGTGTAAAAGGTTGCATTTATCATGCCGAAGATACAGCCTTTGTTGGTCTGCCCCACTTACGGTAAATTTGCTGCCTGTTAAAAAAGCAGCAGTTCATTACCAATATTATGAGTACACATTTATCAGAACAGGAACTTATCAGAAGAGAAAAATTAGCAGAGCTTACCAAGTTGGGTATAGATGCCTACCCTGCACCATTATATCCTGTTACCCATCAGGCGGCAGCAATTAAAGCAGGGTTTACTGATGAAACAAAAGAACAATATAAAGAGGTTTGTATTGCAGGTCGTATTATGAGTGTTCGGGATATGGGTAAAGCATGTTTTGCAGTTTTGCAGGATGGTTCCGGTCGTTTGCAAATTTATTTAAAACGAGATGAGTTGTGCCCAACTGATGATAAAACTTTGTACGATGTGGTATTTAAAAAACTGTTAGATATTGGAGATATCATTGGTGTAAAAGGATATGTATTCATTACTAAAACGGGTGAGACAAGTTTGCATGTACATGAACTTACGGTTCTCACCAAATCATTAAAACCATTGCCTGTTGTAAAAGAAGCTGAAGGACAAACCTTTGATGCTGTAACGGATATGGAATTCAAATACCGGCAGCGTTATGCAGATTTAATTATTAATCCGCAAGTGAAAGATGTGTTTGTAAAACGCACCATTTTGGTAAACACCATTCGTGAATATTTAAATGAGCAAGGTGCGTTAGAAGTGGATACACCTGTATTGCAAACCATTCCTGGTGGTGCGGCTGCCCGTCCGTTTTCTACACATCACAATGCATTGGATATGCCCATGTATATGCGTATTGCAAACGAGTTGTATTTAAAGCGTTTGATTGTTGGTGGCTTTGATTGGGTATATGAGTTCAGCCGCAACTTCCGTAATGAAGGAATGGACAGAACACACAATCCTGAATTCACCATTTTGGAATGGTACACGGCGTATAAAGATTATTTCTGGATGATGAACATTACAGAAAACTTATTAGAAAAAATTGCCATTGCACTGCATGGAACAACGGATGTAACAGTGGGCGACAGAACCATTAGCTTTAAAACACCATTTAAACGCATTACTATTTTAGATGCCATCAAAGAAAATACAGGAATAGATGTAAGTGAAATGGATGAAGAGGGGCTAAGAAAAGTTTGTGCTGATTTAAAAATTCATGCCGATCATACAATGGGCAAAGGCAAACTCATTGATGAACTCTTTAGCGAAACCAGTGAAGCAAAATGTATTCAGCCAACCTTTATTATTGATTATCCAGTAGAGATGAGTCCGCTTACAAAAAAGCATAGAAGCAAGCCTGGATTAGTAGAACGTTTTGAATTAATGATTAATGGAAAAGAAGTAGCTAATGCGTATAGTGAATTAAACGATCCTATTGAACAGCGTGAACGTTTTGAAGAACAGGTTAAGCTGAAAGAACGTGGTGATGATGAAGCAATGTTTATTGATTATGATTTTTTAAGAGCATTGGAATATGGCATGCCACCAACGAGTGGAATTGGTATTGGAATTGACAGGTTATGTATGCTGATGACAAATCAACCCAGCATACAGGATGTACTGTTATTTCCAATGATGCGGCCGGAAAAGATGGAGGAATAGTTGACAGGGTTAATAAAGTTGAAAGAGGAACCGCAGTTTATAAGAGCTGCGGTTTTTTATGTCCATTCATCCATTTGCAATCGAAACATTTCTCAAATCCGTTATCTTCACGCCTCTAAAAAATCTTCATCATGAGACTACGCTTGCTTATAGCATTTCTGTTTACCACAATTTTCTCCCTTGCACAAAACAAAGACTTCACCATGGAGCAAATGCTCAAAGGAGCACCGCACAAAGTAACTAAAACACTGCCGCAGTTTGTAAAGTGGATAGATGATAAAAGTTTTGTATTGAAGCGTGAAGGGAAAAATAGTTTGGTTGATTGCAAAACAGGAAAAGAAACAGAATATACAGAACCAACTCCTA
The DNA here is from genome assembly GCA_031401115.1 of Chitinophagaceae bacterium. Classification (GTDB taxonomy): domain Bacteria; phylum Bacteroidota; class Bacteroidia; order Chitinophagales; family Chitinophagaceae; genus Lacibacter. Next base: position 110,091 of record JANNRE010000020.1, read on the forward strand.
TAGTAAAACCCGTGTTGCCGGAAGTGTTTGTAAAAAACAATGACCTCTATCTTAAAACAGGAACTGAAGAAACACAACTCACCAACAACAAAGACATCGAAAAAAATCCTACACTGTCGCCTGACAGTAATTATGTTGCCTTTACCCGTAATAATAATCTTTTCACCATCAACCTAACTACAAAAAATGAAACACAATTAACTTTTGATGGAACGGATGTAATTCTCAACGGTTATGCAAGCTGGGTATATTATGAAGAAATTCTGGGCAGAGCTACAAGATATAAATCTTATTGGTGGAGTCCCGACAGTAAGAAAATTGCTTACATGCACATGGATGAAAGTATGGTGCCGATGTTTCCGATTTATAGTGAAGAAGGGCAGTATGGATTTATTGAGCGGACACGTTACCCAAAAGCTGGCGATAAAAATCCGGAAGTAAAAGTAGGTGTTGTAAATCCTGATGGTGGCGCAACTGTATGGGCAGCTTTCAATGAAAAGGACGATCAGTATTTTGGAATGCCCTACTGGAAACCCGATGCTACAGCTTTGTGGATTCAATGGATGCCACGTAGCCAGGATAATTTAAAAGTGTATGAAATGAATTTAGCTGATGGCAGCAAAAAAGAAATTTATAATGAAGTACAAAAAACATGGGTTACACTGGAAGGCAGCGGCCGGATTACTTTTTTAAAGAGCGGTAAAAATTTTATTCTTGAAAGTGATGCAAGTGGCTGGAACCATTTGTATTTGCATGATATGAATGGCAACCGCATTAACGCCATCACCAGTGGAAATTACACGGTAACAAATGTTGATTTGATTGATGAAAAAAATCAACTTCTTTATTTTACCTGCCGCAAAGACAACAGTGCCCGCTATGATTTATACAAAGTAAAATTAAACGGCACAGGTTTGCAACGCTTAACTTTTGGAGATTATACACACCGCAACATGCAAATTTCTCCCAACGGTTTGTACTTCATTACCACATTTTCAAATACATCTACGCCAGATGTAATGAGCCTTGTAAACAACAAGGGAAAAATTATTGCAGAACTTGGTAATGCAGTAGGTGAAGATTTTAAAAATAATGTACTTGCAAAAACAGAAATACTTCGTGTAAAAAGTGAAGATGGAAAATATGATTTACCCTTACGTATTGTTTGGCCAACTAATTTCAACCCCAACAAAAAATATCCCATACTTATAAATATTTATGGCGGTCCTGATGCAGGTACAGTGTATGATGGCTGGCAACTCAACATGCAACAGCAATGGTGGGCACGGCAGGATTTAATACAGGTGCAAATGGATCACCGTGCAAGCGGCCACTTTGGTAAAGAAGGTGTAAACTATATGCACCGAAACCTCGGCTACTGGGAAATGAAAGACTGGATTACCATTGTAAAATGGCTTATTGAAAATGCAAACGTTGATAAAAATAAAGTAGCCATCAGTGGTTTCAGCTATGGCGGTTATATGAGTGCGTATGCTTTAACCTATGGTGCTGATTATTTCACCCATGGTTTAGCTGGTGGAAGTGTTACCGATTGGAGTTTGTATGATACGCACTACACAGAACGTTTTATGGACACTCCTGAGGAAAACCCTGAAGGATATAAATCATCATCTGTTTATACGCATATTGACAAATACAAAGGGTTACTCCGTATTTATCATGGCACTATGGATGACAATGTACATGTACAAAACAGTTTGCAATTAGTAAAAAAGTTACAGGAAAAGAAAAAGCATTTTGAATTTATGTTATATCCCGGTGGAAGACATGGGTGGAGAAATTTGCCAAATCAGGATGCACACAGTGCTAATGAAATTGCAACGTTTATATATAAATATTTATTAGAAAAAGAAATGCCGAAAGAGGTGATGAGGTAATTTTATAACCACAGAGACACAGAGATACAAAGATTCTCTGTGTCTCTTTAGTTTGTTTAATCCACAAATAAATCTGTAAACAACTTCCCACCTGGTACAACTGAGTATTTGCTTAAATCAGTAATATCTTCTGCTGAAAACAATGCTTCATCAACAAATAAATTACCAGTACATTCATTACTTGGTTTACTTAAAATAATATGTGCAGCATCAGCAAGTATATCAACCGTACGGCTCATGTTTGCCAATGCTTCACCTCCTAATAAATTCCGTACAGCAGCTGTGTCTATTGTTGTACGTGGCCACAATGCATTGGCAGCAATACCATCTTTTTTTAATTCTTCTGACCATCCAAGCGTCATCATACTCATATTATATTTCGTAATAGTGTAAGCAATATGACCCGCCAGCCATTTCGGTTTTAAATTTACCGGTGGCGATAACGTAAGTATATGCGGATTTTTTCCTTTGCGTAAATGTGGAATGCATGCCTTCGTCATTAGAAACGTGCCACGTACATTAATGCTGTGCATTAAATCAAAACGCTTGGGTTCTGTTTGTTCCGTTAGAGTTAAATTAATTGCCGATGCGTTGTTAATTAAAATATCAATACCACCAAACGTGGCTACTGTTTTTTCAACCGCTGCTGCAATCTGGTCTTCAAAACGAATATCTAATTGAATAGCCAGGCCATTTCCTCCGGCTGCCGTCATTTCATTGGCGGCAGAAAAAATAGTGCCTCCCAGTTTTGGGTTTTCTTCTACACTTTTTGCTGCTACTACTACATTGGCACCTTCTGCTGCTAGTTTTAAACCCATTGCCTTACCAATGCCTCTTGATGCACCGGTAATAAAAACTGTTTTTCCTTTGAAAGACATAAATTTTATTTAAGAAATGGAAGTTAGTAAAATACCAGTAATGAATCGAAAATAAAAACCCTCCAAAGCAGAGGATTTAAAAATTTTTTATTAAAGTATAGTTGAAATTTAATACTCCGCCAGCCTCGGCTTTGTTCCAAAAACTTCATCAATCTTATGCATTAGTTCCTCATTCAACTTTGGCAACACTTCCAATGCTTTTAAATTTTCTGTGAGTTGTTCTTTTTTGGTAGCGCCAAGTATAGCAGTTGATACATTTGGGTTTTTAATGCACCATGCAATACTCAAAGCAGCCATACTTACACCCAACTCATCAGCAATTTTTTGATAGGCTCGAACCTTATTTAATTTTTCTTCAACAAAAGTTTTGTCTTTCAACCATTCAAAACCGGGAATTGCTAATCTTGTTCCTTCCGGTATGCCATCATTGTACTTTCCAGTGAGTAACCCACTTGCAAGCGGACTCCAGATGGTAGTACCCAGCCCAACATTTTTAAACACTTCCAGATAATCGTTTTCAAGTTTATGCCGGTTGAAAATATTATACTCCGGTTGCTCCATTGTAGGCCCAATCAAATGATACTGTTGCGCAACACGATGTGCTTCCATAATTTCAACACCGCTCCATTCACTGGTTCCCCAGTATAATATTTTTCCTTGTTGAATGAGCGTGTTCATAGTGAAAACCACTTCTTCAATGGGGGTATTTTTATCAGGACGGTGACAATAATATAAATCCAGATAATCTACTTGCAAACGTTTCATTGCTTCATGGCAGGCTTCGGTTAAATGCTTGCGGCTTAAACCTGTTTGATTCGGTTTGTTTTCTTTTCCCCTCCATCCAAAAAATGCTTTACTTGAAACAAGATAGGAGGTACGATCCCAATTCTTATTTTTTAGCACACGACCCATCATCTCTTCACTTTTGCCCAGAGAGTACACTTCAGCATTATCAAAAAAATTAATGCCATGCTCATACGCAATGCCCATCAGTTCATCAGCAATGGTATCATCAATTTGTTTTTGAAAAGTTACCCAGCTTCCAAACGAAAGTACACTGAGTTGTAAGCCTGAACGACCGAGTCTTCTGTATTCCATGGTATGTAGTTTATAAGTTAATAAAGTTGATAAGGTTTGCAAGGGATTGCATGAGCAAAAGAAACTTTTCAACTTTATCAACCCCGTCAACTAATTTCCTTCCTCAACATTAATTCCCCGCAAACTTTGAATCTCCAACTAGTAGTACACCTTTTACCGAGTCAATTCTAAAATTCTTCAGCTGCTCATCGCTTTCAAAACCTTTACCATAAATGGTTTTTGTTTTCTGTCGTATTTCAACATCGGAGTTGGTAAAAAGTTTATGAAGGGTTTGTTCCCAAAATAGTTCTTTGGTTTTAAGTGTATCACCATTAATCCGAATCACCACAACACTATCAGTTAAAATTACCCGGCTTTGTTGCTCATAGTAATAGCCCTTTTTGGCATCGAGGTAACTTTCAATACCCATTGAATCGTTATAAAAATCTACATGTAATGTATTGGGAAATTCCACTCTGGGTACGCTATCATAAAACCGCAGCATGAAAGGAGAAGTTAGTTTGGCTTTTACTTTACCCGCCTGACTGATATAGCTTTCTACATTTTTAACTTCATCAACCGTAAGTTTTTTTCGCTGTAAATCCTGAATAACCCTGTAATCATTTTCACAGGCAATTAAAACAAAACATCCTGCCCATATTAGTAGCCGGCTGATGTTTTTTATTTTAATCATATTTACGTTTAATAAACCAAATATCAGAAAGCGAGAAGCCTAAACTAAAGCGGAAATAATTTTCTCTAAGTAAATCATTTTTATTGCCACGTTGCCCAATTTCCATTGCCACATTAACAATGTTGCTACGGTTAATTTCGGCAAATGAATATTTTTTAATAGGCAAGCCTACACCAAAAGTAAGACCATAGCTGTTCATGTTACTGCTTGATACAAGGTAAGGCTCACGGGTAAATAAAAAACCTGCACGGTACAAAACCCCACTCCAATAGCTTTTTTTTGAATCTGCCGTAAGAGTTGGAATAAATTGTGCACCGGCTTTTACCTGCCAGGAATTTTGCAGATTATCTGTTTCGCCAAAGTAGCGATAGTTTGCCCAGTTATATTGTACATAATCCAATGCAAGCATCAATTTGCTTTTATCCTGCCAATCGTACAGCACACCAAAACCATAATAGGATGGGTATTGAATTTTACCTTTTACATTTTTTGTTTCGCTTACAGAATCTATTCTGCTAATGGAGCCACCTTCACTTGCTACAAAAAAAGTTTCGTATTTCTCATCTCTTGTTACATTCATTGCAGTTTGCATGCTGCCGTAAGCACCCAAAACCAAACTGCTTTTTTTGTTGAGTGTTACCTGATATTGCAAACCCAGTTCAGCAAAAGCACTTCCAAAATTATTACGCACTTCTTTTTGCCCCGGCCTGTAACGATCAGAAGCAGTATCATTTAATATCAGCACTCTTGTAGAATAATCTTTCGATCCGAAACGATAACCGCCATTGATACCAATACTTATTTTTTTAAAACCAAGTGCCGTGCCTATAAAAGCCTGATAAGTTCCTCCGCTACCTTCATAGGTACTAATTACACTGTCACCTGCAGAAATGCGTTTGCCACTTTGAATATTATAACTCACTTTGGTGAGAGGCCTTAAACCAAAAACCAAACCCCAGTTTGTTTTTGATTTCTCAGGTTTTATTTGAAAGCCCGCAGCCATATATGGAATAATGGCATTGCTTGAAGTATATCTTGAACCCAAATTGTTTCGCAATGTGCGGCTATTAATATCTAAACCCACATCAAAAATGGCCCGCTGCAATCCGAAATTACTATAGGATGCAGGGTTGATAAAATTGATGGTTTGAAAATCGGCATAGGCTGCACTTGCATGACCCATACCCCGGTTAGTAATATTGGTTGAGGGTACTAAATCTCCTAGACCATACCTGCTGAAAGGGGAATTGTCTTGAGCTAAACCATTGATTGTTAGAAAAGTGGACAGGAATAAACTACCTAAAACACCTTTACCTATTGTACACGCTAATTGCATAGAGACCTTTAAAGATTAATTGAGAGTCTGCAAATATCATGTTTTTGAGCAGAGGAGCAAAATGAGGTGTATCGCCCCCGGTTAACAGCACGTTAAAGTTGGCAAGCTTTTCGTGGTAAGCATCAATGATTCCATCAATTTCTTTGGCCATTCCCCAAGCCGCTCCACTTAATAAATTTGTTTTGGTATCGTAGCCGATTAAAGGGAAATTCCATTCCATGTTTACTAATGGAAGCTTGGATGTAAGTGCATGCATACTTTGTAAGCGCATTTGCAAACCGGGAGAAATACCACCACCTAAAAACTGATTTTGATTATTGATGAAATTATAAGTGATGCATGTACCCAAGGCAATAGCTAAATTATTTTTTTGTGGAAACAAATATGTAGCAGCAGCACAAAGAGCCAACCTGTCTGCACCTATGGTTTCGGGTTTGCCCACAGGAGTAGTAAAAGGCAATTTTGTGTGATGGGACAATTTATGAAAATTAGAATTTGCCCGTAAAACATCTTCTACAATTGGCTGATGATTTATAACAGATGAAAGAATAGTATAAGAGGGTTGAAAACGTTGCATCGTTTCTTCTAATGAATTTTTATTATCATCTTCAAGAATTATAATTTCCTGCAATACATCTCCATGAAATATGGCAGCTTTTAAACGTGTATTGCCAAAATCAAAACAAAGAGTAGTGGTCATAATTAAATTTATAAATCAAAATTAAATGACTGCAGGTTTTTAAAATGCCCATTGAGTTTTACCTTTTCTTTTAAGTCTTCCATTTGGCCAAGCATCGGCAATACTTTGCTTAAATGCCTTTTTAAATATTCCTGCCTTTGGGCTTCTCTAAACAAACCAAGCAGTTCATATTCCTCTTCAATTGTTAAACCGAGATGATGAGCCATATCAAATGCCTTTAACTCAGCTTCGGGTTTTTTAAAGTCTTTTTTTACTTCTAAAATAGTATGCAATTCTTTAATACTGCTGATTACTTTTTGCATAAGTAAACTCAGGCCGTCATCTGTATCAAGCGGGTAGGTTACAATAGCGCCGCTGTATAACTTGCCTGGTATTTCATGTATTTGCTCCAGCATTCGAAACACTTTAACAGCTTTGGTGCGAATATCCATTTTACCATCTTCATATATCTTTTTAATTTCTGATATTTCCAGTAAAGTACCGAGCTCTTTCAATTCATTATTGATTACAGAGGGAATACCAAAAGGTTTTTTTTGCTGATAGCAATCTATAATCAACTGTTTATAACGGGGTTCAAAAATGTGCAGGTTTAAGTCTTCGCCCGGAAAAACTACAATTGCCAATGGAAATACAGGAATAAAATTAGTCATACGTTTCAAATTGTTTGGTAGAAACAATAGGTTAACCCTTTTTCAGTTGTTTGTTTTTTTTAAGCAGGTTTTTAAGAGTTGTATATTTTTTATAGGTATAGGCTGCCTGCATTTTTGCTACTGTTAGCCCTGCGGCACCATCTAAAAATCCAAGCTTTAAAAAATAATTTTTTACAAAACTAAGCACAGGCGAAAGATATTGTTTCCACCAAGCACCTTTTTTTCCCTGCTGATAATATTTTTCACCAGCACGCTCACCATACAGTCTCATTTTTTGCTCATACTGCTCTTTGCTTTGCATAGTTTTATGCAAAATAAATCCTTGCAGTTTTGTAACTGTAAAAGTTTTATCATATAGCAGTTCTTCATGCACAGGAGCATCATTCCATTTCACCTGTTTGCGGTTAAACATACGGATATGAGCATCTGTACCCCACTCACCATAGCGAATCAATTGATTTGCTAGATAATTTTTACGCTGTATACTGTACAATTCTTTTTCGTTAAGGAATGGTAATTTTTTTAATAGATGTTGCAATTGCTCATCAGGAATTTCATCGGCGTCCAATTGTAAAATCCAATCATATTTTGCCTGAAGGTTTGCTTTGTTTTTTGTGAGGCCAAAACCCATCCATTGTTCTTTTATCACTTTTGCACCGTTGGCAATTGCTACGGCAATGGTAGCATCTGTACTTCCGGTATCACAAACAAGCAAATCGTCTGTAATCATTTGTACTGCCTTTAAGGTTTCGGGCAATATCAGCTCTTCATTTTTTACAATAATTACTACAGACAGTTTGGCCATTTTAGTAAGCTTCTTTAGTTACAGTCTTTAACTGTATTAAAAAAATCATTTACATCAAACCTACATTCTTTCTGCTTTGTGAAAAAACATTCTTTGTGTTTCTTTTAGTTATTATTATTTCATTTAGGTTTGCTATATGTGGAGCAATTTACTGCAACAATTACAAGAAGGGAATATGAAAAGCCTTGCCCGCTGTATTTCATTAGTAGAAAATGAAGTAGAGGGGTATGAAGCTTTTTTACAAACATTACCAGCTTCAACTATTCCTGTAATTGGTATTACCGGACCGCCAGGTGCAGGGAAAAGTACATTGGTTGATGCGCTTATTGATATATTGGTAGAGAACAACAAAAAAATAGCTGTGTTATGTGTTGATCCTTCTTCACCGTTTAATCTGGGTGCATTGCTTGGAGACCGGATTCGTATGAGCAATTGGTATAATCACCCAAATGTTTTTATACGGTCACTAGCAACAAGAGGATCACTTGGCGGGTTGCATCCTAAAATTTTAGAGATAGCAGATGTTTGCAAGGCAGCGCCATTTGATTATATAATTGTAGAAACAGTGGGAGTGGGACAGAGTGAAATTGAAATTGCAGGATTGGCTGATGCAACCGTAGTAGCAATGGTTCCTGAAGCCGGCGATGAAGTACAAACAATGAAAGCAGGGCTTATGGAAGTTGCAGATTTGTTTGTAGTTAATAAAGCCGACAGACCTGATGCCGATTTATTTGTAAAAAATTTAAGGCTCATGTTAGCACCATCGTTTAATGAAGAGCGGTTTGAAATACCGATTGTTAAAACTGTTGCCACAGAAAAAAAAGGAACTGAGGAGCTATGGAAAAAAATTGATGCACATTTACAATCAGAGCATTTTAATAAGCGCAAAACCTGGCTGCTTGCAGAAAAAGCATGGCATTTAATTCAGCAAAGCAGAATGAAGGGTATTACTAAAGATGAATTACAAAAAAAGATAGAACAGCAACTACTGGAAGGCAACTTTCATTTATATCATTTCATTAAAGCGTATTAAGCATGGCAAAGGTATTTGATTGTTTTACTTTTTTTAATGAAGTGGAGTTGTTAGAGTTTCGGTGTAAATTTTTAAATGATTCAGTTGATTGTTTTGTTATTGCTGAATCAAATCTTACACACTCTGGTAAAAGTAAACCGTATTACTTTCAGGAGGTAAAAGAACGCTTTTTACCTTGGATGCATAAAATCATTTATATTCCTGTTGAGCAAACAGCTAAAGGATTAATTTTTGAAGAACAGGTAAAGTACAATCCAAAAAGTGCAGCCTGGAAATTGGAAAATGATCAGCGAAATGCTTTAATGAAGGCAGCTGATAAAATGGATGGAACTGATATTATTCTTTTAAGTGATTTGGATGAAATACCCGATCCTTTAGTTATAAAAAAAGTAAAGCAGATGCAACTTCCTGTTTCCTTTTCTTTATTGTTTCATTATTATTTTTTGAATGGGCAAAATGTGGGTGAAAGCAGATGGTGGAAAGGGTGCATCGCTTGCACTGCCAAACAGTTTGTTGAAATTACGCCACAGGGCTTAAGGGATAAGCGGGACGAATATCCTTCTGTTTCAAAAGCAGGCTGGCATTTTTCTTTTTTGGGGGGAGTACAAATGATTCAACAAAAAATAAAGGCATTTGCACATACTGAGTTTAATAAAGATGAATTTGTAAATGAGGAACAAATTAAAAGTTCTCTTGCAAATGGAACTGATATTTTGAAACGGGAGGGTATTGTTTTTAAATTTGTACAGCTAAGCTATTATCCAGTAAAACTTCAAAAGATAATGAAGCAATACCCAGCCCTGTTGCATTTAAAAACCAGCACCCTGTTTCATAATATGTACTATACTATTCGCCGAATTGTAAAAGGAAATTACTAATGACTGTAAACAATCTCTCAAATTCACCACTTGTTTCAATTGCCATTTGTACTTACAATGGCGAACTTTTTTTACAGCAACAATTAAACAGCATACTGCAACAAACTTATGGATCGCTTGAAATCATTATTTCAGATGACTGTTCTACTGATGGCACACAGGAAATTATTCAACAGTATGCATCGGCAGACAAGCGGATTAGTTATTTTTTTAACAAAACAAATCTTGGGTTTAATAAAAATTTTGAAAAAGCAATTTTACTTTGTAAAGGTCAGTATATAGCTATTTCTGATCAGGATGATATTTGGGAACTGAATAAAATTGAAGCCATGATGAAACACTGGCCAGTTGATTGCAATTTTATTTATTCCCTGTCAAAAGATTTTGATGGGGTAGAACCAAAAAGAAATGAGGGTAATAAACTGCTGAATTATTATACAGGGAGCAAGCCACAGAAATTATTTTTCGACAGCCCCATCCATGGACATGCATGTATGTTTCAAAAAAAATTATTGGCAGATGCATTGCCTTTCCCAAAAAATGTATTTTATGATTGGTGGTTGAGTGTTATTGCATCCTCAACTGGCAAAGTGGGATGCGTGCCGCTTACGCTTACGTATCACCGGGTGCATTCATATAACTCTTCAAGAACAATTGTGAATATTGAAAACAAGCAGAAGCGCAGCAGGGAATTAAGATTACAACGCATTTTATTTTTAGAAGCTTTTCTGCAAAAACCTTTCTTACAAAAAGAAGTTCGCAGTTTTTTACTCAGATATAAAAAAAGACTGGCTCAAAAAACGGATAACCGATTTTCAATTACTTTTTTTCTGTTTTATTTGAGAAACAGCAGCATTGTTTTTCATTATAAAATTGACATGTCAATTTTATCATTACTAAAAAATAGTTTTAAGAGGGCATTTACAGGATTGTAAATTAAAGGGAGCCTATAATTTGTGAAAACTTATTACCCCAAACCTCCCAGTTTAATTCTTCATCAAATCTTTTTCTGCTGGTTTGTTTTACGGTTTCCATTTTTGTTTTGTTAGCAAAAACAGAAAGTATAGCATCGGCATAAGCATAGCCATCTGCATTGGGCGGCAACAGAATTCCATTAACACCTTCTTGCACATAAGTTGAAACTCCCCCGGTGTTTGTAGTAACAGAAGGAATACCATAAGCAGAAGCTTCGCAAAAAACAACACCAGCTGCCTCTGCTTTAGTAGGGAGTATTAAAAAATCTGTATTTAATAATAGTTTGTGCAGCCTGATTACATCAGCAGGTTTGCTTTTATCAAGATAAGGAATAACCGTAATTCCTTTTTCATTAACGTTTACCGGAGGTACACAACCCACAATATGCAGTGTTACCTCGAGACGTTTTTGTTTTAGTAATCGAAAGGCTTGTAAAGCAATGTCGCCGCCTTTTCGTTTCCACTCTACCCCAAGAAAAACAAGGTTGCAAGTGCTGCGTTGAAAATCAAGTTCGGTAACAGAAGGTATCAGGTCAAGATTTGCACCAAGTAGTACAACAGAAATATTTTCTTCTTTTACTCCATAATCAGTTAGCGCAGATTGCCTGCACCAATCGCTTGCAAGCATGGAATGCGATGCTTTAAAAAAGGCTTTTTTATCAATTTCAATTCCCTGCTTGATATTTCCTTTGCTAATATTTTCCCAGCTATCATAATAACCCTGTAATTGAGCAAAGGTGGCATCAGTTGAAAATACAATGGGTAAATCTGTTGGCAGGTAAGCAATTAGTTGTGGGGCAGCAGGTGCAAACAACAAGTCAACTTTTCTTTTCAGCAATTCTTTTTCTAGTTGTTTGCTGTAATATTTTGCGTAAGGGTTTAAAAACTCAACAGATGTATTTTTTTTAAACAACCATTGCTGTGGGTTTTTATAAAATTGAATAAGATAATTTTTGAGCCAACTAGGATAATCAAAATGAAAGATTTCTACATTCCCTTTTTGCTGTAATTGCTTGTGCATGTGATAATACGTTCCGCTCCATGATTTTTTATCAAGTGGATTCCAGCGAGCCGCAAAACCAATTTTTAAATCACTCATGCTTGTAAAGAAACAACTTTTTGTTATTCACTAATGAGAACTGACTTATTTTTATGTTTCATGATTCTTTTAAAGATTGCATATCTGAGCTTTGAGTTTCCACCTGATACAGCTATTGGTGGTATTGCTACTTATACTGAGCATATTGCAAAACTCATGGCGGCCCGTGGACATTTGGTAGAAGTATTTACAAGCACACCCCAAAAAGAATCGTTGAATGAACCAGTTGCTCCAAATCTAAGAGTGCATCGAATTGCTACAACCGATCGGGATAGTTTTTATAAAACTGTTCTTACTTATTTTAAGCAAAGACAAGAACTGATAAATTTTGATTTAGTTGAAAGCCCCGATTATCAAAGAGAAGGATTGGCGATAAAAAATGAGTATCCACAATTGCCAATGATCATCCGGTTTCATACGCCTTCTTTTTGGGTTAAAGAATTGAATAAAAAATTTACTGCTCATTCAACCAAAGAAAAACTGAAACAGATTTTTGGTATAAAGAAATACAAAAAAGAAAAAGATCCTGAGTTTGAAATGGCTATGTTATGCGAAGGATGGAGTGTACCTTCTGCTGCAATGAAAGATGTGTTGATTGAATACTGGCAAGCAGAAGCCAATAAAATTAAAGTATTTGCAAATCCTTTTCAGCCATCAAACAATTTATTGTCCATTAAAGTGGAAACTACAACTAATACAATTACCTATATCGGCCGGTTAGAAATCAGAAAAGGAGTGGCACAATTAGCTAAAGCAATTCCTTTAGTATTGGAGAAATTTCCGCAAGCGAAATTTCGGTTTATTGGAAAGAGTGATCATGGGCCTGATAAAAAACAATTGATGTGTGATTATATAAAAGAAGAATTAAAAGAGTATACCTCGCAACTTGAATTTATCAATCATGTTTCAAAAGCCGAAATAGAAACTTATTTAGCACAAACAGATATTTGTGTGTTTCCCAGTTTGTGGGAAGTGTTTGGTTATGTATGCACAGAAGCGATGGCGGCAGCAAGAGGAATTGTTGCCAGCAAACATGGCGGCATGAAAGATATGCTGGAAGATATTAATGGTGGAATACTAATTGATCCTTTTGAGCCGCAGCAAATTGCTGATGGGATTTTATACTTATTAACTCACCCTAAGGAAAGGATTGAAATGGCTCATCGTTGCAGAGTAAAAGCTGCTGGCTACTATTCAAATCAGTTGATTGACGAAACAGAAAACTATTGTAGAGGTTTTTTATAGTCAATTTTTAAGGAAGAAAGAAAAGCTAAGTGTAACTGTGAGCACAAGGAGTAAAAAAATACTCTTTCTCCTCTTCTCACTAATAGTTACTCTTAGTGCTTAAAAATCACATCCTATTGGTGCACCTGGAGGAGCTTCTTTATGCAAAGTTGGTTTGGCGTCTTTAGGAGTTTTCATTCGCTCCAATGCCAATTGGTAGTGACCGCTTAAAGTTAAATTGATTTTTTGTTGTTGCTCAATGTATCTTTTCAAATCATTCAATTGCTTTTGCAAAACACTTCTTACTGCAAAGGAATTATTTTCATCAACAGATGCAGCAAGCAAATAAGTTAATAATACCTGTTCTGTTTGTTGCTGAATCAATCCTTCCATTCCGGATCTTCTTGGCGCTTTAAATGTTTTATTGATGAGCATTGTAATCATTTCATCAGCACCCAATCCGCCCTTTATTTCTTGTTGTACCATTCTGCTTAACCGTTCACTATTAAATAAAAAACTAAATGGAAGATCGGCTCCGGTTTCTGCAGGTGATAATTGATCAAAGGACAAACCTGTTCTCTTATGAAATAATTCTCGAGAACTATTGTAACCCGATGGTCTCGGTGGTATGAGCCCTGCAATTTTATCTGGTATAATCAATGCTTTTGGATCAATACAATCAATAATACTATTCAATGCATTTAGCTGTTCTTGTTTACTCAGCATTTTTGTAATCATCTGTCCATCTCCTCTCAGCGCATAATTATAATACATACCACCAACAAGTTTTGTTACCGCTTCAATTTGATAGCGATGATAAAAATAAACCGGTACTAATGCATCTTCCAGCATTGCCATTGGCATACCGGGGCGTATATTTTTTTCACTAAAATTCTGCAATGCTTTTGCACGCACTTTCATTACTTCTTTTAATTCACCCACAGCGTTGGTTCCATTGTCCCACAAATGTGCATCGGGGTGCAAACCGCCCGGTGCTCTTGCATCCCGATCGCTGATAAATTTTAATCCACGTTTGATGGCATCATTCATTATCGTGTTCAACGCAATTGCTTCATTAATATTCGCTGGAAAATCCTGGTAACCCCATGTAACTGCTACCTTATCCCACTCACCAATTTTATCATCATACACATTTGCAAAATCCATTTCGCCATTTGCGTTTAAGCGAATCATGGGATGCGGATAATCCATTACACTGGCACGGTTGTTTACACTGCTAGCATAGTTGTGCATTAAACCGATGGTATGTCCCACTTCATGTGCAGATAGTTGCCGTAATCTTGCCAATGCAGCTTTCATCATCTGATCGTTAGCAGGAATGCCTGTTTCATAAGGTGCTAATAAACCTGAAAAAATTAAATAATCCTGCCGTACACGAAGTGAACCCAGTGATACTTGTCCTTTAATAATTTCTCCAGTGCGTGGATCAACAACAGAAGCTCCATAGCTCCAACCCCTTGTTGAGCGATGCACCCAGTTGATCATATTGTAACGAATATCCATCGGATCTGCACTATCCGGCAACACCCTAACCTGAAATGCATCTTTATATCCTGCTGCTTCAAAAGCCTGGTTCCACCATTTAGCACCATCAAGCAAAGCAGAACGAATGGGTTCAGGTGTTCCATTGTCTAAATAATAAATAATTGGTTTTACTGCTTCGCTCATTGCAGCAGTTGGATCTTTCTTTTGCAGACGATGACGAATGATATAATATTTTTCTATTGGATCACTTACCGGTGATGCATAATCATAAAACATAGTTGAAATAAAACTGCTGCGAGGATCAAACATCCTTGGTTTGTAATTATTATCGGGCAGTTGCACTAATGAATGATGGATGCGTAAAGTAATAGCTTCGGTAGATGGCGTTACAGGTTGTACAAAATTTCCAACTTCACCATCGCTGTTTGTATAAGTAATGCTTACTTCTAATTCAGAATTGAAAGAAAAATTTTTTGTACGTGGTAAGTACATAGCACTTCTGCTTTTATCTAATTGATAATTGCCCTGTCTGTTTCTGCGGATGGTATTGCTTACTTTCATTGCATCACGCATTAAAAAATCTGTTGCATCAATTAAATATTTTCCGTTGCTTTCTGCTTCTGCTGTAAAACCCCAGATGGTTGATTGTGCAAATGATTGCTCCACGGCTCTTTTTTCTGCAACATCATTGCTCAATGCCCTATAACCATAATTGGGTTGAACCAATAATAATTTTCTTCCTACTTTATTAAATTTTACTACTCGGTCATCGCCAAGTAAACCTCTGTCTAATCCAATATCATTACTTCCTAAAGCAGCGGGCAATGAAACAACATATAAAAACTCAGTATCAAGTTTGTCAACTTCCAGCCAGAGTTTACCTGTGTTTTCATCCCAATAAAAATTAAAATAGCCTTCGTATTTTTTAAGGCCGTTTGTTTTTTCTTCTATTGAAGGAAGTTTTTGAGCTAGAGTAAATAGTGGAAGGAGTAAAAAAAGAAAGAAATGTTTTCTCATATACAGTTGATTGATGTATACAAGATAAGAAGAGAAAATGTTTTACGAAATAGAAAATGATTAACGGCTGTTATGCTTCATCCTTTTGGCTTTTCCACCAGCGCCAGCCGATGAAGCCGACGATAGCAAACGGGGCAGCCATTAAATAAATGATGGCAGAGTTTAAGGCAGCTGCAGGTTTTTCGCCAAGTTGAGATGCTGTTTTGGTACAGAGTGAGCATTGTGCAGATGCATCAATACTAAGCACCGCCATTAAACCGATGAATACAATTACTATCATTCCCCACTTTTTCATTTATTAAAATTTAGTGCAAAGTTAGGGATAGAATAGCCGGCAAGGAGGGGAGACGGAAAGAAAATTTACAAAAAGGGCAACACCTGTCTAAATGGTGCCGCCCTAACTTATCGACTTATCGCTTTCCTGGCAAAAATTTATTTCTATTTTCTTCTTCTGCTCACACCAACCATTGTAATCATACTCAACAATGCCATAGAAGCCATAAAAATATCTTTACCCACTTTTTTCTTTGGTGCTTCTGTTTTTATTTCTTTGTTTAATGTTGCATACGATACATCAGCAATAGTTTCATCTTCTTCAATATTCATCACCACATCCCAATCATCATACCCTTTTCCTGTAAGTGAGGAAAGCATATCCATTTCTTTTTTGCGGCGTTCTTTTAATTCTTTTAAATATTTTTTACCAGCTTCACAATTTAAATCACCAGTTGCAGGATGTGTAATGATGTAACGTGCCTGATAATTTTCTTTGTTGGGTGTTTCCTGAAAAACCAAATCCTGTGCAAAAGCTTTTCTATTGTAACGTACATGTAATCTGGTAAAGAACACATTTTGTTTTTGTGGTTCATATTGATTCACATAATCGTTATAAGCATCTTTACCCAGCCACCATACACCGGCATTTTTTAAATCTTCAAAATTAGGAGGATCACTTACACATGGATCGCATTTTACATAGTTGCTTGGACTAACATCCCATGCATACTCCAAAAACAAACTGTTTTGATTTTGCTGCATCCACTGATGTTGAAACGCATTGGCATAAAAGCTTCCGAAATTGGTATTTACAAACAATGGAATATTTTTAGCAGTAGGCATTTGTACAGTTCTGTAATTGGTGCTTTCAATACGGCCATTTCTGGTAAAAGCATATACAATCATATCTTGATCTCCATCTGCATTGGCCATTCCCAAACGAATAGGCAACATAAATTTGGGTGAGTTGAATTTAATTTGAATGGGACGTAATTGTTCAAAACCAAGGTTCTCCTGTTCTTCAATATTAACCTTCACCACAAAAAATTTCATATTACTTTTAATATAGGGCTCCAGTACTTCTTCAGCCCCTTTTGGAATTTTGTATTTATTAGCCGTAAGCCATTTGTACAAGCCGCCCGATTCTTCGGCACTGAGAATGACAATATCATATTCACCAACAGTGTATGTGGCTTCAACGGTTACTTTGTATTCATCTTCCTTAATACTTTTTTTTGACCTTGGTGCCATAGCTGTAACAACCACTTCACTCATGGAAACAGATTGATCTTTTGCATAATATTGCTGGCACGGATTCCGATCATAATATTTCACCAGCCTCGGCTTTGAATAATCGTTGAGCCGTTGAAACAAATCAGCTTCTACAACTTTAATGTCTGATTTTTTTAAAACAGTTGGTACAGGCACCACCATTGCAAAATCAGTTACATCTCCTTTAAAATCGTTACTCATGGTAATTACGGTACGGTCGCCATCTCGTACTAAAATTACCTGTGATGTTTTGTTGGTGAGGGTGCCATCTGCTTTACTTACATAAAACCCGCAGAAAGCCCACACATCGCTGCTGATAAATACCAGCAATAAAAATGCGGCGATTGTTTTTTTCTTCATTGTATTTTGTTTTTAATATTTATGAATTGCCACGAAGGCACGGAACACACAGAAAAGAGTTTAATTACGAGTTTTTTAATTGTATGTGTTTTGGTTGAAATAGTTTTTCATTCCATTCAAATCGTTTTGCTTTCATTAACCAGTCGAGTGACGGAACCAATGGTGCAGCAAATACTAAAATATAAATGGGTGTACTGTTCATCCACTTAAATGCGCTGAGATAAAATGCTATTGCTGCAATTAAAACAGCCCACAAGATTCTAGCAGTTGCATGGTTGGGTGCAGTCTTAGGATCGCTAATCATAAAAAACGAAAACAGCAATAAACTTCCTGTTGAAACAGATTGAATAAAAAAATCAAATGACCAGTTGAGATAAATAATTTGTCTGGTGAATAATAATCCTGCGAATGTGATGAGAAAGGCGAGAGTAATATCTAACTTCTGCACTTTGGTTACTACTATTAATCCCAAACAACAAACTGCAAAAAATAGTACGGCCCCGCTGCCCCATTGTGCAGGTGAAAGCCATGCTTCTTTTGTAAATAAAATTGTTGCAACAATTCCAAATGCTGATGGATTAAAAATATGTTTGCCATTAAAGCGAAAAATATATTTTGATAAAACAGTGAGAACTGCTGCGAGTATGCAGATATACCATTGATTGGTCTTTAATAACAAGCATAAGCTGAAACAACTTACCAATGCACTCTTCCATCCGCCGCTATGCCATTGAAAAGGAGAAATTATTTTTTTTGATGTTATGGAATCTGCTGTCCATTGCATCAGTAGGCCGGTACCAATATATAAACTGTATTCAACCCACTCTGCTTTCCATTGGAGAAACAGGATTCCGTAAGAGAGAAAGAGAAGCTGGAATGTCATTTGAAAATAACGAGCATCCCACGGTTTTGGTGCTACATCCATTTTTTGAGATTTGCTAATATGATGTAGTAGTACTTCTTTTTACATAAATTATAAAAAAAATATTTTGTTAAGAGGTGTTTCAATCTGCCTCCTGCTTTATCTTTTGCTGCAATAATTTTTTTTCAATAACTGATTGGGTAAGTTCAGATGCTTCTTCAAAAAAAATTTTGGCTTTATGATATTTTTTCAACTGCCAGTGCATTTCGCCTAAGGTTGCAGGCAGCAAATAATATTTTTTGAGCGAAGCAATATCCGGAATAGCTTCAATAGCTTTAACACCTTCAGCTGCACCTTTTAATTCTGCAATTACAATAGCACGGTTGAGTGCAATCACCGGAGAAGGATAATAATTGTACAGTAAATTATAACAGTTGAGAATATGGTTCCAGTTGGTATGTGCATAGTCACGGGCAATGGTATGTTCATAAGCAATACCTGCTTCAATATGATATTTGCTTATGTGTTCACCTGCGGCAGATTGTTCCAAATGATAAATACCGTTTTCAATGAGTGCATGGTTCCATTTCTTCCTGTCTTGTTGTTTGAGCAAGAGAATGTTTCCATGTGCATCTATGCGTGCATCATTGCGGCTGGCAGTAAAGCACATCAGCGCCATCAATGCATGTGCATTTTCATGGGGCACAGCGGGGCTTCGGCAAATCAATTCACACAAGCGCAAAGCTTCCTGCATTACATCACGGCGAATCAACTCTTCATGATTGGTAGAATTGTATCCTTCGTTAAACAATAAATAAATAGCAAGTAATACAGATTCTAAACGTTCTTCTAATTCCTGCGGCGGCGGCAATTCAAACTCTACTTTGTTTTCTTTAAAGCTTTGCCGTGCACGGTATAACCGTTTTTCAACAGTATCATAACTGCTTACATAAGCTTTTGCAATTTCAGTAACACTAAAACCGCAGAGCGTTTTTAAAATCAATGTTACCTGCGCTTCCTGTGAAAGTGAAGGGTGACAGCAAACAAACATCATTTGCAGACGGTCATCATCTATAGTATTTGTACTTACTAGTTCCTTAATGGTTGGCGCCAGTGAATAACCTGATTGTAATAATGGTGTGAGTTGTTTTGCATATTCCTGCGAACGTTTTTGTTTGCGCAAAACATCAATGGCTTTGTTACGTGCTGCAGTAAACAGCCAGGCAGTTGGGTTATCAGGCAACCCGTTTATTTTCCAATTGCTGAGTGCATGCAACAAAGTATCCTGCACAACATCTTCTGCCATTTGTAAATTATGCACTCCAAATACTTTTGTGAGTACTGATACCAGCTTTCCCCATTCATGACGAAAGAGATGTTCAACTGTTTGTTCTATCAGTAAAGGTTGCGGCAAAAAAATGTTTTTTAAAATTAACAAAGCGCAGGTTATTTGCCTGCGCTTTAAGAAAAAGGTTATCCACGAAACAGCTAATGCTTCTATTTTTTTGGAAAATCAGGATGCGCTTTTAACTCCGCAATCTGCAATGTATGCCGCTTGGTATGTGCTGATAAAAACAACATCAACTGGTAAGCATCCACCACACCCAAAGGAGTTTCCGCAATATGATTGCGTAAATCTTCTTTAGTATCACTCATGTATTTAATTAATGCTTCCCTTCGTTCATTAAACAAAGCAAGCGCTTGTGATGCAGTCATCCCTGTGGGATAAAAACCTTCTCTTGTTTTTACTTTAAAAGAACGGTTAGTCAGCATTCCTTTTACCATATCATCAGCCATTTTTACCTCACTCCGTCTTTCGGGTGTAGCGGGGGCTTTCATGATACCGCTGAACCAGTCGAACAAGTTTTTTTCGGAAATGGCAATATGCTCCACACATCCTGCAGCACTCCACACACTGTCGGCGGGCTTCCAGTTGAGTTGTGTTTCGCTCAACCCTTTTATTTCATCGGCCAGTGCTTTTTGGGTTTCTTTAAAATAAGCAATAGCGTTTTTTCTTTCTTCTTCAGTTACAGGATCTTTAACGGATGATGCGAAACTGAAAATAAAAAACAGTGTAACTGCAAATAATATTTTTTTCATACTTGTAAGTTTAGGTTAAAGAAAATTGAAGGAATACAAGTTATAGTTTATCCCTTCCATTTGCAAGTTTTTAAGCCGGCATATCAATTTTCTGAATCTGGCGCACAATTACAGTTCCGCCTGTTGCATAATCAGGGTAGTCTTCGCAAAGCGAAACGGCTTCATCATAATCATTTGCGTTTACAATAAAATAACCGCCAATGATTTCTTTGCCTTCGGTAAACGGCCCGTCGGTTACATTTTTGTGGCTGCCTTTTAATACTTTTCCTGTTGGCAAAAGGGCTTCACCACTATCGTATTTACCCGACTGTGCCAGTTTGTTAATCCAAGCAAACCATTTGCCCATGGTTTCTTCCATTTGCTGGGGAGAGGGTTGTTCGGTTGGCATTGCGCCCTGAAAGAGAAGCATAAACTTTTCCATAATTGATTTTTTTAGTTTTTTAATAATTTATTGAATGACGACTGATGAAAATAAATCCGGACAATGAATAAGAAATATTTTTAGAAGGCTAATTTAGTTCAATCTGTCAAAGGCGAAAAGAGGTTCTTGTACCGTTCAAAAAAAACTACTTGTATTTCTTTAAAAGTAATCCTACATTAAACTTTCTTAAAACAATTGAATAATGAAACCTGCATTTTTATTACTTCTTTTTACGTTCTCGGTAACTTCTTTTCATGCTTCAGCTCAAAATACAAAACCCTGTAGCCGACCTGAGTTTCGGCAATTTGATTTCTGGATAGGTGAATGGGAAGCCTTTGGTCTAAAAGGCACCAAAGCAGGCGACAGTAAAATATCTGTGATACTTGATAGCTGTGTGATATTGGAAGAATGGACGAGTGCATCTCAACAACAGGGATTAACTTATACTGGCAAAAGTTTCAATTCCTTTAATGCCGGCAGTAAACAATGGCAGCAAACATGGGTGGATAATACAGGAAATACTACTGAGTTTTTAAGAGGAGACGGAAGTGATGGAAAAGTTATTTACTATGCCGATAAAGTAGCTGTAGCTGGCGGAAAAACATTTATGAGACGGCTTAGCTTTACCAAAATCAATAACGATAAAGTAAGACAATTAGGTGAGCGAAGTGATGATGAAGGCAAAATATGGACTGTGGAATATGATTTGGAATACAGAAGAAAGAAATAAGATCATTAATAAATTTTAGTAAACAAACCTGAAATGAAAAGAAAATTATTTCTTCAGCAGCTTACACTTGGTACCGGAGCATTCATTGCTGCACCTCATTTATTAAATGCTCAATCTGCTTCGGTTACCAAACAGAAAGCAGAACCACTGTCTCCGGAAAAAGTAAAAGAATTTGTGGTTGCAGGCCATAACGATTTGGATAAAATAAAAACCCTGCTTGCAGAAACACCCAATCTTTTATATGCATCGTGGGATTGGGGCAATGGTGATTTTGAAACAGCACTGGAAGGTGCAGGGCACATGGGCCATAGGGATATTGCTGAATATTTAATAAAGCAGGGAGCAAGGCCAAACATTTTTGTGCAGGCCATGCTTGGCAAAACAGATTTGGTGAAACAGCAATTAAATTTATTTCCTGAATTATTGAACTCAAAAGGGCCGCATGGTTTTACACTGCTGCATCATGCCATGCAGGGAGGTGAAGACGGAAAAGAATTGGCTGCCTACTTAGATGAAAAAGGATTGAAAGTAAAAAACATTTCTATAAGACCTAAACAAAACTAAAACTATGTATATGAAACTACTCACATTGTTTTTTGCACTCATTGCTATTGCAAATCACTCATTCGCCCAAATGGATGTACCACCCAGCGGTGGTAACCCCAGAGCAATGATTAGCGAAGAAGTAGGCATTACCTCCATCACTATAAAATATTCAAGACCCGATGTAAACAAACGAGAGGGCAAAGTTTATGGCGATGGTAATTTGGTAACGTATGGCTTTAGCACCACCAGTTTTATCACCAATAAAAACACAGCACCTTGGAGAGCAGGGGCAAATGAAAACACTACCATTACTTTTGAGCATGATGTAAAAGTAGAAGGCAAAGATTTAAAAGCGGGTACTTACGGGTTGCACATGTCTATGGCGGCAGATAATGTACTTCTTATTTTTTCATCGCAAACAGAAGCATGGGGCAGTTTTTATTATGAAGAAAAATATGATGTGCTGCGTGTAAATGTAAAACGAGTTGTATTGGATAAAAGTGTGGAATGGCTGAAATATGAATTTATAGAACACAAAGAAAAATATTGTGTCATTGCCATGCACTGGGAAAAACTTTCTGTACCTTTTATAGTAGAAGTGGATGTTGATACTATTGTTGTGGCAAGATTACGAGAGCAGATAACAAGCCAAAAAGGATTTAACAGTACAAACATGCTGCAGGCTGCACAGTATTGTTTAAATAAAAATATTAATTTGGAAGAAGCTTTGCAATGGAGCATCAGGGCTATCAATGGATTTCAGGGTCAAAAAAGTTATCCCAGTTTAAGAAATCTTGCAACAGCTTATGAAAAACTCAATCGTATGCCTCAGGCAGATTCTGTAATGAATGAAGCATTAACAGTGGCAAATCCCAATCAGTACATGGGATATGGCCGTTCTTTAATTGGGTTAAAAAGAATAGAAAGGGCATTGGAAATTTTTAATGCCAATGAAAAAAAGAATGGCGATGTGTATGCAGTAAATGCCGGGTATATGTCTTACCATTCTGCCAAAGGTGATTTTGCAAAAGCATTGGAATATGCTAACAAAGCATTGGCACAGGCACCACCACCACAAAAGAATGCCATCAATGGATTTATAACAAAACTCAAAGAAGGAAAAGATATCAATCAATAGTTATGGCAGAACTGAAAACAAAACCGGGTGGCGATGTAATTGGTTTTCTTGAATCAATTGCAGATGAAAAAAAGAAGAACGATTGCCTGGCACTATTCAAACTAATGAAAGAAGTTACGAAAGAAGAGCCGATTCTGTGGGGCGGCCGTATTGTTGGCTTTGGTACGTATGAGTATAAAGGCAAAAGCGGAAGAAGCGGAACCTGGTTTATTACCGGTTTTTCGCCAGGCAAAGCAAATCTTACTGTTTATATAATCGCCGGTTTTAGTAAGTATGATGATTTGATGCAGCAACTTGGCAAGTATAAAACAGGTGTTTCCTGTTTGTATATGAACAGCTTGGCAGATGTAGATGTGAAAGTGTTGAAAGAACTGGTAACACTTTCTTATCAGTATATGAAAGAAAAATTTAAATAATAAACCATGAATCTTATTGTATTACTGGCTGGTATAAGTTTAAGCGTAGCAATTTTGCATGGTTGTGAAACTGTAAATGCTTCAGAAGCAAAGAAAGAAGCAGTTGATAATGCGTATTCCTGTATTCCTTGTGGCTCTGGTTGCGATGATTCCACTTACACAGCTTCGGGCAAATGTGTGCATTGCGAAATGGAACTTGTAAAGAAAAACACGATTGTTCATAAAAACATTGAACCTGAAGCGATGTGTGCATTGAATAAAAAAGAAGTGGTGTTTCTGGATGTTCGCACACCTGAAGAATTTAGTGGAACTGCTGAGCAAAAATTCGGAGCTATTAAAAATGCGCTGAATATTCCCGTGCAGGAGTTGGAGCAGCGCATAAAAGAACTGGAACAGTACAAAAACAAAAAAATTGTAGTTTATTGCAGTCATAGCCACCGCAGTCCAAGAGCAAGCTATATGCTTACACAGGTTGGTTTTAAAAACGTAATAAATATGAATGGCGGCATGAGTTTGTGGACAGAAAAAGTGAAGGATGAGAAGTGTAATGAAAAGCTGTTTGTAAAACAGTAATATTGGCTGAAGTAATGCTGAGTAGAATTACAAAACGTAAAAGAGTGCGACGCAACAGAAGTATCATAGCAGTACAACTGCTGAGTACATAAATATTTCTTTAACTCAAAACTACACAACATGAACAATGCAATCAGTTGGTTTGAAATACCAACAACAGACATTGAAAGAGCCACAAAATTTTATGAAGCCATTTTCGGCATCAACTTAATACCGCTGGATATGCCCAATATTAAAATGCGGATGTTTCCATTAGATGATATGATGACACAGGTAGGCGGAGCGTTGGTACACAGCGATGGTTTTCATAAACCATCTTTAACCGATGGCCCGTTGATTTATTTGAACGGCAATCCTGATGTACAAAATATATTGGATAAAGTGGAATCAGCTGGGGGGAAAATTATGGTGCCCAAAACACAAATATCACCTGAGTATGGATATATGGCGGTGATGGAAGATACTGAAGGAAACCGAATTGCACTGCATAGTGTGCCACAATAAATCATTGCTATGTCAAATTTTAACTGGTCAACTTTTACTACTAGAATTCCTGTGAACGCATCGGTTGAAAAATTATACTGGAGCTGGGCAACAAAAACAGGAATTGAATATTGGTTTTTAAGAATGAGTACATACAAAAAACCAGATGGCAGCTTGCGGGCAGATGATGAACCGGTACAAAAAGATGATACGTATACATGGCGCTGGCATGGGTGGAGTGATGAAACAACAGAGTATGGAACCATACTCGATTGCAACGGAAAAGATTTCTTTAAATTCAATTTTGGCAAAGCGGGAAATTGTACTGTAACTATTAAAGAGGAAAATGGGATAACAATTTGTGAACTGGTGCAGGATGAAATTCCTGCGGATGAAACAGGAAAGCATCATTGGCATCTTGGCTGCAAAACAGGATGGACTTTTTATCTCAGCAATTTAAAAAGTTTACTGGAGGGAGGAATTGATTTAAGGAACAAGGATGAAGCGTTGAAGAATGTGGTTAACTCCTGAATACTTTTGTACAATTAGTTTTTAAATTAAATATTTAATTTATGCAATCCAAAGCAACAACTGTAGATACCTATTTAGCAGAACTGCCGGAAGACAGGCAAAAAGCTCTTTCAAAACTTCGTAGTGTTATTAAGAAAAATCTGCCCAAAGGATTTAAAGAAGTAATGGGTTATGGCATGATGGGCTGGAGTGTGCCGCACAGCATTTACCCGGCAGGATATCATTGCAACCCGAAAGACCCCTTGCCTTTCATGGGGCTAGCTTCGCAAAAAAATTCCATTAATCTTTACCATATGGGCATCTATGCCGATCCAAAACTGCTGAAATGGTTTACGGATGCTCATGCAAAAGTATCTACCAAAAAATTGGACATGGGCAAGAGTTGTATCCGCTATAAAAAGCCAGAAGATATCCCCTATGATTTAATTGGTGAACTAGCTTCAAAAATTACGGTGGACGAATGGATTGAACGCTATGAAACAGTTTTTAAAGACAGCAGGAAAAAAAATAAAAAATGAGAAAGTTAATCATAATTATAGGCATGTTTACCATAGTTCATTCGTATGCCCAAAAATCAGAGCAACTAAAATGGATGACGGGTACGTGGAAAATAAATGCTGGCATCGGTACTATTGTTGAGCAATGGCAAATTACCAACGACAGTACATTAACCGGAAAGAGTGTATTTGTAAAAAACAACACAGATACAATTCCACAAGAAAGTATTGAACTGGCCTACCGTAATGGAAGCTGGTATTTTATTTCTACTGTGCAAGGGCAAAATAGCAATCAAGCTGTTTCTTTTAAAGTAATCTTTCTAAAAGGAACAGAATTCATCAGTGAAAATCAGGCGCATGATTTTCCGCAGCGTATTGCTTACCGCCGCATCAAAAACCAACTATTTGCAAGTATTGAAGGAAAAAGGAGCGGAAAGTATGGAAAACAGAATTTTGATTTTGTGGTTGAATAAGAAAATTCAAACATATTCTTCTGTTTAAGTTAAAATATTATTCTGTGGTTTTATCGTTGGGGGTAATTCAGTTTCGCCCAGTATTTCTCTTAAATCAATTTCAATTGTTCGGCTGATAGCAGTAATGGGTACATCATTGGCACTTCCTTCAAACGGGCTTTCGCTGCTTTCACCAATTTTTTCCATGGTTGTAAAAACCCAACTGACCAATACGCTGAAAGGAATGGAGAGCCAAATTAAATTACCACCCATTTTTTCAAATTCCTGCAACATACCAAGGGGAAGTAAAACAATAAAAATATTAATGAACCATTTATTTAAAGTGGCATACTGGCGTGGATAGGGGAAATTTTTTATACGTTCGCTGGCTCCCTGCTGATTATAAAATTCAATGAGCATTTTTTCCAGTTCCATATGCCGGAAGTCTTCAATTAATCCTTTGTGTAAAATATCTTTTAAATACGCAGATTGCAAGGCAATAATTTGTGCTGCTTTATTTGTTTTTTTTAAAATCAGTTTATATTCTTCTTCTGGCAGATAGCATTTTAGTTCCTCTTCTAATTTGTTTACATGTTCATCTACAGTAAAATATTTGCTCTTATACTCGGCATTGTGTTTTATATAAATTGATTCCCAAGTTCTTGGTTCTCTTAATTGAAAGCGTAAAGCAGTAAGCCATGCAAAATGCCTGTAAATAAATGCCTTTTGAATTTCTTTTAATTTTTCATTGCTCACAGAAGCCGCTGCATGTTTAAGAGTTACATAATCGTTAATCATTATTCCCCAGCTTCGGCTTCCGTTTAAAATAGAACCCCAAATTCTTCTTGCTTCCCAGGCTCTGTCGTAACTGGCATTGTTTTTAAAACCCACTAATAAAGCAACTGCTGTACCCAGCAGAGCTATCGGCAACCAGGGTATGGCAAGCCATTTCCATTGTAATAAAATATAACAACTGCAGGGGATGGTTGAAATAATTGTTAGTGATAAAAGGTCTCGTCTTGTCCATACAATTACTTCCTGAAATGAATAATGTTTGCCCGTATGCATTCGAGTTGGTTTATGTACACTAAATAATTGACTGCGTAAAAATAAGACTATCTAAAATAAAAAGTTTCTTATCAGTAACAGCATCTCATTAAAAAAACTGAGCCACTCATCATATTCCATTAGCAGCACGTTAAAAAAATAAAGTAGCTTTCTATAAAATTAAAAGTATGAAAAAGATAAGCGTTTTGTTTTGTGTAATTCTTTTTTCAACAAGCTCCTTTGCTCAATTAGGCGATTCCATTAAAGCTCAACTCATAAAAGACTGGCAGCGGGCTAAAGCCTACACCGCAGAATATTTAGAGGTAATGCCTAAAGATCAATACGGTTTTAAAGCACAGGACAGTGTAAGAACTTTTGGTCAGCAAATGCTGCACATGGCGCAAGGCACTATCAGTTTAATGTCTGCAGGTTCTGCAAAAAAAGTGCCTTCTATCATTAACCGTCGCAACCTTGAACAAACTCCATCTGCATGGAGTTCAGATTCTGTTACATATTTTGTAAACCTCAGTTATGATTTTGCTATTGAAGCCGTACAGGAATTTGATATGAACAAAGTATATGAAAGAGTAAAGCGTGGAAACTTTGATGAATCAAGACTGGCGTGGATGATGAAGTCTTTTGAACATCAAACCCATCACAGAGGACAAACAACTATCTATATTCGACTAGTGGGAATTAAACCGCCCAATGAAAAATTGTTTTAGCGGTTACATGTATTTATAAGTGATAAGCTGTTCAATAGAAAGAACAGCTTTTTTTATTACCTTCCTCAACTCAATTTCAAAACCACTGTTATGAACAAGCTTGCATTTATCCTCATTACATTTTTTGTATCGCTATCACTTACAGCGCAAAAGAAACCTGCAGTGCCTGCAAAAGAAGAACCGAAAGATGTTTTTAATTCGGCATTATTCAATGGTCTTCAATTTCGCAGTGTCGGGCCTGCTATTACATCGGGCCGCATTGCAGATATTGCTGTTAATCCAAACAACATCAGCGAATATTATGTAGCTGCTGCTGCAGGAGGTGTTTGGAAAACAGCAAACGCAGGTATTACTTATGAGCCCGTGTTTGATAATGAAGGTTCATTTTCTATTGGCTGTTTGGCTATTGACCCAACCAATACCAATACAGTGTGGGTGGGCAGCGGTGAAAATAATAATCAGCGTGTGGTAGGTTATGGTGATGGTATTTATAAAACTGAAGATGGTGGTAAAAGCTGGAAGAATATGGGATTGAAAAATTCAGAACACATCGGCCGCATTGCTATTGACCCAACAAATGCTGACATCGTTTATGTTGCAGCTTATGGTCCTGTTTGGAACAATGGCGGCGAACGTGGTATTTATAAAACAACAGATGGCGGTAAAACATGGAAACAAGTATTATTTGTAAGTGAGCATACAGGTTTTAATGAAGTGATGGTTGACCCACTTCATCCAAACATTGTGTATGCAGCAGCACATCAGCGGCAGCGGAAAGTATTTACGTATATCGGAGGCGGCCCAGAAAGTGCATTGTATAAAAGTACTGATGGAGGTGCTACATGGAATAAGATGATGAGCGGATTGCCCACAGGTGATTTGGGAAGAATCGGTTTGAATTATTCTCCTGTTAATCCTGATGTGTTGTATTGTGTGGTGGAAGCTACTGAAGGAAAAGGTGGTGTGTTTAAAAGTACCGACCGTGGTGCAAGCTGGGAAAAACAAAGCGGCTACTCCACCAGCGGCAACTATTATCAAAAAATTTATTGCGACCCGAAAGACATCAATAAAATTTTTGTTATCAATGTATATTTTGGTGTGAGTAAAGATGGCGGTAAAACATTTTCTATTCTTGGTGAAAAAAGTAAACATATTGATAACCATGTTATCTGGATTAATCCCAACAACACCAATCATTATTTAGTAGGATGCGATGGCGGTGTGTATGAAAGTTATGATGCGGGCAGCAACTGGAACTTCAAAGCCAACTTACCTGTTACACAATTTTATAAAGCAGCAACAGATAATGCATATCCGTTTTATCATATACATGGCGGCACACAGGATAATTTTAGTTTGGGCGGGCCGTCACGTACATTAAGTGCCAACGGTATTATGAATTCTGATTGGTATTTCACAAGTTTGGGTGATGGCTATGAATCACAGATTGACCAGAGCAATCCTGATATTGTTTATGCACAGGCACAGTATGGCGCATTAACACGTTACGATAAAAAAAGCGGGGAGTATTTATTTATTCAACCACAGGAATCCAAAGGAGAAGCATATCGCTGGAACTGGGATGCCCCATTGGTGATTTCAAAATATGATAACAAACGTCTTTATCATGCAGCCAATAAAGTGTTTAGAACAGATGACCGTGGTAATACATGGAAAGTCATCAGTCCTGATTTATCAAGGCAGATTGACCGCAACAAACTTCCTGTAATGGGTAAAGTGTGGAGCATGGATGCAGTTGCAAAAAACGGTTCAACAGATATTTATGGAAACATTACCACACTTGCAGAATCAAAGTTTGATGAGAACACCATTTACGCAGGTACAGATGACGGCTTGATTCATGTTACTAATGATGGTGGAAAAAACTGGATGAAGATTGATAATATAGCAGGTGTGCCTGAACGTACTTATGTAAATCATATCATCACTTCACAGCACGATAAAGATGTGGCTTATGTAACATTCAATCATCACCGCTACGGCGATTTTCACCCTTATGTTTATAAAACAGCAGATGGCGGCAAAACATGGACTTCTATTACTTCAAACTTACCCGAGCGGGGAACTTCTTATACCATTGCAGAAGACCATGTAAATAAAAATTTGTTGTTTGTAGGTACTGAGTTTGGTTTGTTTACAAGTATTGATGGCGGTGCAAAATGGATTCAGTTAAAAGCAGGGCTTCCAACCATTGCAGTAAAAGATTTAGAAATACAGAAACGTGAAAATGATTTAATTCTCGCCACATTCGGTCGTGGTTTTTATGTACTTGATGATTATACACCGTTGCGCCACATTACTAAAGATGATGTAAATAAACCCGCAGTTATTTTTCCTGTGAAAGATGCGTTGATGTTTATGCAATCGCTGCCATTGGGAGTAAGAGGCAAAGGTTTCCAGGGGGAAAGTTTTTTTACAACACCCAATCCAAAAGTAGGAGTCGTGTTTACCTACTATTTAAAAGAGGATATTAAAACCATTAAAGAAAAACGCAAAGCTGCAGAAGCAGAAAAGATGAAGAAAGGTGAAGCAGTTACATATCCTACTGCTGATTCATTACGGTTAGAAGATGAGCAACTTGCTCCGTATATTTTATTTACAGTTACTGATGAAAATGGAAATACGGTAAGAAGAATAAAAGCTCCTGCCAAAAAAGGAATGAACCGTATTGTGTGGGATTTCCGCACAGCACCATTTGGCCCTGTAGATTTTACACCTTTTGATGAAGCATTCGCCTTCAGTAGTCCCGACCAAGGTTATATGGCATTGCCAGGCAATTACAAAGTTTCATTAAGCAAATTTGAAGATGGAGCTTATACTGAAATTGTTGCACCACAAAGTTTCAAAGCAGTTACACTCAACACAGCTACACTTCCTGCAACGGATAAAAAAGCATTGGATGATTTTTGTAAAAAAATTGCAGAGCTGAGCCGTGTAGTTCAGTCGGCAGACCAATACCGCAGCGAACTTGTAAATAAATTACGTTACATGAAACAGGCAGCTCTTGATGCGCCCAAACAATCATTGGATATTTCAAAAAGCATTCGTGAGTTAGAATTGAGATTAAATGTTGTAAACCGTTCTATGAATGGTGATGCAAGTTTGGCCAGAAGAGAATTTGAAACAACACCATCCATCGGCGGAAGAATTGGTTATGTAATTGGTTCTTTATGGAATACAACGGCAGCGCCGACACAAACACAAATTTCTTCTTATGATATTGCAGTAAAAGATTTTACACCCGTGTATAATGAGTTAAAAGCAATTGCAGCCGAAGTAAAAAGAGTGGAAGATATGCTGGAAAAAAGTGGTGCACCTTATACACCGGGCAGATTGCCGGAGTGGAAGGGGGAGAATTAATTTATTTAACCTTTGCCAAAGTTTTGAGTGAAAGATTAAATGCAGTCATGCAGATAAAACTTTGACAAAGTTCTTATAATTGAAATATGAATACTGACTGGCACTTTCCTTTGATGATTCTTTTTTCAATGCTCATCTTTTTTGCAGTCATCAGAATGGTGTTGTCAAAAGATGAGTTTAAATTAAAAAGAAAACCAATACTTCTGTTATCGCTGATAGTAGTAGTCATTGGAATGCTCATGGGCCGGTATGGTGCAAAGTTTTTATTGCCGTGGTGGGTGTATTATACAGTGCCGATGCTCATGACTGTTTTATTGCCGCCCGTAGTTTTAAAAATGAACAGATCAAAAACGATTCGATATTTAATCCTGAGCTTTTTATCAGCTCCCTTTATTCATTTCTTATTTTCTTTTTTTCTGGGGTGGAAAGAGTATATGCCGTTTTGGGAAATACCTTCAATCACATCACTGATATAAGAAAGAACTGAATTATACTGAATGATTTTGATTGATGATTTCAAACAACCTTTCTGCATCATCTTTTTTAAACAACTGTGTTCCTTCATTCATGGTTGCTGCACTGCCACAGGCAACACCAAAACGAATAGCTTCACGCAAGGGTCTTTCTTTTTGTAACATAAATGTAATGCCGGCCACCATACTGTCACCAGCACCAACTGTACTTCTTTTTTCAACTTTAGGCGCTTCACAATAATATTTTTTATCGCTGCTTACCAACCAGGCACCATCAGGTCCCATGGATACAACAATCAATTCTGCATAACCATCAATGATGGCCTGTTGGGCTGCATCATCCACTTCGTTTTTTTCAAGCGATTCTATATTGAGCATTTTACAAAGTTCACTGATGTTGGGTTTGATCATGTATGTGTGCTTTCCTTTTAATGCCTGTAAGGCTGGGCCGCTTGTATCAACAATACATTTTGCGCCAACAGCTGCTGCATTTTTTACAATCAATCCATAAAAATAATCGGGCAAGCCTGGAGGTAAACTGCCGCTGGCTACGACGAATGTTGGAGTAAAACTTCTGATTTGATCTACCAATGTTTTGATTGTTTCTTCCAGCACTGCTCTTCCGGGAAATGTAAATCGATACTGATCGTTGGTGGAGTTTTCCAGTACAATCCAGTTTTCTCTTGTTTCAACTTTTGTATCAACTGCATGAAATAAAATTTCTTCTTCTTTCAATAAGGAACATAGCATATTCCCATTATGCCCGCCTGCAGGAAACAGTGCAACAGAAGAAGCATCCAGTTTTTTCAATGCTTTACTTACATTAATGCCACCACCACCGGGTTCGTTTACCACCTCAGTACAGCGAAGTTTACTTTCGGGTTTGAGTTTTTCTACAGTGGAGCTTTTATCTATACAAGGATTAAGTGTAACGGTGAGTATCATATAAAATCAGTTAAATGAATTTGTTTCGATTTCAGTAAGTACCAGATCAATTCTTCTTTTTAGTCTTTCATAATCGGTATATCCTTTTGCCAGTAAATGAAATTTTGATTCGGTGATTTGCATCAGTACTTGTGGAAAACCTGTTACTTGTAATTGCTTACACAATTGAAATTCATAATAAGCTTTCTCTTTATATTCATAACTTTTCAGCTTACCGTAAAATTCATCAGCATTAATTTGATATTTTTCCAACAGGTGACGGTACGCTTCATCATCTGTTAAATCCCGTCCTTCAAAATATAAACTGTATTGCATATCTGCTACAAACTCTACTTGCAACTCTGAATAAATTTCTTTAAAAATACTCAGTGAAATAGCAGGTTTTTCTGATGATGGAAACCAATCACTCTCATCAGGGTTATGAATATGCCAGAGATAATCAGCACCGAATTGTGTGCCGCTGTATTCTTCTACCGTTTTATAGGCTCCTCTAATATATTCTGCCGTTGCTTTAATGTGTACAGGTACTTCTGGCAATACCATACCGCCACTTAAAACTTCTGTATGAAATTTATTTTTGTAGTCTCTTGCTATTTGCTTTATTATAGTACTAAAACCATAACACCATCCACAATAAGCATCGTAACAATAAATAAGTATGGGTTGCATAGTGTATAATGAAATTAATGTGCTTCCAGCCAGTTATCTCCTATTCCTGCTTCTGCAATTACTGGTACATTGTTTGGCAACTCCATAGCAGTTTGCATACAGTCAAGTATAACAGGTTTTATGAATTCTATTTCATCTTTTAAAACATCAAATACCAATTCATCGTGTACTTGTAAAATCATTTTACTTTTAAAGTTTTTTTCTTTTAATGCATGATGTGTTTTAATCATAGCAAGTTTAATCATATCAGCCGCCGTTCCTTGTATAGGTGAGTTAATGGCGTTACGTTCTGCAAAACCTCGAACAGTAAAGTTGGAAGAATTAATATCTCTCAACCATCTTTTTCTACCTATTAATGTTTGTACATAGCCATGCTCTCTTGCATAGTTAATGGTATCATCCATATACTTTTGAATGCCGGAGAATTCTTTTTTATAATTATCAATAATTTCTTTGGCTTCTCCTCTGCTGATGCCGAGATTATCTGCAAGGCCAAAAGCACCTTGCCCATAAATGATTCCAAAGTTTACACTCTTTGCTTTGTAACGCATTTCTTTGGTAACATCTTTTTCATTTACATTAAAAACCTTGGAAGCGGTAGCAGTATGAATATCTTTTCCTGTCCTGAATGCTTCGCACATATTTACATCCCCACTGATAGCTGCTACAATACGTAATTCAATTTGTGAATAATCAGCGCTGATGAGTACATGATTATCATCTCTGGGAATAAATGCTTTGCGAATTTCTTTTCCTCTGTCTGTACGCACAGGAATATTTTGAAGGTTGGGATTATTGCTGCTCAATCTTCCCGTAACAGCTACTGCCTGTGCATAGGAAGTATGTACTCTTCCTGTTTTTCTGTTTATCAAAAGTGGTAATGCATCAACATAGGTTGATTTTAATTTTGTTAATTCCCTAAAGGCAAGTATGTCGGCCACAATAGGATTTGCTGCCGCTAATTTTTGTAACACATCTTCACCGGTTGCATATTGGCCGGTCTTGGTTTTTTTTGCTTTGGGATCAAGTTTTAAATGATCAAACAATACTTCGCCCAACTGTTTTGGTGAAGCAAGATTAAATTTTAAGCCGGATGTATCATATACTTTTTTCTCAGCTTCTTTTGCATCAATATCTAATTGTTTGGAGTAGTCATTTAAAAACTCAACATCTACTTTAATCCCTTCAAATTCCATATCTGTCAGCACTTTCACCAATGGGTTTTCCACTTCATAAAAAACCTTCTCTACTTCTTTTTCTTTTAACTGTGGAAGAAACACATGTTTTAGTTGCAAAGTTATATCAGCATCTTCTCCGGCGTATTCTTTTATCTTTTCAAAATCTACATCACGCATGGTTCCCTGTTCTTTCCCCTTTTTGCCAATAAGTTCTGTAATAGAAACAGGATCATAACCGAGATACTGTGCACTTAATACATCCATACTTCGTTTCCCATCGGGTTCAATTACATAATGAGCAAGCATGGTATCGAATAAATTTCCTTTCAGCTCAACACCATACCATTTTAAAACAAGCAAATCGTATTTGATGTTTTGTCCAACCCAAATTTTAGTTTCATCTGCAAAGAGTTTTTCAAACATTGATAAGATCGCTTTTGTTTTTTGCTGATCGGCAGGGCAGGGAATATAATATGCTTTGCCGGGTTCATAGGAAAAACTCATCCCTACTAATTCACAATCATTTGCATCCAGCCCGGTAGTTTCTGTATCAAAACAAATTTCAGTTTGCAACTCAAGCTCAGCAATTAGTTTTTGAATGGCAGCTTCCGTTTCTGTTAAAGTGTATTCATGTGCAGTGTTGTTGATATTTTTTGCAGAGCTGATAACAGACTCCTGCTTTTCATCATCAGCTAAATTTTCCTCTTCCGTTTTTTCATCTGCACCTATTGTTTTTGCAGGAGCCGTTCTTTTTGCTGCAACAGGGTTTCCAAATAAATCTGTTTGCACACCCGTTGGTTGTTCTTTTTCAATTACGGTTCTTCTGTTGGGTGTTGAGATGGCCTCACCTAAAATTCGTTGTGCCACTGTTTTAAATTCTAATTCAGTAAACACTTCTATCAGGGCTTCTTTATTCCATTCTTTTAATTTAAAATTTTCTTCATGAAATTCAACAGGCACATTGGTAATAATGGTGGCCAGTTTTTTACTTAAGATGGCAAGGTCTTTTCCTGCTGCAATTTTTTCACCCATCTTACCTTTAATATTTGCAGCATTGTCTAATACATTTTCCATAGTGCCAAACTCAGCTAAAAGTTTAGCTGCAGTTTTTTCTCCAACGCCGGGTATCCCGGGAATATTATCAACAGCATCACCCATCATTCCCAAAATATCAATTACCTGGCTTACGTCTTTAATACCCCACTTGGCACAAACTTCTTCGGGCCCCATAATTTCTACATCACCACCCTGATAGCCAGGTTTATAAATTTTTATTTTATCACTTACTAATTGACCATAATCTTTATCAGGTGTAACCATGTACACATCATAGCCTACCAAAGCAGCCTGTTTACTTAATGTACCCACCACATCATCGGCTTCAAAACCATCTAACTCTACCACGGGAATATTAAATGCTCGGATTATTTTTTTAATATCAGGTACTGCTGCCAGTAAATCTTCCGGCGCTTCCTGTCTGTTTGCTTTATAGTCTGCAAAATCTGTATGCCGTTCTGTGGGTGCATGTGTATCAAAACAAACTGCTAGATGAGTAGGTTTTTGATTGGTAATTAATTCGATCAAGGTATTTGTGAAACCGAATTGTGCATTTGTATTTCTTCCTGTGGAAGTAATGCGTGGGTTGCGAATGAGTGCATAGTATGCACGAAAGATGAGAGCAAACGCATCAAGCAGGAATAATTTTTTTTCTGGCATTGTGCTAAGGTACACCCCCACCTAACCTCTCCCAAAAGGGGGAGAAGAATTTTTTTGCAAACGAAAATAGGAGGTGGTAGAAACCACCTCCGCAAAACTTACATTATGAGAAAATTCGGTACCGGCAAAACAATAGGGTACGGACTAGCCGGCAATAGTCACAACTATATTTGAATTATCTTATTTGTTTGTAACCTCAGCCATTTCCGTATCAGAAGGCTTTGCTTGCTTTGTTTCAGCAACTTGCTCTTTAGGAGTTGTGGCTTTACCTGAAGCAATACGGGCAAGGAAAGAATCTTCCTTGTAAAAAATGTTTAAGTAAATAGCAAATAGGAAAAATACGAACGAGAAGAAGCGTAGTGGCTTTTTCATTTTTATTGGATTTAGTTTTTCTTGAATAATTGGACAATCCAAATGTACAACCGTCATTCGAAATCACAAAGTACAAAAAGCCTTTTTTATAAAATAAAGCATTAGTACTTTGGTCGCCGTAATTATACGCAAAGGATAAATTTCATTAGAGAACGCCTTCTTTTACTTCTTCCCAAAGTTCTCTATAGCATTGTGCTGCATAGCTGCTTTTTGCAAACTCTTCCAACGGCGCCTTGTGTACTCCCATCTTTTCTACATCGCTTAAGTACGGAATATAGTTTTCAAAAAAACGTTTGTCTTTATACAACTCTTCCATTACTTCATTGTGCATGTTACGACGCATATCTGCCATTGTAAAAAAACAAGCCATCTTTTTAATGTCTACCTCTTTCTCTTTAAAAAATTCTTTTACCATTTGATAGGTACGTATAGAAAGCGTGGTAGGTATTACAGGCATCAAAACAATATCTGCTGCATTAAAAATATTTTCTGCTAGTGAACTTAACCCGGGAGGGCAATCAATAAACACAAAATCGTATTCATCTTTTAGTTGCTTTAATATTGTTTGCAATCTTTTTTTAGATGTCTTCATTTCATCCATCATGGTATCCAAAGCTTTGGCGCTAACATCTGCGGGAATAATATCAAGATTTTCATACTCAGTTGCCATAATGCTATCTGCCAGCTCGCTGTCTTTTCCTACAAGGTTGCGAATGGCAACTTTTTGCTTTGGTTTTACTTTGTAATAAAAGGAAGTGGCTCCCTGCGGATCAATATCCCATAACAAAGTTTTGTAGCCATCTTTTGCGGCCAGGTACGCAAAGTTTACACAGGAAGCAGTTTTGCCAACGCCGCCTTTAAGATTGAATAATGCAAATATGAACATGGTTGATTTTTTTTGAAGTAATTGAAGATAATAAAATATAGGAATCTTCTACTCATTTCAATCAATTACCTTTGTTATTCCATCCCTTTTAGCCTTTAAAATACTACCTGGGCCAGCTTGTAAACCGCCGCTAATTTGTAAATCATTTAATTTAGAAAGTATGATTAAAAAGCTTGATGGAGAACGCTGGAAAGAAGCAGACTTTCCGAATTCACTTAAAAAGAAATATGCTATTAGTAATAAGGGGCGGCTGGCAAGCTATACCGGCAATCTTTATAAGGATGGAAATTTGCTAAAAGGCAGTTTGCAGGAAGGGTATAAGATCATGCGTTATTCCGTTACAACCAA
Organism: Chitinophagaceae bacterium; assembly: GCA_031401115.1. GTDB lineage: Bacteria > Bacteroidota > Bacteroidia > Chitinophagales > Chitinophagaceae > Lacibacter. Next base: position 148,257 of record JANNRE010000020.1, read on the forward strand.
AAAAAGGAAGCGACATGAATTTGTATTTTTTCACACACTGGTTGCCACCTATTTTTGCAAGCAAAAGTCTCCACTTCATAAAAAAGTAGTGTTTAAAGATTTTAATAGAAAAAATCTTTCGGCTTCCAATTTAAAATGGGTAACAGTAAATGAACAATATACACATAGTATTGAAAGCCCAGCCTATATCAAAGCATCTAGACGAATGAGAGAACCAGTTAAAGGGCCGAGATTAGATATAGGGAAAGTTCGTAACATTAAACTGGCATTGCAAAAAGGAAATACTTTAAAAGGCCTTGCAGTAAAATACAAAGTGAGTGATATGCAGATTTATAGAATTAAAAAAGGAGAAAACTGGGGGCATGTGAAAATTTAATTTTATTTCTTCATCTCTTCGAGTTCCTTTTGTAGCCGAAACATTTCATCTCTTAATTTAGCAGCTTCCATAAAATCTAAATCCCTTGCAGCTTTTTCCATTTGCTTTTTTATTTGATTGATAGCTTTTTCCATTTGAGGAATGGTTTGATAAACTTCCTGATCTTCTGCTGCTATATTCACCAATTCACCATCGGGTGCCATAGCATAAGGTTTGGAGGTGTCATACCCTTTAATATCAAGAACCGAAGTTTGGCCCATCACCTGTTCAATACTTTTAATAATTGTTTTGGGAGTAATGCCATGTTGAATATTAAATTGAATTTGCTTTTCTCTTCTTCTATCAGTTTCTTCAATGGTGCGCCGCATACTCTCCGTCATCTTATCAGCATAAAAAATAACAAGACCATCAACATTTCGTGCAGCACGCCCAGCAGTTTGTGTTAAACTTTTTTCATTACGTAAAAAGCCTTCCTTATCTGCATCTAAAATTGCAACAAGAGAAACCTCCGGCAAATCCAAACCTTCTCTCAAAAGATTTACCCCTACTAAAACATCAATGGTACCTAAACGCAGTTCTCTTAAAATTTCAATTCTTTCTAATGTATCTACTTCGCTATGAATGTATTTTGATTTGATGTTTATGCGTGCTAAATATTTATCCATCTCTTCAGCCATTCGTTTGGTGAGTGTTGTTACCAATACACGGTCACCTTTGGTAACTCGCTTATCAATTTCATCAAGCAAATCATCTATTTGATTTACGCTGGGCCGTATTTCAATTGGTGGATCGAGCAAACCTGTTGGACGAACCACCTGCTCTACCACTATACCTCCAGTTTTTTCTAATTCAAAATCATCAGGTGTGGCGCTAACATAAATTACCTGGTTGAGTAAACTTTCAAACTCATGAAAATTTTGCGGACGATTATCCATAGCACTCGGTAACCGAAAACCATAATCAACCAAAACCAATTTTCGGCTTCTGTCCCCGCCATACATACCACTCACTTGGGGAATAGTTTGATGGCTTTCATCAATCACCATCAAATAATCTTTGGGAAAATAATCCAGCAAACAGAAAGGTCTTGTACCGGGCATACGCCTATCAAAAAATCGGGAATAGTTTTCAATACCATTGCAATAGCCCAGTTCCCGAATCATTTCCAAATCATAATCTGTACGTTCTTTTACACGCTGAGCTTCAATATACTTTCCTACGCTTTTAAAATATTCTGCCTGTGCAGCTGCTTCATCCTGAATTTCATAAATGATTTCCTGCATTTTATCTTTTGGAGCAATGTATAAATTGGCAGGAAAGATGGCGGCATTATCCACTTTCTTAATTCGTTTGCCTGTTTTTATTTCAATGGTTTCAATGTCTTCAATTTCATCGCCAAAGAAAGTGATGCGGTAACCAAAATCAACATAAGGCAGGTTAATATCAACTGTATCTCCTTTTACCCGAAACTTTCCTCTTGTAAAATCTCCTTGTGAGCGGTTGTACAAACTGTTAACCAATGCATGTAAAAAACCCTGACGTGAAAGAGTTTGTTTTTTTTGAATGCGGATGATGCCGTTTTCAAAATCAATGGGGTTACCCATACCATAAATACAACTCACACTCGCTACAACAATGATGTCTCTTCGTCCGCTTAAGAGTTCGCTTGTTGCATGCAGGCGAAGTTTATCCAATTCTTCATTGATGCTTAAATCTTTTTCAATGTAGGTGCCGCTCACTGGCATGTAAGCTTCGGGCTGATAATAATCATAATAGCTTACAAAATATCCTACAGCATTATCAGGAAAAAAATGTTTGAACTCTCCATACAGTTGAGCCACCAATGTTTTGTTATGTGTTAATACCAATGTTGGCCTCTGTACATTTTGAATAACATTAGCAATGGTGAATGTTTTACCACTGCCGGTTACTCCGAGAAGCGTTTGGTATTTTTCTCCATTTAAAATTCCTTCAGTTAATTGCTGAATGGCTTGCGGCTGATCGCCAGCTGGTTGATATGGTGAATGGAGTTGAAAAGACATAAATGAATTTGAAAATTACTCCATTTGAAGATGGAGAAAAAATAAAAAGCCTTCCGGTTATGAAAGGCTTGATTTTAATAATGTATTACCCCAATCAGGCCATCACTGCATTTCCATACATCTCTTCCTGCATCTGTTTCACTCTTGCATCATTTAAGTACTCATCAAAAGTAGTGAGACGATCAATTATACCATTTGGAGTTAACTCTATAATTCTGTTGGCTGTTGTTTCTAAAAACGTATGATCATGTGAAGTGAGCATCACTACACCCTTGTATTCAGTACACTGCTCGTTAAAGCTTTGAATACTTTCTAAGTCTAAATGGTTGGTAGGCTGATCTAAAATAATCACATTCGGATTTTGCATCATCATCTTACTTACCATGCAACGCACTTTTTCTCCTCCGCTCAATACGTTTGTTTTTTTCATGATGTCATCACCACTAAACAACATCTTGCCGAGAAATCCACGTAAGAAAGGTTCATCAGCATCAGTAACATGGCTGGGCACATATTGACGCAGCCAATCCATCAAACCCAAACCTTCTTTAAAAAATTCATTATTCTCTACCGGTAAATATGCTTTGGTAACGGTAGTTCCCCATTCATAACTTCCGCTATCTGCAATTTCTTCAGCATTGATTATATCAAAGAAATGAGTAACGGCCAAAGGATCTTTACTTACAAAAGCAATCTTATCATTCTTATTTACAGTAAAAGAAACTTTATCAAACAGCACACGGCCATCAACAGATTTTTTTAGTTTTTCAACATTTAGAATCTGATTTCCTACTTCACGCAACTGTTGAAAAATAATACCTGGATATTTTCTGTTGCTCGGTTCAATTTCTTCAATGGTTAATTTCTCTAATGCTTTTTTACGTGATGTAGCCTGTTTACTTTTTGATGCATTGGCACTAAAGCGTGCAATAAAGTCAATCAATGCCTGACGCTTATCTTCTGTCTTTTTATTTTTATCACCTAACTGCCTGCTCATTAACTGGCTTGATTCATACCAGAATGTATAGTTACCTGTAAACACTTTAATTTTTGCACGGTCCACATCGGCCACATGCGTACAAACTGAATCTAAAAAGTGACGATCATGGCTCACCACCAAAACAATATTTTCATAATCGGCTAAAAAGTTTTCTAACCAGCCGATGGTTTCAATATCTAATCCGTTGGTAGGCTCATCCAATAATAAAATATCAGGGTTGCCAAACAACGCTTGCGCAAGTAATACCCGAACTTTTAAATTACTCGGAATTTCTTTCATCAAGCTCTGTAAATATTCTTCTTTAATACCTAGTCCACTTAAAAATGAAGCGGCATCACTCTCTGCAGTATAGCCACCCATTTCACCAAACTCAGCTTCCAGTTCTCCGGCACGCATACCATCTTCTTCGCTAAAATCGGGCTTGAGATAAATGGCATCTTTTTCATGCATTACATCCCACATTTTTTTGTGACCCATGAGTACAGTATTTAAAACAGTTTGCTCATCAAACTCAAACTGATTTTGTTTTAGTACCGCCATGCGTTCGCCTGCACCTATTTCAACAGTTCCTTTATTGGGTTCAATTTCGCCACTCAGGATTTTTAGAAAGGTACTTTTACCGGCACCATTGGCACCAATAACACCGTAGCAATTCCCTTTTTGGAAATTGATATTTACTTCATCAAATAGTACACGTTTCCCGTAGGCGAGGGTTATATTTCTTGCTGCTAACATCGTAGTTTTTTTGAAGCCGCAAAGGTACGGGATTACAGTTAGAGTAAGGGTTTGAAAGGAGAAGGAATTTTATGTTACTGGCAACAGTGCTTGTAGCATCACCTGTTGTGTCACTCACTTGTACTGTTTGTAATTCTATTCAGCAATTCACAGCCAATCTGTCGCAATTTGGTGGTTCGGTATTTTATTTGCTTTTTTGAGGCCTAAATAGATTTTATGCAAACCGGAAGTATTCGTGTACAAACAGAAAACATTTTCCCCATCATTAAAAAATTCCTGTACAGCGATCATGAAATTTTTCTTCGGGAATTAGTAAGCAACGCAGTAGATGCTACGCAAAAAATAAAAACACTTTCAAGCATCGGTGAGGCGAAAGGTGAACTTGGCGAATTGAAAGTAACAGTGAAGCTTGATAAAGAAGCAGGCACTATTACCATTGGCGACAATGGCGTGGGTATGACGGCTGAGGAAGTGGAGAAATATATTAATCAAGTGGCGTTTAGCGGTGCTGAGGAATTTGTACAGAAGTACAAGGGCCAAAATGAAAATGCTATTATTGGCAAATTCGGTTTGGGTTTTTACAGTGCTTTTATGGTAAGCAGCAAAGTAGAAGTGTTTACAAAAAGTTTTAAGGATGGTGCTGCTGTTCGTTGGGAATGTGATGGAAGCCCTGAATATTTTTTAGAAGAAACAACGGCACGTACAGAAAGAGGAACCGATATTGTATTGCATGTAGATGATGAGAGCAAAGAGTTTTTGGATGATGAGCGACTCAAAGGAATTCTTACACGTTTCTGTAAGTTTTTACCGGTTGCCATTTTTTATGGTGAAGAACAAATTAACAATACACAACCTCTCTGGGTAAAAAAACCTGCTGAACTTACTGCGGAAGATTATCAAAGTTTTTATAAAGAGTTATATCCGTTTAGTGAACCGCCTTTATTCTGGATTCATTTGAATGTGGATTATCCGTTTAACCTAACAGGCATTTTATATTTCCCGAAAATTAAGCAGAGCTATGAAATACAGAAAGATAAAATTCAACTTTACTGCAATCAAGTGTTTGTTACAGATGAAGTGAAAGATATAGTTCCTGAATTTTTAATGCTGCTGCATGGTGTAATTGACAGTCCGGATATTCCATTAAACGTAAGCCGCAGTTATTTACAGGGCGACCCCAATGTGAAAAAAATTAACAGCCACATTACTAAAAAAGTTGCTGATAAGCTGGATGAGATTTTTAGAAATGATCGTCCTTCGTTTGAACAGAAATGGGAAAGTCTCGGTTTGTTTGTGAAGTATGGTATGATGACCGATGATAAATTTTTAGAGAAGGCGAACAAATTCCACATCCTTAAAAGCGTTGATGACCAAAAGTTTTATACACTCGACGAATACAAAGCTGCTACTGAAGTGCTGCAGAAAAATAAAGAAGGTAAATTGGTATTACTCTACACTTCCAATGCAGTTGAACAAAATACATTCCTTAAAGCAGCAGAAGCAAAAGGTTATAAGGTCGCCTTGTTAGATACAATGATTGATGCTGGGTTTATAAGTCAAATGGAAATGAAGTGGGAGAATATTACATTTAAACGTGTAGATTCTGATATTGCTGATAACCTTATTGACAAACAGGAAGAAATGAAATCTTCTTTAACTGAAGATGAAGAAAAGCATTTGAAAGAATTATTTAATATTCCGCTTACAGATTTGCATTTGAATATAGAAGTTAAAGGATTAAGTGTAGATGCTGCGCCTGTTATTGCAACAAGGCCTGAAATGATGCGCCGCATGAAAGAGATGGCTAATATGGGCGGACCCATGAGCAGCTTTTATGCAAATATGCCCGATGAAGTAGAGTTAACTGTAAACGGAAATCATCCGCTTTTTAAAAAGATTCTGGAGAATAAAGAAGCGGGAAAGGAAATGGCTCACAACCTGGCAGATCTTGCATTACTCTCACAGGGAATGTTAAAGGGAAATAATCTTACTGAATTTATCAACAGAACTGTTGCGTTGATGCAGTAAGTATAATGGGCAATTATTTGTTTCTCACTAAGGACACAAATAAAAATTTGTGAACTTCGTGTCCTTAGTGGGAAATTTATTTTACAACTTCTGAATCTTAATATTTCTAAACCAAACCTTATTGCCATGATCCTGTAAGGCAATATGTCCTTTTTTATACGTTCCAAAGTCTTTATGATCTTTCCACTTGGTTGTTGTTAAAGCTTTTCTCCATGCATCATCCCATAAAATAGTGCTTACCACTTTTGTTCCATTTAAATAAAATTCCAAAGTTCCATTTATACATTTAATTTCTGCGAGGTTCCATTCCAATGCCGGTTTTACAGTTTCAGGAACTGAAGTAATGATATCATACAAATCGCCTGCACGGTGTTTAATAATTTTTGCATCGGGGTGACAGGTATTATCAAGTACCTGCATTTCTGGTCCGGTCATCCACGGAAATTTATATTTTACAGTGTCTTCATGTACGTAAAACATAACACCACTGTTACCACATGTGTCAATTTTCCATTCAAGTTTTAAATGAAAATTTTCATACTCTTCATCACTAACAATATCACCGCCATCTTTTATTTGCCAGTTGTCTTTTTCTAATGCTCCTAAGTGTAAAGTGCCATCTTCAACTTTCCATGCACTGCCAACTGCTGCGCCACCATACTTGTGCCATCCTTTTGTAGTTGTTCCATCAAACAAAGACACCCAGCCTTCTGCCATTTCAGTTTCAGTTAAAAGAGGAGTCATGGTTGTAGTTTGAGTAGTATCAGTTGATATTTGTTTTTCACCTTCATTATTACATGCATTGATGAATCCTGCAAGGGCAAGTAAAAGAATTGAACGTATCATGATTATTTATTTATTTCTAAGTAATAAAATATACTTCACCATTTTTTCTGCATCAGTAGGATTTAAACCCGGTGCAGGAACCATTGCCACATCACCCCAAACACCACTTCCACCTTTCAATACTTTTTCGGTAAGCATCTTTACATTCTCCGGTGTATTCTCATATTTGTTGGCTACATCACGGTACGCAGGCCCGGTAAGTTTCTCGTCAATCTTATGACAGGTTAAGCAAAGGTTTTCTGGCTTTGCCACTAATGCTAAACCTTCCTGGTAAACAGGGTCATCAGAAATGGAAGGTGCTGCTGCTTCTGTTTTGGTTTCTTCTTTTTTTTCTGTAGCTGCGCCACCACATGCTATAAGTGTAAGTGCAATTGCTGATGTAAATAAAATCTTGCTCATAAATAAAAATTGAAGTTGAAAGTTATGATTTGATTGATTAATCGAGTCCTAAAATTTTTCGGTTGGTTGCTACATCTGTTTTCCCTCCTGCAAAATCATCAAATGCTTTTTCTGTTACACGGATGATATGGTTTTTGATGAACTCAGCACCTTCTCTTGCACCATCTTCTGGATGTTTGATGCAGCACTCCCATTCCATCACTGCCCATCCATCATAATCATATTGAGTTAACTTACTGAAGATGGTTTTAAAATCAACCTGTCCATCACCGAGTGAACGATAACGACCTGCTCTGTTTAACCAGCTTTGATAACCACCAAAAGTTCCCTGTTTACCCGTTGCATTAAATTCAGAATCTTTTACATGAAAGGCTTTGATGCGTTCATGATACAGATCAATGTATTCAATGTAGTCGAGTTGCTGTAAAACAAAGTGTGATGGATCGTATAACAAGCATGCTCTTTTATGATTGTTTACTTTTTCTAAAAACATTTCATATGTAATGCCATCAAACAAATCTTCTCCGGGATGAATCTCGTAACAAACATCTACACCATACTCATCAAATTTATTTAAGATTGGCATCCATCGTTTGGCAAGTTCAGTAAAAGCTTCATCTACCAAACCATCTGGCCGTTGAGGCCATGGATGAAATGCATGCCATAACAAGGAACCGCTGAATGTTGCATGTGCTGTAAGTCCTAAATTTTGTGATGCTTTTGCTGCATACATCATTTGCTGTACCGCCCATTGTTGTCTTGCTTTTGGATTTCCTTTTAAATCATTGGGTGCAAACACATCAAACATAGTATCATATGCAGGATGTACCGCAACCAACTGACCTTGCAAATGGGTACTGAGTTCAGAAATTTCCAAACCAGCTTCATTTACAATTCCTTTTAATTCATCAGCATAAGTTTTACTTTCTGCTGCCAGTTGCAGATTCATAAATCGGCTATCCAATGTTGGAATTTGCACAGCTTTAAATCCTAAACTCTTTGCCCAATGGCAAATGGATTTTAAATCATTGAACGGAGCTTTATCGTCCATGAATTGTGCTAAGAAAATTCCAGGGCCCTTAATCGTTTTCATTTTTCAATTATCAATTATTAATTAAACTACAAACTCCCTCCACTTCTCTTTACTCTTTCCACTCTCAATTACATTTTCAACAAATGCCATACCTCTAACACCTTCTTCCACACCTGGATAATCCAACCACTCTTCTTTGGGTTGTTCGCCATCAATCTTTGCTTTTAACGTTAATATAAAATTCCGGTACATATTAGCAAAGGCTTCTAAAAATCCTTCTGGGTGGCCTGCAGGTGTTCTGGTATTATGTGTTGTGTAAGAACTATTGTATCCTCCTCCTGTTCTGTAAATTTCTGTTGGTTTATCCAGCCACTTAACTAATAATGTATTAGCATCTTCATGTTTCCATTCAATACCACCTTTTTCTCCATACACCCGAATCTTTACATTGTTTTCTTCGCCTGCAGCAATTTGTGTAGCCATCAAAACACCCGTTGCACCATTGTTGAATTTTAAAAAGGCAGCACCATCATCATCTAACATTCTTCCTTCAACTACAATATTAATATCTGCACAAAGATGTGTAACCTGTAAACCGGTTACATACTCTACTAAGTTGAATGCATGTGTTCCAATATCTCCCATGCTTCCTGCCTTTCCGCTTTTTTTAGGATCTGTTCTCCAACTCGCCTGAGCCTGTCCGGTAGCTTCTAAGAATGTACTCAACCATCCCTGCGGATACTCCACATATACTTTTCTGATTTTACCAAGCACTCCGATTTTTAAAAACTGTTTGGCTTGTTTTACCATGGGGTAACCGGTGTATGTATGACAGAGCAACAAACTCAATCCGGTAGCTTCTACTTTTGCTTTTAATTGTTTTGCTTCATTTAAAGTAAAGGTGATGGGCTTTTCAATTACTACATTGAAACCTTTTTCCAATGCCATCATTGCAGGATCAAAGTGAACAAAGTTGGGTGTAACAATGGTAACAAAATCAATACGCTTTTCTGCAGGCATAGCGGCTTCTTTCTCCAACATCACTTTATAATCAGTATACACTCTGTCTTCATCTAGAAATAATTTTTTTCCAGATTCAATTGCCATCTCCGGATTTACACTCAACGCACCTGCTACCAATTCCACCTGCCCATCCATATTCATTGCCAGGCGATGTACTGCACCAATAAATGCATCCATACCTCCACCAATCATTGCCATTCTTAGTTTTCTGTTCATATTTTTATTTTTCTGCTTTCAAATTTAGATACCTAATGACCAACCATCTCTGTATTCTCTTTTTACAAACTGATTGGCTTCATCAAAATTGGTGATCTTCATATTCTTTGCATCCCACAATAATTTTTTTCTTCCTAGATACTTATCATCCCACCCTTTTAAGTTTGGATTTTTAATCATCCAACTTCTAATTGCTAAATTACCCATCAATATACTTTCTGTAAAAGGCCCGGCATATTCAAATGGTGAACTCAACTCTGCATTTCCATAACCAGCGATGCATGCATTTACCCATTGCAAATAATGTCCTTCAGGTACACGTTTGATGGTTTGTTTTGGAAGCCGATCTTCTTTCATTCTTATTGTGGGCAACAATGTTGGATCTTCTCCATAACAACCGCACATCATCTTTCCTTTTGTTCCTTCAAAAATCACGCCTCCATCCCAACTGCCCATTGCTTCTTCAGGTAATAATTCATCCGGACGTTTTGGTAATAAACCTCCATCCATCCAGGTAACTTTTATTTTTTCTTTCCCATCATTGGTAGGATAGTTGAGATGTATAATAGATGCCGGGGGACAGCTATCAATATAGCCAGCTTCAGTCCATGCATCAATAAAATTATTAGGAATGCTGCACTCCACTTCATTGGGATAAAGTATGGGTAAGATGCGATAAACAGGATCCATAATATGACAGGCCATATCACCCAAAGCACCTGTTCCAAAATCCCACCAACCTCTCCAGTTAAACGGATGATACTTGGGATTATAGTCCATTGCTTTTGCAGTGCCCAACCATAAATCCCATTTCATGCCAGATGGTATTTCATGTTTTCCAGTTGGCCTTGCAATTCCTTGTGGCCATACAGGACGATTCGTCCATGCATTTACCTGAGTTACTTTACCTATCAATCCTGCATTGTACCATTCTTTCATTAGCCGAACACCTTCACCACTTCCACCCTGATTACCCATTTGTGTTACAACCTTATATCGCTTTGCAGCTTCCGTTAACATACGGGCTTCATAAATATCATGAGTTAATGGTTTTTGAACGTATATATGTTTTCCCAACTGCATCGCTGCCATGGTTGCAACGGCATGTGTATGATCTGGTGTGGAAACAGAGATAGCATCAATATTATTCTTTTCTTTTTCCAGCATTTCACGGTAATCAAAATAAAAATTTGCTTTGGGAAAAAGTTCTCTTGCTTTTTTTGCCTGCGCTTCATCTACATCGCAGAAGGCAACAATATTTACATGCGGACTTTTTGCAAATTCCATTAAATCGCTGTAGCCTTTGCCACCGGCACCAATACCTGCAATATTGAGTTTATCACTTGGTCCAATAAATCCATTACCCAATACATGGCGGGGAATGATGAAGAAACCTGCCGAAGTAATTGCAGCATCACGAATAAATTTTCTTCTGTTGAGATTGCTCATAATTAATATATTTTCACGCAAAGAATTAGAGGCCGATGAGTTTATAAATTAAATACATTCTTTCAATTCTTTTTCTGTATACGCCAATTTGCATTGTTGCAATACATCCTGAGGAACACCTGTCCATTGGTTGGGACGGTTACCAACATAACCAAGATCTTTCACACCTATTTCTGATGTATAAAAACCTGTTGCAGTTAAGTTACGCATCAAATTAAAAAAGGCAACGCCCTGTTTCATTTCAGATTTTGCTTTTTGAGGATAGGCAATTGCATCCACCATTTCAATTTGTTGTTTAGTATCACAATCTGAAAAAGCTTTTTGATAACGTTCAAAACATTGCAGGTCTAACCATTTCAACCCACCTCGCATAGGAGTTTGGTGAGAAGGCATATCTTTTACAATGAACTCGATGAATGCAGGAACGCCAGCTTCACTGGCACTGCCGCTTACTTCATCTTTGGGAATAATAATATCAGCTAATAAAGAAATGGTTGCCATTTCATGAGTGCTGAAAAAAGTTTCTGCTTCCAACTTGTTTTCATACGCTGCTTCTTCTTTAGTACGATCAATTGTACTTACAGAAGTTTGTTCAACAACTTTTGTTTTTTCATCAGCAGTTGTGCAAGCATCAACAATTACTGATGATGCAACGGTGCCAACAAGAATGGCTTTAATGGAATCTCTTCTTTTCATTTGAATACAATTTCACGCAGAGACACAGAGGCCGCTGAGGTTATAAATTATTTTTCTTTAGTTGCTCCACTATATATTCACTTGCCCTCATACTCAATGCCAAAATCGTCCAGGTAATATTTTTATCAGCCTGACTTACAAATGCACCGCCATCTACCACAAATAAATTTTTACAATCATGTGCCTGATTAAATTTATTTAATGCACTTTTCTTTGAATCGTTACCCATACGTACTGTTCCTGCTTCATGAATAATTTCACCGGGCTTGTTTAAACCGTATAAATTTTTTTCATTGTCATCATTGCCCCATGTAATTACAGCGCCCATATTGTGCATCATTTCACGAAAAGTTTCTTTCATATGTTTGGCCTGGTTTATTTCATGCTCACTAAATTTTACATTAAACTTTAAAACAGGTATTCCGTATTTATCAACTACATACGGATCTATTTCACAATAATTACTTTCCACAGGAATCATTTCACCTCTGCCAGCCATGCCTACACCTGCGCCATTAAAAAAACGATAATCTTCTTTGAGTGATGCACCATAACCACCTGCTTCTTTTTGTTTGCCTGCAACTGCATATTTTCCATTGTAGGTTTGAACATCCCAACCAAAACCATAAGCTGGTTGCCCCATACCGCCCCAGTACTCAATATGATAACCACGGGGAAAATCTAATTTCTTGTTATCTAACCACCACGGGCTGTAAATATGTGCACCGCCAACTCCATCTTCATTGTATTTTTTTCTGCCAAATAATTGCGGCAACACACCGCCCATTGCCGCACCGGTGCTATCGTGTAAATATTTACCTACTACATTACTGTTGTTTGCTAATCCGTTTGGATGGCGTTGTGATTTTGAATTCAGTAATAATCTTGCACTTTCGCAGGCACTTGCAGCAACTATTACTACTTTACCTTTTACTTGATATTCCTGATGTTCTTCTTTATTAATAAAACTTACACCGGTTGCTTTGCCTTCTTTGTCCGTTAACACTTCCCGTACCATAGCATTGGCAATTACATCTACATTACCTGTTTTAAGTGCAGGATAAATTAAAACATTGGTTGATGAAAAATCTGCTTTGGCAATACTGCAATTTCTGTTGCATTGTCCGCAATAGAAACAAACACCTCTATCAGTTGTGCTTTCAATTTTTTTGGTGAGAATGGAAAGGCGTGATGGAATTACATTTACTCCTGTTGTTGCGGCTGCGTTTTTAATCATCAGCTCATGCAATCTTGGTTTAGGAGGTGGAAGAAAAAATCCATCGGGATCATTTTCCAAACCTTCATTTGTTCCAAATACACCAATAAGTTTATCTATGGCATCATAATATGGTTTGATGTCTTCATAACCAATTGGCCAATCATCGCCCAGTCCATCAATGCTTTTGCGCTTGAAATCTTTGGGGCCAAAGCGAAGTGAAATTCTTCCCCAATGATTGGTTCTTCCGCCGAGCATACGTGCACGCCACCAGTCCCACTGTGTTCCTTCAGCTTTGGTATAGGGTTCGCCTTCTAAATTCCATCCGCCATAGCAGGCATCAAAATCTCCAAAGGGTCTGTATTTTGTACTTGCACCTCTTCTTTTACTCTCCCACGGATTTTTAAGTTGTGTTACGTGTAACTGCGGGTTGTACATGGGTCCTGCTTCCATCAAACAGACTTTTAATCCTGCTTTGCTTAGCATATAGGTTGCCATACCACCACCTGCGCCACTGCCTACAATAATAACATCATATTCTTTTGGATGAATTTTTATCTGAAGATCTCCCATATTGCAAGCGTTGTTTTGAAGTGCTTAAAGTTAAGTACTAAATTAAATGAACTTGATTCACCATTAGTTTTTCTTAATATATTTTATTGATTATGCCATGCAAACGTTTGAACTGCTCGTTTATCATTTTAATATGATGATGAATTGATAATATTCCTAAATTTAGTTTTTACAATAAGCCAACTTAAACCGATTGCTCATGTCTTCAACCATCCGTGTTCAACTATCCATTATGATGTTTTTGGAGTTTTTTATATGGGGAGGTTGGTTTGTTACGCTGGGAACTTTTTTAGGAAAAAATCTTTCAGCTACTGGTGCAGAATCAGGGCAGGTATTTTCCACACAATCATGGGGTGCTATTATTGCTCCTTTTATCATTGGATTAATTGCAGATCGGTTTATTAATGCTGAACGTATTTTGGGTGTACTGCATATCTTTGGAGCTTTGCTTATGTACCAGATGTACACTGCTGATAACATTGCTGTGTTTTATCCTTATGTACTTGCTTACATGATTTGTTATATGCCTACGCTGGCTTTAGTGAATTCTGTTTCTTTTAATCAAATGACAAACCCGGAAAAAGAATTTTCAGTAATCCGTGTGTTTGGAACATTGGGCTGGATAGCAGCAGGTTTGCTCATCAGCTATTTATTTCACTGGGATTCTGAAAGTGGAACCAAAGAAGGATTATTGAAAAATACATTTCTACTTTCAGGTGCTGCTTCATTAGTGTTGGGTTTGTTTAGCTTTACATTACCCAAAACACCACCCAAAGCAAAAGGTAGCAAAGTATCAGTTAGTGATATACTTGGCCTGGATGCTTTGAAGCTTTTAAAAGATAAAAATTTTTTAATTTTCTTTATCTCATCTATTCTAATTTGTATTCCGCTTGCATTTTATTATCAAAACACAAATTCTTTCTTATCAAATATCGGGGTTAGTAATCCAACAGGGAAAATGACAATTGGCCAAATATCAGAAGTATTGTTTCTTTTATTGCTACCTGTTTTCTTTAATCGTTTTGGTTTTAAGAAAACAATATTAGTAGGGATGCTGACATGGGCACTCCGTTATGTTTTATTTGCGTATGGCAATGCAGGTGATTTAACGTTTATGTTGCTCATAGGTATAGCCTTGCATGGAATTTGTTATGATTTCTTTTTTGTATCAGGGCAAATTTATACTGATTCAAAAGCTGGTGAGCAACATAAGAGTGCTGCTCAGGGTTTAATTACACTGGCAACTTATGGCGTAGGTATGTTGATTGGTTTTGCTGTTGCAGGAAAAATTACCGATGCTTATAAACTGGCCAATGGCACATTTAATTACCAAATGATCTGGTTGATACCGGCAGGCATTGCTTTTGCAGTGTTTTTAATATTTGCATTGTTGTTTAAAGACGAGAAAAAGCGTTCAAAAGTATGAGCACATCAACCAGAAGAGAAGTTTTAAAACAGGTTGCAACAGGTTCGCTTGGGCTAATGGCCGGAACATCCCTGTCTTCTTTTTCAGTTGATGAACAAATAATGAAATTAAAAAACAATATCAACCATTCTGTTTGTTACTGGACGTATAATTTTCTGTCGCTTGAGGAATTGTGTGGCATTGTAAAAAAAATCGGGTTTAATAATATTGATTTACTTACTCCCAAAGAATGGCCAACGATTCAAAAGCATGGAATTAATTGCTCCATGTGTTATACTGCAGGGAAAATTTCCTTAACTGAAGGATGGAACAATAAGAACAATCATACATGGCTCATTAGAGATTTTACTGAAGCAATTCCGCTTGTTGCAGCAGCAGGATATAAAAACTTAATCTGCTTCAGCGGAAACAGAAACGGCATGGATGATGCAACAGGTATTCAAAATTGTGTAGAAGGATTAAAACAGATTATGAGTTTGGCCGAAAAAAGCAATGTCATCATTCAAATGGAACTCTTCAACACTAAGATTGATCATAAAGATTATATGTGTGATAAAAGTGAATGGGGCATTGAATTGTGTAAACGAATTGGCTCACCCAACTTTAAATTGCTCTATGATATTTATCATATGCAGATCAATGAAGGAGATGTGATCCGAACAATTCAAAACCATCATGTGTACTTTGGCCATTATCATACAGCAGGTGTACCGGGCAGGCATGAAATTAACGAAACACAGGAACTATATTATCCAGCAATTATGAAAGCAATTATTGAAACAGGATATACTGGTTATGTGGCACAAGAGTTTATGCCTACGGGAAAAACAAAAGAAGAAAAGGTAGCTGCATTAAAAGATGCAGTGAAACGTTGTGATGTAGCCCCCTAAATCCCCCAAAGGGGGACTTGCTAAGCACAGCCCTTGCATGTTTGAGATAATAAATAAAAAGTGGAGAGATTGATATTTGATCAGTAAAGATTTAATGTTGAAGCGGAAGAATAAATTGTTTGATAAAGAAATGAAGCACTGCTCCTTCTCTGCGAGGAGAAGGAGATAGAGGATGAGGTTGCCGAACAGAATTACCAAACGTACAAGAGTACCGCTAAAGATGGGATGAAACATGCGACGCAACAGGTGATGCTATAAAAAATAAAAAGCTGGTAACAAAAAACTTTAAACTATAAATTACAATTATGCCTGAAAACAATCAATACGATGCCATTGTAGTTGGCTCGGGTATCAGTGGTGGATGGGCTGCTAAAGAACTAACGGAAAAAGGGCTGAAGGTTTTATTACTCGAACGGGGTAAAAACCTAGAGCACATTAAAGATTATAAAAATACCAGTAAGGAAATTTGGGATTTCCCTCACCGCAACGAGCCTACACAGGAGATGAAACAAACGTATCCTGTATTAAAAAGGGATTATCCCTTGAAGGAATCATTAGTTGATAAAGACTGGAATGTATGGGCCAATGAAAAAGACAATCCCTATACGGAGACCAAACGTTTTGATTGGTTCCGTGGTTATCATGTGGGTGGGCGTTCCTTATTATGGGGTCGTCAAAGTTATCGTTTCAACAAATGGGATTTTGAAGCAAATGCCAAAGATGGTATTGCAGTGGATTGGCCTGTTCGATATGAGGAAATTGCACCCTGGTACAGCCACGCAGAAAAATTTGCAGGAATACAGGGAAGTAAACAGGGATTGGACGTATTACCTGATGGTGAATTTTTACCTGCTATGGAAATGAACTGTGCAGAAAAAGATGTAGCAGCAAAACTGAAAGCACATTACAAAGGCAAACGCCACATGTTTATTGGAAGAAGTGCAAACATAACGCAACCAAAGCCTGAGCAAAATCGAGTAAACTGTCAGTACCGTGATCGTTGTTGGTATGGTTGTCCGTTTGGTGCATCTTTCAGCAGTAATTCTGCCACACTTCCTGTTGCAATGAAAACAGGCAATCTGAAACTGGAAGTAAATAAAATTGTTACCCGTTTAATTTATGATAAGGATAAAAAAAGAGCTTCGGGTGTTGAAGTAATAGATGCAGAAACCAACAAAACAGAAGTGTACAATGCAAAAATTATTTTTCTCTGTGCATCCACTTTCAACAGCACATGGATTTTAATGAACAGTGCAACTGATATCTGGCCCGACGGTTTGGGAAGCAGTAGTGGTGAGTTGGGGCATAATGTAATGGATCATCATTTTAAAATTGGAGCGGCCGGCAAAGTAGAGGGTTTTAGTGATACATATGAATATGGAAGAAGACCCACTGGTATTTATATTCCACGTTTCAGAAATATATATGATGATAAACGGGATTATATCCGTGGCTTTGGTTACCAGGGTGGAGGCTATCGTGGCCGTGGTTTAGATGTGGCAGAGTTTACCATTGGAGCCGATTTAAAAAATGCATTGAGTGAACCTTCTGATCACTGGTCCATGAATATTCTTGCATTTGGTGAGATGCTTCCATATCATGAAAATAAAATCACACTTAACAAAAATAAAAAAGACAAATGGGGGTTATCCGTTCTGGATTTTGATGTGGAAATAAAAGAGAACGAAAACAAGATGCGTAAGGATATGGTGAATGATGCCATGGAAATGCTGAGTAATTCCGGAGTTAAAAATGTAGAATCTTATGACCAGGGCTATGCTGTAGGTATGGGTATTCATGAAATGGGCACAGCACGTATGGGCAGAGATCCGAAAACAAGTGTATTAAATGGAAACAACCAAGTTTGGGATGCTCCCAATGTGTTTGTTACCGATGGAAGTTTTATGACAAGCGCCAGTTGTGTAAATCCATCTTTAACGTATATGGCTTTTACAGCAAGAGCCGCAAAATTTGCTGTAGATGAATTGAAAAAACAAAATCTTTAATTCAAACTCTTTTTATATGAATCGTCGTAATCTTTTAAAACAAATTGCATTGCTTACAGGTGGTGTTGTTATTGGAAGCGAAGTATTTTTAAGCGGCTGTAAAACCGGAATCAAAACAGATGCTGGATTTACAAATAAAGCAATTGCCCTGCTCGATGAAGTGGGCGAAACCATTATTCCTGCTACAACCACACCCGGTGCTAAAGCTGCACAGGTTGGTGAGTTTATGAAACTGTGGGTAACAGATTGCTTCACACAAAAAGAGCAGGATGTTTTCAACGCAGGACTTCCTTTGTTAGATGAGGCCAGTATTAAAATGCACAAGAAACCTTTTATGGATTGTGATACAAAACAGCGTCATGATTTTTTAGTGAGTTTGGAGAAAGAGGCCAAAGAGTATAACAGTAAAAAGCAAAAAGATGAACCACCGCATTATTATTCGATGATCAAGCAAATGACGCTGTATGGGTTCTTTACTTCTAAAACAGGTGCAACAGAAACTTTACGTCATATACAGGTGCCGGGCAAATACGATGGTGCATTACCTTATAAAAAAGGTGATAAAGCCTGGGCTGAATCAATTTAAATGAATTTAATTTTTAAATATGGCTTATAATCGAAAAGAGTTTTTAAAATCATCAGCAGCTTTAACTGCCGGAGTTGTTTTATCTGATTCATTATTTGGATGTGCAACTCCAGCAGAATTAAACGGAAAGTATGGCATGCAGATCTATACTGTAAGAAATGATATTGCAAAAAATGTAGAATCTACTTTTGCTTATATTGCTAAAGCGGGTTATAAGCAGATAGAATTGTATGGGTTTGATGATGTAAAAACGTACTGGGGTAAAAAAACTCCACAAGAAGTAAAAGATATTTTAAATGCCAATGGTCTTGTATCACCAAGTTGTCACTATCATCTCAAAGGTTTTATGTACGAAGGAAAAATAGATGATTGGAAAAAAGCAGTAGAAGCTTCTGTAACTGTGGGCAATGAATACATGATTATTCCGTGGGTAGAAAATCAGTATCGAACGGGTGAGTACTTCAAAAAACTTGTTGATTTAATTGGTCAGGCTTCTGATCT
Source organism: Chitinophagaceae bacterium (assembly GCA_031401115.1). Classification (GTDB taxonomy): domain Bacteria; phylum Bacteroidota; class Bacteroidia; order Chitinophagales; family Chitinophagaceae; genus Lacibacter. The sequence goes on from JANNRE010000020.1 coordinate 167,298, forward strand.
TACCCGTGCTGCCGGAATGAAACTAGCTTATCACAATCATGATTTTGAATTTGAAAAAGATGCAGAAGGAAAGATGTTTCAGGAAACGCTTCTCAATACATTTGCTCAAGACCAACTGGAATTTGAACTGGATCTGTATTGGGTGGTTTATGCTGGTCATAACCCGGTTGACTGGTTTAAAAAATATCCCGGCCGTTTTACGATGTGGCATGTAAAAGATTTGCACATTAACAAAGACGGGAAAAAAGAAAGTACGCAGGTGGGCGATGGGACTATTGATTTTACTTCTATTTATGCAAACAGAAAACTCTCTGGTTTAAAATACGGTTACGTAGAACAGGAAGCCTATACCTTACCAGAAGAAGAATGTATTAAACGGAGTATTGAGTATATGAAAAAGCAGAAATGGAGTAATGGCTAAAAATACGAAAGCGGCGAATTGCCGCTTTTCTTTTTGATGTAAGTTCTCAACCTCAAATAATTTATTTTTGCAGCATGATGCACAATTTCAACTCCGGCCCTTCTATTTTACCTAAGGAAGTTTTTCAACAAGCAAGTGAAGCGGTTCTCAACTTTAATAACAGCGGTTTATCTATTTTAGAAATCGGTCATCGTACTCCTTTGTTTGAAGAGGTAATGCAGGAAGCAAGAACATTAGTTAGAGAACTCATGCAGTTAGATGATGCACATGAAGTATTATTTATGCACGGTGGTGCAAGTACACAGTTTATGCAGGTGCCCATGAATTTGCTCAATACAAATGCTATTGCTTCTTATACAGATACAGGAACCTGGGGAAGCAAAGCAATTAAAGAAGCAAGGTTATTCGGACATGTAGAAATTGCAGGTACTACAAAAGAAAATAACTACACCAGTATTCCTAAAGATTTATCAGTGTCTCCTACTGCAGCTTACTTACACATTACTACCAATGAAACCATTGCAGGTACACAATGGCATCAGTTACCTTATCATTACGGTGTGCCTTTGGTGGCTGATATGAGCAGTGATATTTTAAGCAGAGTACTAGATTTTAATAAGTTTGATCTAATATATGCCGGCGCACAAAAAAATATGGGAGCAGCCGGAGTAAATTTAGTGGTGGTAAATAAAAATAGTTTAGGTAAAGTAGAACGATCCATTCCCACAATATTGGACTACCGCAATCATATTAAAGAAGGCAGTATGATCAATACACCTCCTGTATTTGCAGTATATGTATTAATGCTCACTTTACGTTGGTTAAAAGAACAGGGCGGTGTAGCTGCCATGGAAAAAATAAATGATCAAAAAGCCAATTTGCTCTATTCGTTTTTAGAAACTATTCCTTTCATTAATTTACCCGTTGCAAAAGAAGACCGCAGTAAAATGAATGTAGTGTTTACTATGAACAATGAGCAACTGGAAAAGGAATTTCAGCAAACATGTAAAGAGCATAACCTGTATGGTGTTAAAGGGCATAGATCAGTTGGAGGGTTTCGGATGAGTTTGTACAACGCATTGCCCCTCAGTAGTGTGGAGTATGCAATAGGAGTAATTAGGCAATTTGCGGTTGAAAAAGGATAAGTCGTCAGCAATCATTTCACCCCATCCCCCTAAAAATCCTTTTCTTTGCAGCCGTTAGTAAGAAAAATCTATGGCTATTATCGTTCCGTTTAAAGCACTTCGTCCGCAGGCTCAGTTTGCAAAACAAGTAGCATCCCGCCCTTATGATGTGCTGAGCAGCAAAGAAGCAAAAGAAGAAGCACAGGGTAATCCCTATTCCTTTTTACATATTACCAAACCTGAGATTGATTTGCCAGAGCTTACCAATCCGTATGCAAATGAAGTATATGAAAAGGCAAAAGAAAATCTCAATGCATTTATACAAAGAGATATTTTGTTTCGGGAGAACAAAGCCTGTTATTATATTTATCAATTGATATGGAATGGCAGAAGCCAAACAGGTTTGGTATGTGGCAGTACCGTAAAAGATTATGAAAACGATATTATTAAAAAGCATGAATTTACACGCCCGGAAAAAGAAAACGACCGCATCAATCATATAAAAATAAGTGGCGCACAAACAGGAAATGTTTTTCTTGCTTATCGTGATGTAGAGGAAATGAATGAATTGATATTAAAATGGAAAGCAGATAAAAGCCCTATTTATGATTTTATAGCAGAAGATGAAATACAGCACAGCATCTGGATTGTGAATGATGATGCAACGATTAAATCGATCTCGCAAATTTTTAAAAAGAAGGTTCCTCTCACTTATATTGCTGATGGTCATCACCGTGCAGCATCAGCGGCAAAAGTAAAAACAGCCCTTGGCGATGAAGCAACAGCTGAGAGTATGTATTTTCTCACAACTTTATTTCCATCGAGCCAGTTACATATTTTAGATTATAATCGGGTGGTAAAAGATTTAAACGGGTTAACAGTATCTGAATTACTCGAAAAACTAAAAGCACATTTTGAAGTAAAGCTTGTGGGTAAAAAAGAAGTGAAACCTTTGGTCGTACATACATTTGGAATGTATGCAGATGGCAATTGGTATTTGCTTACTTCAAAAGAAGGAACTTATTCAACCGATCCAATTGGGGTATTGGATATCTCCATCCTTTCAAACAATATCTTAGATAAACATTTGGGCATAAAAGATCAACGTACAGATAAGCGTATTGATTTTGTAGGCGGCATTCGTGGATTGAAAGAATTGGAAACAAGAGTGGACAGTGGCGAGATGAAAATTGCTTTCAGCCTGTTTCCTGTAACTATGAATCAGTTGTTTGATATTGCAGATAGTGGAAATGTTATGCCACCTAAAAGCACCTGGTTTGAACCAAAGCTGAGAGATGGACTGCTCACACACTTAATTTATGAAGCTTCTTAACAGGAAGCCAAAAATGATAGCAAGGTTTGCTCAACTGCTTGTTTTTATTTTACTTTGAATGAATATGAAAAAACTTCTCTTCACCCTAAGTGTTTTATTCCTTGTTTTTGTTGCTTCAGCACAAGAGCCAGATGCGGCACAGTTACATGAAACAGCAAAACAATTTATGCGTAGTGCAGATTGGACCAATGCTATTTTGGTGTTGAACAAGGCACTTGCAAAAGACCCAACCAGTTTAGCCATTCAAAAAGATCTTGCACTCACATATTTTTATCAGCGGGATTTTGCAAAAGCAAAAGAAGCCATAAAGCCATTGATAGATCGGGAAGATGCTGATGTGCAGGTGTACCAAATTGCAGGGAATGTTTACAAAGCGCTTGAAGAAAATAAAGAGTGTGAGAAGATTTACAGAAAGGCGTTGAAAAAATATCCCAACACAGGAGCAATCTATGCAGAGCTGGGCGAATTACTCTGGATGCAAAAAGATTTTACCTGTATTGATCAGTGGGAAACGGGAATTAAAATCGACCCTAACTATGCAGGCAATTATTATTTCGCTTCACGCTTTTATTATTTTACTACTGATAAAGTATGGGCTTTAACCTATGGTGAAATTTTTATAAACATGGAAAGTTACAGTACCCGCACTGCTGAAATAAAATCTTTGTTGTTAGATGCATATAAAAAATTCTTCACGGTTGATCCCAAGGCCAAGCCATCAAAAAAACAAACTGAGTTTACAGAAGCTTTTATTGATGTAATGAACCGAAACAGTGTTGTAACAAACAGTGGTATTACTACAGAAACCTTAATTATGCTCCGCACCCGGTTTATGTTAGATTGGTTAAAAGACTACAGCGCCAAATTCCCCTTCAGGTTATTTGAACATCAGCGTCAGTTATTACAGGAAGGTATGTTTGAAGCTTACAATCAATGGATTTTTGAAGCGGCAGGTAATTTAGCAGCATATGAAAACTGGACAAAATTAAATGCAGCACAGTACAATGATTTTACCAAGTTTCAACGCTCCAAATTATTTAAAGTGCCGGCCGGGCAATACTATCAAAAAACGAATTAATAAAAAGCCTCCGATACGGGGGCTTTTCTGTACTGGTTTATATATTTTTTCTGCTTATCTTCCTAATGCAAATCAGCCATTATTTTAAACAAAAAAATAATAAGGCTGTTTCTTTAATAATCAATTGCCTGCCATGCTCCACTCAAAACGTTTGTTTGATTGTATTGATATACAACTCCGTGACTTTGCCCGTGAAGATATGTTTGCTGCCAAAGAGGAAGGCGGCATCTGGCGCAAGTACAGTACTAAAGAAGTAAACGAAACTGTAGAGAAACTGGCAGCCGGGTTAATTCACCTCGGCATAGGTGCCAATGACGGATCAGCAGAACGCAGAGATAAGATAGCCATCATCAGCAGTAACCGGCCTGAATGGATGTTCCTTGATTTAGCAATACAAAAAACAGGAGCGGTTTCTGTTCCTATTTATCCCACACTTTCATCAATTGAGTTAGAATTTGTTTTAAACAACGCAGAAATAAAACTGGTGTTTGTGAGCGATAAAGAGTTGTTTGATAAAATGCAGGCCATAAGAAGCAAAGTGCCTACTGTTCACGCCGTGTTTACATTTAATTATCTGCAACCCTCTTTGCACTGGCGAGAAATTTTAAACAAAGCAACACCAAACGACTTTGAAAAATTAAAAGAAGCTTCAGCAAAAGTGAAGTATGAAGATTTAGCAACCATCATTTATACATCGGGTACTACAGGCACTCCCAAAGGTGTAATGCTCAGTCATAAAAATATTTTGAGCAATGTTATTTCCAGTACACCTGTGTTTCAGGAATTTTTCAGTAGGAGTGATAAAGCACTCAGCTTTTTACCACTCAATCATATTTTTGAGCGCATGGTAACGTATATCTATCTCTTTAATGGAGTAGCCGTTTATTATGCAGAGAGTTTAGATAAGATTGGAGAAAATTTAAAGGAAGTTCAACCGGCTGTGTTTACAACTGTTCCCAGATTGTTAGAAAAAGTATATGAACGGATTATGGGGAAAGGTCAGGAGTTGAGCGGCATTAAACGAAAATTATTTTTCTGGGCAGTAGATGTAGCAAGCAGATATGAAGTAGGTAAAAAGCAAAGTGTAGTTTTCAATTTGCAATTAGCTCTTGCTAATAAATTGATATTAAAAAAGTGGAAAGAAGGCCTTGGGGGAAAAATAAAAGCGATCATTACGGGAGCAGCAGCTTGTCAGGTTCGCTTGCTAAAAGTTTTTTCTGCTGGTAAAATGGTAATAATGGAAGGCTATGGATTAACAGAAACTTCGCCGGTAATTGCAGTAAACCGGTTTAATGAACAGGGCAGAAGATTTGGAACTGTGGGTCCGGTAATAAGCGGTGTAGATGTAAAAATTGCACCCGATGGTGAAATCATCTGTAAAGGCGATAATGTAATGATGGGGTATTACAAACGCCCCGATCTTACTGCTGAGGTAATTGATAAGGATGGATATTTCCATACGGGAGACATTGGCATGTTTGTAGAAGAAAAGTTTTTAAAAATTACAGATCGTAAAAAAGAAATTTTTAAAACCAGTGGTGGAAAATATGTAGCGCCGCAGCCTATTGAAAACAAAATGAAGGAAAGTAAATTTATTGAGCAAATGATGGTGGTAGGTGCTGAGCAAAAATTTGCAGGTGCATTAATTGTTCCCTCTGCTGACAACTTAAAGGAGTGGGCTAAGCAAAACAATGTAAGCTTTGGTACGGTGCATGATCTTATTCGCAATCCGAAAGTGCTGGAACTGTTTAAGAATATCGTAGAAGAATACAATCAACTCTTTAACCATGTAGAACAAATTAAAAAGTTTGAACTGGTTGCAAATGAATGGACAGTGGATGGAGGCGAAATGACACCCACTCTAAAACTCAAACGTAAAGTGATTATGGAAAAATATAAAGAGGCGATTGAAAGGATTTATGATTAGAGAAACTCCTCCTGTAAAGGAGGTTTTTTTCTACTGGTTTAATCTTCTATCTTCGCCCCGATAAAATTTAAACTCCCGCTATGCTTCCCAAGTACAAACGTATTCTTCTCAAACTTTCCGGCGAATCTTTAATGGGTGATAAAAATTTTGGAATGGACTCTGATGTTATTTCAAAATACGCCAAGAGCATTAAAACCATTACTGATCTGGGTGTGCAAGTAGCCATTGTTATCGGTGGCGGAAACATTTACCGTGGAATGAATGAGGCAGAAACTGGTATTGAACGTGCACATGGTGACTACATGGGAATGCTTGCAACAGTTATCAATGGTATGGCATTGCAGGCCGGGCTTGAAAAAGTAGGCGTGTACACCCGTTTGCAAAGTGCTATTAAAATGGAACAGATTGCCGAACCATACATTCGCCGCAGGGCTATTCGTCATTTAGAAAAAGGAAGAGTTGTAATCTTTGGAGCAGGTACCGGTAATCCTTATTTTACTACAGATACTGCAGGCAGCTTACGTGCAATAGAAATTTGTGCCGATGTAATTTTAAAAGGCACCAGAGTTGATGGCATTTACTCTGCTGATCCTGAAAAAGACCCCTCTGCTACGAAATACGAAACCATCACCTTTCAGGAATGCTTATCAAAAAATCTAAGGGTAATGGATATGACGGCTTTTACACTTTGCATGGAAAATAAATTGCCCATCATTGTTTTTGATATGAACAAGGATGATAACTTAAAACGTGTAGTTACCGGAGAAAAAGTAGGAACCATTGTTACTGAATAATTGTTTGCAAGTATACCTTCTTCATTTCTGGGGAAAAGTTAAGTCTTCTTTTTTTGGAAGTACAATGCTGTACTACTAATTTAGATTGGTATACCGGCAGAAAACAGATTGAGCTATCTGCAACTTATATTCGGTATCATTCCAAACCCACGCTATGTTTACAAGATTTTTTTTATTGGCTATTCAAACAAATATTCTTGAAGTTGCTTTTTTTGGAGTAATCGCTTTAATCATTGGCTTTGTAATTCATTATTTATGGAGCATCCGCAATGGAAGTAATGAAGCAGGTGAGTTTGAAAAGCAGCAACAGTCAAACGAAGCACATCAATGGCGGCTGAAGTATTACGAACTCACTGAGCAAAAGCAAGCCAACTTTGACGAACTGCAGGAGCAATTGCAACTCACCAAACAAAAATATCTGGAAGCAAAAGAAGAAATGGAAGAATTGCAGGAACTCAATACACAGTTATTGCAAAAGCCAAGAGAAACTATAGTTGCAGATGTTGATACAAGTGATTACCTGAAACAATTAAAAATTGCACAGGAACATTTACTGGAACATAATGAAGGTATTTCCCGTTTGTTACAGCAATCAGAATCTTTAGAGCAGGTACAAGAAAAATACCGCCAGGCAAATTCACTTAACGAAGCATTGAATCATCAACTCCTTACACTTCAAAATAAATTGCAGGATAAAGATGAAGAAATTCAATTAATAAAACATCGCAGTGCAGTAACATCTGATATGAAGCAGCAACTGGAAACGGCTTACACAGAGTTTCAGGATTTACAGGAAAAGCTTCAGCATGTACAGTTGCAATTAAAACAACCAGCCGGGGAAATATTAAAGAATGAAGAACTGGAGGAAGCAAATGAAATTTTAAGAGATGAAATCGCTGCTTCCCGGTACAAACAAAAAGAACTTACTGAAGAAAACTCCCGTTTAACCCAGGATATAATTGAATTGCAGGATAAATTACGGGAAACAGAATTCCAAAAGCAGCAAATTGCCAAGCGCAATGAATTTTTAGAACAGCTCAACCAGGATTTGCAGGAAGTAACTGATCAAAATAAGCGTATGGAAACACAAATGCGCCGTTTAACAGAAATTGAAAGTATGCTTTCAAAATTTTCTGAGAACAAACAACACTTGTAATTTAAAAAATCTAATAGGTCATTTACATTTCACTGCATAGCTTTGCTTACTATGCAATCCATTTCTCATTTACGAAAAGAGTATCAGCTTAAATCATTATCAGAAACTGATGTACACAACAATGCTATTTTGCAGTTTGACATTTGGTGGAAGGAAGCGATAAGTGCTGAAATTGAAGAAGCAAATGCAATGACTCTGGCTACCGCATCAACAGACGGTGTTCCTTCTGCAAGAATTGTATTGCTAAAAGAATTTACTGAAAAAGGGTTTGTTTTTTTTACCAATTACGAAAGTTATAAAGCACAACAGCTTGCTGAAAATCCAAGAGCTTCTCTTTTATTTTTCTGGAAAGAACTGGAGCGGCAGGTACGTATTACCGGGCTGGTAGAAAAAGTAAGTGCAGAGGAAAGCGATGCCTATTTTCATTCACGACCCATCGGCAGCAGAATAGGTGCATGGGCTTCACCTCAAAGCCATACAATACAAAGCAGAGAGTGGCTTGAACAAAAAGTAAAAGAAACGGAAGAGCAATGGAATGATGAAACCAAACGACCCTCCTATTGGGGAGGCTACAGAGTAAAACCTGTGATCATTGAATTTTGGCAAGGGCGGCCAAGCCGTTTACACGACCGCATACAATATACCTTACAGAATAATGGAGAATGGCTGAAGGAGCGATTAGCACCCTGAAACTATCAAACAAAAAATATGAAGTAAGAGAGTTAAATAATTTACAAGTTCTTAGCTCTTACTTCCTACCTCTATATTATTCCGCAACTTTTTTAGCAGCGGAAGCAGCTTGAGCTTTTTTCTTTTTAGGATTGGCGGGTCTTGATTTACCGAAAGAACCAATTGTTATTTTACCACGTTTTGTTTTTTTATCTCCTCTTCCCATGATTTATATATTTATATATTTTATTAAAGGTAATGTACCTGCACTCAAAAAAAGCAGGAACCAGTAAATGCTTCCTGCTTTTTTAAACAGAGTTCTACATTTTTGCAGCGAGTTCTTTACCGGCTTTAAACTTGGCTACTTTCTTAGCTTTAATTTTTATTGCTTCACCTGTTTGCGGGTTACGTCCTGTGCGGGCCTGACGTTTGGTAACTGTAAATGTTCCAAAACCAACAAGTGTTACTTTTCCACCACCTTTTAAAGTTTTTGTTACAGCTTCAATCATTGAATCCAGCGCAGCATTTGCCTGGGTTTTTGAGATACCGGCATCATCTGCCATCTTTGCTACTAATTCAGCTTTGTTCATACGTATGATTTTTTAAGAGCGACAAATATAGATGCTTTTGCACTGCAACAAAATTTTTTTAATACAGTAAATTTTTTTGCAGTGTGTGCTCAAATCCTTATGGGCAAGGAGTTTCAGTAAACAGAAAGAGAACAGATGGAATAAAGAAAGTTATTATTTGATGAATTAGTTTACCATCTGCATTACTGTACGAAACGCAACGAATAAACTACCCCATTTGTCAAATCCTTTTTGACGTTGTACGGCTGAAAATTTTTCAATATATTGATTATAAAACGCTTTACTATCTGCATAATATTGAGCTGCATAAGTAGGCCCTTCGGTATCATCTACTTCAATAAGACGCAGTAATTGAAAATGTGTAAAGCAACCGGTGGCAATCATTGCCGGCATGTGTTCTTCTTTCATCCACTCCACCCAGCTTGCATCAATACTCCAATCAATTTTTATAGTAACGTTATAAAGAATCATGAGTTTATTTTTTCAATTCCAAATATACAGGACAATGATCGCTGTGTTTTACATCAGGAAAAATTTCTGCATCCTTAATTTTACTCTTTAAATTTTCTGTTATAGTAATATAATCTATGCGCCATCCTTTATTGTTCAGCCTCACACTGGGGAAACGCTGGCTCCACCAACTGTAACGGTGTGGCTCAGGATGTAGTTCACGAAAAGTATCTACCCATCCGCTAGAAAGAAATTTGGTCATCCATTCCCGTTCTTCGGGTAAAAAACCGCTGCTTTTTTTATTTCCTTTGGGGTCGTGTATATCAATTTCATTATGTGCAATATTATAATCGCCGCATAAAATCAGTTTGGGATGTTTCTTTTTTAATTCATTGAGCCATTTAAAATATGCATCTAACCATTGGTATTTAAAAGCCTGACGTTCATCACCACTGGTGCCGCTGGGAAAATAAGTATTGATTAAACGGATATCGCCAAAGTCTAATTGTATTACTCTGCCTTCGTCATCACTTGGTCCGTGCCCATGTCCGTATGTTACTTCATCGGGCTTTATTTTGCTAAACACTGCCACACCACTGTATCCTTTTTTTTGAGCGCTGAACCAGTAATCATGATAACCCAGATCATTAAAAAGCTGCATATCTACATCTTCTTTCTGTGCTTTTGTTTCCTGTATACAAATAATATCAGCAGGGTTTGTTTTGAGCCAGTCAATAAATCCTTTTTTAATGGCTGCACGAATACCGTTTAAATTGTAGGAGATGATACGCATAAGTAATTTTTTAGGTGATTCGCTAAAGTATCATTGTTTAGTTACTGTTGCGTCACTATTCATTTATTAAATGTACTACTATGAAACTTTTTTTAATCTCCGTTTACAAAAAATAGTTGTGCTAATTTAATCCATAATTGTATCATTAACACTTTAGAAAAATTAATATAGTTTTGAGCGAATAGAAAAATTCAAATCTCCAAAAAAGGCTGTGATAAAAAATTTTGTTTCCTTTATAAAAATAAAACCTGCTTTAGCTGTTGGTTTTTTATTTGCTGTATCCAGTCTTTTATTTGGAATATGGGTAGCAGCCATACCCTCCATCAAACAGCGCTTTCATTTTACTGATGGGAGCTTAGGACTTTCTTTACTGCTTTCTCCAGTAGGTGCTTTAACAGGTGTGGCTGTTTCTACTTACATATTTAAAAGAATAAGTGTTGGTATATGGCTTTATTTTGGTTATTCCCTTTCTTGTTTATTAATGATTGTTCAAATTAATGCACCCAATAAAATTATTTTATGGATTTGTCTTTACCTGTTTGGATTAACCGGTTTTTTAAATGGAGTATCTTCTAATGGAACAGTTAATACATTAGAAAAAAAATACGGTCGGCTGATGATGAGTACCTGTCATGGTTTATACAGTTTGGGCGGTGCTGTAAGTGCAGGATTAGCAGTAGCTTTTTTTGCTGTTGGATTGGTACCGGGTATACAAATTATAGTAGTGGCTGCTGCAATACTGATCATTTTATTTTTAAACCGCAGGCATTTACTTTCACATCAGGAAATTATTCATTCAGGCTCTGGTTTAAAGCTGCCATCGGTCAGTATACTTAGTATTTCCTTTATCTGCATGGTGGTGTTTATGGCCGAAGGTTGCGTGGCCGACTGGAGTGCTTTGTATTTAAAAGAATCATTACATGCACCAAAAGAAATTATCAGCTTAGGTTATGCCAGTTTTGCTGTGGCCATGACGATTGGACGGCTTAATGGCGATGTTTTAATTTCAAAAACAGGAAGCAAGAGAATTGTTATTGCTGGATGCTTACTGGCTTCATTGGGATTTGTATTAGTAGTATTTGCACCAGTGATTACAGTTTCCTTAATAGGTTATGTATGTATTGGTTTTGGTTGCTCTTGCATTGTGCCGGTTTTGTTTAGTGCATCTACCACTATTCCGGGTGTAAGTAAGGTTGAAGGTTTTGCTATGGTTACTACTGGCGGGTTGATTGGTTTTTTAGCAGGCCCATCTTTAATTGGGATAATTTCAGAAAAAATTAATCTTTCAACCGGACTTTCTTTATTAATTGTACTCACTTTATCCGCATCATTTATTGCCTGGCAAAATAAATTTTTAACCAAAAAAAAAATTGCAATACCTGAAATGGCTTTTAATGAACAGTTGTACTAATTGTATTTTTCTTTGTGTATTGTTTTGAGAATTTAATGTTACAAATATGGCTTCAGTTATTATTCAATTACAATTTCACTCAATGTTCATTTTTAAAAATAAATAGCCAGTTTGAGTTTTAAAAAGAAAGGGTTGCCGGGTGTATAATGCAATTCGGTTACCGCATCTGCCTCATTTCTCAACCTAGATTCAGTGGCAAACTGTGCCTCATTCCAATCTGTATTTAATAAATTTTCTACAGATGCACCAATTGTAAACCTTGTTTTTGAATACGAAAAAGAAGCATCTGTTACAAAATATCCTCTGGCTGTAATGCTGTAATCTTCGTTGGCCGAACGGTTTTTAATATAGCGGTACCGCAGTGAAGCATTCCATCCTTTGTTGTTTTTATAACTGAGCCCGCCTGTGCTTGTAAGATCAGGTGCAAGCGGAATATAATTTTCACCCTTTGCATCTTCAATACTTCTTGCATATGCATAGTTGATATTGGCATCAGCAAAAATAGTTTTGTGTAATTGATATCGCAATGCAATATCTACACCCATTCTTCTTGTTCTGCCACCGGGTTCTACAATGCCTTCATCACCTACATAAACAAACTCCTGCTCTAAAAATAAATGCCAAAAAGCTGTATTGATCAGTAATGATGGGGTTGGTTTCCATACAAATCCTAAGTCAGTGCTGTAAGCAGCAGGCAAAATCTTATTTCCTTTCTGTGCTACTACAACTCTTGTATCATTGCTGTGAAAACCTTTTCCATTTTTAAAATACAATTGCAGTTGTTTACCTGCTGTGTATTGAATATTGAGTTTCGGGCTGATGATGAATTGTTGTTGTGATGGCAGGGCGGGGTTTAGAAGGTCATTGTAAGTATTGTGAAAGTAATCAGCTCTGATGCCAACGTTGAATAGCCAGTTGCCGTATTCAATTTTTTCATCAGCATATAAAAATGCGTTGGCTTCCTTAATATTTCCCAGTTGAATAGCTTCCAGCAAGATTAATTTATTGAGTGTATGAGATAATTCAGAACCATCTGTAACATCATATCGCAAACCTGTACCAGCAGTAGTATTGAATTGTATATTTCCTGCGGTGCGTATAAAATTCAACTTACTGTTAAAGCCAAAAATATCCCTCTCTTCTTTTTGCTTTATCTGATCACCATTAACCGGATCATTTAAAAAGAACGTGAAGTTGGAAAATAAATTGAATTGATAACGGCTGTAGTATAACTGATGTTCCAGCCGATCATTATTTTTTAAACGCTGCTGCAATCTTGTGTTGATATTAAACCGGCCGGTATAGCCACTCTCTGTATCATCAATAGCACCAAAGCGGTTAATGCTTCCTTTTTTTACAGCTCGTTCCGGTATCTGGCCCGATGCATTCCATTTACTGTTAAACAAATTAGTTGAAACAAATAGTTTTGTACGGTCATTTAAATGCAAATGATATTTGCCCCAAATATTAAACCGGTTAAAATGCTGTGCACTTTCAAATGGGCCATCAGCATACAGGAATTCTGCGGCTACGTATGCATTCTGTTTTTTATTTTCTTTAGGTAACACATTCATCATGGCTAATGCACGAAAGCTGTTAAACTGCCCGGCTTCTAACTGAAAAATATTTTTAGACAAATGATTTTTTGTTTGCAGATCCACATAACCGGCAGTGTTGAAATTTCCTTTATCTGCATAATAACTGCCTTTGCCATAATCAATATTTTTCACCAGTTCAGGAATAACAAAATGAAGATCAGCATATCCCTGCCCATGTGCATGTGATACCATGTTTACCGGCATTCCATCTACAGAAATTTGTATATCAGTACCATGATCAATATCAAAACCACGTAAAAAAATCTGCTCCGCTTTACCACCACCCTGATGCTGTGCAATAAATAAACCGGGAATATAACGCAGCAGTTCCTGTGCAGAATTAACAGGACGGATGTTTAAATCAATTTTACTGATAGTGCCAGAGATCGTTTGGTTTGCTTTGCCTGCAATCACTAATTCTTTTAAGTTAAAAGCTGTGGGTTGCAACTCAATATTTTTTTGAAAAAGGTTAATTGGAATAATCTGTATGCCATAACCAATTGCAGAAATAGAAATGGTTTGATCATTTTGAAGCTGAATTGTAAATACTCCATCTTTACCAGAAACCACTGTTGTTTTACCTGCGCCGATGAGGGCACCTTCAATTGGTTCATTGCTTACAGCATCTGAAACACGGCTTTGATAAATGAGTTGGCTTTTTACGCTAATTGTAAAAACAAGGAAACCAATCATTGAGAAGAACGTTTTCATTACAGCAATTTTGGTAATTTATTATAAATGATAAGGAACGTATAAAAATATTTCTTTAAGCAAATGAGGTTGAAAGCCAAAAAATATAATAGTTTTTTAAAAATTTAGTAAGGCCGGATATCCGGCCTCACTATCAACCAAAACCAACCACATCATTTTACATAGGTAGTACAACGGCATCAATAACATGAATTACTCCATTACTTTGATAAACATCTTTAATAGTTACAGTACTCATACCACCTTTTGCATCTGTAATAACAACTTTATTATCTTTCATCATCAAGGTTAATTTTCCACCCTGTACAGTTGTTAATTCAGCTTTGCCATTTCCTTCTTTAATACGTCGTGCAATTTCTTTTGCATCTAACCTGCCTGCTACTACATGATAAGTAAGAATAGAGGTAAGCAAACTTTTATTTTCCGGCTTCACCAATGTTTCTACGGTACCTGCTGGTAATTTTGCAAAAGCCGCATTGGTAGGAGCAAATACGGGAAACGGACCTGCGCTCATTAATGTTTCTACAAGACCGGCAGCTTTTACAGCAGCAACTAATGTGGTATGATCTTTTGAGTTCACTGCATTTTCAACAATGTTTTTTGAGGAATACATGGCAGCACCACCTACCTCAACTGTTTTTTCCTTTTTTTCGTTAGGGCCCATTTGAGCACTTACTGTGTTAACGGTTACAATAGCTGCAATGGCAAGGGTTAACATTTTTACTCGTTTCATTTCTTGTTTTATTTATTTTGTTTGAATGTTGATTCACGGAACTTTAGGAGCTCCGGTTTTTGTTTACGAAAGTTTTATTTTTTAAAACTCTTTTTCTTTAAACCAAAATATACACATATACGGGAAGTAGATTAAGTATGGATTTGAAACCCCCAAAAAATAAGCCCCGTAAAAAAAGGGGCTTATAAATTATTCAGGTATGAAATTAATCTAATATCGGTCGTAACCATCTCGTCGCCTCTTCCAAACTCATCCCTTTCCGTTCAGCGTAATCTTTCAACTGGTCCTTTTCAATTTTACCAACGCCAAAATATTTACTTTCTCGGTAGGCAATATTTCAGCAATTTTTTTCCCCTCCAGCTTCTAGGATCGATTTAAACAATTACAATTCTTTATTATACCCCACAAAAAATTGTTGCCGTGTGTATTTAAAAATATTCGAGATTTTTACCGATCATAAATTTACCTGGTGTTTTGGAGGTAAAGATTGTAATAGAAATGAGAGTTGGGAATAAAGAAAATGCCAAGCAATTTCTATACCCGGCATTTTCTTATTCCATATTTATTCTTTCAAAAACTTCACATTACTTAAAATATTCGCTGCTACTTTTTTACCTTGTTCCGTACTCTTATCTAAGGTAGCCTTATAATGCAACCCACCATAAAAACGGCTGTCGGATATTTCGTTACTTAATTGAGTAAAACTGGTATAACTGCGAGACGGATAGTTAAGATAATCGTAGGTGTGTAGCGTGAAGTGAAAATCCTCACCAAACATGTTGCTCATCATAGTGAGAGCACCACCGCCTGTTGTGGAATGTCCGGAAGGAAATTCAGGGTGATTTGGAGTGGGAATATAAGTTGACCAGTTAGGGTCAATATATGCCTTGATATAAGTAACAGGACGAATAGTGTTGAACTGATATTTATTAGTGAAGAGTACAATTGTAGCATCATGTTGCGCCAATCCAACTTTCACATAGGTAAGGGCAGCCATATCCAGCATTGGCTTTGTATTGTCCAGAGCCTCCGACATAAGGGCAACATAAGTACCACCAGGGCCATAGCCTGGCACATCTTTAAAGTAATTGGCCATCGCTTTTTGATCGGTTGTTAGTGTAGTTGGTGTAGCTGAAGCATCATACACCTCTTTTACCATATTATAAAATGGCGAACTGGGAACTGTGGAGAATGTTGGTGGCGGTTGCAGTGTTGTACCATATGCAGAGCCGGGTACCAAATAACGTCGCTGATAAGTGAAAGCACCGGCAGGTGGTGTAGCTGCAGTGGGTACCCATAGGCCTGTGCCTACCGGAGGGAGCCCCGTGCCTGAAGGAAAAACGTATGGAGGATTTACATTTGCAGAACCATCAGTAGCAGCCCATGCAAAAACTCTTGCAGCTACTTCTTTTCCAAATGTAATGGAGCGTTGCAATGTCGCAGCATCTACTTGATTAGCAAACGTTACTGCATAAGAATTTTCAAGATTAGTCATAGCAGTTTTATTTGCAGCTGCTGTTGCCGGAAAAAGTCTTTTGTTCATTTCTGCAAGTGCAGCATTTGCACTGGCCGCCCAATGGTATGCCTTACCCGGCTCAGTAGATGGCATTTCAGGAAAATCTGTTAACTGACCTGTGAGTGTTTGATAAGCAGGCATACCTGGAACTACTGATTCGTAAAGTGCAATACCGCAGTATGCCTGGCATCTTTCGCTAGCCTGACCAGCAGTACCGGCTGGTAGAGGTACTTTGTTCATTTGAAGTTGCATATTTATCCAACTGACAACAACATCCGATGAAAATGTTTTTGTTTGTTTGAGATGGCCGTTAGGAACGGCTTTTTTTGCAAAGGGAATGTTTTCTTCTTGAATGATTTCCTCTTGTAATTCTTTCTTACAGGAAAGATTAGCAAAGGAAAGGAACAATAGCAGAAAAAAAGCTCCTTGAATTTTCTTGTTCATTGCTTTAATTTTTTAGTGATTATTGTTAAAAAATTCCATCGGGTTAAGGCATAAACACAGTTTCAATAGTTTCGGAAATAAATGCGAATTGGGGTTGCAGAATAGCAGAGTTGTAAGTAAGTTTCTTTTCCTGAACGACTTGTAAAAGTAGTGATCAGAAGAGTTTAATAATATACCGATTTATAGGTAGTTTTGTTATTCTAGCCAGTTTACCCTCCCCACACATTGTACCGTACAATATGAAATAAAAGGATACTCCGTCTCTTTTCATTAATACATAAAATAATTATTATGAAAAAAGAGCTTTTTGATTTTGAGTTCAATAAAATATTTAAAAGGTTTGGCAACGAATCTTCCCCCAGCTTGTTGAAGTTTGAATTAGAACTTTATAAAAAATTGTGGAATTTTTTTCTGAAAGGGGATTCTTATTATTTTATTATCAATCACCATACATTACAAATCGAGTTTGTAAGTAATGAGATAGAAAATATAATGGGTTGCCTTCCTTCTGAATTTGATGTTTCTTTTATGAATGAGAAACTTCACCCCGATGATCGGTTATGGTTTTTAGAAATTGGCAAAATTATTGTTGATTTTTTCTCACAATTACCGGTAGATAAACTCACGAAATATAAAGTGATGTATGATATCAGATACAAAAAGAAAAATGGTGATTATGCACGCATACTATACCAGAGCATACTAATTGAGCATGACGATGCCGGTAGATTTTTAAAGACATTAAATGTTCATACAGATATCACTTACCTTAAGCAAGAAGGAAAACACGTATTATCATTTATTGGAACCGAAGGAGAACCATCCTATCTTAATGTTGCATGCAGCAATATATTTATTAATCGCATTGAGGGCTTTACAAAACGTGAAAATCAGGTGTTGAAATTATTGGTTGAAGGAAAGCCAAGCAAAGAAATCAGCAGTGTATTAAAAATCAGTAAACAAACAGTGGATACACATCGTAAAAATATGCTTCATAAAAAACACATGAGAAATACAAACGAGTTGATTGGGAAGGCGATCAGGAATGGGTGGATATAAAAAAGTCCGTTCAACTTTAATAAAACTAAAGAGGCTGCCATTGTTTATTATCTCATTCAAGAATCGGTCTTAGCCATCTCGTTGCGTCTTCCAAACTCATTCCTTTCCGTTCAGCATAATCATGTAATTGATCTTTTTCGATTTTACCTACACCAAAATATTTACTTTCAGGATGTGCAATATACCAACCGCAAACAGAAGATGCAGGATACATGGCTAAACTTTCTGTAAGGTGAATACCTGTTGCTTCTTCTCCACCCAATAAATCAAACAATTTGTATTTTTCTGTATGATCAGGGCAGGCAGGATAACCCGGCGCCGGGCGAATGCCCATATACTCTTCTTTAATTAATTCTTCGTTTGATAAGGTTTCATTTTTATTATAGCCCCAGAATTCTTTTCTTGTACGCTCGTGCAGCACTTCAGCGAATGCTTCAGCTAAACGATCGGCTAATGCCTGTAACATTATTTTATTATAATCATCATGTGCTGCTTCAAAGCGTTTGATATATTCTTCAATGCCTTGAATGGTAACACTAAATGCTCCGATGTAATCCTGCACACTTGCTTCTGCAGGTGCAATAAAGTCAGCAAGTGAAACATTGGGTTGTCCTTCTGCTTTTTTAATTTGCTGACGTAAGAATTGCAGATGAACTACTACATCGGGCCCGGCTTTTTCATTCAGCAATGCAACAGAATCTTTACCATCGCTATTCGCCGGCCAGAAGCCAATGGTTCCTTTAGCCGTCAACCATTTTTCATTTACAATTTTATCCAACAACGCATTGGCATCATTGTACAACTTGGTGGCTTCTGTTCCTACTACTGCATCAGTTAAGATAGCAGGGAATTTTCCATGGAGTTCCCATGCAATAAAGAAAGGCTGCCAGTCAATATAGTTTCTGATCTCTGCTAAATCGTAAGCATCGAATTGTTTTGTTCCGGTGAATATTGGTATTGAGGGTATGTAATTTGTCCAATCAATCTTTGTTTTGTTTTCCTGTGCTTTTGCAAAGGACAATAATTCTTTCACTACTTTTTTATTGTGAAAATCATCAGCCAGCTTAGTGTATTCTGTTTTTATTTCTGTTAAGAAATTTGTTTTTAATTCATTGTTTAATAAACTGCCTGCAACAGTAACACTGCGACTTGCATCCAGTACATGTATTACACCCAAATCGTACTGAGGTGCAATCTTTACAGCCGTATGCATCCGTGAAGTAGTGGCACCACCGATTAACAATGGTTGTTTCATGTTGCGACGTTTCATTTCATGTGCCACATGCACCATCTCGTCTAATGATGGTGTAATCAATCCGCTTAAGCCAATGATATCTACATTTTCTTTTTGTGCTGTATCTAAAATTTTATCTGTTGATACCATTACACCCAAATCAATAATATCATAGCCATTACACCCGAGTACCACACCCACAATATTTTTTCCAATATCATGTACATCGCCTTTTACAGTAGCTAATAAAATTTTTGCAGCACCTGCACTTTCTTCATTCACTGTGCCTGCAGCAATATGTGCATTCTTACGGTCTTCTTTTTCCTGTTCAATAAAAGGAGTGAGTACAGCCACACTCTTCTTCATTACCCTTGCGCTTTTTACAACTTGTGGCAAAAACATTTTACCAGCACCAAATAAATCACCCACTACATTCATGCCTGCCATCAATGGCCCTTCTATTACATCCAAAGGCTTTGGATATTTTATGCGTGCCTCTTCTGTATCTGCATCAATATAATCTGTAATGCCATTTACCAATGAATGTTTTAAACGATCTTCTACTGTTGTGTTTCTCCAGCTTTCATCTTTTATTGTCTCTTTACCTTTTGCTTTTACAGTTTCAGCAAATAAAATCAATCTTTCAGTGGCTTCGTTGTTATCATTGTTGTGGTTGAGAATTACATCTTCGCACAACTCCTTCAACTTTGGTTCAATTTCATCATACACTACCAGTTGCCCAGCATTTACAATACCCATATCCATACCGGCTTTAATGGCATAGTACAAAAAAACACTATGCATTGCTTCACGCACATGCTCATTACCTCGAAATGAAAAAGATAAGTTACTTACACCACCACTGATTTTTGTAAGTGGCATCAGTTGTTTGATTTCTTTGGTAGCTTCAATAAAATCAACGCCGTAATTATTGTGTTCTTCCAAACCTGTTGCAACTGCAAAAATGTTGGGATCAAAAATGATATCCTGCGGATCAAAGCCCACCTGCTCAGTAAGAATTTTATACGCACGGTGACAAATTTCTACCTTCCGTTGTTTGGTATCGGCTTGTCCTTTTTCATCAAAAGCCATTACTACTACTGATGCACCAAACATTTTACAAATCTGAGCCTGTGCAATAAATTTTTCTTCTCCTTCTTTCATGGAGATGGAATTGACAATACATTTGCCTTGTACACATTTTAATCCGGCTACTATAATTTCAAATTTTGATGAATCAATCATCACCGGAATTTTTGCAATGTCAGGTTCGCTTTGCATCAGGTTGATGAATGTTGTCATGGCTTCCACACCTTCAAGTAATGCATCATCCATATTTACATCAATGATTTGTGCGCCGCTTTCTACCTGCTGGCGTGCAACACTCAACGCCTCTTCATATTTATTTTCTTTGATGAGGCGTGCAAATTTTTTACTGCCTGTTACATTGGTGCGCTCACCAACGTTTATAAAGTTTGTTTCGGGCCGAACGATTAAAGGTTCCAGTCCGCTGAATCTTGAATATGGTTTGATTGTACTCATTTTGTTAACCACAAAGGGCACTAAGATTTATTCTAAGTTCACAAAGAACCGTTAATAACTCTTTTTACCCCGTCTTTAAAAAGTAAAACATTAAAATTTATCAAAAATCCTAGCTTGCAATTTGCCAGCTTTAAATAAGTTAATACCTGTGCCAGATGAACATCATTTAAAGCTTCAACTGATTTTACTTCAACTATAAATTTATTTTCTATAATTATATCTGCTCTATATACAACTTCCATTTTAACCTCTTCATAAATAAGGGGCAAACCTTTTTGCTTTTCAATTAACAACCCGGTTTTACTTAACTCATAACACAAACATTCTTCGTAAGCGCTTTCTAATAGGCCGACACCTAAAGCCTTGTGAACTTTGAGCCCTGCTTCAAAAACAATCTTAGATATTTCATTTTCAGATATCATTGTGTTCTTTGTGTACTCCTTTGTGAACTTTGTGGTTAGAAAACTTCTTCAACCACGGGCAATTCTCTCGGCTTTAAATTTTTTACATATTCTGTTATATGTTTAATATGATCTGGTGTTGTACCGCAACATCCGCCCACAATATTTACCCAACCTTCTTTTGCCCATTCTTCTAAAAAGTGTCCTGTATCAGCAGGTTCTTCATCATACTCTCCCATTGCATTGGGTAAACCTGCATTTGGATAAGCTGAAACATAGCAGGAAGAAATTTGGCTTAGCTCTTCAATATGAGAACGCATTTCTTTTGCGCCCAATGCACAGTTTAACCCTACACTTAATGGATTGGCATGCATTACTGAAATATAAAATGCTTCGAGTGTTTGTCCGCTTAATGTTCTTCCGCTTGCATCGGTAATTGTTCCTGAAATAGAAATTGGAAGCTCTGGTTTTTTTGTATCGCTGAAATATTTTTTAATGGCATATATCGCTGCTTTTGCATTCAACGTATCAAAAATGGTTTCAATTAATAATAAATCAACATCACCATCTACCAATCCTTTTACCTGTTCATAATACGCAGTGGCCACTTCATCGAACGTTACAGCACGGTAGCCGGGATTATTTACATCGGGCGAAAGTGATAAGGTTTTGCTCATGGGGCCGATGGCACCTGCAACCCATGCAGTTTTGCCGGACTCTGCAACTGCATCTCTTGCACATTTGGCCGCAGCTACATTTAATTCATAAGCTAAACTTTCCATTCCATAATCGGCTAATGATATTGCCTGACTATTGAATGTATTGGTTTCAATAATATCTGCACCTGCTTGTAAATATTGCTTGTGAATATCTATAATAATTTGAGGTTGTGTTAAACAAAGCAGATCATTATTGCCTTTTACATCAATATGCCAGTCTTTAAATCTTTCGCCACGGTAATCTGCTTCTGTAAGTTTATGACGCTGAATCATAGTGCCCATGGCACCGTCAATGATGAGGATTCTTTTTTGAAGTTCTTTTTTGATATTGCTCATAAAAAAATTTGCCACAAAGACACAAAGGCACTAAGCGGAGTGTTAAACAATGGCGAATAAAATTACTGAACGTACCGCCAATAAATCGGCGTGCTGCATTTCATTTTTTGAACTATAAACGATTGAAAAACCTGTGTGGGAGTTTTTTAACGTTTATTAGTTCCGTTGCGGCCGAACAATAAACAAATCTGCCAAATACTCTGCAAATGTAAACGAAAAATCCGCACCAACAAGGGGCACGGATTTTTTATAAAAGCAATGGGGATCTAATTTTTTAAAAGATGTAACTGATCATCTTGCGCCGGGTTGTCCTCTTTGAGTTTAATACTGGTATTTGTTTTTTCGGTAACCAGCCAATCGTTGTTTAACTCAGACAATACTGGATCAGTAAAATTAATAATGATTTTTGTGCTGGTTTCACTCCATGTACCGGTGTACAATGTAGTGCCTTTGTGCGCCATCAACACACCACCATCAGTAAACATGAGCGTATAAGGTGTGAAATTACTTGTTTCATCTTTCTGATCCCAGTAGTAACTAATGCGCCAGGTTCCTTGTTTGAGGTCAATGCCTGGAGTGGGTGTAACGTTTTTTTTTGTTGTGCAGCTTAAAAAAATAAAGCTGCTGCTAAGGAGAATGAAGAAGTATTTCATAACATAAAATTTACATACGCAAAGTTCAGTTTTTTAAAATGATTGTACTAATAAAACAACTAAGCGGGAAGATTTATTGTTTAAAAAAGAATTATTCACCACCCAGCCATTTTTTAAAATCTGCTGCACGCTCAGTACTTACAATAGTTTCATGTTTGCTGGCCGGTTTTAATTTAATTAGCACCCTTGCTTTTGTCCAGGCAGTCATTTCTTCAATGGATTGTAAAGAAATAATAAACTGCCTGTTGATACGGAAATACATAGCCGGGTTAAGCATACTGTCTAATTGATCTAAATTAAAATCAACCACATAACGTCTGGCATCGGTAGTAACTAAAAAATTTGCCCTCGCTTCTGTGTAAAAATAAGCGGCATCTTTTGTTTCAATGGTTTTAATATGCTCACCATAGCGAATAATGAAACGCTCCCTGTATTTTTCTACCGCAGGCTGCTGCATGGCTTCTAAGAGCTTTGAATAATTAACAGGCGATTGCTCTTTTGCCTTTTGCTTTTTAAATTTAGTAATAGCATTATAGAGTTCTTCTTTTTTTACAGGTTTTAGCAAATAATCAATACTGTTAAGTTTAAATGCCTGTAATGCATATTCATTATAAGCTGTTATAAAAATTACGGGACAATTTATTTCTGCCTGTTTAAAAAGTTCCAGACTGTTACCATCGGCCAAATGAATATCTACGAGCATTAAATCTGGCTCTTTGTTTTGCTGTAACCATTCTTTTGCTTTGCTGATGCTTTCTAAAACGGCTGCCACTTCTACCGGCTCATCCATTTCTTTTAAAAACTTTTGAAGTCGTTTTGCAGCCGGATCTTCATCTTCAAGCATTAAAAGTTGAATCATAATAATTTTATTAAGGGAAGTTTTACAATAAACGTATCATGTGTTTTTGCTATCAGCACTTCTTTTTCTGCAATTAATAAAAATCTGTTTTTAATATTTTGCAGTCCCAGCCCTTCACCTTTTTCGATAGTTTGTTTTTCGTTGATATTGTTTTGAACAACCAGCCAGTTATCATGTATAGAAAGTGAAAGTGTTAATGGCTTTTCTTTTGATACAATATTGTGCTTAATTGCATTTTCCGCCAGCAATTGCAAACAGAGGGGCGGCATTGCAAAGCCCAGCTTTTGCTCCTCAGTAATGGGGTTTACAAAATGCAGTGCATTGCCAAATCTTTTTTTCTGAATAAAAAAGTAATGTTCAATGATTTTTAATTCATCGCCCAGCGATATAATATCTTTTTCTCGGAGGTTTACAATGCTTCGGTAAAAATCGCTCAGGTGTTCTACATAGTCGCTCGCCTTTTTTGGGTCCTCATCAATTACAGAAAGAAGGGTATTAAAACTGTTAAACAGAAAATGGGGATTTACCTGGTTCTTTAATGTTTCGTATTGTGATTGTAATTTTTCGGTTTGCAATTGCTGCATTTTTTTTACTTCTTTCTCCCTGGCTTTAATAATATAAAATAAGATGGCGGTTACAGAAGTGATACTTAAAAGAATAAACCACCACTGTCTCCAAAATGGTTTTTGTATGTTAAAAATGTAAGCAGCTTCATCGGCATCTTCAAAATTACCTGTAACTGATGAGCGGACTTTAAATGTGTAACCTCCTGATGGTAATTTCGGAAAATTTACAAACCCGTCTTTTGTTGCCTGCCAGTTGTTACTATAACCTTCCAGCTTGTATTGATAGTTTACTTTTTCCGGATCGGAAAAATAAAACCCTGCAAAATGAAAGGAGAGGTTATTTTCATCATGAGCAAACCTGTTAGCCACAGTTTCATCCTGTTCTTTTAGAAACAAAGACATGCTGAGAATTCGGGTTTGAGGGTTTTGTACTTTGTTATACTCAGGTGAATGATATGCGTACACTCCATTGGAAGTATGAAAAAATACATTTTTACCATTGCTGAAAGTACTGTTTAAATCTGTATTCATCTTGCCCGTTGAATTAGCAGCTCCTAGCAGGGTAATACGACCAGTAGTTATATCAATTAAAAAATTTTCTTTTTGTGTGCTGCAAAAAACTGATTCTTTATTGGTTAGTGCCAATGCCGAAATATTTAAATCGGGCAATCCTGTAGTTATGCCGAAATGTTTAAATGTGCTTCCGTTGTATTTATAAATACCGTTGTTTAATGTATTAAACCAGATATTTCCATTCCTGTCTTCCAGAACCGAGTAAATGACTTTGGCCGCTACACCATCATTTTCCTTAAATGTATTGAATGCTCCGTTTTCCAGTACAGTAATGCCTTTACCATCAGTAGCAAACCATACCCGGTTTTTTGAATCTTCAAGTACATAATATATATAGGTGGAGCCGATTGCCTGAGCTATATTAATATTATTAAATGTATAATTTTTTTTTCCTGAGGAGCCGGAAACGGGGCTTTTCCAAACGCCTTCCAATGCTGTTATCCAAACATTAGTTTTTGTACCCGTAATAGAAAGGATGCTTGCATTTTTTAAGTTAGGCACATCTGTAATTTGCTTTATTGTTTTTTTAAGCGGATCAATTAAATAAATGCCATCACCCATTGTTCCCACCCAAATAATTCCATTGACATCTTGATACAGACAAATAATATCTGAATTTTTTTTAACTCGAAGCGGGAAGTAAGTTCTGTTAAAGTGATTGCCTGCTTTTTTTGAAAAGCAAAGAACCCCTGCTTTTGATGTGATCCAGTAATTTTCGTTTGCATCAACCAGCAAATCATGAACTTGATTATTTTCTTCATCTGTTAGTAGTAAAACCAATCGTAATTGCTCGCCCTTGGTTTTATAGAGAGCTGCTGAGCCAAGCAGCCAAATATTGGCTTCGTTATCTGCATACAACCCGGAAAGACTGGTGATTGGCTCTGTCAGCAGTTCGGTATATGCTGTACTGTTTATTATGGCCAGCCCATCATCTGTAGCCAGCCATAATTCCTTATCTCCGGAGAAAATTTTATTGATCGGTGATCCCTTCGGGCTTGTATAAATGGTTTCACTTTGCTGCCCTTTAAAATTTAACAGGCCCACACCACCATTCTGAAAACCAAGCCACAGGATATTTTTATTTTTTGAATCGGGTGCAAAGGTTTGAACAATGTTATCAGTAAGTCCATTAGCAGCAGAGAGGTTCTTTACAGATTTCTTTTGCTGAACAAAATTACAGATGCTGATTCCGTTATCTGTAGCAGCTACTATCTGGTTGTTGATAAACTGAAGATCGTACACATAGTTATCACTCAGCCCGTCATCCGTATTGATATTGTACAATTTATTTTGATGGAGTATGTACAGCCCTTCGCCTTTTGTTGCAAACCAAATATTCCCTGCTTCGTCTTCTGCAAAGCCGCTGATAGATTTTTTACCCAGCTCTTCTGCAGGTTTCCAGGCAACCAGTTTATTAGATTGAAGTTTGTATAAACTTCCATTGCTGCAACCTATCCACAGCTGCCCTTCTTTATTTTCGTAAAGTGCAGTAATGTTTTTTTCAGCAGAATCAATTGCATTGAAAGGCTGGAGTGTAATTCCGTTAAAAAGAAAAAGGCCTTTACTTGTAGCCAAATAAAAAAATCCTTTTTTAGAAAGTAACATCACACTTGCTTTTCCGGGCAGTAAGCCTTCTGCCAAAACTTTTTTGTAATCAACAATTCCCTGCGCTTTTAATGCTTGGGTTTGTTGCAGCAAAAGAAATGAAAAGAAAATTGTATGTAGGAAAGTTAAGCGCATTTTATTTTTGTATCAATTCTGCAGTCAGTTCCACTTTTATTTCATTGGCTAATTTTTCTTTAACCACACGGGGAATGGGAATATTATGATCTGATAATAATACAATAAACGACGACTTGATTTTAATGAATCCGTTACCAATCTCCATATCACTTCTTATAATCCGTTCCTGCTCCACTCCATGTATGGTTAACATTCCTTTTGCACGGATAGCATAAGTGCCGGTTTTTGAAAAGTCCAGATCTTCAATAATTTTTCCGGCAAATGTTGCCTCCGGAATTTTTACTGATTCCATATAGTTTTCATTAAAATGCTCTTTTTGGAGGGGGCTGTTAAAACCTTCAAACGAGCTGATTCTTATACGAAACGCAAATGTCTTTTTACTTGCATCAATTGCCCCCTTCAGTTCTTTGCTTGATGCATTAATTAATTCCAAAGGAGCTTCGGAACGGAAACGCATCTGCCCTGTATTAGTTGTATAAATTTTTGATTGCTCACTACCTGCCATCAAAAAAAAACTAAGAAGCAACGATGGTAAAAATTTCATAATGCACTTATTGATGTGTTAAGTTACTTCAGCAAATGCTTCTCACATGAAAAATATTACTTTCTTTTTTTTAAAGAAAATACACGGGATACATTAAAGCCAAAGAGTATATCGCCCTTGCCCCAATCTCCATAGGTTTCTGAAACAAAAGTCCGTTCTGTCATACCAGGTGAATTTGTAAAATGCAGTTGAAACACATGCCCACCAGTTTCAATATCAAAACCAATAGATAAGGAATTGGTAGTACCGCTTAATTTCGCTTCTGGAAGCTGATAGTAGTATTCAGCATTAATACTTACCCTTTTGCTAATTTTTTGCCGGCCTCCAATACCAATGGCAATTACATCATTGGGGTCAGTTGCTAGCGGCACTAAATTATAATGCACTACAGTAGGCATAATTTGAATAGATGTATTTTCAGAAAATTTTCTTGCTGCAATTAATTGATAGGCATAATACAGTCGGGAACTGAAGTAATTGGTACGGGTGGGATCAGTAAATTTTAATGTATTCACCATAGCACTACCCATAACACTTACACTTATCGGCATGTTTGTTTTGCCTGTTGATTGCCTAAGCAATTTGTATTTAACAAATACATCATATTGTTTTTGATAAGTACTTCTTCCAAAACCTGCTGTAAGTTTAGGAGTAATGCCATAATCAAAACCCCAACGCATACTGGCATTATCTAACCCAAAAAATTCATACAAGCCACCGTTTAACTGACCAAAGCGATGCGAAATTTTTAAATCAAGAATTCCAGCTCCAGTGTTTTCTATTGAATGGCCATGAATTAACCTTGTAGTTTTAAACGTTGCTTCAGTAAAATGTGTTTTATTTTTTTCATCTTTCTTTTGTTCGTCTTCCAGCATTTTATCTAAGTCAACATCTTGGGCTTTTGCAAAAAAAGAACCACAAAGAAAAAAAATGCAGCAGAGTAGTTTGGTTGTCATATAAAACAGTTAAGTAGTAAAAAGCAATTATTTTGTATAAGGCTCGTAGGAACAACTTACAGTTACATCTATTAGTTCAGCAATTTTAGTTGCTGAAAATGAAGGCACAGTTATTTTATAATCTGCGAGTTTTACCGGAAACTTTGCAGTAGCACTTAGCTTTCCTCCTTTTACCGTAATAGTACCGGGTGCAGATATTTTATTGGTTACTCCATGCATGGTAAGTGATCCTTCAACAACTACTGGATACGTACCGTCTTTTGTAAAATTAACTTTGCTCAGATCTTTAATTGTTCCTTTCAAATCTGATTTTGGAAATTCATCTGATCCCATATAATCTTTACTGTTAAAGTGCTGTTGCATAGCTGCTTTCTTAAATTGAAAACTTTTTATTAATACCAGAAATTGCATAGCACCTGTTTTTGTATTGATGGTACTTACCACTTCGTTATTAGCTGCTTCAATATCTTCTAAACTGGTATGTGAAAAGAAAGTAATTTTTCCATTGCGTGTTAAATGCATATCCTGTGCAAAAGAAATAGTACTGATAGCAATGATGGAGAAAATAAAAACGATTTTTTTCATGTATGTATTTTGTATTGTAAATATTAATTATTGGGTGCTCCTTTTTGAATCCAGGCTCTTATTTCTGCAATTTTACAGTCAGGAAGTTTTGCTCCTCCTTTTGGCATCGTATTAACTGATCTAGTTATTGCATTTAAAAGGCTGCCATTATCGGACACTTTTTTTAAACTAGCATAATCCCCAAGTTGAACTCCCCCGCCAGATGCGGCACTACCTCCGTGGCAGGTGTAACAACTTGCCTGTAATGTGTTTATTATTTGTACGCTATATTTAACATTTACAGTATCGCAGGGAATAGTGCCATACAGCAATTCTTCTTTGTCGTAATAACAAGAAGTAAATGTTGCAATAAAAAGAAGTAAGACAAAATATTTCATACTTGTATTAATTATTTGATGCGCCCGCATTAATCCATTTTTGAATTTGTGTGATTTTGCAGGAGGGTAATTTATTTCCACCCAGCGGCATTGGCACTGCACCGCTTGCATGAGTAATGGAGCTGTTTAGTTTTCCATTTAAAGCAACTGTTCTTACATTGTTATACATACTCAAATCTAAATTAGCAGAAGCGGATGAGCCGCTGTGGCAACCAATACAGCTTGACTGAAGAATAGGAAGTACAGCACCACTATAAGTAAAAAAAGTAGTATCGCAGCCAGTATTGCAATTGGTTGTATTGAGTGCGCCCTGTACAATCCATTTATAAACAGAATCTTTTTGTGCTTTTGATAATGGTAGTGCAGGAGGTTGAGGCATTACTTTATCTGGCTTTGTTTCATTGATTGCCTCCCAAGCCTTGCTGTCTGATGCATTATTGGGTTTAATAGATTTCATAATTTCTGTATAGTTATCAAAACGCAAACCATCGGCCTGAGTTATAGAATTGTGGCAACCCACTTTTGCACAGTTGCTTACAAATATGGGCAGCACATTGGTTTCAAAACAAATAGTGGCAGCACCCACTGCGGGTGGTGTTATACCTTCAGGCGGCGTACCTCCTGGTATTAAGGTTTCATGCTTACATGCATTTAGTAATACAGTAACAAGAACAATGAATAAAAATAGTTTCTTCATTTAATATGTTTTATAGCATCGAATTAAAACAACATCTGTTAAATAGCCGGTGCAAATACCTTTTAATGTAACCTTATCGCCAGCTTTAATTTGAGTATTTTTTTCTTCCATTGTACAGATAATTCCAAACATGGGATCGTTTGATTTTAAGAAAACCACATCCAAACCTTCTGCATTTTTTGAAACCGTTCCTGCTTCGCCACTTACTTCCACAATCTTATCAATATAATTTGTATTGGCGGCTTTTTCATTAGTACTGTAAGCGGCAAACAAATCAGCAGCTTCTGTTTTCACGGCATCAGCATTTTTTACATTCAGCTGAGGTTTGTTCCAAATAAAAAACCATGTATAGGCAGAAGCACCGATGGCGAATAATAAGATTACAATGAGGATCCGTTTCAAAAATTTCATAATGTATCTCTATAGAACAACAAATGTATTATTTGATTGTGTGAAACAACAGTTCCCTTGCTGAACGGGTATATTGATTGATTCAAAAGGTAAAAAAGAGAGTTGAAAAATTGCCTGTTTAAACAGGCAGTATTCTATTTCATACCAATATAATTCCCAACCGGCTGACGGTTTTGGATGGAACGGGCAAGGGTCATCTCATCGGCATATTCTAATTCGCCGCCAAATGCAATTCCACGGGCAATGGTGGTAATTTTTATCGGCAACTCTTTTAGTTTTTTGCTGATGTAAAACAGTGTTGTGTCGCCCTGTATATTTGGGTTAAGTGCAAAGATGAGCTCTTCCACTTCATCTGTTTTTATACGGTGCAGCAAAGGATCAATATGTAACTGATCCGGACCTACACCATCAAGTGGTGAAATTATTCCGCCAAGTACATGATAGCGGCCGTTAAACTGCTGTGTACTTTCAAGTCGCGCTCTCGATGCGCAACGGGCGCTTCCTCGACGTGGACTCGACGCGCGATTCAGCGCTTCACGCTGCGATCACGCACGATCAAGGCGTCGCGAATTCAGAGACGCAGAAACTGCGCAGCGACCCACGGCTGGTGAATCACTCGCTCGCGATAAACACGTTCGTTCCGGAGGGAAAAGCGCTCGCCTTCGTGACGTCGGCGGGTCTCGAGTCACGCATCGTCTTCGTGCGTCAGGTCGGTGCGTCGGCGCCGCTCAGCGCCACTTTGCCCGACGATTTGAAGCGCGTGACGAGTCGAAGCGCGTCCGCACTTGCGCGGACCGACTCGCTCCAATTGCCCACGGCTCGAATCGTCAACCGCCATGGAACACCCGCGCTGGAATCGCTGGATGTGGTGTGCAGCCCGTCAGCTGACGCAGGCGACTATTCCGACCCGTGTTTGAAG
>JANNRE010000021.1:0-272699 GCA_031401115.1 Chitinophagaceae bacterium
AAATACCGCCACATCGCCAAGCCGTGTCCGCTGAGCCGCAATTTTCGCCCCCTTTTCTTCAATTTTTTTCCTGAGGTTTATACATATCGTCTTCCCGACAGGGAAGTTTATTGTATCTCACAGATATATCTGCATTTCAAATAAAAATCTTGATTCTATACAATGCCAATTTTTATAACTGTTACTAAAAAAAAGCCCGGCTTCTTTTTTTAGCTCCCGTTTGTAAGAGGGCAGGCTTCCCCACAGGGAAGTTTACGGGGGTTCAACTTAAAAATTGTTATAAATCATTTAATTTAAAAAAAGCAAAACTACCTAGCCAATAAAAAAGCGGGGAGCAAATCTCCCCGCTTTTTATGCTATAAACACAGCATCTTTATTTCACTCCTATTACCGGCAAACTCTTATCTCTGATCAACTGATTAAACCTGGGTACATCTTCTGCAATAATCTTTTTCAGTTTATTTAATTGCACATCTGCCTGACTGCTTAAATCGGTAAATACATCTTTTGATTGTTTGCTAGGTGCATTGATGCCGCTGTTAGCCACATCAAACACACCACTTAATTTATCATTGATGCGGATGGGAAAGTTTAATGGATCCTGTCCGCTCTTTGATTTTGTTTGATACAGGGTTTCTTCAATAGCTGTTAACTCTTTGTTGATGGATGTTGACATGTCTTTAATTTCCTTGGGGCAATCTTTACCTTGTCTTGCAACAAACTCATTCATTTGTGTACGCAATGTTCTTATATCTTTTATCCCTTTTTGTACTTCATTAAATTTATTTTGAACTGCTTGTAAAAATGCAAACTGCTCCTCATACTCAGCTTGAGTAGTTTTATAGTTAGGCGTTGCTTTTACGGTGAAAGAAGTTTCTGTAGAATCAGTACCCACTTTTATTTTTGCAAAATAAGTTCCCGGTGCTGCGGTAATAGTACCCGGTGCACCATTCCATAAAATCATTCCTTCACTTGGTTCGGCAGGAGGATATTGCAGGTCCCACACAAATTGATTCAACCCTTTGCTCAGTTCAAATTTATTTTCTTTGGCGTCTGTTGCAAAAGTTTTGATGGTCTTTTTATTTTTATCCATTATTGTAACAGATGCTTTGGTACTATCTGTTACCTCTTTCGCAAAAAAGTTAATTACTGCACCTGATGGCGGGTTAGCACCTATATTTCGTGGTGCGCCAAAGAAACGGGAGAAGGGATTTGATTGCATACGCCATGATGGATTTGCATCAAATACATGCAGGTTTTTATTTGCTACTTCTCCTTTTGATTGTTGCACTACACTTAAATCATCAAGCACATAAAGACTTCTGCCCTGTGTAGCTACAATCAAATCATTTTCTTTAATGGTCATATCAGTTATAGGAACAACAGGCATGTTGAGTTGAAAACTTTTCCAGTTAGCACCATCATCAAAACTTATATACATACCAAACTCTGTACCTGCATATAACAAACCAGCCCGCATATGATCAGCACGCATAGCTCTTGTAAAATGCATGTTGTTAATTCCATTGGTAATCAGCTTCCATGTTTTACCATAGTCTTCTGTTTTGTAGATGTAAGGAGTGTAATCATCCAACTTATATCTGGTACCCACAAAATAAGCAGCACCTTTTTTAAACGGATCAACATCTACACAATTCCACATCATAAATTTTGGTGCGTTTGCAGGTGTAACATTCTCCCAAGTTTTGCCACCATCTTTACTCAGGTTTATTAAACCATCATCACTACCCGTCCACAACAAATCTTTTTCTAAAAAACTTTCAGTGCCGGTGAAAATGGTGCAGTAATATTCTACACTTGTATTGTCTTGTGTTATAGGACCGCCACTCGATTTTTGTTTGCTCTTATCATTGGTTGTGAGGTCGCCACTTAAAGCAGTCCATGTTTGTCCTTCATCTTCTGTAGCAAACAATGCATTACCTGCACAGTATAATTTTTTTGGATTATGTGGTGAAAAGAAAATAGGGAAGTTCCATTGAAAGCGGTATTTCTGAACATCAGCACCTGCACCCATTGGATTATCAGGCCACACACTAATGGCTCTGTTTTCTCCAGTACGATGATCGAGACGTGAAAGATAACCACCATAGTTACCACCATATACAATATCAGGATTGTTAGGATCAGCAACTACATAACCACTTTCACTACCCGCAGTGGTTTCCCAATCCTGTTCTGTAATACCTGCACCGGTTGTTCTGCTTTTAATTCTGAGAGTTGAGTTATCCTGCTGTGCTACTAATATTCTATAAGGAAAACTATTATCTGTACTAACACGGTAAAACTGTGCCGTGGGCTGATTCATATACGTACTCCAATTATTTGCACCATCAAAACTTACTTGTGCGCCACCATCATCTGCTACAATCATTCTGTTTCCATCTTCAGGATCAATCCATAAATCATGATGATCGCCATGCGGAGTTCTTGATGATTGAAATGTTTTACCACCATCACGGCTTCGCATAAAATTTACATTGGGGCAGTACACTACATCTTGATTTTTTGGATCAACAAATACTTTGGTATAGTACCATGCACGCTGGCGAATATTGTTATCGCTGCTTTGCAGGCTCCATGTTTCTCCTGCATCATCACTACGGTACAATCCACCATTTGCATTTTCAATGATGGTATAAATGCGTTCAGGATTACTTGGTGCAAAAGCTACACCTACAATTCCCCAGGTTCCTTTTGGTAATCCTTTTTTTGCTGATACGTTGCTCCATGTTTCGCCACCATCAGTACTTTTATACAAACCACTTCCGTCACCACCACTTTCTAAACTATAAGGTGTGCGAATTAAACGCCACATACCTGCATACATGGTTGATGGATTGCCCGGCTCCATTACTAAATCTGATGCACCGGTTTGATTGTTTACAAACAAAGTACGTTTCCATGTTTTACCACCATCTATTGTTTTATAAACACCACGCTCTTCATTGGGTCCAAACAAATGACCCATTGCTGCCACCCAAACTACATCTGCATTTTTTGGATGAATTACAATACGAATAATATGGCGTGCATCTTTCAATCCAATATTTTTCCAGCTTCGCCCACCATCCTCACTACGCCACATTCCACCAAGGCCTTCACTTACATTACCACGCATGGTATTTTCTCCTTCACCTGCATACACTACACTTTCATCACTTTGTGCTACAGCTACTGCCCCAATGGAGGAGCCAAAATATTTATCAGAAATATTTTTCCAATTGTTACCGCCATCGGTAGTTTTCCAAACACCTCCACCTGTGCTACCCATGTAGAAAGTAGTTTTGTTTTTATAGCTGCCGGTAACAGCAGCACTTCTTCCGCCACGATACGGACCAATAGAACGATACTTGAGTTTAGCATACAACTGCTCTTCATTTGAAGGAGGAACAGTAGTGGCCGATTGATTTTTTTTCTGCGCAAAAGTTTGTAGTGCAAAAAAGAATATGCACGCAAGCAATGATACTTTTCTCATGATTGATTTTATTTTGGAATGGGAATGTACGAAAGGAAGCCGTTCAACACTACTAATAACCACTCATTTTTTATGAATGGGTGTTTTGGAGGGCTGAAGAGCATTGTAGCAGCTAATAAAATTCAAAGTTTTAAAAAAACACTTTTTCCATACAGGAATTTTGTTAATGCCATTTACACACTTTATATTTCATTTATCAATTTCCATTCATACATCGGCATCATTCTTGAAAAAATATTTTTACGTTCTATCCTCTTTATTCGCCTTTCATCAGTGCATTAAGTTCCATAATTAAATTTTAATGTTCACCCTCTAGTTATCTCTTTCCACTTATAGAACTTTTTAAAACTTGGTATGCAACATTTCTATTTTTACTAAGACCTTATACCATTATAACCTTATCATTATTTTTTAAATGAAACAACTAACGCTTTTTATCATTTCAATTAGCGCAGCAGTTTTTACTTCAGCGCAAACCTCAGTAAAAACACAACCTAAGCTTACAGAAAAAGCAGCTCCTAAAACATTATCAGCCAAGAGAACAAATGGCCAGATAAAGATTGATGGTATATTAACCGATTCTGCCTGGGCTGATGCAAGTATTGCAACAGAGTTTACTGAGTTCAGGCCCAATGCAGGAGCAAAAGAACAGCAGGAAACCAAAACGGTTGTACACATGATGTACAGTAATGAAGGTATTTATATTGGAGGTTTTTTATATGAACGAACTAAAGACAGCATTGCATCAGAACTAAGAGGAAGAGACGGTTTTGGCAATAACGATTTTATTGGAATTATTTTTGACACTTATAAAGACAACCTAAACGGCTTTGAATATTTTGTTACCCCGCTTAATGAACAAATGGATGCAAAACAATCGCCTAATACAAACGGTAACAGTGAAGATTTTAGCTGGAACGCAGTTTGGCAAAGTGCCACCGTAATACATGAGAATGGATGGAGTTTTGAAATGTTTATTCCTTATGGAGCTATCCGTTTTGGAAGTAAAGATGTACAGGACTGGGGATTGAATATTACAAGACGCAGGCAAAAAACCGGTCAGCAATATATGTGGAATCCTGTTGATCCTAATGTAAATGGTTTTTTAACGCAGGAAGGATACTGGACGGGTATTACAAAAATTAAACCACCCATTCGCTTACAGTTTTCACCATATTTTTCTGTATATGCCAATCATTTTCCTGCAAACCAGCAAGGCACAAAAAATTTTACAAGTCAGGTGAATGGCGGTTTGGATGTAAAGTATGGCATTAACCAGGCATTTACACTAGATGCTACTTTGATACCGGATTTTGGGCAGGTGCAGAGTGATAATCAGGTACTCAACCTTACTCCCTTTGAAGTTCGCTTTAATGAAAACAGAAGTTTTTTTACAGAAGGCACAGAACTCTTCAGCAAAGGAAATTTATTTTACTCCAGAAGAATTGGAGGCCAGCCCATTCATTTGTATGATGTATCCGGCTCACTGCATGCAAATGAAACCATTTTAAAAAATCCTGGTGAATCAAAACTTATTAATGCATCAAAAATTTCCGGTCGCACACAAAAAGGATTGGGTATTGGCTTGTTAAATGCAATTACAAAAACACAATATGCAACTGTAGAAAATACAAACACGAAAGAGCAACGAAAAATTGAAACAGATCCGCTAACCAATTATAACATTTTTGTATTAGATCAAACATTAAAAAATAATTCCAGTATTTCACTCATTAACACAAACGTTTTACGAAGTGGCAATGATTATGATGCTAACGTAACTGCCGGACTTTTTAATTTGAATGACAAGAAAAACACCTGGAATGTAAATGGAAAATTAGCCCTGAGTCAACTCATTGGATATGCAGCCGATAATAAAACAGAAAGAGGTTACAGCCATCAGCTAAACTTTGGAAAAACCAGCGGCCGCTTTAATTTTAATTTATGGCAGGAGTTAACAGATACAAAATATACGCACCGTGATCTTGGCTATTTTACCAATAACAATTTTTTAGATCATGGATTTTGGGTTGGTTACAAATGGCTGCAACCAAAAGACTGGTACAACAGAATTTTTATAAATATTAATGGAAGAGTGAGTAAACTGTTTACACCTATTGAAGGAATAAGTGAAACGTTTCAGAATGGCAGTCTTAATTTTAATTTTGAAGTACAATCTAAAAAGCTTTGGTGGTTTGGCGTCTATACCGGCTTCAATTCCAAACAAAATGATTTTTACGAACCAAGAAAAACAGGTTATTATTTTACACGCAACGCAAGTGTTGCCATTGGTGGCTGGATAAACAGTAATCAGGCAAAAAAATATTCCTTCTATACAGAAACGTTTACAAGACGCATCATTAATTTTTATGGTGCACATGCTATAGATGCCACTGTTGGTCAAACATACCGTGTTAACAGCAAACTATCCTTTACCCATCGCCTGGGCTATATGCCAAGATTTAATAATATTGGTTATACAACTATTGATAATAACAATGTAATTTTTGCACGCCGTAAAATAAACACTATTGAAAATATTTTAAGTGCAAAATATAATTTTACTAATAGAATGGGGCTTACATACCGTATGCGCCATTATTCAAGTATAGTAGATAACAAAGAGTTTTTTACATTGCAAAAAAATGGCTCACTTGTTTCAAACAACACGTTCACTACGAATATGAACCGTAATGTAAATTTTTTCAATATTGATATGGTGTACACCTGGCAGTTTGCACCAGGAAGCTTTTTAAACATCGTTTGGAAAAATTCTATTTTCACTTTTGGAGATATAATTGAACGGGATTACTTTAAAAACTTTGGTAATACGATAGATGCAGAACAGAACAATAATATTTCATTGAAAGTAATTTACTTTTTAGACTATTTGGATTTGAAGAGGAAGAAATCATAATTTGAAAGCCTCACAGACAAAATATCTGTGAGGCTTTCAACCAAAAATATAAAGCCATTTAATTCTTCACCGGCACATTTACATCAGGCCGTTTTGGCATTTCTTTATTAATAGCATCCATGGCCTTTTTTTCAAACTGTTGTTTGAGTACTTGATTTTTTTGTTCTGCCTTTTCAATTTCACCTTTTAATACTTCCACTCGTTGCAATTGTAAATTACTTGGTCTTGCTTCCTGATTGGCAACTCTTGAATAAACTTCTGTAATATCAGTTCGCAAACGTTTCAAATCACCTGTGCCTTTCATGATAGGTGGCACTAATGTTAAACGCAGTTCTTCTAATTTATCCCAATAGCCCTGCAACAAAGTTTTTGTCTTTGCATTCTTTGTACTGTCAATATTTTTCTTTAGTAATGATTGGGTTGTAAGTATACTGTCAACCAACCTTGCCAAACGTTCATGCATGGCATGTAGTTCAAAAGAAGTTTTGTATTGCAATTCTCTATCTGCTATTATAAAATCTTTATTACTTGCATCATGTACCAGTTGTAGAGTTTGAGTATACTCTTTACCATTCACTTTAATTTTTACAATATACTCTCCCGGTAAAACCTGTGGGGCTATAAAAGAACCGTATTCCATTGCATTACCACCTTTTGCAGTTTTAGGCGGCATACTGCGTTGGTTCCAAAATACTTTATTATACCCTTTACGATTGGTGGGTGCTAATTTTTGCAACAGCTTGCCATCTTTATCATATACTTCCATGGTAATATTATTTGGCCTGTCTTTTAAATAATATTGCATAGGTGTAATGCTTGGTGGTAAGCCTCCATTCCATTCACCACTTGCATTGGGAAAGCTTCCTCCATATTTCCCCATAGTTAAGGTGATGGGTTTTTTATTCAGCATCACCACATCCTGTGCCGCCACATCAGGAGTAATATTCCGCATAGGAGAAATATCATCTACCACAATAATGCTGCGGCCATGTGTGGCAATAACCAAATCATTGGTTTGTTCCTGAATTTTTATATCACGTACCAATGCGTACCAGGGAATATTATTTTTCATGCGAAACCATTCTGCTCCACCATCAACACTTGCAAACAATCCCATTTCTGTACCCAGGAATAATAAATTTTTATTTACAATGTCTTCTGTGAGTTTATGTGCAAAGCCTGTAAATTCTTTACTTTCAAATTTTTTCCATGTTTTGCCTCTGTCGCCACTCATGGCGGCATAAGTTTTATGATCGCCATACATGTGGTTGTCAAAAGTTACATACACCACATCTTTATTAAACATAGATGGTTCAATACTGCTTACCCAAGTTTGCTTGGGTATACCGGCCAATGCATAATTCGCTGCTAAGTTGCTCCATGTTTTACCCCCATCGTTTGAAAGTTGTAAGTTACCATCATCGGTTCCTACCCAAATCATATTTTCATCTAACGAACTTTCTGCAATTGTAAAAATGGTACAATGATTTTCTGCACTTGTAACATCAGCACTTATACCTCCACTCTTTTCCTGTTCCTGTTTCTTTTTATCATTGGTAGTAAGATCGGGAGAAATTTTCGTCCAGTTACTTCCACGGTCTGTACTCTTGTATAAATACTGAGCACCGGTGTATAGATTTTTTTTATTGGCTGCGCCTGTTACAATTGGAGTGTTCCAATTATAACGGAGTTTTTCATCGCCGGGTGCTTGTTGCGGTTGAATGGAAACATTAGTTCCATTTTTAATATTTACACGGCCCATTGTTCCACCCTGAGCTTCGGCGTACACAATGTTTGCATCAAAAGGATCGGGCTGTGTCCAAAAACCATCGCCACCAAATACTGCTTTCCAATCTCCATTTAAAATACCACCGGGTGCGGCACTTGGTGCATACCAGCTTCCGTTATCCTGCAGACCGCCAAAGATTCTGTACGGCTCCTGCTTATCTACACTTACATGATAAAACTGACCCACAGGTAAGTTGTTGCAATACTTCCAAGTAACACCACGGTCTAAACTGAAATATACACCACCATCTGTACCGAGGTATAAAATATTTGTGTTGTTCGGGTTAATCCATAATGCATGATGATCGCTATGCACCCATCCGCCTTCATTGCTTGCATCAGCAAACGAATAACCGCCATCTACTGAATATGAAAAACTAAATGCAGGACGATACACTCTCTTTGGATCCTTGGGATCAATTTCTAAAGTAGAAAAATAAAAAGGACGGGAGCGAATATTTTCAGTTGCACTTTGCGATTTCCATGTTTCTCCGCCATCAGCAGAAATATACAATCCTGTATTTTCACTTTCAACAATGGCTAATAAATTTTGAGGAGCAGAAGGTGCTAAAGCAATAGCTACTCTTCCAAATGGTTTCTTGGGCAAACCATTACTAAGTTCTTTCCACGTTTTACCAGCATCTGTACTTTTATAAAAGCCACTTCCTGTGCCACCGCTGCTAAATGCATAAGGTAATCTTCTAAATTCCCAAGATGTAGCATATAAAATATTTGAATTGGTAGGGTCAATTTCTAAATCAGCAACGCCTGCTTTTTCGCTGATGTATAAACTTAGTTCCCAAGTTTTTCCTGCATCAATAGATTTGTACAATCCTCTGTGTTTACTATCGCTCCACAATGGACCGGGAGCTGCCACATAAATAATATTTGAATTGGCAGGATCTACCATTACTTTAGAAATATGTTCGGTACTATCTAATCCAATCTTAGTCCAATTCTCTCCTGCATCAGTTGATTTGTACATACCATCTCCAATAGAAACAGAGTTACGCATATTGCTTTCACCAGTACCTGCATAAATCGTTTTTGGATTTTTTTGATCAATGGCAATAGAACCGATAGACTGTGTGTATTTATCAAAAATGGGTTTAAACGATGCTCCGGCATTGGAACTTTTCCAAATACCACCACCAGCGGTGGCTATATAAATAATTTTACCTCCGTCATTATTTACACCTTGTATATCGGTGATTCTTCCACTCATGGTTGCAGGGCCAATCTGTCTTGCTTCCATCATTCCGAATGTGGCCGAGTTAATAGTTTGTGCAGTAAGATTTGCACTAATGAATAGGGTTGAAGCAATCAATATCTTTCTCATATTTATTTTTTTAATTGAATGAAAAACCCCGACAAGACAAGTCGGGGTTTACAAAAAAAACTTATCAATTAGTTACCTGGCTTAAACAATGATTCATCAATAGCGCTATTCACATCAATTTTTGTAATGTTAATAGCACCTGGTAAGGCTCCACCTTCCATTGTCATAGCAAACATAATACCGCTGCTATGCTTGGTATAGTTTGAATATTTTGTAGTGGCTTCCGTTTCCTGACCATTTACATTTGCTTTTTCAAATTTCTGCACTAAGTAAAATGTTTTTGCATCAATAAAAAGTGTTGCTTCTTCTCCATTCTTATATTTCACTTTAATTTTATAACACTCAGTTCCTTCCACATCTTCTTTACCTAAGAGTTCAATGCTATGGCCTTTTGCTTTATAATCTACTAGCTCGCCTTGAGCATCTAAAGTATTGATCGCTTTTTTTACTGCATCTTCTGGTAAGGGTTCTGGCTTTTGCTGGCCTTGTGCAGGAATAAATGTCCATGCACTATCTGTTCTAAACAAGAAATAGTTTTTCATACCCATAAATTCAATTTCCTGACGAAAAGCAAAATTATGTTTCAGGTAAACTTTTAAGGGCACATCATTACCCATCAGGTTTAAACTGCCATCCATTACTACTGTATTGATTGTTTTTAGCTTTTCAATACCGCCCATAGCTTCCAGATGTTTGGTTACTATTTCATCTGCTGTTTGCGCTTTTACAGTTGCAAAACTGAAAGTTGCTGCAATAAACAGAGAAACCAATTTGAATCTTTTCATTTGTATTTTTTTAAATTTTTTTAAATTGAAACCGCAATGTTACGGTAAATCGTTTGATTGTTTTTGGTGATTTTAAATATTAGTAGAAACTTAATTGAAATTGTTACACACAGGATTTATAAAAGTTCCGGTTTAAATGCTTTAGGGTCAACTGGCTTATTTACCTCTATCTTTTCGTAGTATACGCCGCCACCCATACCCAACGGGGTCATTTTAAACGGAAAGACATACCCATCGTCTGTTTTTTTATAATCAGAAAAATCAATACTCCGTTCCTGATCTGCACCACCGCCAGCTCCGGCTGGGCCTCTGCCGCCACCTCCTCCACCAAATCCCCCACCGCCTTTACTGCTCATACGAATGATATAATATGTAGCCGCATCAAAAAAATACGTAGCGTCTTTTCCATTACTGTATGTGAGTTTTATTTTGTAGCAGGAAACGCCTTCTACATCTTCTTTACCCAGCAGTTCTGCTTTATGGCCTTTGGCAGCATAATCAACAAACGATCCGGCACAATCCATTTGCGGTTGCATATTTGTTACCATTTCGGCTGTAATAGGTTCAAAAGCTCCGCCATTGCGTGGGTTTTGGCGCCAGCCTTCCTTATCTGTAACCACAGTAGCCATATTAAACATGGCGCTTGAAATTTCAGTGCGGTATAATTTGCCATTTACCTTCCATGTTTTTTGAGTAATCTCCGCACCGTTCTGCATTACACTTGTACCTTCCATATAAATACTATTAATGGAGTTGAGCTTTTCTTTGCCCCCCATTGCTTCGATGTATTTATTAATGATGTCGTCGGCAGTTTGTGCCATTATTGATGTTATTGAAAACAGCAGGACAAAAACAAAAACAATTTTTTTCATGATTTAAAAATTAGAGTTTAAAATTAAGTACTTGTGTGCAATTGTATATTCCATCTATCCTTTATCTTGAGCAATCAATTTAAATAAACAAGTATGGACGTTGAAGGTTCGTTTTCAGTTGCAGGAAACATCGTAAACATTTTACAGAAGGAGATATTTTGGGGTGAAGTGGTAGTGGAAGCAGGTAAAATTAAATCCATCAACCGTCTTTCAGATAACAAAATACTGCCAACCGCCAACGGTTTCATTCTCCCCGGCTTTATTGATGCCCATGTGCATATTGAAAGCTCCATGTTAATTCCGTCGGAGTTCGCAAGGCTGGCTGTGGTACACGGAACTGTAGCAACGGTTAGCGACCCGCATGAAATTGCCAATGTGTGTGGAATGGAAGGCGTAGAGTTTATGATTGAAAATGGAAAAACCGTTCCCTTTCATTTTTATTTTGGTGCGCCCAGTTGTGTGCCAGCCACAATTTTTGAAACGGCAGGCGCAGCACTTGATGCAGAAGATGTAAAAAAATTGCTTCAGAAAGATGAGATTTATTATTTGAGTGAGATGATGAACTATCCCGGTGTGCTGCAAGGTGATGAAGAAGTGCTCAATAAAATAAAGTATGCACTTGAACTTGGCAAACCGATTGATGGGCATGCTCCGGGGTTGAGGGGTGAGGAGGCGAGGAGGTATATTGACGCCGGGCCAAGTACCGATCACGAATGTTTTACAAAAGAAGAAGCATTGGATAAGTTGAAGTATGGAATGAAAATTTTAATAAGAGAAGGAAGTGCAGCGAAAAACTTTGAAGCCTTGTATGAATTGATTGATGAATTTC
This sequence comes from Chitinophagaceae bacterium, assembly GCA_031401115.1. Classification (GTDB taxonomy): domain Bacteria; phylum Bacteroidota; class Bacteroidia; order Chitinophagales; family Chitinophagaceae; genus Lacibacter. The sequence continues at coordinate 12,027 of JANNRE010000021.1, forward strand.
CCAATGAAATAATGCTTTGCAGCGATGATAAACATCCCGATAGTTTAGCAGAAGGTCATATCAATCAACTATGTGCAAGGGCTGTAGCAAAAGGCTTGGATGTATTTCATTTATTACAGGCAGCCTGTATAAATCCTGTGTTGCATTACAAATTACCTCATGGTATATTACAGGCAGGTGATGCTGCTGATTTTATTATTGTAAATAATTTAAAAGATTTTAAAGTACAACAGACTTATATCAATGGTCAGCTTGTTGCAGAAAATGGAACAACAAAATTAAATTCACAAGCGGTAATACCAATCAATCAATTTCAATGCAACCTAAAAACCCTTACAGACTTTTCTTTTCCCTTGCTAAAATGGGGAACCGAACAGGAGAATATAGAACAGGTCCTGGTAATTGAAGCATTAGACGGGCAACTCATCACCAATAAAATTGCTGAGCCAATTACTTCTTTTGAAATTGTAAATGACGAATTGCAAAGCAATACGGAGAAAGACTTATTAAAAATAGTTGTTGTGAATCGCTATAAAGACGCACCAGTTGCTAAGGCCTTCATCAAAAACTTTGGATTAAAAAAAGGAGCCATAGCATCTTCTGTTGCACACGACAGTCATAATATTATTGCAGTAGGTGTAGATGCTGAAAGTATTTGCCGTGCTGTGAACCTGATTATTAAGGCCAAGGGAGGAGTTAGTGCAGAATATAATAACATGGAGCAAATTTTACCATTACCCGTTGCAGGATTAATGAGTGCAGCAGATGGCTATTCAGTAGCAGAAGCATACAGTAAATTAGACGCTATGGCTAAAGAAATGGGATCAACGCTGTCTGCTCCGTTTATGTCACTTTCATTTATGGCTCTGCTTGTAATACCCCATTTAAAACTCAGCGATCTGGGTTTGTTTGATGGTGACAGTTTTCAATTACAATAATCCGGCAGAAGTATTTACTTTAGCATTTTAAAACAACTGTATGAAAAAGTTTATCAGCATCTTCTCCATAGTTCTTATTCTTTCACTCTCCGGTTTTATATACTGGAAATATGTTTTTACTTATAGCTCCGGTTACCGAAGCGGCTTACTTCAAAAGTTTTCGCATAAAGGAACATTCTTTAAAACCTATGAAGGCGAAATGATTCTCAGCAGTATTCGCAGTAATGTCAACGTAGCCATAGCAAGTGAAAAATTTTTGTTTTCTGTAGCACAAAAAGATGTGGCACTGCAGATGGAAAAATTACAGGGACGCATGGTAACAGTACATTATAAAAATAAAAATGGATCGCTGCCATGGAGAGGCGAAACACCTTATATTGTAGATAGTGTTCACGTAGAAGAACCATAAACAAATCAACCCAACAAACAAAAAATTACCGGCTGTTTATGCAGATCTGGTTTTAACTTTTTCCACTCTTCTACTGTTTTGGTTTGTATCAATTCATTTGCTGCTGTAAGATTTGCAGCAATACAGATTCTTGTAGTTGGCTTGCAGGTTTTTAAAATTGTTTCCAGCATTTGATTGTTGCGGTAAGGAGTTTCAATAAACAGTTGTGTACAGCTTTGCTTAATTGAATAATCTTCTAACTGCTGCAATTTTCTTTTCCGATGTAACTCATCAATTGGCAAATAGCCGATAAAAGAAAACTGTTGCCCGTTCATTCCGCTTCCCATCATAGCCAGTAAAACAGAACTGGGGCCTACCAATGGTTTTACTAAAGCACCTGCTTTATGAGCTGCTTCAATTAATAGTTGGCCAGGGTCTGCAATGCCCGGGCAACCTGCTTCGCTGATAATACCAATGATTTTATTTTGTTTAATGCGTTGCAGGAACTGTTGCTTTACCTGCGGCTCTGCATTGTGAATGGTAAACCATTCATAGTTGTCAATGACAATAGATTTATCAAACAGTTTTAAATACCTTCTGGCAGATCGTTCATTTTCTACAAATAGCACATTGCATTGCTTTATAGCATCCAGCACATACAATGGAATTGGCAGGATTGTTTCTTCATGTAAAGGGGCAGGAATAAGGTATACAGTAGCCATTACGGATTATCGTTTTGATGGTATAAACTAAGTGTAGCGGCAATTACGGCATAAGCTGGTGCAAAAATCCAACCGATGACAGGAACAAGATGCATCATAAAAAAAACCAACCCGTTGCCAATGGCCAATCCTCTTTTGTTGCTGATGAAAACAATGCTTTGTGCCGGTGAAAGCTTATGTCGCTCTGCGCTATAGTCCAGCATACTAAACCCATAGTAATAACATTCCACCATAAAAGCAATGAGCGGCCCCACCCAGCCCACCACCGGTATTAAAGAAAACAACAGGATGCTGATGCTGTAAACTGTTTGCCAAAGGGTATTACGCAATGCAAGTTTTACCCCACGTACAATATCTTTCAGCAATTGTCTTATGCTGATGGGATATTCCTTGCCTTCAATTATGCTTTCTGTTTTTTCGCTGAGGTAGGCAAACACAGGTGAGCCGATGATGAGAAATAAATATTTGAACAGGGAAAAATAAAAGAACATTAAGATCAATCTGAAAATTAAACCGCCTGTAATAAAAAGATAGTTTACAAAACTGTTGTTCATATTTTCAAGCCAGCCTTTAATACCAACAAACTGATACAACCATTCTAAAAAAACACCTGAAGAATTAAAGAATAACCACATGCCTGTAATAAACAAAAGCATATAGATGAGGCCCGGAATAAAAATCCATTGCCATAACTTGTGCCGAACAATAAATTGATGCGCCCTGAAGTAAGCCTGTATTGATATAACGAGTTCTTTCAGCAAACAAAAATATTTTAAATGATAAATGAGCGGATGCTTTACAGACAGATGCGGCAAAATAAACAATAAATGCAAAAGCTGAGCAAAGATTTTTATGAAAGAGCTGATGTAGCAACTATTGCAAAAGAGTTGCTGGGTAAAATTGTTGTAACAAAATTTAATGAAACATATACTGCTGCACGTATTGCAGAAACAGAAGCCTATGCAGGAATTATTGATAAAGCTTCACATGCTTACAACAGCAGAAGAACAAACAGAACTGAAATTATGTTTGGCAAAAGTGGTACTGCCTATGTATACCTCTGCTATGGCATTCACCACATGTTTAACATTGTTACAAACGGAATAGGCAAACCTGATGCAGTATTAATTCGTGGTGCAGAACCTGTAGAAGGAATTGATACCATGCTCAAACGTATGAACAAAGAAACATTTGATACAACAATTGGCCGTGGCCCCGGCAATGTGGCAAAAGCCTTAGGTATTTTTACAACACATACAGGAATGAGTTTGCAAAGCAGGCAGTTGTTTATTGCAAATGATGGTACTGCTGGTTTTGAAACAATGATGAGCAGAAGAATTGGAGTTGACTATGCAGGTGCACATGCAAACTGGCTGTATCGTTTTTTTATAAAAGATAATAAGCATGTAACAAAACATGCTGTGAATAAAGAAGGGATTTGTTTACTTTAAAGAATTTAGTCTTCGGGGCTGAGTAAATTTTTCCTGTATTTTTAGCTCATGAATTTTTTCAAAAAAAATCAGCATTGGGTTTCAATAATATTTGGCATTGTATTGTCGCTGTTCATGTATCTGGCAAATCCGTTTGATTTAAATGAACAGGCAAATAAAGTAGTAGCAGTAGCATTGCTTATGATTGTGTGGTGGATAGCAGAAGCATTGCCAATGCCTGCGGTAGCATTAATTCCTTTAGTGCTGCATCCGCTATTTAAAATTTCAACTATTGAAGAAGTAAGCAAAGCATATAGCAACCCTGTAATTTTTTTATTCATGGGTGGTTTTATGATTGGTCTTGCCATTGAAAAATGGAACTTACACAAACGCATTGCACTCAACATTGTAAAACGTACCGGCACCAGTGGCAACAGAATTATTCTTGGTTTTATAATAGCCACAGGGTTTTTAAGTATGTGGCTGAGCAATACAGCTACTACTATGATGATGTTCCCTATTGCATTAAGTGTTATTGCTGTAATGAAAGAACATGAACAATCAGGAACCAGTTTCAAAAATTTTTCATTGGTGCTGATGCTGGTAATTGCCTATGCAAGTAATATTGGAGGCATGGCTACTGTTATTGGTACACCGCCTAATGTGGCCTTTGTTGGTTTTATTGAAAAAAAATATGGATACACTGTTCAGTTTTTAGATTGGATGCTGGTATGTACTCCTCTTGCAATTTTATTACTGGCAGCCTTGTATTGGGTACTGGCCAAATGGATGTTTCCCAGCCGCATTAAAAACAGTACAGAAGCAAACAGTTTTATTACAGATGAAATAAAAGCATTGGGCAAATTATCTGCAGCGGAAAAAAGAGTACTGGTAATTTTTATTCTTACTGCCCTGCTCTGGATTACAAAAGACATTCTCAACCGGCAACCGTATTTTAAACTGGATGATAATATGATTGCAGTACTTGGCGCTTTACTTTTATTTGCAACACCAAGTGGCATTAAAAAAGAAAACAAACCTCAAATGGTTTTGGAATGGAAGGATACATCAAAAATGGCGTGGGGTATTTTATTATTGTTTGGCGGCGGTATTGCTCTTGCAAACTCTTTGGAAAAAGCAGGCGTAATGGCTCAGGTGGGCAATTGGCTGGCCGGTTTCAGCCATGTAAATGGGTTGATACTTGTACTGATGGTAGTTATCGTTTCTATTTTTCTGAGTGAGGTAATGAGTAATGTAGCGCAGGTAATTGTTTTAGCTCCAGTACTCGCTGCCTTATCAGATGCATTGCAGCTTGATCCGTTATTACTCGGCATACCAATGACCCTTGCTGCAAGTGCCGCTGCTATGATGCCCATGGGTACACCACCCAATGCTATTGTTTTCAGCAGCGGCCACATCAAATTAAAAGACATGTTGCGGGCAGGTTTGGTAATGAACCTCATCAGCATTTTTTTAATTACTGCGTTTTGCTGGTTTGTGTTACCGCAAGTGATGAAAGTTATACTAAAGTAAAGCAGTAAGATTTAATAATTAATGGGGTTAATTTTTAAGGCTCAACCCATTGAATATATTTGCAAAATTCATAAAAGAATTTACCGCAAACTACCACTACTTTTAAAACCTTGTTGTTTAGTATCTTTTTTATTCCTTACACATAACTGCTAATGCTGATGCCAACTTCAATACAAACATCCTATTTACAACTTTCAAATTGCAGCATTACATTTAACAATACTTCAAACTATTATACAGAAAATTATTAGTTATCAGCTTTTTTCTGAATTACAGGATTTGCAATTTTCGTGGCTTACACATTACAATAAAAATTATCTTGAATATGTTGATGGAGATGCCAAGATCAGCGAAAATTCTATTGCTACTCTACAATTAAAACCACCCACTCTTTTTCCGCCTTGTACTTCTTCCTCCCAAACCCAATGCACCCAATAAACTTCGGGTAATAACAGTTGCAGCAGTACGGCCTACCTGTTTTACTGTGGGGTTATCAAAAAATCCTTTTTCTTCTTTTACAGTTTTCTTTTCTTCTTTTGCTTCTGCTTTTTCTTCTTCGGCAGCTTTTGTTTTTTCTGCCGCCTCTTCTAATTTGGCAGTAATGATTTCATGGGCGCTTTCGTTATCAATTGTTTCAACATATTTTTTTGCCAGCTTGCTTTTAGCTACCAGTTCATTTATTTCTGCATCGCTTAAAATATCCATACGGCTTCTTGGCGGCAGCAACATTGTGTGTACAAGCGGGGTGGGAATTCCTTTTTCATTCAACATGGTAATAAATGCTTCACCTATTCCTAACTGTGTGAGCAATTCATCAACATCATAAAATTCAGTAATGGGATAATTTTCTGCAGCCTGTTTAATTACTTTTCTGTCAGCCGCAGTAAAAGCCCGTAACGCATGTTGTACTTTTAAACCAAGCTGTGCCAGCACACTTGCCGGAATATCCTGCGGGTTTTGTGTACAAAAGAAGATACCAACGCCCTTTGAACGGATGAGTTTAATGACCGTTTCTATTTGCTGTAAAAGTGCTTCGTTTGCTTCCTGAAAAACCAAATGTGCTTCATCAATAAACAAAACTAATTTAGGTTTATCCAAATCACCCTCTTCGGGTAAAGTGGCGTAGAGTTCTGCAAGCAGGCTTAGCATGAAGGTGGAGAAAAGTTTTGGTCTGTCCTGCAATTCCATTACACGAAGAATGCTGATGACGCCACGGCCATCATCTCCTATACGCATCAGATCATCTACTTCAAAACTCGGTTCGCCAAAAAACGCATCGGCACCCTGCTGCTGCAGTTCAATTACTTTTCTTAAGATGGTTCCAGTGGAGGAAGTGGAAATCTTTCCATAGTCTTTTTCAATAGTTGGTTTCCCTTCGTCGCTGATGTATTGAATTACTTTGATGAAATCTTTTAAATTGAGCAGCGGCATTTTTGTATCATCGCAAAACTTAAAGATCATGGCCACAATGCCTTGCTGGGTATCATTAAGTCCTAAAATTTTAGATAATAAAATCGGGCCAAACTCACTCACGGTAGCTCTCAGGCGAACACCGGTTTTATCTTCGCTCAGTGTCATTAACTCCACTGGAAAAGCAGCGGGTTTGTATTCGCCACCAATTAATTTTATACGTTCTTCAATTTTTGAATTGCTAGTTCCTGCGGCTGCAATACCACTCAGGTCGCCTTTAATATCCATGAGTACTACAGGAATACTTGCATCGCTCAATCCTTCTGCAAGTACCTGCAATGTTTTTGTTTTACCTGTACCGGTAGCTCCGGCAATTAATCCATGACGGTTCATGGTTTTGAGTGCCAGAAAAACATCTGCCCCCGCCACTACTTGTTTATTAAGCACTCCGGCTCCTATGCGAAAGGTTTCGCCTTTAAATGTATATCCCTCTTTTACTGCCTGTAAAAAACCCGCTGTTTCTGGTGCCATAACTCATGTATTTAAAGCGGAAAGTTAGCCGATTGGGCAAGAATTTTTAAAAAAATATTTCCCATACCTCAAAGCAGTTCTTACCACTTTGAGGTATGGCATCCACTCTAAAAGCAAATTCGTTTTATTTCAGCTTTTTTCTCATACTCCGTAAGAAGATGTCTTTAAATGTTTCGATTTTTTCTATGTTGCTGACACTATGAAAAATAAATGCATTCAAATAAAGGCAGCTTCTTTTTCTCTTAGCAGCATCAAGAACAATATATTTTTTTGTAAAAGGCGCTGTTTGGAGTATATCACTGCCTCAGCAGGTTCTTTAACAAAAAATTAGCCGCAGCATTAACCAAAGCCCAAATGATTTAACTTTATTTGATAATAAAATAATTGAACAATGGAAGAAGTTAAAACAAAAATATTACTGGTAGAAGACGACAGCAGTTTTGGAAATGTGCTTAAGAACTATTTAGAGCTGAATGATTATGATGTAACCCTTGAGCGTGACGGTCGCCTGGGTATGGCCGCTTTTCAAAGAGAAAAATTTGATATATGCTTACTGGATGTGATGATGCCGCATGTAGATGGTTTTACATTAGCAGAAGAAATCCGTGATATTGATCCTGATGTACCACTGTTTTTCTTAAGCGCCAAAACAATGAAGGATGATATTATTACCGGTTACAAACTGGGTGCTGATGATTATATTACCAAACCGTTTGACAGTGAAGTTTTGCTTTTAAAAATAAAAGCCATCTTAAAACGTAATGAAGAAACAAAACACGAAACTGAAAATAAAGAGTTTGATTTGGGCATTTATCATTTCAATCCCAAGCTTCGCCAGTTAATTGCCAATGGTGCCACAAGCACACTTTCACCAAAAGAAAGTGAATTGCTGCGTATGCTTTGCGAATACAAAAATGATTTACTACCAAGAGAAACTGCATTGAAACGCATTTGGGGCAGCGATACCTATTTTAACGGCAGAAGTATGGATGTTTACATTGCTAAACTCCGCAAGTATTTAAAAGAAGATCCTAAAGTGGAAATTGTAAATATTCATGGTAATGGTTTTAGATTGGTAGAGAGTGAGTAATACTATTTTTTAAAAAAATAAGATAGCCCGGCCGAATGAAATGGCTGGGCTATCTTATTTTAAGACTCGTTCCCGTCATTACAGCCGGGCAGGCCTGCCCGTAGTGACGATTCGGTTATTTTTTAACCATCGCATTTAAATCTTCAATAAATTTCAATATTTCTTTTCTGCCTCTGAACTTTACTGCGGATGATACAAAATGTGGTGGTAGTTCCACCCAATGATTTCCCAATGCTGTAAGGAATTTTTTAACCGTGGCAGCTACTTCTTTCTGTGTGCCTTTATCAGCTTTTGTAAATACCATTGCAAACGGAATTTTCCACTCGCCCAGTTGGTTAATAAAACTGATGTCAATTTCCTGTGGCGTGTGGCGGCTGTCAATCAACACAAATAAATTGAGCAGACTTTCTCTTTTTCTAATATAATTCTCAATCATCTTTACCCACTGCTTACGTTTGCCCTTAGCCACTTTTGCATAACCATAACCCGGCAAATCTACCAGGTACCAACTGTTTACTTTATGTGTTACTTCGTTGATATCTTCAATTACAAAATGATTAATCATTTGCGTTTTGCCTGGTGAGCCACTGGTTTTAGCCAACTTCTGGTTATTGCAAATCATATTTATAAGCGATGATTTGCCCACATTGCTCCGCCCGATAAAGGCATACTCCGCTTTGTCTGGCTTGGGGCAATCCTCTACTTTGGGGCTGCTGATAACGTAGGTAGATGATTTTATGTTCACAGGTGCAAGTTAGTTGAAGAAAGCCGATAGTTGATAGCCGACAGTAGTTAGTAAATGCAAATAAAGGCCACTATAAACTATCGGCTAAAGACTTAGTACCATCGGCTTTCTTTATCCTTACATACCTTTGCCACCCATGACCGAAAAATATTTACACGACAGTATAGTACCCGATGCTTCTTCTACCCAAACAAAAAAGCAGCAGGTAGCAGAAATGTTTGATGAAATTGCTCCCCGTTACGATGTGCTCAATCGTTTTTTAAGCGCAGGAATTGATGTGAGCTGGAGAAGAAAAGCATTGTCCAAACTAAAAGATTTACAACCTCAACTTATCCTTGATGTGGCTACAGGTACCGCCGATGTAGCCATTATGGCTGCGGAACAACTGCACCCTAAAAAAATTATTGGCATTGATATTAGTGAAAAGATGCTGGAGGGCGGCCGTAAAAAAGTACAACTCAAAGAATTAAACACCATCATAGAACTACAAAGCGGCGATAGCGAAACAATAAACTTTCCTGCTGCCACGTTTGATGCTGTAACCGTAGCTTTTGGGGTAAGAAATTTTGAAAATTTAGAAAAGGGGCTCAGCGAAATTTACAGAGTATTAAAACCCGGAGGTAGATTGGTTGTGCTTGAATTTTCAAAACCATTAATACCCGGTTTCAGGCAAATTTGCAACTGGTATATTGGATTTATAACACCAAAAATTGCGGGCACTGTAAGCAATAAAAAAGCTTACCAATATCTTAACCGAAGCATTAATGCTTTTCCTGAAGGAAAAAATTTTGTTGCGGTACTTACAAAAACCGGATTTAAACATACTCAATGCAAACCACTTACTTTAGGAATATGCAGCATTTATACGGGCGACAAATAGTTTTATGCTTCGTATTGTTTTTTGTATTTGCTTCTTCAGTCCTTGCACAATGGCAGCAAAATTTACCCGATCATGAAAACAAGCGATACTATTTTGGTATTACGCTCAGTTCAAACTCAGCACGGTTTCAATTAGAACATCATCCAAAATTTATTCCGGGTGATAGTGTTACGTTAGTTGAATCAAAAGGCAATGCAGGTTTTGGCTTGGGTTTGCTTGCAAGCTTAAGGCTTAGTCCACATTTAGAAGTAAGAATTAATCCGCATCTGATTTTTGCGAGCCGTAGTATTAATTATTACCTTTTATATCCACAAGTGGGTGATAGTAGTAAGCAAACAAAAACAATTGAAAGTATTTACCCCAGCATACCCATTCAACTAAAGTTTAGCAGCGACCGTATAAATAATTTTAAAGTATACATTCTTGGCGGGCTTAAGTTTGAATATGATTTGGCAAGTAATAGCCAGGCACGCCGTGCAGAAGATTTGGTAAAACTTTCAAAGCGTAGCTTCGGTTATGAAGCCGGTTTGGGTTTTCATTTTTATTTCCCCAGTTTTATTTTCAGTCCGGAAATTAAAATCAGTAACACCATTGGCAATGTGCATGCACGTGATGCCAATTTAATTTACAGCAACATTATTGATAAAATGCAGGCAAGGATGATTGTGTTTGCTATTCATTTAGAGGGCTAAAAGTAATTAGCTAATGTGGTGTGGTATTGTACTAATGTAACAAACAATGTAGCGCAAGCCGTACTAAAACTCCGAAGCGCTTTAGTTGTATAATTTATGTAAAGGCTTGTTTACATAAAAAAACTTTCCCTATTACAAATAAAGATTTTACACGGGCAGAGAACAGGAAGTTAAAAACAATTTTATCTGACTTTGAGCATTGCCTTTACCTGCTGTGTAGTGCCGTTTTGAAAACGCATGTAATAAACACCATTAGGCAATCCGTAAGAATCAAAACTTACTTGATAGGTTCCGGATATGTAGTCCTTATCAATCGGCGTTCTGATCACTCTGCCGAGTGAATCCATAATTTGTATGAGCGTATGGCCTCCTTTTGTTGTAAACTTTAAGGTAGTACTTTCTGTAAACGGATTGGGATAATTTGATATCAAGGAAATACCTGCATCTCTGTTGCTTACTGCGGTTGGGCCTAAGCAAGTACCATTTGCACAGATAGGAAGCTTTTGAAAATTCTGCAGCATAATTGTTTGGAGTGTTGTATTGTCAACACAAAACCAATCCTGCAGAATAGAAGAGTAGATACTTCTAAAATCATATTGCATTACCACATTATCATTTACAGTTGCAGTTGTGGGAATTGTTGGATTAACACCAGTAATACCGGGATTTACTTTTTTACCAAACACAAACAGTGGTGCAGCAGCTCCATGATCTGTTCCAACACTTGCATTTGATTTTACACGACGACCAAATTCAGAAAACGTCATTCCCATCACTCGATCTTCAACACCTAAATTTTTTATATCATCTTGAAATGCTTTAATGGCATCACTTAAACGTTGCATTAATGTAGCATGAGTTCCTGTTGTAGTGTCAGTATTTGTTTGAATGGAGTGTGTATCAAATCCACCGAGGCTCACCATATACACTCTGGTTTTTAAACCTCCCTTAATTAAACGGGCAACTATTTTTAATTGATCGGCCAACGTATTATTGGTTGGATAAATTCCCTGTGTAGGTACAGCATTTGCTGCAGCCACAATACGAGCAGAATATTGATTGGACTGCTGTGCAACCAAACGAACATATTGTAAAGCATCTCCTGCAGGTGTAGCTGGCGCAGGATCCTGAACTCCATTAATCAGATTATAAAAATTAGTGGCACTTGTAATACTGATACCATGATTTACACTGGGCCCCTGAAAAGTTAGTGAAGTGGAGGAACCAATTTGAATACCCAATGGATCGGGCATTTGTGTATTGGGGTATCCCATAGGATAATTCGGATACTGATCATTTAAATATCTGCCAGCCCAGCCCGATGGTATTTCTACATTGCTATCGGAAGCGCTCATCCAAATATCTGTTGCACGGAAGTGAGAAAAATTAGGATTAGGGTAACCTACTGATTGTACCAATCTTACTTTGCCTTCGTTATACATGCTTTGCAAACCTGTCATTGAAGAATGCAAACCAGTTGCTGCAGTTCCGGATAAAGTCAATACCCTGTTTTGAGGAATGGCAATATTACTTCTCGCATTGAAATAATTGGAATATTGATCCAGCGGTATCACCATATTCAATCCATCATTACCACCATTCAATTGTATAATCACCATTACCCTGTCTGTTTCTACATACGCATTGAGCATAGCCGCCATAATCGGATTTTCACCTAATACTTTAAACGACATCCCATCAATCAACGAAGGAAAGATAGCAGCAGGTATTGTATTTTTTAAAAAGTCTTTACGTTTCATGTGTTCACTTTTTTAGTGAGGAAGGATTAAAGTTTTAAGCCAGTTGATATTCAGCAAGGTTCATGAAATATTTAAATAGGCCTCTCAACCTTGGATTCACAATATTAAAATTGGCGGTAATGGGGTTAAAGAAGTATGCATTCCATGCATTGGTCCAATAGTAATCTTGATCTTGACCCGAAAGCAAAAAATCTTTTTTCAACTGATCTCTGGATGCCTGCGACAACTCAATTTGGAAAATAACCTGAAGTACATCCACAATCAGTTGGTTGGGATCGCTGGCGTTAGGCAATGTTTTTGTAAACTCAACAGCATCAATCCATATTTTTTTACCGTTGTTTGTATATCCATTACCAATCATAATATCAGTAAACTGATTTCGCTTGGGTAGGGTATCTGTATTAATCCATAATTCATAAAACTGTGGCGTTTGATAATATGCAGGCCATCCGGCAACATTGGGGGGATCGCCTAGGTTTTGTCCGGCATTGGCACCAATGCCCGAAATATAATTCCACATACGATACGCATCTGCATACTCAGTAACGCTATTGGGGAAAACAATATTCCATTCACGGCACACTGCAATGGTATGGTCTAATGGCGATTTAATTTGTGCCCCCATGTTGATGGCATCATAAAAATGTTCGCTTTTTAAAAGAGCAGAGAGTGCAGGTTTTATTTCCCAATTATTGCTTCTTAGTACAAGAGCAAGTGGTTCAATTACATTTGCCTCTGCTGCTGCATCAATTTCGCTGTACACAAAAAAACGATATAATTTTTTTGCAATAAACCGGGAGACAACTACATTTTTTGCAAAGATTATATTTAGTAAATCATCCAGTTCAAGATCACCCGCTGTTGCTCCTGTTCTTCCGGTAATAGTAGCATTATTATAAAAAGAAGAAAACTGCTTTAAATTACTATCATGCCGTGAGGATGTAAAATAAGGAGGGTAAGGCAATATATTATTATAAACCCGCCAACCTGTAAGTGCACGTGCAGCAGCTTTTACATCATCTTCTGTATAATTCGGATTATTTTCTTTTCCAATCGTAAATAATTCCTGTAATTCTCTTGCATAGTTTTCATCGGGTGCTGTTAATGTATTGAACCTGCCATTGAGATAAATGAGCATGGCAGAATCAATTGTAACATCACGAACCAATTGCTTGAAATTGCCCAATGCCTTTGTACGCAGCAGGTTAATATGATTGTAACTCATATTACCATTCCCAACATCTGCTGTTTCAGTTGCAAAATGATTATGCCAGAACAACAACATCTTTTCCCGAATACTTCTGTCCTGATTCAACTGGCAACCAATCCACCATTTTTTTAAGGAAGTTCTTCTGCGGCTTTGAATAGTACCGTCGGTGTTTACACTGTTAACCCAAGTAGCGCCTGCTGCTACATCATTATCCGGAGTAGTTGCACCTGTAACACCATCATACTCTTTTACAGGTGGTGCAGGTAATGATGCAGTTGGATTTAATAATTCATCCACTGCCTCACTCATCGTTTTTGCTGAGAAATAAGTTACATCAGAAAATTTTGCGCCAAACATCGTACGCTTGAGCAAATGAATAACTTCATTGGCTGTCCATGAGCCGGTATAAGGATTAAGACCTGTTGCTGTTCGTGCACCGGAAAATTGTTTCGTTACTGAGACTTTCTGTTGTTTTTTTCGGGCAGTTAAGAATTCTCTGCGATCCATAGAGCAATAGTTTAATTGATGAGAATACTGAATTTCTAAAGATAGAAATCCTTTTTCTCAAAATCAAAAACCAAGCCGCTTTAAATTACAGAGATTCTAATCTATAAGTGTATATCCTGATAAAGCTAAATTTAGTGCTGGTAAAAAATTACTTCTCCTTAGAGTTTTATGCAATATTTTCAATTATCCCTGCAATACCCTGTCCGCCGCCAACACAAGCAGTAACAATGCCGTACTTTTTATTGAGGCGTTTCATATCATGGATGATTTGAATGGTAAGCTTAGCACCTGTGCAACCCAGCGGATGACCAAGAGCAATAGCACCACCGTTGATGTTCACTATTTCAGGATTAAGATTGAGTTCACGCATTACAGCCAGACCTTGTGAGGCAAAAGCTTCATTCAATTCAAACAAATCAATATCATTTAAATTCATGTTGCTTTGCTTCAGCACTTTTGGAACGGCAGCCACGGGGCCAATACCCATGATGCGTGGGTTCACTCCTGCTACTGCACAATTCACTAATCGGGCAATGGGTTTTAATCCCAACTCCTTTACCATTCGTTCACTCATTACAATTACAAACGCAGCACCATCACTTGTTTGAGATGAATTACCTGCAGTAACAGTTCCGTTCACAGCAAATGCCGGTTTTAATTTGGCAAGTGATTCAACATTTGTATCTGCACGCACACCTTCATCGGTATCAACAACAAAATTGCGTTTTGCTTTTTTTCCTTTGGCATCTAAGTATACTTCTTCTACATTGATGGGAAGAATGCCGGGTTTGAAATAGCCCTTTTCAATAGCCGCTTTTGCTTTCATGTGTGAGTTGTAGGAAAATAAATCCTGATCTTCTCTGCTCACATTAAAATCTTTAGCTACTGCTTCGGCAGTTAAACCCATGCTCAAATAATAATCAGGTTCGGTAGTAGCAATGGAATAAGCTGGCACCGTTTTCCATCCTGCAGTAGGAACCATGCTCATACTTTCTACACCGCCTGCAATAATACATTCGGCCATGCCCATTCTGATTTTAGCCGTTGCAATGGCTATCGTTTCCAACCCGCTGGCGCAATAGCGGTTCACAGTCATACCTGGTGCCTGATGGCCTAATGCTCTTGCTGCAATGATTCTTCCTACCTGCAAACCCTGCTCAGCTTCAGGAACAGCATTGCCAACAATTACATCATCTACCATCTTTGATTCTAATTGCGGTACAGATGCCATGAGTCCTTTAATCACATCAATGGCTAAATCATCGGGCCTTGTAAAACGGAAACCACCTCTTTTTGATTTACCTACTGCTGTGCGATAACCGGCTACTATGTATGCTTCTTGCATTTGAAAAATTATTGATTTATGAGCTACTAAGTTATTAGTTGTTTATGCAACTTTCCAGTATCAAAGTTAAGGAGTGCCAGGAATTGAAACCAAATTGTATCCGTTAAATTCCTGCTGCTTTATCTTCGCAGCGTTTATGTATAAAATTCTCCGATCGCTTTTCTTTTTGTTTAATGCTGAAAATGTGCACTATTTTGCCATGAATGCATTGAAGATGCTGTGCAGCATTGGTTTTTTAAACAAGCTATTAGCCAGTAGCTTTAAACCAAATGCAAAAAATTTAAGATTTGAAATTTGGGGTTTGAATTTTCCAAACAGAGTTGGACTGGCAGCGGGCTTTGATAAAAATGCAAAGTATTTAAGAGAACTGGAAACACTGGGTTTTGGTTTTGTAGAAATAGGAACAGTAACCCCTAAGCCACAGGAAGGAAATGATAAACCAAGATTGTTTCGTTTGCCGAAAGATAAAGCGATTATTAACAGGATGGGTTTTAATAATGATGGAGTGAAGGCAGTAGCTAAGAGATTAAAAGAGTGGAAGGAGAGAAAGAGAAAGAAAGACTTAATCATTGGGGGTAATATTGGAAAAAATAAAAGCACACCCAACGAAGAGGCATGGAAGGATTATGAACTTTGTTTTAATGAACTCTATGAATACGTTGATTATTTTGTAGTGAATGTGAGTAGTCCTAACACTCCCGGCCTACGAGAATTACAGGAAAAAGAATCGCTGCGAAAAATTCTAACGCATTTACAAGTTCTACGCTCTAATCAAAAAATAGCAAAACCTATTCTTTTAAAAATTGCACCTGATTTAACTGCAGAACAAATTGATGACGTAATTGATTTGTCGGTTGAAATTAAATTAGATGGATTGGTTGCAACAAATACAACTATTTCCCGTGATGGACTTATTACTGGCGAATCACAACTCAAAGTAATAGGTGCTGGAGGATTAAGTGGAAAGCCTTTAGCAAAACGTTCAACAGAAATTGTGCAATACATTTATCAAAAAACAAATGGATCTATTTCCATTATTGCCAGTGGTGGTATCTTTACCGGAACAGATGCTAAAGAAAAACTGGATGCAGGCGCAACACTTGTACAGGTATGGACGGGATTTATTTATGAAGGACCTGCCATTACAAAAAAAATTTACAACACATTATAATTATTAAACAGAATGGAACATTTATTCACCAGTGAAAGTATTATCAGTTTTATTGTGCTTGTTGTATTGGAAGTGGTGCTGGGTATTGACAATGTTATTTTTGTCAGCATCATTCTCAACCGTTTAAAAAGTATAAAAGATCAAAAAAAAGCACGCAGGCTTTGGATGATCACTGGTATTCTTTCACGCAGCTTGCTTTTAATGGGTTTAGGTTGGTTGCTATCACAAAAAGGCAATTATATAATTCCTGAAAGCTGGTTTGGCAAAGGATTCGATTTAGCAAGTATTGTAATGCTGGCGGGTGGTTTATTTTTAATTTATAAATCGGTACACGAAATACATCAGAAACTGGAAGGTGAAGATCCCAATCAAACCAATAAAAAAGTGAAAGGCATTTCGATTGGACAGGCAATTGGACAAATCATTTTAATTGATGCAGTATTTTCTTTCGACAGCATTATTACTGCAGGTGGTACTGCCAAGTATGTGGAGATTATGATTGCTGCAGTTGTAATTGCCATGACGGTGATGTTTTTATTCAGTCCGAAGATTGCAGGCTTTATTCACAAGCATCCTACATTAAAAATGCTGGCACTTTCTTTTTTAGTAATGATTGGTTTAAGTTTGGTAATAGAGGGCTGGAATAGCGAAGCAGCACATCAACTACAGTTAAAAAACTATATTTATTTCGGTATGGCTTTTTCTTTTGGTGTGGAAATGCTGAATATGGTGATGCGCAGCAGACAGCAACGTTTAAAAACCAATGTGGTAAAATTAAATGAACCGGTGCTGGAAGAGGATGGGGAAGAGTATAGTGATCAGGCAAAATAATTTTTAAGAAAACAACGATGGATTGATGCCACCCATCGGTTTCTTTCCCAAATGCCGATATGCTTTTTCAGTAACCTCTCTCCCTCTGGGAGTACGTTGTAAAAAACCTTCTTGTATTAAAAACGGTTCGTACACTTCTTCTAAAGTTCCTGCTTCTTCACCTACTGCAGTTGCTATTGTTGTAATACCAACAGGTCCGCCTTTAAATTTATCAATAATGGTGAGCAGAATTTTGTTATCCATATCATCCAAACCATACTCATCTACGTTCAATGCTTTTAAGCCATGTTGTGTTACACCCAAATCAATTACACCATTTCCCAGCACCTGTGCAAAGTCACGCATGCGTCGTAATAAACCATTAGCAATACGTGGTGTAGCACGGCTGCGGCCAGCAATTTCTTTGGCTGCATCGCTGGTGATTTTTACATTTAAGATTCCTGAGGCACGCTGAATAATTTTTTGCAGCACTTCAGCACTGTAATATTCCAATCTTGATTTAATAGCAAATCGAGAAAGTAGTGGTGCGGTTAACAAACCACTTCTGGTAGTGGCACCAATTAAGGTAAACGGATTTAAGTTGAGTTGTATGCTTCTGGCATTGGGGCCTGTATCAATCATGATATCAATACGGTAATCTTCCATGGCCGCATATAAATATTCTTCTACTACTGTACTCAGCCTGTGAATTTCATCAATAAACAACACATCATTAGCTTCCAGGCTTGTAAGCAATCCTGCAAGATCACCGGGTTTTTCAATAACTGGGCCACTTGTTTCTTTAATATTTACATCGAGTTCATTGGCTACAATTCTTGATAGTGTTGTTTTTCCTAAACCTGGTGGGCCATGAAACAACACATGATCCAATGCTTCGCCACGCATTTTTGCTGCCTGAATAAATACTTTTAAGTTGCTGATGATTTGTGGTTGCCCTGCAAAATCTTCTATCTGTGAGGGGCGGATATTGTTTTCAAACTCTTTATCAGCAGGAGTTAATAATTCTTTATCACTATTTAAATTGGGATTTGACATTTGCTTTGTAACTTGTTGTAAAACTAATTAAATAAAACATCAGTATGAAAATTGGAATCCTTGGCACAGGTATGGTAGGCCAAACTATTGGCACAGCACTTATTCAAAAAGGCCATAGTGTAAAGCTTGGCAGCAGAACAGTTGATAATGAAAAAGCAGTTGCATGGACAAAAGCAAATGGCAGTAACGCATCAAACGGCACGTTTGCTGATGCTACTTCTTTTGGTGAAGTGATTTTTATTTGTTTAAACGGAAACGGAACTGTTGATGCGTTGCAAAGTGCTAATCCTTCTAATTTCCAAAACAAAGTAGTAATTGATTTAACCAACCCGCTTGATTTTTCCAATGGTATGCCGCCATCATTACTTCCGCAATATTGCAACACATGGAGCTTGGGCGAAGAAATTCAAAAGCAATTACCAACTGCTCATGTTGTAAAAGCATTGAACACTGTAACCGCTAATTTAATGGTTGATGCCCGCCTTGTAAACAACGGTAATCACAATTTATTTATTTGCGGAAATGATGCAACTGCAAAAAGCAAAGTGAAAGAGCTGCTTGCAGAAAATTTTCACTGGAAACCTGAATTGATTTTAGATATGGGTGATATAAAATCTGCCAGACTTACAGAAGCCATCGTTCCTTTTTGGGTTGGGTTAATGCAGGTAGAAGGTTTGGCAATGTTTAACTATTTAATAGTGAAGTAACATTTACAAATATTGATTCATCTGCAAAATCAAATCCCCATCCGGGCAGTTATTCAAATAAAAATCTTTGTCGCTCATTCTACACACACCGGGATAATCACCTTCCTTTAATTCAATATCAATTATAATTTGAAAATGTAAATGAGGAGGCCAATGTCCATTTTCATTTGGTTCACCAAAATGAGCAAACTCCTGTCCACGTACAATATACTGCCCTTCTACCAATGCTAAATCTTTCAAACTTACATGTCCATACAATGTATAAAATGCAACTGCATCTAATTGATGCAGTAAAATAATGGTTGCTCCATAATCTCCATAGTTATCATTAAACTGAAAACTATGAATCATTCCTCCCAATGGTGCATAAACAGGTGTGCCGGCTTCACCCCAAATATCAACTCCTAAATGCAGGCTTCTCGGTTCACCTCCATCAACACCATCAAATACTTTGCTTCGGCTGTACACCGTTCGGTTTTCGGCATATCCTCCAATACCGAATTTTGCATTTGCATGTTTCAATTGCTGCGATATATAATTGCTGTACAGGTTTACATCTTCAATCAGTTCTGTTGTAAGTTCTTTATTGGCCGATGTAAAATCAAGTTGTATCAATTTCTCTGTTTCCGGATCAAATTTTACAACAGAATGAAATTGCGATTTGTTTTTATTTAAAATATGTATGAGTGGCATTTCCATTTTATTGCTATCTTTTAACTTTACTTCTTTCGAATTTCAAACAAAACTACACATGCAAAAGTTAATTGTCTGCTTATTTTTTCTGTGCATTACTTCCAATCTATCTGCACAAACCAATCCTTTGTGGATGCGTTACCCTGCCATCAGCCCCGATGGAAAAGAAATCGTTTTCTCCTTCAAAGGAGATTTGTATAAAGTACCTGCCGATGGTGGTACTGCCATGCAATTAACCAAGCATGAGGCGCATGATTATCAACCCGTGTGGAGCCATGATGGTAAAACCATCGCATTTGCCAGCGACCGTTATGGAAATTTTGATGTGTTTACCATTTCCTCAAACGGAGGTGAGGTAACAAGATTAACTTATAACTCAGCGCAAGATTATCCGTTTGATTTTAGTACCGATAATCAATCTGTACTTTTTGGAAGTGCAAGACATACAGTAAACACCAATGTACGTTTCCCCAGAGGCGGTTTGTTTTTGCAATCCTATCTCGTTCCCGTAAAAGGTGGAAGAAGTGTGTTGATTTCTGCAACAGGAATGGAACATGCCCAATACAACAGCGATGGAAGCATGATTGTATATCAGGACAGAAAAGGAACGGAAGACGCATGACGCAAACATCACACTTCGTCACTCACAAGAGATGTATGGCTCTACGATACCAAAGCAAAAACCTATTCACAGTTCAGCCAGTTTAATGGTGAAGACAGAGAGCCACTCTTTAGCAGTGATGACCAGTATGTATATTATCTCTCAGAAAAAAATGGAGTACAAAATATTTTTAAAGCACCCATCAAATTAAAAATTGCAGAACGGCAGGTTACCAATTTCAAAAATCATCCCGTTCGTCATTTAACAAAAGCAAAAGACAATACACTTTGCTTTACATGGAATGGTGAAATCTATACACTCAAAAATGATGGTGAAGCAAAGAAGGTAAACATCAGCATTGTGGGTGAAACAAAAACAAATGAAGAAAAAATTGTTCCCGTTACAGCTACCAATGGCGATTATTCTGTTTCACCCAATGGAAAAGAAGTGGCTATTATTTTTCGTGGTGAAGTTTTTATCACAAGTGTGGAAGGTGGTATTACCAAACGCATTACCAACACACCACAACAAGAACGCATGGTGGAGTTTGGTGCCGATGGTAAGACCATTTACTATTCTACTGAACGAAACGGAAGCTGGGATATTTTTAAAACATCCATCACCCGTAAAGAAGAACCCTATTTCTACGCATCCACCATTTTAAAAGAAGAAGCGGTCGCAGCAACTGATAAAGAAGAATTTCAACCCGATATTTCGCCCGACGGTAAAGAGCTTGCTTATTTAGAAGACAGAAATATAGTACGCATCATGAATCTTACAACAAAAGCTGTCCGTACCATTTTACCGATGGGCAATAATTTTTCTTATGCTGATGGCGACCAGTATTTTGAATGGAGCCCGGACAGTAAATATATTTCCATCACCAGCAGTAAAGGGCGTTATGGTTCAAGAGAAATTGTGATTTACAAAGCAGATGGTACTGATAAAACAGGAACTGATATTACCCGTAGTGGTTTTGGAGATGGCGGACAGATTTATGCATTTGATGGTAAAGCCATTGTGTGGGTTACAGATAAATACGGACGAAAATCATTGGCCTATCAGGGCTCTCGTGAAGTAGATATGATGATAGCTTTTTTTGAACAGGATGCGTTCGACCGTTTCCGCATGAGCAAAGAAGATTATGCATTGCTCAAAGAAACAGAAGACAAAACAAAAAAAGATTCTGCACAAAAAATAAAAGATTCCATTGCAAAGAAAAACTGGCAGCCCGATTTTGAAAATATAGATGAACGCAAAATCCGCCTCACCACCAACTCCATGAACCTCGGCAGCTTTACACTCTCTGCCAATGGAGAAAAACTTTGGTACACCGCCACCAATGAACGCAATACTGATTTGTGGGAGATGAATACAAGAACAAAGGAAACAAAAATATTAACAAGAGTGGGTAATGGTGCCGGCTTCACAGCTTCTGCAGATGGGAAATTTTTAATCATCATCAGTGAAAATGGATTGCTTAAATATGAAACAGAAAGCGGCAAGCAAACACCCATATCCATCCGCAGCGAAATGGTTTTGAACACAGCAGGCGAACGTGCTTATATTTTTGAACATGCATGGCGGCAGGTGAAAAAGAAATTTTATGTTCCTGATTTGCATGGTGTTGATTGGGAACTCATGAAAACAACTTATGCAAAATTTCTTCCGCATATCAATAACAATTATGATTTTCAGGAACTGTTGAGCGAAATGCTGGGCGAACTCAATGCATCCCATACAGGTGGCCGCTACGCACCTCAAAATCCGAATGCAGACCAAACTGCATCCCTCGGTTTGTTTTATGATGAGTTTACAGGAGGTGATGGTTTAAAAATTACTGAAGTTATCAAAGGCAGTCCGCTTGATATTGCCACCAGCAAAATAAAAGCTGGCATGACCATTGAAAAAATTGATGGCGAACCTGTTACTAACGGCGCCGACTGGGCTACACTGCTCAACCGCAAAGCAGGCCGAAATGTGTTGCTTTCTATTTTTGACCCAGCAAACAATACCCGTTTTGAAGAAAGTACCAAACCTATTGCACCCGGAGCAGAGCAAATATTACTCTACAACCGATGGGTAACCATGATGCGTAAGATGGTAGATAAACTCAGTAACGGACAAGTAGGTTATGTGCATGTGCAGGGCATGAATGATGGAAGTTACCGCACCGTGTATGAAGAAGTACTCGGCCGTAACGCAGATAAAAAAGCATTGATTGTTGATACACGTTTTAATGGTGGCGGCTGGTTACACGAAGATTTAAGCAACTTCCTCAACGGAAAAAATTATATCACTTTTAAACCTTACGGTCAAACGGCTGAGGGTGGTGAGCCGCAGGGCAAATGGTATAAGCCCAGTTGCGTACTTATGAGCGAAAGTAATTACAGTGATGCACATACGTTTCCGTATGCGTACCGTGCCAAGAGTATCGGCAAGCTCATTGGTATGCCCGTGCCCGGCACCAGTACATCGGTTTGGTGGGAAACACAAATTGATCCTACGCTTGTTTTCGGCATTCCTATGATTGGCAATTTTGGTGTAAAAGAAAACCGCCTGCTGGAAAATTTTCAACTCGAGCCTGATGTACGTGTAACCCTTCCTTACGATGCCTTCATCAATGGTAAGGATACACAAATTGAAAAAGCAGTGGAAGAAATGTTGAAGGAGATTGGGAAATAAACGAGCAACTTAGAAGATCGCCCCCTGCAAAATTGTCGGGGGTTTTTTATTTTAAAAATGACTCACAATAATTAAAGCCACGAAACAAATGCATTAAATTTCTTTTAAGATTGCATATCTTAAACGGGGCAAAATATTAAAAAAATGAAATTAAAGAAAGAAAAATTCTATAGGGGCAACTTTGATGTGCCAAAAATAAATAAAGATGCTATTTCATCTGGTTTTATATTTATTAATGCCAACGATCAATTCCATAGCCGTGGTTCGTGTCTCACGAACCTGAGTTTGAAATGAAAGAGAGTTGGTTTGTGAGACACGAACCAAGAACCAAGGTGAAGGTAAGTTTAAGGATAACGGAACCGATGATTCTTTGATTTTGAAATTATGAAGTTGATAATTTAACTTATAGTTTTGCTCACAAGTTGCTCCGGTTCGTAAGACACGAACCAAGGCCAAGAAATTAGTAATGGCGATAATTAATTTTTAAAAAAGCTAAACCAATCAATTATGAAAAGACATATTATACTCTTATCTATTCTATTATTTATCTGGAATACGAGGGTAGTTTCTCAACTTATAACTATTAATGATAATCTTCCTACAACTGCTGTTTTGCTTCAGTTTAAAAATGGTTCAATGGGTACAGGTATTTTTATTTCAGATTCCAAGTTTGTGTATTTGATAACGGCTAGGCATGTTTTAATTGAAGCTAATGCTAAAGAATACTCTTTTATTGATGATACATTAAATGTTATTTCCTATAGAAGTGATGCATATTTTGACTCACAAGACACCCTTGTACTGTATCTAAATAATTTAAATCTAAAAAAGCAGATTGCTTTTGATATCAAATATGATATGGCTGTAATAAGAATTGGGAGCCGTAATTCAGATAGTGTTACTCATAATTATTTTGAGGGTGTATTTCGAAAAAATCGAAGTACACGAATAAATCCTATTACTTTGTCTGAGATGGCAACTTTTGATGAAACTAAACTAGGATCAGAAGTTTATTTAATTGGCTATCCAAAATCTTTGCAACTATTGAGCTCTTACGATTTTGATTTTAATCGTCCTCTATTACGGAAAGGAATTCTTGCTGGGAAAGATGTAAAATACTCTAATTTAATAATTGATTGCCCAACATACAAAGGCAATAGCGGAGGTCCCGTATTTCAAATTGTTAACATGAAAGGTGAGTTAAAACTTGTGTTAATAGGATTAGTTTCAAGATTGATTGCTCTGGGGGAGTATTGGGAGAATAAATACTATGGAAATTCTAATCTTAATATTGTAAATTCAGGATATACCGTTGTTGTACCAATTGACTTTGCTTTATCATTAATTAGTAAGTTGAAGTAAATTCTTGCCACCTATTGGTGTAGGTCTCCTGACCTGTACTAAAACGTTATTTTTTCTGTAACCTTTTGATAGCTTAATATAAGTAACATATAGGCATCAATTCGGGAGACCTGCCCCCAACTGGTCCAAGTATGTAAGCTGCTGGCGCAAGAATGAGGCGTAAGCAAAGATCGTTGGCTTCTTCCCGTTAAGCGGGACAAGTTATGCCAGAGTAACTGAGGTTATAAGTTTACTTCTTATTAAAACATCAACAGTTTTTAATTTGAAATTTTCAGTCAGCATTTATTGCACGGCACCACTTGTCCCGCAACTGCGGAAAGAAGCCCAGTTACAAAACCAGCACCGCATTCTTGCGGTAGCTCTCAGGCCTGGCAGAAATTGTTTTAATAGCATAAATTCATCTTTCAAATACCCGTGCAGACTCAAAAAAAGATAACTTTATTATAAATGGGTATTATGCGAACAATAAAAAGTCTTGCCGCTGTCTTTCTTTTTCTTTTAGGAGAAATGAATGCATATGGTCAGCAGCAATAGCCATTAAAAGAATGGCCGGTTGCCACGCCTCAATCTCAGTTCATGAATGAAGATTCACTGCAGGCATTTGATGAAGCTATTGCCAGCGGAAAATTTGGCTTTGTAGATGGAATGATTGTTACAAGACATGGAAAGTTATTATATCAAAAGTCCTATAAACATGATTACGAAAAAATATATGCTGACAGTGTTACAATAAAGAGTGGGTTAAATGCACTCGACCCGGGCGGCCCGTATAATTATTACAATTCCTGGTGGCATCCTTATTATCATGGCAGCAACTTGCACAGCCTGCAATCTGTTACCAAAACAATTACATCTGTTATCATCGGTGTGGCTTCAGCCCGTAATGAATTTCCTGATTTGTCAACACCCGTTCTTTATTTTTTTGATACCACACAGGTAAAAAATATTGATGACCGTAAACGAAGAATGACCATTCGCCACCTGCTCACCATGACTGCCGGGATTGACTGGAATGAAGGTTTGCACTACAGCGACCCACGGAATGATTGCAGTGTAATGGAAGCCAGCTTTGACTGGGTGCAGTATGTTATTGATAAACCAATGGCTATTGAACCCGGACAATTGTTCAATTACAACAGCGGCGCATCACAATTACTGGCATATATTTTCAGAAAAGCAACAGGCCTTGATATAGAAGTATATGCAGCAAAACATCTTTTTTCACCTTTAGGTATCAATCAATTTTTCTGGAAGCGGATTCCAACAGGCCTTTGCGATACAGAAGGCGGTTTGTATTTAGCAGCTGAAGATTTGGCCAAAATTTATTACCTGTTTTTAATGGATGGAAACTGGAACGGGCAACAGCTGGTGACCAAAGAATGGGTGAAAGCATCGGTTACTCCGTCTATCACTGTAGGACGTGGAGTGAAGTATGGATATAAATGGTGGCTTTTTGAATATGGAAATGATGCAAAATATGCGTGGACCGGCTCGGGCTTTGGAGGCCAGTGGCCAATCATCATTCCTGAGTACGGTATCATTGCTGTTTTTACCGGTTGGAACATCATAAGTGGTAAACCTTCACTTCGTGTAAATGAATCCATCAGACGTTTGGTAAATGCGGTTATTAATAAAAAATAATTTTTTTCCTACTAGAGCAAGCTATCCGAACATAATAACCAACCTCTGGCGCCAGCACTCTAAACTTTTCATTATTGTAAAATCTTCCCAGCTATCATTAGTGTTCTAAACAAGTTAAGCTGTTACTGGTAAACGATGAGTAAAGAAAAAAAAGATGAAAGCTGTCCTGAGTTTGTGACTCAGGACTTGTTGATAAGGATAGCGGGGTGTTAAATGAATACAGTAAATTGCCAATCATCTTAACCTGCAAATCAAGCACATTCATTTATGAAAATAATATTGGTATTTTTAATAACCCTGCTGATAGTTTCCTTTAAATCGCTAAACGAAAAAAAGGAAACGCAACAATCCGGCTATGAATTGGTAACCAACTGGCCCCTGTTACAAAAAGACGTTCAGCTTGGCCAACCAACAGGCATCGGTATTGATAAGGACGAACATATTTTTGTTTTTCACAGAGCAGGCCGTCTGTGGACAGATCCTTTTCCCGATTCACTCATTGCACGCAACACTGTATTTGAACTGGATAATGAAACAGGTAAGATGATTCATTCATGGGGTGCCAATTATTTTATTATGCCTCATGGTTTAACGGTAGACAAACAAAACAATGTCTGGTTAACAGATGTAGGGTTACATCAGATATTCAAGTTCAGCCATGATGGAAAATTATTGATGAAACTGGGAGTGGCAAAAGTGCCGGGCAACGATTCATTACATTTTAATCTGCCTACTGATATTGCTGTGGAAGACGATGGCACTTTTTATGTAAGTGATGGCTATGGCAACAGCAGGGTCGTTAAATTTTCTGCATCAGGTAAGTACCTAAAAGAATGGGGCAGCTATGGAAACAAACCCGGACAATTCATGATTCCGCATGGCATAACGATTGACAGAAACTACACGCTGTATGTGGCTGACAGGCAAAACAACCGGGTGCAGGCTTTTGATACATCGGGCAGGTTCTTACGGGAACTCAAAAATGATGAGCAGGTGCAACAGGTGCCTTCCATTGCTGTTGACAGGAACGATCATCTGTTTGCAATTGATTACGATCCACGGATAAAGAAAGACAGTACGGTAAACGGCTCTACCATATTTGAGTTCGATGCACAGCATCAGGCCAACAATCATTTCGGTGCCACCGGTTCAACTGAAAGAACCTCCTGCTGGTTTCATGATATTGCCATTGACAGCAAGGGGAACATTTATGTGGGTGATATTATCGGGTTTAAAGTTTTAAAGTTTCAACCGAAGAAATAACGAAGCTGTCTGAGTTTGTAACTCAGGATTTTTCTGAACTGTTCTTAATCCATGCGGTTGGTTGAAGAGGCTCAAAGAAACCCTTCCCTCGGTTCGTTTCTGCATAAGCCAAATGTATAAATGCAAATTTGAGCAGTTGTCATACGAAACAGGTCAATAGCTTGTTGACCAATTTGAAACCAACCGATAAAACCATACAAAAAACCCGGACTATTAGCCCGGGTTATCATAATACCTTGTTGAGTTTATTTCTTTAATACTACTTTGTTCAGTTCTGTTTTTTTGCCTGCCTGCACAATAATGCCTGTAAGAACGGTATCTCTGAATCCGTTTTCGGGGTTGAAACGCAGGCTGTAGCTGCCGGGCTTTAAACCGCTCATTTCAAATTCGCCGTCATCATCAGGCATGGCATAAGCAGTATCGGTGGCGTTATAGGCCATCGGCATGGCTTTCGCTTCACGGGGTTCTACTTCGCCTTCAATTTTACCGGTACGATTCAGGGCATACGCTTTTATATAGGGCTGCAAACAATATTTTCCGTTGCGGTAACTGATGGAGCGAGCAATATCAAAATCTAACTGTATCTGCAGTTCACCGTTTACAATCTGTGTATTTTCATCGCCCTTAAGTTTTACATACACATAGGTTTTCTTGTTGCAAATGGTAAGCGGCAATTTGGTAACGCCGCTGTCTTTAGAAACAGCATTGTCGCTGCCCAGTGTAATTCGTACTTTATGAATTTTTCCTGCGCTTACAAAACCGGTGGCCAATGTTGTATCCAGACCGTTACGGAACCGGGCCATATCATAGATACCGGGAGTTAGTTTTAACGTATCCCAAGTGCCGTGTTTGTCAGAGTCACGGTTGTCGTCGTCATCATCGTCATCATCCTGCCCGTTATCACGGCCGTTAGTGGTATCTACTTTTACTTCTACATAGCGGATGTCAACATACACATTGGTAAGGTCACGCAAGGGATTGTCGTTAATACGAATGGTAACTTTTTGCTTCCGTTCCTGCGTATCAGACTGCTCTTTTTTACAGGAGCTTACATAAAAAACGGAAAGTACGAGCAGGGAAAGCAATAAACCATTCAAGCGGTTGATTTGCACAAAGGCGGCTATTTTATTCTGCATTATGTTACTGTTTAAGGATTCAACATGTTTCTAAAATCATGCCAAGCCAAAAAATTGTGAACAACTTTCGATACTAAGCCCCGGGTTAGTTTCATCGCTAAAAGTTGCATAAACAGTAAAGAAGAATGAGGGGTATTCCCAGCCATCCTTCGTGTTCTAAACTTAATAAAGCTGGTAGTGGTAAACAATGAGTAAAAAAATAAAGATGAAGGAAGTCCTGAGTCTGTGCCTCAGGACTTGTTGATAAAAGTATAATAGCTAACTACAAGCCAATCCTGAGTTGCAAACTCACTATAGCGGGGTGGCGGCTTTTTTTGATTCTTTCCTTCACAGCAATGTCTCCTGCAAGGGACATTGTGTACTACGGAGCAGTGCAAATAATAAAAGAATTACACAATGTCCCCATCAACACATTGCATTGTTTCAACATTTTGCATTGGGAGACATTGCTGGGAACTAACTGCCGATGGATGAATTGTTTACTGAAAAAAATATTTGTGTAAAGGGTGTCATTGAAGAATATAAAGGCAAACCGCAAATCATTGTCGAAAATCCGGAACATATTATTGTGCTGGAATAATCTTTCCTTCGCAGCAACCTCCTCACATGGTCCAAGTATGTAAGCAGCTGGCGCAAGCACTAAGAAATTTCGCTGTTCGCAATTTGCAAACAGCGAACAAAAAATATCTTATATCGCATATCGCAATATGCGATATAATTCTTACCTTGCTCCCATGAGAACTCACAATGGCATGCGGCCGCAGGATATTGTTATCCTGCTTAAAATCATCACAATCTCTCAGGACACTGCATGGAAAGTAATGGATATTGCTGCATCCGTTCATTTGAGCCAGTCTGAAATATCAGAGTCACTCAACCGAAGCCAACTGGCAGGTTTGCTGGATGGTTCTAAAAAGAAAGTAATGCGTTTATCACTAATGGAGTTTTTGGAACACGGACTTCATTATGTGTTTCCGCAACATCCCGGGGCATTGGTGCGTGGCATTCCCACGGCGCATTCACATCCTTTCATGAAAAAAAAGATTGTGAGTAAAGATGATTATGTATGGCCGGATGCAGATGGCAAAGTGAGGGGTCAGGCCATTGAACCGCTTGCTAAAACGGTTACAAAAGCTGTGCTGCAGGATGAAACACTTTATAAATTGCTGGCTTTAGTGGATGTGATACGTGTGGGCAAAACAAGAGAGCTTAAAATTGCATTGGAAGAATTAAAACGTATTATCCTCAATGGGGCATAAAAGAAATATTACAAGAATTAAAGCAGTAAGCAATGCACTACGAAACCTCAATACAGAAATCGTATTTGCAGGTGGTGCTGTTGTTTCATTGTATGCTGATGCTCCATTTAGAAAGCAGGTACGCCCTACGGATGATGTAGATGTGGTAATTGAACTGGCTGCTTATAAAAATTATGCGGAGGTTGAAGAAAGACTTCGAAAAATTGGATTTGAAAACGATATACATTCCCGTGTGATATGCAGGTATATCTACCAAGGTATTATTGTAGATATAATGCCTACAGATGAACAGATACTTGGTTTTAGTAATAAATGGTATAAGCCTGCATTTGCACTTGCTTATGATTTTATAATTGATGAACAACACAGCGTAAAAATTTTTCCGGTAACATATTTTATTGCAAGTAAGCTGGAAGCATTTAAAAGCAGAGGCGGAAACGATGGAAGAACAAGTTCTGACTTTGAAGATATTATTTATGTTCTCAATTACAGAGCAGGTATCTGGAAAGAATTCAGAGAAGCATCAAAGAAAATCAAAGCGTATTTAAAAGAAGAATTTAGTAACATACTGAAGGTACCATACGTTTACGAATGGATTAGCTGTCATGTTGATTTTGAAGAACAACACCGGGTAGATTTTATTATCAACAGCTTCACTGAATTTATTAACCAAGAAAATTAAATTTTTAACCCATTTGGTTTCCATTAGTCAACTAAACAAAACTTATATACCCTATAAGGTAGGTGTAAAAAAAACCTAGCCTGCATCTTAGTTTTGAGACAGCCTGCATTTTATTTCGAGAAAGATCAGCTAAATACGAATTCATCATGTGGCTGCTGCAAAGCATCTATATTAATTTCAACAGAAGCAATCAACTTTTCTTCTAACAGATTTGCAAATGCTTCAAAATAATCTATTACATCTTCACGAACATTCCGTTGCAACCAGCGAAACCCACCCGGTAAATGATGCAGTACTTTTTTATCTTCTAAATATTCAAGGTTGTGTATATCACTAGGTGTTAAACCAATTTGCTGCAGTTTGCTTATAAGCAAAGATGCAGGTGCATTAGTGATGCCGCAATAATCTTCAGCTAACTCTGTCCACTCACCAATACCGGTATGAGCATATTGCAATATTTCCTCTTTGGTAAGTTTGATTACCACTTGAGTTAAGTTGCCACAGTTGCAAGCGCCATGGTTGCCCCATGCATAATGTGCACCATTACGTAAACGTTTTGCAGTTTCACGAAGCGCATTGATCAGATTGAGATTTGGATAAGCCATATATAAATTTCACTTATTTACACATGAAATAATTCTTTTGTTGAAAGTTTAACGAAAAGAGAAAATATATTTCTGAACAATTCGTTTTAAAGCATACCTCAATCATATTCATGAAAGCAAAATCATTTTTTTTATTGCTGTTTCTTTCTTTAAGCTTTTTGCTCAATGCACAAATGATTACAGGTGTGTGGAAAGGAAAAGTAGGCAGCAATATCAAACCAACAAAACTGGAATTAAAATTAGTGCAGCGTGGTGATAGTTTATTCGGCACTTCTTACTACTATGAATCAGCAAATAATTACAGACGATTTTCTGTGAAAGGTTATTTTAATCAGCAAACAAATGAAGTGGTGTGGTGGGATGATGAATTGATTGAACATGCTACTGCAATTGCCCGTATATTAAGCATGAGTGAAATTCCTTTATTGATGGAAGCTGATTTTAATTGTCCCGGTGATGGTAGCATGAAACTAGAAGGTAAAGCTGTAAGCAAAGAAGAAAATAAAAATAAAGGCCTGGTAAACTTAGATAAAGTAGAGCAACCCATTTTTACTGACGAATGGAATTGGGTAATTGAAAATTATACAGTAGGTGCTAATGATCCGGAAATCATTGACAGTATTGCGACAGTTTATCAAAAAGAAAAATCACAAGTGATAACTGCGCCACCTACACCCCAATCTCAACCGGGAATGGTGGTTGTTACAATGCCAAGAAAACAAGAAGCTGTTGTACAAAAAGAACCGGAAGTAATTAAAAAAGATATAGTACAGCAAATTGCAAAAGCAGAAGTGCCTCCCAATCCACCAAAAGAAACCCGAAGTAATTACGAAGCCTCCGGCTATTGAAGAAAAATTTATTCAGCGTAAAAAAATATTAACTACTGAACTTCCCTTAGAAGGTGATACCATTGAAATTCATTTTTATGATAATGCAGAAATTGACGGCGACAGTATTTCATTATTCATGAACAATGTGCTGGTGTTTGAACATGTACGCCTGAACGATAAACCGCATATTGTAAAATTTGCAGTAAAGGATTTGAGTGAAGCAAATGAATTGGTGATGGTGGCAGAAAACCTTGGTTCCATACCGCCAAACACTTCTTACATGATTGCATATATCAATAATCAGCGGTACGCTGCTAATTTAGCAAGTACAGAAAACAGCAGTGCCATGATACGATTTGTAAGGAAATAAAACTTTCTCACAAAGACACGGAGAATACAAAGCAACAAAGTGTTTTACTGCGTCGTTGTATTCTTTGTTGCTTTGCGTGAAGCCTTCTACTTCTTGTCTTCCCCTACAGAATACTCTTTTAAATGACGGTAAAATAAATTTTCATTTTCTACAGTAATCATCCGCAGTTCCATAAATGTACTGTCAGCATCATAAAAACCAATGATGCAGGAAAACGGTTCAGCACCTTTTCTTAATTCAGGCTTGGGCATAAAGCCTAGATTAGGGAACGAGAATATTTTTTCGCCCGTTACTTCTTTGTACTGAAATTTCACTTCATACTTGAGTGATTCTTTCTGTTCAAACAACTGTACTTTAAATTTCCATTCGGGGTTGAGTTTGTCGCCCACCTCTTCCACATATTCTTTCACGGGGTTAGGGTTCACCGTTGTGCGTTCTTTGGTGTAAGGCTGATCGTTGTTTGCCGGTTTATTATTACAGGCTATGAAAAGTAATAAGGCGAAAGATAAAAACTGTTTCATAAAATTATTTTTTTAGTTTCTATTTCCTGATCCTCGGTGATTTTTTTACCACAAAGAACACGGAGTTTTACACAGAGGTACACAAAGAAGAACATCATTAAATTACAACATTGATCATTTTATTTTTTACATAAATGATTTTCTTGGGCTGCTTTCCTTCCAGCCATTTTAAAACTACTTCGTTGTTTAAAATAATTTGTTCTACTTCCTGTTGACTGATATTTAAATCTAAAGTAAGTTCCGTTCTTGTTTTACCGTTAATGGCCACGGGATAATCTTTAGTAGATTCGGTTACATACTTCGCTTCAAATTTGGGGAAAGAAGCATCAAGGATGGAACCGCTGTTGCCAACTGCTGTCCACAACTCTTCACTCACATGCGGTGCATAAGGTGTTAAGAGAATGAGCAACTGTTCCAGAATTTCTTTTTTGTTGCATTTCAAATCGCTGAGTTCATTTACAGCAATCATAAACGTACTTACGGCGGTGTTGAAACTGAAACGCTCGGTATCTTCTTCAATTTTTTTGATGGTTTTGTGTAATACTTTTAATTCAGCGTCAGTTGCTTTATCATCATTCCATACTTTTCCTTTCACTTCATCAAAAAACAAACGCCATAATTTTTTAAGAAAACGGTGAACACCTTCAATACCTTTAGTATCCCAGGGTTTACTTACTTCTACCGGACCTAAAAACATTTCATACATGCGGAAAGTATCGGCACCATATTTTTCACACAACTCATCGGGGTTCACCGTGTTGTATTTTGATTTGGACATTTTTTCTACTTCTGCTCCACAGATGTATTTGCCATCTTCTAAAATAAATTTAGCATTTTTGAACTCTCCATTTCTTTCTTCAGCTATGAATCGATTAATATCTAACTCAAGACCATCAACTTTATTTACATCAACGTGTAATGGCACAAAAGTAAATCCAGTAAAATCATTATTTTCTTTATACTCAGGAAGAGTTGGATATACTTCCTTGATTTTGGCATATAACTCAGATCCGGTTATTATATTATCTTGCCATTTTTTATAAATGCCCTGAGAAATGAAAATTGGATCGGACTGAATTTCTTTCCCTTCAAAAACAAAAGAAAGCTTAACTCTATAAACAAACCTCGAACTCCCCTGTATCATTCCCTGATTCAACAACTTCTTAAACGGTTCATCAAAACCAATCAATCCTAAATCATACAACACTTTCGTCCACATACGGCTGTACAATAAATGCCCAACTGCATGCTCAGTACCGCCAATGTATAAATCAACTTGATTCCAGTAATCACTTACAGTTCTGTTACAAAACTCATTACTGTTATGCGGATCCATGTAACGCAAAAAATACCAACTGCTTCCTGCATAGCCCGGCATAGTGCTCGTTTCTATTTTGCCGTTTGAAAGGCTCACCCAGTCTGTTAAATTGGCCAATGGGCCTTCACCACTCGGGCCGGGACCATACTTATCTACATGTGGTAATTCTAACGGCAGTTCTTCAGCATCCAATGGAACTGCAATACCATCACTCCATACTATTGGAAATGGTTCACCCCAATAACGCTGACGGCTAAAGCCTGCATCACGCATTTTATAATTTACTTTTCTTGTGCCAATACCTGCTTCTTCAATTTTAGTAATGGCTACTTCAATGGCATCTTTCATTAACATGCCATTTAAGAAACCACTGTTTTGTAACACTGCATCTTTGGTAGCATTGGCTTCTTCACCATTGAAATGTTCGCCAATGATATTGGTGATGGGAATATTAAAATGTTTTGCAAATGCAAAATCTCTTTGGTCGCCACAGGGCACAGCCATAATTGCACCGGTACCATAACCTGCCAATACATATTCTGAAATCCAGATGGGAATTTCTTTTCCATCAAATGGATTGATGGCATACGCTCCGGTAAAACATCCGGTGATTTGTTTTACTTCTGCCTGGCGTTCTCTGTCGCTCCTGCTTTTTACATAGTGCAAATATTTTTCGATGGCATCTTTTTGTTCTGCAGTTGTGATTTGTGCAACCAGCTCATGTTCGGGCGCAAGCACCATAAAGTCTACGCCGAAGATGGTGTCGGGTCTTGTTGTGTAAACCCTCACCCCCACCTCTCCCTCAAAGGGAGAGGAGCTTTCAACTGTATTTCTTTTTTCATCTGCTGTAATTTTTATTTCATCACACACAGCTTTTATCTTTTGTAATACAATATCTTTTTCATTTATAACTTCTTCATTATTGAAACGCAAGGTTGTAAATCCTATCAATTTTAATTCAGCATCCCGTTCTTTATCTGCATTTATCTGTTCAGGATTTTGATGATAGCCTCCATCAACTTCAACAATAACCCATGTATCAAGACAAACAAAATCGGCAATATAATTTTCAATTGGATGCTGTCTTCTGAATTTATACCCGATATTTCTGTTTCGAAGAGCGTCCCACAAAAAAGATTCAGCTTCTGTTGGGTTCTTACGCATTTCTTTTGCGTTCTCAAAGCTCATTGCAGAATTAACTGAATAATCTGCATAACCAAAGCCGGGCCTTTTTACTTTAGCTGGGCCAGCCTCCTCTCCCCTGAGGGGAGAGGAGGGGGCGAGGGGGAATGTAATTTCCGCACCGCTGCTTTTTCCAATCCAATTCTTTTGCATCTCTTTCATACTGTCGCTAAAATCGACAGTCTCTAATCCTTCCAACAAACGATCGGCATAAGCAGTAATTCTCAAATACCATTGCCTCATTTTTCGTTTTTCTACCGGGTGGCCGCCACGTTCGCTTACACCATTCACTACTTCATCGTTTGCCAGAACAGTTCCTAATGCTTCGCACCAATTTACTTCGCCATAAGAACTGAAGGCAAGGCGGTGCTCCATTAATATACTTTGCTGCTTTGCATTATCAAAGTTGTTCCATTCATCAGCAGTAAAGTTGATAGTTGATAGTTGATAGTTAGAAGTACCATTCTTTTCAAACTCTTTTATTAGTTCTTCAATGGGTTTTGCTTTTTGATCTTTCGTAACAAAATAGCTATTGAACAGGTTTAAAAAAATCCATTGTGTCCATTTGTAATAATTGGGGTCGCTTGTTTGTACTTCACGTTCCCAATCGTAACAAAAACCAATTTTATCAAGCTGATCTTTAAAGTTGGCAATATTTTTCTTTGTGGTTTCTGCCGGATGCTGTCCGGTTTCCAAAGCATATTGTTCAGCTGGTAAACCGAAACTATCAAAGCCCATTGGATGCAGTACATTATACCCTTTCAATCTTTTGTACCGGCTGTAAATATCGCTGGCAATATATCCTAACGGATGACCCACATGCAAACCTGCACCACTTGGATAGGGAAACATATCCAGCACATAATACTTTGGTTTGCTGCTTTCATTACTAACCCTGTATGCATTCGTTTTTTTCCAGTGCTCCTGCCATTTCTTTTCAATATCTCTAAACTTGTATTCCATTCAATCATTTATTTTGTGTTACCAGCTTTTATAGTTCTATTTAGCATTGTTGCGTCGCACTCTTGTACTTCCTTTTTATTACGGAACAGAAAAAGGTGAACAGTATTACTGAACCCCGAAGTGCCCGCCCGGCTGAACACCGTTCGGACGGGAGTGACCCGTCTTCGCTTAAGCTATGAACGGGCAGGCACAACAGGCGATGACCAAAGCTGTGAAAGAAGACTTAAAAAAGTTTTTCTTCCCTCTTTCTTCATCACGTATAAAATAATGGCAGTTTGCAATCGTTAAGCAGGCAACAAAATTAAGGGTTGCAGGGTTAAATCTGCTAAATTTGCCCACATCTAAAAACTTACAAAACCACAACTGCATGGCGCAAGAACAAGGCAAATCATCAATGAAACGCTCCAAACCTTCTTATGCACTTTCCATTATTGGTGTAGCATTGGTATTGATTATTTTAGGAATACTCGGCTGGAATTTTTTAAACATCCGTAAAATCGGCACAGTGTTGCGTGAAAATATTCAGATTCATGCCTGGCTTACTACATCTAATAAAAAATCAATTGACAGTTTGCGATCTTATATTCAGGCACAGCCTTATGTAAAAAGCTGGGAGTATGTTACCAAAGAAAAAGCAAGAGAAATTTATAATAGAGACGGCAACGAAGACTGGGATAAAATTTTAAGCGATAACCCTTTACCTGAAAGTGTTGATTTTTTTGCCAATGCCAACTATGTACAAAAAGACAGTCTGGAAAAAATGTCGGCAGATTTACTGGCAAAATTTCCCGGAGTAATTAATGAAGTACAATACCCCAAAG
Organism: Chitinophagaceae bacterium; assembly: GCA_031401115.1. Taxonomy (GTDB): domain Bacteria; phylum Bacteroidota; class Bacteroidia; order Chitinophagales; family Chitinophagaceae; genus Lacibacter. The sequence goes on from JANNRE010000021.1 coordinate 48,884, forward strand.
AACTTGTGATTACTATTACAGACCGCAGCCGCAAATTTGGCATTGCGTTTTTAATTGTAGCCATTGTTTTAATTGTAGTGGTGATTGTTTTAATTGATAATACCATTCGGCTGGCAATGTTCAGTAATCGTTTTTTAATAAAGACCATGCAAATGGTGGGAGCTACCAGAGGGTTTATTGCCAGACCCATGAATATACGTGCCGTAATAAACGGACTCATCAGTTCATTCATTGCCATTGCCACTATTGGTTCTGTAATTTTATGGCTGGAAAGTTATATACCTGATATGAAAGCGCTGAGAGACCCCGCTAATTATTTGATTCTGTTTGGAACTATTATTTTAATAGGTGTAGGCATTTCGCTTTACAGTACACACCGAAGTGTAATGAAGTATTTGAAGATGAAGCTGGATGAGTTGTATTAATGAAGCCAATAGTAGTTAGTAAGTAGTCATTGGTACAGTTATTTTAGACTAAAGGCTACCGGCTAAGGACTTACAGTTTTTTCCTATATTGCATCCCTCAACTTTTAATTATGAAGGATAAAAAAATAGTAACCATTTTTAATAAGCAGAATTTTATGTGGATGGCTATAGGTGGCGCTGTAATCATTCTCGGATTTCTGTTAATGATTGGCGGTAAAAGCTCAGACCCAAATGTGTTTAACAAGGATGAAGTGTACGGCTTTCAGCGAATTACACTGGCACCCATTTTAATTATTGCAGGTTTAATTATTGAGGTGTATGCTATAATGAAAAAGCCAAAAGATTAATTTCAAAAAATCTACATGATACGGCGATGAAAATTTCATCGCCCTTTTTATTAGGTTGCAAACATTAGCATAACTTGTCCCGATACTTCGGGATTAGCACATTAATTATATGAACACATTTCAATCAATCATCATAGCAATTGTAGAAGGATTAACTGAATATCTTCCTATTTCCAGCACTGGTCACATGATTATTGCAGAACGGTTGATGGGCATACCTTCTAACAATTTTACAAAGCTGTTTACCATTGCTATTCAACTCGGTGCTATTTTAAGTGTGGTGGTTTTGTACTGGAAAAAATTTGTTGCATTTAAAAACTGGCAGTTTTATGCCAAGCTTGTTGTTGCCGTTGTACCTGCTTTGCTGCTGGGTTTTATTTTTAATGATGCTATTGATGTGCTGCTGGATAGTGCACTTACTGTGGCCATCAGTTTATTGCTTGGCGGTTTTGTTTTGCTGGTGATTGACAAAGTATTTACAACTCACACTATTGATACCGAAGAAAAAATAAGTTTTAGTAAAGCATTACTCATTGGTTTGTGGCAGTGTATTGCCATGATACCGGGTGTGAGCCGCAGTGCGGCCAGCATTATTGGTGGTATGCAGCAAAAACTTACACGTTCACTCGCCGCAGAGTTTTCATTTTTCTTAGCAGTACCTACTATGGCTGCTGCAACGGGCTACTCTTTATTTTTAAAAGACTGGACAGAAAATGGTGTGGAGCAAAAAGGATATGAATTGATTTTAACTTCCTCACAAAATATTACTGCATTTGTTGCAGGAAACATTGCAGCATTTGTAGTAGCACTGCTTGCCATTAAATTCTTTATCGGCTTTTTACAGAAGCATGGCTTTCGTTTGTTTGGCTGGTACAGGATTATTATTGGTGCTGTGCTGCTGGTGTTAATTGCTACCGGCTATTTGAAATGAGAAAGGGCTGGTTTTTTTCATCTTACTGTATATGGATTTTTCTTCCTAATTTTTACATTCAAAACAAACCTTCCACATGCAAACTGCTCCTAAAAAAGTTGTAAACGCCTGGGCTATGTACGATTGGGCTAACAGTGTTTATAATTTGGTAATTACCTCCACTATGTTTCCTGCCTATTTTGAAGAAGTTACAAAAGGTGAAAAAGGTGATGGCGTAGTTCGGTTCTTGGGAAGAGAATTTGTAAACACATCACTTTACAATTATGCATTAGGAGTTGCTTTTTTGCTCGTAGCAATTATGTCGCCCATTTTAAGTTCTATTGCAGATTATAAAGGCAATAAGAAAAACTTCATGCGGTTCTTTTCTACACTGGGCAGTATTTCCTGTAGCATGCTTTTTTTCTTTAATGGTAATAACCTTGGGCTGGGAATTGTATTTGTAATTCTTGCATGCATTGGTTTCTGGAGCAGTTTAGTTTTTTATAACTCTTACCTACCTGAAATTGCTGCCGAAGAAGACAGAGACAGGATCAGTGCAAAAGGGTTCAGCATGGGTTATATTGGCAGTGTGATTCTTCAAATCATTTGTTTTGTTTTGCTGTTTAAAAAAGAATGGTTTGGTTTAACTATTACAAGTGCATTACAAATTTCATTTCTCTTGGTAGGTGTTTGGTGGCTTGGGTTTTCACAACTTCCACTTTCTATTCTTCCTATCAGTCCTAAACAGGAACGCAAAGCAAAACATCATGTACTTTCCAATGGTTTTTTTGAACTCAAGAAAGTATGGAAAGAGCTTACTGCCATTCCTGTAATGAAACGCTTTTTGTTTGCCTTCTTCTTTTACAATATGGGTGTACAAACAGTAATGCTTGCAGCTACACTCTATGGAAAAAGTGAATTGGGTATTCCTGTTGACAATCTTATTATCGCTATTTTATTAATACAACTGGTTGCTATTCCCGGAGCAATACTAATGTCCCGGCTCAGTGCAAAGATTGGCAATATAAAAGCTTTGATGGTTGCTGTTGCAGTTTGGATTTTTCTTTGTTACGGTGGTTATTTAATTCCGAAAGGTGGTGTAATGGAGTTTTATATTCTTGCTGCGTTTGTTGGTTTTGTAATGGGTGGTATTCAATCGCTCAGCCGATCTACTTACGCTAAACTAATGCCTGTAACAAAAGACACTACTTCTTATTTTAGTTTTTATGATGTAACAGAAAAGATAGCCATTGTAATTGGCATGTTTAGTTTTGGATACATCACAGAATTATTCAATGGTTCACAAAGGAATTCTGTACTTGCCTTGATGACTTTTTTTGTAATTGGTCTGGTACTATTATTTTACACCTTGCAGGCGCAAAAAAAGAAAATATGAACCTTTACTCCATCAACACCGGAAATTTTAAATTAGATGGCGGCGCCATGTTTGGTGTAGTACCGAAAACAATGTGGAATAAACTAAACCCTGCTGATGAAAATAATTTATGCAGCTGGGCCATGCGTTGTTTGCTCATTGAAGATGGCAACCGTTTAATTTTGATTGATAATGGCATTGGAAATAAGCAGGATGAAAAATTTATGAGTCACTACTATTTGCATGGTAATGATACACTGGATAAATCGCTGGCAAACTATGGTTTTGGAAAAGATGATATTACTGATGTTTTTTTAACGCATCTTCATTTTGATCATTGCGGTGGCAGTATTGAGAAACAAGGAGACAAACTTGTTCCTGCATTTAAAAACGCAACTTATTGGAGCAATGAAAGTCACTGGGCCTGGGCCACCAATCCTAACGACAGAGAAAAAGCATCCTTCTTAAAAGAAAATATTTTGCCCATTCAAGAAAGCGGACAGTTGAAATTTATTGAAGCAGGCATATCATCATCAAACAATCAACTCCCATCTTCTTTTTTTTCAGATTCAATTAATGTGCGTTTTGTAAATGGCCATACCGAAGGCATGATGCTGCCGCAAATCAACTACAAAAATAAAAGCATCGTATTTATGGCAGACTTGCTGCCATCGGCTGCTCATATTCCTGTACCGTATATAATGGCGTATGATACAAGGCCGCTGCAAACACTAACTGAAAAAAAAGAATTTTTAAAAGAAGCCGTTGTAAATGATTTTATCCTCTTCTTTGAGCATGACCCAATTATTGAATGTTGTACATTACAACAAACTGAAAAAGGAATACGGATGAAAGATGCATTTCAACTGAAAGATTTATAAAAATCTATTTCGCTTTTATCAATCCTGTTAAAGGATGGCGCAGGTTTCGGTAACCCATCATATCCACCTTTACACTACCAACAGAAATAGGGCTTTCAATACGTACAGGAATTTTATTGGCATCATCTGTAACCCATACGGTCATTTTTTCTCCACCGGTAAAAAGGGTTCCTTCAATTAATAAGGGTTTAAATTTTATAGCATTAAACCTTCCATATCTTGTTCTTATTTTTTCTTTACCAAGATAACGAACGTACAGGTTGTACGATTTATCATCAATATACATTGAAAAAGGAATTTGATCGCCGGGCTTGTATTTATTAAAATCAATATTCCTTGCATAATAAATAGCACTCAATACATCTTGTACACAGTTAGGAACTTTAATGGTTCCTTTTTGTGATGTTGCTGTATTGGCTGCTTGGTTAAATGTAACGGTTTCAAATATTTTATAATCGCCTTCCTGCACATTACGGATAAATTTGTAAGGTTGTAAAGTAGCTGTATCAATAAAACTTTCATACCTGTCTCTTACTTTAAAAAATCCATCAAAAAAAGAATTGGTTTTGCCATCGCCTACAATATGATATGCAGGTTTGCCATTGTATTTTTCTGAGTTGATATTAAAATTAGCTTCGCCACCATACACATAAATACCTGCCAGCGTATAGTATACATGAAAGTTAATGCTTTCGCCGCTTTGCCAGGAGTTATTGCGGATACCGCAAAACTCATCACCAGCAGTAAACTTTATATCAGGCTTATAAGAAGCAGATACAAAAAGAAACAATATAAAAACAACTACCACTCTCATCGTTCTTTAAAGATTTTTATAGTTAGCAAAAACAAACTTCCCAGCAGAGCTGGTAAAACAAGGTTCAAAATCCACATGCCAATAGTACCTGTAAGTATGGCTATTGAATTAGTACTAAACAAGCCTACAATACCGAGCGCCACTTTTCCTCTTATACCAATTTCAGCAATCGCAAAACTGGGAACCACAGCCATAATCAAAAACACCAGTGATATACACCAAAACCCATCCTGGAAATTAATATCTACCTGCAATGCCCTCCAAACTAATACATACTGCATTGCAAAGACCATAAAACGTAAAAATGAATAAAATAATATCTGCCACATTACTTTCCCACGCAAATGCTCTATTATAAATGCAAAGGAAAACTTTTCTTTAACAACCGGTATCCACTTAAGAATTTTTACAAGCCATTGCATCTTAAAATAAAACATGCCTGTAACCAATGCCATCAACAAAACCCCATAAACAAGCACATTAAAAAAAATACCCGTAAGTGCTGTATCAGAAAAATGAACCTTATACAAATACGGTTGCAGTATAAGCATTGCTATCCATCCGCTTACTAAGGTTACAAAAAGCTGTGAAATGCTGCATAGCACCGTTAAAGCAACACCTCTTAATCTGAAATCGGGTTTCAGATACAATATCCGGCCGCCATATTCTCCTATACGATTAGGAGTATTCATTGATAAGGATAAACCACTCAATACGGCTTCAAAAGATTTTACAAACGATAAAGGTTGAAATTTATTTACCAACAGATGCCATTTATAAGTTTCGAGTCCCCAGTTTAGTGGCATTAATAAAACAGCCAGCCACAACTGCCAGGAACCTGAACCTGTTACACTATTTTTTAATTGCTGCCACGCAAGAGGCAAGTCGGGCTGCTGCTTTATCTGGTTGTATAAGGAAATGCTAATCCATACAAAAAGTACCGGACCAAAGAAGTGGCTAATAAAGATTTTGAAATTACGGTTCAGTTGTCGGTTATTTGTTCAAAAATAACCCCAGTTTGCAAACTTTTTCTAAAATCATTTTAGGTATTGATCCGGGTACGGTAGTAATGGGCTATGGGTTGATAGGCATTCATCAAAAAAAAATACAGTTAATTGAAATGGATGTGCTGAAACTTACCCAGCATAAAGACGTGTACCTGCGGCTGCAATTGATTTATGAAAAAGTAAACAGCATTATTAAAACACACAAGCCAACCGACTTTGCCATTGAAGCTCCTTTTTTTGGAAAGAACGTACAAAGTATGCTTAAACTTGGCAGGGCGCAGGGGGTGGCTATTGCCTCCGCAATGAGTGCAGGTTTAGAAGTAACTGAGTATTCGCCCAAAAAAGTAAAACAGGCAGTAACAGGAAATGGAAATGCTGATAAAGAACAAGTATGGAAAATGCTGCAACACTATTTAAGCGTTACTGCCAAGCCAAAATATTTTGATGCTACCGATGCAATAGCAGTGGCATTATGCCATCACTTTCAAACATCAGGAGCAGTTATTGAAAAAGGCGGGAAAGCAAAAGGCTGGGAAGATTTTTTGAAGAAAAATCCTGAGCGATTAAAAAAATAATTTTTTTAATAGGCAATTACTTTGCTCACTCCACATTTTTCATCTTTGGTATCAATAATAAAAAAACAACTGCTGGAACAAATCCGAGCAGCATCCATACATTAAAATAACCCCACAGTGCATCTGTAAGTAATTTTAGTAATAACACAATTACAAAAGAAATGGGACCCCATTTTTCCATACTCCATACGCCGCTAATAGCAACAAACATAAAAACAATCATGAGGGCATTGGCTGCAGGATATAAAACGGCAAAGTCTCTATAAACTCCGATATAAGAGGATATCAAACTCCAAAATCCGTATACAACAATTAATAAACATAGAATGGTAATATGCATTGGCCTTTTCGCCCTTCTTTTTGAACCTCTTCTTTTATATCCTAACTGATCTTTATTGTACATCGTTATTATTTTAAGCAGACCAATATTTTTTGCTGTGCGGTTTTCATCTGCTCCTCCGTTAATTTCAGTTTCGGTCTTGTAAAATTAAGATCATCGCTGTTATTAATAGGTACAAGATGCAGATGTGCATGAGGTACTTCTAAACCAATAACTGAAAGACCTACTCTATTACATGTAAAAGCCGCTTCCATTGCTTTAGCTATTGGTTGGGCAAATCTTAAAATTTGAGACAGGTATTTATCGGGTACATCAAAAAAAAGATCAACTTCAATTTTTGGCACAATCAAAGTATGTCCTTCTGTCATTGGAAAAATATCAAGAAAAGCAAAGAATAATTCGTTCTCAGCAATTTTGTAAGAAGGAATTTCTCCGGCAATAATTTTTGAAAAAATACTCATACTTCCAAACAGTTTGGATTGCAGGTTAAGCAACAGTATTTGCAATTCTCTCTTGCTCATGAGCAAATTTACAATGCCTTTGCTTTTCATTTTACCTTTTCAGCAGCAAACCACTGAGCAATTTCTGTTAATTCTTCGTTTGCTGTTTTATATTGAAATAGCTTCTACTTTAAATTTTACAACACCAGCCGGAACTTGAACTTCTGCTACTTCACCCACAGCTTTACCAAGTAAACCTTTTCCTATAGGTGAGGTTACAGATATTTTTCCTGTTTTAAGATCAGCTTCCTTTTCACTAACAATATGATAGGTCATTTGTTTATTGTTAGCCAAATTAGTAACCGTAACTTTTGTTAATACAGCTACTTTGCTGGTATCAATGCTATTTTCATCTATAATACGGGCATTGGAAATAATACCTTCCAGCTGCTTAATTTTTGCTTCCAGCATTCCCTGTGCTTCTTTAGCAGCATCGTATTCGGCATTTTCTTTTAAGTCGCCTTTTTCCCTTGCTTCTGCAATTGCCCTTGAAGCAGCAGGGCGTTGTACAGATTTCATTTCATGCAACTCCACCTGCATTTTATCAAAACCCTCTTTTGTTACATATTGTGTCATAAACCTCCTCCTTCATTTAAATAGAAAAAAATAACAACGCCCCAGGTATAAGCTGAAGCGTTGCCATTTATAAAATACAAATATAGAAAAATTAATTGGTGAAATGCAAGCTTATTACAGACTTCTTCTATTCTAATACGGCAACAGGTTATCTATTAAAGATATTGTATTTTTAGGTGCGATTTTTAAAAAATGAAAATTACCATTTACACAGTACTTCTGCTTTTTTTATCTGTTTCGGTTTTTGCTCAAAAACCAATCAGTAACCCCAATGCTATTGTAGATACTTTTAAAAAGAGTTTCCCATGTGTAACTATCTGCACAATAGGGAAATCTGAAATGAGTATTCATTATTACTCTCCGGGTGTAAAAAGCCGAATCATTTGGGGCGGATTAGTACCTTATGACGAAGTGTGGGTTACCGGAGCACACAGTGCCACCCGTTTAGATTCAGACAAAGCATTTACAGTTGGCGGAGTAAAAATAGCTGCCGGTAAATATGCGCTGTTTACCATACCGGGTAAAGCAGAATGGACTGTCATCATTAATAAAAATTACCAGCAACACCTTACAGATGATTACAACAGTAAAGATGATATTGTAAGGGTGAAAATAAAACCAACTATAATGGATGGCTCTTTAGAAAGGCTTCAATATTTTATTGAAAATAATAAAATAGTAATTGCCTGGGGAAAAATAAAAGTTGAAGTACCTTTCTTAATAAACTGATGCTACTATGAATGGAAAATTTATAAAAAAGACATTTTATTCTCTACTCTATTTAGCCATTTACCTTTTCTATATACTTTATTTCTTTTATAGGCTTCCAGAGCGAATTGAGCAAAAAGACAATTTTTCTATCTTTTTGAGACTAGTAATGATAGTTGCTTTTGCAGTTCAAATTCCAAATCATTTGAGAAGAATAGGGATCTATTGGAAGAGATATAACTCGCTGAGCAAATCAATAGTAAGAAACTGATTGTTGTTTATAACCCAATTTTCTCTACAAGTACCTTACTCATTTTATAAAACGATTCATGACTATAGCCTGCAATATGCGGAGTAAGAATTACATTGGGCTGCTGCAATAACCAGTTGAGTTGTTCTTGTTCTTCCTGTGTATAGCTTAGGAGTTTTTCATTTTCCAATACATCCAACCCTGCTCCTTTTATTTTACCTGTTTTTAACGCATGTATCACAGCTATTGTATTATGGATTTTTCCTCTTGAGGCATTTATGAAGAAAGGTTGCTGTTCTGCCAAATTAAAAAAAGCTTCGTTTGCATAATGAAAAGTTTCATGAGTAAGTGGTAAATGCACACTCACTACATCGCTGTATTTTAACACTTGTTCTAAGGAAGCTTCTTTTATATGCTTCCCTCCAAAACCAAATTGATATTTATCATGAGCCAATATAGTAACATCAAAGCCCTGTAATTTATTTGCAAATGCCTGACCTGTATTTCCATAACCGATAATGCCAACTGTTTTTCCTGTAAGTTCTGTACCACGGTTTTCATCTCTAAACCATTTTCCATCTTTTAATTCATTGGCGCTGCTGATAATTTTATTCATGAGGCATAGCAATAGAGCAAGTACATGCTCGCCTACCCCATCTCTGTTACCTTCAGGGCTGCTTACAACTTTTATACCTCTGCTTTCTGCTTCTGTTACATCAATCAATTCCAGCCCGCTTCCTAACCTGCCAATCCATTTTAATTGCCTGGCCTTTTCCAGTATACTTTTATCAATCTTAATTCTTGTAGAAACAATTAAAACAATTGCTTCAGAAACAATGGCCTGCAATTCCTCATAGGTAATAGCGGGCAAATACAACACTTCATACCCGTTTTGCTGCAATTTTTGTTGCAGATATTCATGACATGTTGTTGTAATAATTGCTTTCATAAATGATGCTCTTTGTTGCCTATTGCATTTTAAAAGTTAACTCGGCAAATTGTTGTACTGTTAACTGTTCTGCCCGTTTTGTAAAAATTTCATCTTTAATAAACTCAGCATCAAACAAACCCCTTACTCCGTTACGCAGCATTTTTCTTCTTTGATTAAATGCTGTTTTTACCAGATTAAAAAACGCCTTTTCGCTTTTAATAACAGGAGATGTATCTAAACGGATGAGTTGTATTACACCGCTTTTCACTTTTGGTGGGGGATTAAAACTTTCTCCTTCCACATCAAACAAATACTCCACTTTATAAAATGCCTGAACCAATACACTTAAAATACCATAAGTTTTGTTGCCCTCTTTTGCTGCAATTCTTTGAGCCACTTCTTTCTGAAACATTCCTGTAACCACTGGCACCTGTTCTTTCCAGGAAAGTATATGAAACAAAATTTGTGTAGAAATGTTGTATGGAAAATTACCGGCTATATGAAATGGGCCATTAAAAGGAGGCAGCGCATCTAAAAAACTTTCATGAATAAGCTTATCTGTTAGCTGAGGATAGGTATGTTTCAGATAATCAATTTTTTCAGCATCCAGCTCAATAGCTTTAAAATCTATATGCTTTAACTGCATTAAATATTTGGTAATAGCACCGCCACCCGGGCCCACTTCAAGCAACTGAACAGGATTTTGATCCGCAATAGCATCCGCAATTTTGCGACTTATAGTTTCATCGGTAAGAAAATGCTGACCAAGAGATTTTTTAAGTGTGTACTGCACTTTGTAAAAGTAAATGAATATAAAGTGCAGTACACAAGTATTGATACGAGAAAAATGAAAGAGTTAAATCAATAACCATAAAAGCTTAACATCTCCTGCCCGTTACACGAACCATTTGAACCTGAGAATATTCAATTCCTCCGTAGTGCTGATAAGATACAATTCTGTAATAAGCAGTGCCAGGTGCAACATTTCTGTGTTTAAACCGATAAAAATATTTTTCGCTACTCATCACTTCTTCAACAGGTGTAAAATTCACTCCATCAGTAGAGCGTTCAACAACAAAAAACACAACCAATATTGGATTTTGGTAAACCCAATTGAGCGTAACATCATTCCTTACGCTATGTGCATTAAAAAAGAGAAATGCCTGTTGATGCTGATGATTGACGGTTGCTTTTGTTTCTTTTACATCTACATGAAGTTGCCGTGCTGAAATGAACTGAACTAATAACAAACAGCTTACAAATAAAATTTTTGTTTTCATGGGGTTTAAATTTTCATATCCAAAACAAATAGAATGCCGTGAATTCTTTTTTTTAAACAGTAACCTCAAATAATGGCATGTTTAAATACAGGTTGCCAGTGATAGAATTACCCCGTAAAAACCGTATCCATAAGTTCATTACCAATTTTTACTATTCTTACATGTAATCAATCATTACATTTGTAACAACTTCTTTTTATGAGTCAAATAGAAAAAAAACCTGTAATCGGCTTTAGTTGCGGAGATGTAAATGGAATAGGCCCTGAAATTATTATTAAAGCCTTGGGAGATAACCGTCTGCTAGAATTGTGCACCCCAGTAATCTTTGCTTCAAACAAAGTAATTAACTTTTATAAAAAATCTTTACAAGAAAACACGTTTAGTTATCAAGCCGTTCGTGATTTGGAACGATTAAATCCGAAACAGGTGTCTATTGTTAATTGCTGGGAAGAAGAAGTAAGTATTACTCCCGGCCAGTTAAATGATATTGGCGGACAGTATGCCATTAAATCTTTAACCGCAGCAGTAGATGCATTGAAAACAAAAAAGATTGATGCGCTTGTTACCGCACCTATCCATAAAAAAAATGTGTGGAGCGATAGCTTTTCATACACGGGTCATACACCATTCTTAAAAGCAGCTTTTGAAGTGAAGGATGTGGTGATGTTATTAGTAGCAGAAAACTTACGTGTTGCTTTACTTACTGAGCATGTGCCTGTTGGTGAAATAGCAAAACATGTTACCAGAGAAAATATTGTAAGTAAGTTGAAAATTTTAAATGATTCTTTAAAGAAAGATTTTGGTATTGATAAACCAAAAATTGCAGTGCTTGGATTAAATCCGCATGCAGGTGATGAAGGATTAATTGGCAGTGAAGAAGAAGAAATAATTAAACCGGCCATTAAAGAATCAAAACAAGCAGATGTTTTTTGTTTTGGCCCATACAGTGCAGATGCATTTTTTGCCCGTGGACAATATGAAAAATTTGATGCAGTACTTGCTATGTATCATGATCAAGGTTTAATTCCTTTTAAATCATTGGCACTTGGTGAAGGTGTAAATTATACCGCAGGCTTGCCGGCCATACGCACCAGCCCCGATCATGGAACTGCATTTGACATTGCTGGAAAGGGAAAAGCAGATGAAAGTTCTTTCTTAGCTTCCATTTTTAAAGCCATTGATATTTTCAGAAGCAGAAATGGATATGCTGAAGCAAGGAGCAACCCCATGAAGAAGATCAGTGCTTCCATGTTTGCAAGAGCGGTAGATGAAAAATTACAAGAAGAATAAATTACGGGTGTTAAATGAAAACTTCAAAGGCGATTACTTTAGTAAAGCATCATTTACTCCTTTGTTAATTACATAGGCACTGTAAGTAATTTCTACTTTTCCTTTTTTGTTTTTGGGAAGCTCAGGTTTTTTACTGCCATCATCATACTCAAGTGTTACACCTTTGGGCAGTTTATAATCCTTAGTATTAAAGGAAAAAATTACTTTATCGGGCAGGCCCCAAGAAGCATAAGCCCCAAACTTCATTTGCATTTCATAAGTTCCATTATCTTTTGTAGTAGTACTTGCTTTGCGAATGAGCATTTCCTTTTCATCAATATAAAGAGTGGTTAAAACAATATCACTTGTTTCGCTTAATGGCAACAGTTTAATAATCCGCACCTGCACTTTTTCAATTAAACCAGTACCTGCATCAATAGCTGTAAAATCATCTGTCAGCAATAAAGAACTTACATTAATGCTTACACCACCTTTTGGCAACAATGAAATACCTCCATCTCTTTTTACCTGAAATTTGTTTGGTTTTTTATAGTATGCTTTGATATTTGAGATCGGCGCTTTAATAAACACAACATCTGTTTTCATTTTTCCTGTAGCTACATAGTCGTTTACTCTATCAAGTTTTGCTTTTAACTTTTTCACTAATTCACCTGCGGGCAATTGTGCAAAGGAAAAAGAGGTAAGAAGTAAGAGATAAGAACTAAGAAATATTATTTGTTTCATGTTATTAAAATTTATTGTTCTGCCTAACTCAATACATCCTTTTTATTAAACACTAAGATTGATGCGCCGAGCAAAACAACAATATGAGTTAACAGAACACCTGCGCTTCTTAAAACTGCCGGTAAGTTTTTTATAGTACCCGGTATCGATTCACCATCAACATTTTCCTTCATTTCAAAAAAACCTTTCCAGCCAATCATGTGTGTGGTAAAGAAAAATTGCCGCACATTTTCAAACAAAGGAATTTCTAACGTGGAAAGAATGGTAAATACAATAATTACACTCATAGTGGCAACAATTGGGCCTAAAGAGTTTTCTGCAAAAATGGAAAAGAAAAAACCAACGGCTGCCACAGTTATTAAAGCTAAAGCAGCATAAGCAAATGCACATAAGTATCGCCAAAAAACATCATTGGAATTGAGCAAAATAATTTCTGAGCTTTTGGCATTAATCAATCCATCAGCACCAAAAATAAAGAGCGATAAAAACAAACCAAGAAGTGCAATCCACACTAATAGTACAATAGCATAAATTGAGGAAGCCACAAACTTGGCAATTAATAATTTTGCACGGCTTACAGGTTTTGTAATGAGTAAACGCAGCGTTCCCATGTTTGCTTCACCTGCAATCATATCAGCACTAATAAGTGCCACAAGCAACGGAACATGTATTAATAAAGTTTGTAAAATAATAAAACAAACAAAATATCCATTAAGCGGATTACCAATTACCTGAAAATTATCTTTTACATCTTTCAATACAAAATCCATGTACTTCTGGCCATCAGCATATATAGCCAATTGTATTAAACTTACAATTGCCCACACGGCAACAAACGCAATATAAGTTCGTGGCCGTTTGAATATTTTAAATACTTCAATTTTTATAAGTTTCCACATGCTGATTGGCGGTAGTAATTTTTAAAAAATAATCTTCCAATGTATGACGTGCCGAAATACCCAGTATTTCAATTTCACTTTCAATTAAAAAACGAGTGAGCAAAGGCACATCTTCTTTTCTCAATTTGAGTTCAATTTCTTTTACATCATTATCTAAAATATTTGCTGCGTACTTTGAATTTGCAAGCAGCTCCATACAAAGCTTGTTGTTTTTTGTTTGCAGTACAACAATAGAATCATCGGGATTAAACAACTCATTCACGGTTCCCTCTACCAGCTTTTTTCCTTTGTCAATAATGATCATGCGGTTTGCAATTTGCTCCACTTCACTTAGCAAATGCGATGATACTAAAACTGTTTTCTTTAAATCATGGCTCAGCATCAAAATTAAATTCCGCATATCTGCAATACCCTGAGGATCTAATCCATTCGTTGGTTCATCTAACAAAATCAATTGAGGATTGTGTACCAGCGCCACTGCAAGACCAAGTCTTTGTTTCATTCCCTGAGAATACGTTTTTACTTTGCTTTTTGCTCTTGCTGCCAAACCCACCATTTCTAATTGCTCCATTAATTTACTGCTAGTAATTTTAATACCACTCATTTTTGCAAACAGAGTAAGATTTTCGTAGCCGGTTAAATATTTGTACAAATCGGGGCGTTCAACAACTGCACCTATGTTTTTAAGAATTTCATTTCTGTGAGTAAATAAATTGTAGCCGAATAATTCAATTGCACCTTCAGTGGGCGTAATTAGAGTAAGTAACATTCGTATAGTAGTAGATTTACCGGCACCATTTTGACCCAGAAAGCCATATACATCGCCTTCATGTACGGTAAATGAAAGATCATGTACTGCTTTTATTTCTTTAAACGTTTTTGAAAGATTACTAACCTTGATAATTGATTCCATACCGTGCTGTTACAACAAGAAAGTAAAGATAAGGTTTGAAGCGAAGCGGAATTTATTTAGGCAAATAGCTTTGCAAAGCTTTCACATAGGTTTCAAAAGCTTTGATACCGCCAGGTGTAATTTTACAAATGGTTTGTGGATAGTTGTCTTTATATTGCTTTAACACATCTACATACCCAGCATCTTTTAGCTTTGTAATTTGCACACTTAAGTTACCTGCAGTAGAGCCTGTTTTTTCTTTAATAAAAATGAACTCAGCTTCTTTAACGCCAATAAGCAGGCTCATTACTGCCAGCCGTAACTGTGAATGTAATATGGGATCGAGGTCCTTAAACATGTGCGTTCTTCTGCTTCAGATATTTTTTTCTAATTAAAATGCCAGGTATCAGCCATGCAAGTGCTGCAGAAAAAGCCATCAAAATAAAGTCAATATAAGTGGGTGTAAACGCAGCTGCAATTGCACTTGCCCAGCAAAATATTCCGCCTGCCAGCATAATCTTAAACTTGCGTGCTGCACCTGTAACAATGGTAGGAAAGCCAAACACAAACAACAGATAACAACTTGCATAACTCCATAAATTAGTTGTAGGTTTTCCTGTAAGCTTAGTGTACTCTTCTAATACCGGATTAAGGCTCTGTGCCATTATGTTGTTTACTAAATTAATTACAAACACACCTATGCCAAAACAAATCCATACATAACTCAGCATATCTTCATCCCAACCTTTTGCTTTACGCTCTCTTGATTCTTTAATAGAAATAAAAACCTGCGGCACAATAGCAAACAGAGCAAGCATCCACACATCAAATGGAAAATCAAAATCAAATTTTATTTTCAAAGCTTGTACAATGCTACAAAACGTAATTACTGCTCCCCACAGAATGGGGCCAATGCCTGTATCAACAAATTCATTTTTTGCACGGCTGATCATTTGCTGAATAATGAACAGGCTTTCCTTTTCTGTTAATTGCTTTTCTTCCATAATTAATTTTGATTTTTAAATCGTATTCTTAGTAAATATCCTGGAATTAACCATGCACTAATAACAGCCATGGTAAGGAGGAGATAGGAAAACTCAATGGGAACAAAAACAGAAATTAACGATAACACCCAGCAACAAATTGCACCTACTCTTAATGGTTTAAACTTCATAATAACACCAGATAGAAAAGTGGGCATTCCATACAACATTAAAATGAGCGGATTGAATAACTCAGCATGACCACTTCTGCCAATAATTACTCCAACTAAAAAACCCATAATTACAAAAACTAACCATACGTATCCATTAATTTCATCAGCATAGGTTTTTACAGTTTTATTTTTTTTAACTCTGGCTAAATAAATCATTTGATAAACTACTGTTGGCAATGTAAGCATCCAGATATACATTAGGTTTTTTTGATTCTCAAAAAAATAAATAGATACAAAACTGATAATACTGCATACAACAATTACCCAGCCCCATAACAAATACAAATGGCCGTTTTCGTAAAAACGGTTTTGAGCTTTGTTAATCATGCTTTCAATTAATTGCAAGCTTTCCTTTGGCGAGAAATTCTGTTCTTCCATTTTGTGTTGTTTTAAGAATCAAAAATAGATTAGTCCCGGTTGTATTGAACCGGGACTCATGCACCTTATTTACAACCGTCCATTACCAAATCAAATTCTCTCTTTCCCCAGCTTGGGTGCATGGGTGATTTTGTTTTAAACTCAGCCAATAATTTCGAACCCTGCTCTGCAAATGGTTTTGCAGTTGAACAACCACCGCCAAATTGTGCAGGTGTATAAAATAAACTTTGAGATTGTAGTGCATAGGGCCGAGGGTTTGTTGGGTCTTGCTTTTTTGCTTCTTCCAGTAACTGACCAGATAATGCGCCATACTGTTGCCAGCGTTGCATTGGGTTTACCATCATACGCAAACCTGCAACCATGGATTTAATACAGGAAATTTCTGAATTGCTTTTTTCTAAAGCATCTGCTTTATTAATCAGTTCCTCTGCTTTATTGGCAATAGGATCTACCGTTGCCATATCTTTTTGCATATAGCCATAAATAATTTGCATTTGAGCTGCATAATAATATGCAAGCCATTGTGTTTTTTCTGCTTCCGCTATTCGTTCAAATGCATTGCTTAGATCCAAAAAATCTTCTGCTGTTTTTGCAGTAGCAAATCCTTCAAGTTTACTTTGCATAGCGGCTACAAATTTTTCGCTTTGTGCAAATGTGCTGTTACAAACAGCAATAAATAAAACGGCGATGAATAACTTTTTCATTTTTTTGATTTTTATATTTTATGATTGTTGTTCTTTTTTTAATTTATCATATTCCCTTTGTACACTATTGGCCTTGGGAAAAACATAAGCACCGAGGTAATGAAAAGTGAGCCCAACACCCCATCCCAATGTTGACCAAAGAGGCCAGGGAATTCCATGTCCATTTGTTTTGGCTCCGTTGATAGCCCAAATAGTCCAGAGAAATGCATTTACTACTATGTAAATAAGAATATGACTTTTGAAGCTTGCACGTTTTTCTGCAATTTCCCAAAGCTGTTTGTCTTTTTCTTCATTTGCATCGGGGATGCGTTGAAAATTACTCATAATTGAAATTTTTAATAGTTGATAAATTGGTTTTATAAATTATTATTGATTGCATCTTCACTCCTATCTACCCCAAAGCTGAAGAAAGCGCCTATGAAAACAAACATTCTTGATGGGGGTACAATTTCCTGCCTTCGTTGCCCATTGCTGGAATAGCTATACCCAAACTGTTGTTTAAAATTGAAAATATTACTTACGCTTAACACATATACTACAAATGATTTGGCATCTTTCTTTCCAATTTTTGGCAAATAGTTCAATGCAAAACTTACGTTGTGGTACGGATCAATTTTTCCTCTATCAGCAAAAAAAGTTTTCCCTGTACCTGCATCATACTGAATATTGTAATAGGGTCTGCTACTGGCATAGTTGTAAGAAAAATTTACATTGGTTTTTAATTTGGTAACAAATTTTTTCATTACTACAGATGCTGTATGATTGGCAGCAAAGTTGGGCGTAATAGCAAAGGGGAAATTTGCAAAATCTCTTTTAGTATCGAGATAAGAATAGGAAATCCAGTAATCAAGGTTCTTGATTGTTTTCTTATCTCTCCAAAATAATTCAAACCCACTTGCATCTCCAAAACCATTATTATTTATAGCTTGTTGCACTCCGGGAGTGCCTAATGTTTTAATAAGATCATCATACTTTTTATAAAACACTTCTGCACGCAAAGTGGTAAGGCTGGTTGTTTTTTGATATTGAGCAATATAATGTGTTGCTTTTTGAAAGCCCAATGGATTAGCAGCAGGCAAATTTGCAAGCTCAGGGTTTTGATAAAAAATTCCGTAGGCAACTGAAGCCTGACTGTTTTTCCCAAGTTTGTATGCCAAGGAAGCTCTGGGTGCAATATTTATTTTATTTACCAGTTGTGCTTGCTCGGCTCTAACACCCAGCTTGGCAGCAATATTATTGGTTAAGTACAAATCCTGCTCAGCAAAAAGTGAATAGATGTTAGATTTAATTTTTCCGGGGAAACGCAAACCATTGTAAATTTCAACTGTACTTTTATCAGTACTGTGGTTATACTCTGCCCCAAAACGAAACGCACTAAGAGCTTTCATTCTTTTTTCAAAAACTAATTTTGCATTTGCATAAAATCCTTTTCTGGTAAGATCAAAATTTTTAAACTCTAAGCCACTTAACACAACATCTTTATTTATACCATCCTGCATTCCTAAAACCAATTCATCTTTATTAGTTGATGCAGAAATACCTGCGCTAAGCTTCCATTTATTTTTCAAGTTTTCTTTCCATGAAAGATTGTGATACATATTATCATTCTTCAAAGCAAATTTGTCATTGAAGCCAAGTGAATCTAAACTGCTTTGTGTAAAAGCAAGTTGATTAGCTGTATAGTATCCGTAATACTTCAGCATTCCATTCTTTGAAGT
The DNA here is from genome assembly GCA_031401115.1 of Chitinophagaceae bacterium. Taxonomy (GTDB): domain Bacteria; phylum Bacteroidota; class Bacteroidia; order Chitinophagales; family Chitinophagaceae; genus Lacibacter. The sequence goes on from JANNRE010000021.1 coordinate 67,623, forward strand.
TTTTATGCGAAAGTTTGCATCAAGGTTATGACCGGTAGGTGTTTTTGAATAATCCTGCTGTTGTTTAATTACAGCAAATGCTAGATCTAAATTTGAATAACCATAATTAAAACCCCAGCTCGCATTTTTCTTTTTGTTGAGCTTTTGAATTCCACCACCAATACTTAATACAGTAATTCCAAAACTGGCAGAAGATTGATCAGGCAAGTCAATACTTTCTAATAATAATGCAGAAGATAAAGCCTGACCATACAATGCACTGTAACCACCTGTGCTAAACACAGTTCCTTTAAAAATAAATGGTGAAAAGCGGCCACGGGCTGCAATATTAGGTGCACCAGTAAAAAAGAAATTGTTTACCAGCGTTCCATCAATAAATGTTTTTGTTTCCGCAGCAGTACCACCACGTACAAACAACCCTTCACTCTCACCTACTTGTTGTGCGCCGGGTAAGGTTTTTAAAGCACCTGTTATATCTGCATTGGCACTTGCGGTGGTAACTATATCTAAAGATGTTAAAACAGCAGCCGTTCTTTTTCTGTCGCTTGCTTCAAAAGCTCCGGCGGTAATCACAACAGCACTCATTTCTGTAACCTCCTGTTTCATTACAACAGGTAGCTCCATACTTGTGCCTGTTATAGAAATAGAAAGCTCAACTGTTTTATACCCTACTGCACTAATAATAATTACTTGTGCGCCCTTTTCAAAAGTTTTAAAACGAAAACGGCCGGAAGAATCTGCCGTTGCCCCATCATAAGAACCCTTAATGGCTAAGGAAGCTCCAACAACAGGTTGCTTTTTATTGTCTAATACTGTGCCCGTAATAATTGTTTGGGTCTGCCCCGCTAATGAGCTTACTAATAACAAAAGGATCAAAACAAACTGTACCATGACTTGCTAATTTTTTACAAACATAAACTGGTTTATATTATAAACCAAATTAATTTAAAAATATTAAACCGCCCTGCCAAAGCAGGGCGGCGACTTGTCAAAGACAACAAAGTTTGAGCTAGTTTTTAATAAATTTTTCCTGAGCAGTTTCTCCATTACAACGCACCCGAACAAAATATACTCCTGTAGAAAATATATTAACATTTATCTGCTCGGTTTGATTACTAAAATTAATTTCTTTTTTTCCGGAACATTGCCCATTGCTGTTGAAAAATTCATATACAACTTTTTTATTTTGCCACTGTTCGGGAATAGTAATTCGTAATTCATTTACAACCGGATTTGGATAGGTAATCAGTTTTAATTTTGTTTCAGCCTGATTACCAACTTTTATTATACAAATATTAGAGTATTCAATTTTCCCATTTTGATATTCTGAACGAACCCTATAATACAGCAATTGCTTTGTTGAAGTAATTATTTGATCTGAATAATCATAATTTTTTTTATTTGAATTGTTATTTTCTACTATAATGGAACCAATATCATAAAAATTACTTCCATCTTTACTTTTTTCAACAACATAACGATACATATTTACCTCAGACATGATATTCCATTTCAATTGTGATTGATTATTATTTAAGGTTGCTTTAAATTCAAAAACATTAGAAGCTAAAATATTCAAGATGTTTACATTAAAACGGCGGAACCACATTGAATTAAGCCTGATGCCCGCAGCACTTGATAAAGCACCGGATCTGGCTCCATAACGGAAGTTTATTTTATCCCGGTTTAAATAACGGTAGACAGACATAACCAAAGTAGCAGATGTATCAATATTGGTAAAATTTGTTACTGGGCCCTGCATATTAGTTCCAGTACCACCCTGATAAGAGTGCATACATGATGCATGTAATTTTCCAGTGCCATCACAAACAGGATCTTCATCAACTCCTACTACACCCGATCCTCCGCATGTTGTACAAATGATGATAGCACTTGTAACATCATCTTCGGCACAGGTTGCTAAAGAACCGATTAGGCCTGCAGGACTTGTTGTAAGTGCAGTTGAAGTTGCAAAAACAATAGAGTTTGGTTTATCATATGTTACGTACTCACTAATTGAAACTCCGTCACCATCAACATCGAGGGCAGTGAAATCAACAGTATCTAATTTTTCTTTAATAGATGTGCCGGCTTTATAAAATGTTACCTCAAAGTCAATAAACCAATTCTGATTAGGAGCTACATTACCCGGCAAACCAAACTCCGGTTGAAATGCTTTTTGCCAGCCAAAAACAGTATTATCAACTGTAGACATTGAAATATCACTTCTTGAAAACTTTTTTAATCTGATTGTTGCGTCAACTCCGGTCTTTACATTATCAAATCTGTAAAGGGCACCCTGCTTCAATGCTATGCCACTTACTAAAACAGGATTTTCAAAAATCAGTTCAGGAGCTGATTGACTAATGGAAGAGAGGCACACAAAAAATACAAAAATAAATTGTAAAACTGTTTTCATAATATTCTCTTTAGGTATGGAATTCTGTTGAAAAAAGGAAGAAGAAAAAACCATAGAGGGTTTTGGTTGCTGTTAGTACTTTAAAAAAAACTTTAGTTTTAGTGCTAAAAGTTATTACTGTTCTCTAAGGGTAAATTCTTAATCCGCCACAAACATAATATGCGGAATTTACTGTTGCAAGCTTTTTGAGTTAATTTTTTTGAATTTCCGTAATTTCCGAACATTTATTTTTTAACCGTTTGATTTGTAGCGATTTAATTTTTTATAATAAAAGAAGTATGGCGATTTTACTTCGTAAAACCACGTATAAAAAAGTATTGATTTTTAGACTTTTTATCATTTCTTGCACTTACCATAATTAACTGAAATAAAAAACCGCCCCTAAAGAGCGGTTTTAAAAAATGTATTTCTTTCAGTTATTGCTTACTCAATTTAAATATGATTCTGCTATTTATGTTTATGTCTAACATCTCAACTATATAAGTTCCTTTGCTTAAATTTTGAAGCTGTGATAATTTCAACTGATTGTTTCCTTTAATAACCTCAAAGCGTTGCATCAACATCAATCTTCCTAAAACATCTCTTACTCTAAGTTCTACCGTTGCATTGATTGGAGAATGATAAGCAAGATTAATTTCTTGATCAAACGGATTGGGCCATACTTTCACTTCCTTGCTTTTTACTTTCCAGATGAAAACAATTGTGCTGTAATTGTACCTTCCATCAACATCCACCATCTTTAAGCGGTAATACACTTTCCCTTCAAGGAGGTTAAAATCGCTGTAATTATAACTGTTATTTCCGCTTCCATTTGCTTTTACATTGGCAATAGTAATGAAGTTAACAGCATTGCTGCTTCTTTGTAATTCAAAATAATCGGTATTCACTTCCGTTTCTGTTGACCATTTAATCAATGCAGCATCATTTTTTATGGCACCTGTAAATGAAAGCAGAGTTAAAGGAAGTGTGGCTCCATTACCCACAGGAATAACATAAGTAGCCGTATTACTAAGGTTGCCACCATTATCAAAAGCTGAATAATTAAATAACACATTACCACTGAAACCTGCTGCCGGGTCAAACTGCAACTGGCTTATTTGTGCAGGTGTTAATACCTGACCGGCAGTAACAGGAACTCCACTCAATAACAACACTCCCTGCGATGGAGGAGGAATATTATTTATTGTATAACTGCTAATACTGCCATCACTATCAGCACTGTTTAAAGAAGGAATTGCTGTAGCTCCATTTGAATTTAAAAGTTTTGATGATACTATATCTTGTGACAATGGAGGTACACCTGATACATTTAAAGTGTAGCCGGCAGTATTACTGATTAATCCGTTGTTATCTGTTGCAAAATAGTTGAACACCACCTCGCCTGTATAACCGGGAGCAGGATCAAATTGCAATTGATTTATTTGTAAGGGCGTTAATACCTGGTTTGTTGTTACCGGTACTCCATTCAGCAATAACACGCCTTGTGCTGCGGGTGGTAATGTGCTGATTGTATAAGAACTGATTGTACCGTCTGCATCGGCAGCTATTAATGAAGGAATAGCTGTTACGCCATTCGTGTTTGGCATTACAGGTGCAACAACAGCACTTGCCACAGGAAGCACACTAAATACCGGAATAGTATAAGTAGCAAAATTGCTTACTGCACCACTATTATCTGTAGCTGTATATTCAAATGTCCCATTACCAATAAAACCTGCTGCCGGGTCAAATTGCAATTGGCTTATTTGCAGGGGTGTTAATACCTGGTTTGCTGTTACGGGTACACCACTCAGTAATAATTGTCCCTGAAAAGCAGGAGGCAAAGTAGTAATGGTATAACTGCTTACTGTGCCATCTGCATCCGAAGCATTTAAAGAAGGAGATAATGAAACTGCACCGCTATTATTATTTACTGCGGGTGCAATTACAGGATTCGCAACAGGCGGTATATTACCTGTGCCGGAAACCGGGATATTATAGGAAGCGAGATTGCTTACATTACCTGTGTTATCTGTAGCTGAATAAGAAAAACTTGCATTGCCTGTAAAAGCAGGTGCAGGATCAAATTGTAACAATGCGATTTGTGCAGCGGTTAGCACCTGACCAGCTGTTATTGGCACTCCACTTAATGATAACGCCCCTTGTGAAGCAGGAGGAATACTTTGAATAGTATAGCTGCTGATTGTTCCATCAAGATCTGCCGCACTTAATGATGGAATATTGGTGGCTCCATTTGTATTGGGCATTAAAGGAGCAGTAATATTTTGTGCTACAGGTGGCTGGTTGGCAATATTAATTGTGTAAATACCGGGCTGGCTAACATTTCCATTGTTATCAAGTGCTGTAAAATTAAATGCAGTTGTTCCGCTAAACCCGGGAGCAGGGTCAAAAAATAGTGAGCCTGCCTGTACAGGAGTTAACACTGCTCCTGCTGTTATAGCTAACAATTGTGCAGGTGTGCATACTGCCGGAGCTAAAGGACAATACAATAACACACCTTGTCCTGCTGATGGAATAGTAGCAACCGTATAACTTACAACAGTGCCATCACCATCTGCACCACTAATAGGTGCTATAGCGGTTTCGGCGGCATTGTATAAAACTGTAGCAGTAATATTTGTAACTGTTGGCGGATTATTTACTACAGGAATATTGTATACAGCCGTATTACCTGTATTACCATCATCATCAGTGGCAGTATATGTAAAATCTGCAATACCTGTAAAACCGGGGGCGGGATCAAAATGTAATGAAGCTGCCTGCAACGGTGTTAATACCTGTGCTGCTGTTACTGCTACTAATTGTACAGGTGTACATGCAGCAGGAGCTAAAGGACAATACAATAAAATACCTTCACCCGCAGGAGGAATGCTAAGAACAGTGTAACCGTTAACTGTACCATCGAGATCACTGCCTGTTAATTTAGGAATAGCCGTGGCTCCCAATGTATTATTTATGAGTTGTGATGTAATATTGTTAGCTAAGGGTGGTGTTTGAACTGCTGCTGTTGCTGTAACAGGTATTGTGTAATTAGCTTTATTACTTACATTACCGCTGTTATCAGTAGCTGTATAATTAAATACAGCATTGCCGGTAAAACCGGGAGCAGGATCAAATTTTAAAGTTGCCATTTGCGCAGGTGTTAACACATCGCTTGCTGCTATTGTTGTAACTGTTCCGGTGCAGGGTTCTGTTCCGTTTGAACAATAACTTAATAAACCTTCACTTACCAAAGGAATTGAAGTAACGGTATAATTGTTAATGGTTCCGTCGGCATCTGCTGCAGAAAAAGATTGAATAAGTGTATTACCATTTGTGTTGGGCATTGAAGTAACCACAATGTTATTGGCTATTGGAGGGTTGGCAATTACAGGCAATTTATAAGTTGCTGTATTACTCACCTGCCCGCTATTATCTGTAGCAGTAAATGTAAACTGAGCTGTACCTGCAAATGTTTGTGCAGGATCAAACTTTAAGGTTGCCATTTGCGCAGGTGTTAAAGAAGCACCCGCAGTTACAGTTGTAACAACTCCAGTGCAGGGCTCTGTTCCATTAGAACAATAAGTTAACAAGCCTTCGCTTGCTAACGGAATTGCTGAAATGATGTAAGTTGCTATTGTACCATCAGGATCACTGGCTACCAAGTTTGGAATTAAGGTAGCCCCGTTTGTTTGCGGCATTGGGAGATTGGTAAAGTTATTTGCAACAGGAGGCAATGTTACACAACTGTAGGTGTGCAAATACGTATTACTGAATTCCCTTAGCTGGCCATATATCCAGGTGTTAAACAATCTTGTATCACCAATATTTGCTGCTAATATTCCCGAACCAGTTCCACCCCAGGGGTGTACAGCACCAGTTGATGTAATGCCAAATAATTGTGATGACCCTGCAACTACTGCATCATCATCCCAAAATGCAATGGCACCAGAACCTGCAGTGTTAGGACGTTCATCAAAAATAGCAAAACCGTCGCTGTTATTTTCTGCATCATAAATAGGATAATGAACCGGGAATGAACCAAAACGAAAAACAGTTTTAAAAACTGTACCACTGGGCACATTTGCTCCTAACCCATTTAACCCATCCCAATTAACAACTGTGGTACCCGGAGTTGTAATTTCAGTTTCGATAAATACATCGCTGGTAGATGGTTGATACCCATCAACACCATTTAAATCAAGCAATATAATACTTACACCCGGCTGCGTTACTGTTAAAGAAATATCCATTGCTCCACCATTCGGTCTTATGGGATGACATTTAGATACAGTAGTAATGATTGGATTAATGATGGCAGCACTTGGCCAAAACTCTGTATCAGGATCGGTTACAAAATTATTATACTGCGGGTACCCGTCATCAAATACACCTGCATAAAAGTTTTTGCTTCTTCTGCGAATTTTATAGTCCGATGTTGCTGCTCCGGTTCCATCTGTTAAACTACCTGTTGAATTGGAAGTAAAGAAAAAACCAAAGGGCTGCATACCACCAAGATTGATGGATTTTACATAATAATTTGTTCCCGCCTGATTTGGTACTGGAGTGTAAAATCTAAAAGTAGTTGATAGACGGTTTGCGCCACCTGCTGCACTAAAAGACCAATACTTTGCATGCAAACGGCCGGGTCTCTCCGTAGTTCCGCTGTAAACAGAAAAATCCCAAAGATTGTACCAATCACGCCCGGTTGATGCAGTATAAACAGGGCCGGCGGCCACATCATCTAATATTTCAACTGCAAGATCAATAGCGGCGGGTTCACCTGCCCCAAACGTATAACTCTGGGCATTATAGCCTGTACCCCCAACTATTGCTGAAGGTCCTGCTACCATTTGTGTATAGTTATCAATAACACCTGCACCAGCAGTAAGTGCAACTCCACCTGAAGCAATATTAATTGTTTGTACAATTGTGTTGTTATCTAAACGTCTGATTTGTATGCGCACCGTTCCGTTAGCACCTGCACCGCCCTGCGCATCATTACGGTTTAAACCCCAATAAAGCGTTTCACCCGGTTTAATTCGAACTTTTAACTGATGATCAGGATTAAAACCTGCTTCTGTAATTGCAGCTAAAAATGAAAGGGAGTTATTAGCATCCCCATTTTGCAGGTAACCGATAAATTGGTTACTGCCTGTAGCTACTCCTGTATTAGCAGGTGCAAGGTTTTTGCCACCTTCGGCCAAAGCAAAAAAAGGTAATCCAAGTAAAAAGAATACGAAAAATAGTTTCATGATATTATGATTTAGATAAAACGTTTAAGTGTGCGAATGTAAGCTATTACCTAAATAGAATTTTACTTCAACATCCCTGAAAATAGCTACACAAGGGTTCGGGCGGAAAGAAAACAAAAGAGAGAGAGTAGCAATCGTTTGCAAAAAAATTAATCGTTTACTTTTGGAAAATAAATTATAGTTTTTTAACATGAGCCCAGTGCAAACTATTATTAAAAAATATTTTACTGGTAGACGTAAATTGCAACAACTATTCATATAGGTTAAACAATATTGCTGCCAATGTTTTATTAGTTACTTATGTTAGTAAAAAAATAAACATGCATTTTTTAAAGCTGCTATCCAGTAATCCACTTACTAAGTTTTTTATCTTATTTACTACAGCTAAAATTGGATGGAATGAATGCATCTATCTTTAGAAAAAATTACTTTTGCCCAATTTTTTCTCTTAACATTAATCTTGTACTGTGAGTAGCATCACTAGTATTAAATGCATCTTTGGGAATAAGAAAGAAAGAACGTTCATCAATATATAAGTGAAAGAAATTGGGAGTTTCAATAAAGTATTTAAATGCTTTATAAGCCCAGTCCTTACTGCCACCGGGGTTTTCAATATGCATATACACATCCATAAACGTAAGTATAAAGGAATCTTTAAATGTTTTGGCCCTGCTATAAACACTTAATGGAAGTATGTACCAAAAAGCAAGCATTAAACTAAACCATAAAAAAGAGCTTAGCAAAAAAGCAATAGGCGAAATTTTTCCCCAGAAAAACATGGCTGCAGCAAACAGTGCAAACACATTCACCAGTATAATGAGTATGCGGATTTCTTTTTTTGAAATAAAATGATAGCGCAACGCCTGAATAACTTTTTTTCTATTGTAGCTGAAGGAAATGGTCATCTTAGTATTTAAAATATAAGAGCCAAAGTTAAAAGTTGCACAACAGAAATACAGTATAACTTTTAGCTGCTTATTTGGGTGTACTTATATCTGCATTTGAAACAGTCCACTCTCCCAACTTATCTCCTTTTACTCCAAAAAATTCAACTAACATTTTACGCTGTTTTCCTGCTCCGCTAAAACTGATTTTTGTGTAATTCTGTTTTTCATCAATTCCCAATACACGGTAAGGATTATTTTTCTCAATGCCTCCAAATTTATGTGTACCAGATGTAAGTGGTGAGGCAGTAACATCATATAAAGGATAAGTGCCTGACCGTTCCACTTTTATAATTTCACTGTGATGCCTGTCGCCCGTTAAAAAAACCACTCCATTTATTTTATAGTCACTTAAAAAATTCATTAACTCATCATACTCAGCCGGACAGTTTAACAGCTTATCAAAAGGCGAAACCGGATTTAACACCTGACTGCCGGTAGCAATAATTTTAAAAGAAGCCCTGCTGTAAAGCAATGAATTTTTTAACCATTCCAATTGTGTTTTGCCCCACATTTTTTTATCGGGGTTGGGCTTACCATCAATTGAATCTTTCATTGCATCTGCACTGCGCCACCATCTGTCATCCATCATAAACACATCTACATCGCTATAGCTTACCATACTATAAACTCCTTCACCACCCATGCCATAGGAAGTATTGGCAAAATAATTCATAAACACATTTCTTGATTTGTCTTTTAAAATGTAATTCATACCAATATCATTTGGGCCATAGTCATGATCATCCCAAATAGCAAAGTGAGAGGTTGATTTTAAAAAATTCTGTAGTACAGGTGCAGCTCTATCATGACTGGAACGGCTCCATAAACCCCACTCATCAAAATAATCAACTTCTCTTGTGTACCAGCTATCGCCCAGCCATAACATGAATGCTGTTTTTTCTTTGGCCATGGTTTCAAAAATTGAAGAGTCTCCACCATAGGGTTTGCCGGGTCTGTCAACCGGCGGTTCATTTACATAAGAACAAGAGCCTGTAAGAAATGAAAAATCAGGAGCTGGTTTGCGCCATTGCCAAAGTTCTTTAGTAGTAAAACTTCCATCTGCTTTTGTAGGCGGCATTACGGCTTTTTGATTTATTGCAAATCTGTATTCATAGGTTGTATTAACATCCAGTCCAACAACATTAAATACGAGTGGCGAAAACCAATCGTCTATGTTGGTTTGCTTGTTCATTGTTTTAAAAAACTTCATTTCACCCTGCTTCCAGAATTGCAGTGTTACTCTGCTGCCGGGTTTTACTTCAATCCAAAGTTTTGCTGTTCTTAATTCTACCGGACCAAGCATGGGACCGCTTACTAATTGTGCATGAAGTGTAACAGATAAAAAAATCAGTACTGGTACGCAGAGGAATCGTAAAAAGCTGTTCATATATTTAATACTTAAAGTAATGAAAAACTACAATCATTGCAAAGTAAATAAAGTTTGGCGGGTAACAGTAAACTCTTTGTTGTTTGCTGTTACCTCATTATTATTATTTTTAAACGGCTGTAAAGTAAAGCAAACAGCGAATCATATTGACAGAGCTTTTTACTTTTGGAAAAGCACACTTGAACTTAGTACAAAAGAGGCCACTTCATTACAGCAGCTTGCCATAACAAAACTTTATGTAAAATTATTTGATGTAGATTGGGATGCTGAAAAGCAAATGCCTCAGCCCATTGCAAGGGTAGAAATAGATAGTGCCGCAGTTGTCTTTCTTCAAAAGCTAACTATTGAAATCATACCGGTTGTATTTATTAGCAATGAAAGTTTGCAAACTGTTGATTCATTGGCCATACCTGAGCTTGCCCAAAAAATTACAGCCCTTGCTGCTATCATTCAGCAAAAAGAAAAACTCTTTGCATATTCTGAATTTCAAATGGACTGTGATTGGAACTTAACAACCAAAAGCAAATATTTTTTATTACTTGAAGAAGTAAAGAAGCAAATGAAACAATCAGTACATTCCTTTGCTGCTGATGCAAAGCTTTCTGTCACCATTCGTTTACATCAAATTAAATACAGGAGTAAAACCGGTGTGCCAAATGTTGACAGAGGATTGCTCATGTGCTACAATATGGGAAATCTTAAAAACCCATCCACAAAAAATTCGATTCTTGAGTTTGAAGAAATGAAAAAATATCTTGGCAGCCTGGACAAATATCCTATTGAACTTGATATAGCTTTTCCTTTATTTGAATGGCACGTGTTATACAGCAAAAACGTATACAAGGGAATCATTAGTACAATCAAAGAAGGTGAATTAAAAAATTGTGGCACGAGAAGAGGAAACCGTTTTACTTTTTCAATTGACACAACAATTAATAATATCACTTTTAGAAAAGATGACCTGTTAAGAACAGAAGAAAGCGGCAAAGAAGAAATTTTGAGATGCATCAACCTTCTGCAAAAGAAACTAAACCGAAGCAATCAAATTTTTACAGTTAGTTTTTTTCATTTAGATGAATTAATTTTAAATAAACACCCCAATCATGAACTGGAAGTATTTTACAACAGCTTTTATTAGTTTACTTGCCATTGCTTTTCCAAACAATATAATTGGCTGTGGCGGCAGCGACGATCCGTATGACTATTACACCAGTTTCTTTTCACAGAAATTAACGGGTGATGAAAGTCATCGTCCGTTTTACTATACCGGTCTGCGTTTTTTGCATGATGAGGAAGAACCTATCAGCACCAAAGAACGAACCAGTGCAGAATGGGTAAGCTACAGTAATAATGAAGCAATAAAAAAAGATGTGCAGCAGTTTGTATTAAACTATTCTTATAAATATCTCAGCAACTTATATTTTCATATTGAAAAAAATCAACCACTTTCAATTCCTGATTCAGTAAAGCGTAACAGTTTTACAAAATGGTTTTTAAAAACCAAAGATTTAGAAGCATTGGGCTATCTCATGTATGCGAAACAGGTGGAGCCATTTGTAACAGGTGATGAAAACATGTGGGAAGATATCAACCGTGATGCACTACAGATGAAAAAGTTTATTAAAAATGGAACTCAATTATTTAAGCCTGCAAAAAAAGAATTCATTAAACTACGTTACGGTTATCAAATAATGCGGCTGGCACATTACAGTGAGCAATACAGTGACTGTATCAGTTATTATGATTTGTATGTAAAGGAAAATACAACCAAAAGCATTTTACAATCTCTTTCACTTTCTTTAAAAGCCGGGGCATTAAAACACTTGGGCAAGAGAGAAGAAGCTGCGTATGAGTTTAGTAAAGTATTTGCAGCCGATGCGGTGAAGCGCAGAAGTAATTACCTCAGCTTTTTTTATACTACCAGAAACGAAGTTGGAAATCTTACAAAGAACGATGTGCTGAAGCTTTGCAAAACTAATGTAGAGAAAGCAAATGTAACTGCTATGTTTACCTTAACGGGTGTAAACAAAAACCTAAATGATCTTGAAGAAATTTATAAGTATGATGCTGCAAATCCTTTGCTGCAACTCCTTACCATAAGGGAAATAAATAAATTAGAAGAAACCTATTTAACGCCTTCAATTCAAAAATCAGGCAATAACAATCAATTGTACACTAAGTATTGGTTGTATGAAAACAGTCAGCCTAACTTTGACAGCCTTTTTACTGAAAGCGGAAAGCAAACGAACGCACTGATTGCGTTTTGCCATAAACTGGCACAGGATGTAAAAGTACCTAACCGTGGCTTGTTTGAAACAGCAGCTGCTTACACTGCTTATATGATTGGCGATGTAAAACAGGCAAATCTATTTCTGGCATCGGCTGAAAAACTAAATCTTACACCAGTAGTAAAAGATCAATGGATGCTTACCAAACTTTTAGTAACGATTAACGAACAGCAAAGCATCAGCAAAACATTTGAAGAACAGTTGCTGCCATCTGTGAAATGGCTGGAAACAAAAGCGAAAAAAGATGATGAATGGAAAAAATTTTATCGAAACTTGTTTACAGAAATCCTGGCTCCGTACTATCAAAGGCAGGATGACGCAATAAAAGAACTTTTGTGCATAGGTGCTGCTGAAAAAATAATGTTTACTCAGGCTGCTGCTGATGAAGGTTATTTTTATGGAAACAATTCTGCACTAACTTTTTTACGAGCAAACATGAACAGTAAAGAAGTAGAAGGAGTTTATGCATTACTTCAAAGTGCTTCAAAAACAAAATGGGAAGCGTATTTAACTGCTAACAATTCCTTTTCAAAAGACGATGTTAGTGATATTGCAGGCACTTCCTATTTACGTATGCTTGATTTTGACAATGCAGAAAAATGGTTTCAACTCGTATCTGTAAATTATTATAAAACCGAACCTTACAAAACTTATTTGGCTGCTAACTCGTTTGCCAATTTAATTTATGATACTCATGCACCTACCAAAGAGGATACAGAAAAATATACCAAGCTTTCCTTTACCCAAAAAATGAAAAAGCTAAAAGCACAAACAGGAATCGGAACTAAAGAAGACAAAGCAAAAACCTATTTTCAGTTAGCCAATGCATTGTATCAAATGAGTTATTGGGGCAATAGCTGGATGCTGGTTGAATATGGATGGAGTGGAAATGATGGACTGCAAGCAAGCCATAAAGAAGGCAGTTGGCAAAGAGATTATTACGGTGTATTTAAGTCAGAAAGCTTTTATTTACTTGCAAAAGACTTTACTAGTGATGCAGATTTTAAAGCCCGCTGTTTGTGGATGGCTGCTAAATGTTCACAAAAACAACATTTGATTCCAACTTATACTGCTTTTAATGACTATGAATTATATGATAAAGCAGCACTGCGATATTCAAAGGATATTCGCAGGAATAAATATTTTAAAGAGTTTACAACCAGCTTTAGTAAAACAGCATTCTACAACGAAGCGTTTAACAGTTGTGTGTATTTAAAAGACTATGCTATTGCCAGATAAGTTTTTCATAAAGAAGACCCGCAAATTGCGGGTCTTCTTTACGCTATCTGATTTTTAAACATTTTTTACTTTTATTACCGCCATTGGCAGCTTCATAGGGCGTAAGTGTTCTTGAGCAAGAAGAAAAAATAAGAACTACAGTTACAAGAAATACTAATTTCAGTTTCATAGAGGTTGGTTTTGATGGTGAAATTAAAGAACCACCTCAGCAAAACAAGATTCATACCAATCCGTCTTTTACATATAAGTGTAAACATTCACTCAATAAAAAAAGCCCCGCAATTAATTGCAGGGCCATATATACCTATAGAACCATCGTTGACAAATTAACCACACCCACCCTGTGCGCCACAATTACCACATTTATAACAAGCTCCGCTCCTCATCATAATGTGCCCGCAGGTGGTACAAGCAGGTGCATCGCTTTGCATACTCCGGGCTGCTATGTTTACTGCATCTAAACTATTGTTGCTTTCCATTTTTCCACCATTGTTTAAGCGCTGTGGTTTTTGCATTTGCGGAACTGTTGGCACTACACCTACTACTCTTACATCACTTAGCTCCGGTGTTTTTTTTTCATATTCTAAACCTGTAGGTACATCATCCCAATCATCTGTACCGGTATTATTGATTTCAGGTTTATCTAATACATGTACTAAATCTGTGCGGCCTAAATATTCATAAGCCAAACAACGGAACATAAAATCTACAATAGAAGTAGTACTCTTAATATTTGGATGATCTACCATGCCGCTTGGTTCAAACTTGGTAAATACAAATTTCTCTACATACTCCTCTAATGGAACACCGTATTGCAAACCAACTGAAATTGCAATAGCAAAACTGTTCATTAACCCTTTTAAGGTGCTTCCTTCTTTTGCAAGGTCTACAAAAATTTCTCCTAATGTACCATCACCATACTCACCTGTACGTAGGAACACAGCCTGACCGTTAATCTTTGCTTTTTGTGTAAAGCCTCTGCGTTTAGCAGGCAGGGTTCTGCGTTCTACTATTCTTGCAAGCTGGCGTTTTAATTTTGTATCAGTTGATGCCTGCATACGTTTGTTCAACTCTTCAAGCAATTCATCAACCGTAAGTTTGCCCATATCAACCATTGTACTTGCAATAATTGCTTCTTCAATGGCAGCTTCTTCTTCAGCAGTGGCTGCTTTTTTCTTTTTGTCTGATCCTTTTGTACTTAACGGCTGAGAAAGCTTAGAACCATCACGGTAAAGCGCACATGCTTTTAAGCCAAGTTGCCAGCTCATTAAATAAGCCTCGGCAATTTCTTCTACATTAGCTTCATTAGGGAGATTAATAGTTTTTGAAATGGCTCCACTTAAAAACGGTTGTGCAGCAGCCATCATTTTAATATGTCCTGCATGATGAATAAAGCGTTCACCTTTTTTACCACACTTGTTAGCACAATCAAAAACTGGATAGTGTTCTTGCTTTAAAAACGGGGCACCTTCAACAGTCATCGTACCACAGATAAAATCATTGGCTTCAGCAATTTGTTCATCAGTAAATCCTAAAGCTTCCAACAAACTCCACTCCATATCATTGTATTGATCAGGAGTAAAACCCAAGCGTTGCAAACACTCTTCACCCAATGCATATTTATTAAATACAAATCCAATTTCAAACGCACTTGCCATGGATGCTTCCAGCTTTTTAATTTCATCGGCAATAAAACCTTTGGCACTTAATGTTTGGGTATTGATATGTGGTGCACCATTTAATGAAGCAGCACCTACTGCATATTTTACAATGGCTTCGCTTTCTTTTTGATTATACCCTAATTTTTTTAATGCAGCAGGTACAGATTGGTTGATGATTTTAAAATATCCACCACCGCTTAGCTTTTTAAATTTCACTAAAGCAAAATCCGGTTCTACACCTGTAGTATCACAATCCATTACCAAACCAATAGTTCCTGTGGGAGCTATTACAGTAGTTTGTGCATTACGATATCCAAATTTTTCTCCCATTTCTACTGCATCATCCCAGCTTTTGCAAGCACTGGTAAGCATATAATCCGGACAGTATTGTGCTTTAATCCCTTGTGGTTTGATGCTTAATTCTGTATATGCATCTTCTGCATCATAAGCAGCAGCACGGTGGTTACGCATTACACGTAACATATCTTCTGCATTTTCTTCATAGCGAGGAAATGCTCCAAGGAAAGAAGCCATTTCTGCTGAAGTTTTGTAAGAAATACCAGTCATGATTGCTGTTAATGCACCAGCAATACCACGGGCTTCTTCACTATTATAAGGAATACCCATTACCATAAGCATGGAACCAAGGTTAGCATAACCTAAACCAAGTGTGCGGTAATCGTAAGAAAGTTGAGCTACTTCTTTTGATGGAAACTGAGCCATTAACACAGAAATTTCTAATACAGTTGTCCATAAACGGCATACATATTCAAAACCTTCCACATCAAAAATTTGTGTTTCTTCATTAAATAAGGTACGAAGATTTACAGAGGCAAGATTACATGCTGTATTATCTAAAAACATATACTCACTACAAGGATTAGATGCATTAATGCGTCCACCTTTTGGTGATGTATGCCATTCGTTAATGGTAGTATCGTATTGAGTTCCGGGATCTGCACAACGCCAGGCTGCATAGGCAATTTGATTCCACACTTCCTGTGCAGGAATTTTTTTCATGGTACGGCCATCGGTTCTTGCTTTCAATTCCCAATCTTCTCCCTTCTCTAATTTTTCAAAAAACTCATTAGGAATACGAACAGAGTTGTTACTGTTTTGTCCGCTCACAGTCCGGTATGCCTCGCCTTCGTAATCTGATGCATAACCTGCACCAATTAATGCGCCTACTTTCTTTTCTTCTTCCACCTTCCAGTTTATGAAGTCCATGATTTCGGGATGATCTAAATCTAAACAAACCATTTTGGCTGCACGCCGTGTAGTGCCTCCGCTTTTAATAGCACCTGCTGCACGGTCGCCAATTTTTAAGAAGCTCATTAACCCGCTTGATGTACCACCACCGCTTAATTTTTCACTCTCACCACGTATAGTAGAAAAGTTTGTGCCTACCCCAGAACCATATTTAAAAATGCGTGCTTCACGAACCCACAGATCCATAATACCTCCATCATTTACTAAATCATCACTTACACTTAAAATAAAACAGGCATGTGGTTGCGGACGTTCATAAGCCGATGTAGATCGTTTTAATTCACCATCATTAGCATCAACAAAATAATGCCCCTGTGGTTTTCCTTTAATGCCATAGCTCTCGTGCAGACCTGTATTAAACCATTGCGGTGAATTTGGCACACACATTTGATTGAGGATGCTGTAAACTAATTCTTCATAAAAAATCTGAGCATCGTCTGCACTGTTGAAATAATTATTCCGTTCGCCCCATACTTTCCAGCAATTGGCCATACGATGAGCCACTTGTTTTGATGTTGTTTCTCTACCTAAAGACCCGTCGGCTTGTGGCACACCTGCTTTACGAAAATATTTTTGTGCAAGAATATCAGTTGCAATCTGACTCCAATGTTTAGGCACTTCTACATTGTTCATTTCAAACACCACCTCTCCCGAAGGATTGCGGATGATTGAGGTGCGGTAGTCGTACTCAAAAAGATCGAAAGGCGATACTCCTTCTTTTGTAAAGCGACGCTGAAACTGCAGCCGCTGCTGATTTTTTAATTTGCCTGCCATGATGGGTTGTATGTTTTGGTAACTAAGGTTATGAAATCGTTAACACCAAGACTACGAAAATATTTTTCCTAGCGATACCACCAAAACCCTAAATATCAACAAGGTGTGGAAAATAGCGGAAAGGCTTGCCAGTATTGATTTTTTTAATTTCCCCAATGTTTTTTTTGGAAATAAGGAGCAGAACCTGTAAAAAGATTTGGTGCAAAGGCAGAAAAGCTACCATGCCTGCCGATATTGAACTTCAGGCGATGTGTAGTCGAAAATGAAGCTAACGGTTTTATTCAGGCGAAGGGGGAATGATTGTTTTATAAAATCATTGCAAAAGCAGTTTTGGCTATTTCTCACTCTGCCAAGAACAAAAGAGATATATAATTGGAATGGTAGTACATTTTTTGCACTTTTGCACATATCACAAATGGTGAATGAATAACAACCTCTATCATACTCTTGCTTTACGAAAACAAAAAGGACAAAAGTCTTTTGCTGTATTGATTGATCCTGATAAAGTAAATGCTTCATCGGTAATGGAGCTGGTACAACTTTCTGTAGCTGCTAAAGTTGATTATTTTTTAGTGGGCGGCAGTTTGGTAATCTCTAATCAGTTAGACGAAGTGGTGCAGCAAATAAAAGCTGCTTGCGATATTCCTGTACTCTTATTCCCTGGTAGTCCCAACCAAATAAGCAAGTATGCCGATGCATTATTGTATTTGTCATTGATCTCAGGCCGTAACCCTGAATTATTAATTGGCCAACATGTAATTTCCGCTCCGTTTGTAAAACAAAGTGGATTGGAAATTATATCTACCGGTTATATGGTGGTTGATGGCGGTGCCCCTACCACTGTTTCTTATATCAGCAATGCATCTCCGCTTCCTTCTGATAAAAATGAAATTGCCATGTGCACTGCTATGGCTGGTGAAATGCTGGGCATGAAAGTGATTTATATGGATGCAGGAAGCGGTGCCAACCGACCCATTACTGAAAACATGATTCGTGCTGTGGCACAGCAAATTTCTGTTCCCCTAATTGTTGGAGGTGGTATTACCAATCCTGAAAAAGCATATCTGAACTGCAAAGCAGGCGCCGATGTAATTGTAATTGGCAACGCCATTGAAAAAGATGTTTCACTTATTAAAGAGATGAGTGATGCGATACATAGTGTGGTGGTGAAGATTTGATTTATTTCTTCCTCCTTTTTATCAAATACGCATTCTTCACTATATCTAAGTTTGGAAATTTTTTGAAAAAACCCTCTTTGTTGCGATACATCATAGTCAACTCTTGCATAACACTGCCTCCATAACCCTTATATAACGAATCAACTGTAGTCATACCCTCAACAACTGTTCCCAGCACAGGAAATCCTTTTACACCATTGTAATTAATAGTATCTAATCTCGGATTATCAGCAAGATTAATAAACAATACAGTACCTCTTGTTTCTTTGCCGCTTCTTGCAAAACTGATGCTTCCACGCATATTACTTGCTTTCGCTTCTTCATCGGGCAACTTGTATCTGCTCCATTCTTTTTCCAGAAGCGTATCACTTGTCCCAAACTGTGCCACAAAGTTTGGAACCACACGATAAAAAATTACACTGTCAAAAAAACCATGCTTTACCAACTGATATAAACGATCTGCACCTGCGGGTGATAATGTTCTTTTGATTTCAATATCAAAATTTCCTTTGGTGGTTTCAAAGCGTGCAGTGAAAAGTTCAGGAGCTGTTTCTTTTGTCCATCTCTCTTTGAAAATGGATTTAGTGCAGGATGATAAAAAAAGATATCCTATGAATAATAAAAACAGACGCATAATTGTTATTTGATGAACTATAAAAAAAATCCCGTCATTCTTAAATGTAAGACGGGAATTGTAAATCCAAAATTGTATTTCGTAATTCTTACAAACTCATCATTTCCTTAAACTTCACCGCCTGTCTCCGGCTCACTTCTATTTTATCGCCGCCATGAATTTCTAAAAGTAATCCGCCATTGAAATAAGGTTCTACTTTTTCAATCATACGCAGGTTTACAATATGCTTGCGGTTTGCACGGAAGAATATTTTTTCATCTAACCGCTCTTCTAATGCATTTAATGATTTTAAGATGAGGGGTTTGTTTGGCCCAAAAAATACTTTGGCATAGTTGCCCACACTTTCAAACAAACGGATTTCGCTCAACTTTACAAACCAGCAGCGTTCACCATCTTTTACAAATACCTGATCGCTCTCCGTTAATGTACTTTTATTGGTATTGATGCTTGTTTCATTTTCATCCATAGCATCTTCTTCTTCCAGTTTATGGATGGCATCAGCCAAACGCTTGGGTTCAATAGGCTTTAATAAATAATCCAATGCATTTACTTCAAAGGCACGCAATGCATATTCATCATAAGCGGTTGTAAAAATTACTTCTGGAGTTCTGTTCAACTCTCTTAATAAATCAAAACCAGTTTTGCCGGGCATCTGAATATCTAAAAAAATCAAATCAGGATTCAGGGCTTCAATTTTTTGTATGCCTTCATCTACATTGGCTGCTTCGTCAATGATTTCAATTTCAGGATACTCTGTCAGCAATTTTTTTAATTCATTGCGGGCTAAACGTTCATCATCAATTATGATTGCTCTTTTATGCATAGTTGTAATTTGTTGTGATCAAAAAAAATTATCCTTCAATAGGCATTTTTACTACAGCTTCCACTTCGCTGGTACTGCTATTAAGCAGGGTGAATTTTGCTTTTTCTCCAAACATTAATTTCAATCTGCTTAGTGTACTGGAAATTCCAAAACCATCAATATTGTAGGTTCCGTTTATACGGCCGGTATTTCTTACAATCAATTCATGATGACTGTCAGAAAATCTTGAAATGATGGTTACTTCTCCACCTGAAATATTTTTACTGATGCCGTGCTTAATTGCATTTTCAACCAATGTCTGCAACATCATGGGCGGTACAGGTTGCTCCAGCGTTTGTTCATCAATCTGCATATTAATTTTTAACCGTTCTTCAAAACGCATTTGCTCCAGTGCCAGATAATCTTTTACAATGTTGAGTTCTTTTTCAAAAGGAACAGTTTCCGCCTTTTCTGACTGCATACTATTGCGTAAAATATTACTCAGCTCTGTAATAGCGGTTCTTGCACGGGATGGATTTTCATCTACCAGCGCCCTGATGCTGTTAAGCGAATTAAAAATAAAATGCGGGTTGATATGTGATTTGATAGTTTGTAACTGCAGTTCCCTGATTAATGATTCTGCCTGTAAGGATTCAATTTGCTGGTTACGGATGCGCTGAATATAATGATAGATAAAATAGATCAGATTCCAAACAAGTAGTGTAACAGAAGAATTAATTACATTGATAGAAAGCCTGCTGGTGAAGTTAAAGGTCCTTTCTCTTTCATCTAATAAATTCAAACCCATAAAAACTGACTGTAAAATAAAGGAATACAAAACAGCAAAGCCAAGGGTGATCGCAATAAAAAAAACAGCCTGTCTGTCTAGTGCTTTCTGAAGTACGTTCAACCTTTTGAGCAGCAACCTCATTAAATGGGTAATTACCAGTCCTAAAATGGTTAAAATAATTACACGGTATAGAAAGTTACTGGTTATTTCACGCCCAAATGTCCAGGCAAAAAAGAAAGATAAGGATGCATTGCTGCCCCAGCCTGCCATTTGACACCACCAATAAGCTGATATTTTTTTTATGCCCTGCATGTTACAAATCTACCGTTGACTAAAAGGTTTTATACCTTTAAATATACAAAGGGTTAATTACTTTTGTAAAAGGAACAATTGTGGGATAACCACCTCAAAAATCAAGAGGCTTGCTAACAACCTTTCCCTCCTGAGATTGTTAAAGAACCTTATTACAGAAACAAACCCTCAAAATTTCTCTATTTTTACGTTTTTAAATTTCACAAATGGAAATAAAACCCGGCAAGCTGCTAAGCACAATCAACTCCCCCACTGAGTTGAAACAACTCACCATGAATCAACTCCCTAAGTTTTGCGATGAATTGCGCCAATATATCATTGATATTGTAAGTGTACATGGTGGTCATTTTGGAGCCAGCCTGGGTGTGGTGGAATTATCTGCCGCACTTCATTATGTGTACAATACGCCTTATGATCAGTTGGTTTGGGATGTGGGACATCAAGCCTATGGCCATAAAATCATTACCGGACGCAGAGACCAGTTTTATACCAACCGTAAATACAAGGGCCTCAGCGGTTTTCCCAAACGTAGCGAAAGTGAGTATGATACTTTTGGTGTGGGGCACTCATCCACCTCTATATCCGCAGCTTTGGGTATGGCAATGGCCGCCAAATTAAAAGGTGAAAACCGTAAATCAGTAGCAGTAATTGGTGATGGTGCTATGACGGCAGGACTTGCTTTTGAAGCGATGAACCATGCCGGAGTAGCAGATGCAGATTGCCTGATCATTTTGAATGATAACTGCATGAGCATTGACCCCAATGTGGGTGCATTAAAAGAATATTTAACTGATATTACCACCTCACCTACTTACAACAAAATAAAAGATGATGTGTGGAATGCGCTGGGAAAATTACCCGTGGGCAAAACCTTTACCCGTGAAATGGCCAGCAAGCTGGAGCACAGCATTAAAGGTTTCGTAAACAAGAACAGTAATTTATTTGAAGCTTTGAAGCTTCGTTACTTTGGACCAATTGACGGGCACAATATTACCAAGCTGGTTGATACGCTTATAGATTTAAAAAAGATTCCCGGCCCTAAGCTGTTGCATATTGTTACGGTAAAAGGAAAGGGTTATGAGCTGGCAGAAAAAGATCAAACCAAATGGCATGCACCAGGTTTGTTTGATAAAATAACCGGAGAAATTCAAAAGAAAAAATTTGATACGCCACAGCCTCCAAAATACCAAGATGTATTTGGACATACCATCATTGAACTGGCGGAGAAGAATGAAAAGATTGTAGGTATTACTCCTGCTATGCCCAGTGGCTCATCTTTAAAATTTATGATGGATAAAATGCCGCACCGTGCATTTGATGTGGGCATTTGTGAGCAACATGCCGTAACACTAAGTGCAGGTATGGCTACACAGGGTTTAAAAGTGTTCTGCAATATCTATTCTTCTTTTATGCAAAGAGCTTATGACATGGTGGTGCATGATGTGGCTATTCAAAAACTTCCTGTGATCTTTTGTTTAGACCGTGCCGGATTAGTTGGTGAAGATGGGCCAACGCATCATGGTTGTTATGATATTGCCTATATGCGCTGTGTACCCAATATGATTGTGGCTGCGCCGATGAATGAAACAGAACTGCGGAATATGATGTATACGGCTCAATTGGAAACACATGAGCTGCCCATTTCCATTCGCTACCCAAGAGGTGAAGGTGTAATGCCTGAGTGGAGAACAGAGATGAAGGAAATGAAAATTGGCACAGGGCGTAAGCTGAAAGATGGAGATGGGGTTGCTATTTTATCCTTTGGACATCCCGGAAATTTTGCTGCCAGCGCCATTCGTGAATTAAAAAATGATGGAATAAACCCCGCACACTATGATATGCGTTTTGCAAAGCCGTTGGATGAAGAACTGCTGCACCAGGTATTCAGCAAGTTTGATAAAGTAATTACCATTGAAGATGGAACCATCGTGGGAGGTTTTGGAACTGCCGTGTTAGAATTTATGGCCGAACATAATTACAAAGCTCAGGTAAAAATTATGGGTATCCCTGACAGCCTTGTTGAGCATGGCACTCCTAAACAGTTGTATGAAGAAATTGGTATTGATACCAATGGAATTGTAAAAGTAGTGAGAGAGATGATGGGAGTGATGGTGAGAAATAATTAATTTTAAATAGCCAATAAGCCTCCAACATTGTTGGGGGCTTATTTATTGCTGTACTCTTTTAAGAAAACAAACAATCATCTTTTATTGATTAATCCGGTAGTTTAATACAGAGTATACTACACACTTTCAAAAACGGAACTGTAGAAGAAGTAAAGGCAATTTTTAAGGCGAGTTAAAGTAGTTTGTTTCACTTATACTTTTGTTTTCGAATACTTATTATCTTATAAAAAAGGTGTTTGAGTTAGAATCATTTACTTCCAAACGCTAATTATTTAAATTAATTATTTGAAACATTGTTGCAGTTTAGAAAAAAAGCTTATTTTTATTCTTAATGATTTCATTACCTCAATATGGTAAAAAAATAATAGCTACCCTTCTTTTGGGTACGTTTGTTTTTATTCATGCAGAAAAAATACTACATGAACACAGCTACAAAACAGATAGCGAATTTCAAAAAAAGAAACAGCCCTTACATCTCGACAATAATTGTAAAATCTGCGATTTCCAATTAGGAGCCGATGTAGATGTACAACTAGAAATCATCTCAAGCCCGTTTAACTACCCTGTTTCAACCGATATTGGTTTTCTGCTGAAGCATTATTTTAACAACACCCCATCCCGCCTTACAGAGCGAGGCCCACCTGCAATTGGGTGAATGTTTACCACTTTATAATGTGGTTATTGGCATTCGACTTTCCTTTTTCTCAACCCTTTTTTAATTTTTTAATGCATATTCTGCAAGTAAAAAAATTAAAGAGATTGAATCAGCTCATTTTTAGTTTTTACCATGCGATATTTTAAGTTCCTATTTATTTACTTTCTTTTGCACACATCAATTGAAGCTACTTCTCAATGTACTCTACGCTTTAGTGGAAAGGTAACAGATGCAGATACAAAAGAACTTTTAGAAGGTACTATTATTGAAATTAAAGAAATCCAACTAAAAGTTGTTACCAATAAATCGGGTGAATTTAAAATTGAAGGGCTTTGTCCGGGTCATTATGATATAATAATCAGCCATGTAGGGTGCCAGTCTTTAACAACACATATACATATTAAAGATGATTTTTCTCAGGAATATGTATTAGAACATGCATCTGGCCAGTTATCAGAAATTACTGTGGTTGGGAAAACTAAAAATTCTAAGCCAAGTGATGAGCTGAAAGGAAGAACATTAGAATCCGTTAAAGGCTTGAGCCTCGGAGAATCGCTTAAAAAAATAACAGGAGTAAATGTTTTGCAAACAGGCACTAACATTTATAAACCTGTTATTCATGGCTTGCATAGCAACCGTGTACTTATTTTAAACAACGGTATCCGTCAGGAAGGGCAACAATGGGGCAATGAACATGCACCAGAAGTTGACCCATATATTGCCAACCGTATCTCAGTTATAAAAGGAGCAGCCACTATGCGATATGGTGGCGACGCTATTGGCGGAATAATATTAGTTGAACCAAAATTATTACGAGTAGCCCCAGGTGTGGGTGGTGAAATAAATATTGCCGGCTTTAGTAATAACAAGATGGGTGCTTTTTCTGCAATATTGGAGGGAAATTTTACAAAAACTCATGCTTTAAGTTGGCGTATACAAGGAACACTAAAAAGAGGAGGTAATGCAAAAACACTAAATTATTGGTTGGCTAATTCCGGATTGACAGAATATAATTTCTCTGCTACCGCCGGATGGAGAAAATCCACATGGGGAACAGAATTATTTTATAGCCAGTTTAATACAAGGCTTGGTATTTTTTTGGGTTCTCATATTGGAAACACTACTGACCTAATTAATGCAATTAATAGCAACGAACCGCCAGGCTATATAAAAAACGTTGGCTTCACCTATAAAATTGATCGGCCATATCAGGAAGTACAGCACCATCTTGTAAAATCAAAAACATTTTTTAATACCGGTACAATTGGACGTTTAAATTTCATAGGTTCTTTTCAGTACAACAACCGAAAAGAATATGATGTTAAACGTTTTCAATCCAGCGAAGATGTACCACAGTTAGATTTGTCTATTGCTACTGCTGCAATGGATATGGTCTGGGATCATTTTACATGGAAAAATTTGAGGGGAACAATGGGAG
This sequence comes from Chitinophagaceae bacterium, assembly GCA_031401115.1. Taxonomy (GTDB): domain Bacteria; phylum Bacteroidota; class Bacteroidia; order Chitinophagales; family Chitinophagaceae; genus Lacibacter. Next base: position 92,776 of record JANNRE010000021.1, read on the forward strand.
TGTCTAGTATGTTTCAGGATAATCAGTACAGTCGTCGTTTATTTATTCCCAATTACCAATCAGTGAACACAGGCTTTTTTGTTATTGAAAAATGGGAACAGAAAAAATTCTTACTAGAAGCTGGACTTCGATATGATTACAGAAACTTTTTCAATACTACTAATAACACTGGCAGAAACTATCCTGATAGAAATTATAGTAGTGTATCCGGAAACACAGGCATTACGTTTCGCATAGCAGATGGCTTTAGTATTAATGCAATGGCTTCTACTGCCTGGCGGGCACCCAATGTAAATGAATTGTATAGCGACGGGCTTCATCACGGCGCAGCCCGTATAGAAAAAGGTGATAGCAGTCTTTTAGCTGAAAGGGCTAATAGTCTTATGACAGGAATAAATTTTACAAAAAATAAATGGAGTTTTGAAATAAGCACTTATACAAAACATATCAATGACTTTATTTATCTAGCTCCCACTTATCCGCCACAATTAACTATAAGAGGCGCTTTTCCATCATTCCGCTTTCAACAAACAAACGCAAGATTGAATGGTGTGGATATTTCTGTAGGGTATGAAATTAACCATCACATCAAATGGTCTGGAAAAGCTTCTTTACTTAGGGCATGGAATCGTACTGATAAAGACTGGCTTATTCAAATGCCTGCAGACAGGATTGAAAATGAAATAGAATACAGTTTTAATAACGGGAAATTTTTTAAAGAAAGCTACCTAAAGTTGAATGTGCAAAATGTGCTGAAACAAAGTAGAGTACCTGTTTTTGGTAATATTGAAGTTACCAGAACAGATGGCTCTAAATACTTAGCCTCTGATTATGCCCCGCCCCCTCCAGCCTATATGTTGTTTGGTGTAGAAATGGGTTCACAATTATCAATTGGCAATAAAGATTTAATAGTAACACTTGCAGCCACTAACCTTTTTAATAACGCCTATCGGGATTACATGAATGCCTTTCGCTATTATGCCGATGAGATGGGCCGGAATATTTCCTTACGTATTAAAATGCCTTTTGAATTTAGTACAAAACATAAATAACAATGATTTTTAAACTTTAAATTTTATATGATGAAAAAAACAATGCTAAAATTTATTCTTATCCTTTTTGTGGGCACTATCTTAATTACTTCTTGCAAAAAAAATAAGGATGAGCCCAATGAAGAAGAATTAATTACAACGATTAAACTCACTTTTACAGAAGTGAGTGGTGCAGGTGCAGTTACTAACTACACCTTTAAAGATTTGGATGGTGATGGCGGTGCAGCACCTTCTGTTTTTCAAGACATTGTTTTGGCTCCTAGCAAAACCTACACTATGGCCATTACATTAACAAACGAAAGCGTATCACCTGCTGAAGATATTACTGCGGAGGTTGCTTCAGAAGGCGGCGACCATCAGTTATATTTTGTACCTACAGGTCCTAATGTAACAGTAAGCAATCTTAATAACGATGGTGGTGGGCTGCCATTAGGATTAACTTCCACATGGACAACAGGGGCAGTAAGTAACGGTACAGTAAAAATTACTCTGAAGCATAAACCCGGTATTAAAGCGGCCGGTGATCCTGTTTCAAAAGGAGATACTGATATTGAGCTTACATGGGTTACAAGAGTGCAATAAAAATTTGGTTGGATTCTAATTATGAAGAGCCGGTCTTGTGTTAAAACAAGCCGGTTTCTTTTTATAAAGTAAATTGCAGAATGGAATTATCAATCAACACCCCTGCTTTATTATTTCCTGCAATTACACTCTTAATGTTGGCTTATACCAATCGCTTTCTGGCATTGGCTTCATTAGTTAGAAGGCTGCATGAAGAATACAATAAACAGGGGCAAAGTGCTTTGATACATAAGCAAATCAGAAACCTTCGTGTACGCATCAGTATGATTCGTAATATGCAGGCATTAGGTGTACTAAGTTTTTTACTTTGTGTAATTTGTATGTACTTAATATTTCGTAACTACCAAAGTGCTGCTAATTGGATTTTCGCATTTAGTTTGCTAAGTTTAACTATCTCCTTACTTTTTTCTTTAGTTGAAATATTTCTCAGCACTCGATCAATTGATTTGGAGTTGAGCGATATGGAATTGAATAGAGCGAATGTGTTTAAGCATATACTGGATACAGAAGATGATGATCTGTAAAAAGGGATTGCTCTAGCAGGTTTATTTAATAATCAAATGTTTGCGGCTCACTATTTTCATAGTCGCTATCATAACTAACAAAAAAATATAAATACACCGATCGGCTTAAACGCATAAGCCAGGGCTGTAAAACAATTAATAAAAAGGAATTAATGCCCAACCACCAAAACACACGGTTATCGTTAATGGAAATTCCAATTAAAACCCACCATGCAATAAATGTAGCTACGGACAATGCAACAGCTAACGCATAACTCACATAACCTGTGCCATACCAAAAGCCGGGTTCCATATCAAATTTTTGTTTGCATACCAAGCATTCCCCATTCATATCAAACGTATGTTTGAAGTTGTAGGCACTAAAGTTTTTAAACAATTTTCCTCTGCGGCATCGGGGGCAATTCATGGTAAGGATACTCCAGAAATAATTAGGACGTGGTTTGGTGCTGCTCATGTGCAAATTTTCTCAAAGATAACCCTTCCACAGTTGGAAGGATTCATGAATGTTGGAGTATTATCTGCTTAAATTGATACGGCAATTTTTTTGCGTTCCCCAATTTGCTGACGCCACATGGCATAGTACAATCCTTTTTCTTCTACCAACGAATTGTGTGTGCCTGTTTCTACTACATCGCCACCTTCCAATACATAAATGCGATCGGCATGCATAATGGTACTTAACCTGTGTGCAATTAAAATAGTTATTTGATTTTTGTGCGATGAAATTTCACGTATTGTAGTAGTAATCTCTTCCTCGGTTAAAGAATCAAGTGAAGAGGTAGCTTCATCAAAAATGAGCAGCTTTGGTTTACGTAGTAATGCACGGGCAATGGATAATCTTTGTTTTTCACCGCCACTCAATTTTAAACCGCCCTCGCCAATCATCGTTTCTAATCCTTTTTCTGCACGGGAGAGTAATCGCTGACAGCTTGCCTTGTTTAAAGCATCAATCAAATCTTCTTCTAATGCAGATGGATTTACAAAACTTAAATTTTCTTTTATTGTACCGCTAAAAAGTTGTGTATCCTGCGTTACAAATCCAATTTGATTGCGGAGATCTTCAAAGTCAATTGAATTTTCATCAAGTCCATTGTACAAAATAGTTCCTTCTTGTGGCCGGTATAAACCTACCAATAATTTCATGAGTGTTGTTTTGCCACTGCCCGATGGGCCTACAAAGGCAACTGTTTCTCCTGTCTTTACACCAAAACTGATATTAGTAATTGCATTTTGAGAAGCGGTTTGATGTTTGAAGGAAACACTTTTAAATGCCAGCGTTTCTATGGGGCCTAAGTGCAAAGGGTTTGCAGGCGTTGGCTCCGGTTTCTTTTGCATCAGATTATTAAAATTATTTAAAGATGCTTCGGCTTCTCTATATGAGAGTAGAATATTTCCTATTTCCTGTAGTGGGCCAAATACAAAAAATGAAAAAATTTGCATGGTTACTAATTGACCCGCATCCATTTCATTTTTAAAAATCAAGTACATTAAAATAAAAAGAATTACCTGTCGTAATGTATTAACAAATGTTCCCTGCAAAAAACTGATGCTGCGTATTCGTTTTACTTTTGTTAACTCAAGCCCTAAGATTTTATAAGTGTTCGTATTTAACCGCCCCACTTCCTGCTCAGTTAACCCCAGGCTTTTAACTAACTCTATATTTCTAAGTGATTCGGTAGTAGAGCCTGCTAATGCGGTTGTTTGCCCTACAATCGTTTTTTGTATCTGTTTTATTTTTTTACTTAACAGATTAGTCATTACTGTTAAGAGTGTAATGCCCACTAAATAAGCAATGGGCACATACCAACTGATGTACAAAGCCGCATACACAAACACAAAACCAACGCCTACAATAATGCCGAGTAAGACATTAATACAGTAGGTTATAAATTTTTCTACATCAGTTCTTACTTTGGTTAATATGCTAAGTGTTTCTCCACTTCTTTGATCTTCAAATTCCTGATAAGGGAGTTTCATTGCATGTTTCAACCCATCAGTAAAAACAGTGGCCCCAAATTTTTGAATCACCACACTTAAGCAATAATCCTGAAAGTTTTTTGCAATACGGCTAATCATTGCAACTGTAATAGACAGGATAAGTATCCAAAAAACCCCGAGTTCAAGGTATTCTCTTTTATTTTTTATGATAGTTTGATTTTGCCACCAGAAATGATGATCGGTCATCGTGGGAGGAGTTTTAAAACTCTCTTTGTAATCATTTGCCAGATTAATAATTTTGCCAAATAATATTGGATCAAATAAAGAAAATCCAATGTTTATGGAAGCCAATATCATCGTTAATATTACCAATCCTTTATAGGGAGAAAGATATTTAAATAGAATTTTCATGTTAATGCATTGTTTATAATAAGTTGTGGCGGCAAATTTCAGTAAGTTTCTTAAAACAACTATTAATTTATTTTTCTCAACTAAAGCCTGTTAATAAAACAATTGAAGCGTAATGCAGTTCTGAAATAATTTCCGTTCTTTACCGAATTATGAAGATTTCAGGCCTCATCATTTTACGAAATGCCATTTTAAACGATTACCCGTTTATTGAGGCAATACGCTCCATATTACCGGTGGTAGATGAAATGATTATAAGCATTGATAAAGGCGAAGATACAACTGAAGAACTGGTAAAAAATATTGGTTCAGCTAAAATAAAAATCGTTTACTCAGTTTGGGATATGAGCCTTAGGGAAGGCGGCAAAGTATATGCGATTGAAACCAATAAAGCCAAAGAACATGTTAGCCCTTACAGCGACTGGATTTTTTATATTCAGGCCGATGAAGTAATTCACGAAAAACACCAGCCGGCTATTTTAGAGGCAGCAAAAAAATATAGGCATAACCCTGCAATTCAGGGGCTTTTATTTAAATACCTACACTTTTATGCAACTTATGATTATGTGGGTAACAGCCGCAAATGGTATAAATATGAAGTAAGGCTTATTAAAAATGAAAAACAAATTAGCTCCTATAAAGATGCACAAGGTTTTCGTGCAGGAAGTAAAAAGATAAAAGTAGTGGCAGTTGATGCAGAGGTATATCACTACGGCTGGGTAAAAAGCCCTGCGCAAATGAAACGAAAACTTAAAAATGTACTTGCCTTTTATGATGGAAATGATGAGTGGGTAAATACCTACCGTGCAGGCGATGACTTTTTTGATTATGAACAGGAGTATGACTCACTTTCAAAGTTTACCGGCACTCATCCATCTGTAATGCAGCAAAGGATTGCCGAAAAGAACTGGACGGTTGAATTGGATATTAACCGCAAACAATTTACCCCGAAGAATAAATTCTTATTTTTACTTGAGAAATATACAGGCAAGCGCTTTTTTGAGTTCAAAAATTATAAAATTAGCAAACCGTGATAACGGAGCAGTGAGATAACTGAAACATGAATTGTTCGCTCATCATTTCAACTTATAACTGGCCGGCCGCACTTGATCTTGTTTTAAAGAGTGTGGCTAATCAAAGTGTAATGCCCGCTGAGGTATTAATTGCCGATGATGGTTCACGCACCGATACAAAAGAGCTTATTCAAACCTGCCAGGCGTATTTTCCCACCATACTCAAACATTTTTGGCAGGCGGATGAAGGCTTTAGAAAAACAATTATTCTGAATAAAACCTATAAAGCAGCACAAAGCAATTACGTGATTCAGATTGATGGGGATATTGTAGTACATCCGCATTTTATACGGGATCATTTACAGCACCGTAAACATGGCTATTTTATAAAAGGAAGCAGGGGAAGATTAAATAGAGAATTAACTGAAAAAGCAATGCAAACAAAAACCATCAGTTTTTCAGCTTTACAGCCGGGCGTAAAATCCAGTATAAATGCAACACATTTCCCCATTGCCAGTAAATTTTTTTATGGAAAAAGTGATGCCTCACGCAATGTAAAAGGATGCAACTTTGCAGTATGGAAAAATGATTTTATAGCTGTAAACGGCTACGATAATACCATCGCTGGTTGGGGGCACGAAGATATTGACCTTGCAGCAAGACTCATTAATAACCACATCAAACGCCGCCAGTTAAAAATGGCCGGAGTTTGTTTTCATTTGCATCATGAACTTGCATCAAGAAGCAAAGAAGCTGTTAATCTTGAAAATTATGATGATGTGGTAAATAAACGTGTTGTACGCTGTATGAACGGTTATGACCAAGCTTGATCAATTTAAAAACTCTATTTTTTGACAGAACAACCCGTCCATAAACACGTCTGGAATAATCCTGCTGCCTTTGAGCCTGTGCTCAGCATTGTAATTGTAACCTATAATGCCAAAGTTCACTTGGAGCAATGCCTTCAATCAATTTTAAAACAACCATTTGGCCTATATGAACTGCTTGTTTTTGATGGCAACAGTACTGACGGAACTATTCATCTGCTTACAAAATACCAAACACAAATTAATTACTGGCAATCAGAGCCTGATCTTGGTATATATTATGCTATGAATAAATCATTGAATTTTGTAAAAGGAAAATGGATTTATTTCATTGGAGCGGATGATATGCTTACTGACGATTTTAGTAAAGCTGCTCTGTTGCTTAAGAACAGCAGTACAATTTATTACGGTTATTGCTATAAAGAAGATCAAATTACCAATGGGCTGCTTACCCCATATGAAGTAGCCAAAATAAATATTTGTCACCAGGCAGTATTTTATCCAAAAAGTGTTTTTGAAACGTATCGGTACAATACACGTTTTATTGTTTACGCCGATCATGCATTAAATATAAAGTGCTGGGGTAACGCAACATGGCCAAAGAAATATCTTTCCTTGCCAATAGCCCGATTTAACTCAACAGGTTTCTCAAGCTTTACCAAAGACCGTGTATTTGAAGCTGAAAAAACTGAATGGATAAAAAAATATATGAGCAGGTATATTTACATCCGTTATCTTATACGTAAGTGGAAGGCAAGAAGAAAAAAAGAAAAAGATTTTATTTAAATAACTGAACCATTTATTGTGATTAAAGTATTGTATGACCATCAGATGTTTTCCCTTCAGCGATACGGAGGCGTTTCACGTTACTTTGCCAATTTGTATACTTCGTTTAAAAAGGGGACTGAGGTGCGCCCTTCTATTTCGGCCCTTTATTCAAAAAATCATTATATAGAGGAGGTTACGTTAGCTAGCCCTCACTGGTTTTGGCAACTGCTTTTGAGAAAGAAAAGAAGAATGTACAAATGGAACCGCTGGTATTCAAAAAAACAGTTACGCAAGCAGGATTTTAATTTATTTCATCCAACCTACTATGACCCTTATTTCTTTAATGAACTGAAAAAACCTTACGTTATTACTGTGCATGATATGATATATGAATTGTTTCCTCAATATTTTAATGCGGGTGATATGTTTGTAATTCATAAGCGCAGGGTAATAGAGAATGCCCATCACATTATTTCCATCTCACATTCAACCAAACAGGATTTAATGCGTTTGTATGGAATAGCTGATTCAAAAATAACAGTAGTTCATCTTGGTTTTTTACAGGAATTATCAGTGGATGCTGCAGAAATAGAATTACCAGAGAAGTATATACTTTTTGTAGGCGAACGAACCAACTATAAAAATTTTCAGCGCTTCACTGAGGCACTAATTCCCGTATTCCAAAAATATTCTGATGTACAGTTAATCTGCACAGGTGGTAACGCTTTTAAAAAAGAAGAACTTGAATTTTTTCAGGAAAAAGGAATTGACAAAAAAGTGCAGCAGGTATCAGCATCCGATCAGTTGATGACGAAGCTTTACAGAAATGCACTTGTTTTTGTATTCCCTTCTTTATATGAGGGTTTCGGCTTGCCATTACTCGAAGCTTTTTCAAACAATTGTCCGGTTGCCTGCAGCAATACCAGCAGTTTTACAGAAGTGTGCGGCAATGCCGTACTGTATTTCGATCCAATAGACAGAAACAGTATTAGTCAGGCCATCTCTTCAATCCTCGAAAACCCTTCGGTTTCCGAAGAACTTCGGTTTAAAGGAAGCGAACAACTGAAAAAATTTACAATTGATAAATGTGTTGAACAAACGACTGCAGTTTACAAGCATGTACTTTCATAACTTAAGGCTGTGCACAATAAAGGACTATGACTTATGAGTTAAAGAATTTTATTTCTTCAGTAAGTATAGTGTTTGCTAACTCTTCATCTTCTGAGTGAAACACACAAACATCATAATATTCAAAAGCCCCTTCTCTTTTTCGCATATAATCATACAAATGCTTAATGAGTTTTGTATTTTCAACTGAAGTGGAAACAAGTAATTTGCCGTAATTATCATAAAATAATACCTGTTCATAGCCAATGGATTGCAACTGCCGGAACACGTCGATACCATCATCTTTTTGTTCTTCAATAAAAACAGCATCGTATTCAAAAAACAAAACAGGTTTTGCTTTTAAAAAATAATTCAACCCGCCTTTTATTATTTTTAGATCAAATCCATCAGTATCAATTTTAATAAGCTTTGCATCTTCAATTTTGTTGGAATCAATAAAATCATCTAGTCTTATGATGCTTGTTGTTTTATTAGATGCAATTACCTTTCCTGTTCCATCATTTGTTTCAATGGTAAGAAATTCAGATTTACTTTCATCTCCAAGCAAATGCAGGTACGCTTTAACTTTTTGAAACAAACTGAGGTTGGTTTGCAAAAGCCCGAAATAGGCAGGATCGCCATCTAACGCATAAATAAATTGCTGCACATTTGCTGAGCGAAGTAAAGCAATGGTATCGCCAATATTAGCGCCAATATCAATAATAGAATAGGTGGAGTATTTGCGCTCCATTAGCTTAGCAATTCTTGGCAGGTTGCCGGAATAATATTTGTACAATCCCAAATAATCTTCCAGTATATGTTCGGAGTTTGCAAGTAACTGATAGTCGCCTACCTTTATTATCTTAGTTTTTTTATTTTTTTTAAACAGCATACTTTTTTATTTGCTTTACATATTATCCCGCCCATCCTTCACGTTCTAAACTTATGTATTGAATCGCTTCAGCTAAATGCTCTGCTTTTATATCAGGACTTTTTACCAGATCAGCAATAGTACGGCTTACTTTTAAAATACGGTCATAAGCCCTTGCTGAAAGATTGAGTTTATCCATAGGAGCTTTGAGTAAATTTTGTCCGGCCAGTGAAATCATAAAAATTTCTTTCAGCAGCTTATTGCTCATTTGTGCACTGGCGTAAATGCCTTCATTTGTTTTGTACCGTTCTGACTGTATTTCTCTTGCTGCAATAACACGTTCTCTTATTACAGAATTGTTTTCACTGTTCTCTGCTTTTGACAACTCACTAAACTGCATATGTGTAACTTCAATATGTAAATCAATACGATTTAAAAGGAGTCTTGAGATTTTATTAAGGTATTTCTGAACTGCTCTTGGCGGGCAGGTAGATTCTTTAATAATTTGTGGAAACAGATCAACACCTACTTGATTTACGATTACATCATCTTCCAAAATCAGCACTTTTTTATAGCCATATTGCACCTGCAGTTCATACACTTTCTTATGGCTTAGGGAGCAGGCAATTTGCCCCAGTATCATGGGTTGATTCCATAAATGATGCTTGCGGCCTTTCTCTTTATCGTACACATGCTGTTCAACAAGTACTTTTTCTTCAAGGTCGTTTTTATCAATGCCTATTAGTAACTCATAGTTGAGCCCCTGCAAGTGCAGTTTAATTTTTTCATGTCTTTCCACAGCACGGGCAATACTGATAACAAAGATTTTGTCGAAATATTGGTTAATATATTCAAACTGATTACGCATAAAAAACCATTACTGTACGAAACCTTTTTTAAAACAGAAGCACACATTTCTTCATTTTCAAAAAAATAAACTTCAATTCTTATTTTAGCGTGGCGAAATAAGTTTACGTTTTTGTACAGGTATTACAATCATTGCTAATACTATTCCTGCTAAGAAAAAATAAAATAATATTAAATTAAAACGTGGATAATTTGGTTTTATGGTAGCCGTAAATGGCTGTACAATTTCAATATTATCAAGCGTAGTTAATAGCATATCTATATCAAGTTGTTCTCTGTAATACGCTATTTCGGCCTGGTAAATAGAAACGGGATCTACAGGTTCGCCTAAAATAATACCTTGCCCTTGGCTGCGGGGAGTTATACTGTTGTTTACAATACTTTTTAAACTATCAAGACTGTTGATTTTAATGCTGAGGTTTTCTTTAAGGGCAAGTAAGGATTGTTTTTTTGTGTTTTTTCTTTTTAAAGCATATCCATTGTCTTCAAGATATTGTACAATACCTTTTTGTATGAAGTCTGTTAGTAACGCATCATTACATATAAGCGAAACTGTAAAAAAATTGCGTATAGTATCTTTATCATTTACAAAAAAACTATCCTTCATTAAAGATGCCCTTATTTTTATAATTCCTGCAGCAGTTTCGTTACTTATATTTAATTTTTTAGCAAGTACAGGTTTGTCTTTTCTTGAAGCGGTTAACTCCTCCAAATTGTTAAGTAAAATTGTACAAACCTTTGCAGGTAATTCGTGTGACACAAATACAGCTTCTACTTTGTACGCTTTTGGCAGAATAAATCGTAAGCTAAAACCAAGGACAGATGTGAGAGCAGTAATAACAATAAGCAGGAGGCCGTTCTGGAACACAAGGCTTAGATACATTCCTACTATTGAAAATGCTTTTTTAAAAGTATCTGCAACAGGTTTTAGAAACGTAAACAAGTCAATTTCTTCGGTTGTTGGCTTTATATGTTCACTCATAATTTTATGAAACGGTTCGGTTTTCAGAAAAAACAAATATCGAATTAAAAAATGAATACCATACAATTCCTTTATTTACTTCTAAAATTGATTCGGTTAAACAAATAGCACCAAAAATGAATAGAAAGTTGACAAGAAGTTGTTTTTTAAATGGCAATTTTAAAAAAAGAGGTATAAAAATACAAAACAGCAATGCCATAAAACCCATAAAGCCATTTGCTAAAAACTGCTGTACATATTGATTGTGTGCATTGTATTTATTATACCGTGAGGCAAAATAAAACTTTCGTTTTTCGTAGGTTTTCTGTAGCTCATCCTGCACATCACCGGAACCTAATCCCCAAAGAAAGTTTTGATTAATTAGTTGTCGGCTGCATTCCCAAATAGCAATCCTTAGTGCTTTACCATCCCAAGCACGGCCTAGCGATGAATCGGAATCTAATTGAATAGTGCTTTGCTTTGAGAAGTTAGTAAGTGCAATTAATTTATTTTGAAGATTTTTATTAAATATAATTGTAAATGATAGTAATAAAATACCAGTTGAAAGAAAAAAGAATTTGTACCAAAATCGTTTTAGAATTTTAAGAAGATAGTAAAGGGTGAATAATAGTCCTAGCAATAGGCAAATGGCATTGGAGAGTAACAATAACATAACCCAGAAAACACAAATCAGAAAAACATCTGCATAAAAATAGATTTGATTGTACAAAATCCTTGAGAAATGAAACGAAATACCAAAAATGCAAAACACCCCTGTTATAAAAGGGTACATATCTTTTAATGCTAGAATCTTATATCCTGTGAGATAGGTGTAAGAACCTGTAGAAAATAAAATTATCAGGCCTTTTCCAATACAATAAAAACAGAATAATGCAAATGCTACAGAAAATGCATACAATATTATTTCTATTGTTTTTTTTGAATAAATGCTACTCAATCCAAAAGCTACAGGAAAGAGCAATAAGGGTGATTTGTGTTGTAAACTTATAAATGCTTCTTGAGTATTTTCAGAATAAAATAAACCAAGGATTGCTAATAAGTATAGCGATGAAAAGAGTAAAATAAGTAACAGCTTTTTTTTTGTAATCAATTTTTTTGCTGAAAAAAGTAACCAAATTCCAAAAAATACCAAACAAAAGATAGAGTTTAATAATGGCCACCAGGTTAATGTAATTGCTATGCCTATTCCCGTATAAGCAAAGAGCAACTCAACAAATTTGGACTGGTTAATATTTTGAAATTGGATTCTCATTTCTGAAAAAAGCGTTTACAAACAATTTCTTTTGCATAAAGTAAAATGAAATATAAATTGGTATAAAGATATCGTTTAAACAATCTTTTGGGTTCTTGTAGTAAGCGATACAACCATTCAAACCCAGATTTTTGCATCCATATGGGTGCCCGTGGCTGAAGCCCAGCAAAAACAGAAAAAGCACCACCGACTCCTAAAAGCACAGCATTTATTAAGTAAGAGTTTTCTGCCATCCATTTTTCTTGCTTTGGGCATCCAAAAGAAACAAATACAATATTAGCACCAGACTGGTTAATTGTTTCAATAATGTTTTTATTCTCTTCTGGTAATAGGTCTTTGAATGGTGGTGAAATGCATCCTGCAACTGCTACGTTCGAATAATTCTTAGCAATCTTTTGTTTTACAGCTGTTGCTACTGTTTGAGTGGAGCCTAAAAGAAAAAGCTTTACTTCTTTTTTTTGTTCATTTAACTGAGCAATAAGAGCCGGCATAAAATCCATACCAGCTATACGCTCTTGTTGAATATGATAAAGCGTATTGCATGCTTTTGCTATGGGTGTACCATCTGCAAAAATATATGTTGCCCTATTAAGGTTTTTTAAAAACAAAGCATCTTTGTATGCTTCAATGGTCATGTGTACATTGGCAAAACATATAAATGAAGGTTGATATGTAATACCCAATTCTGTAACTTGAGAAAGTGCATCAGAAAATCTGATTCGGTTAACACTCAGACTTATTATTTTTATTTTGTCTGATGGTTGCATACAAGATTATTATATAGTTTCATTATGGCAGTATAATGTTTTTCCGCTGTATAATAGTTTAAAAACGTTTGCCTTGCATTACTGTACATTAAGTTACGATTGTTGTTATTTATAAATGCAAGGACTGTATTTTTTAATTCTTCCTTATCATCTGGTTTAAAGTGAAGCCCATTATACCCATCAGTTATGATAGAATGCATTGCTCCCAAATTGGATGCAAGTACAGGTGTTCCTGTTGAAAATGCTTCAAGTATTACAAATGGCAAGCCTTCATACCACAAAGAAGGAACTATAAGTGTTTTACACTTTTTCATCAATGTTATTGTTTGTTCATTATTTAATTTACCAGTAAATGAAATATTTCTGTTTATTTTAAATAGATTTTCGAGTTCTTTTTTTAATGGCCCTTCTCCAGCAACAACTAAACGTTTATTTGAGATTTCTGCAAAGGCTTGTAGCAGTACTTTAATTCCCTTCTCTTCACTTAATCTTCCTGCAAACAGAAAAAAATCTTCTCTTTCATACGTACTTTCCCCAGGGTCTTTTGTAAAATTTGGTTTTATAATAATTTGGTTAGGTGCTATATTAAGTGATGAATTTTGGATTTTTTCTTTAGCAAAATTGGTGAGTGTAATATAAACCCCTATTGTTTTGTTCCATGAATTAATTAGTTTATGAAATCCGGTAATTCCTGTAACCAACCCTGTTGCCAAAGCAGATGAGTGATAGCATTTATGATAAATTCCAGGTAATGCAAATGTTTTATGAACACATAATTCACAAGGTTTGTTATTTCGTAGTAACAACGCATTTGGGCAAATTAGCCGATAGTTATGTATAGTAGCAGCTACTGGAATATTATTTTTATGGGCCGCATATAAAACGGATGGGGATGCTTTAAAAAATAAATTATGGAGGTGTATTACATCTGGCTTAAATTCTTTAATAGTTTTTGTAGTAATTCGATAAGATTGAAGATTAAAAAAAGATTCAATTCCATTCTTTAGATTGCTAATAAAAGATGTGGTATCCGGATTTTCAAATAAAAGGATTTCAATAGTATGTCCTTTTTGCTTCAATACTTCCATTTCAGACTGTAATGCCTGATCTTCTCCTCCTGCTTGCCTATACCGTGTATGTATAAAAAGTATTCTCAAATAGATTGTTTTACTACTAAATCATGTTTTCGTTTTAAGATAGCTTTGGATAGAAATCCTAAAAATAACCAATAGCCGGAAGCATAAATAGGCGACTCCAGCACTGGGTTAAAAAAAGCAATGATGGAGACTGCAAAGAAACACCAAAAAAGTAGCACATAGCCTGTATGGTAGTAGTATATTTTAAAATGGAAATATTCTTTAAACACCGTTCTGTAAATACCTGCTAGCAGTAATACATACAAAATACCTAAACGGGCAAACAGATAAACAAATGAATTATGAGCACCCATTACATAGGGTAAGGTGTTCATTTTCTCTACATCATAAACGGGATAATATTTAAATAGAGGAGTACCAAATCCAATGCCTGCCATATTTTTTGGAAACTGATCTACAATTGCCTGTTTCCAAAAAACCAATCGCCAAGTAGTGCTTGCATCTAATGCAAGAATTGGGTTTGAGCTTATAACAGTTTCAATTCCTTCATTGTTGTATTTACTATAGTAGGTATCCATTAATGCAAGATTTGGTTGCACATAAATAAAAAAAATAACAAACACTAGAAAACCAATACCAAATACCTGTTTAAAAGCTTTATAACCTGGCAATAACAAAATCAATAAATAAAAAAAACAAAGTACTACAATAGTAGCTGAACTGTAAATAACTGAATACACAAAACATAAAAGTATTAAAATGATCAAGCCATATTTTATGTTTTTTTTCTGAATTAGTGCTGGAAAAAGTGTGGACATTCCAAAACGTTCAAATAAAAACTTAGAAATAGGTACTGCTAAAAACAAACCAATGTATAGCGTTAAAAACTGTCTGATTCTAAGTATAAATGAACTGAAGTGCTTAAAACCAAAGTATCCAAGAAAAAAAGTAAAAATTGAGTAGATGATTACACTGTTTCGTAAATAAAAATAAAATGCATCCATTCGCCAAAGCGAAATGATTAAATGAATACATCCTAAACAAAGTAATAAGATGATATAAATGTTGAGATCACTTTTTTCAATCCGAAAGCGTTTATATGCCCAAATAAAAAAACCAGAGGCAGCAAGCGATTCGTTGAAGAATAATTTTTTTTCAAAAAACCACGGTGAAATGATATAGCAAAGAACAGCTAAAAACAATAAGTTCATTATCGTACGTTTCTTTACCATGCTATTTTCCTGCATTATTTTTCAACAACTAAAATATTAGTAAAGTATAGAGTATGGTTAGCCGGTATTAAAGGAAGCAAAACTATGCCGCAAATGTTAATTGGAACAATAAAGAGCATGGAAATGACAAAACCCATTTTACCCCATTTTTTGAAAAGTTCAAAACAATACAAAGCAATTAATTGAACACATACTCTTGCAAATGTTCCACTTTTTTCGTTTGACCGAATTGTGAACCCATGTTTTTGAAGGAGATGTTGAATACCTACCGAGGTATACCGGGCATAATCAAATGGTATTTCGTGTTCGTTCCAACAAAACGGAACGGTGAGCAACATACGGCCTCCGGGTTTCATTACCCTGTATATTTCCGGTAGAATTTCTTCCGGGTTCATTAAATGTTCAATTACCTCACCGCAAAAAACTGAATCGAACAAGTTATTGCCAAATGGTAAAACCTTGCCATCATAGTAAACATCTACCTTTGAATTTTTATGGCTATGCCCTGAAGCTTCAATATCTACACCTATATATTCATCTACAGTAAATAAGTTTTGGTAGGGTTTGCGACCACAGCCAAAATCCATTAGTTTGCCACTTAGTATAGGAACCTTTTTTTGGATGCCTACAAATAGTAGTCTGCGAATAAAAAAAAATGGGTTTGTAAAAAGTGAAAGAAGCCCCGGTTGAAAACTTTGTTTTTTAAACCTTGCAACTGCTGCTTTATAGAAATCGTTCAATTGTGTTTTTTTTTATAGTTCAAAAGTAGGGCTTTACTTGAAAAACCAACCCGCTTACTGTAACAGAAAAATTTCATTCTTTTACAGTAAGCTACTGTTTCACTCTTATACTAAAAACAGGCCTGCATTTATAGCAAAACAAATGCAATTCATCTATTACAATTTATTTAACAAGGATTTTTTTATAAACTACCAGTACCGATTGCCCAATTATATGATTTGGCTTCCAAAATAATTTTAAGAAAAATGCAATACCTGCAGAAATAAGGTGTATTAACTTGCTAGAGATACTTCTGTCAATGCTATGAAGTTTTAAATGAAACAATTGCCGAAGTTTTGTGTTAATAATAGTTTTTAAATAGAACCCTTTATGTGTAGCATTCAATTGTTCATGATAAATTTCAAGCAAGTGTAAAGGAAAAATTTTTTCAAAGTAATAAAAGGAAGTATCTGTCCATTTCGAAATATGGTGAGGGGGCATGTTTAAATAAAAATCTATTGCTTTGTTAATAAATGAATCCTCAGAGGGAACTGCAAATAGTAGTACTCCTCCCGGTTTTAAGCACCTGAGAGAATCTCGAATAAATTTTCTTGGGTTATCAATATGTTCTAATACCTGAAAATAACATACCACATCATATTTATTATTATTTCTATTGGCATGTAATTCTAAGTCTTCATTAAGTATTGTCAACCCTTTCTTTTCTGCAATTGCAATAGCTTTCGCACTAAACTCTAAGCCTGTGTAAGACTTACAGTGAATATAATTCGTAAATAATCCTTCGCCGCAACCAACTTCCAGTACCTCATCTGTTATCTTGATATAGTTTGCCGCTTCAATATATTCAGCCTTATCTGCAAGATAATAGCCATTGTAGTGTTGAAGAGCATCGTAGAACGGCCCGTCTCCGGTTGTTTGTGGGCTATAAAATTTTAAACCACAAGCAGGACATCTGCAAAAGTCAATTGTATTGCCTAAAAAAAAACGTTCTACTTTTACACCAGCTCTTTTTGCATAAAGAATTGAAATGTCTTTTGTGCTAATTCTTTCTTTTAGTTCAATGCCGGTACTTTCACAAAGGATACATGTAAGAGAATTCATTTCATATTATTTAAAAGCAGTTTTGAAATACTTGTAATACCAGATCAAAATCAGTAAGGCTGAAATAACAAATGCTGTTACATATACCACTGCTTTATCGCCGAAAGTAATCAAAAAAAAGAGAGGGATAATTAATAAAAAAGAATTTTGTACTGCAAATAGCAATCGTTGAAATACCCCAGCCCAGGCTTTATTAATAATCAGTAAACCTATAACCCATACTAGCTCGCCCATACAAATACTTACAGCTACAGATTGAGGAACCTGCCAAACGAAACCTGCAATGATAGAAGAAACAATAGTAACAGATGCTGCAAGTACAGTTACAAATGTTAATGGGAGGTCTTTTTTCTCCAACATCGTTTTCGTGGCCAAACTTAAAAAAACTGAATATATAAAAGCTGCTATTCCAATGAATACAAAAAAGACATTGTATTGAAAATACTGTTCACCAAAAAAAAGAATAATAAAAGACCGGGGAAAAATGAGAACAGATCCTAAAAAGAAAATTGCCGGAATCATTGACAGTTGATCAACCTGTAAACATACTCTTTCATTCATCATCTCTCTAATAAATGCTTGATGAATAATTCGCAGTACTCCTTTAAAAATTAAATAAAACTTCAACCCCACAAACATTACTGCAATCATTTCTGAGTTGTTGTAGAAGTAAGGAATAATTATTAGTAACCCAAAACCTATAAAATACAATGAAACAGAAACTATGCCCAGAGGTATATTTTGTACAAATAATTTCAGGTTAATAAAGCTTGGTTTAAAAAAGAGTGGAGTTTTTAAGGAACGGCTGATGAAAATGTTTGTAAGAACGTAGGTAATTGCCACAGCTGCTAAAAATAAATATAGAAATCCACTTAAGCCTATGGCGGCTCCCATAACAATTAATCCATAAAGAATAATAATTCTTATAAGAGCAATCAATGCTCCCGTTATCGGTTTGCCTGTAGCATATAAAGCATAATCACCACTTAAAGCCAATAGAGGAGCTACTAAAAAAATGATGTTGTTTGGCTGCCAGAATATTGATGTAATGGCAACCAATAGCAGTAACAAACTAAACGTAAACCTTGCAGATTGAGTAATTGCATATTCTTGTTTCCAGTTCTCTGTTGAAGCAATATTCCGCATTGCAGCAGATTGCAGGCCAAATGCAATTAGAGTAATTAAAAATTGAAAAAGTGAATCAGCTTGAGCTAATACTGAAATATCATCTGCACTGCTATTGGCCGAAATGTATTTAATTGCAAAAATGGAGAGCAGATGACCGGCTCCAGTTAAAATTCCAATGAAAGCCAGTCTTTTCAGCATCCTTTAGCAAAATTTAAAATCATTCTGTAAAAGCTCACCCCATTAAAAGTATTGATTTTCAACGTTTAGATTCATTTCTTGGTATAAATTCATAATAAACAAAATTGTTACCCTCACTAAAAAATGCAAGTTTCTTATTAGTAAGTTACATTTTATTTACACGTGTTTCTATCAAAATCATATAAATTTGTTCTTTTCTTTATGAAATGAACCTTAACTTAGAAAATCCAAGCATTAATATAGTTTATGGCAATAGCTTTTAAGAGTATAAAAAAGCCCATTTTTAATAAAGCAAGCCATAGGCTTGAAAAGTCAGTTGTTAATGGTATACGTAACCGCACTTCTTATTCAGGGTTAAAGCGTTTGTTTGATGTTCTTTTTTCCTCATTTCTGATTGTTGCACTATTATCATGGTTATTACCTCTTGTCTCCGTGCTTATTTTTATTGATTCACGCAGCCCAATTTTCTTTCGCCAGCGAAGAGTGGGCAGGTTTGGTAAAACATTTTATTGTTTAAAATTCCGCACCATGTATAAAAATATTGAAGCGGATTTTAAACAGGCAACTGAAGATGATCCCCGTATTACAAGACTGGGAAGATTTTTACGCCATACCAATATTGATGAACTTCCTCAATTCTTTAATGTGCTGATGGGACATATGAGTATTGTTGGGCCGAGGCCACATATGTATAAAGATTGCCGTGATTTTAATGCAGTGGTAAAAAATTACAAACTTAGAAGTTTTGTAAAACCAGGTATTACAGGTCTTGCTCAAATTAAGGGCTTTCGAGGACCTACAGAAACTGAACAAAGCATTATTCATCGGTTTAAATGGGATGTGTTTTATGTGTGCAAAGCTTCTGTTCTGTTAGATTTATTGATTATTACAATTACGTTTATACAAACTGCAACACATTTTTTTAATATTTTTATCTCCTTTGCAAAAGGTAATGGAGGCCGTGTTAAAAATGTGGAGATTCAGAATAAAAAACAAATTGCTGCCTGATATTCGTTACCCTGCCCACCCTTCTCTGTCCAGGCTTCTATATTGAATTGCTTCAGCTAAATGCTCCACTTTTATATCTGTACTTTGCGCTAAATCAGCAATCGTTCTGCTTACTTTTAAAATACGATCATAAGCTCTTGCACTCAGGTTTAATTTATCCATAGCAGCTTTTAACAATGTTTGCCCTGCTTGTGTTATTACACAAATTTCTTTTAATTGCTTACTGCTCATTTGCGCATTGGCATACACACCTTCAGTTTCTTTATAACGTTCTTCCTGAATTTCTCTTGCAATAATTACTCTGTTTCGAATGGTTTCTGAAGCTTCACCATTTTCATTTTTTGAAAGTTCACTAAAAGGAACAGGGGTAACTTCTACATGCAGATCAATACGATCTAACAAAGGCCCTGAAATTTTATTCAGATATTTTTGTACCATACCCGGGCCGCAGGTACATTCTTTTTCAGGATGATTATAAAACCCACAGGGGCAGGGGTTCATTGAAGCAATCAACATAAAAGAAGCTGGAAAATCAATGGCAATCTTAGCTCTTGAAATAGTTACTCTCCGCTCTTCCATTGGCTGTCGCATTACTTCCAGCACTGTCCTTTTAAATTCGGGCAACTCATCTAAAAATAAGACACCATTATGTGCTAATGAAATTTCGCCAGGTTGTGGATTGGTACCACCACCTACTAACGCTACATCACTTATTGTATGATGGGGTGAACGAAAAGGTCGTTTTGAAATTAATGTTGCATTCTCCGGCAACTTACCAGCAACACTATGAATCTTTGTAGTTTCTAATGCTTCCTGCAAACTCAATGGAGGTAATATAGTGGGTAATCTTTTTGCAAGCATGGTTTTACCTGCACCCGGCGGACCAATTAAAATAGCATTATGACTGCCCGCTGCTGCAATTTCCAATGCCCGCTTAATATTTTTCTGCCCTTTCACATCAGTAAAATCAAATTCAAAATTATACTGTGCATTAAAAAATTCTTCTCTTGTATTTATTACAGTGGGCTGTAAAGAAGTTTCATCTTTAAAAAAATTGATCACTTCATTAATATGCGTTACGCCATATACCTGCAGGTTATTTACCATACCTGCTTCTTTTGCATTTTGTTTGGGAACAATAAATCCTTTAAAATTTTCCTTGCGGGCCTGTATGGCAATAGGCAATGCACCTTTTATAGATTGAATGCTTCCATCCAAACTCAACTCACCCATAATTACATACTCACTTAAACGTTCAGGATTTTCTATCTGTTCAGTTGCGCCAAGTATACCTATGGCAATAGGCAAATCAAAAGCAGTACCTGTTTTTCTTATATCTGCCGGGGCAAGATTTACAATTACTTTAGTACGTGGAAAATAATGACCTGTATTTTTTAAAGCACTTTCAATACGTTGTTCACTTTCTTTTACAGCACTGTCTGGCAAACCAACCATTAAAAATTTTTGTCCGCCGCTAACATTTACTTCTACCGTAATAGTGATGGCATTTACTCCGTAAACAGCACTTCCAAAGGTTTTAACAAGCATTCAGGTGATTGGTTATTTATAGTGTGAACAAGGTAGTAAGAATTTTAATACCAGAATCGGAATTGATGGCATCTTCCCCGTCCGAACGGCATTCAGCCGGGCGGGGTTGCGCCTGCCCGCTAGTAGCTTTAGCGGAGATGGGTCGCAAGCACTTCATCGTTGCGTAAATATGGCAACAATAAATATACAGGTGTTCCTACAATTTCTCCAGCATCTCCACCACTTTTTCCCTCTTTAAAATTAAATATCCAAACCTGTCGTTGCTGATGCCTTCTTTTAATTGATAGCTGAATTGCAATTGCTCATCGGTAGCAGTTGTTTCAAAATAGCGGAATGAAATATTAGGGTAAGGTTTTAACTCCTCTCCAATTTCATATAAGTGGGTAGAAAGAATAAACAATGAATTTTTAATTTTCAGTAAACCTTTTATTACAGCCGTACTGCAATGCATGGCGTCCTGTATATTAGTTCCTTTGAACAGCTCATCAATCAGTACCAGCCACTTTCGCCCATCTGTAATTTTAATCACCGTGTTTTTTATCCGTTGCACTTCGTTATAAAAATAACTTTCTCCTTTTGAAATATTATCCTGCACCTGTATATTACTCAGCAATCCATCAAATAAACTTAACTCCATTTTTTGTGCAGGAACACCCATGCCCACATGCGCCATATACACAGCGCAACCCACAGCTTTTATAAATGTGCTTTTGCCCGCCATATTTGCGCCTGTTAAAAAGAAAAAATTTGTTTGTGGATTTAAGGTTACATCATATCCCACAGGAACGGGCAATAATAAATGATACAATCCTTGTGCTTGTATAATTGGTTCTTCACTCTCCATTACTTTAGGGAAATGCAGATTGAATTTTTGCGCCGCCGTTGCCATACTGTAATACGCATCCAGCTTATAATACAATTGCATTAAACGTTCAGCTTCTTGTTTAAAATCATAACGGAGATAATGACCATAACGCAACATTTTAGAAGGGGAAAACTTTTTCGTTTTTTCTGCTATTAATTCCTGAATCGTTCTTGCCTTCATCAGCTTTTCAATATCTGCAACAATTGAAATAATAAGCGGAGAACCAGTACTGTTTAAAAGCAGATGCTGCAAGCGGCTCATGCCTTTTAAAAAATCAATAAAATGACCCACAGAATAACGTACCAAACTATAATCGGGCATATCAAACATTATATAAAAAAAAGCAGGCAGCGGTGAAATACTGTTCGGAATTTTATCAAACGGATAGCCGTAGAATTTTTCCAGCACCAGTAAAGTTCCGTTTGTAATTTCTTTTGGCCATTGTGGCAAGGAATCTATTACCTGTTGTATTGCCTGTTGGGTTTCTGCAATTTGTTGTTCACTACGTAGTGGATGTGTAAGTAAATATTGCAAACGATCTTTACCACCAACCGTATTGCAAAAGTTTATACGGTGCAGTAAGGAATACTCTTCTTCATTATTAAGAATTGAAAGATCGTAGTATGTGGTTTTGTCTATTTCCATAATCTCCTGTAAACTTCTCCTAGCTTGTATTAAAATATTACCGTTCAAATTCTAAACGTTGCCCCTGCTGCGATTCATTAATCAATCCATTGTTATAAACTAAATGTCCGTTTACAAAACTATGCGTAACAGTTGCTGGAAATGTAAAACCTTCTAACGGACTCCAACCACATTTGTAAAGTATATTTTCTTTTGTTACTGTTGATGTTTTGTTGAGATCTACCAAAACTAAATCTGCAAAATATCCTTCCCGAATATAACCACGTTCTTTAATACTAAAACAATCTGCAACGGCATGACTCATTTTTTCAGCAATTTTTTCTAATGAAATTCTTCCTTCTTTATAATAATGAAGCATCAGCAATAAAGGATGCTGCACCAATGGTAATCCTGCATGAGCATTTTCATAAGTACCTTCCTTTTCCTGCCATGTATGTGGCGCATGATCTGTTGCAATTACATCAAGTTTATCATTTAGCAATGCCTTCCATAAAGCTTCTTTATTTTCTTTGGCTTTTATGGCAGGGTTGCATTTAATCTGGTAACCAAGCCTGTCATAATCATCGGCTGTAAAATGCAAATGATGTACACATACTTCACTGGTAATTCGTTTTTCTTTCAAGGGCATCATGTTTCCAAAAAGTTCCAATTCTTTTGCTGTGCTGATATGTAAGATGTGCAATCGTGTATTGTATTGCTTTGCAATTTGTATGGCCATCAGTGAAGATTCATAACAAGCTTCTACATCCCTTATTAATGGATGGTCAGATGCTGTTAGTATTTCTTTGCCAGCCTTTATTCTATCATAATTCTGTTTTATAATCGTTTCGCTTTCGCAATGCGTAGCAATAAGTAGTTCACTATTTCTAAAAACTTTATCTAATGTATTGTAATTATCAACCAGCATATTTCCTGTACTGGCACCCATAAAAATTTTTATACCACAGATATTTTTTTTATGATCATTTGCTTTTAGTGTATCATCGGCACTGGTGTTACTTGTGCCCATGTAAAAGGAATAATTGGCTAAAGAAGTTTTTGCAGCAATTGAATATTTCTCTTCCAGTAACTCAAGATTTAAAGCATTAGGAATGGTATTGGGCATTTCCATAAAACTGGTAACACCACCTGCTACTGCAGCTTTTGCTTCGGTATAAATGTTGCCTTTGTGTGTAAGACCCGGCTCTCTGAAATGTACCTGATCATCAATAACACCGGGAAACAAATACTTACCTTCTGCATTTATTTCTACTACAGAATCCTGCTTGTCAATTGCAGGAGCCATCTTTTCTATTCTGCCATTTGCTATTAAAACATCAGTAGAAAAAATGCTGCCTTCATTAACGGCCATACAATTTTTTATGAGATATTTTTGCATAAATGATTTTCTTATTTGGTTCAAATATCTATGGTTTTATACCGATATACAAATTGCTTTTAAGATGGTTTATTTGTATCATCTGTATAACTTACTTTTACAATTAAATAACAACCAATGCAATTTACCAAAAGCTGTTTGTGCATTCTCCTTTTATTCCTTTCATTTTTTACAAACGCACAAAGTACCTATCTGCAGCAGCAGTCTAAACATATTCATTTTATTGACAGGCTCGAAATTAAAACAGGAACTGTTTCTGATTTAAATTTTACAGTAACCAAACCGTACGACCGTCGTTTTGCCGTTGAGTTTCTGGGTAAAAAAGCAGATTCAATGCTAAAGATTGTTCCAATTTTTTATAATACAGATACAGCCCTGAGACTTGGTAAAACGGATCTATACAATTTAAACAGTCTTTACTTAAACAATCAGGAATGGTATGCAGGCGACAGAAGTATTTTTAAAAGCAAAAAAACATTCCTCAAAAAACTATATCCTACACCTGCAAGCATGATTGAAAAGTATGGTGATGATTTTTTTGTTGCCATCAGTCCAGTGTTTAGTTACCGGCAATCAGTAGAGTTAAACAATACCAATCAAAATGTATTTATCAATCAAAGAGGAGCAATTCTTCGTGGCGGAATTAACAACCGCATTGGTTTTGCAGCATCGGTAATTGATGTGCAGGAACGTGGGCCATTGTTTGTACAAAATCAAATAAAACGATTTGATGCAGTACCCGGAGGAAATTTTTACAAAACGTTTAAAACAACTGGTGTTGATTATCTGGATGCAAGAGGCTACATCACTTTTAAAGCCGCTAAATATGTAAACTTTCAGTTTGGGTACGACAGAAATTTTATTGGCAATGGTTACCGCAGTTTGATCCTGAGCGATTGGGGCGCTAATCATCTGTTTCTAAAAATCAATACTCGCCTCTGGAAATTTAATTATCAAAACCTGTTTATGGAGCTGCATACAGAAGGAAAAGATAACAGCAGTAATGAGTTAGTGCCTAAAAAATATGCCGCCATGCATCACCTGAGTATGAATGTATTGCGATGGTTAAATGTGGGTGTGTTTGAAAGTATAATTTTTGGCAGAAAAGATCGGTTTGAATTCAGTTATCTCAACCCCATTATTTTCTTAAGAAGTGTAGAAGGTAATTTAGGTAGCAGAGATAATGCAGTAATTGGTGCCGATTTTAAAGCCAATTTATTAAAACGGTTTCAGGTGTACGGACAGTTAACTGTTGATGAATTTAATGTTTCAAAACTTAGTGATGACTCCAGCGGATGGTGGGGTAATAAGTTTGGTACACAGTTGGGCTTTAAATACATTGATGTAGCAAATGTTCAAAATTTAGATGTACAGGTAGAGTGGAACAGGGTTCGTCCGTTTACCTATACACACTTTGATTCTGTTTCCAGTTACACACATTACAATCAACCTCTTGCTCATCCGCTGGGTGCAAACTTTAATGAAATTATTGCTATAATCCGTTACCAGCCATTTGGAAAATTAAACCTAACGGGCCGGTTCATTTACTGGCAACAGGGATTGGACAGTGCTAACAAAACAAATTTTGGAAGTGATATTTTTAGATTAAATGGCGATGGACGGTTTCGTTCTTACGGATATAAAACATTGGATGGTGTAAAAAGCACGGGTATGAATGTAAACCTGCTCGCCAGTTATGAAATAAGAGAAAATATTTTTATTGATGCAAATATTTTGC
This sequence comes from Chitinophagaceae bacterium, assembly GCA_031401115.1. Classification (GTDB taxonomy): domain Bacteria; phylum Bacteroidota; class Bacteroidia; order Chitinophagales; family Chitinophagaceae; genus Lacibacter. The sequence goes on from JANNRE010000021.1 coordinate 118,413, forward strand.
TTCGCCGTTTTACAAAGGGAAGTGATCCTGTACAAAGCACCACCATGTTTGGTTTGGGTGTACGTATGAATTTGTGGACGAGGGAGTATGATTATTGAGTAGAAATTAAGCAGCGGTTTTTCTAAATTCTTTTATTGAACTGATAGCAACTTGCTTTTTTGTTTTCTTCCTTCGCCTGGTTCTTGCATAAACAAAGTCTGGCAAATAACAGCAGTCTGTTTGCTGATTTTTAGTAAGCCAACCCATAAACTGGAAAAACGTATTGTACTAACAACAATACAAAAAGTTGAACACGAAATCATTGATTTTCAGCCTCCTTTTTTTACAAAAGAGACGTGTAATATCATATATATTTGTGTTAAGTGCAATCCGCTGACGTATTTCAATTGGCCGACACATTACCTGTATTTGTTTTTTTGCCAACGCTTCTTTTAAAACCAAAAAGACAGACATGAGTTTTGCAGACATAGAGAATAAACTACAAAAAGCAATCGGATTATCTGCTGAACCGACTGAGTGTTTTGTTGCACTTATGTTTGCAACAGAAAAAGATGCGACCGATGCGTTTGATTCAATGCTACCTATTTTGCAACCAGACGAGTTGACGATACACATTCGATATAATAAAACCATAGACCTTTCTTTAATTTCTAAGAAAACAGGCGACGCAATCAATGTTTATAAATTGAATTACGACCCAATCACCACGACATATTTAGACTTTATATCAAATACGCTTAATAATAAAAATCATCCAGACAGAGACTATGTTACTTTACTTTGCTGCATCAAGCAAGGAAGCATCATAATTGCGCCAAAAGATAATCTCGTGGGGTTGCGGAACATAGACAAGCTCACCCTTGGGTTCGTTAAATAAAAATCTGCTTTCAGGTTCTTCGACAAAAATCAAATCCTTACCTATCCAACCTCTGACATACCCTTTGGCTTCAAGTTCTTTTATGAGATCAATATCTATTGGCATTTTTTAATACATCCCGACACAAAAAACAAATACAGCCGGGCATTTTTTATTAATTAATCTGTTTGCAAATCCATTAGGCCAGCACTTAACATCAGGTTTTATGCAAGTGGGGCTGACTGTTTACGTCTTTCATCTATGGTGCATGTATCATCTTCATATCGGGCTGACTTGCTTCGCTGCGTCAGTTTAGGTTTTTGAACTTTTGTTTACTATTTTAGCTTTGGTAGGCCAAGCAGACGGATTAAATAATCCCACCTGCATAAAGCCTTGCTCGCTGAGCCGCAATTTTCGCCCCCTTTTCTTCAATTTTTTTCCTGAGGTTTATACATATCGTCTTCCCGACAGGGAAGTTTATTGCGTTGATAGCAATATCTGTATTTCAAAATAAAAACTATGATTCTAAACGAAGCCAATTTTTATACCTTCTACCAAAAAAAAGCCCTGTTTCATTTTTTAGCTACGGTATATAGGATGCCAGGCTTCCCACAGGGAAGTTTACCATAGATTCATCTTCCTGCATTTGTTTGTTTGCCGTTTACAGGATTAGAACTACTTTAATATGAGGCAACAAAAATCACAAATAACATCACCTCTTTTAATAAAAAATCCCTTCGTCAAATAAAATTGACGAAGGGATTTTAATTTATTCTATGCTATGCACTGATTAATAATCTCTGTTATAACCACCGCCGCCGCCACCTTTGTAGCCGCCACCGCCGCCACCTTTGTAGCCGCCGCCACCACTACCGCCGCTTCCACCGCCACGGTATCCACCACCACCGCCGCTTCCACCACTGCCGCCGCTTCCACCACTGCCGCCACGGTAACCACCGCCACCGCCACCGCCGCCGAAGCTACGTTTTTTGAAACCGCCATCGTCTTTCTTAGGCTGAGCTTCGTTAACTACAATTTTACGCTCCTGAACGTCTGTTTCGTTCAGTTGGCTGATAGCAGCTTGCGCTTCTTCAGCATTCTCCATTTCTACAAAGCCGAAGCCTTTGCTGCGTCCAGAGAATTTGTCTAGTAAAATTTTGGCAGATGTTACAGTACCAAATTGTTCAAAAAGTGCAGAGAGATCTGCGTCAGTCATAGACCATGACAGGTTTCCAACGTAAATGTTCACTTGAAATAAAAATTAAATCCAAAAAAATCATGAACCAGAACAGCAACTGAAAACCCGAGGAAACTATACTTAAAAAAAGCTTCACTGGTTCAGAAAGGCTTAGCTGAATTCACATTAACGAGATAAAGATAGGGAATTTGTTGATTGGCGTGCATTTCAGCCAATTTTTCCTATAAAAACTTATAGTGGCCTATTTTACCTCCTGTAAATCTACCAATCTTTTATAATAACCGTTTAGGGCTATTAGTTCATCATGGCTGCCTCTTTCAACTATGTACCCATTTTTTAGCACTATAATTTCATCTGCATGTTTAACGGTACTTAGCCGGTGTGCAATAACAAGGCAGGTACGGTTTTTCATCATATTGGTAATGGCATCTTGTACATATCGTTCGCTTTCTGTATCAAGTGCTGATGTTGCTTCATCAAGAATTAAAATAGGTGCATCTTTATAAATAGCCCGGGCAATGGTAATACGCTGCCTTTGCCCACCACTCATTTTCATTCCTCTATCACCAACAATTGATTCATATTGTTGATCCATTTGGTTAATGAATTGATGAGCGTTTGCCACTTTTGCAGCATTTTCAATTTGTTCGTTATTGCCATCCTGTGCAGTAAAAACAATATTGCTTTTCACCGTATCATGAAACAAAAAGGTTTCTTGTGATACAGTAGCTATTAATTTACGCAAGCTTGAAAGTTTTATATCTCTAATATCAATTCCATCAAATTTTATAGATCCTTCTGTGGGGTCATAAAATCGCTGGAGCAAATCGGCAAGTGTGGATTTACCTGAACCACTCTCACCAACAAGTGCAACTGTTTTTCCTTTCTTTATACTAAAACTTACACTACTCAAAACAGGTGTACCGGTATAATTAAAAGACAAGTCTTTAATTTCAATTGCATCATCCAAAGATTTTTTTTCAATGGCAGTATCTGTTTCTGTTATCATTACCGGTTCATCTAAAGTTTTAAATATTTTTTCTGCCGCTACTAATCCTCTTTGTAAACCTGTAGTAGAGTTAGAAATATTTTTTAATGGTTGTATAATTTGCGAATACAAAATAAGGTAAGTAATAAACTGTGAGCCATCTAAAGATGAACGCCCGTTTAATAACAAATATCCGCCATACAAAACAATTCCTATTACAACCAATACGCCTAAGATTTCAGAGATAGGAGCAGCCATTTCCCGTTTACTAAACATCCGTTTACTTGTATTAGAAAACTCTTTGTTAAGTTTTTCAAAACGATTAGCCATTGCATCCTGTGCACCAAAACTTTGAATGGCTTTAATACCTGTAATTGTTTCATCGGTAAAAGACATGATCTTACCATACAAATCCTGGTTAAACCAACTGATTTTTTTAAGCTTTTTTGTGATGTAGGAAATGAGCAAACCAGAAACTGGTAAAAAAATAAGTGTAAACAAAGTAAGAGCTGGCGACATGTAAAAGAGTACCCCAAAATAAATGATGATAATAAAAGGATCTTTAAGCCAGCATTGTATGGAATTAATAACGGATGATTCTACTTCCTGCACTTCATTTGTTATTACTGAAATGATATCACCCTTTTTTACATTATGATAATAGGATAGCGATTGACCCACAAGTTTTGTATAGAGCTGATTTCTTAAGCTTTGTAATAATTTTAAACGCAACCTCATAATTACTTTAACTGCATAATACCTTGCTATATTGGCAAAAATGGTAGATAAGGCAATAATTCCGCAAACAACTGCAAGAGCAAATAACTTTCCATTTATTTGAACAATTTTGTAAAACTGATACGAAAAGAAATCTGATACAAACCGAATAGATAAACTAAACTCAGGTGCAGATGGTGGAATATCGGCTACAACTTCCTGCCCAAAAAGAATACGTAAAATAGGAATGAGCATTGTAAAGTTTAATAACCCAAACAAAATTCCAAAAAATGTATAAATGATATATTCAGGAAAGTAGTGGCGCAGTGGTTTACCGAAGCTCAACAGCCTTATTATATTCTTCATTCAATCCTTTTAAATTGGTTGAACGTGCAAGTTAAAGTATTGTTTTAAAAAGTTTGCTTTTCCTTGTAATTTGCACCCATCAAGCATCTTGCACATTTTAAACATGATTTTCTGCAGTCTTATTATATCAACCTTTAACAGACCCGATGCTTTACATCTTTGTTTAGATAGTGTAATTGGTCAGAGTACTTTACCTTTTGAAGTAGTAATTGCAGATGATGGATCAGGAGATGAAACAAAAAAAGTAGTTGAACATTTTGCTGCAAAAGCTAAGTTTCCAATAAAACATATTTGGCATAAAGATGATGGGTATCAACTTTCAAAAATTCGCAACAGGGCATTTGTAGCTGCAGCTGGCAACTATATTTTACAAACAGATGGCGACTTGATTTTTCATAAACATTTTATAAAAGACCATCTCCGATTTGCAAAAAAAAATTGTTTTGTTAGCGGAGCAAGAACAAATATTTCTGCTAAAAAAACAAATGAGATACTAAAATTAAATGCTTGCCCCAGCCTGCATTATTATTCATCTGGTATTGAGAAAAGATATAATGCTGTAAGATCTGAAATTTTAAAAAATATTACAGCACAAATACAAACTTCTCCTCAAAACATGCATTATGTACTGGGCTGCAATATGGCATTTTGGAAAGAAGATTTGATGCTAGTAAACGGGTACAATGAAACATTTGAAGGTTGGGGCAAAGAGGATAATGACATTGCTGCCAGACTAATGAATGCAGGAAAAAAATTACGGTTTCTAAAGTTTGGCGCAATTGTATTTCATTTGTGGCATAAAGAAGCATCCAAAACCAGTGTGGGAGCAAATGAGTATCTTTTTCAACAATCTCTCAAAAATAATGTAACCTTTGTTTCAAAGGGGATGAATCAATACATATAATAAATCATGGAAGAAGGCAAAAGACAAAAACAGGTAGCTGGAGTTATACATGAAGATATGACCAGCATTTTTACTAAAATGGGTTTGAACATTATTGATGGTGGATTGATTTCTATTTCAACGGTAAAAATTACTCCCGATTTACTGGAAGCCCGAATTTATCTCAGTTTGTTTCAAGCAAAGGATAATGCGGCAGTATTAAAGAAGGTAGAAGATAAAGCTCCTGAAATTAAAAGACAACTTGCATCCCGGTTAAAACACCAGCTAAGAAGAATACCTGAAATAAAATATTTTTTAGACGATACTTTAGAGCATGTGTTTAAAATGGAAGAGTTGTTTAAAAAAATTGGCGAGGAAAAGAAAACAGATGAGGCGGTTGATTAGGTTGCAAAATTTATAACCAAAAAAATTACATTGAATTTTCTTTTTGCCTGGCGATATTTTAAATCAAAAAAATCTACCAATGCCGTAAACATTATTTCCTGGGTTACGGTGGCAGCGATGGCTATTGGCACAGCAGCGCTTGTAATTGTCCTCAGCATTTTTAATGGGTTTGAAGGTTTGGTAAAAAACTTATACTCTTCGTTTTATCCAGATATACGCATCACATCTGCTAATGAGAAAATTTTGGTGTTGGATGCAGTTGCGATCCAAAAAATAAAAGGCTTAACAGGTGTTGATGCATTTTGTTTAGTAGCAGAAGAAAATGCCCACATACAAAATGGTGAATTCAGGACCAATGCAGTTTTAAAAGGAGTTGATGATGCCTATGCAAAAGTGAGTGGCGTGGGCAATCATTTATCAAACGGAACTTATGAGTTGGGTACAGAAGATGACCCTTCAATTGTACTTGGCAGCGGCATTGAAAATGCATTAAATCTTATGAGCGACCGAGCAATAACTCCTGTTACTATTTATTTACCTAAGAGAGGGACCGCTTCTACTTCCAATCCATTGGAATCTATTAGCACCGTAAACTTGCAACCAAGAGGAGCTTTTTCTATACAACAGGATTTTGATAATAAATATGTAATTACCAATCTTGCATTAGTAAAACAAATGGTAGGACTCACAGCAAATGAATACACTTCTGCTGAAATAAAACTTAAGAATTCATCAATAGAAAAACAATTTATAAAAGACTTAGAACAACTGCTTGGAAAAAATTATTTGGTTGAAAACCGATATCAGCAAAACCGTTCTTTATTTTCTGTAATGCAGTTGGAAAAATGGGCTATCTATGGCATTCTCTGTTTAATACTTATTGTAGCAGCTTTTAATATGATTGGCGCTTTAACCATGCTGGTACTGGAAAAACAACAGGATGTGCAGATATTAAAAGCAATGGGTGCCACTTCTTCGTTTATTCAAAAAATATTTTTAAGCGAAGGGATTTTGCTGGCAATGGTAGGCAGCATTTTAGGAATTGCTCTTGCTTTGCTCTTTTGCTTATTGCAGGTAACATTTAAAATCATTCCACTCGAAGGATCGTTTGTAATTGATTATTACCCGGTAAAAGTGTTTGCTACTGATCTATTGCTGGTGTTAGCAACGGTTCTGTTCATTTCCATTGTAGCATCCTGGATTCCATCAATAAAAGCTTCAAAGCAACAGCTATCGTTAAAAGCACAATAGTTTGTTTATATTTTTCTTTTAGCCCTTAACAAATCCAAAGCTTTGCGTTTATTTTCTACTTCTGATTTTTGCTTTTCAATATTCTTTCTGTTTTCTTCTATATCATCTTCTAATTTCTTTTTCCGCTTTTGCAGGCTTTCAGATTCTTCCTGCAGGTCAGTACTTTTCTTTTCAGCACTTTTTAAAACATCTTCACTGTTTTTAATATCCCGTTCTAATGCTTCTGCTTCTGCCCAAGGACTGAAATTAGATGTATAGTTGCTTACACTTGCTACGATAGCGGCATCACTAACACCTGGCTTCACAAAAGTTCCATCGCCTTTAGCAATGGCAAAAGAAACCGTGCACTCTTCCCGATCCTTTTTTCCTTTGCGTTCTACTTTAAGATATACATCTACCAATTCTGTACTTATTTGTGAAATACGAACTCCTTTATAAACAGTAACTCCTTTACTTTCTTTTCCTGTAAAACCAAGTTGCGTAAATTTTTGTTTAATAGCTGCTTCTGTAACAGAAGCAGACTGTGGCACTTCTACTATTGTGGCAGGTAGTTTTGTTTTTTGCCATTCCAAGTCCCCAAAAGTTTGACTAAACGTTTGCTGCATAAAAAAGATGAGTGCAAAAACAACTGTCAATTTTTTCATAACTCTTAATTTATATGCTAAGATATATAACCGTAATGAAGCGTTGCATGCTTTTTGGTAATAAGTTTGACTAATTTTAAAATGAATCAATAAAACTTTGAGCAGCGTAAAAAAATTAGCAGGACAAACTTTGTGGTACGGAGCCAGCAGTATTTTCGGAAGATTTCTGAATTACCTGCTCACTCCTTTGCTTGCTACTATTTTTGCAAGTGCAGATTATGGAAAAATTACCACCTTGTTTGCCATAGCAGCTTTTTTAAATATTCTTTATACTTATGGCTTAGAAACCGCCTATTTCCGATTTACAGCTAAAGAACCCGAAGCAAAAGTTTATAACAACTGCGTTAGTTCCCTTCTTATTACAACCACATTACTCACCGCCGTTTTTTTAATAGTAAGTAAACCCATTGCTGCGTTTTTAGAAATTCCAAACAACCCGGAGTATGTGCAATGGGTAGTTTTAATTGTAGCGCTGGATACACTTGCCGTTTTACCTTTTTCAAAACTTCGATTTACAGGGCGGCCAAGAAAATTTGCCTTCTTAAAAATCATCAATATCCTTATAAATGTTGGGCTGGTGCTTTTCTTTTTGTATTGGTGTAAAAATGCTGCAACAGATAGTTTTTGGTTTGAGTTGTATAATCCAAATATTGGCTTGGGCTATGTAATTATTGCCACACTTGTTGCAAGTGGTGTAACGTTGATTTTATTGTTGCCGGAATTGTTTCACTTTAAGTTTACGATTCATAAAGAATTTTGGAAAGAGTTAATGACCTATAGCTGGCCACTTATTATTGTTGGCTTGGCTGGTATGGTAAATGAATTGATTGATCGGTTTATGCTTTTAAAACTTGTACCCGGCACAACAGAGCAAGCTTACTCTCAAAGCGGAATTTATGGAGCCAATTATAAACTTGCAATATTAATTGTATTGTTTATTCAAGCGTTCCGTATGGGTGCCGAACCTTTTTTCTTTAAACAATCAACACAGGAAAATGCACAACGTACTTATGCAAGAGTGATGAAGTTTTTTGTTATTGCCTGTTGCTTTTGCTTTTTGGGAGTTGTACTTTTTCTTGATATCTGGAAATACTTCGTGGGCAGCCGCCATCCAGAATATTGGGAAGGTTTGGTTGTAGTACCAATACTGATGCTTGCAAAATTATTTTTAGGTGTGTACTATAATCTTTCTATTTGGTATAAACTCACCAATAAAAATATTACAGGTGCTTGGATTACGATTGGTGGTGCAATCATTACAATTGTTATTAATTTTCTCCTCATTCCTACAATGGGATATATGGCTTGTGCCATTGCAACACTATGTTGTTATGGATACATGATGGTAGTAAGTTACAAAATGGGGCAGAAGAACTATCCCATTCCCTATGCATGGAAAAAACTTACTGCTTATGTGGTAATATGTGTTTTACTTTTTGGCATTCATCAACTAGGAATCTACCTTTTTTACCCAAAATGGTTTAGCCATTCTTTGGCATTGGTACTTATTGGGTTCTTTACAATTCTAATCTTTAAAATTGAAAAAAAAGAATTTCAAAAAATTCCTTACCTCAACAAGCTAGTGTAGTAGTTACTGTTTTGTAAACCCTAACTGCACAAGTTGTGCAACAAATAGTTCTTCGGTTTCAATTGTAAACACACCGCCACTTGGGCAATTGCAGGCTTGGCATACAGCACCCGGATTTACTTTTATAAAACTTAAGCTTGAGTATAGAATACCTGAAGAATCTAAAAAAGTACCAAGCTTAGCTGTTGTTTCAGTATCAGAATTTCCGTAACCCCATTGATCAGCGCATTGGGTTTGGCCATAACTCATTGCAATGTCGTTTTCATCTTTTGTACAGGCTGCAAAAAGAATAATTGTAAAAACGAATAAAATAATACGTTTCATGTGAATGTTTTTTATATAACCCATACAGATGAGAAAGCGTTGCATTGCAGCAAATTCTTTTCTACGCTAAATAAGGATTGTGCTTTTTTTCATAGCCAATAGTTGTTGGCTCGCCATGCCCGCAGTACACAATCGTTTCATCGGGCAATACAAATAATTGGTTCTTGATACTGCTGATTAGTGTAGCATGATCACCGCTAGGCAAATCAGTTCTGCCAATACTTTGCCTGAACAAAACATCGCCGCCAATTACAAAACCCTGCTCTTTGCAATAAAAACATACATGGCCGGGAGAATGGCCGGGAGTAAACAGCACCTGAAGCTTATCTTCATCTAACAAAATTTCATCGCCTTCTTTTATATATTTTATTTCTGCATTGTAATTATCAAAAGGCAAATTCCACATCAGCCCGCTGGCCGGGGCAAAATCCAGCACCTGTTTTTCTTTTTCATGAATGTGAAGCAGCAATCCGTATGTTTCATGTATCCATTTATTACCAAACACATGATCTAAATGACAGTGGGTATTCAGCAACAATTGGAAAGAAATCTTGTTTTGTGTAATAAAAGATTGCAAAACATCTTTCTCTTCATCAAAATAACATCCGGGGTCAATCATAATTGCATGGCCTTTTTCGTTGTAGAGAAGCCATGTATTTTCCTGAACCGGACTAAAAGTAAAACCTTTAACAGCGAACATAAGCTGAATTTTGTATTTTTAAACAACGAATAATACTGCAAGTAAACACTATACCTAATACGAAAATATGCGAATTTCAAAGATGAACAGTTTCAGAACAACAGCTTGGCTTATTGCTCTTCTTATATTAAATGCTACTGCTGATGCACAGGTTAACATGGTTGAGTTTGGGAAAAACCGTGTGCAATACACCAAGTTTCAATGGAATTTTTATCAAAGCCCCAACTTTAATGTGCATTACACACAAAACGGTTTGGAGCTTGCCAAGTTTGTTACTCAAACTGCAGAAGAAGAATTACCATCTCTAGAAGATTTTATTGAGTTTGGTATACAACGCCGCCTCAATATTGTGTTGTACAATAATTATAACGATTATAAACAATCCAATATTGGTATCGGGCTCGATTGGCCAAATGCAGGTGGTGTTACCAAATTGGTGAACAACAAAATGGTGATTTTTTATAATGGCGATCATGCCGACCTCCGGCGCCAAATTCGTGAAGGCATTGCCCGTGTGCTTTTAGAAACCATGTTGTTTGGCGATGATTTGGGAGAGTTTGCACAGAATCAGGCATTACTGGATTTGCCAAAATGGTTAACCGACGGTTATATTTCTTACGCAGCAGAAAACTGGAGTACAAAAATTGACAATGAACTAAAAAGTGCTATGCTCGGCTTTCAGTTTAATAATTTTTACCAGTTTGCCTATGAGCAACCCAAGCTGGCGGGTCATGCGTTTTGGTATTACATCGAAGAAAAGTACAGAAAAGAAAATGTTACCTACCTGCTTTACTTGAGCCGCATTTATAAAAATGTAAACAGAGCCACTCAAACCATTGCAAAAAAGAAATTTAAAGTGGTGCTGAAAGATTTTATGCAGTTTAACCGTGATAAATATTTTAAAGATATTCGTGCAAGGCGCAATGTACCTAGCGGACGGTTAACCGTACCAAAAGAAATTGGCAAAACAGATTATTTCCGTTTTCAGGCAAATCCCAACCCGAAAAGTTTTACCTACGCAGTTGTTGAATACAAACGTGGTTTAACCTGTGTAAAGCTTAATGAAAATTTTATTTCAGAAAAAATACTCTGGAAAAGTGGTGTTCGGAATCTGGAAGACAAACCCGATCCGAATTACCCAATGCTTGCATGGGATCCTAAAGGCACACGTATTGCGATGATTGTATGGGAAGAAGGAAAATTATTTTTAAATGTGTATGATGCCTTCCGCAGAATAAAAACAGTTAAGAATCAAGTGTTGCCTTTTGAACAGGTTACTGATATGCAATACATGCTTGACCCCAACACTCTTATATTAAGTGGTGTAAAAGGTGGTCAGAGCGATGTGTTTGTTTATAAGATAACAGATCAAAAGCTGGAGCAAATTACAAACGATGTGTATGACGACAGAGATGCAAGTTTTGTTGCCTTTCCGGGAAAAACAGGAATCATCTTTTCATCAAACAGGCCATCATCTGATGCACCAACCGGAGATACTGTATTACCAAAAAGTCGTTACAATGTTTTTTTAATTGACAATTGGAACAAAACAGAATTCAAACAAATATCCCAGCTTTCAAATTTAAAATATGGCGATGCCCGTTTCCCAACACAATACAATACCAATCACTTTACCTACATCAGTGAAGAAAATGGTATTGGTAATAGATGGGCTGGTTTCTTCCGTACCAAAGCAGCGGGTGTAGATACCATGTACAGAATTGGTGAAGATGTACTTCGCAACCCTGAGTTTAAAGAATTGGATTCTACATTAAAAGCATGGAATAAATCAGAGCCTGATTCCATTTCATTTTTCAGAGTTACGGATGATAGTACATACACCTTCCCTATCACCAATTATCAAAGCAGTGTATTGGAAACAAGAATTGCAGGCGATAACGGGCAGGTAACAGAGGTAAACAGGCAAGGTGAATTTAAATTTTTATATAAATTAAAAGTAGATGAAAACGTTTTACGTAAACGAAATGTAAATGCCCGGCCTACAGAATATGTAAAGAGAACTTCCCGCCTTGAAAAAATGATTGGCGCAGATACTGAGCAGCGAACCGATTTGCAGGACAGTGTAAAAACAGATAAGCCCACAGATTTTTTTGAAACTGAGTTTACACAAGACAGCAGCAAAACAACTGTAAAACTAATGGGAGCCACAAAACAACAAAGAGAAGATGTGTTGAATAAAATGCGTGTATTCCCATACAGAAAAAAGTTTGCCATTGATAATGTAACCACCAATTTTTTATCCAACAATACTTTAATCATCAACCGGTTTCAGCCTTATAGTGGTGCAAATGGCCCCGTGAATCTTTCCAATGGAAATGCATTGAATGCCATGACTAGAATTGGTGTGTTGGAATTTTTAGAAGACTATAAGTTCACCGGTTTATTCCGGATCAATTACGGGTTTGAAGATAAAGAAGTATTAATGCGGTTTGATAACCTAAGAAAAAGATTGGATTGGGGAGTAACTTATTTCCGATCTAATTCTTCTGTTGGTCTTGATATTGGAGGCACTCTGTTTGATACAAAACTGGTTTCAAATATTTATCAGGGCAATATCACTTATCCTTTTAACGAAGTACAAAGCATACGCTTAATTTCTGGTTTACGAAGAGATGAATACATTATTAAAAGCGATGATTTAATTGCAGGATCATTAACGCAACCCACATTAAACGAAAATTTTGCGACTGCCCGTTTTGAGTATGTGCATGATAACACAATTAACCTCGCTACCAATATATGGAACGGTTTACGATACAAAGGCTGGGCAGAAGCTTACAACAGACTGGGTGGTACTTACAAAGGTGGAAGCGGCAGAGATAGTGCTGGAGATTTTACACTCAATGTAGGTTTTGATGCAAGAAATTATGTAAAAATTTACCGCAACTTTATTTGGGCTGTAAGAGTTGCTGGTGATTTTTCATTCGGCAACAATAAATTAATTTATTACTTAGGAGGTACAGATGGTTGGTTAATATTGGGATCTAACGATGTTACAAGAAACGGTGTGCAAAAGCAACGTTATTTTAATACGTTTAACAGGCCTGCTGCTGATGAATCATATGTATATGAATCATTAGCTGTAAACATGCGGGGCTTTTTACAAAACTCCGCCAATGGAAATAATGCCATTGTTATCAATAGTGAATTTCGGTTGCCTGTATTTACAACCTTATTTAATAAACCTATCAACAATGCTTTTTTAAGAAATTTTCAAGCAGTGCAGTTTATTGATTTGGGTAGTGCATGGAACGGGCGTTTTGATAAACTCACCCGGCCTGAAATTTCATTTAGTGAGCCAAACAATCCTACAACAGTAATCATAAAAGCTCCGGGTCTCGGTCCATTCTTAGGCAGTTATGGTTTTGGTGCACGCAGTACCTTGCTTGGGTATTTTATTCGGTTTGATGCAGGGTGGCCTATGAGTGGCTTCTTTAATTCTAAACCCATCTTGCATGTATCCCTTGGTTTAGATTTTTAAGCAAATCTTAAATTTAAAATAAAAAGGGCAGCATGAAATTCCTGCTGCCCTTTTATCATTTTTAAAAGTTTTGAAAGTCTATTTTAGTTATAACAATACTATTCATTTTTATACTCAATGAACAGGCATTTAGAAATTTGAAGGTTTAGAAACTGTATGAAAGTGATGAATCGTTTCATACATTAAATAAAAAACAACAGCAAAAAGAAAAGTTACAGCCCATGTGTGTAAATGCTGCTGGGGCAGAAAAACTCTGGTGGCAATATCCTTTACTAAATCAATAGGCTGTGTAAGAATATGCCAACTGTTATATCTCTCATACCTGCCGAGATAAATACCAAAGCCGCTTAGAAAAAACACGACGCCTAAAATTACTTTCACTTTTAGTTTTGAAAAAAGATGAAGCAATTGGTGTTCTGTATTTTTTACAGACAGCAAACCCATAAGCAACCCATTCCACGCAGCAGAGAAAAGTATGATCAAATCAAAATAGAAAGGAACATTTTCTCTTTGCTCCAAATGAATTAAATCTGTAATAATGTACGGTGCATTGGGTAAAAAGAGCAACCAAAGCATAAACCAAATTAATTTAGCACCCCTGCCTGTTTCTTTTTTTATAAGTCTGCTGAAAAACAAAGGCAGCCATGCCAGAAACAAATTCCATGGAATAAATAAGAATAGCCAGCTTCCTGTGTAAGCCACCCGAAAAATATAAAGTGCAATAGTAAATCCAACTGAAAAAAAAAGTACCCGCTTCATAATGATTTTTGATTAGTAAATACAATTAAAAAAGTAACAACAGTTTTGGTAAAAAGATAACCCCGCCCACTAATGCACTTGAAATACTTACCATAAGCACTGCTGCGGCGGCAATATCTTTTACATTCTTAATTACCGGATGTTTTTGAATCATTACAATATTGCACAACTGCTCAATTGCCGTATTTATAAGTTCAAAAGAAATTACCAATGCAATACATAAGATGATGACCAGCCATTCAACCGTTGAGATATGTAACCAAATGCCCGCAGCAATTACAAGTATTGCCGCCACTACATGAAAACGCATGTTCTTTTCACTTCTTAAAGCAGCAAGTAATCCCTGCAGAGCATAGTGGATGTTTTTCATTGGTTTTAATTTGTAGGTGATAATTTTTCAGTTTGCTTTGTGCCGTGCCAGTCAATTTTCCGTGAGTAGTACATAACCACTGCCAATAAAACAAACAAACCAATACTTCCAAATAATAAAGAACCATCCTGCAATTGAATGAGTATGTAAATCATTCCGTACAAAGCAGAGAGAAATACAAAGAAACCCAAAGCGATACTCCATTTGCCAAAAACTGATTTTATATAGAGAGTAATTAAGCCAACAGTTGCCACTGATGCAATAGCATAGCCAATATCAAACCCCACATATTCTGAAACTGAAAGTAACAGTGTATAAAAAATACAGAGTGCAAACCCTACAAGAACATATTGCAGCGGATGTACTTTTGTTTTTTGCAATACTTCAATAAAAAAGAAAACACAAAATGTAAGTGCAATAAACAGCAACGCATATTTTACACTTCGCATGGTTTTGCTGTAAGAGTCTAAGCCCTGTAACAATTCTACACCAAAAGAGGAATCATCAATATCTATTTTTTCATTTGTCCAGCTTTGCGGAATAGATCTTGTAAAATGCAGGATATTCCAACTTGCATTAAATCCATTTTTTGTAGTTGGTGGATTGGGCGGTAAAAATTTTCCTGTAAAGGATGCATTGGTATAAGTTGATTGCAACTGAACCTGAGTTTGTTTACCTACAGGAGTAAAAAATAAACGTTCAGAGCCATTTAGTTTCAATCCTAAAGAAAAGGAAAGATTACCTGTTGCCGATGCAATTGCAGCAGGTAAAACAGAGGTAACTCCATTTGAAGCAACAGTGTTGGTTGGCAAATCCGGATTCATCTCCAAATTTGTATTGTTGAAGTTGAGTTGCAATTGCTCGGCAATACCACGGTTATCAGTTAAGCCGATGCAAAACCTCACTTCGTTCCAATACACTGTTGCAGGGTCAATACCTAAGGTTACAAAATTGAGTGGAGAAAAATAGCCGCTTACCTTTAAATCTGTTTTATATAATACAACTTTATATATACTTCGTTTTCGTATTTCAGGTATAAGTATGCCATTGATGCTTAATTTCTCAGGCATAAAATAAGCGTTCTGCTTTACAGAATAAAACTGCCCTTTGTCATTTTTTTGAGTAACCGTATAAGGCACTAATAAAAAGGGGCCTGTAATTTTTTGACCCGTTGCCCATTTAGAACTTACTTCTGCAATTACCTGCTCCTGACGCTCCTGCCGCTCACGAACCAAGCTTTGAATAAACCCAGTAGGAATTAAAAGAATCAGAATTAAAAAGCCTACTACAATAGCCTTGATCATAATACCGTTGCGCTGCCAGAATGATTGTGATTGTTGCGTTTCCATGTTTTGTTTTTAATTTATTTAAAAGCACTTTGTATTACAAAGTTTCTGTACAAAAAAAATTATTTACTCATTTGCTTTATCATTTGCTCCAGCGCATCTAAATGCTGACGAAAAGATTTTTCGCCCAGCTTGGTTACACTGTATGTTGTATTTGTTTTACGCCCCACAAATCCTTTGTTTACTTTTAATAATCCATTTTCCTCCAGGGCTTTTAAATGACTGGCAAGATTGCCATCTGTTACCTGTATCAATTCTTTTAGCTCATTAAAACTGATTGCAGCGTTTACCATTAAGGCACTCATGATGCCAAGACGCACACGGCTGTCAAACACTTTTTGCAATAATTCAATCGGATTTTTCATTACACAATTTCAGTTTCTCAAATTAAGTACGTTCGTATTTATTCCACATTACCAATCCATAAAGGATATGTAATAATCCAAAACCTGCTGCCCAAAAATATATTCCGAATCCGGGAAACCAACAATTGATTAAGCCCAAAAGAATCATCACATATCCTAAATACCTTATTTCTCCCAAGGTAAATTTGCTTCCGTTTACAAGTGCGAGCCCATAAAAAATAAGACAGCCCGGAGCAATTAATCCAAACACACCCGCTTCAATAAGCTTTAATAAAAACACACCACCTGCAACCATAGGCAACAATACATTCCACATTAAACGTTTTGCGCTGGAGCCCCAAACAGGAATGCCCTGCTTACGGCTGCGCAGATAAGTAAACAGAAACGCAACTACAAAAGCGGCAATAAATGTTATGATAGCTATCAAAAATAATTTTTGACCCATAAAAGATCTAAGTATTGAAATACCAAAACCGTTGTACTCAATATCGTTTGCATTTTCTGATCTATAGCTAATAACTCCACTATTATTTATTATATCAGCTGCAAACCATGCCCCAATTAACGCACAAATACCAGCAGCAACTCCGCTTAAACCACTTAGGCTTATAAATCGGCTGCTCCTATCCATCATTGCTTTAATATCCTGCAAGGTTTCAATTGGTTGATTATGCTTATTCATAAAAGTGCTTTGAAATACAAAGTAAAAGCAAATTCCTTATATGTCCCAAATTTTAGTGAACTATTTTAACAGTAATTTTTATTGAACTTGAATTTGAACAGTAACAATTAACGTACAACTAAAATTGAATTTGTATTTTTATGCTCCATTAAATTTTAACCCTACATGAGGATTGTACTTGGTCTGTTGATTTTACTTTTTTGCTTCACGTCTGTTTTTTCACAAACAAAAATAATTTCGGCTTTAATAAAAGATTCGCACTCCGATGAGGTGATTCCCTTTGCATCGGTATTACTTAAAAAAAGTAAAATTGGTAAGCTTAGTGATTCAGCAGGTAGATTTATTATTCGGGTAAATGAAGAAGCCCTGAATGATTCGCTACTCATTACCTATGTAGGATATAAAAATTCTGCCACATCTTTATCAATTCCAAAAGGTGATACATTGTTTCTTACTATCTCAATGGAACGTGGTTCGCTTCAAAAAGAAGTGGTTGTAAAATCAAAATACAGCAGAGGCTGGATTTTATGGCGCAAGATTGTAAAAAAGAAACCGGAAAATGATCGTTACCGCTTCAGCAACTTTGGATACGAATTGTATAACAAGTTGGAAGTAGATATCAATCGGATCAATGCAGATAAAATTAAAAGCATTGGTCTTTTAAGGCCGTTTGGTTTTTTATTGGATAAAACAATTGACAGTACCAGTGAAGACAAACCTTTTCTTCCTATATTTCTAACTGAAACCATTTCAGATTACTACTACGAAAAGAACCCTCTGAAACGAAGAGAAGAAATAAAAGCGAGCCGTACTTCAGGTTTAAAAAACGAAAGTGTTCAAAAGCTTTTGGGAGGTATGGATCAAAATGTAAATGTTTATAACAATTATATTTTGGTTTTTGATAAGCGATTCATCAGCCCCATTTCAGATAATGGTGATGCATTTTATAGTTACCGCCTAATTGATACGCAATATGTAGGAGGCAAACGCTTTTTACATTTGGTTTTTGCACCAAAACATAAAGGAGAAAATACATTTGATGGTGACTGCTGGGTACACGACAGCAGTTTTGCTATTCAAAAAATGAACCTCCGTCTTTCAGCAGAAGCTAATATCAATTTTGTTGAAAAAATGAGCATTATTCAGGAATATAAATTCATTAATGATAGTATTTGGTTTTTGTCAAAAGACAAATTTGTAATTGATGTTTCTGCTTTGGGTAAACAAAAGTTTGGAGTTACAGGAAGGAAAACAACTACTTACGAAAATGTATCTATAAACTCACAACTGGTTTTAAATGTGCTAAAGAAAAATAAAATTTTAGAAGAAACTGTTTTGTTGCCCGGCGCAACTGAGCAACCAGAAATATATTGGCAGGAGAGTCGTCATGAAACCTTAAGCAAAAATGAAAAAGCAATTTATGCATTGGTAGATACACTACAACAAATGCCGCTCTTTAAAAAGTATAAAAGCACTCTTACATTTATTGGAACGGGCTACAAAGCGTTTGGCAAATTTGAATATGGCCCCTGGTTTAATGCAGTTAGTGCCAATGTAGTTGAAGGGCTTCGTTTACGTTTAGACCTTGGCACCAGCACCGCCTTTAGTAAAACATGGTGGCTGCGTGGTTATATGGCTTATGGTTTTAAGGATAATAAATTTAAAGGCCGTGCAGAAATTACACATCTATTTACAAAAATACCTCGTACCAGATTGTATATGTCCTATACAGATGATTATGATAATGGGCAGGTGTATTATGATGAAATAAGTCAGGATAATATTTTTTCACTAGCGGTACGGAAACCGAATGTGCCAATTAAGTTTTTAAGATCACAGCAACAACGCATTGAGTTTTCAAAAGAAACAAAGTCAGGTTTTACATTTGGAGTAAATGCAATTCATAAACAGTTTGATCCGCAAAGAGCATTGCCCGGTAAAAGTTATTTTGATACGGGAGATAAATTCGGTACACTCAATAATACAGAACTAACTTTTCGTATAAGGTTTGCATATTTGGAACGTTTTTTAGAAGGTACTTTTTTAAGAACCAGTTTAGGAAGCCCCTATCCTATTGCACAAATAAAATATACAAAAGGAATTGCTGGTGTATTTAACAGCCGATATAATTATAATAAGTTAAGTGCTACCGTAAGCGATTATCAAAAAATAGGTAGCATCGGTGAAATTTATTACAACCTTTATGCAGGTAAAGTTTTTGGCAATCTTCCATTTACAATGTTAGAGATCCATCCGGGTAATGAAATTTTTTATTACAACAAGTATGCATTTAACTTAATGAATCGTTTTGAATACATCAGCGATCAATATGCAGGATTTAACTTTGAACACAATGTGGGCAATGGTTTGTTTCGCTTATTACCTACACGTAAATTAAAGCTGCGGCAGTTTTGGACGGCTAAATTATTATGGGGCAGTTTGAGCGAAGACAACAAAAAAATAAACTATGTAGGAAATTATTACGATGCCTCAACCATGAGCTTTAATATTGAAACAGGAAAAGGATGGACCGCTTTTCAAACGCTACAGGGCAAAACTTATATGGAACTTGGAACAGGTGTAGATAATATTTTTAAAGTGTTCCGTATTGATTTGATTTGGCGTGTGCTGCCAACTGATCCTGTACCTACACAAAAACGGTTTGGGATATTTGGAAGTTTTAAGTTGCAGTTTTAAGGATTTAGCACTTTCAATATCCCACCAAAAACATGAACTTAAAATTTATTTACTCTAACTTTTGAACAACTTTAACGGATAGTACGACTGTATCAATTAAAATTTTCTTTTTTGGTTTAATGTGTTACGAACCTAGGTTGATTACAATCTGCAAAGCGTTGTTAAAAATACATTACCAAACAACAAGATCAATTTCGTGCATGATCTCATATTTTTCCTTTCCTTTTTTTAGCAAGAATAATTTTGTAATACCTGATTTGTACCCTACAGATATTGTTGCTAAAAAAGCAGCAATATTGTTACGGATGATAACTCTGGAAAATTTGACGTTCCCGGTTATTTTACCAGATGAAGAAATACCTTCAAGGTTGAAACGCAAATAATATTTGTCAACCTTATTTGGGAAAAACTTTGCAATATTATTTAACGACTCGAATTTTTTACTCCCTTTTATTAATTGAGTGTACTCTTTTAAATCGTATATTTCTGACATTGAAACAAATTTTGAAATGTCAATACTCCCAACTTGAAATTTATCCCACCCTAATAAACTATCCGTAACGATAATATATGGCTCAAAGTTCGTAAACTCTGGTTTTAAATAGTTATTGCTGTCGGAAGGAGAAGGTCGTAAAGAAAATGTCTTATACCCTGTAGTGCCTACGATTTGTAAAAAGTTTTCTACTAAAATATCAGCTTCATTTTTTCTGGGTTCCGAAGAACACGAAAAAAGATAAATAAAAAGCAAGAAGAGAAGATAATATCTATTCATACTAGAATTGTATTAAAAGTATTTACTGAATTTTATTACCACTGAGTTTGCATTAAAATACTCAACAATTACATTAAATGCATCTCTTTCAAACCCAAAACCAAAGTCATAAGCTCCTTCACTTCTTTTACCAATGAAATTTCCGTAATGTACATACTCATGCAATATTGTTACGGCTAACAAAAAAGCTGTTCCCTCCTTTGTGCTTTCTAGAACTGCTTGCTCGAGGCCTCTAACATAACTCGCTCTAATTTCTAAAGTCTTGTTCCCGTTTTCTTTTTTAAACTGGCCAATACGACCCTCCATTTCAACAATACTAATGATTGGTCCTTGTCCAAAACTTAAATGGTCTAAAATTTGTGTTTTTGAAAGCCCAGAATACTTCTGAAGTGCTTCCATGACTTTTGGATTTTCTTTCACAAACGTTTTTAAATTCATTACCATTTCTGTAAATCTCGGATACAATGTTGCGTAATTATTATTAGTTGGGAATTGAAAAGCGGGAGAAAGATTTGGATAATTGTCAATTAATGACTGATTATTATTACCTTGGTAAGACCAAAAAAATGGAGGCATTGCAAAATCATACCCAACACGGTCCCACCACATTTTCCCAGTATTATTTGTTGCTTCATAATTTTGCACAAATGTAACATAAGCAGGATTGGTAAGTAGTCCATTAATATGTTCAGTTGCTGCTTGTTTTTTTTCTTCGAAAGTTTGTCCATTCGAGTTTAATAGGTAATTATTTAAATCTTCATTAAGTGATGGATTATTTAATAAGTAGTACCCCTGTTTAACTGTCAATGACAAATTCTCAAGATTTGAATATAACCCCTGATAATTTGTACTCAGCCATTGTTCATCTTCCCACCAAACTTTTGAACTCCCATTGGACACATGATAATTCGTAACAAAAGAATTGTAGGCCGGATCGTTCAACAACAAGTAAATATGATCTCTTGCCATTTGTTCTTTATAATCCTGTGGATGTATGCTGAAAGCAAGGTAATTAACTAAAGCGTCGCTAAACTGATATGAATTGTTTAGTAACCATGTCTCTTGTTCCTGTGTAAGGCCTAAACTAATCGTCAACAATTGAACTGCATTGCTTTGTAGATAATTTATAGGATTATAATAAGGGCCGCTGCCCCATGGATATAACAGAGGGTCATACCAACTACCAATTGTATAAACTCCATTGTAACCGGAACCATAATTCCACCAGCCGCTGGTACTTCCGCCTGTTGATCCGGAGCCGCCTGTGTAATAATAGATTCCTCCATAACTTCCGCTTGTGCCTCCCCCAGGCGTACCGCTAGGTGTTCCTACATTAGATGGATCCCAACTCCATGTACCACCACCCCCACTACTTCCGCTTCCGCTAATGTCGCAAAAGGTATAATATGATACAGTATAACTCTCAACCACTGTTACTCCGCCTGCGTCTGTGAAAACATTTATTATTTGTACATCCCGCCAACCACAAATGAATCTTCCGGCATTATTGGAATTATTTGATAAAGCCTTAATGCTTATGTTTTTAATTTTGGAATTTGTTTTGCCACCAAAATAAGTGCTATTTGAATTATTTATTTTTTCCTCAAAGTAAGCAAATACGGAAAGCACACGATTTCTAAAATTTTTTAAGGTGTCATTTTGCTGTACTTCAATATTAGTTACCTGCGCTTTATTATAAAGCCTGTAAGTATAAACACTGTCCTTATGTTTTACACAACTTATATAGGATTTAATTTCTCCCGTACCCTCATCTTTCAACGGAATAAAAAACAATCCGTCTTCAATATTCGTTTCCGTTGATTTTGAGCCGGCACCTTTATTTAAAGAAGTTTTTGTGGTATTGTCAGTTAACAATAGCGATTTCGCCCAAACAGGGAAGCCATTTGCTTTTACAAACTCTTTCAACTGCTGTTTAAATCCGTTTTGTTTCTCAAGGTCAAGAGCAATTTTTTTTATTTCAGTGGGAACAGTATCACTAAGATTGAAAAAATGAACTACGTCAATTTCAAGGTTGACACTTTTTGATGATTGGTCAATCTTTTTACAGGAAAACGTAAAAGTCAATACTCCAAATACTATTGATACAAAAATTAAAATACGGGAAAAGAAGAATGATTGCTTCATGGTTATGTTTTTGGTTGCAGTTATTTTAATTGCGGCTGCAACATAACACAACCCATCTATATTAATAATACTACAAAGCGGGTATTTACAATAAGCTAATACAGAACTTTCAACACCACCTCACACCCCTTCCTAATCTCATCTTCACTAATGGTTAACGGCGGCGCAATACGCATACAATGGCTTGCAAATAAAAACCAATCAGTAAACACTCCGTTTGCAATGCATGCATCAATGATTTGTTTATTGGTTTCAAAACTATCAAACTCAATTGCAATCATTAACCCTCTGCTTCGTACTGCAATAATTTTTGGGTGATGCAATAATGTTCTGAATAAAATTTCTTTTGTATGGACTTGCTCTATTAACTTTTCATCTAACAAAACATGCATGGCCGCCATACCGGCAGCGCAACAAACAGGATGACCACCAAATGTGGTGATATGCCCAAGCACTGGATTATCAGTAAATGCATCCATCAGTTTTTTATCTGCAATAAAAGCACCAAGTGGCATTCCTCCACCGAGTGCTTTGCCAAGCAATAAAATATCAGGTACTATAGCAAACTGTTCAAAAGCCCAAAGCGAACCGTTGCGGCCAAAGCCGGATTGTATTTCATCCAATATTAAAAGAGTACCGGTTGCTGTACATTTTTTTCGTAACACAACAATCCATTCCTTCAATGGTGCATTTACACCTGACTCTGCTTGTATAGTTTCTGCAATTACACAAGCAGTGTTGGTTGTAATTAAATCTAGTGCATCAAAAGAATTATAGTTAGCATGATGCACACCTGGAATTAAGGGACGAAATGCATTTCTCCAATACTCACTACCCATAACACTTAATGCACCTTGCGTACTTCCATGATAGGAATTATTGAAGGCAAGCATTTCTGTACGCCCTGTAATTTTTTTTGCAAGTTTCATAGCGCCTTCTGTTGCTTCGGTACCCGAAGCTGTGAAATAGACTGAGTTGAGTGATATAGGAAGGTGATCTGTTAAGAGTTTTGCATATTGCACCTGCGGACTTTGCACCAACTCACCATACACCATCAGGTGCATATATTTTTCCAACTGTTGATGGATCGCTTCAATGACTTTTGGATGCCGGTGACCCACATTACAAACACTGATGCCGGCAATCAAATCAAGATATTCTTTCCCATCTGCGTCCCACATTTTACATCCTTCTGCTTTTACCATTTCTATAGCAAGTGGTGCGGCAGAAGTTTGTGCATTGTGTTGTAAAAAAAGTTGGCGGTTGGTCATTGAAAAGCAAATTTAAGCGGAACGTAGAATTACCTATGAAGAGAAATTGAAATTGCGGATATTTGCGAGGAGAAAAAAAGATATAAAACGATATGGCATTACTATTACCCGTTGAGGGAGTTAATCCTCAGTTTGGAAAAAATTGTTTTTTAGCTCCCAATGCAACTGTGGTGGGTGATGTGATCATGGGTGATGAATGCAGTGTGTGGTTTAATGCAGTGGTTCGTGGCGATGTAAACAGTATAAGACTCGGCAATAAAGTAAATGTGCAGGATGGAGCTGTGCTGCATGCTACATACCAAAAAACGAAAACAATCGTTGGTAATAATGTGAGCATTGGGCATAACGCCATTGTACATGGATGCACAATTCATGATAATGTGCTGATAGGAATGGGAGCAATTGTTATGGATAATGCAATTGTTCACAGCAATTCCATTATTGCAGCAGGAGCCGTGGTGCTTGAAGGAACCATAGTACAGGCTGGCAGCATTTTTGCCGGAGTTCCTGCAAAAAAGGTAAAAGATATTAGTGAGGACTTGATAAAAGGAGAGATTGACCGAATTGCGAACAATTATATCAAGTATTCGGCATGGTTTCAAGAACAGTCGCCAGAAAATTTATAAGTTTTGAGCAAACCCTTTTTGATATTTATTCGTTTATATGTTTTATAAAAAAACCAATATGAAGAACCTTGTTAAAGCAGCGATCAGTATAGCAATTGTGTCTTTCATTACCAGTTGCAGTGTGTTTAATAAACCGAAGGAAGGGTGTCCGAGCAACGGTAAAAATGTGGGGGCAGAAAAGTTTTTAAGCGGTGAAAAAATACCAAAAGCCAAGAAATTCAGAAGTTGATTTGAATAATAAAACCTAGATTAATAACCCAAAATACCGTTGCTATGAATCCCACACTAAGAAACCACATTGGATACAGCGAAGCGATACTGGAAGATGATGCCAGCTTTGATCGTTTTTTTCGCTGGGCCGATTTACTTGCAGACAAGCTAAACATTTCCTTTACCAAAAAATTAGATGATTTTGAAGCCCTATACTGGGACTTTTTGTACAAAGGCACTTCGCTTACACTTAGCTACAACATTTTCAATGGCATTACAGTTTTTCCGTCTTTGGAAGAAAATAGTGATTATTTTGAAAATGCGGCGATTGCTCAATTGGTAGATGCGTTGAAAGATGCTGACCCCACTGAAGCTTAGAGATTAATAGTTTTTCTCTTCAATGGTAGCAAGTATGCCAGCATAACTTATATAGCGAAGCGGATGAAGTCTTTCATTTGCTACTGCATCTTTTACAGCACAACCAGGCTCTTCTAAATGCAAACAGTTGTTGAACTGGCAATCATTAATTAATACTCTCATCTCAGGAAAGTAATGTGATAGTTCCTGTTTACTAATATCAACCAGACCAAATTCTTTTACGCCCGGCGTATCAATCATACTTCCACCAAATGGCAGATCATACATTTCAGCAAAAGTAGTTGTGTGCATTCCCTTTCCACTCCAATCACTCACTTCTTCGGTTCTTAAATCCAGATCGGGCAATACTGCATTTATAAAGGTCGATTTGCCCACGCCGGAGTGTCCGCTGATTAACGTAATTTTATTTTTCAATGCCTGCTTTACTTCTTCCACACCTTCTTTTGTTTCCATACTCATTAAAAAAACATTGTAGCCGGCATTTTCATACATTGCCTTCCACTCTTCATACACATTTTTTTCTTTTTGCTTATAGATATCTGATTTATTAAAAACAATATTTGCATGAATATGATATGCTTCGGATGCTATTAAAAAACGATCAATGAACCCCTGAGAAGTTCTTGGTTCTTTAATGGTTGCAAACAACATGGTTTGATCCAGATTGGCAGCAACAATATGATGCTGGTATTTTTTGTGCGGGCTTTTCCGGTTGATGTAATTTCTGCGGATTGCAATTTCAGTAATGCTATAGCTATGTTCAACAGTTTGGTCTTTTTCCCTTTCTATTTCCACTATATCACCCACAGCAATGGGGTTGGTAGATGTGATGCCATCTATTTTGAATTTTCCTTTAATGCGTGCCTGCACAAATTCGCCTTCCGCTGTTTTGGCGGTATACCAGCTTCCGGTAGATTTATAAATGACTGCTTTCATTGATGATGCAAAGAAAAGGAATTGGTTGTTACGGAAATTTTCTCAACGTTTTATATCTCAACCATGCTTCCAATAGCAAAAGTAAAACTACTGCAATGGCCAATGGATAAAACTCCTCAGCATACTTTGCAAATTTGCTGGTCTCTATTTTAGATTTTTCCAACTTATTAATTTCAGTATAAATATTTTTCAAGCTTTCATTATCCTTGGCTCTGAAATATTCACCGCCTGTTTCTCTGGCAATTTGTGTTAACAGCTTCTCATCAATATTTACTTTTTCCTGTGTACGAACCACACTGCCATTTGATTGTTGCGGCATGGCAGCATACCCATCTGTACCTACACCAATGGTATATACTTTTATTTTGTACACTTTTGCAATTTCCTTTGCTGTATTTGGTGGAATTAATCCACCATTATTTTCTCCATCAGTTAAAAGAATCACTACTTTACTTTTTGATTCACTTTTCTTTAACCGCTCCACACTTGTTCCCAAACCGGAACCAATAGCAGTACCATCCTGCAACACGCCACTGCGAACTCCATACACCTGACTTATTAATACCGCATGATCTGTAGTAAGCGGACATTGAGTAAATGATTCACCAGAAAAAATTACCAATCCAATCCTGTCTGTTTTTCGGCCTTCAATAAATTTAATAGCCACTTCTTTTGCGGCTTCCATTCTGTTGGGTAAAAAATCTTCTGCCAGCATACTGCCGCTTACATCCATACAAAGAATAATGTCTATTCCTTCGCCTTCTACACGTTCTTCTTCATTTCTTGTTTGAGGCCGGGCAATGGCAATAAGTAAAATACCCATTGCAAATATTCTTATAAAAAACGGAAGATGTTGCAGACTGTTTTTAAAACCTGCCTGCTTTTTATAAATACCAACAGTAGAAACGGTTACTGAAGAAATCCGTTTCTTCCATTTGCTCAAGTACCAAACAATGAGTAAGGGAAGCAACAACAGCAGCCACAACAATTGCGGATAAGCAAAACGGATATGTTGCAGCCAATCTCCTATCATGCTTCTTTCATTTGCTGATTTAAATTACGTAACAAAGTATCGGTTGCATCTAAAGTTTCTGCACAGGTAGAAACCGGCGCTGCATATTTTGCAAACTTAACTGCATCTGCCAAACGCAAAATTTGAATTACGTGTATCGCATCGTCCCGGGAAATATTTTTTTGGAGCTGAATAGAACTTTCATCGGTTAAATAGTTTGTATAAGGCTGATGAAGTTTGCGCTCAAAAAAACGTTTGGTTATAAAAACCAATTCTGTAAATCCTTCTTTTTGTTCTGATTGAGTTTGCCATCTTTTACTTCTCAATTGATTTAATGCTTCTTTAAACTCATCGTAAGGTGATAAGTGTGAATATATACTTGCTACAGTTTGCTTTTTATTTTTCCATTTAACAAAAAGATAAATTAACAGTAATAAGCTAATGATTGTAATACCGGCAATGGCATAAGCAATCCATTGTTCTCCTGCATCATTAATTTCTATTATGGGTTTAATATCATTTAAAATTGCTGAGCCGGTTGTATCATACTCTACCCAAATTTCTTTTGCAGGAAATTTTAATAGCTGAGGTTTACCAGTGAGATTTGATGGTACTAACACAGAAATGTTTTCAAGATTCCATACACCACTATCCCAACTGGTAACTGTGATTTCTTTTTTAAAAGTATCCGTTGTATCAAAGCTGATGTATTGAAAATGGGCAAGTGAGTCAGGAAATTTCCATTCAACTTTTGTACTCCGTTCCACCGCCTTTAATTCAAAACTTATTTTAATTGATTCGCCAATCAGTATTTTCTCTTTGCTTACAGTAACAACAGGTGTTGCCTGCGCCAATAGTAAATGAACAGGTAGTACGAGGAGAAAAATAAAAAAGAATAATTTTACTTTCATTTACTTCTATTAATAAAAAACTTTTGAAGCACTTTTACATAATCTTCTCCGGCAGAGATATGCAGTAAATCAGCACCTGCTTTTTTAAATACTTCTTTTACAAAGTTGTTATGCCGGTGAAAATCCTGCTCATACTCATAGCGAACTACTTTGTCTGAAGTATTGATCAATCGCATTTCACCTGTTTCTGCATCACTTACCTGCAGCATTCCTGCATCGGGCAGCTTCATATCTAACTGGTCATAAATTTTAATGCCTATTACATCATGTTTGCGGCTTGCTACACGTATGGCATCTTCAAAACCTGCACCCAAAAAATCGCTGATCAAAAAGCAAATGCTTTTGCGCTTTGATGTATTGTTGAATACCCTGAATGCATCTGTATAATTTGTTTTACCACTCACTGCATCATTGCTTAGCATTTCTCTTACAATAAAAAGTGTATGCTGCTTTCCTTTTTTGGGCACTACTAATTTTTCCACCTTTTCACCAAATAGTATAGCACCTACTTTATCCTGATTGTTTATAGCAGAAAAAGCAAGCAAGGCTGCAATTTCTGTAACCAGATCTTTTTTGCGCTGCACCTGAGAACCAAAGCTGATACTGGCACTGTTATCAATCAACAAAAAAACACTCAACTCCCGTTCTTCTTCAAACACTTTACTGTAAGCATGTGCATAGCGTGCACTTACATTCCAATCAATAAATCGTATATCATCGCCGGGTTGATATTCTCTAACTTCTTTATAACTCATCCCCATGCCTTTAAACGCTGAGTGATACTCACCGGTAAACATGTGATTGGTAAGTCGCTTGCTTTTTATTTCAAGTGCTCTTACTTTTTTTAATATTTCTTCGGTTGTCAACATTTTAAAATAGTTTGCCGTTGAGCGATGGCCGTTGGCAGATTGGAAACGCTGTAATTTATTTCAGTTTTGATTTCTCCATATAGTTAATAAAGCCATTTAATAGCTGCATAGATTTTTCAAGAGAAGGCAGTATGGCTTTAAAATCATCCTCAGAAATAATTTCAACCATTACTGCTATGTTAAGTAAAGTCTCCAACTCATAAATTGATCCTCGTGCTATATGAAGAAACTGTATGGTATCTTTTTTATAATTTCTTCCCAACCCCTCTGCAATATTAGAAGGAATTGATACTCCCGCTCTTTTAGTTTGTGATGTTAAGGCATACAACTCTTCTTTAGGATATTTTTTTGTCAGTAGATATACCTCTTTCACTAGTTGCATTGAAGTTTTCCAAACGTCTAAGTTTTGATATTTACTCATGGCTTTAAATTTTTAAAAATGAATCAATGTATAAACCTAAACGGCCAACGGACATCGCCCAACGGTCAATTTCCTCACGGCACTTTCACCGCATTCAATACCTGTTTAATAATTTCTTCTACAGAAACATTTTCTGCTTCTGCTTCATAAGTTAATCCAATACGATGACGCAATACATCAGCAGCAATTGCTCTTACGTCATCAGGAATTACATAACCCCGCTTGTTTAAAAAAGCCATAGACTTGGCAGCTAAAGCAAGATTAATTGATGCACGGGGTGAACCACCATAACTAATTAATGCTTTCAAACCACTCAACCCATATTGATCAGGATAACGGGTTGCAAAAACAATATCCAAAATATAGTTTTCAATTTTTTCATCCATGTAAATAGTACGCACCAATTGTCTTGCTTCTAAAATTTCACGGATCGCTACAACAGGATTTATTACTGGTGTTGCAAGCTGTTGTGTATTTTGACGAATGATCAATTGCTCTTCCTCTTTTTTGGGATAGCCAATCACCACTTTTAACATAAACCTATCCTGTTGAGCTTCAGGTAAGGGATACGTACCTTCCTGCTCCAATGGATTTTGAGTGGCCAATACTAAAAATGGTTCATCCAGCGGATAGGTATGTTCGCCAATAGTTACTTGCCGTTCCTGCATAGATTCAAGCAATGCACTTTGCACTTTTGCCGGAGCCCTGTTAATTTCATCGGCCAAAACAAAATTTGCAAACACAGGTCCTTTGCGAACAAAAAATTTATTCTCCTGCTGGTTATAAATCATAGTGCCTATTACATCTGCAGGCAACATATCGGGGGTAAACTGTATGCGGCTGAATTTTGCATTAATAGCCTGGCTCATGGTTTTAATGGCAAGGGTTTTGGCAAGGCCGGGCACGCCTTCGAGTAATATATGTCCATTGCCCAATAACCCAATGAGTAAACGATCAACCATATATGGCTGGCCCACCAGTACTTTATTCACTTCTAAACGTAGCCGATCGAGAAAGGAGCTGCTCATACTTATCTTCTCATTTAGCAGCCTGATGTCTTCTGCGGTTTGTAACATGTGGTATTTTTTATGGTGAAAATACAAACTCCCTTTTTGTAAAAGAGAATTTGAATTGAGAAACGGTATTTTTTATCAACATTTCATTTCTGCAAAAACAAGTCCAAAAAAAATCCAAATCCAATTTGTTAACTTCTCATTTATCAACTAAGCGTTTACAACTATCTTTGTTCATTATGGATGCAACAAATGACTTATTTGTAAGGTGGATGCAACTGGAGCATAAAATGGTAGAACGATTTGGCAAAAAACCCGATTTGGAGTCAATTTTATTTTTGATTGGTGTACAGGAGTTTGGCGAAATAAAAGCCAAGTTTACCAAAGAACAAAAGCAGGATTTAATTCATGTGGCTGTATGTTCACTGCTTGCACAAAGTGGCTATTTTGAGTTTGACAATTTTGATACCGAAGGCTGGCCGCACTTTAAGCAATTAAAAGCCATGGCGCCTATGAGCATGAAAGATCAGGAAGATTTTATTAAGGATCATGTATTGCTTTACTTTCAGCAAAAAGGATTTTAATGAACTTTTATTTTTCTTATTGAACCGAATGTTTGAATTTAGCACTTCAATTTAAAAACATAAACAGATGAATTTTCCTGAGAACCTCCGCTACACAAAAGATCATGAATGGGTATTGCTTGAAGGCACAACTGCTACTATTGGTATTACTGACTTTGCTCAACGGGAGTTGGGGGATATTGTGTATGTAGATATTAATGCCGTAGGTAAAAGTTTTAATGCAGAAGAGGTGTTTGGAACTGTAGAAGCGGTAAAAACAGTAAGCGATTTGTTTTTACCTGTTGCAGGAACTATTGCAGAAATAAATACAGCTTTAAATGATAAACCAGAAGCTGTAAATAACGATCCGTATGGTGAGGGATGGATGGTGAAGATTACAGTAAACAATCCTGCAGATGTAGATGCGTTAATGAATGCCGAAGCTTATAGTGCTACAGTTGCCTGATGAAAGTATTGTTTCATAAATTCCTTTATACAAAATGGCCGACCGCAATTTGGTCGGCTATTATTTTTATACTTCTTGTATTTCCAGTAGAAGGGTTAGCTAATAAAAACCTGATTGGCGTCCCGGATCTTGATAAGCTGGTTCATATAATTCTTTTCTTTATCCTTGTTTGGTTATGTCATTTTTATATCAAAAGCAGTAACAACAGATGGATTCAATCTGTAACACAGGCAGCTCTTATTGCTACTGCTTATGGAGTGATAATGGAATTTGTTCAGATATATGCAGGCCGCAGTTTTAGTTTGCTGGATATGGTGGCAGATGGCATAGGTGCTTTTTTAGCAGCGATCATTACTAGGAAAAAAATTGGCCCCGGTAAAAACCGGGGCCGCAACCAAAACTAACTGCTTATGAGAAAAAAGTAAATTTATTTTTAATACTGTAAAGTTCGCCCTATCTCACCGTTTCAATACTCACTGTGCTGTTAATGTTCTGCAAACCTTTTAGTGCAATCATTTTCAAAGGTTTTTAAAAAACGGCTTCTGTAGAAACAGAAGCCTTAACCAAAACTAACTGCTTATGAGAAAAATTTTAATTGCTATCAAAACTTAACTATATGATAGACGTAAAACAATGTATTTAGTTTATTCACCGCCTGTTAAAACTTTCTAAAACCATTCAACACAACTGTAATTTCCCAAAACCATGCCAAGGGTTACATTTGCTCAGTTTAAATAAGTCAACATTGAGTAAAAATTTAATCCCTATCAGTTTCATTTTTTGTTTGCAGGTACTTTTCCTGAATGTTTTATCTCAAAGCGAAACAAGCAATGAAAAAAAATTCAGGTGCAAGATTCTTAAAACGGCTGAGCCGGTAAAGATTGATGGGCTTTTTACAGAAGCTGTATGGAAACAGGCATCAGTTATCAGCAACTTCAGCCAAAGCTTTCCTTTTGATACCTCTGCTGCATTATCAAAAACAGAAGTGAAGATTCTGTACGATGAAAAATTTATTTATGTTTCTGCAGTTTGTTATGAACCAAGAAACTATACTGTTCAATCGTTAAGAAGAGATTTTGCAGACGGCACTACTGATGTGTTTTTAGTTACCATTGATCCTTTTCGTGACAACCTCAACGGATTTTACTTTTCAGTAAGCCCTTTCAATGTTCAAAAAGAAGGTTTAATTTCTAATGGTAATAGCTTAAGTATTGATTGGGATAATAAATGGCTAAGTGCTGTAAAAAATTATAACGACCGATACGAAATTGAAATTGCCAT
Organism: Chitinophagaceae bacterium; assembly: GCA_031401115.1. GTDB lineage: Bacteria > Bacteroidota > Bacteroidia > Chitinophagales > Chitinophagaceae > Lacibacter. Next base: position 150,928 of record JANNRE010000021.1, read on the forward strand.
CCCCTTTAAAACACTCCGTTATAAAACAAACAAAGGAGCAAACCAATGGAACATCAACTTTGTAAGAAACGATTTAAACCGTAACGAACGAAGCTCCTGGGCTAAAGTACCCAGAGGATTTCGAATGATGGACCAGGCATATTCGGGCACTTTAGAATGGAGCGAACCCCCACCAGAAGCAGGTACAAACATTTCTGTAATCCCTTATCTGATTGCAGAAACTAACACAGACAATTTAAACAATACCAACAAAACATCCGGCAATGCCGGCTTTGATGCAAAAATAGCCATCACCCCATCTCTTAATTTAGATTTAACTGTGAACCCTGATTTTTCTCAGGTTGAAGTGGATCGTCAAATAACCAACTTAAGCCGCTTTGAATTATTTTTCCCCGAACGCAGGCAATTCTTTATTGAAAACAGCGATTTGTTTGGATCATTTGGAAGCAGCAATATCAACCCCTTCTTTTCAAGACGCATCGGCATTTTTAATAATTCAAAAACAGGGTTGGCAGAAAAAGTACCCATACTCGGTGGTGCAAGACTCAGCGGAAGGTTGAATAAAGATTGGCGTATTGGTTTATTAAATATGCATACAGAATATGTAAAGAGCGACAGCACACCTGCAGCAAACTTTACAGTTGCTACCCTTCAACGCAGAATTTTTACCCGTTCAAATATTGCTTTTTTATGGGCTAATAAAGAAAACAGCATTTCAAATAAAACAAGAATCATCAATCAATACAACCGGGTATTAGGAGTAGATATGAATATGGCTTCGGCCAGTGGATTTTGGCAGGGCAAAACTTATTATCATCAATCCTTTCAGCCCAATCAACCAAAAGGTGCTTACTCCACTGGAGCTATTGTTAACTTTACAAAACCACTTTTAAATTTTGAAAGTGTTTGGTACGCTGTAGGCAAGGGTTATAATGCTGAAATGGGTTTTGTACCCCGTACAGGTTTTTACAGAAGTGCTACAACCATTAACAAAAATATTTATCCAAAAAATAAGCTCTCTAAAAAAATAAACTTTTGGTCTTACGGCTTTGATTATGATGTTATTTACAGCCAGTTTGATAACCGTGTTACTGATTGGGATGTAAACTTATTATTCGGAATTCGTTTCCAAAATCTGGCCCAACTAAATGCACGGCCTTTTCGCAGAGAATACACTTACCTCTTTGATGATTTTGACCCTACTAATAAAAACGACTCGACTTTTTTAAGTTTAAAAAAAGGAACAAGCTACTATTATAACACTTCACGTATTACTTTCAATTCAAACTTTAGAAAACCTTTTTTTTATAACGTTTCAGCAAGGTTTGGAGGATATTTCAATGGAACTATTCAAGCTATACAGGCTGACATCAATTATAGATTACAGCCCTGGGCATTAGTACAAATAAGTGCCAATTACAATCGTATAAGAATGCCACAAGGATATAACAATGCTGATTTTTGGATTCTGGGTCCCAGAGCCGATATTACTTTCAGCCGCAGTATTTTCTGGACCACTTTTGTACAGTACAATAATCAAATAAATAATGTAAACATCAACACACGGTTTCAATGGCGCTTTAAACCCATGAGCGATTTGTTTGTAGTGTACACCAATAATATGTTTGCCGAAACAGTTGGAGCTGATAACCGATTTCAGCAAAAAAATCAGGCATTGGTTGTAAAACTCAACTACTGGTTTAACTTATAAAGAAAGCCGCTCAACTGGTAAGCGGCTTTCTTTTCTATCAAAGTAAATATTGATTATAAAAACCCTTTCACTAAATCCATCAATCCACCGCCGCCGCTTTGTTGCTGCTGGCTTGCTCCTCCTTTTACCATATTAATTACATCATTCAAATCTGTATCTCCATCACCATCTCTATCCAGCCCGCCACTCTGAGTTACTTTTCCAAGCAAACCCTGCAAATCCAAACCGCTTGTTGTACCACCAGTTAGTGAACTGAATATCCCTTGCAAATCAAAGCTGTTATCATTTGGATTATTCGTTTTGCCAATAAGGCTTTGCAAAATTCCCGGCAGCATGCTGCTTACAATATTTCCTGCCTGCCCCTGGTTTAATCCAAACTTATCCATCAAAGATGTAATTGCATTACCACTTAATTGATTTGCTAATGGGTTGCTTTGCAAATCTCCGCCTTGGCCGCCCAGTAATTTCAATACATCTTTAAACTGTCCGCCTGCTAATGCATTTTGCAAACCACCTGCAATGCTGCTGGTTACTTCGCCTACGGCCTCGCCATTTTGCTCATTGGAAATATCTGGATTGCTTATAATAGCACTGCCTGCATGTTCTTTTACGAGGTTAAAAAGTTGATCTAACATAGTTGTAAGTTAAAGGGTGAAAATGAAAAGGAAGATAAAGTAAAAACCTTTTCTAACAATTGTTCAATATGAAATAATGATGAAGTTTAATTCTGCGTTGCCATCTTCTCCGCATTTTCTGCAAACTGCAATGCATCCACCACTTCTTCTATTTCTCCATTAAGTACGGCATCTAAATTATAAAGCGTAAGTCCAATACGATGATCTGTTAATCTGCCTTGCGGATAATTATAGGTTCTAATTTTTGCTGAGCGATCTCCTGTGCTAACTAAACTTTTTCTTTGTCTTGCAATTTCTGCTTCATGTTTACGCACTTGCTCTTCATATAATCTTGTACGCATCATGCCCATTGCTTTTTCTCGGTTACCTAGCTGGCTTCTTTCTGTTTGACAAATAACAACAGTACCAGTAGGAATATGCGTGAGCATTACTTTGGTTTCTACTTTATTTACATTTTGTCCGCCGGCCCCCCCGCTTCTTGATGTTTCCATTTTTACATCGCTTTCTCTCAATTCAAAATCTACTTCTTCGGCTTCGGGCATTACTGCAACTGTTGCAGCACTGGTATGTACACGGCCACTTGTTTCTGTACTAGGTACCCGTTGTACTCGGTGTACACCACTTTCAAATTTTAAAGTGCCGTACACTTCGTCACCCGTAACTTCTAATTGAACTTCTTTAAATCCTCCAACTGTTCCTTCGCTTTCACTAAGGATAGCTGTTTTCCAACCTCTCTTTTCGCAATACTTAGTGTACATGCGTAATAAATCACCAGCAAACAAACTCGCTTCATCACCACCTGTGCCTGCACGAATTTCGATGATTGCATTTTTGTCATCCTGCGGATCTTTAGGTATTAATAACTGGCGAATGTATTTTTCTATTTTCTCTTTCTTTTCTTCCAACGTTGGCAATTCTTCTTTGGCAAGCTCTCTTAATTCTTCATCATTGCCATTGAGTGCTTCTTTATAACTTTTTACATCCGCTATTAACTGCAAATATTCTTTACTTGCCAGTACAATTTTTTCTAAACTGCGGTACTCTTTGCTAAGTGCAGAAAATTTTTGATTATTACTTACAATCTCAGGGTTTGTTAATGCAACACCCACTTCATCAAATCTTGCCTGTATGGCTTCTAACTTATCTAACATTTGTAAATCGTAATTTTTTTGAGACCAGCAATGGTACTACTTTTAAACCTCTGTTGCGTCGCACTCTTGTACTTCCTTAATTCTATTGAACAAAATCCTGTACAAATGCGGCGGCAAAGTTAAAAGAAATCAACCCATGGCATACAGAAAATTCAAAGCCGATGAATTGTTCGACGGATACCATTTCCGAAATAGCAATGAAGTTTTAATTACAAATGAGGATGGAACCATAGAAGCCATAATTCCATTGGAGCAGGCAGGCGATGATGTGCAGGTGCTGAAAGGCATTCTTACACCCGGCTTTATTAACTGTCATTGCCATTTAGAACTAAGTCATTTAAAAAATATAATTCCACCTCATACAGGATTGATTGAATTTTTATGCTCCGTTGTTACCAAAAGAGATTTTGCACCGGAAATTATTCTACAGAAAATTGAAAAAGCTGAATCAGAAATGTATAATAACGGCACTGTGGCTGTAGGTGATATTGGCAATACAACTGATACTGCATTTATAAAAAGTAAAAGTAAAATTCGTTGGCAAAATTTTGTAGAGGTGATTGGTTTTACTGATGAAAAAGCAACTGAAAATTTTAATCACTATAAATCCGTTGCAGGAGAACTGCAACTTAAAACTCAAAACCCAAAACATAGAACTGTTTTAGTTCCCCATGCTCCTTACAGTATTTCGCCCAAAACATTTGAGTTCATTAACGCTGCTACAAAAAATCAAATCATTTCTATTCACAATCAGGAACACCCTGCCGAAGATGAATTGTATAAAACAGGAGGCGGTGAGTATTTAAAGTTGTTTAAAATATTTGGTATGGATGCTTCGCCTTTTCCTGTAACAGGTAAGAGTAGCATCCGCTCTTATCTTCCGCATTTCAACAATGGCCAAACTATTTTTCTCATTCACAATACATTTATGCCTGAGGAGGATATTGTGTGGGCCAATGAATATGCAACAGCAAATGGATTAAAGCTTGTGTATTGCATTTGCATTAATGCTAATCTTTACATTGAAAATAAAACACCGCCAGTTGAATTATTCATTAAACATAGTTGTGATTTGGTATTGGGCACAGATAGTTACAGCAGCAACTGGCAATTGAGTATTGCAAAAGAAATGCAGGCATTGTTACAACATTCAACACTTACTAAAGAACAGGTTTTACAAATGGCTACATCCAACGGAGCAAAAGCACTGCAGTGGGATGATGACTTAGGAAGTTTTGAAAAAGATAAGAAGCCGGGTCTAGTTTTATTGAACGATGATTTTAGTGAATCAAAGAGAATAATGTAAACCTTATCCCATCACTTGCTGCAGTACAGGCAGGGTTTTCATTGTTCCAAAATCTGATATATGCAAAGCATAATACGTTTCTAAAGATTCAAGAACAGCTCTACGCTGCAAATGATTCATTGCTATTTCAGGAAGTTCATTTGGGTGCATCACTTTTAATAATTCAAAAATCTGCTCAGCAATCTTTCCATCAAGGTAATAGGCGTGTTGCGGATAACTGCTTACAAATCTTCCTTCCTGCAAATCAAGAATGGAAGTGATTTCCTCATTATTTATTTGAAAGCCAAAAAAGGAAGTAAACTGTAATGCAAAAAAAATGGCAAAGCCTGCTGTAACTTTTTCATCAGCCGTATCTAACTGCATCAACGCATCTTCTACAAATAAAAAAAGATCAGCATTCGTCTCCGGTTGTTTAATACATTTCAATATCAGCTCCATTATATAAAGCAGCACACAGTTTTTTATTACATCCCTAAACAGATCTGTGTACAAATAACTCCACCTGAATTCTTTAATCCGCTGCAGGTTTTTCAGTTCGTTGTGGTAAACCACCAACTCCAGTATAGAGCCGGGCTGAAAATAATTTGCCTTGCCACTTCCTTTTTTACTGCTTGTTCTTACACCCTGTACAATATAACTCTGTAAACCAAACAACTCAGTATATGCTGTAACAATCAAACTGGTTTCGCCATATTTTACAGCACGGAGAATAATTGATTTGGTAGTATGTAGTAGGCTGCTCAAAGAATTATTTTACTAATACAATCCGTGTGGCTACTTTTTCTATTCCTAAATCATCCGTAGCCAGTACAAGATATACTCCGCTAGAAACCCGGTTGCCTCTGTAATCATTTCCGTTCCAAACGGCTTGTCCGCCCAATGCTTTTGTTTGATATACCAATCGTCCGTTTAGTTCTGTAATTTTTACAAATGAATTATTGGGTAATCCTTTTATGGCTATGATCCCTTTATAACCCGATGGCACTGGGTTTGGAAAAACCAAAACTTTTTCATCAGCAGTAATAGATTCTGTAGCAGTTCCTCTATAGCTGCAAATGCCATTAAAAGTTGAAAAATAAACTTCGCCGCTCACAGGATCAATGGCAATACGAATGATTTCATTACTTAACAAAGGGCTGGTTTCTGCTGTAAAACGTTCGATTACTTTTTCGCCGTCTGCACTTATAAGCCACACACCGTTTCTTGTGCCAATCCATTTTCTGTTAGCACCATCTACTGCAATTGCTTTTACATCTTCATCTTGAAAAAGCAACCCTGCAAAATTATCAAACTGCACTACTGGTTGAAACGTTTCGCAACCATTTGCTGTAAACACTTCGCCGGGGCATTGAATAATACCGATACCTTTATCTGTACCTAACCATATAAAACCATCCTTATCTTTTGCAATCGCATTTACTCCATTACCGGGCAGATTTCCATTTCCCCTTCCGGTTTGAAACCATTTCCATCGGTCATCGGCGGTATTATCAATAGATGCTCCATGATTAAAAACGTACACTCCATTACCCTGTGGCACCTGAATCCATTTTTGATTAAAATCATCAATAACAATACCACCTACCATATTATCTTGTATAACAAATGGCACCCGCATTTGCTTCCATGTTCCATCAGCTTTTTTAACTACAATATTATTTACTGCACCAAAATTGCTGATCCATAAATTATTTTCAAGGTCAAAAGCAAGACCTCCAACACGGTAGCTACCTTGATCTCCAATGGTTTCACCAATTGCAGTTCCTTGTTTATAAATTTTAAACTTCGTTGCACTTTCAAATTCTACCAAGCCACCTCTAAAAGACCCAGCATACAATTTTTTATCTCTTGGATCTACAGCTATTGTAATAATATCCTGTATAGAATCCATCCAGGTTGCGTTACTGCGACTTATGTTTTGCCACTCATTATTATTAAATGTAAAAAAACCAGTATAGTTAAATCTGTAATTCCATGCTTCATTAACACTGCCACCAGAAACATATAATGTGTTGTTATAAAAAAGCAATTCGCCATCAAGTGGGCCAAAAGGTGAGTTAATTGCAAGATTGGTAGCAGATGTGCCATTAAAACGAACCAGCCCTTTACCAAAATCTGCAAGAACTATTTCGTTGCCACTTTTGGTTGCTTGATATGGAAATTGAGTAGCGTTAGTATTTTGAATAATTTGTGATGCTGTATTGGTTGCTGCATTAAAAACCACCACCCTTCTATCGGCCCAGTTAAATTTTTCTTCGCAAATTAAAATGGCATCATCTGATGCATTTACATTTTCCCAGCGGTACCCATCATCATAAATAATGCTCCAGGTGTTATTATTGAATAAATATAATCGGTTGCCTAACTGAGTATATAGTTTGTTTTCCACTACAAATACTTTTTGTGCTGCACCAGCTGGCAATCCATTTGCATTACTTAGCAAGGTCCAGTTTCGGTAATCAGAAAGATTAGGGCTGTTTTTATTCACCGCTTTTAATCCTTCGTCTGTTGCTGCATAAAAACGGGTGGCATCGGCAGCAAAGCCATTTACTTTTACATTACCTCCGGTAGTGCCAATGAAATAGGTATTACTGATTTCATACTTTTTTAAATCCACTACAATTACCCCCAAACCGGTAGAGAGATATGCTTTGTCATCAACAAAATAAATATCATATATTTTTTTATCGCCACTTACAGTGCTTCGTAAGATATAAGGAATATTAATGATGTCGTTTCTGTAGATTACATCTAAATTGCTGTTGTTATAAGCAATGAGCAATTGGTTTGAAAAATTATTATACCGGATGGTTTGCACACCAATATCATTCAACCCATTAATTTTTGAAAGCCGCTCAACTACATTATCTTCTTTTGAAACTGTAAACACACCGAATTTAGAAGCCACATAAATTAAATCGGAAGAAGCGGTTACCCTTGATGCAGGTTTAAATTCAAGATGTTCACGCCATTGCCCAATTGGTTGTAACTGTGCTGCGGCAGAAACATTTAACAAACAAAACAGGAAGAGGATCGCAAGGTTTTTATTCATGGTGTTCAAAAGTAATTTTTTTGCTGATGCGGAACTAAAGTTCTTCCTTTTTCATGAATTGAAACAATTAGAGAATCACTTTGTTTTCTTATATATTTATTCAGTTCAAAAAACGTTTCTTTGCGCTGCTGATACAATAAATTTTATATATGTGGTATTTTTTAGGGAGATGGGTTTTAAAAAATCGTTTGTGGCTTTTAATCTTGGTTCTTGGCTCCACGGGTGTAATGACTTGGCAGGCTTCAAAAGTACAGTTGAGCTACGAATTTGCCAAAGCAATTCCCGTAGATCATCCCAAGTATAAAGAATATCAGGAATTTAAACAGCAGTTTGGTGAAGATGGCAATTTGCTCATCATTGGTTTTCAAAAAGATAATATTTATGAACTGGCCTATTACAATCAGTTTGTACAATTACAAAAAAAAATAAAACAAGTACCGGGTGTTGAAGATGTATTGAGTATCAGCAGCGGATTAAATCTGGTAAAAGATTCAGCAACTGAGAAATTAAAAGCAGTTCCTGTTTTTGATGATTCCATCTATACACAGCAGGGTTTAGATAGTGCAGCAACTCAATTAAATCTCTTGCCATTCTACAAAAACCTACTGTACAATGCCGAGTCAAAAGTATATTCCATTGGCGTTCGCATTAACAAAGAAGTACTCAATTCTAAAAGAAGAAATGCAGTTGTTGATGATATAAGCAAATTGGTGAAGCAATTTGAAGCCAATACCAAAACAACGATGCACATGAGTGGTTTGCCCTTGGTACGAACTGTAATGAGTACCCGTATTGCTGATGAAATGAAATTTTTTCTGTTGGGCTCTGTACTGCTTTCAGCATTAATATTGCTTCTTTTTTTCCGTTCGTTCAGTGCTATGTGGTTAAGTATGTCTGTAGTGGTAATGGGTGTTATATGGAGTTTGGCAACCATTGTTTTGCTGGGTTATAAAATTACTTTACTTAATGCATTAATTCCACCATTGATTGTGGTAATAGGCATTCCCAATTGTATTTATTTTCTTAATAAATTTCATACAGAGTTTAAAGCAACAGGAGATAAAAAAAAATCGTTGATTAATATGGTTGGGCGTATGGGAGTAGTAACTCTTTTTTGCAATATTGCCGCTGCCATTGGGTTTGCTGTATTTGCATTAACTGAGAGTGCCGTATTAAAAGAGTTTGGTGCGGTAGCAGGCATTAACATTATGGTGCTGTTCGTAATTTCTTTTCTGTTTATACCGGTTGTGTTAAGTTATTTACCGCCGCCAAAACAACGTCATATCCGCTATCTGGAAAATGAACGGCTCAATAAAACATTGATACGAATTGAGAACTGGGTATTTGATCATCCTAAATATATTTATAGTGCTACAATTGTTTTGGTGTTGATTTCTTTAGTGGGTGTTATGCGTTTAAAAAGCGTTGGTTTTATTGTAGATGATCTTCCTAAAAACGATGTGCTTTATACCGATCTTAAATTTTTTGAAAAACATTTTGCAGGTGTAATGCCATTGGAAATTGTGGTAGATACTAAACGAAAACAAGGAGTAACACGGCAGCTTCAAAATTTGGTGCGTATTGATTCTTTAGTACAGTTTCTATATGATCGTCCGGAAATGGGGAAACCTCTTGCAGTAACAGAAGGTTTAAAATTTGCAAAACAAGCTTACTATGATGGAGATACCATGAATTATTCTTTGCCTAATGAATTTGATCTGGCCTTTCTTGCTCCTTACTTACAAACTAAATCGGGTGGCGAAGCAAAAGGCAATAACTTAGGTAAGCTGCTCAGCAGTTTTATGGACAGTACCAAACAGCGGGCCCGCATAAGTGTAAATATGGCTGATGTGGGGAGCGACAGTTTACCTAAAATTCTTGCAGCTATTGAAAAAAGGATTGATACAATATTCAACCGTGACAGCATTGAATATGTTTCAGAAATAATCGTCAATAAAATTTCTGCTGCAGAAATTGACTCATCAAGACTGCAGCATAAATACAATGTGCAACTTACCGGTACCAGTGTTACTTTTTTAGAAGGCAGTAGGTTTATCATTAATGGCCTTAAAGAAAGTATCCTTTGGGCATTTTTATTGATTTCAGTATGTATGCTTTATTTATTTCGATCGTTTCGAATTTTACTCTGTTCGCTCATACCCAATATAATTCCTTTAGTAATTACAGCCGGAGTTATGGGCTGGGTGGGTATTCCGCTCAAACCAAGTACAGTGCTGGTTTTTAGTGTGGCCCTTGGCATTGCTATTGATGTTACCATCCGGTTTCTTATTAACTATAAACAGGAGTTGCCGGTTAATAATAATGAAGTAGTTCCTACCGTAAGAGAAACCATCCGTCATACAGGCATCAGCATTATTTATACTTCGCTTGTGTTGGTGGCAGGCTTTGTCATTTTTTGTTTTTCTAATTTTGGGGGAACGCAGGCCCTTGGCTGGCTTACATCACTTACACTTTTAGTAGCTATGGTTACAAATCTTATTTTGTTGCCAGTCTTGTTACTTACAACATCAGGTTATAAAAGAAAAAAATAATTATGCAGCATTGCTATTAAAAAGTTGTCTATTCTAAACTTCTTCTTAAGAAACCTGTTAAATTCGCAGGTTCAAAAAGAACCTGTTTTAATAATAGTATTCTTTTTTGTTGAAGCTGGCTATGAAAATTATCCAAAAAAGTAAACAATTTTAAATCTAAAAAAACAAGCATGAGAAAATTAAGTGTGCTATTTCTGTGTTTGGTTCTTACTGCATTACAATTGCAGGCACAGAATCGAATAATTACTGGAAAAATTACTGACTCTGAAGGGAAAGCAATAAACGGAGCGTCAGTACAAGTAAAAGGAACAAAAGTGGGGGTAACAGCTAACCAAGACGGAGAGTTTTCAATTTCGGTAGCCTCAACTGCGAAAATTCTTATCGTTTCTTCAGTCGGATTACTAGATCAGGAAGTTAAAATCACAACACAATCAGTTTTGAATATCAGGCTTCAGCCATCTGATAAAAGTTTAGAAGAAGTGGTGGTGGTAGGATATCAATCTTTAAAGAGAAGAGACTTGAATGGCGCAGTAGCAGTTGTTGGAAGCAAGGACTTGGCTCAAAAGCCAATCAGCAACTTTACACAATTGCTGCAGGGTAAATCGGCAGGTCTTCAAGTAGTAGGTCAAAGTGGCCAACCAGGAACAAGTGGTTTCATACGTCTTAGAGGTACAGGTTCAATCAATGCATCAAATGAACCTTTAGTTATCATTGATGGCAACCCAGTTTCGGCTAGTGCCTTTGGATTATTAAACCCAAATGATATTGAAAATGTTACAGTTCTCAAAGATGCATCTGCCGCAGCTATTTATGGTTCAAGAGCAGGAAATGGTGTTTTAGTTGTAAATACTAAAAGCGGAAAAACAGGAAAAGCACAAGTTCGTTACTCTTATCAAAGAGGTTTTGTATCCCTTCAGGAACTTCCTAATGTACGTTTAATGAATTCACAAGAAAAATTACAATTTGAATTTGAGGCAGGGATTACTAATCCTATTATTGATTCGATGATTCGTAATCGAATTACTTCTAATCAATTTCCTGCAGGATCTACACTTTCTAATATAACTAGTTCCCAACGTCAAGGGTTATGGGATTTAGCAGAATCACGTGGAGCTGGAGACTGGAGAAAGTTTTATTTGCAAGATGGATCAACAGAATCGCATGAAGTTGTTGTAAGTGGTGCTTCGGATAAAATAAAATACTTTTTTTCTGTTAACAAATTTGATGAAACTGGAATTGTGTATAAAAATTTCAGAGACAGGATTGGCGCAAGAATAAATGTGGAATATAAAGCCAATGATTGGTTAACAACTGGTGTAAATGTAGCAACAACTTATGCTAAAGAATATCAAACAAGGGAGTTGTTTAATTCGCAGGCTCCTTGGACTGGTTATTTTCTAACCAACCCTTATGAACCAGTTCGTTTAGCAAATGGAAATTATAATTTAACCTTTCAGGGCTTTTCTCCATTAGAAGGTCAGGATAACAACACATTTTTTAATAACAACATTGCCACATTTGCTACAGGATTTGTTGAAGGTAAATTTTTAAAGCATCTTACAGTTAAATCACTTGTTGCGCTAAATTATAATACCTTATTGTCTGAAAGCTATTTACAACCCGGATCAAACTTAGCTAATATTCTGGGTTTTAATCAAAAGACAGATGGAGGCAACCAAGATTTAAACTCTGTTTACACAAACACTGCTGCTTGGAATCAAACGATTAAGAGTAAGCATAATATTCTAGCCCTTGCAGGGCAGGAGTTCACAAAAAGAAATTTCTATTCCTATTCATTAGCAGCCAGAGGATTTCCTACAGCTTCAGTAAATACATTAGATAATGCAGCTTCTGCACAAACTGCAACAACGTTCAGAAGTCAATTTTCAATTATTTCTTATTTTGGAAGTCTTGGATATGATTATAACAAAACCTATGGGCTTAAATTAAGTGCCAGAAGAGATGGTTCATCTCGTTTTGGTGCGAATAATCGCTTCGCTAATTTTTGGGCTGCCAGTACATGGTGGAATCTCAGAAATGAAAACTTCATCTCAAAATTAGAGTTTGTAAGTGACCTTAAGTTAAGAGCCTCTATAGGTACAGCAGGTAATTTACCCCCTCAGTTTTATGGATCCTTAGGCACTTTTGCACTAAATGTAAATTATAATAATATACCCGCTGCAGTTCCTGCACAGTTACCAAATGCTGATTTCACCTGGGAAAAAAATAAAAACTGGGATATTGGTTTAGATTTTGGGTTTTTAAACAATCGAATTACCGCTACGGTTGATTATTATAATAGAGAAACTAATGATCTCATATTCCAACTACCTGTAAGTTTTGCAACGGGTTTTGCGAGTTTCTTAGACAACATCGGAAGCGTTACTAATAAAGGAATTGAAGTAAGCATAAGTGCAGATGTTATAAGCAGAAAAAATTTCAAATGGAATGTTTCTGCAAACTACACAAATAACAAAAACAACGTAAATAGTTTGGCAACAGACAATATACAAAATGGTAATTCAAGGTTAAAAGTGGGGCAACCTCTTAATACATTTTTCTATGTAAGATGGGCCGGAATTAATCCTGCCAATGGTAAAAACCAATACTTGAAAACAGATGGAACTCTCACAGAAACTTATACAGCTAGTGATGCCGTGTTATTGGAAGGCAAAACTCCGCTACCTACTTATTTTGGAAGTGTAAACACAAGCCTTACTTACAAGGGGTTTGACTTATCTATGCAGTTTTATTATACTGGTGGTAACTATACCTACAACTCGCAGTACCAGAATAACCTTGCAGACGGTGGCAATGCTACTGTTGGTTTGAGACCTAACTATACGGCAGCTTCAAATTATTGGCGTAAAGCAGGCGATATAGCACAATTCCCCAGCTTAACAGACCCTACACAAAAAATAAATTTAGTATCTGACCGGTTTTTAGAGAAAGCTGATTATATAACGTTGAGAGATGTTGTATTTTCTTATAATTTGCCGGTTGAAATTGTCAACAAACTAAAGCTTAGCGGTATCCGTTTTTACGTACAGGGAACTAATTTATGGTTGAATACTAAATTTAATGGTTTACCGGAGGTTGGTATAGCTAACAGAGAAAGCGGTGTTCCATTCCAGCCAGGTTTTTCAAACTTATATGGTTATCCATCTTCCAAAGCAATTACTGTTGGAGTTGATGTTAGATTTTAACCTTTAAAAAAAAATTATAATTATGAAAAAGTTTATATACTTTTTAACTCTCACTGCAGCACTTGCTTCATGCAAAAAGACTGAGTTAGATTTAGCACCTTTCAATCAAATTGAAACGTCAGCAGCGTTTAAAACTCAAGGTGACGTTACTCTCGCCGTTAACGGTATGTATCAGGGTTTGAGAGCCAATAACTATGTAAATGGCACTTGGAACATTATTGCAGATGTGCTTTCTGACAATGTAATTGTAAGTAGTTTAGGCCGCAATTCCCTTGTGGCTTTTCATGAATGGAGATATACAGCAGATGGCACTCTTGGCTTTTTTCAAACCGGTTATACGATTGTAAGAAGGGCAAATGCGATTCTTGAAAATATTGATGCGTTTCCTGCCGGTGTATTTAGGGACAATACAAAAGGTGAAGCATTTGCCTTAAGAGCCATGGTGTATCTTGATATGGTTAGAGTATACAGTAAAACATTTGAGAATGCTTCGGCTACTGATTCAACAATGTCGTATACAACTGTAACAGATCCTACAATTCTTCCAACAAAAGAACCTGTAAGAGGGTTCTATCAGAAAATTGTAGCAGATTTAAACGCAGCATTACCACTTATCAATGCAAGCAATGGTGTTGGAAGATTAAATAAAGCAGCCGTTTCAGGTTTGCTTTCCCGTGCTTATCTATATATGGGCGATTTTCCTAACTGTATTACTGCATCAACTGCGGCGTTAGGCGCAAGCCCTGTGTTGCCTTCTATTACTGATTTTCCAAGAGTTTGGACAGATGAAACAAATAACGGTGTTTTGTTTAAAGTTTTGAATACCACTTTAGATAATGTTAATGCCCAGGGTGTAAACTATTTCCAAATTGTTGGAGGATTAATAAGGTCAGAATATGTTGTTGAATACAATTTAAGGCAGTTATTCTTACCAACTGATATCAGAACCTCTACTTACATTCAAACAAGTTTGTTTAATGGGGTTAATCAAAATCATATTGTTAAATACAGAAACAGAGTAACCGGAGGAACACCAGGCGTTGCAGGTGTTGTTGACGCAAAAACTCTGAGAACAGCCGAGGTTTTACTTAACAGGGCTGAAGCTTATCAGCGTTCCGGTAATAATACTGCAGCTTTAGCTGATCTTAATCTACTCAAAACAAATAGGTACACAGGGTTTGTAAATATAGTAGGTCTTACGGATGCCCCCTTATTAGCAGAAATACTTGCTGAAAGAAGATTAGAATTAGCTTTTGAAAGCGATCGATTTTGGGATTTGAAACGCAGAAACCAGCCAGTATCAAGAGATGCTAATTTTGGAGATAGAGCCGATGGAACCGGAGTGAAATATCTATTCACTACATTAAATGCAAATGATCACAGGTTTCAATTGCCTTTCCCTACTCTTGAAATAAATTTCAATAGAGGTTTTAAACAAAATCCTGGTTACTAATTAGATTTCTTCTTTAGGTAAAGAGACCGAACTTATGAGTTCGGTCTCTTTATTTATATTAATAATTTATCTGTTTCTATTTTTGTATTTTCGATTTGCCAAGCGCCACGTCACATTCTTTATATTATTAATTGCTTCTTAAATTTTCTGCAATAATCATCCCCTCCTGATCAACAAATACGCATTGTACTGGATTCATTCAATTCCATATAAACCCATAACCGGGCTTTCCCAAAACTTTAAATCGCTTATTTACTTCTATCTTAAACAATCATCCTGAACTGCTTTAAGCCAGACACTTTTTCTTTCTTGAAATCTTTTTGCCTATTTTTTAACTGCCTCCAATTATGAAACTGACTGTTTTGCAATCAAACATGAAAATTTATTATATTAATTCGCTCAATTGAGTTTTTTTACGCAGCAACTTTTTTAAAAAATTGTCTTATAATTAACATTTAAATTCTATTTCCTGTTAAATTCGTTTACATTTCATTTGATTTGTCATAAAAAATGAGAAAGCTCACTTATAAACATCTGGAAATTAATTTTAATTTTTAAACCTAAACGATTATGAGAAAACTTGTAAGTATTATTGCGCTTTTTGTATTTTTTGCAATGCATACATCAGCGCAGGACAAAACTGTTACCGGAAAGGTTACAGACGAAAAAGACGGTTCGCCACTTGCAGGCGTTTCCGTAACTCTAAAAGGCACCAGTTCTGGTGTTACAACTGGCAACGATGGGGTGTACAAAATCATAGTTCCCGCTTCTGGTAAGGTGTTGGTTTTTTCTTTCATTAACTATGACTCCAGAGAAATGACCTTATCACAGGGCAGAACAACATTTGATCTAACTCTTTCTTCTGTAAACCAAAATCTTTCAGAAGTAGTGGTTACTGGTTATGGTACACAACAAAAAAAGGCTTTTACTGGTTCGGCATCAAAAATTAATACTAAGGAATTTGCCAATCTTGTAACTCCCTCCATTGATCGTCAATTGGCTGGTCGTGCACCAGGTTTACAAGTATCCACGCCTAGTGGACAGGTTAATACGCCAGCACGTATTCGGATTCGTGGGTTAAACTCAATAAGTCAAAATTTATCGCCATTGATTGTAGTAGATGGTGTGCCTTTCATTACAGGTAATTTGGCTGCAACAACTAATTCCAATGCTCTTGGTGATATTAATCCAAATGATATTGAAAATATTGAGGTGTTAAAGGATGGCTCAGCTACAGCAATCTTCGGATCGAGGGCTGCTGGAGGTGTAATTATGATTACTACCAAAAAAGGTGATAAAGGCGGCAAAATGAAAGTGAATTATGATTTAACCATTGGTTATACTTCGCCTCTTAAAAAATTTGATTTGTTAAACGCTGAGCAATTTGTATTAATACAAAATGAAAAATTATCCAATGCAGGAGTATTGCCCCGTGCTTTTGCTGCTGCAGATGGCACAAATACAGATTGGCAAGGTATTGTATTTAATAACAGTGCTCCTTCTCAAAATCACAACTTGAGTTTTTCTGGTGGAGCTGCTAAAACAACTTACTTTGTTTCACTAAACTATAGCGATCAAAAAGGCACTATCGTTTCAAACAGAAACACAGCATACCGTGTACGTTTCAACTTTGAAACAGAGGTAAACAAATATGTGAAATTCGGCAACAACGTAACTCTTTCAAGACAGGTTGATTTTGATCAAAATAATGGTTCCAATGCATTGAGCGGTGCCATTGCGGCTTCGCTTCGGTTGCCTCCTAATGTTAACCCATTTGACGCAAATAATATTACAGGATATAATATTCAATTCCCTGGTATTAATTCACATGGTCTTGGCCCTAATCTACAAGTTGTTGATGACAACTTTACCAATCAGGCGTTTGTATTAAATACCAATATTTTTTCGTCTGATAAATACAGGATAGTAAACAACGCCTTTATAGAAGTTGCTCCTGTAAAAGGGTTGAAGTTTCGCTCAGTTTTTAATTTTGATGTGTTAACTGATTACAGCTTTCAATCATTAAGCCCACGTCATGGTGATGGCTTTGGTAGTGCAGGTGTTTCCTTTAATTCCAATCAGGTATTTCAGCGTTATGTGTGGCAAAATTACTTCAATTATAATTTTTCTACCAGGCAACATAATTTTTTCTTAACTGCTGGTCATGAACTACAGGGCGATCAAACCAAGTTTGTAAGTGCAAATGGTTCTCAAATAAGCGATATCTTTTTCATGCGTGAAAATCTCATCTCAGGATCAGCATCTATTCAAACTGTTGGAGGTGGATTTGCAAGAAGCGGGTTCGAATCATTATTTGGTCGTTTTAATTATGATTTTAACAATAAATACTTTCTACAGGCAACTGTTCGTCGTGATGGACAAAGTTCATTGGCTCCCGATAAGCGTTATGGTATTTTCCCTGGAGGATCTGTTGGCTGGAGAGTTTCGCAAGAGAATTTTTGGAAAAACAGCAGTTTCCTAAGCCGAGTATTCAATGATGTAAAACTAAAAGCTTCTTATGCAGTGGTAGGTAACACGTTGGGAGGGTTTCCTTATACAACAACTTTTGGACCTGCTAACTATGGTAATATAGGAGGAGTTGCATTAAATCAAGTTGGTACTCGTGAATTACAATGGGAAACGAATAAAAAAACAGATATTGGTGCAGAAATTCAATTGCTAAAAGGAAGGCTGACATTTGGATTTGATTATTTTCTGAATGATCTTGATAAATTAGTTTTAAATGTGCCTACTCCTCCCAGTGCAGGTGTACCTGGCAATGCGATTTCTCAAAATATTGGAAAAGCCCGCAACAAAGGGTATGAGTTTAGTTTAAGCGGTGATATCATTAGAAGCAAGAACTTAACTTGGAGTTTTAATGCCAATCTTACATTCATATCAAATAAAATTATTTCTTTATATGACGTAAATGGTGTGCCTGTTCCTTTTATTCCTAATGGCAACTACAATGTTATTCGTGTGGGAGAATCCATTAACTATATTAATGGATTACAATTTGCAGGAGTGCATACCGCTAATGGCAACCCACTTTATACAAATTTAAATGGGCAGCTTATTCAGCATAATATTGCTACTGGCAGTTTTCATTTTGCTAATAGTAAAAATGATCCAACACTCGGTGCACAAACATCACTCGCCTTTAATGACAGGCAAAACCTTGGTTTAGCATTACCTACTTATTTTGGCGGGTTTAGTAATACAGTTAATTATAAGAACTTTACATTTGACTTTCTTGTTCGTTACTCAGGTGGTAACAAGGTGATGAATATTACCAGACAAGAAGCATTACTGAACAACAGTTTTCAAAATAACGGTGTTGAAATTTTGGAGCGTTGGACGACACCAGGTCAGGTTACCAATGTACCTCGTCTTGTATGGGGACAAGGTAACAATATTAACCAAAACAACTTAGCTGTTTCTCGCTTTGTTGAAAGTGGCGACTTTATACGTCTACAAAACGTAAACTTCAGTTATTCTTTTGACAACCAGAAGCTTTCTGAAAGAACAAATGGCTATGTTAAAAGCCTTCGACTGTTTGTACAAGGTCAAAACCTTTTTGTTTGGACTAAATACACAGGCGCAGACCCTGAAAACGCATCTGAGCTTGGGTTAGATCAAGCTGTTTCGCCACAATTCAGAGTGTTTTCATTTGGTGTAAACGTCGGATTTTAACCTCTAAATATTATTTAATTTAAAACGATTATATCATGAAATTTAAACATTCAATACTATTTTTTTCTGCTCTTATCTTGTCAGGGATAGGATGCAAAAAAATTCTAGATCAATCCCCTTATGCCTCTATAGCTTTTGACGAAATTTTTGTAAGTGCAGAAAGAGCAAATAATGCTGTAAATGGTGTATATGATGGAGCTCAATCCGGTATTTTTCCTGGTGGTCAAAGGGGTTACCCTTATGGTGCTGCCAATGTACAGCAAGGTGATAACAGAGGAGAAGATGTAATTAATATTGCAGCATTTTACCAAATCACCTATCAGGGTACATATAATCCAACTACTGCCAATAATGTGGGTTATTGGAACTCTTTATACACCCTTATTAATCGTGCTAATGTAACCATAGAGGGTTTGAGAGGGGCTGTTGCAAAAGGTACAATTACATCTGCTGTTGGCAACCAATTAGAGGGTGAACTGCGTTATTTGAGAGCTATGGCGCATCATGATTTAGTACTATTTTTCTGCCGCCCTTTCCTTGATGGTAACGGAAGCCAACTCGGCATTCCTTATAGAAATTTTGCAGTTACAACCACAGAAGCATCTAACCTAACACGCAATACACCACGAGGGCGTGTTGATAGTGTGTATGCAAGAATTATTAGAGATCTTGATTTTTCTGAAGCAAATCTTCCCGCAATAAATTCGCCTGCGTATATAAGAGCAGACAGAGTTGCAACCATTGCTATGAAAATGAGAGTTTACATGCACATGGGACGATGGGATTCAGTTCGTGCAAATGGCAACAAATTAATACCTGTTGTTATCAATCCACTAATCCCAACATCTGTAACAACCTTGATAGGATCTCGTACAATGACTGCTACACCTAATGGTTCATTTACAAGTAACAGTATTACAGGTGAAAATATATTCACAATCAGAAATGATGCTTTGGACAATCCAGGAGTAAACGGTGCTCTTGCATCTCAATACGGACCTGCCAATTTTGGTGGCCGTGGTTTGGTGGCGGTTTCTCCAATAATTTGGAATAACGCAGGGTGGAGAGCAGATGATTTAAGAAGATCCTCTATGTACACTTCTGCTGCCCCTTTTGGAAGAAATGCAAATGGTGGTTTGAACATTATGACCACTAAGTATTCTGATTATGTAAGTCGAGGAGATAATAACCCACACATACGCCTTCCAGAAGTGATTCTAATGTTGGCTGAGGCAGAAGCAAGACTTTCACCAGGTGTTGTTTCTCAGCGTGCCATTGATTTATTAAATCTAGTTCGTAACAGGGCACTACCTTCTTCTGTGCTTCCTGGTGCTCAATATATTGCTGCTAATTTTGCAGATGATGTAGCCCTTTTGCAAACTATTTTGCTTGAACGGCGTATTGAATTTTTAATGGAAGGTAAGCGCTGGGCCGATATACATCGTTTAGTACAAGACCCAATTGCGACACTTCGTCCTGTAGGAATTCCTGCAAAGTTGATTAATGGCTCACAAGGCATCGCTTTGTATGGAATTGGAGTTCCTGTTACTACAGCTCAAGCGGCTATCCCTTATGCTGATTTCCGTTTTATTTGGCCCATCCCTGCTGATGAAGTAACTCAAAACCCGATTATTGTTCAAAACCCATTTTATTAATTCTGCTTGATAACAGAAGCAGAAAAATTGGTTTTTTGCTCACTTTAAAATTTGTTGAAAATGAATATATATATAAATAAATGTCTCATTATCTCTTTATTAATTGCAGGAGTTGTTTCTTCTTGTAAAAAAAAGAATAATCCTGAACCTGCACCAACTATTGGGTATGTTTCATTACACAATGCTGCTTTATTATTACCACGTGCTGGTAATGTGTTAGTTGATAATGTTAAGGCTAATAATGCCAATTTTATTGGTTACCTAAGTAATATAACAGGAAACTGGGTGGGCGTTCAGGAGGGCAATAGATCTATTGCTCTCAAAGACAGCAGCGCAAGTGCAGCTGCTAACTGGGCTTCAAAAACCATAGTTGCACAGGCTGGGAAGGCTATTTCAGTTTTTACTTACGACACATTAAATGCAACTACTGGCCAGGTAAGAATTATGGCACTAACTACAGATCTTACAACTCCTCCTTTAGGAAGAAGTAATGTTCGTTTTTTACATCTTTCGCCAGACGCTCCAGTTGTAGATGTCGCTTTGCTTCGTATAAATGATACCCGTACGGCTTATGTAGATAGTGTAAAAATAATTGGAGTCCCATTTGCAGGAGCAACTCCTAATGAAACAGCTTTATCAGTTCTTTCATCAATTCCATCAGGCTTGTACCATATACGTGTTCGCCCAACAGGAACTTTTACAAATGCTGTAAGTGTGGGTACTACCTTTACAACAGGTCAAATCTTAATTCAAGGAAAGATTTATACAATTTTTGCAAGAGGATTTTTAACCAACACAGGGCCTGGTAGAACTACAGCTACAACATTAGGTGCAAGCGTTGTTTTGCACAATCCATAACTTAATGTATCTGAAAATGCATGTTTAAAAAGAAGGCCATCTCAACTGAAAGAGATGGCCTTCTTTAATTCAATATTTCTACTTCAACACCTCTTCCAACTTCATATCTAACCCACTCCCTCTTAAATTATCAGCAATAATTTTCCCAGTCGGGTCAATCAGCACATTGTAAGGAATACCCCTGAAACCATAAAGACCAACTGCCGTATTTTGTCCGTTATCCAATTCACTAATATGCGTCCAGGGTAATGCATCGTCTTTTATCGCTTTAATCCACGCATCTTTTGAATTGTCGAGCGATACTCCAAGTATGGTAAAGTTTTTATTTTTATACTTGTTATAGGCAGCAACTACATTTTGGTTTTCCTGACGGCAAGGAGCACACCAGCTAGCCCAGAAATCTAACAGCACATACTTACCACGGAAGCTGCTGAGAGCAATATTTTTTCCGTTTACATCTGGCAACGAAATATCTGGAGCAATGCTGCCAATTGCAGGTTGATTATTATTGATCTCTTCCTTTTTATTTTGTGCTGCTACACTTTCACGAAACTGCTTTACTACAGTTTGAATACCTGCGTGTTTCGGAAAACGTTTTAAAAGATTATTATACGCCGCTTCATTTTCAGTTAAATCTTTTCCAGTATTAAGCGATACCGCAAACATGCTTACCATGGGACTCTTATCTTCTGCCGCTACTTTGCCAGCATAAGAAGTAAATGTGTTTACTACTTGCTCCAGGTTTTTCTGCACAATTAATTTTAAACTGTCAGGTTGTGCTGCATTCTGCTCCATTTCTGTGCGGGCTATAAATATTTTTTGCTGAGTCACTGATAAGGAATCAACAAAAATTCTCAGCCGTTCCGATGCTGGTGAATTTTTAAAACTCAGTTTGCTGATGTCGTTCCAATCACCTTTTAATTCAATGGCCGAAGCATCCGTAATTACAAAATAAAACGGAGCTTTCTCCTGCTGCGGAAAACGAATCTGCAAAAGTGATTCTTCAGTTGATTTTCCTTTAAGAATAAATGTTCCCTTTGTAATAGTTGCACTGTCCACCACCTGTGGTGGCATATTATCGTAAGAGATTTGCTCCAGATATACTACAGTTGCCGGAGCATTTTTTAATTCACCATTGATGGTAAAAATTTTTGGGCTGTTGCTGTTACAGGCTGCAAGCGTTGTTACTATTGCTGTACATAAAAAAGCATTCTTCATTGTATACATATTAATCAGATAATTTTTCAGTTAATAATTCATTGAGCATTTTAGGGTCGGCCTTGCCTTTTGATTTTTTCATTACTTCGCCTACAAACAAACCCATCAACCTCTTCTTCCCTTTTTTGTATTCTGTTACTTTGCCGGGCATTCCGTTAAGTACTTCATCTATTAATACAGACAATGTATCTGTATTTCGTTCCTGTATTAAATTTAATTCTTGTGCCAACTCAATTGCAGTTTGTTTGCTATGCAGCATAGCGGGAAACAACTTTTGAACCGCCATTGTATTACTTAGCTTTCCATCATCAACTAAAGAAATGATTTCTGCAAGTTGTTCAGGCTTCAATGGAAATTGAGATAATTCTATTTCCTTTTCATTGAGGTATGACTTAACAGATCCCAATAACCAGTTGGCAATTTGTTTATAGGATGAACTGATTGCTGCTGTCTGCTCAAAATAATCAGTCCATTCTTTTTCATCGCTAATGATTGCTGCATCATACTCCGGCAGATTATAATTCTTCATCAATCGTTCTTTACGTTGATGAGCAAATTCGGGTAATGTGTTTTTTATTTGTTGTACAAACTCTCTGCTAATTACAAATGGGGGCAGATCAGGATCCGTAAGGTATCGGTAATCATTGGCATCTTCTTTTGTGCGGATAGAAAAAGTTGTTTCATTATCTGCATTAAAACTTCTTGTTTGCTGAAGTATGGGTTCGCCTTTTTCTTTTAACTCAATTAAGCGCATTACTTCAAAGTCAATTGCTTTTTTTAGAAACTTAATGGAGTTTAGATTTTTTACTTCGACTCTTGTGCCCAATTGCAAATCACCTTTTACCCGTATTGAAATATTGGCATCGCATCGCATACTTCCTTCTTCCATATTGCCATCGCATACACCTAATGTGCGTACCAATTTCCGTAACTCAGTTAAATACGCAGAGGCCTCCTCTCCATTATGTATATCGGGTTCGCTAACAATTTCAATAAGCGGTACACCGGCTCTGTTATAATCAGCGGTTGAATATTCTTTGTATTGATCATGCATACTTTTGCCTGCATCTTCTTCCATGTGAATACGGTTGAGCTTAATATTCCTTTCTCCGGCATCTGTTTTAATTTTTACAAAGCCTCCAACACAAACTGGTGTGGTGTGTTGTGTAAGCTGATACCCTTTTGGAAGATCAGGATAAAAATAATGCTTACGGGCAAAGTAATTTTTTTCTTCAATTTCACAATTGCAGGCAAGGCCCATGCGAACCGCCAGTTCAATTGCTTCTTTATTAAGTTTGGGCAGCGTGCCTGGGTGAGCAAGAGTAATGGGGCTAATATGTGTATTGGCATCTGCACCAAAAGATGCATCATCAGCACTAAACAATTTGCTTTTAGTAAGTAATTGGGCGTGCACTTCTAAACCAATTACCGCTTCATATTTTGTACTGTACTCCTGCATCCATTTCATTTAAGAAGCGCAAAAGTATTCCATTTTGTCCGAAGCAATCGTTACACAGTTCATAAAAAAGCTCCCGCTAAAGCAGGAGCCGAATATAAATCAACATGAGAAGAGACTACAGTTCAGTTTTGTTTAATTGTTTGGGAATTTTTATTTCAATAGTGATGGGTTTTCCATCACGAAGCACCTGAACTGTCCAAAGATTTTTTTCATTCTTTTCACGCAGCACTTCACGGGCTTCGGCTACATTATTTACTTTTTTCCCGTTTACTTCTGTAATAAGATCATTTACTTTCAACCCGCTTTTTGCAGCTGCTGAATTTTCATCTACTTCCAGTACAGTTACTCCTTTTTCATCTTCCGTGTCCTGAATAGTGGCACCCAATTGTGGTCTGTTATGAAACCAAAGCAAGTCTCCTTTAAAATGATCATTCTTCCAGGGTTGGAGATATTCAAAGTCAAACTTTTTATCAAAATACAATTCTTTCATCTCTGGAAAATCGAACTTGAAATCAAAGTCTTCAAACATTACAGAACTAAGTTTTGCTTTAGTGGTTTGCTGCTTTCCATTACGCAGGTATTGAATGGCAATTTCATCATCGGGTTTGTGCTTGCGAATAATTTGCACCAAATCATCCGGAGTATTTACTTCCTTGCCATCTACCTTGGTAATAATATCCTCTTCTTTAAGCCCCGCTTTTTCTGCTGCAGATTCTTTTTGAATTTCTGTTATACGCAAACCCTTTTCAACTTTCTCTGTACCTACACCCAGAAAAGCTCTTTTTTCAAGATTCTCTTTAAGGTCATGCATTTTCAAACGCAAATCACCGCTTCTTTTTTGCCACTCTTTTCCAAAACGCTCAAACTCACCCTGTCTGTTTCTAAATTCTCTGATGCTTTCATGCGGACCATACTCGATGTAAGGCAAATGTGGAATCCTGTATTCTAAATACTTTGGCAGCCTTTCTATAATATCATCCGAATCATATTTTCTGATAATGATATTGCTATCGCCCTTTTCTACCAGTTTGCCATTTACTTTTATTTTGTCGCCATCAATTTCAATAGTTGTTTTTTCATCTTTACCACCTTTTTTTTGAATGATGATGCGTTCTGATTTTTCTCTTTTTTGGGCTGATATTGAAAATCCAAATACAAGTTGTGCTCCTAAAAAAAGAAGCAATGTTTTTACAGCTATCTGTTTCATGAGTTTAAAGTTTAATGATTTAAAACGAATGTACGAAAGAATTCCTAATTACGAAACAATTCGGATATGTTAAAATTTTCATTTTATAAACTAAATGACGCAGGCCTCTGGCCTGCGTCATATTAAAAACTGTTCAATGATATTTAAAGCAAACTTTTCACCTTTTCAATCACTCCAAGCAAACTGCCCGCATCTGTTCCACCTGCGGTGGCTAATGTTTTTTGTCCGCCGCCACCGCCTTTAATTAATGGGGCAATATGTTCTTTAATGATTTTACCTGCATCTAAATTTTTTGCTGATGCAACTGTATCAGCAATTCCTACAGCAACAAAAGGCTTGCCATCAATATTGGTACAAAGTACTACTACATAATCGTTGAGATTATTTTTTAAATCGAAACATATTTTCTTAAGAGCATCAGGGTTTGAAACTTCAATAATGTCTGCAACAAATGTTACTCCGTTAATGATTTCATCTTTCTGTAATAACTCATTGCGAATAACAACCAGTTGTTTTGCTTCGAGGCGTTCTAACTTTTTCTTCAACTCACTGTTCTCTTCTTGTAATGATTCAATTGACTTACCTACATCTTTCGGGTTTTTTAATAAGCCACGGATTGCACCGATCTGCACAAATTCAGCATTTACATAATTCTCAGCAGCCAAACCGGTAACAGCTTCTACTCTACGTACACCTGCAGCTACTGCACCTTCACTTGTAAATTTAAAAAAGCCAATTTCACCTGTTGATCCTACATGTGTGCCACCGCATAATTCAATGGAATAGTTTACATCCATAATCACCACTCTAACCTCATCTGCATATTTTTCTCCAAACAAAGCCATAGCACCCATTGCAATTGCTTCTTCTTTGGGCATTGATTTGATGACCACAGGAATATTTTCCCTGATCTTTTCATTTACCATTGCTTCTGCTTGTGCAAGTTCTTCATCAGTTACTTTGGCGAAATGTGAAAAATCAAAACGCAGATATTCATCCGTTACTAAACTTCCCTTTTGTGCCACATGTGTGCCGAGTACTTTGCGTAAAGCAGCATGCATAAGGTGTGTAGCTGAGTGATGCAATTCTGTATGCTTTCTTTTTACAGCATTTACTTTTGCAGTCACAGTGCTAGAAATAACTGCAGGAAGTTTTTCAGTAAAATGTATGATGAGGTTATTTTCTTTTTTGGTATCAACTACTTCTATTTCTTCACCATCAAAAATAAATACGCCTTTGTCTCCTACCTGTCCGCCACTCTCGGAATAAAAAGGAGTTTGGTTTATAATAAACTGATAATTTTCTTTTCCTTTGGCTGTTACTTTTCTATATTTTAAAACATCGGCTGTTGTTTCTAAATGATAATAGCCAATGAATTTGTTTTCTCCTTCTTTTACAACAATCCAATCTTCTGTATCTAAAGTTGTAGCTGCACGGCTGCGATCTTTTTGTTCTTTCATTGCAGTTTCAAAACCTGCTTCATCAACTGATAAATTATTTTCACCAGCAATTAATCTTGTAAGATCAATAGGGAAACCGAAGGTGTCAAATAATTCAAAAGCAGCCTTACCGCTTATTTTAGCCACAGATTGTGCAGTTGAAACAGATATGATATCATCCATCCGTTTCAACCCTTTTTCCAATGTTCTCAAAAACGCATCTTCCTCTTCCTTCGCCACTTTTTGTACAAAACTTTCCTGCGCTTTTAATTCTGGAAACACGTTTTCAAACTGCATTGCCAAAACAGGAACCAATTGAAACAACAAAGGTTGTTTATAATCTAAGTATGAATAATAATACCGCACCGCCCTTCTCAAAATTCTTCTGATAACATACCCTGCGCCAGTATTATTGGGCAACTGTCCATCTGCTATTGTAAAACAAATTGCACGGATATGATCGGCAAGTACACGAAAAGCGATTGACTCTTTATCATCACCAGCAGAATATTTTTTGCTTACAATTTTTTCAACAGCAGCAATCGTTCCTGTAAACACATCCGTATCGTAATTGCTTTGTTTGTTTTGCAGAACTCTCACCAATCGTTCAAAGCCCATTCCTGTATCTACATGTGTAGAAGGGAGAGGTTCTAATGTGCCATCTTTTTTTCTGTTGAACTGGATAAATACATTGTTCCATATTTCAATTACCTGTGGATGATCTTTATTCACCAATTCACGTCCCGGAATTTTTTTCTTCTCTTCTTCATTTCTGCAGTCAACATGTATTTCACTGCATGGACCACATGGGCCGGTATCTCCCATCTCCCAAAAATTATCTTTCTTGTTTCCCATTACAATATGACCGGTACTTACTAATTCTTGCCACTTCTGTAATGCAATTTTTGCTGGAGGCAGGTTTTCTTTTTCATCACCTTCAAAAACAGTAACGTATAAATTTTCTTTCGGAATCTTGTACACTTCAGTAAGCAGTTCCCAACTCCATGCAATGGCTTCTCTTTTAAAATAATCGCCAAAACTCCAGTTGCCCAGCATTTCAAACATGGTGTGATGATAGGTATCTACCCCCACCTCTTCCAGATCATTATGTTTACCACTTACACGCAGGCATTTTTGTGTATCAACAATACGGGTATGCTCTGGTTTCTTGTTTCCTAAGAAGTAATCCTTAAACTGGTTCATACCTGCATTGGTAAACAAAAGAGTAGGATCATTTTTTACAACAATAGGCGCACTGGCCACTATCTGATGCTGCTTAGATGCAAAAAAATCTAAAAACTGCTGTCTTATTTCGGCTGCCGTCATCATATCGAATCCTGTGTTTGGGTTGATTTTTGCTAGGTGTACCCCTATATTTGTACACCTTACGTAAATGGGTAGCAAAGTTAAGCGAAAGCCCTGCAAGGGAAAATTGATTTATTGCCTGTATGAAGAAAATAAAATACTTCTATAATACCAGTACACTCCGGTACGAAAAGCTCATTACTCCGCTGCGGGTAAAACTGTTGCGTATTTTTAGTTTTGTGGCCGCTGTAGCCGTTGCCGGGTTTTTGTTTATGCAGGTTGCCTACCGTTATTTTCCATCGGCTAACGAGCAAAAATTAATGCAGCAAAACAACCGGTTAGAAGAAAATTTTGATTTGGTTCAGCAGGAAATGCAACTCATGAGCCGCCAGCTAAGGGATATAGAAAAAAGAGACAATCAGGTGTACCGTTCCATTTTTGAAGCAAGCCCCATACCCGACAGTGCCCGCAGTAAATTGATGGAGCAGCAACGGGAAAACAAACTCATTGCCAGCCTCACAGATAATGAAATCAACAGTTCCATTATTTCGCAAATTACCAATTTGCGAAATAGATTGTTTGCACAAAACAAATCGTTTAATGCCATTGATGAAATGGTAAAAAACAAAGAAGCATTGCTTGCAGCCACACCTGCCATTCAACCCGTAAGCAATAAAGATCTTTCAAGAATGGCATCTGGTTTTGGTTATAGAATTGATCCGGTTTATAAAACCACCAAAATGCATGCAGGTTTAGATTTTGCTGCACCACAGGGTACGCCCATTTATGCTACTGCAGATGGTATTGTAAAACTGGCAGGTAACATGGGTAATGGTTATGGCAACCATGTAGTAATTGATCATGCCTTTAGTTATGAAACATTGTATGGCCACATGGCCCGTATAAAAGTGAGAGCCGGGCAAAAAATACGCCGGGGCGAAGTGATTGGATGGGTGGGCAGCACAGGAAAAAGTACCGGGCCTCATTTACATTACGAAGTACATAAAAACGGCGTGGACATGAACCCCATTTATTATTTCTATAACGATCTTACCCCCGAACAGTTTGACAGGATGCTGAAACTGGCAGCAGCGGGTAATCAAAGTTTTGATTAATGAATCATGCTGTTTATCAGTTCGTTCATGATTAGTTTTATAATAACAAAGGATTACTTTTGCTCAAACAGAATTGATTGGCATCCCAAACCCAAATAGCATTTGAATTTGATGAGCAATTACCCAAACCTAAAAAGGAAGGTACAAATGAAATTGCAGTAATAAAACCCATTAAACCTCCTGCAAAGCGTGGCCGCAAGAGCTTAAAAGAAATGGTGGGTGATGCTGAAATGCTGCAACTTCCATCTGATGAAGAACTAAACAAAAAACTTTACTGGAGCATAGGAGAGGTAGGTGGCTTTTTTAATTTAAACCCATCATCGCTGCGTTACTGGGAAGCCGAGTTTAAACACATCACTCCACGTAAAAATAAAAAGGGAGACCGTTTTTATTCGGTTACAGAAATAAAGAAGCTGCAACTCATTTACTTTCTTTTACGTCAACGTAAGTACACCATTGAAGGAGCCAAAGATTATTTAAAAAAATATAAAGATGAAGCAACAGTTCGCTTTGAGCTGGTGCAGAGCTTACAGCAATTGAAAGCGTTTTTATTAACCATTAAAGCCGATTTATAATTCAGAATAATTTATGAAACACTTACTTTTCTTTTTATGCATCAGCATTTCGCTGAGCAGTTTTTCGCAAGTACAATATGAAGTGAGCAAAGACCCAAAGAATGGTTCAAAATCCTTAAAAGGAATTTTAAATATAGAACTGCTGAGCGCTGATACTTCATTTAAATGGATGCATAGCAATATTAGCTGGTACAAACCCAATGCTGATTGTGTTACAAATCTCACATCTGTAAAAGATACTATTCAACTGCTTGTATTTGTAGGTACCTGGTGCGAAGATTCTCAGATTGTTTTTCCACAATTATTAAAAATGCTTGCACAGGTTGGTTTTGATAATAAGCGGTTAACCATTATAGGTGTTGACCGTAATAAAAAAACTTTGGGTTCTTTAAGCGAAGCCTTACAAATTACTAAAGCACCTACCATTCTTGTAATGAAAGCCGGTAAAGAAATTGGCCGTGTAGAAGAGTTTGGCACAAGTGGAATGTATGACAAGGATTTGGGCGAAGTGCTTCTGAAGGCGAAATAATCGCTCCATTATTTCTTCATCCAATCTTCTTTTTTTAATTCATACTCAAAGTTAGCTCTGTCGGATTCGCCGTGATAAGCTACTGTTACTTCTCTAGTTTTTGTAGCGCCAATTCTTCCAATGGCAATTTGAGAACGAAAGTTTGTGGCGCCGATATGAAATAAAATAATATCAGCAAACTGAAATGCAAAATTCATCATTAATTCTTTTATAGCAGGATTGTAACCTTTGCCCCAAAATTTGCGGGCAATAAAAGTGTAACCAATGAAAACTGAATTTTCCTTTTCATTGTAATCGTAGAACCTGGAGCAACCAGCAATTTCGTTAGTTGCTTTATCAATAATTAACAATGCACCTTTTGATTGTATAGCTCCATCAAAATAAATTTGAAAAGCTTCCCGCTGATAACGATTTTTATTAGGATGCTGTTCCCATATCAAAGGATCAGACGCTACTGCAAACAACGATTCAAACTCGTTTTGCTGCAAAGGTTTCAGCAGAACAAGTTCATTTTGAAGAGTGGGTTGCCAATTATTCATATTCTTATTCTTATTCTTTATTACCTGCCAGTTCCAACTGCAAACTTTCCATGCTGCGAAGCAAATGAAGATTTACTTCTTGTTTTAATTCCTGGAAACGGTTAAACTCTATAGTGCCTGTAAAATATTCAACTAAAACAGTAATAGATTTTAAGCCAATCTCGTTTAAAACAACAGTATGTGTTTGTATTTCTTCCTGCTGCTGTAAAAGCATATCAGCCTTTGCAATCAGTTGATCAATTTTATGCGGTGATGTTTGTACATGCAGCTCCAGTTTTATTTCTGCTTTGCGCTGCGTACGTAATGTTAAGTTATCCAGAATACTATCTACCATTTTCTTGTTGGGCATGGTAACCATTGTTTTTTGATCGGTACGTATTCTTGTACTGCGTAATCCTATTTTTTCTACTGTGCCTATAATACTTTCCACTTTTACCAAGTCGCCTGTGGTAAAAGGTTTATCAAAGAAAATAATAAAAGAAGCAATGAGGTTTTCCAAACTTTCTCTTGTAGCTAATGCAATGGCAGCGGTAACAATACTTAATCCTGTTATTAAGTTGGTAACATAAAAATGAAATACAAAACGAGTTACCATTAACAAACCGATGATTACTACAATTGCTTTAAAAAAGTCTTTAAAAAAAACAACTAATTGATTGTCGCTTTGATCTGAGGTGATATTTGCTTTCGCTTCAAGTATTATTGCGAGAAAATCAATAAGCTTTATTACCAGTCTGATAAAAAAGATAATCAGGATTGTTTTGCCGGCTGCATCAGCAATTTCCTTTGTACTTATTTTGTAAAGTTCAAATTGAAAAGCATGAGGAAAAACAAGTTTGTTAAAACTAAACACAATAACCGTAAACACTAAAAACCATTCCATAGGAATCAACACCAGAGAAACAAACTGTTTACGGGTAATGTATTTTTTAGCTGCGGGAAATAAACGGTACAATATGCCGCACAAAAAACGGGAAATAATTCCCTTGAGCAACATCATGGCAGCAAGTATTACAAAAATCAAGAGGTAGCTGCTAAGTGGGTTATCAAAAAATTTTTGATTTAAAAATTCGGGCATACACAAAAATAAAGTGTTCGGGTAAAAGAAGTACAGGTTAAGTGTGATTAAAAAGCGAACTGCTTTATTACTCCGTTTTGAAGCAAATATAAATACCCGGGCATGATTACTGTTTTTTGTCGGTTAAAAAAAGAAGGCGGAAGCGCTAAGCGCTTTTCGGCTAAAGTGCCAGTAGTGTAAGAAATGATTGTTTCATTTTCAATACCTACAATTGTTGTTCCGAATACTGAAACATCTTTCAACCCTGTATAAGAAATTTTGTTTTTAAAACTTCCATAAATATCAAAAATGTAAACTCCTTTTTCAGGGTCATAGAGATAGATAAACCCATCCTGATCAAAAATATGTGTGGGCGATGGCACATCGTCAAAAATGGTTCTGAAATCAACGGTTGCAAAAAGCACCCTCCCATCGTCTCCAATTTTTTTGAGCTTGTTATTCTGTTCATCAAATAACCAGATGTTATTATCATAGCTCTGGGCAATAGCTTTTACCTGAAAGATGTTTTGCCTGCGCAAATCAATACTGTTTACCACATTTAAAAAACGATCCATTACAACAATGGTGGAAAAATTTTTATAGTAGAGCAATACTTTCAGCGGATTGGTAACATCCATTGAAAACAATTTACCATACCGCCGCACATCATTAAACACTCCTGTTGAATCGCCTTTGGCATTCAGTTTTTTAAGTTGATTGTTTTTTGAAAGGAGATAATAATTGCCCAGATTATCCACACTAAAATCAACATACTCTCCTGCAATAATTTTTACAGGTGAAAGAAAAGAACTATCCTGCGCTTTTGCAACAGCAGAACAAAAAAGAAGTAATATGACTAAAAGTTTTATCAGTTGCTGTATTTTTTTAATTGCAATTGTTCACCATCAAATTCAGCATAGGTAAAATACCTGATCCAATCACCAAGGTTAATATACCTGCTTTCAGTTGTAAGACGATGATCAATGGGTAAATGTCTATGCCCAAATACAAAAAAATCAAAAAACTTTTTTTGCAACAGTTCTTTACTGTGAATGATGAGCCATTCTTTATCCTCACCCAGAAAAACTTCTTCTGTTGCACCTGTTTGAGACCTGCTCCTGCGGCTCATAAAATTTGCCAGCCCCATTCCCATATAAGGAGGTAAAATGCCAAACAACCATTGGCAAAAAGGATTACGAAAAATTTTCTTGAGCAATTTATATCCGTGATCACCGGGGCCAAGTCCATCGCCATGGCCTATAAGAAATTTTTTATTGCTGAATTCAAATTCTTTTGGTTCAAAGTAAACGGGAATGTTGAGCTCTGTTTGAAAATAATCCTTCATCCACATATCATGGTTGCCTACAAAAAAATGTATGGCTATGCCTGCGTCTGTTAACTCGGCTAACTTTCCTAAAATTCTTACATAACCTTTCGGTACCACTTTTCTGTATTCATACCAAAAATCAAACAGATCGCCTACAATAAAAATTGTTGCAGCGGTAGGTTTTATTTCATCTAAAAACTGAATAATCTTTTTTTCACGGACAAGACTTTGTTCGTGATTGGGTGCGCCCAAATGAAAATCGGAAAGAAAATATATTTTTTTTGCTGAAGGAATATGCATTGAACAAAAAGCTTGAATTAATTTGCCAACTACCCTTTTTTATTTTTTATATATTCCAATATATCACCACTTTCAATAACAGGCTTTCCCGTAACATCACCATTAAACCAATAAATCCAGGCAGTGGTTTCAACAGCAGCATGTGTTACAACAGTTATCTCCCTTTTGTACAAAGACTGTTCACCAGCTTCAGGATTTAATCCTTCGTAATCATCTAACTGGCTAATGGCCCAGTTAAAATCATCTTCACTGTTGGCTACAAACAATTCTCCAATAATTTTGCCTCCATCATTGGAAGAAATAGCTGCTGGATAATCGCCAAAATCATACATTTTTCCTTTTGCTGATGCATAAGAAACAAACGTAAAATGATTTTTAATATAGTCAAACACCGGATGCTGAAACCCTCTCCTCAGTGAACCATAAACAAATAAATGTATAACAGGTGTACTCATGCTCTAAAGATACAATCAAAATTTGTTGTAAATAAACAGCAGCCTGTTTTAAATTGATGTGGGTGTTTCAATTAAAAATACAAACACTTCTTTAGGTCCGTGTACCCCCACAACTAATGTTTTTTCAATATCGGCTGTCCGGCTTGGACCGGTTGCAAGAGTTATAAAAGAAGGAATTCTGCCATTGTATTTTTCTTTTACCAGTATCAATGCATCTTTAATATCATATACAAGCTGATGTGTAAAGGCAATGCAAATATGAATGGGGGCATACACACTGCTTGTCCGCCCACTTTCATTGGCACTACTTAATAAAATACTTCCTGTGCGACTCACTAACAATTCGCAACTGGTAATGGCAGCATCACAATCATGTAATTCTGTATGAAATGGAGCTGTAAGTGAAAATGAGTGAAGAAACTGCTGCAACTCTTTTTCTTTACAAACAAGTTTTTGCCAGTTGTTTACTGTTATTAATTGCTGCAAATGTTCTACTGCTTCTTTTACATCGTCACAATATACAAACCTTCCCTGCAATTTTGTAAACTCCTGGGCAAACTGCACAGCCTTATCATCAACCGGAGGCTGAAAT
Organism: Chitinophagaceae bacterium; assembly: GCA_031401115.1. Lineage (GTDB taxonomy): Bacteria > Bacteroidota > Bacteroidia > Chitinophagales > Chitinophagaceae > Lacibacter. Next base: position 185,317 of record JANNRE010000021.1, read on the forward strand.
ACACTGCTGTTTCCTTCGCTTTGCGGAAAAGGAACAGGCACCGGATAACTCAGTGCCTGACGTATTTTTTTTAAAATATTTTCTTTTGCTGTGGAAACGCCCATAACTGCTTAGTTTATGCAGGAAGCGGTTCTGCAACCGAACCATTATTTTCTGATGTGTTGGCTGGTGCAGGTTCAATAGTTGTTTCATCATCCGTTTCATCTAACAACTTTTTATGTTCAAACGGACGCTTTCCAATCAATGCTTCTACATCACTTTGAAACAATACCTCTTTTTCAAGCAGGGCTTTTGCCAGTTTTTCTACATCCTCTTTTTTATCAGTAAGTAATGCTTTTGTTCTGGAGTAAGCCTGATCAATTAATTTGCGAACCTCGTTGTCAATCATCTCAGCCGTTTTTTCGCTGTATGGTTTTGTAAATGTTTGCTCCTGATTGGGATCGAAGTAACTGATATTTCCTAATTGATCATTCATTCCATAAACTGTAATCATGGAATAAGCAATTTTAGTAATCTGCTGCAAATCATTACTGGCACCGGTTGAAATTTTTCCAAAGAAAATATCTTCGCTTGCTCTGCCCCCAAGGGTCATACAAATTTGATCGTTCAGTTGCTCAATGTTATATAAGTACTGTTCTTTGGGTGTGTATTGTGCATAGCCTAAAGCTGCTGTACCTCTTGGTACAATGGTTACTTTTAATAAAGGATAAGCATGTTCTAAATACCAGCCGCATATTGCATGACCGGCTTCGTGGTATGCAATAATTTCTTTTTCTTCGGGGCTGATGAGTTTGTTCTTTTTTTCCAAACCACCTATTACACGGTCAATAGCATCTTGGAAGTCTGTCATATCCACTGCTGACTTTCCTTTCCTTGCAGCAATTAGGGCCGCTTCATTACAAATATTGGCAATATCAGCTCCTGCAAAACCTGGAGTTTGTTCTGCCAATTTATGAATGTGAAGTTTTTCTGAAATTTTAATTGGTTTCAGATGCACTTTAAAGATTTGTTCACGGCCATTAAGATCAGGACGGTCAATAGAAATCTGCCGGTCAAATCTTCCGGGTCTTAACAAAGCACTATCTAATACATCGGGTCTGTTGGTTGCAGCAAGAATGATAATTCCTGTATCGCCACCAAAACCATCCATTTCAACCAATAACTGGTTTAATGTATTTTCTCTTTCGTCATTACTTACAATAGCATTTCGTCCACGGGCACGGCCAATGGCATCAATTTCATCAATAAAAATAATACAGGGAGCTTTTTCTCTTGCCTGTTTAAATAAATCTCTTACTCGGCTTGCACCCACACCTACAAACATTTCTACAAAATCTGATCCGCTGATGCTGAAGAAAGGAACCTGTGCTTCGCCAGCCATAGCTTTTGCAAGCAAGGTTTTACCCGTTCCCGGAGGCCCGATTAACAAAGCGCCTTTTGGAATTTTTCCACCAAGCGCTGTATATTTTTTAGGATGTTTTAAAAAGTCAACAATCTCCATCACTTCCACTTTAGCTTCATCTAAACCTGCCACATCCTGAAAAGTTACATTTACTTTTGTACCGCCTTTTTCAAACAACTGTGCTTTTGATTTACCTATGTTGAATATGCCGCCACCGCCGGGGCCGGCACCGCCGCCACTATTCATTTTACGCATTAACAATACCCACAGGCCAATAAGTACAAGCACAGGCAATAACAAACTGATAATGGGGCTGAAATAGTTTTCATCTGTATCATACCTTGCATCTGGCTTGCCAGTTATTGCAGTATTTGCATCAACTATTTTTTTAGTCCGTTCATCAAAAGACTTTACATCAGAAATGGAGAATTGAAAATGAGGTCCTTTTGTTTTGTCAATCTTTAGTTTAGAATCTGTAACAATTTTTTCAATTGCAGGGTCACTAAAAGCAATTGGCTTTAAGGTTACACGTACCACTTCCTTATTTCTGATTACTACGTATTTTTCTACATAGCCTTTCATAAGCATACTGTCTTCAAAAGCTACTTGAGAGGTAGGTAATGCATCTGGGGCAAAGCCTTTGAAAAACTGAAAACCGATTAATACCGCTACTATGAGGGCATACACCCAATAAATATTAAACTTGATTGCTTTGCGTGGCTCTTTTTTATTTCCGCTGTTATCCGTGTTATTATCTTGCTGGCTCATTTGTTTGTTGTTCCCTTTGGGAATTTCTTTGATGGTTATATTACAATTAAAAGGTAAAATGTTTCACCCAATTTCAAATTTTTATTCGTGTTCTGTGGTTTGTGCATCATTCCACATCTCTTCCAGTCTGTAGAACTTTCTTGTTTCAGGCTGAAATATATGCACTACGATATTTACATAATCTACAAGTATCCAGTGCATGGCTCCCATACCTTCATGCTTATAGGGTGCCTCCAAACAGCTTTCTTTTACTCTGTATTCAATATTATCAGCAATAGCTTTTACCTGTGTGGTGCTGCTTGCTTCACAAATAATAAAAAAATCAGCTACTGCTTCTGGTATTTTTCTCAAGTCGAGGCTTACAATTGCTTCGCCCTTTTTTTCTTGAATTGCCTGTAGAATTACTTTAAAAAGTTTACTGTTTCGGTTAATACGTGAAGGTGCTTTAGATTGCTTTACTTGTGCTGCCAACGGAGATGGTGTGTTCAAACGCCTTTTTATTTAATGAATAATTTTGTTTTTTAATACTGCTTCAATTCTTACCACTTCTTTTATTTATTACTTTGCCAAAAATAAATAAAAGTTATCCAAACATGGCCATCAAAAATAATGATCCTTCTTTGGTTGAACTAATGGTTACTGAAAGTACCAACAACTATGCCATGGCGTTGATACATGAAGGACTGGCACAGCATGGAAAATCTGTATTGTCTTATTATCAAACTGGTGGCAAAGGTCAGCGGGGAAAAATATGGCAAAGCCCGGCAGGAGAAAGCATGAGTCTGTCCATCATTTTACAACCCAGCTTTGTAAAACCCTCACAAGGTTTTCAAATATTAGCAACAATTGCAGTTGCCGTAGCTACGGTTTTAGAAACTTATATAGGCGAAGAAACTTCTATTAAATGGCCCAATGATCTTTACTGGCGTGACAGAAAGGCAGGGGGAATATTAATTGAGTCAATAATTAAAGGATCAGATTATGCTTGGGTTGTTGCGGGCATTGGGATAAATGTAAAGCAAAGTTCGTTTCCTGATTTTTTAGAAAACCCAGTTTCATTGAAGCAAATAACAGGTAAAGAAGTAGATATAAAGAAACTGGCTTTGGAAATAAAAGAGCAGGCGTTAACAGCACTTGAACAATTGAAACAAAATGGTTTTAATGACCTTTTTAACAGCTACAATAAAAAACTTTTCAGCAAAAACAAAATAAGAAAATTTAAAAAAGGGAGTAGGGTTTTTGAAACCTTAGTACAAGGAGTAAACCTTCAAGGCCAATTGATAACGGGTTTAAACGGTGAAGAATGTTTTTCATTTGGTGACGTTGAATGGAAAATTTAAAAAATAAATTCTTTACACTTCACTTTCAATAAACAAACTACCCATCCGTACATTTGCGTATCTAAAAAGAATATATCCCGATAAAAACATTATTCATTTTTCAAACTATAACATGACAAAGATTGCAGTTGCCAAAGGCGACGGAATTGGTCCGGAAATTATGGAAGCCGTACTTACTATTTTTAAAGCAGCTGAAGTAGCTCTTGAATATGAGTTTGTAGATATGGGCAAATGGGTTTTTGATAAAGGATATTCAAACGGTATGACAACAGAAGCCCAAGCCACTATTGAAAACTTAGGCATCTTGTTTAAAGGCCCTATGGAAACACCAAAAGGGAAAGGGGTGAAAAGTATAAATGTTACTGCACGAAAAACATGGAACACTTATGCCAATAAAAGAACTTTTCAAACGCTTCATGGTGTTGATACGGTTTTTAGCAAAGCAGGAATACCAATAGACATAACAATTGTTAGAGAAAATATTGAAGATACGTATGGCGGCATTGAACACATGCTTACCCATGATGTAGCCTTGAGCAGAAGATTTATTACTCGGCCGGGAAGTATGCAGGTAATAAAGTATGCATTTGAAATGGCCCGTAAAAAAGGATGCAAACGAATTACTTGCGGCCACAAGGCTAACATTATGAAAATTACCGACGGGCTTTTTCTGGAGGTGTTTTATGAAGTTGCAAAAGAATACCCTGATTTAAAAGCCGATGATGTTATTGTTGATGACTTATGTATGAAACTGGTAACCAGACCCGATGTGTTTGATGTAGTAGTTCTTACAAATTTACAGGGCGATATTGTGAGTGATCTATGTGCAGGATTAGTAGGTGGGCTTGGATTTGCACCAAGTGCCAACATCGGAGATCATATTTGCATTTTTGAAGCAGTGCATGGCACGGCACCAGATATTACTGGGAAAAATATTGCCAACCCCACAGCTTTGCTTTTAAGTGGTTTTGGAATGTTACGCCACCTTGGTTTAATGCAAAAAGCTGCGATGATTGAGAATGCACTTCTATATACATTGGAAAGTGGAATTCATACAGGCGATTTTGGCGATAAGAATAAAGCCTCCGTTAACACAACAGACTTTGCCAATGCAATTATTGGCAATTTTGGCAAATTCCCAGAGCATAACCAGAGACCTAATTTGGAAGATAAACCAGTAACACAAACAGTATTTAAATTAGATAACAACCCCTTAATTATGAGTAAGGAACTGGAAGACGAGGTTATTGTTGGTGCTGATTTTTTTATTGAAAGTTTTGAACAGCCCAACGCAATAGCAGAAAAACTATTAAAACATACCGGCAATTTATTTAAGCTGGTTACCATCAGTAACCGTGGTACACAAGTATGGCCAAAGGGAAGCATTTTTACAAATGTGGTAAATCAATATCGGGCCCGTTTTGAAAGTATTGAAGATACTCCCCTTACTCAAACCGACATTTCAGAATTGTATCGCCTGCTTATGAAAGATTTTAAAGTTTGCTCCTTGGAAATATTAAATATGTGGGCCGGCAAAAAAGCATACAGTTTAGCACAGGGGCAGTAAATTTAATGGTCATAAAATCACTTCTGACTTTAAAAACAAGATAAACCGCTCATTACGGAATAGGGGTTACCTCTTAAATGCGGTTTTTGACTTTCAAAAAATACTATATTATTAAAGCTGCTTTCTATATTTACAAAGTTATCCAATACCAATGATGGTAACCAAAAAGAGACAACAGTATCCAATTCAACATCCTGAAGAAAAACTAAGAAAAATCCTTTAACCGAAAAAAAGACCAAGTCCGTTCTATCGAAAACAGATTTTACCAAGAACCGGAAATCTTTTAAGCCCTCCTTACCAGAGGGCTTCTTTTTTTGCTTGAGGATTTCAATTAATTATTTGGGGCATTAGCATCTACCCAGCATTTGAGTGCATCTTTCTCCTGAGTGCTTAATGGTGGCCCACCTTGTGGCATACGATTGGAGTTTACTGCACTAAGTATTGAGTTTCGACTTGCAAATATTTGCGCATAGTTAGTTAATGGGCCGGGGCCGTTTGAACTACTTGCATCATGACAACCCGATATGGAACATCTGCTTGAGAGAAGAGGCAAAACAGTTGTGGAAAATTTTACAGTACTACAATCAACCGACCCACCACCACCTCCACCGGGAGGGTTGGTACTATTATTTTTTTTACAGGCAACAAAAATTACAGACACACATATTGCAAAAAGAATCAGAATTTTTTTCATATAAATGTTTGATTAAAAATATGCTTTTTCAAATAGCATCAATTTAACACAAGAACTGAAACAGAAGAACTCCTGTTTAAACGGGCAACGGAGCTAACTAATTAAACATTCCACAATTCTATTATTTCCTGGGCATGTGTTTTTGTTGTGGGCCGGTTAATAATATGATCAATCATTCCCTTTTCATTTATTAGAAAAGTAGTGCGTACAAGCCCGTCATAAATTTTACCCATAAATTGCTTTTTACCCCACACATCATAGGCACCAATTACTTTATGTTCTTCATCGGCAATTAAACGAAAGGGCAATTGATATTTTCCTTCAAACTTTTTATGCTTTGCAACTCCATCACCACTTACACCAACTATTTCAATTCCTTTAAGCAGCAAGCTCTTGTAATTATCTCTAAGATTGCATGCTTGAACGGTGCAAGTTGGAGTATCATCTTGCGGATAAAAATACAACACCAGTTTTTTACCTTTATAATCATTCAAAGAAATTTTCTTCCCATCCTGATCTACGCCTTTAAATGCAGGGGCTTTGTCTCCTTGTTGTAAATGTGTTGCATAATTTTTAAAGGGAACTTCCTTTATTGCTTTTTTCGTTGTTACTTTCTTTTTTGTTGCCATAATTTATGGAATTCAAGTTCCTACTTACTACAATTAAAAATTTTTAAAATTGATGATGAATAAAAATCCATAATCTTACTTTCTTGTAAAACGAACTACACGTTCAGTTGTGTTTCCAGCTTCATCTTCTACAAAAAATATCAACTCATGTTCGCCCGGTGGGCAATGTTCATCAACTGTATAACGAAACACCGGGCCAAGCCCTGTAAACATCAGCCAATTGCCATCTAACTCTGCTCTGAATTTTTTAATTTCTTTTTTATTATCAGCAACAGTGCAAACGAATTTAGTTCCTTCAAATACTATACTGCTGTCTTTAACTCCAGCAATAGCAATTGTTGGAGGCACTTCATCTACTTCCAGCCAAAACTCTCCCAACTCCCGAAACTTTGCTTCATACCATCCTTTTACAAAATTTGCTTTGGCTACATCTGTTCTTCCTCTTGCAGTTTTAATCATGATCACTCTATTCTTTGCACTTGCATTAATGAGCTTGTTTGGTCTAATTCGATACATTATAGAATCATGCACAGGAATTGTGGGTGTGTGCATAACATGAATATTAGAATAAGCAACCGCACTGGTTCTGTAATTATATACTAAGCGAAAGGCATCATAAAAACTTTTTTCAGTGCTTACCAATTGTACATCACTTTGCTCAAACACATTTATTTGATTGGGCAACATATATCTACTGTCTTTATAAATAGTAACAGGTGCTGAAACAGTTGCTGCTCTCTTTAATTTGAATTGAACGGCACTTATATTTCCATTAGCATCTTTTACAATTATTTTTATTTGATGTACCAGAGTATCTTCTAAATAAATACATCCATCACCTTTCTTAAAATAGATGGGCAATCTATCGCCGGGCAAAGGGGTAAGATGCTGCCAGTAAGAACCACCGCTGGCTTTTACTCTGTAATCAATATGTGCGTTAAGGTAACGGGTTTGCAAATAATCAATACCATCAATTTGAAAACCACTGATGGCTTCTTCATTATCATAAACAACTGCTTCAAAAATTCCATTACTGTTAGGTACTCCCGTAATACGATCTGTTGCAACAATAGCAAAACTTATTTTATTGCTATTAATTGTTACAATTCCACCAGCAACTGAATAACCTCCTGCAGCACGAACCAATGGAACTGATTTGGGAAACTGCTCATACGTACTTTTATTACGATCATATATGGCAAGCTTTGTAATATCAGGAGGAGTTACATCATACACTTTATGAAAGAGCAACGCATTTACACATGCATCATCTTCTGTTCTTCTTATTTCATAATGCACATGCGGCCCGGCAGATGCTCCGGTATTGCCACTGTAGCCAATAAACTGTCCTTTTTTTACAGGGAATTGATTTTTTTCAAACAATACTTCACCCTTCCAGCTTTCTTTTTCATATTGCCCATCTTCAAGTGCCTGTTTTAGCTGTGGCATAAAACTATTCATGTGTGCATACAGTGTGGTGTAACCGTTTGGATGACTTACATAAATAGCATTTCCAAAGCCGTTGGGATCAATTTTAATTTTTGAGATCCATCCTTCAGCAGGTGAGAATACCGGAAGATTTTCTTTACGAAGTGTAAACAAATCCAAACCCATGTGAAAATGATTGGGCCTCATTTCGCCAAAATTGGCATTGAGTTTTAGTGGAATATCTAAAGGGTAACGGAAATAACTGGCAGGATAATTCTGATTTGGAAAAACCTGAGCGCTGGAGAAATAGAAAATGAAAAATGAAAAAACGAAACTAAAAAAGTGTTTGAGCATGGGAGCAAAAATAAATTTCACATCCCAAACTCAAACACTCATGTTATACCATTATGTGAATAACAAGTTCAGAATGTTTTTTTACTTTGAAATGACAACCTGTTCCGACGCAATTAATTGTTGTTTATTATTCCAAATCTTTAACAAGTACGTACCTGTTTGCAATCCAGATGTTCTAATTTTTAAAGGCGCATTAAACCCTATAAATACAGGTTCAGATTTTACGAGTTTGCCAGCAACGTCATACATTGCAATAAAGGACGGTGTATTGTTGCTATTAAACTTTATTGTAAATTCAGCTGCTGCAGGATTGGGGTAAATATTGATACCATTAGCTCGTGACAATTGAGAAACGCTTGTAATCACATCGGTAAATCTGCCGAGAAAAGCATCAAATTCATCAATTGCAACCGGATCACCTCCATAAGCAACTTGGTGCGAACCAGCAGTTGAAATTGTAGAAGTGCTGTTTGTGTAACCTGCTACATGAAACACATTACCTGAACTTACATTAATAGCGGTAGTAACATCTTCACCAGAGCCGCCATATAATGTACACCACTGCCGAACTCCATTGGTATTAAATTTAGCGAATAAACCATCTGAGATTCCTCCTCCGTAGTTAGTTTGAAATGCCCCTGAAGTAGCAAGTCCCGAAGAACCGGTAGTTAAACCTGCTAGATAAACGGATGCGTCACTTGCTATCTGAACTGAGGTAAATCCTTCAACCGACAATCCTCCAAAGTAAGTGCCCCATTGTCTGACACCCGAACTGTTGAATTTAGTAATAACTCCATCAAAAGCACCTCCTAAACTTAAAGCGGGCTGATGAGAACCTGCCGTTGCAATACCATTTGTGCTTTCAGTTGCACCAGTAACATATACATTTCCTGTTGCATCTGTTGCCACACTAATGAAAATATCGGCGCCGTCACCACCACAATAAGTACCCCATTGGCGAACGCCGGATGAATTAAACCGAACCAACACACCATCTTCAATATCAAATAAAGTTGTCTGATGAGCCCCTGCACTTGCAATATTATTTGTACTGTTTGATTCTCCAGTTACATAAACATTTTGAGAACCATCAACTGCAACACAATACAAACCATCGAAGCCAGTACCACCATAATATGTACCCCATTGGCGAACACCGCTGGTATTAAGACGGCCAACAAAGGCATCTTGCTCTGCTGCACCTCCATAAGTAGTTTGATGTGCACCCGCTGTTGCAATACCATCTGGGCTATAAGTAATGCCGGTAAAATAGATGTCAGTACCTGATGCAGTCACATTTGTTATGATTTCCTCGTCCGACCCTCCGTAGTAAGTGCCCCATTGACGAACTCCATTTGTGTTGAATTTTACAATAAACCCATCTGCAACTCCATTCAGAGTAGTTTGATGAGTACCTGCGGTAGCAATCGCTGTATTGCTTTCAGAATAACCGCCTATTATAATTGACCCTGAGCCATCAACAGCAACAGAATTACCATACTCAGTTGAAGCCCCGCCATAGTATGTTGCCCACTGGCGAACACCACTGCTGTTAAATTTAGCCAGATAAGCATCTATATTGCCTACAGTAGCCTGATGTGATCCTGCTGTGGCGATATTTGTAGCGCTACTTGTGCTGCCGCATATATAAATATTGCCACTGGCATCTCTTGCTAAAGATGTAGCAAAATCGTTATTAAAAAATTCTGTTCCTTCACCCCCATAATAAGTAGCCCATGTACGTTCCGGCGTAGGATCAATAATTAAGATATTGTTACGGTTATATTTTGTGGATTTAAACCCAAAGGTGGACTGCTCTTTTTGAATATATCTGACTTTTACTTTCTTTCCAGTTCCTGCCTCATAGCTCAACGGGATTTTTTCTTCAAGGATACCATGAGCCAGTTCTAAGAGAATTGAATTTTTTGCTGAAAGTTTATAAGAAAAGGCTCCGTTGTATTTAATTCTTATTTGCTCTAAATCGGCTCCAGGATGAACAATAAAGTTGTATTCAAATGGAATGTCATGTTTTATACCGGCAATCAATTCCAGATCAATGCCGTTGTACAGATTTTTGTAAACGAGTTTTTTGTAACGCTTTACATGTACTGTTTCATTTGTAACAGTAATATAATTGAAATAATCTGAACAAGCATCGCCGGCTGTTATCTGAGGATTTGGGTTGGCACCTTCAAATTCAATATCAACCCGGTGAAATTTAAAAAAAGTGGGTATTTGTTTTTTTTCTGATTTTGTAAGTCGATCAAAAAAGCTTTTTCTTCCCGATTTTCGGTAGGAAAGACTCTGCTTTTCATCAGGAATATATGTATCATACCCAAATCCGTTTTTGGTTAACTGTACATTCATCCCTTTCAATGGTAATACATAAAGTACTTTTATATTAGCTTTTTCATTTTGATCTACAACCTGTCCTTTGTTTTCAATAAAGGCAGCTTCGGTTTGTTGTGAAAACTGCGCTATAAGTGAAGAAGAAATAAAAGTAAAAAAAAGAAGTGTAAAGATTAACCGCATAGTTTCAGTTTTGAAGTGTCTTTAAAATGTTTCTATTCTCATACAATTTAGGAAAATATGATGAGTGTACAACAAATGGAAACGTTATCTTTTATTTATATCTTTTGATTGTGATGCCACACGACTTAAGAGTAGTTGAATGATATAAAAGTAGCACATGGTATATGAATCATTAACTAGATAATATTAGGTATAAATAGTTGCAAAAAATCTCTCCTTTAAACTGCTTCCATTCCTATATTTTTGCAGCCAAATCTACACTATGCCAAAAGATAATTCCATAAAATCAATTTTGATAATCGGCAGCGGCCCAATCATCATTGGCCAGGCCTGTGAGTTTGATTATGCAGGAAGCCAGGCTGCAAGAAGTTTGCGTGAAGAAGGAATTAAAGTGATCCTTATCAACAGCAACCCGGCAACAATTATGACAGATCCGATGATGGCCGATCGGGTTTATCTGTTGCCATTAACTGTGGAAAGTATTGAACAAATTTTAGAAGAGAATCAAATTGATGCGGTATTGCCAACAATGGGCGGGCAAACAGCCCTAAACCTTTGCAAAGAAGCTGATGAATTGGGTGTGTGGGAAAAATACAATTGCCGCTTGATTGGGGTGGATGTAAAGGCCATTGATACCGCTGAAGACCGGGAAAAATTTCGCCAGCTAATGATAAAAATTGGTGTACCTGTTCCGCCATCAAGGACCGCTAATTCCATGCTGGAAGGAAAAGAGTTTGCACAGGAATGTGGTATTCCATTGGTGATTCGTCCATCGTTTACATTAGGAGGTACAGGGGGAAGTATTGTTTTTCATAAAGATGAATTAGATGCAGCACTCGACAGAGGTTTAAAGGCAAGCCCTATACATGAAGTGCTGGTTGAAAAAGCATTATTGGGCTGGAAAGAATTTGAACTGGAATTATTGCGTGATAAAAATGACAATGTTGTAATCATTTGTACAGTTGAAAATTTTGACCCGATGGGTGTACATACCGGCGACAGCATTACTGTGGCTCCTGCTATGACACTGAGTGATACTGCTTTTCAGAGAATGCGTAACATGGCCATTTTAATGATGCGTAGCCTGGGAAATTTTGCCGGCGGATGTAATGTGCAGTTTGCCATTAACCCGGAAACAGAAGATATTATTACAGTAGAAATTAACCCGAGAGTGAGCCGCTCTTCAGCATTGGCTAGTAAAGCAACTGGTTATCCAATTGCAAAAGTTGCAGCTAAGCTGGCCATCGGTTACACATTGGATGAATTAAAAAATCAAATCACACAAACCACTTCTGCTTATTTTGAACCGGCGCTGGATTATGTAATTGTAAAAATGCCCCGTTGGAATTTTGATAAGTTTAAAGGAGCAAATGATACACTTGGTTTGCAAATGAAAAGTGTAGGTGAGGTAATGGCTATTGGCAGAAGTTTTACTGAGGCTATTCAAAAAGCATGTCAGAGTTTGGAAAACAATGCAGTTGGTTTAGGTTATTACGGACAAAGTGTAAAACATGCGGAAGAGTTGATTGAGTATATCAAGATTCCTAAATGGGATCGCATTTTTCGAATTAAAGATGCATTGATGGCGGGTGTGAGTGTAAAAACAATTGTAGAAGCTACACGTATTGATCGGTGGTTTATTTATCAGATACAGGACATAGTAAACATGGAAAAAGAATTGATAAAGCATGATATGCAATCACTTCCTGAAAGTTTGTTGCGTGAAGCCAAGAGAATGGGTTTTGGCGATGAACAGATTTGCCGTATTATGAAAGAAGATGCCAGTGAAGATGAACTGTATGAAAAAAGAAAAGCATGGGGTATTACCAGAGTTTATAAAATGGTAGATACCTGCAGTGCAGAGTTTGAAGCAAAGACGCCTTATTATTACAGTACGTTTGAGTAAGGGCTGAGGACTGATTCATCTTTTACTTTCTTAAAATAATGAAAAGCAGTACAATAAACCCATGGAAGATAGCGGCAATTATTGTTTGCATATTTCTTGCAGTACTCCAAATTATTTTTATTATTCATAAACCCTGGGCAGGAGATTATTGGGAACACAAAAGTGTGCTTACAGAACTTTCTGTACACCCGTTTCATCCATCGCATCCAGTACTTAATGCTCAACGGCCTCATGCCTTTTTCTCACCTTATCTTGTTTTACTGGGATTGATAGCACATTATCTTGCTGTTTCAATTACTCAAATTCTTAATGCTACTGTTCTTATTAACTTGTTCTTATTTTTTGTATCAGTGTATTTTCTAGTACAGATGTTTTTAAACTCGTTACCAAATAAATGGAAATCATTTACTCTTTTGTTTCTTTTTATTCTGTTCTTTAATGGCGTGCGCCCATCAAATTTCAGTTCTTTCTTTCATTTTGATGCGTTTCCGTTTCTTCTGTCGTACCCATCAACATTTAGTTTTATTTGTTCCATTTTTTCTGGCTACCTCTTTTTTTTAGTCCTAAATAAAAAGCACTCCCTACTTAAAAAAATAGTGCTTTTGGTAAGTACTGTACTTATTTTATGGGCAGCTTTACTTACACATCCGTTAACCTATCTGTTTGCAGCATCACTTTTTCTGTTTGTATTTTTTAAAAGGCATCTGTCGCAATCTCTATTCAATACAAGACAATTTTTGTTTGATGGATTTGCTGCCACTTGCTTACTCTGTTTGCCATTTGCAATGGCTGCCGTATGGAGTTACTACCCTTTTTACTCCCTTATAACTTATGTAAGCCCCGGCAATCAGTTTCACTCAGATAGCAGAGAGCTTTATTCATCCTTACTATATAAATTATATCCCTTTGCTATTTTTCTTTTATTACTAAAAAAGGATTTGCTTAATACGTTCAGACAGGAACTACCTCTGTTTCTGGCTGCGTTTTTTTTAGTTGCCTTTTTTGTCTACGGCTTTTTTTCTGAATCTTTTGGCTTTGGAAGAGTATTGTCCTTTATAACAATCTATGCATATCTTTTTTTAATTCGCTATGTGTTGCTGAATTTTTCATCATTTAAACAACGTCTCATTTTTGCAGCTGTGTTTCTTGCATGTTCTCCTTTTATATATTCTTCGTTGAAACAAAAAGTTACAATAGTAACAACATCACACAAAGAATACATTAGCAGAACAACAAATACAAAAAAGCCAATGAGTCAAGCAGAGATGGCGCATAGAGCTGAATTTTTAAAAAATTATATAACTCAGGGAGATATTGTTTTAGGAAACAAAGGAATTAATTTTTTCATTCCCACAACTGGTGCAAGAGTCATCGCTTCTCACTATCCGGCCTATTGGATTACAGATAATGCGGATCGCCTCAACAATATTCAAAAATTCTTTACCACCGCAACTGATGCAGAAAGAAAACGAATTCTTACAAACTATGATGTAGACTTTATTGTAGTAACCCCGGAAACGCAGAACATGTTACCTCAAATTCAGGGCTTCGCAGACAGCTCTTTTAAAGTATCTCAAAACGGAATTACTTTACTAAAAGTGCTGAAACCCTTTCCCTAATTTTTTTGCAGTTGCTGAAATTCTTTTTGCAAATTTCTGCTGCCCCTTACCTTTGCACCCAATGGCAAATACAGTACTTCACAACGAATCCATCCCATCTCAACGTAAAAAAATCATCGTTCTCGGCAGCGGCCCAAACCGTATTGGTCAGGGTATTGAATTTGACTATTGCTGTGTGCATGGTTTGCTGGCTATAAAAGAGTGCGGTTATGAAGCAATTATGGTAAACTGTAACCCTGAAACAGTAAGTACCGATTTTGATATGGCCGATAAACTTTATTTTGAGCCGGTATATTGGGAGCATCTTTGGGAAATTATTGAACTGGAACAACCTTATGGCGTCATCGTTCAGCTTGGGGGACAAACTGCACTCAAACTTTCAAAACGTTTACACGAAAGAGGAATCAGAATCATTGGTACTTCCTTCGACAGTATGGATATTGCTGAAGACCGTGGCCGCTTTAGTGATTTGCTGAAAGAGTTGGAAATTCCTTATCCAAATTATGGTACTGCTTTTTCAACTGATGATGCAATGGAAGTGGCCAAAGAAGTGGGCTATCCTGTACTTGTTCGTCCCAGTTATGTTTTGGGCGGACAAAGAATGCGGATTGTAATTAATGAAGATGAACTTGAAAAAGCAGTGTTGAGTTTGCTCAAGCATTTGCCCGGCAATAAAATTTTAATTGATCATTTTTTAGATCGTTGCCAGGAAGCAGAAATTGATGCCATTTATGATGGTGAAAATTTTCATGTAATGGGTGTGATGGAGCATATTGAACCGGCAGGTATTCATAGCGGCGATAGTCATGCTGTATTACCTGAGTTTAATTTAACTCCATTGGTTGTTACTACCATGAGAGATTATGCAAAACGAATTGCAGTTGCTTTAAACATCAAAGGACTTATTAATATTCAGTTTGCAATTAAAGATGGCAATGTGTTTGTAATTGAAGCAAACCCGAGAGCCAGCCGCACCACTCCGTTTATTGCAAAAGCCTATCAAATACCTTATCTCAATATTGCCACGAAAATTATGCTGGGCGAAAACAAGCTTACTGATTTTACATATGAAAAACAATTAAAAGGTTTTGCTATAAAAGAGCCGGTATTTAGTTTTAATAAATTCCCAAATGTAAATAAAGAGTTGGGGCCGGAAATGAAAAGTACAGGTGAAGCAATTCGTTTTATAAAAGATTTGAGAGATCCTTATTTCCGTCAGTTGTATAAGGATAGAAGTATGTACCTGAGTAAATAATTTTATCTTAAACTATTCAGCCCTGCAAATGCGGGGCTTTTTTTGTAAGCTTTATTGAGAGAATAAAAAACCATTTGCATTTCTCACACTCTTTTGTATCTTGATGTACACACCATGAACCCATGATCCCCATTTGGAAAAACATTCCTTTTCTGCGGCTGCTCATTCCGTTTGCTGCTGGCATCATTTGCAGTTGGAATTTTTCATTGCACTGGAAGATGGGTTTGCTTTTTTTAGGGGCAGCAATTCCATTTCTGCTTATTTTTTTACTAAGCAATGAAAAGAAACGATTTTTCAGCAGATGGATGCCCGGCTGTTTTATTACACTCATAAGTATTGGTATTGGTATATCACTTACATGGTTTAAACAAATCAATCAGCAGCAGCAATGGGTAGGAAATATCTATAAAGAAAAAGATATTGTACAAATACGTTTGCTTGAACCATTGAGTGAAAAAGAAAAATCCTTCAAAGCACTGGCAGAATTTGTATCTGTTCATCAAAACAAAAAAGCAGTAGCCGCAAAAGGGAAACTCATTATTTATTTTAAGAAAGACAGTGTACCACCTGCTTTAAACTACGGCAGCATCATAGCTACCAACAGATTTATTCCTGAAATTAAAAATGCAAATAATCCCGGAGGTTTTGATTACAAACGTTATGCACTCTTTAATGAAATTACGCACCAGCTGTTTTTAAAAACAGGAGATTATGTTGTTTTAACCAAAACACAGTCATCGGGTTTTTACAATTGGTTGTTTACTACCAAAGCTTATATATTAAAAGTTTTGCGGCAGCACATTAAAGGAGAGCAAGAAGTTAGCGTGGCAGAAGCTTTGCTTATTGGCTACCGTGATGATTTAGACAGAGACTTGGTACAAGCATATAGCAATACAGGTGTAGTACATGTAATTGCAATCAGCGGTTTACATCTTGGTTTAATTTATTGGCTCTTGCTATTTTTATTAAAGCCACTTGATAAAACCAAACAACTCAAATGGCTGAAACCTGTACTTGCCATTTCACTTCTTTGGATTTTTAGTTTACTTACAGGTGCAGGTGCATCAGTTGTACGGGCAGCTATCATGTTTACGGCTATTGGCTTTGGAGATTTGCTTAATAAGAAAGGAAACATTTACAACAGCATGGCTGCCTCTGCTTTTTTAATGCTTTGTTACAATCCGTTTCTATTGTGGGATGTTGGCTTTCAACTTTCATACGCTGCGGTACTAAGCATTGTGCTGTTTATGAAACCCATTTATAACTGGTTTTCATTTCAAAATAAACTATTAGATAAAGCCTGGCAGTTGAATGCGGTTACTCTTTCAGCACAAATTCTTACACTGCCACTTTGTATGTATCATTTTCATCAGGCACCGAATTTATTTTTAATTACAAATTTTGTAGCAGTTCCACTAAGCAGTTTTATTTTGTTTGGAGAAATTTTATTAATTGCAGTTTCATTCTTTCCTGCTGTGGCTGCATTTATTGGTTTATTGCTGAGTTACTTTTTAAACTGGATGAACAGTTTTATTACCTGGGTTGATACGTTTTCATTTGCAGTAACAGATGGCATACAGCACACTCCTGTACAAACTGTTTTATTGTATGCTTTTATTGCTGCGGCAGGCATTTGGCTACTTCAGAAAAAAAGCATGGCATTAAAATGGAGTCTGTGCTTTTTGGTATTATTCTTTTCGCTGCAAAGCTTTTACATGTATAAAACAAAAAAGCAAGAAAAACTGGTTGTGTATAATTTATCGCAGCACACAGCCATTGATTTTATGGTTAGCAATCAATATCATTTTACAGGTGATGCTGATTTGCTGCAGGATGGTTTTCTGAGAAATTTTCATCTCAAACCTTCCAGAATATTTTTCAGGACCTATCAGCATCCTGTTAGCCCAAACAATCAAAATACTTTTGTCATCAACGGAAAGAACATAGTTCTCATTAATCAATCCTATCGTTTTACTTCCGGAGAAAGCAGAATAAAAGCTGATGCAGTTATTATTTCTAAAAACCCAAAACTGTACATAGAAAATCTATTAAAAACCTTCGATTGTACACTCATTATTTTCGACAGTTCCAACCCTCAATGGAAAGTAAATCTCTGGAAAAAAGATTGCCAACGTTTGCAAGTAAATTATTTCCACACAGGTGAACAAGGTGCTTTTGTAATGAACCTTTAGACCGCTACCTTTGCGGCTTCTAATTTTTACCGCTAATGCACAAAGGTGCTAAGCCATAACTTCTATGTTGTTGTGCTTTAAGTGGTAATCTCAAATTATTCGGAAATATGAAAAAAATTCAATCGGCATTAATATCTGTTTTTTACAAAGATGGACTTGATTCATTGGTTCAGCTATTACATCAACAAAATGTAACCATTTACTCAACAGGGGGCACACAGGCTTTTATTGAAAAGCTAGGCATTCCCGTAATAGCAGTAGAAAATCTTACAAGCCATCCATCTATTCTTGGCGGAAGAGTAAAAACGTTGCATCCATCTGTGTTTGGCGGCATTCTTGGTAAACGGGATGATGCACAGCACATAGATGAAATGAAACAATACAATATTCCTGAACTTGATTTGGTAATTGTTGATTTGTACCCGTTTGAAGAAACTGTTGCTTCTACAACTGATGAAAATTTAATTATTGAAAAAATTGATATTGGCGGCCCATCCATGATTCGTGCTGCTGCAAAAAATCATAAAGATGTAACAGTACTTGCTGCTAAAAAAGAATACGCTTTGCTGGAAGAACTACTCAGAAATCAAAATGGAGAAACTTCATTAGAGCAACGCAGATCATTTGCAATAAAAGCATTTGATGTGTGTACTGCTTATGATACTGCTATTTCAAATTATTTTCATCAATCAGCAATTGCAACACCTTTCAACAAAGAAGAAAAGGTAATGCGTTATGGAGAAAACCCGCATCAAGCAGCAAGGTTCTATGGCAACCTAGATGAATTATTTACACAGCTAAATGGAAAAGAACTTTCTTATAATAATTTGGTTGATGTGGATGCTGCGATGCAATTAATCAAAGAATTCTCCCAAACAACTTTTGGAATTATTAAACACACAAATGTGTGCGGAGCAGCACAACGCCCAACTGTAATAGAAAGCTGGGAAGCCGCTTTGGCCGGCGATTTTGAAAGTGCATTTGGTGGGGTGCTGGTTTGTAATAAAGAAATAGACAAAGCAACTGCTGAAGCTATTAACGAAATTTTCTTTGAAGTATTACTCGCTCCCTCATTTACTGCAGATGCTTTGGACGTTTTAAAATCAAAAAAGAACCGCATCTTACTGCAATTAAAAAATCAGCCGACCTCAAAAGAACAATACAAATCAATATTGAATGGAGTACTGGTTCAGCAAACAGATGAAGGAAGTTATATTGAATGGAAAGAAGCAGGTGACAGAGAAACTACTGCTTCAGAAAAGGAAGACCTTGAATTTGCAAATCTTGTTTGCAAACATTTAAAAAGCAATGCTATTGCTTTAGTAAAGAATAAACAATTGGTGGGCAAGGGTTGCGGCCAAACAAGCAGGATAGATTCCTTACGCCAGTCAGTTGAAAAAGCAAAGCAATTTAATTTTGATTTGAATGGTGCTGTTATGGCAAGCGATGCATTTTTCCCGTTTAATGATTGCGTGCAATTAGGGCATGAAGCAGGTATAACTGCATTTATTCAGCCGGGTGGTTCTATTCGTGATAATGATTCTATTGAGTATTGCAAACAAAATAATTTAGCAATGGTAATTACAGGAATGAGGCATTTTAAACATTAATGCGTAAACCAGATTTCAATAAAGCGGTTAGTTATTCTACTGATGCTGTAAAAAGTTTATCAGCCTTTAATCCGTTAACTATTCACAAAAAAGGTACAAGAGCAAAAGCAATTTTTGCATTAGCTATTGTAAGTATCTTATGGGGCACTACATGGCTTGCATCAAAAGAAGGAGTTAAGCACATGCCCGCTTTGCAGCTTGCAGGCATCAGGCAATTAATTGGCGGTGCCTGCTATCTTCTGTTCTTTTTTATTAAAGGCTCTGCACTTCCAAAGCTCAAAGACTTAGTTCCATTAGTTATACTTGCTTTTTTAAATTTTGTTTGCAGCAATGGTTTAAGCACTTGGGGAGTAAAATTTATTCCTGCAGGACTTGCTTCAATCATCGGTGCTATTTTTCCATTGTGGCTGGTTATTATTAGTTTGTTTTCAGGTAAAGAAAAAATTCCAACAAAAGCAATTATTGGTTTGCTGCTTGGTTTTGGTGGTGTATGTATTATTTTTTATGAGCATCTGGCAGATTTTTTAAAGCCTGATTTTCGTTTTGGAATTATGCTTTCCATTATTGCTACCTGGACATGGGCCTTTGGATCGCTATACACAAAAAAACACGCAGCAAAGTTTAATCCCTACTTTGGTTTAGGTTTTCAAATGATTATTGCCGGAGCTACATTATTTGGTGTATCAGCATTTGATAAAAATTATTTGCCGATTACTGAAATTCCTTATCAATCATGGCTGGCCATTGCCTACCTTGTTATTTTCGGATCTATTATCGCTTTTGTTTGCTATTTGTATTCGCTGCAAAATTTACCTACTGAGCAAGCTAGTATTTATGCTTACATTAATCCGGTAGTAGCCGTACTGCTCGGAGCATTTATTTTTGATGAAAAACTCACGACTATATTAATCATAGGCGGACTGGTAACTTTGTATGGTGTATTTATGGTAAACAAAGCGTTTAAAAAGCCTGCTGCTGAACAAAGAGATGTGATGGATAATTAGTACGCTTTTACTTTTTAAAAAAATGCAAGAAGAAAAAACCAGCCTTAACAAATACATCAGTGCCACAGGTTACTGCTCCCGCAGAGAAGCTGATAAACTTATTGAGCAGGGCCGTGTAGCAGTAAACGGAAAAATTGCTCGGTCTGGTGCAAGAGTTTCTGCAAAAGATAAAATTCATATTGATGATGAATTACTGAAAGTAAAAACAACGCAAAAACAAGATCAGTTTATCATTGCTTTTAATAAACCTGTGAATGTAACATCTACTACCGATGAAAAAGACAGAACCAATATCATCCGCTTTATAAATCATCCCAAACGCATTTTCCCTATTGGCAGATTAGATAAAGATTCTGAAGGTTTAATTTTTCTTACAAACAATGGCGACATTGTGAATAAAATTCTGCGTGCCGGGAATGAGCATGAAAAAGAATACATCGTAACTGTAAACAAAAAGCTAACTCCCGACTTTGCTGCAAAAATGAGTAAAGGCGTACCTATATTTGATACTACAACGCTGCCCTGCAAAGTAAGAACGCTGAGCGGAAAAACATTTTCAATTATTTTAAAGCAGGGATTAAACAGGCAGATAAGAAGAATGTGTGAAGTGTTTGATTATGAAGTTGTGTTATTAAGACGTGTACGCATTATGCATATTCAGCTTGGTACTATTCCTCTTGGTAAATGGCGTTACTTAAGCGATCCGGAAATAAAAGAGTTGATGCAGCTGTTGGAAAAATCGAAGAATGAAAAGTAATTGTATTGTCATTCCGAGGAACGAGGAATCTGTTAATCTGTAGTACTGATGGTGACAGATGTCTCCTTCGTAAACATAACAAACTCCTCATACATCTCTCTCCAGCCTTCAAACATTTTATCTGTTCCTAAAAATTGATTGTGAAAAATAGTGATGAATGTTCCGTTTACATTTTTCACTTCAGTAAGCAATTGCTTTAATTCTTCTAAAGCCTGAGATGGGGGGTGATGCAATTCATAAAAACTATTGGCTTCCATAAACGCAAAGGGATGAATTCGTAAAGAAGTAGTTTCTTCTTTTTCCAAATCATACCACAAAAAAGAATTGGATGTGGATGCACGAAACCCATTTGCTGTTCCATAGCCCATACTGTACTCATCTGTTATTCCTGCTGCAATCAACCCCCGGTAGGTATGAGGCAGATAGAATTTTAAATAATGATGCCTGCTTTTGGTGATGGATGATTTTATAATTTGTTGCAACGTATTTTTTTCACTTGGTAAAAACTCCTTTACTGTATTACTTTGAACAGAAGGATGCAAGCCAATTTCTACTGCTTGTTTTGTTTGCTGAATAAGTTGTTGCAATTCTATTTTGTTTGGCAGGATATTTTTATCCAATTCATTTCTTTCTTTCGCAACTAAAAAAAAGAAAATGGGTTTTAATTTATTGATGCTATGAAATTGTGTAAGCCAATCGAAAGAGTCAAATGGGTCTTTTGCTTTTCCCGACAGCACTTTTACTCTCTGTAAAATTGTTGATGGTTTCATTAGAGATGCAGCGAGATTTCTCCAAAAACCTTTATGTTTAAAACTCCATGCAATATCAATATCGTAAGTGGGTATGAATTTAATAGTTGATAGTTTGCAGTTGATAGTTGGGAAACGATTGCTAAGTTCATTCCTGAATTTGCTTACCCAAATATCAACTAAAGGTTTATTTAAAAATCCTTCTTTCCATGCAAGTGAATTCCAGTGAGCATACCTGCCGTATTCATCTGGCTCATACTCTAAATACTCTTCGTAGCGGCTTAGAAAATAAAATGTTACTGAGAAAATATCAAACCCTAAATCATCTTCTGTTTTAAAGAACGCTTTGGTTTGATACCATTCAAAACACAATACAGTTTGTTTTTTTATTGTATGCTCATGTAACAATCCTGTTGATTGAATATAAAACTCATCATTACAAATCCGCTCAGCACTGTAATTCAGTTTTTCATTTTTATATGCCTTGAAATATTCTGCGTCATTAGTTATTTCAACATCAGCAAATAATTTTTCTTTAAAATATTGAAAAATGTATTCAATACGTGTGGTGGTATGTGGCGTGTAAATAAGCATTTACTAATAACGCTCTCTTTGCTCCTTCCATAATTCATTAAAGCTCTTATCAGGAAAATGCAAATCACCTCTGTGTTTAGTCCATTCTTTTACAAACCGGTTTACAACAAAGTTTTTAATTTTACTGCTGCCTGTATTCATCATTTTTCTGCTAAGTGATGCTTGTTTCCAAACTTTCCAGGCCATCCGTTCAGCAAATGATGAATAGCCCTGCTCCACAGCTTCATGCCTGTTTTCAAGTAACAGTTCATGTATATTAATCCGCACCGGACAAACTTCTGTGCAGTTGCCGCAAAGAGAGGATGCATAACTCAAATGTTTATACTCACCCATATCCTGCAAGTGTGGAGTTATAACTTTTCCAATAGGTCCGCTATATGTGGCTCCGTAACTATGGCCGCCAATATTTTTATAAACAGGACATGCATTTAAACAGGCACCGCAGCGAATGCAATACAAACTTTCTCTTGTTGCAGGGTTCTTTAACACATTTGTTCTTCCATTGTCTAGCAAGATTACAAACATTTCTTCGGGCCCATCAACTTCTTCTTTTTGTTTTGGTCCAAGAACAATGCTGTTATAAACTGTTACCTGTTGCCCTGTACCATACGTTGCAAGTAATGGCCAAAACAAACCAAGATCATTAATGCCCGGCAGCATTTTTTCAATACCAACAATTACAATATGTGTTTTAGGGAAAGCGCAGCTTAATCTTGCATTGCCTTCATTTTCTGTAATAGCTATACCGCCCACATCGGCTAAAATAAAATTGGCTCCTGTTACACCCACTTCTGCCTGCACATATTTTTCCCTTAATATTTTTCTTGCAACCAATGTAAGTTGTTCAGGTGTTGCTTTGGGATCTGTACCTAATTTTTCAGCAAAGAGTTTGGCCACATCTTCTTTGCTTTTATGCATGGCAGGTGTAACAATATGATAAGGAGCTTCACCATCTAACTGCTGAATATACTCGCCAAGATCAGTCTCTACACTTTCAATCCCATTTTTTTCTAAAACATCATTGAGATGAATTTCTTCTGTTACCATGCTCTTGCTCTTCACCAACGTTTTACAATTTCTTGCTTTGCAAATTTTTAAAATCTCATCACAAGCCTGCTGTGCAGTTTCTGCCCAAATTACTTTTCCACCACGTCGGGTAAACTGCAGTTCAAACTCTTCCAGTTGCTGATCCAGTGTTTCCAAGGCACGCCACTTTACATTTTTTGCACGTTCACGGGCAGTAAGCATTTGTGTAAACTGTTGCTTGCCCTCAGGCACTTTTGCATTGTACTTACCAATGTTGAAATTAATTTTACGTCTGTGTTCCAAATCACCAGACTTAATTGTACTCTTGGCTAAAAATGTAGAAGCTGATTCACTCATTGAATAAAATTACTTGTTTGTTTGCTTTGGTTGATAATATTCATCTGCAATTTGTGACAGCACTTCGTAAAAATCTTGCCCATATTTTCTGATCAATGCACCTTTTAAAAAAACATAAGCAGGTACTTTTAGTTTTTGCCCCAATGCACAACCGGGGTTACACATGGGGTCTCTTGGTTCATAATTTACATACTCCTGATTCGTTAATTTGCTCTTGCTGATTTTTATGGGATACAGATGACAGGAGATAGGTTTCTTCCACTTAGTTTTTCCTTCATTGTACACCTGCTCAAAAGAACATTTTACAATTCCGCTTTCATCAACCAATCCATACACACACATTCCATTACTGATTGTGGGAGTAACCCATCCAAATTCACGGTCGTACACATAGTTTCCTTCCTGCTCTATTATTTGTATCGCTTCATTAGTAAGTAAATGCTTTACGTCATCATAAGCATTATTCACCTCTTTCATTTCCTCATCTGTTAATGGAGCACCCGCATCACCATCTATACAACAGCCGCCTTTGCATTTGTTAAGGTCGCATACAAACTGTTCTTCCACCACCTCATCGCTCACATAAATATTATCAATAACAATCATGATGTAAAGATAAGAGTGGTTATGGGTGTAAAAGATTGAAGAATTTTATTTCCGCCATTTCAATGTTTGAATAATGTGTTGCATGTCTTTATATAAAAACTGCTCCACAGGTTGTATGGAATCATAATTGGGAGAAGAGTTGAAATACAATGCGCCTCTTAAAAAATGGGTGGTACTGTCTGTAACAAAAAACTGTTTGCCGGTAGCAGCATTGCCGCCCACATCAAAAATAAAACCGGTAACACCCGTGCCGCCACTTACAGGAATTTCATCAATAGAAGATGCTTTTAAACTGTGCTTGTCTGTCATCTTAAACGCATCATCAACCAGCTTGTTAAATTCATTTCTGCCAATGGCTTTATAACTAAGATGCAATCTCCCTTCAAATGCCGGGAAATCAATATTCACCCAATAATCATTTTCGGGTTTGTCGTCAAAAAAGGTGCTGTCTTTTATTACATTTCCGTAAACAGGATACTCAAACGTATAAGGATATCCGGGCTTATCAAAAAGCAAATACTTTTTTTGCGGCAGTTCAATGGCGAAATACCCTTTTGGCTTGGGTATTGAATCTGAATTACAGGAATAAGTAAAAACAAGAAGTAATGAAGCGGCGAAAAAACAGATGCATGCTTTCAACAGTTGCATATTTTATTTGGTGGGTTTGATAGTTACTTTCACTTTTTCAATTCTATTACGGCTTACTTCTATTACTGTAAACATAAAATCGCCAACTTCTACTATATCATTTGTTTTGGGCAGTCGTTCTGCAAGTTCTAATACCAGCCCTGCTAAAGATTCGCTTTCGCCTCTTACTTTTTCAAATGTTTCAAGTGGCAGGTTTATAGTTTTACATACATCATGAATTACTGTTTTACCTTCAAACAAATAATTGAAGTCGTCTAATTTTTTGTTGATGGTATCTTCTTCATCAAACTCGTCTTTTATTTCTCCAATAATTTCTTCTAATATATCTTCCATGGTTACAATACCGCTGGTGCCTCCAAACTCATCTACCACCACGGCAAAGTGCATGCGTTTTTGCTGAAACTCCTTGAGTAAATCATCTATCAGCTTTTGCTCAGGTACAAAAAAAGGAGCCCTCATTAAATGGTGCCAGTTGTAATGATCTGCTTCATCAATGTACTGTAATAAATCTTTTGTTTGAATGGTGCCAACCACTTCATCTAAAGTTTGTTTGTAAACAGGCAAGCGGCTGTAATGCAACTCTTCCACCCGTTTAATAACATCAGCAAACGATGCGTTGAATTCAATACCACTTACATCTAACCGGGAACGCATAATTTGTTTAACTGTTATATTGCTAAACTTTTGTATGCCTTTCAGGATTTTTTTTTCTTCAATTGTTGCTTCTTCTTCACTCATTAAGTCAATTGCATAATCCAGCTCATCTGCTTTTAAGGTTGATGTTTGATATTTAGTTAATCTTTTTTCTATACCGTCAGAGTAACCGGCCAGCCATTGACCTATTGATTTAAAAATTGGTAACACTATAGAATCAACCCACCACCCAGCAAGAAAAGCAAAATATAAGTTGTTGTGGGATGCCCATACTTTTGGCAATATTTCACAAAACAATAAAATGATTGCTGTTATTGCAAATGCCTTTATAGTAAACTCTACCCAGAATAACTGATGCTTGTGCAAATCAAACAAATCATCAATTAAAAAATTGGAGATAAGGATAATACCGAGATTAAAAAAGGTATTAGCCGTTAATAAACTGCCCATTAAAACCTTGGGCTCTTCTAATAAATTTATTACACGCCTTGCTGCATCATCCGGCTTTGTTTTGAGCATATTAATATCCTTGTACTGCAAAGAGAAAAAAGCAACTTCAGAGCCACTTACAATAAAAGAAAAAAACATCAGCACAAGAAACAGTATTACCAGCACAGGTAAGCCTTGGCCTGCAATAAGCAGCAGTAGCGGTTTTAAAAACAAAAGAAAAGAAAAATGATACAACAAGTAATCCAATGCAAATGGTTTTAATAAACAATAACCCTATCGCAAAAATAGGGTTTCAGGCGGCAATGATTTAAAAAGGTAAATCATCGGCAGGTTCTCCAATGGGAGGCAGGTCGTCTGTATAACCGCCGGGTGTATCATGCTGCTCGGGTTTTGTTATTGCATCTGCCCGTTTATCAAGCATAATTAAATTGTCGCCAATTATTTCAGTTGAGAATTTTTTTACATTTTCTTTATCTTCCCAGCTTCTGGTTTTTAAACGTCCTTCAATATAAACCAAACTCCCTTTATGCAAATATTTTTGAGCCAGTTCTGCAAGGCCACGCCAAAGTACTACTGTGTGCCATTCAGTTTGGCTTACTAACTTGCCCGTTCTGTCTTTAAAAGTTTCTGTGGTAGCTAATGGAAACTTTGCTACTGCTATGTTTCCTTCCAGTTGCTGTACGTCCGGGTCTTTACCAAGATTGCCGATAAGCATTACACGATTAACTCCTCTCATACATTTAAAGTTTAAGTATAGAAATTCGTTTTCTATTTGATTATTGAAAATTGCTTAGTCCTAAATTACATTTTTTTTATTCACCTTTCAAACAACCCGGGCAAATAATTCAAGAACCTGATTGTTAAATAACAAATGAATGATTCGGGGGAAGGGTAGTTTTTTTAATTGTGCAGCAGTTTTCCATTCAAACTGTAAATGCTTTTTTGTTTTTGTTGATGGCAGCGAGACCATCACCCCTGCTGCATATATTGTTTGATGCGATAATTTTTGAGAAACATTTTTGGTAATACCGAGCAGCCTGTAATTGTCTGTCAAAATATCAATTGGCAGCAAAACGCTGTCTTTTGTTTTCAGAAAGTTCTTCCACTCTATTTCTGATCCAAATTCTTTGAGCGGAAATTCAAATAAATGCTGCCAAACATCTTTTGCTTTTCTCTCTTGAACTGCAAATTTTCCTTCTTTGTTTAAAATATAGTAGACAAACCAACGGGGCCGCTGTTTTACTTTTTTTTCTTTAAACGGCAGGCTTGCTACCATATCATTTTGGTAAGCAAAACATTTGCGTTTCATAATACAGGTTGTACAAAATGGGTTCTCTGGTTTACAAATGGTAGCTCCAAAATCCATAATGGCCTGATTGTAAATTGCTGATGTGTTTTTTGCCAAACAATCTGTAGCCAGTTTTTCAAAAACCTTTTTCCCTTTTATTGAATCGGTTGCTTCTTCAATTCCAAAAAAACGGGATAGCACCCGAAACACATTTCCATCAACTACTGCGTGAGGTAAATTATAAGCAAATGAGGCAATGGCAGATGCAGTATAAGGACCAACTCCTTTTAGCTCAAGTAAGGATTCGTACGTTTTAGGAAATTGGCCTTTTAGTTCCGAAACAATTTTTTTAGATGTAGCGTGTAAATTTCGGCAGCGGTTGTAATAACCTAATCCTTCCCATAATTTATAAACATCTTCAAGCGGCGCATTAGCCAAATTTTGTATGGTGGGATAGGCTTTTACAAAACGTTCATAATACTTTAAGCCTTGAGCAGCACGGGTTTGCTGCAAAATAATTTCACTTAGCCAAATAAAGTACACATCTTTCTCCTCTTTCCACGGGAGATCTCTGTTATTTATTGTTCTGTGCCATAAAAGTAACTTCGTTTGAAAATATTTTGAATTAACCGTGTTCATAAAGGGCAAATATATCTACTTACCATAAACCAACATTCAAGGTTCAAAATCAACAGGTTACCTAAAATAAAATTTTAATTTCTTAGTTTTTTTACTGATCTTTATTTTAGAATTATCACAAATTCACCTGAAAAACTTAAAAAAAAATAAGATGAGAAAAGCAGACCTTGTAAATCAAATTTCAGAAAAAACGGGAATTCCCAAAGTAGATGTATTGGTTACTCTTGAAACTATGTTTAAAGAAGTAAAAGATTCTTTGGCCGCAGGTCAAAACATTTACATACGTGGCTTTGGGAGTTTTATAACCAAAAAAAGAGCCGCAAAGATTGGCCGTAATATTAAAAGAAACACAGCCGTTCATATTCCTGAGCATTACATTCCTGCATTTAAACCAGCCAAGGAATTTGTACAGGAAGTTAAAACTCAGTACACAGGCGGTTGATCAGCAGCTTTTCTCTAATATGTCATCTGCTTGCTTTAGTTTTGCCCCTCAACTTTATTTATTTTGAACAGGCAACAAATCATATTTATTTCAACCGCAGCAGCTGCGGTTTTTCTTTTGTTCTTTTTTGGCAGAACGGTTCCTATAGCTTCCACACCTGAGCCGTTACAACCCAAAGCCCCAAATGCGGCAGTAACTGAATTAGATTTTAATACGATGCTGGGAATTGCAAAAAAAAGATTGACCCCGGCACAACTACAAAAAGTAACTGAGTGGGAAAACAGTGTGGTACGGGGTGATGTAAAAAATCAACAAATAACTACCTACAAGATACTTTCCCGCTTTTGGATGGATAGTATTGGCGCCTTTGTACCTTATATAAAATATCTTGGGGAGGCCTCTAAGTTGGAAAGTTCGGAGAAAAACTGCACCTTTGCTGCCCATTTGCTGTTAACGGAGCTTCAAACAGTTGAAGAACAACCGCTAAAAGTTTGGATGGCGAAAGAAGCAAAGCAGTTATTTGAAAAAGCATTGGAGTTAAATCCCACAAATGATTCAACAAAAGTTGGCTTAGGAAGTTGCTACTTTTTTGGAGCAGCTTCTGCAAGCGAACCGCCGATGAAAGGGATTGGATTGATTAGGGAAGTGGCAGAAAAAAATCCAAACAATGTATTTGCTCAATATATGCTGGGTGTAGGTTCTTTCATCAGCAGCCAATGGCCAAAGGCAGTAGAACGTTTTACAAAAGTGGTGGAATTAGAGCCTGATAACTTGGATGCATTGCTCCGCCTGGCAGATGCAACCGAACAAACAGGAGATAAAGCTGCGGCAAAAAAATGGTACTCCCGTTTTTTAGAAACAACCAAACGACTTGAAGCTGAAAAGAAATTTAAGCCAAACGCAGAGATGATAAAACAAATAGAAGAACACATTAAGTCATTATAAAAAACAAGATTATTTAACAAACGTAAACTCATTTAGTATGCCTTGCGGTAAAAAAAGAAAACGTCATAAGATTGCTACACACAAACGTAAAAAGCGTTTAAGAAAGAACCGTCATAAGAAGAAGAATAAATAAGCTTCTTTATTATGGAGTCTCGCCTTGAAGCGGGGCTCTGTTCTCATTATTATACCCGAAGCAGAAATTATCGGTTGCTTGTACTTGTAAAATGCTGCTATCGGAATATTCCTTCCTGATCAGGTGAGAGGTAGGATGGTTTTACTTAAACGACGCAATTTGTGAACAAGGAACTGATCATTAATGCTGCCCCAACCGGGGTGGAAATAGCCCTTTTAGAGGATAAAAAATTAGTAGAGCTGCATCAGGAAAGTCATGATGCAAGTTTTACAGTAGGCGATTTATATTTAGGCAAAGTAAAAAAACTGGTGCCGGGTATGAATGCTGCATTTGTGGATGTAGGATTCGAAAAAGACGGTTTTCTGCATTATACTGACCTAAGTCCTTATGTACGTTCTCTTCTGAGATTTACCAGTGCCTCCATTGCTGATAAAAATGAAGGGATTCCTGACTTTGGAAAGTTTCAAAACGAAACTGAAATTGTAAAAACCGGAAAGATCAGTGATGTGCTTGGGGGCAAACCAAATGTATTGGTTCAAATTTTAAAAGAACCAATTGCCGCCAAAGGCCCAAGACTAAGCTGCGAAATTTCATTGCCCGGCCGTTTTGTTGTTATTACTCCTTTTAATGATATTGTAGCAGTTTCAAGAAAAATACATTCAAGCGATGAGCGCAAACGGTTACAAAAAATTGTTGAAGCTATCAAACCAAAAAACTTTGGTGTAATTGTTCGTACTGCTGCCGAAGGAAAAAATACAGCCGAGCTTCACGAAGATCTCAACAACCTGGTAGCTACCTGGCATCAAATTCAAACAAATTTAAAAAGTGCTGTACCGCCTTCAAAAATTTTGGGAGAGCAGGATAAAACTACCAGCATCCTCCGTGATTTACTTAACTCAGATTTCAACAAAGTGGTAGTGAATGACAAAACGATGTATGAAGATGCTTTATCCTACATTCAAAAAATTTCTCCTGATAAATCAGATATTGTAAGTTACTATCAAAACGGCTCACCCATTTTTGACAGCTTTGGAATAACAAAACAGGTGAAAGCCTCTTTCGGAAAAACAATCAACCTCGCCAGTGGTGCTTATCTGATAGTAGAGCATACTGAAGCTTTGCATGTAATTGATGTAAACAGTGGTTACAAAAGTGTAAGTGCCAATCAGGAAGACAATGCTATGCAAACCAATTTGGAAGCGGCAGAAGAAATATCCCGTCAATTAAGATTGAGAGATATTGGCGGTATCATCGTTGTTGATTTTATTGATATGAAGTTGCCTGAGAACAAGCGCAAACTTGCCGAAGCAATGGAAGAGTTGATGAAGCCAGACAGAGCCAAGCATGCTATCCTTCCTATTTCAAAATTCGGGCTTATGCAAATTACCAGGCAGCGTATGAAGCCTGAAGTAAATATCAATACACAAGAAGTTTGTTCAAGCTGTAATGGCACTGGCAAAGTTTCTTCTGCGTTAATATTAGAAGATGAAATTGAAAAAAATATCAGCTACTTGGTTATGCAGAAGCATGGCAAACTCACAGTAGATGTTCACCCTATTATGGAAGCCTATCTCAAAAAAGGATTCCCTTCCAGACGAATGAACTGGAGCTGGAAGTACAAACAGAAAATTACTGTAAGAGCCAATTCAAACTATCATTTAACAGAATACCATTTTTTTGATACTCATGATGAGGAAATAAAGTTGTAGCCTTTTTCGTTAACATCAAATACTACAACTCAATATTCCATGAAACAACTAAGTCTAGCTATTTTAAGCCTGTTTATTTATTTCCATGTACATGCCAAGACTGCTTCATTTTCCTGTTTAAAACTAACTGAAAGCATAGCATTTATTGACACAATTCGTAGCCCCATTTCCATTCAGTTGTATCCAAATCCATCAAGCAATTGGTTATTTATAAAACATCCAATGGTTACTAATAAGCAGGCTCATATTATAATCACAACCCTCTCGGGCAATCTTGTTCAAAAAATTAATACAAAACCACAATCGCAACAAACAATTATTAATATTAGTCATTTGCCCACAGGAATGTATTTAGTAACATGGATAAATGGGGTTGAAGCTGGAACTGCTCGATTAAGCAAAGAATAAGAATTGTTCATGCAATTAATTCACCGCTATCATACTTATTTCCACATTTACATTTCTGGGAAGTGTTTTTACAGCTACTGTTTCTCTTGCAGGAAAATCGCCTTCAAAGTATTTTCCATAAACCTCATTTACTTCACTAAAATAACTCATATCACTTAGAAAAATAGTGGTCTTTACAACATTAGCAAAACTGAAACCAGCTTCCTGCAGCACTGCTTTTAGGTTGTGCATTACCTGATGCGTTTCAGTGGGTATATCAGAATTCATTAGCTGAGAAGTGGCAGGGTCAAAACAAACCTGTCCGCTTAAAAAAAGCATATTGCCTACCATTACTGCCTGGCTGTATGGGCCAATTGGTGCAGGAGCATTGCTTGTGTTGATGATTTTCTTTTCCATGGCACAAACTTAATTTTTTAATTTCAATTTGTAACTGAATTGGCAGTGAAAGGTTTTATTTTGCAGCTATGCATCTGCTCATCATCAGCAATTCAAATACAAAAGAACGTTTATGGGGTAAGTCTATACCTTTTAGCGGAGTTACTATTCGGCAAGAAAAAATATTTGAGCCTGCAATGGCTAAAGGAGCTGATGTTATTATTGATTTTGATTTTGAATCAGATCCACAAAGAATTGAAATCTACAAAACAACTTTGCAACCTGTACTCATTGCATCAACACTCTACTCTCTAGAAGAATTAGAAATAACAACAGAACCGATTGCACGCTTTAATAACTGGCCTTGCAAAGAGGAAAGAAATCTGGTTGAAGTTGCAATGCCACAAAATCAAGTTGAAAATTTTGAGCAAATTTTCTCTATACTTTCAATTCCATTTCAAAAAACAAAAGATATTGTGGGTTTTGTTACAGCAAGAATTATTTCATTAATCATTAACGAAGCATTTCTTGCTTTAGAAGAAGAAGTGTCAACTAAAGAAGAAATAGAT
This sequence comes from Chitinophagaceae bacterium, assembly GCA_031401115.1. Lineage (GTDB taxonomy): Bacteria > Bacteroidota > Bacteroidia > Chitinophagales > Chitinophagaceae > Lacibacter. Next base: position 217,966 of record JANNRE010000021.1, read on the forward strand.
ATTGCAATGAAACTTGGCACCAATTACCCGATGGGGCCATTTGAATGGTGCAATGCTATTGGCCAAAAAAATGTTTATGAATTACTATTGAAACTATCACTAAAAGAAAAGCGATATACACCAGCTTTACTTTTAAAACAAAGTATTTATGAGTGAGCCCATTCTGCTTTGCATTGATTCATCAGTAAGTATTGCATCCGTAGCTCTCGCAAAAGGAAAAAAAATTCTCGGAAAAAAAATATGTGTGGAGCAAAAACAACATGCTTCGTTTTTACAACCGGCCATTAAAGAACTACTCAATGAATCTACAATTAGTATGAATGATCTTTCAGCAATAGCAGTTACAAATGGCCCGGGTTCTTATACAGGCCTGCGAGTAAGTATGGCCTCTGCAAAAGGACTTTGTTATGCTTTAAATATTCCGCTTATAACACTGGGCACTTTAGATGTAATGGCTGTTGCAGCTAAAGAACAATTGCAATCAACAGATTATCTATGCCCTTTAATTGATGCCAGAAGAATGGAAGTGTTTACTGCTTTGTATAATAGAGAATTAAAAACTTTACTTACTCCACTAGCAATGATACTTACAGAACATTCTTTTGCTGAAATACTTTCAGAAAAAAAGATAGCTTTCTTTGGTAACGGTGCAGTAAAATGGCAACAGCTTTGCACAAATGAAAACGCTGTGTTTGAAACCATTCTGTGGGATGCAGCCACAATGATTCCATTAGCACAGAATGCATTTGGTAAAAAAGAATTTAGTTCGCTTGCTTATGCCACTCCTTTTTATCTAAAGGAATTTCATTTTGCTAATGGCAAATGATTATTTTTACGCTCAGCAAAAAAATGACAATTACAGAAAATATAATTAATGAAACTAACTCAGAAATTGAGTTGCCTAATGCGCTTGCTTTAAAAAAATCTGCTATTATTTTGAGAGCCATCAATCATAAACTGAGGCAGCAAATTCTTCAATTTATACTTACAAAAAAACAAGTGACTGTTACAGAAATTTTTGGCCACTTGTTTTTAGAGCAATCCGTCGCTTCGCAACATCTGGCGGTATTACGCCGTGCAGGTTTTGTAAAAACAAAACGAGAGGGTAAGTTTATCTGGTACACCATCAACCCCCAAAGAATTGAAGACGTAAAACAGGTGATATTAGCCCTGTTAAAATAAGGTTCCATCTACCTTACAGCCTTACTCAAATAGCTGGTTTATCTTACCTTTGCCGAAATTCAGGAACATGTTTATTCAGCAATTATATACCAATTGTATAAGTGAAGCTGCTTATTATATTGAAAGCAACGGAGAGTGTGCAATTATTGATCCGCTGCGTGATGTGGAAGTGTATGTACAACTAGCAAAAGAAAGAAATGCTACTATCAAATATATTTTTGAAACCCATTTTCATGCCGATTTTGTAAGTGGTCATCTTGATCTATCACAACAAACAGGAGCTCCAATAGTGTATGGACCTGAAACGGTTACTTCAATACCTGTTCATATTGCAAAAGATGGTGACCAATTTAAAGTTGGAGCTTTAACCATTGAAGTATTGCACACTCCCGGACATACGTTTGAAAGTTCTTGCTATTTATTAAGAGATGAAAACGGAAAAGACCATTGCATATTTACAGGCGACACTTTATTTGTTGGTGATGTGGGCCGGCCAGATTTAGCACAGGGCGGCGATATTTCAATGGATGATTTGGCGGGTATGTTATTTGATTCGTTACAGAAAAAAATTATGCCACTGGCAGATGATGTAATCGTTTATCCTGCACATGGACCGGGCAGCAGTTGTGGAAAAAATTTAGGTGCAGAAACCTTTAGTACCATTGGTGAGCAAAAGCAAACTAATTATGCATTACAGCCTCAAACAAAAGAAGAATTTATTACTGCTGTAACTGATGGATTATCTGAGCCACCAAAATATTTTCCGGTAAACGTAAAAATTAATAAAGAAGGATATGATGCATTAACAACTGTTTTAAACAGAGGAATGAAGGCTTTAAGTGTTTTAGAATTTAAAAACTTAATGAAGCAGGATAAAACATTTATTCTTGACACAAGAAATGCAAACACATTTACACAAGGGTTTATACCAACATCAATAAGTATTGGATTAGAAGGAAGATTTGCAGAATGGGCTGGAGCTGTATTGCCTTTTGATGAAACTATTTTATTGGTTTGCGAAGAAGGAAAAGAAGAAGAAAGCATAGTACGTTTAGCAAGAGTTGGTTTTGATAAAGTAGTTGGTTATATACAAGGCGGTTTTGATTCCTGGCAACAAAGCGGCGAAAAAGTTGATTTAATTATTGATGTGGAAGCAGATGAACTGGCGATGGATATTCCGTTTGATGATCATTTAATTGTTGTGGATGTAAGAAAAGAAACTGAGTTTGCTGATGGTCATGTAAAAGATGCTGTAAATCTTCCTTTGAACGATATTAACGATCCTGCACTGATGGCCAATATTGAAGATACTGATAACCTGTATGTACATTGTGCTGGTGGTTACCGTAGTGTAATTGCTTCTTCTATTCTTAAAAAGCAAGGCTTTCATAACCTAAGGAATGTAGTAGGTGGCTGGAGTAAAATAAAAGAACAGAAAGTGGAAATAGTAAAAGATGTTAGTGTGTTGAATTAATAAGATTGATTATAAACGTTTAATTTTTGAACCTATATCCTGCCATTGGGTTTAGCTAAACAAAAGAAACTTTAAACTCTCACCCCATCACCTCCCCATACTCCTCCTTCCAATCAAACTTCCATCTTCTGTGGCTCCACAACCAGTTATGCGGTTGTTCATTTATAATTTCTGTAATACGTTGTACATAGATGTTTGTAAGTTCACCTTCTGATAGTAAAGAAGCATCATTACACAAGGTTTCAAAATGCAAACTATAATAACCACGCTTTTTAATGCGGCTGTATGCAAGTACAACCGGGCAGGCTTTTTCCCTTGCATACCTTTCCGGACCTTTTACAAAAGGGGCAGGCTTATTAAAAAAATCAAGCCAGTAAGCATTAGAAGGGTCGCCCGGGTTTTGATCTGCAACCAAAGCAAGTACATGCAATTTTGTTCGCCATGTATTAAACCTGTTTTTTAACTCAGTTGCAGGCAGCATAACTGTTCCGTAACGGGTGCGTAAGTTGTAAAATATCTTATTCAGCGCCTTGTTGGTAATGGGCATATAAACCGCAACGAGAGGCTGTTTCATAGCAGAAGACATGGCATGATTGATAAACTCCCAGTTAAACTGGTGACAGGCATGCATCTGGCAACTTTTATTTTCAAGGGCAAGCCGGTCAAATATGGACAGATCGGTTTGTACGTGTTTCTCAATAAATTTTTTGCCGGTAGAAAAAAGCTTGATGCTTTCAATTAAGCTGTCAATAAACGCATGATAAAATTTCTTAGCCAGCGCTTTTATTTCCGCCTCTGATTTTTGCGGATAAGCCTGGCGAATATTTGCAAACACCACCTGTTTGCGATAACCCAAAATATAAAACACCAGTACATACAAACAATCAGAAAGAAAGTGCAATGCTTTTAAGGGAAGCAATGATAATAGATAAAGTAAACTGTAAACGATGTAATACATAATAAAAGGTATAAGAAGAAAGCTGACCCTAATTTTTTACAAAACAATATTCTCTACCAACTCGCTTTTGTTTGGATAATCTGTATTGAAATGCAATCCCCTGCTTTCTTTTCTAAATGCAGCGCCTTTGGTAATAAGATAACCTACCGTAATCATATTCCTCAACTCAAGCAACTGCGGAGAAAGAGTGGTACTTCGATATAACTCTTCCGTTTCTTCCCATAACAAATCCAAACGTTTCATGGCTCGCTGCAAACGTATATTGTTACGAACAATACCCACATAATCACTCATTATCTGCTGCAACTCTTTTAAACCCTGCGTAATTAAAATCATTTCTTTTGGGTGTGTTGTACCTTTTGCATTCCATTCGGGTAAAGCCTCTTTATTGCTTATAGTTTTTATTTTCTCAACAGCATCCATAAAGCTTCTGTGTGCAAATACCATTGCTTCCAGTAAAGAATTACTTGCTAATCTGTTGGCTCCATGCAATCCTGTACTGGCACATTCACCTGCTGCGTATAAATTATTGATAGATGTTCGGCCCCACTCATCTGTTTTTATTCCACCACAACTGTAATGCGCCGCCGGGGCTACCGGAATCATATTGTGTGCCACATCTATACCCAGACTTTTGCACTTTTCATAAATATTAGGAAAGTGATGAACAAATTTTTCAATATCCATGTGCCTGCAATCGAGCCACACATGTTCAGTACCGCTTATTTTCATTTCGCTATCAATTGCCCGGGCCACAATATCTCTCGGTGCTAAATCTTTTCGTTCATCATAACGTTCCATAAATGCTTCGCCTGTTTGATTGCGGAGAATACCACCATCACCACGAACAGCTTCTGTAATTAAAAACGCCTGCCCTTTTTGCCCTGCTATAAATAAAGCTGTGGGATGAAATTGTATAAACTCCATATTTTCAATTCGCCCTTTTGCCCGGTACACCATTGCCACGCCATCGCCGCTGGCAATAGATGGATTCGTTGTGGTACGATATACTTGTCCGTTGCCACCTGTAGCCAATAAAGTTATATTTGACTGTATGATTTCAATTTCATTGGTAAGTAAATTCAAGGCATACACGCCATAGCATTGCACATTGGGTGTGGCTTTTGTTATAAGAAATCCGAGATGATGTTGTGTAATAATATCAACAATAAAATAATGGTTTACTAAAGTAATGTTGCTGCTGCGATGTATTGTCTCCAGTAATGCTCTTTCCATTTCAGCACCCGTTACATCTTTATGATGAAGGATTCTGTTTTCACTATGCCCTCCTTCTTTTCCTAAGGAGTAATCGCCATCTTTTTCTTTATCAAAACTGGCACCCCATTCAATAATTTCATTTACTCTGTCTCTGCCTTCTTTTACTACAATTTCCACCACTGCCTCGTTACATAAACCATCACCTGCAATCAATGTATCTTCAATGTGTTTATTAAAGCTGTCTTTCTCTAAGTCGTTTACAACAGCAATTCCACCCTGCGCATATTTGGTATTTGTTTCATCTGCCTGTGCCTTTGTTACAATCAATACTTTTTTATCAGGACAAGCCTCTGCCACTTTAATTGCATAGGTTAACCCAGCAATGCCTGAACCGATGACTAAAAAATCTGTTTGCATAAATAAAATAATGTAGATTGAAATTTGGACAAATTAAAAGGAGATAAAAAATCCGCCATCAGCCGGATTACTCATCATATCAGCAAATGATAAAGAAATCAAAACCGTTTTTTTATCTTCCTGCACTTTTATGTTTTTCCCTTCAATTCTTTTTACAGGTCTGGGTAAAATTATTGTGATGGCATAACTCATTTGGCTCATAAACATTTCACCACCCTGCATGTCTCCCATTTGTTTTGACAGATCTTCTTTGGAAACCACAATCCGTTCAATACTTGTATCTGTAATAATATAGGGCTTGTTATTGGCAGGTAATGATGAAAACAGATCTGGTGAAATAGCCATATCTGTGGGTTCTTTATTTACATCAGGGTTTTCCTTTTGTTTCATTTTCGAAACTGAATCAACTTTTGCAGATACAGCAAAAAACTGTTGCAGTTCTTCTGCATTCGCAACCGGATATTTTAAATCCATTTTCATCATATTGTCTTTCATATTCATTTGAATATGCATAGTACCCATATAAAAGAACTTTTTTTCTGTATCAGTAAAGTCTATTCCTGATGAATCAATTTGTGCATTCATGCTAAATGAGCTATCCAGTTTTTTGTTTGCAACACTATCTGGTATTTGATCTTTGCCACCCATGCCTTTCATCATTTCTATGGCCTGACCCATATCAACACTCATTTTATAAAAGCCTTTGCCTTCTTCACTTAAATTAATTTCTTCATGAATAGAGCAGGAGCTTAGTAATAAAACCGCACTTACAAGAGTTAAAAATATTCTGAACATTTTTTAAGCATTTACTAAAGCTGGTTCTACCCATGCTTCACTTTCTTTTAATAAATTAATGAGTTCATCTACAGCTATTTCGCTATCTATATTTCGCTTTACAATTTCTTTTCCTTTGTACAATGTAATTTTTCCGGGGCCGCTGCCTACATATCCAAAATCTGCATCGGCCATTTCACCGGGGCCATTTACAATACAGCCCATAATTGCAATCTTAACACCTTTTAAATGATTGGTTACAGAACGGATTTTTGCGGTTGTTTCCTGCAAGTCAAATAATGTTCTTCCGCAACTCGGGCAACTGATGTATTCTGTTTTTGAAATTCTTGTACGTGTTGCCTGTAAAATTGAAAACGATGTGTTGTTTGTAAACTGGAACATATCTTTTACATCCAGATAGGTTCTTCCAGTTGCTTTACTGTTTTCAATTGAAGCCTTACTGCTATAACCCAAACAAATTCCATCGCCCATGCCTTCCAGTAACAATGCCCCTGTTTCTATTGCAAAATGAATCAAATGTTCATCGGGTGTGTGCATATTACTATCAGTAATTAAAACAACAGGGTTTTTAATTATCCGGTTCATCAGTTCTATAAACATACGCCTCACACTCTGCATTGCATTTGTATTGGTACTGCTTAGGCAAATTACAACAGTAGGGTCGTTTGCAAATGCATCAAGAAAAGTAAAATCATTAATATGCTCTTCATCACTAAAGCAATCCATCATCACAAAATTCAATGTATCGCTTTTCGTTTCTGCTTCGGCATAACCGCTATCCATAAAAATTGGAAAATACTTTTGCTCGCCCGATGGTGTAGCTGAAGCATCTTTCCATGCTTCAGGATATACAATTACTTTTAAAGTACCGGGCAGTTCAAAATTCAAAAGTTGATTCGCAGTAAAAATATAATCTGCGGCCATATCACCTATACTCCACTTATCTGTTACTGCATCATATTTATAACCTACGCTTTCTAAATTAGCAGGTGTGATTTTTTCAATCTTGCTTAAATCTGCAATGACTACAGGAACATGCTTTGCTCCAATATTTGTAACTGCAAATGTTTCTCTACGGCTGTATTGAAAGGGGGAGTAAGGAAGTCCGTGGGCCGGGAAGTCGGGAAGACGGGAAGATTCTTTCTGACTTGTATATCTTTTCACCAAATCTTTACACACCGGAATTTCAAATTCAGGATCTTCAGTTAAACTTACACGAACAGTATCGCCGATACCATCTTCCAATAAAGTACCAATACCAATAGCACTTTTAATTCTTCCATCTTCACCATCGCCAGCCTCTGTAACTCCCAGATGCAAAGGATAACACTCAGCAAACTCATTCATCATTTGTTGTACCAATAAACGATAGGCCTGCACCATCACCTGCGGATTACTGCTTTTCATACTCAACACAATATTGTGATACGATTCGCCTCTTGCAACACGTAAAAATTCCATAGCACTTTCTACCATTCCAATTGCAGTATCACCATAGCGGCTCATGATTCTGTCGCTTAAAGAACCATGATTGGTTCCTATACGCATGGCAGTACCATATTCTTTGCAAATTTTTACCAATGGTGTAAATCGCTCTCGTATGCGTTCAATCTCTTCTACATATTCGGCATCGGTATAATCTATTTGTTCAAACTTTTTTTTATCTACATAATTGCCCGGGTTCACTCTTACTTTCTCTACAATTCTTGCAGCAATTTCTGCGGCGTTGGGTGTAAAATGAATATCGGCTACTAACGGAACTTTGTAACCACGTTTGTGCAATTCGTTTTTTATGTTGAGTAAATTCTCAGCTTCCTTTTTTGATGGAGCCGTAATACGTACCAACTCTGCACCTGCTTCTATACAACGGATGCTTTGTTCTACTGTTGCAATCGTATCCATAGTATCAGTAGTTGTCATGGTTTGTACTCGAATGGGATTGAAATTTCCCAATAACAAATCGCCAATCTTTACTTCTATAGTAGCAAGTCGTTTGTATTGAGTGAGCGAAGGGGAATAAAGAAACATAATGTACTAATGTGCTGATTTGATAATGTGCTGATTTATTACAGCAAATGTAACAAAGAAGATGGGCTTGTGTTTAGCCATTAGCAAATTATCTTATTAGCTAATGAGCTAATTATTTCCAATCTTTCTCCGGCTGGCCGGGTACGCCTACTTTTTTCTGCATTTTTTCCTGAAGCTGCTTTTCTTTTTGCTCTAATGCTTTTAAATATTGCTCTGCCTGTTTTTTGGTGAGCTTGCTTTGAGGTGGTGGTTCTTTCTTTTCTTTTTTCTCTTCCTTTGGTTTTTGTTCTTTGGGCTTGGGCTTATTGTTCTGTTCGGGATTTTGTTTTTTGGTGGCAATTAAGGCCAACTGTAAATTCTTACGTATCTCCTGATCGTTTGGTGTGAGGAGTAATGCTTCTTTATAAGCTTCTATTGCTTCATTCAACTGATTGTTTTTATGATACAGCACACCTTTGTTATAAAGTGATTTGGCTTTTATTTCTGCATCCGTTGTATTTTCTGATGTTGCATCGTAAGATTTAATTGCTTCTTCCGTTTGTTGTTTTTGATAAAGGGTATTACCTAAATTATATTGTGCGGCCGAAGTTGGTTTTTTGCTTAGTGATTTACGGTACATCTCTTCTGCTTTATCAAATGCACTGTCTTTATAATAGCGATTGCCTTTTACTGTTTCACCATTTTGTGCAAAAGAGTAAGTGCAGCTAATTAAAAGAACAAATCCAATCATTAATTTCATGTGTTCATATTTATTGTTTTTTGGCCACATTAGTATAAACAATAAAAATTATCATCGCTGCTATTGTAAGTTAGCTCGATAATTTTTATGTTTATTTCATACACGCTTTTTTTCGCTTACAAAAATATCCAGCAGCAGCAACAAAAATGCTGCTGCTAAAAACCAAATAAAATAATGATAGTAGTTTGTGGGTACACCATTATCTTCCGATGATTTTTTTTCTAATTGATTTACTACACCTGACACTTCCTTTACCATGGCATCAATATTCTGTAAGTTTCCATACATGCCACCGTTAGCCAAAGAAATTTTCTTTAAAAGTGTTTCGTTGAGTTTGCTGATTACTGTTTGCCCGAGTTTATCTTTTTTAAACTCTGTAGTGCCGGGTTCGGTTATGGTAGATCCTTCTTCTGTACCCAGCCCAACTGTTATTAATAAAATACCCTGTTCTTTTAATCGCTGAGCATTTTCAATTGCAGCTTCATCATGATCTTCACCATCAGTAATAAGTATTATAATTCTGTAACGTTTCGCTTCTGCAGGAAAACTTTGTGCTGCTAACTGCATAGCTTCTCCAAATACTGTTCCCTGAGTGGGTACTGCATCCGGGCTGGCAGATTGTACAAATAATTTTGCTGCGCCTTCATCGGCCGTTAAAGGCATGGGCATATAGGCTTTGCCGGCAAACCAAATTAAACCGATCCGATCATCGGGCAAAGCATCAATTAATTTACTTACAAACTGTTTTGCTTTTTCAAGTCTTGTTGGTTTTATATCATCTGCCAGCATGCTCTTGCTCACATCCATGGCAATAATTACATCTCTTCCTTTTCGGTTGATGCTTTCATTTTTACCGGGCTGCCGCAAATTTGCCGCACCTACAGCTGCAAATGTAATGGCAAAAAATAAAAGCCAGAATTTGATGGAGAATTTTTTTGATGAGTGATTGGCTGTTAACAGTTTTATTAGCTGCATATCGCCCAGTTTTTTTGTAGTTTTCTTTTTCCATCTGCTATTGAGAAAAAAAAGCAATCCCACGGGAACAAGTGCTAGTAGCAACAATAGATATTCAATATGAGCGAAAGAAAACAAATAGATGATTTTAGATTACAAGATACTGGAATAACGGAAACTTAGAGAAGCAATTGTTGAGCCAAATATTAATCCAAAACTATGAACCGGCTATTTCTTCCCTTTCATAAAATCATAATGCTTTAGAATATCTTCTAACAAACTCATACGGTTTGTACGCATATCATAATTTTTGTCAGGGCTTTGTACTAACAGCACAAAGAAATAAGGGCGGCGGTTTTCTTCTATCCATCCTACAATCCAGCCAATATTATTTTTCTGCTCATCAAAACCCCAGCCTGTTTTATAACTCAGTTTGTACAAGCTGTTATCTTCCCACAACATTACTTTTCTTACAATTTGCTGTGTACGCTTTTGAAAAGGCAATTGATCAAAATACAATCGCTTTACCAAACCCAACTGTTCATCGGGCGAAATTTTAATAGCATTGTTGAGCCAAAAGGAATCAACAGCAGCACCTATATTTTTAGTCCCATATTGCAAACTGTCAATCCACTGCTGCATCGTATCTCTTCCAATTCGTCTTGCCACTTCCTGATAGTAAGGAACAGAAGAAACTTTAAACGCTTCTTCCATAGTCATATCTTTATTCATCTCGGTTCTTTCTCTCATAACACCATCCCACTTGATAATCATTTTTTCATCAAATATTTTTCCTGTTTCCAGTCCTATTAATGAGTTTACAATTTTAAAAGTGGAAGCAGGAGTAAACCGCTTGCGGTAAGTTGCAGAATCATAAATGGTAAAATGCCCCTGTGCATTATCAAACAAAGCAAATGTTCCGGTTGCTTTATACTTTTCAAAATATTTTTTTAGCTCGTTGTCAATAGTAAGGTTGTCAACCGAGCAAGAATGAAAAATAAAAAGCAGTAAGAACAGAGGCAATAAAAACGTACGCATGAAAATGATTTGTGCAAAAGTAAAGAGAGAATGAATGTAGATTAAAAGAATATTACTTCAACACCCCCAACTCCTTGCCCACTTTTGTAAATGCGGCAATAGCTTTATCCAAGTGCTGCCGGTCATGTGCAGCACTCAATTGTACTCTTATTCTTGCCAGCCCTTTTGCTACTACAGGAAAGAAAAAACCAATTACATAAATTCCTTCTTTTAATAATGCTGCTGCAAAGTTTTGTGCCACCACTGCATCGTATAACATAATAGGAACAATAGGATGATCGCCGGGCTTAATATCAAAACCTGCTTGTGTCATTTTTGTTCTAAAGTATTTTGTATTGGCTTCCAGTTTATCCCTCAACTCAGTGGTTTCGCTCAGTAAATCCATCACCGCAATGGATGCGCCTACAATACTTGGGGCAAGTGTATTGCTAAATAAATACGGTCTTGATCGCTGCCGGAGGATTTCAATAATTTCTTTTCTTCCACTTGTAAAACCACCACTTGCACCGCCCAATGCTTTGCCCAATGTGCCGGTGATAATATCAATCTTACCCATTACACCACGGTATTCATGTGTACCTCTTCCTGTTTTACCAAGAAAGCCGCTGCTATGGCATTCATCAATCATAACACATGCATCATATTTTTCTGCCAGCACTACAATTTTATCTAACTGTGCAATAGTGCCATCCATACTAAAGCTTCCATCAGTAACAATAATACGGCTGCGGAGATGAGCAGTCTCTTTCAGCTTCGCTTCTAAGTCTTCCATATTATTATGTTCATAACGGTAGCGTTGTGCTTTACACAAACGAACACCATCAATAATACTTGCATGATTCAATGCATCACTGATAATGCCATCCTTCTCGCCAAATAAAGGCTCAAACAATCCACCATTTGCATCAAAAGCCGCTGCATATAAAATGGTATCTTCTGTACCAAGAAACTTTGAAATCTTTGCTTCCAGCTCTTTATGAATATCCTGTGTGCCGCATATAAACCGAACACTGCTCATTCCAAATCCCCGCAGATCAATATACTTTTTTGCTGCTTCGGTTACTTTGGGGTGAGAGGAAAGACCCAGATAATTATTGGCACAAAAGTTCAACACCACTTTCCCGTTCACCATTATTTCAGGACCTTGTGCACTTTCAATAATGCGTTCTGTTTTAAAAAGACCGTTGGTTTTTATTTCTTCCAGCTCAGCGGCTATGCGTTGTACCAATTGTTCGTTCATAAAGCAATTTTTTTGAGAACCACAAAACTAAGGCGATTGCAATTTAGTTTTGGGAAATATTAAGCATGCCTGTTTACTGCTACTGCCCACAAGTTAAAACTCTTATAAAAAAATAATCACTCAATTTGGGTATTACTCTGTAACCTTTGTAAGCTTACCTTCGTATTATTGTTTGTGGAGCGAAATATAAATTCAAACTCTGCGTTTTTAAACAATCTGCATCAAAAAGCAATAGTATGAGCAAGAAAATTATGATTACTGCCGCCTTTATTTTACTTGCTGCTGCTGGCTGTTTTTTTGCATTTGCGCATACCTCTGCCCCTGTTTCTAAACAAACCTGCTCCAAAAAATGCGGAGATCCAAAAAAATCAGCACCCGCTACAGGTTTCTTTATTGTTGACTCATTTTCAGGCATCCTCTAAAATTATTTCCATTCGTTGTAACTTTCGGCCCGCTTGCCCGTACATATAGGGAAAGGCCAGCCAAGCCATTAACTAACAATCAATGACCGCCAGAGAATATAATGACTGTGTAACCAGGTATGCTGATAATGTATATCGCTTCATCCTCAAAAATTTGGGGCATGAAGAAGATGCACGTGATGTGGTGCAAAGTGCCTTTGAAAAATTGTGGATCAACAGAGAGCAGGTAGATGGAGAGCGGAGCAAATCATATCTATTTACAATTGCCTATAACCAAATGATTGATCATATTCGTAAGCACAAGCGAATAAGTTTAAAAGATGAGTTTAGGGAAGATGTTCGGGTGCAGGACAGGCCAGCAAATAATATGAAGAAGATTTTAGAAGAGGCATTGGCCAGATTAAGTGAAACTGCAAGAAGTTTGGTTTTACTGAAAGATTATGAAGGCTACAGTTATGAAGAGATTGGAGGAATTACAGGGTTAAACGAAAGCCAGGTAAAAGTGTATTTGCATAGAGCAAGGTTACAGTTGAAAACCTATTTAGTAAGTATTGAAAATGTTATGTAATAAGAAAAGACCCAAAATTCAAAAAACAAAAGCTAAAGGAGCATTCAATAAATGAACATTAATCGCCATAATTACGAAGAATTATTTCTGTTGTATGTTGACAATGAATTAACAGCAGCCGAGCGTATTATGGTTGAAAATTTCATTGTTGCCAATCCTGATTTAAAAGAAGAACTTGAATTACTGAAACAAACCAGTTTTACAACAGATATAAAAATGGATGCTGCATTTCTTCAGTCACTATTAAAACCTGTGGCAGAAGAAACAACTATTAGTGAAGAACAACTTTTACTTTTTATGGATGATGAGTTAAATGGTCATGAAGCTGAGGAAGTAAGAAAATCAATTGCAGTTAGCACATCTTTACAAAAAGAAGTACAACTGTTGCAGCGCAGCAAACTTATAGCAGATGCTTCCATAATTTTCCCAAACAAATCTGTATTATATAAAGAAGAAACACCTGCACGGGTTTTTTATATGAGTGCAGTTGTAAGAAGATGGAGTGCAGCCGCAGCAGTTATTCTATTGCTGGGTAGTGGTGTTTGGTTATTAATGAATGATAAAGAACCCAATACACCTGTTGTAAAAAACAATCCTTCGCAAATTATTAATCAACCAGCTAAAAAAGAAATAAAAGAATTAATAACGCCTGCAGTACCAGTTACTAATGAAATGATGGTACAGCAACAAACAAATACTACCAAACCAATTACAACACCCATAAAACAAAACAATACACCTGCACTTACTACAGTAAAACGAAACGATGTATTGCTGGTTAACAATGATAATAAAAATCAATTGCCCATACCTGAGAAAAAAACAAATGAGCAGGAGAGTATTGCCATTGTAGAGCCTATAGTAATAAAGCCTGAAATAAATTCTGCTGTTGAAAGTAACAAAACAACTACTTCAACCGTACCAATAATAACAAACACAATAAAACCTCAGGCCAGTTATGCAGCGTATAATAATAATGATGAGAGTGGTGAAGAAGATCATTCTCTTCTGAATGAGCAACGTCAGCGCAGCAGTGGTTTAAAAGGTTTTTTGAAAAAAGCAAAACGCACAATAGAACGCAGAACCGGAATTCAATCCGGCGATTCACAAGTTCGCTTTGCCATGTTTACCGTAAACACACAATAAAAATTTAAAAAGAAATTATGAAACAGCTTACCCTTTCCATGCTGGCGCTTGCATTATGCACAGGAGTTTTTGCGCAAGCCGATACTACTAAACCACAAACAGGCGATACGATTCGTGTGGGCAATATGATCATCATTAAAAAAGATGGAGGTACTACTACGGAAGAAAAGACAGATAAAAAATCGAACGACGATGATGGAGTTACAGTTGAAATTAAAAAACGCAGAACGTACAAACCTTCTAACATAAGTACCAATTGGTGGATTTTAGATCTTGGTTTTGCCAATGTAAACGACCAAACAAATTACGGCAGCCCTGCTGCTATTGCTTATTTGCCCGGAGGTGATAAGAATAGTCTTAGTCTTAAAAATGGAAAGTCTTCAAACGTAAATCTTTGGTTCTTTATGCAAAGAGTAAATGTTATAAAACACGTTGTAAATTTAAAATATGGCTTAGGAGTTGAAATGAATAACTATCGTTATGAGAATAATATCCGTTATCGCTCTGAGCCTACAGATTTTATCAACCGTGATTCCATCAGCTTTACAAAAAATAAATTAGCTGCCGATTATATTACCGTACCGGTTATGATCAACTTTAACTTCAACCCAAAAAAGAAAAGAAGTTATGGTTTAAGTGCTGGCGTAAGTGCAGGGTATTTATACAGTTCACGCCAAAAACTTTGCAGCGACTTGAGAGGAAAAGAAAAAATTAAAAATGATTTCGACCTTGAGCCGTGGAAAATTTCAGCCATTGGTGAATTGAATCTTGGTGGCATACGTTTTTACGGAAGCTATGCCTTAAATAATTTACACAAAAGCGGATTAGAACAAACACCTTACAATTTTGGAATCAGATTCAGCAGTTGGTAATACACTTAACGGTGTATTCTCTGGCAACCGTTTCTTCTTTTGAAGAAGCGGTTTTTTTAGCAGCCCCTCTAACTCCCCCAGAGGGGAGAATATCTAAGCATAGCCCTCGCTTTTTGTAAAGCATGCTTAAATTTAATATCCTGCGAACTTACACTCCGTATGCACTACATTTTCAAATTAAAAAATCACTGCTGTCGTTTCAATATTTACTTACCTTGCCCAAAATATAATCTATGCCTTATAAAGTAATTGATATTGAAGGAATCGGACCCAACTACGCCGCAAAATTAGAAGCTTTGGAAATTTTTACCACCAGTCATTTACTTGAAAGAGGTGGAACAAAAAAAGGAAGAGCAGCCATTGCTGAATCTACAGAGATACCTGAAAGTTTAATTCTTACCTGGGTAAACCACTCTGATCTGCACCGGATAAAAGGAGTTGCCGGGCAGTTTGCAGAACTGCTGGAAGCAAGCGGTGTAAATACAGTAAAAGAATTTGCAACCCGTAATGCAGAAAACCTGCATTCAAAACTGGTGGAGACAAACGATCAGTTTGGATTGAGTGGAAAAGTCCCCTCTGTTGAATCACTTACTGAAATGATTGCTGAGTCAAAAACACTGGAGCAAAAAGTGTTTCACTAAGAAAATCTACTTTCTAAATTTCTTAACCGCATTTAATTCAATGCGGTTTTTTAATGCCTGTAGAATTGTAAACAGTACCTCTTTTTTTCAATAGATTGTTAATTCATCTTTATTATAAAATACGGCACAATTTTTCGTCGTTTACCACTGTATCATCTGAAAACAATTTTTATAAGAATGAAGAACCAGTCTGCCCACGGCATTTTGATCATTATGTTGATGCTTTTGCTTACTGGTTTTACGTTTATAAACCGCAGCAAATTCGTAAACAAGAAAAAGAGTACTTCGGCTAAAACAATTTATCGAGTTGAGATTTATAAAAGCAAATATGAATTAATTGTGTACAATCAAAACAGATGGCTCTATACCTACCCTGTTGTTTTTGGCACCAGTGAGTTAACAGATAAAATGATGGAAGGAGACCGCCGCACGCCTGAAGGAAGTTTTAAAATCATTCATAAAAAAATCCATCCTGAATGGGGACCTTTTCTCTTACTTGATTATCCTAACCAAACTGATATTGAAAAATTCAATTCACGGAAAAGAAATGGCATCATTCCTTCTACAGCAAAACCAGGCGGAGGAATAGGCATTCATGCCACCCGGAAAAACGAAGACCGGTTTGTAGATTATTATTATAACTGGACGCTTGGATGCATCTCTACCAAAAGAGAATATGCAAAAGAATTGTACGATCTCTTACCTGTAGGAACCGAGGTTACAATTTACCACTAACATCAAAATACCCTTACAAGGGTATGCTTTCAGGTTTGCAACTGCACTACTTTGGTAAAAAATTACCAAAACATGAAACAGATTTTCTTTCTGCTATTTGTAATGATAGGTTTTGCGTTGCAGGCACAACAATTATCAAAAGAAGCAATACACGAGATTTCAAAAAAAGCCAATAAGGGTTATTTGTATGAACCTAAAATTGATGAAGGTAAAAACGAAATGAGCCTTACGTATGTAACAAAAGCAAGTGGCAAAACTGCAAAATTTGAAACGTACACTTTTGATCTCAACTTTAATTTTAAGGGGGTTGCAGAAACGGAACAACCACTTGAAAAAATAAAAGAATACCGAGTTGATAAAGGAGATGAATGGGAAATGAATGCAATAAGTGTTGAAAAAAATTTGATGGGTACTCTGGTGTTACGCCGTAAACTCATTAAGAAAAAATGGAACTGGTTCTGGGGTGGTTACGATATCAAAATCGAGCGGAAAGAAAAACTGAAACCAAAATCAGAAGACGGCAATAAATTTTTCTACCTCACGCATGCCGAGCAAAATGAAAGCGGCAGTGTAATCATTGTTGCAGGCGAAAAAGGAGACCGCAACGATCCCATGCGTCAGTACAAACGCATTCATGTATTACGTTATGATGCTGATTTAAATCAACTGGCCGATCAGGTGATTGAGTTTGATTTTCCACAGCTCATTGCTGCTGTTAATACCGATGATGCGGATGAAGATGCTGAAACAGATTCTGATGTAGCTATTCTATTTGCACCTATGGGCGGCAAAGGCATGGGTAAAGTACAAGACCCCAATGCAGGCAATTATACTTTTTTACGTGTAGGTGCTGATGCGAAAGTAAAAGAACGAATTGCGATTGCAAGCAATCATGGAATTTTTGATGGTTCCTTTATTTCTGTTGGTGATGATATGGTTATTTACGGCCCTGCCAATGAAAACAAAACGGATTATCTCAATGAAAAACCGTTAGATGATAAATTCAAAGCCAAAAATTTCCAGATTGTAAGAATCAGTGGAGGAAAAGTTTCTTTTATTACCAGCACTCCTATTTCTGATTTTGAAAAGAAAGCTCAAGTACCACCGGGTCAAAAACGTTCACCCGATTATACAGGCCGCAAGTTTCGTGTAGCCGAAGTAATTGAAACCGGCAATGGAGATATTTTATTTAGCGGTCAAAATTATACTGTACCAGGCGGCATGGCAGGAAGAGGTGCCGGAACCGAGTATACAGATATTGTAATGATGCATTTTGATAGTAAAGGAAATTTAAAAGCTCAATATGGTGTACGGCGTGAAGAAAATGATAAGGATGCTAAAATGTCTCCTAACACACAATTACTTACTGAAAGCGGTGATGGTAAAAGCATATATTGGACCATTCTTGAAATGAAAGGATTTAAACAGGAAAAAGAACTGGGAGACAGCAAGTTTAAGTTTCTTGTTTATCCCAATGTAACAAAAATCAATCTGGGTGCTGCAACCATTGGCGCATTTGTACAAATGGGACAGGGCAAGAGTGATTACTATGTAAATAACAAATATCCATTCTTAAAAATTGGCAAAGGCAATATTGTTTTCCTTGGAGAAAATAAAAGCGGCAAAACATTATGGTTTGCAAAAATGCCTTTAGATTAAAACAACCAATAAAAATTTACAACGGCAAATTTTACCCAAAATCCATGTTGTAAAAAAGAGCCCTGCATTTGCGGGGCTTCTGTTTTATATTTTGTATCCGGCTTTCGTTTTATGCATCAACTGCAGTTGCTTCGCACTCTTCAACTGTTGTAATACTTATCAACATAAATTATCTAGAATTTCCCTTTTACAATCTCTTCCACTACTCCAGGATCAAGCAAAGTTGTAGTATCACCCAAACTTTCAGTTTCACCTTCAGCAATTTTTCTTAAAATGCGGCGCATAATTTTTCCGCTTCGTGTTTTGGGCAAGCCTGTTACAAACTGAATTTTATCAGGCTTGGCAATGGCACCAATCACTCTTGTTACAGTTTGCAGAATATTGTTTTTGGTTTGCTCTTCATCGCCATGAATATGACTGCAGATGACGTATGCATAAATGCCCTGACCTTTAATGTCGTGCGGATAGCCTACTACTGCACTCTCCACCACATCTGCATGCATGTTAATGGCATTCTCTACTTCAGCAGTTCCAATACGATGACCGCTTACATTCAACACATCATCTACCCTTCCTGTAATTCTGTAATTACCATCTGCATCTTTCAATGCACCATCACCTGTAAAATATAAATTTTCATAAGTAGCAAAATAATTAGTGCGGCATCGTTCATGATCACCATAGGTTGTTCTTATGATAGCAGGCCATGGTGCTTTTATACAAAGATTACCTTTCGTTATTCCGTTCTCATCTGCCTGTGTTACTTCGTTTCCATTTTCATCAACCAAAATAGGTTGTACGCCGGGCATCGGCAATGTTGCCCAACTGGGTTTTGCAGGAGTTATTCCTGCAAAATTACTTATTAGACATGCTCCTGTTTCTGTTTGCCACCAGGTATCAACAATAGGACATTTCTTTTTCCCAATATGTTCATTATACCAATTCCATGCTTCTTCATTTATAGGTTCTCCTACCGTACCAAGAATTTTGAGCGACGATAAGTCTTTTCCTTTCAATGGATCTAAACCAAAGCTCATCAAACTGCGGATTGCTGTCGGTGCCGTATAAAGAATATTTACTTTATGTCTGTCAACAATATCCCAAAAACGTCCAGCATCGGGCCAAGTAGGAATGCCTTCAAACATTAAAGATGTTGCACCTGCACTCAATGGGCCATAAAGAATATAACTGTGCCCTGTTATCCAGCCAATATCTGCTGTGCAAAAAAACACATCGCCGGGTTGATATTGAAATACATTTATAAAAGTGTAGTTGGTCCAAATCATATAACCGGCGCAACTATGCACAACACCTTTTGGTTTTCCTGTTGAGCCACTTGTATATAAAATGAATAATGGATCTTCAGCATCCATTTCAGCAGCGGGGAATTTTACAATGCCATTGCTTTCCACTTGGACTTCCGCATGCTCCATTTCATCTTCCCACCACACATCTCTTCCTTTGATCATTGAAACGGGAGTTCTTGTCCTTGTATACACAATTACTTTCTTCACTGTTTTATTTCCGATCAAAGCATCATCAATCACACTTTTCAACGGAATATCTTTTCCGCCACGGTAAGCGCCATCGCAAGTAACTATATACTCTGCTTTAGCATCCTCTAACCGATCTGCAATACTCTGTGCACTAAAGCCACCAAATATTACAGAATGAATTGCTCCTACTCTTGCACAACCAAGTACTGCATACGCTAACTCAGGAACCATACCCATATAAATACAAACACGGTCTCCTTTTTTTACACCGAGATTGATCAATACTTGTGCAAACTGGCAAACACGTTTGTGCAATCGGTTGTAGGTAACAACACGAACACGTTCTTCAGGATTGTTGGGTTCCCAGATGATGGCGGGTTTATCGCCGAGTGTTTCTAAATGCCTGTCAATACAATTTTCTGTGATGTTGAGTTTTGCACCTTTGAACCATTCAACTTTTGGCTTTTTAAAATTCCAATCTAAAACTTTGTCCCATTTTTTGTGCCATTGAAAATGTTGTGCAACATCTCCCCAGAATTCCTCCGGCTGTTCAATGCTTTTTTTGTAATCAGCTTTGTACTGTTCAAACGAATGTATTTGATAAGGATAACTCATAACAAACAATTGATGGGCTTTAAAAATACAACTTAGCTCCCGATTGAAAAATACAAATCCTTAATTTCAATTTATGAACCAAAACAACAAAGGCATCTGGAAAGTAATTGGCGCATCCTCACTCGGAACATTAATTGAGTGGTACGACTTTTATATTTTTGGAAGTTTGGCTACTGTTATTGCAAGTCAGTTTTTTCCTAAAACAAATCCTACAGCTGCTTTACTTTCTACATTGGCAACATTTGCTGCTGGTTTTATTGTTCGTCCGTTTGGAGCATTGGTATTTGGAAGATTGGGTGATATGATTGGCCGCAAGCATACTTTTCTATTGACCTTGATTTTAATGGGCGGTGCCACATTTGGAATTGGTTTGGTTCCAAGTTATGAAAGCATTGGTTTTGCTGCACCGGTTCTTGTTTTAATACTTCGTTTATTACAAGGGCTTGCCTTAGGTGGTGAATATGGAGGCGCTGCAACCTATGTGGCCGAACATGCACCTGCCAACAAAAGAGGATTTTATACATCATGGATACAAACAACAGCAACGCTTGGATTATTTGTTTCGCTGGGTGTGATATTAGTAACAAGACATAGTTTGGATGCAGACCTTACAAAATCCATTGCTAAGTTTAATGATTGGGGATGGCGTATTCCATTTTTAGTTTCGATAGTATTAGTGATTGTTTCAATTTACATACGATTGAAGATGAAAGAGTCGCCTTTGTATGCAAAATTGAAGAGCGAAGGAAAAACATCCATCAACCCATTAAAAGAAAGCTTTGCCCACAAAGGAAATTTAAAAATGGTATTGCTGGCATTGTTTGGTGCAACGATGGGGCAAGGCGTAATTTGGTACACCGGACAATTCTACGCACAGTCCTTTTTAGAAAATGTTTGCAAACTAGATTTTGAACAGAGCAGAACGATTATCATCTGGGCCATTTTATTTGCTACACCTTTCTTTGTTGTGTTTGGAACATTGAGTGATAAAATTGGGAGGAAATGGATTATGATGGCGGGAATGTTGCTGGGAATTTTTTTGTACCGACCAATATTTAATGAGTTTGTGAAAGATACAAATATGAAAGAATGGGTGAAACAGGATTTGATTAAAATGAAAGCAGATACAATTACAAAATCAGAAAGCAATTTGCAATTGCAGCAAATAACAACTCACTACAAAAACTATTACGGTGCAAAATTTACAATGGTTGAAACTGATACGCTTGTAAAAACTGAATGGAAGAGCTTGATAAAAAAAGATGCCAACCCGAAATATCAAAACATTAATGTTGGTCTGGAAAAATACATCAAGTTTGTTTTTCTTGTTTTCTTATTAATTCTTTTTGTAACCATGGTGTACGGCCCCATCGCTGCATTTCTTGTGGAGTTGTTTCCCACAAAAATCCGTTATACTTCCATGAGCCTGCCTTATCATATCGGCAATGGTGTGTTTGGTGGGCTTACCCCTTTTATTGCAACATTGTTTACTACAATTTATACAGGAGACAAATTAGTAGGACTTTGGTATCCCATTATTGTGGCGGCAGTTTGCATGGTGATTGGTGCTTTATATATTAATAATAAAATTGATCCGGATGTGAACGATTAAAAGACCTCACCCCCGCCTGAATGGCAAAGTCGGGCAGGCTCGTTCCCTCTCCAAAGGAGAGGGAGGTCAGGCAAAGAAAATGATTGAGCATAGGTACTAACACATCAACAATAAAACTAAAAGAGAATTTTTATATGAATACAATCAAACGTTTTGCAGGAATCATCTGGATGGCACTCGGCCCCATCGCCTGCTATTTTCTCATCAGCACTGCGCTTTCAGAAATTGCAAAAAAGCCAGTGCTTGATACCAAAATTCAATGGGGTGTTTTTGTACTTGTTTTTCTTCCCATTGCAATTGGCCTTGTCATTTTTGGGTACTACGCATTAAAAGGTGAATATGACCACTTGCCTCAAAACTCTACAGATATAACTGACTAAAAAATTCTTTATAACCCGTGCAGCGAAAAACCTACTGCGTGAGTCTTTTTATTGAAGGAACTTTGAGCTAAGCCTTTTAGCTCATTCGATGTCTGTTCATATGGTTGGTTTTTTATAAAGCCCGGGTTTTCTAGTCCGGGCTTTTGCTTTTAAGAAGCTTTTTACTAACACACTTCTTTAAAATACTATTTTCGCATTCTATGTCAATAGAAGTAAAAAACCTCCTCAAGCAATACGGCTCACAAACAGCAGTAAACAATATTTCCTTTAAAATTAACAAAGGAGAAATTGTTGGTTTCCTCGGCCCCAATGGTGCAGGTAAAAGCACAACCATGAAAATAATTACCGGTTACCTTACTGCTGATGCCGGCAATGCTTTGGTTTGTGATATGGATGTAAAAGAAAACCCGCTTGCTGCAAAACAAAAAATTGGATACCTGCCAGAGAGTAATGCCTTATACACTGAAATGTATGTGAGAGAATATTTAAATTTTGTGGCTGATGTACATAAAATGGAAAATCGGAAATTGAAAATTGAACACGCAATTCAGCAGGTGGGATTACTTACCGAAGCACATAAAAAAATAAGCCAACTTTCAAAAGGTTATAAACAAAGAGTGGGTTTGGCAGCCGCATTAATTCATGACCCTGAAGTGTTGATTTTAGATGAACCCACAAGTGGATTAGACCCCAACCAGATTATTGAAATCAGAAATGTAATTAAGGAACTGGGCAAAAATAAAACCGTTTTATTTTCATCGCATATTATGCAGGAGGTGGAAGCTATTTGTGACAGAGTGATCATCATTAATAAAGGAAGTATTGTGGCAGATGACCAACTAAGTAAACTTCAGCAGCACAAAACAAGTTCGGTTCAGGTTTCTTTTAAAGAAGAGATAGAAATAGAAAAGATGCAAAGCTTAACTGCTGCAATTGCTGTAACAAAAATTAATGCCAATAGTTGGCAGCTTCAAAGCAATGAGGAAGAAGTGCTGCGTAAACAAATTCTTTCCATGGCGGTTGAAAACAATTTAAATATTGTGAGTTTACAAAGTGGAAGTAATAGTTTGGAAGATGTGTTTAGGGGTTTAACGAAAAATTAATTGCTGCCATTAAAAAAATCTTCCAAAAAGTTTCCTCACTATCCATCCTATCAACAATAAAAATAAAACTGCCACTACAACCGGTATTATAAAACTCAAAATCGTTCCGCTAACGGCCAATGCATTCTCACCTGTGGCTACAACACTATTACCAACACCTGCAGTTGTTTTGGAAGAAGCCAATCGTAACAATCCTGTTCCTGTTTGTACCGTACCTGCTGCTGCCCCGCCTGCAACTAAAGCAAGTATCCATTTAATCAGCGGACTAAATTCTGCAATTGGTAAAAAAGAAGCAGCCAGTACTGTTCCTGCTGCAACTGCTAAAGGAGTAGCAATGGCATCTAATAAATTATCAACAAAAGGAATATAATAAGCACCCATTTCAAGTACTGCTGCTGTACCAAATGCAATTAATGCAGGCAAGCTTACCATCCACTGCATATCTGCAGGTAGTGCATACCAATTCTGATGTGCGGCAAAACTTGCACCCAGCATGGGTATAAAAACCCGAAAGCCGCAACAGGCACTTAATGCGATTCCCATTGCTATGGAAGTAATCATTTGTGTATCCATACAAGTGTTTGTATAAATAAAAATAATCATTTCATACCGTAACAGTTCTTTGCTGCTCTGTCTGAATGTCTTTTCTTTGCAACAACTACATACTTTAACTTCAAACTAAATACAATGAGTTTCATCGCAGACATTCATGCAAGACAAATTTTAGATAGCCGTGGCAATCCTACTGTAGAAGTAGATGTAATTACTGAAAATGGAATTGTGGGCCGGGCCGCAGTACCAAGTGGTGCAAGTACCGGTAAACATGAAGCCGTTGAACTTCGTGATGGTGATAAAACAAAATATCTTGGACGTGGTGTGTTAAAAGCGGTAGAAAATGTAAACGATATCATTGCCGATCAGTTAATAGGAATTGATGTTGCCCGTCAAACCTATATTGATCATCTCTTAATAAAAATTGATGGTACAGAAAATAAAGCAAGGCTGGGTGCCAATGCAACACTTGCGGTGAGTATGGCTGTTGCAAAAGCTGCTGCTGAAGAAAGTGCATTGCCTTTGTTCCGTTATCTCGGTGGTGTAAATGCTACTGTGCTTCCTATGCCTCTCATGAACATTATGAACGGAGGCGCACATGCTGATAATAAAATTGATTTTCAGGAATTCATGATTGTACCTCATGGTGCCACAAGTTTTAGTGAAGGCCTGCGCTGGGGTGTAGAAGTTTTTCACAACCTCAAATCTGTATTAAAGAAAAAAGGATACAGTACCAATGTGGGTGATGAAGGTGGTTTTGCTCCGGAAATACAAAGCAATGAAGAAGCTATTGAAACAGTTTTGGAAGCAATTAAAACGGCAGGCTATGAACCCGGTACTCAAATTTCTATTGCAATGGATGCAGCTGCAAGTGAAATGTATGATGAAGCGACCAATACTTATAAATTCTACAAGAGCAACCCATTAAAAATAATTAGTAGTGATGAGATGGTTGCTTACTGGACTGAGTGGGCAAACAAATATCCCATCGTTTCTATTGAAGATGGTATGGCAGAAGATGATTGGGTAGGATGGAAAAAATTAACTGAAAGTATTGGAAGCAGATGTCAATTAGTAGGCGATGATTTATTTGTTACCAATGTAAAACGTTTGAAAGATGGGATTGATAAAAACATCAGCAACAGTATTCTAATTAAAGTAAATCAAATAGGTACGGTTACTGAAACCATTAATGCGGTACAGATGGCACAGAACGCTGGCTTTACAACAATCATGAGTCATCGTAGTGGTGAAACAGAAGATACTACCATTGCCGATTTAGCTGTGGCTTTAAATTGCGGACAAATCAAAACAGGATCTGCCAGCAGAACAGATCGTATGGCAAAATACAACCAGTTAATCCGCATTGAAGAAATGCTGGGTGAGAATGCCGTTTATCCAAACGGAAAGATTAAATTTGGGAAATAGCAAATAGTTGATAGTTCATGGTTCATAGTATTTGCAATGAACCATGAACTATGAACCAAGAACATTCAATTAGAAACTATGCAAATTCTATCTCACATTCCTGCATTCTTAAAAAATAAGTATTTACTTACCATTACCGGCTTACTGGTATGGATGTTTTTTTTCGATCATAATGATTTTATTTCCCAATTGGAGCGGTATAACAAACTCCGTGAGCTTCAATCCAATACTTCTTATTACAATCAAAAAATTGAAACGGCCAAAACCGAGTTGCAAAACCGAAAAACCGATCCTGCTGCCTATGAACGAATTGCCAGGGAAAAATACTATATGAAAAAAGACAACGAAGACCTCTTCGTTTTTTCAGAATAATAGCCCCGCCTGCACAATAACAAGTTTCTTCCGGCGTTTTTGAACTGACAGAATCCTTTGAAAACCACCAATCACCATTTTTTAAAAGGATTGCTTATGACTCAATTATTTACTCCAGAAGATTTGATACAATATCTCTATAAAGAAACTACTCCCGCACAAAGTTTGGCTATTGAACAAGCGATGGAAGCAGATTGGACACTCCGTGAAAAGTTTGAGGTAATTAAAAAAGCGCATGCCCGGCTTGAAAAATTTAAAATTTCACCAAGAGTCGAAACAATATTAGATGTATTGAGATATGCCAATAAAGAAACCATCAAGCTTTAATCTTTTCTTTCTTTACTCTTTCCTTTAATTTCGCTGTCATTCAAAATTGAGAATGACAATTAAGCAACGATACCAAACCGTTATTGATTATTTTACTGTTCATGCACCCGATGCTGAAACAGAATTATTATACGATACTCCCTATCAATTATTAGTTGCCGTAATTCTTTCAGCACAGTGTACTGATAAAAGAATAAACCTTACAACACCTGCTATTTTTGAAAAATATCCTACACCACAAGTTTTGAGTAAAGCAACATTTGATGAACTGTTTCCGCTAATAAAAAGTATTTCCTATCCAAATAATAAAACCAAGCATTTGATTGGCATGGCACAAAAATTAGTGACTGACTTTAATAGTCAGGTGCCATTAACGGTAGATGAATTAATTACACTCCCCGGTGTAGGAAGAAAAACAGCAAACGTAATTACATCAGTTGTAGATGCACAGCCAAATATGGCCGTAGATACACATGTGTTTCGTGTAAGTAAACGGTTAGGATTGGTAAAGCAATCTGCTACTACTCCACTTGCAGTTGAAAAAGAATTGATCAAACATTTTCCAACCGAGTTAATTCATAAAGCTCATCATTGGTTGATATTGCATGGGCGTTATACTTGTGTGGCAAGAAAACCGAAATGTGAAGAATGCGGTCTCCATCAGTTCTGCCCATATTTTCAAAAGCAGTTGAAGAAATAGTTTTCTGTATATACGAAGCTTAGTTCTTCTGAATGAAAAAACTAAAATGTTGTCTGTCAGGCTATGGCCTAAGCAAACAACGCCTTACAAATATTTCCCCAGCTCTTCTAACAACTCACTCTTAGCAATGGGCGTTCCTTTTATTTTATTATAACCTTTGGCATCCACAAAATAAACATCACGGATAATTTTTATCAGTTGCCCATTATTAATTTCAGGAATCAAAACTGTTTCATAATTCTTTAAAATCTCTCCTAAGTTTTTTGGAAACGGACGAACATATCTTAAATGAGCATGTGCAATACTTTTGCCCTGTGCCTGTAATTCGGCACAAGCACTTTTAATTGTACCAAACGTACTGCCCCAGCCAAGCACCAACACTTTCCCCTTTGCCGGACCACTATCCAATTGTTGCAACGGAATATAATCAGCAATCTTATCTACTTTGGCCTGTCTTGTTTTTACCATGTGTTCATGGTTATCTGGCTCGTAACTGATATTGCCTGTAATGTCCTGCTTTTCCAAGCCGCCAATACGATGTTCTAAACCCGCCGTACCCGGTATTGCCCAGGGACGAACCAATTTTTCATCTCTTCTATAAGGCTGAAATTTTTCTTCGTCTTCATCTAATCCTTGTTTAAACGAAACTTTTATTTCGGGTAAATCTTTGCTCTGCGGAAACTTCCATGGCTCAGCACCGTTAGCAATATAACCATCACTTAAAAATATAACCGGTGTCATGTGTGTTACCGCAATTCGTACCGCTTCATACACCGCACTAAAACAATCTCCTGGTGTACTGGCACTGATAATAGGAATAGGGCATTCGCCATTGCGTCCATAGTATGCCTGCATCAAATCACTCTGTTCAGTTTTTGTGGGCAACCCTGTACTTGGCCCGCCTCTTTGAATATTAATAATAAGCAACGGAATTTCAAGCATCATTGCCAGCCCCATTGCTTCACCTTTTAATGCTATACCAGGGCCGCTGCTGGTAGTAACTCCCAATGAACCACCATAAGCCGCACCGATAGCAGAAGTAATAGCAGCAATTTCATCTTCTGCCTGAAAGGTTTTTACGCCAAAAGATTTGTACTTACTCAAGTCATGCAGAATATCACTGGCAGGTGTAATAGGATAAGAGCCGAGAAATAATTGCAACCCACTTTTTTGAGAAGCAGCAATCAAACCCATACTCACCGCCTGATTACCCATAATGGAACGGTACACTCCCAGTTCCATCTTAGCTTTTTCAACCTTATAAGTTGTAGTAAAAGTTTCCGTGGTGTCGCCATAGTTATACCCAGCTCTTAAAACACGAACATTGCTTTCATAAATATCAGGCTTCTTGCCAAATTTTTCTTTTATAAAGTTGATGGTGTTTTCCATATCTCTACCATACATGAAATATAAAAAACCAAGGACAAACATATTTTTTGCACGGTCTTTTTCTTTCATGCCCATTGTTGTCATATCGGCCAAAGCTTCCCTTGTCATTTTAGTTACATCCATTTTAATGACGGTGTAATTAGCTAGGCTGTCGTTCTCCAATGGATTATCGCCCTCGGCATAATTAGCAAGGCGTAAATTTCTTGCATCAAAACCATCAGTATTGGCAATAATTTTCCCTCCCTTTTTCAAACCACTTAGGTTTGTTTTTAACGCAGCCGCATTCATAGCCACCAGCACATCGCATGCATCGCCGGGAGTAAACACACGGTCGCTGCTAAACCGAAGTTGATAACCACTCACACCGGGCAATGTTCCTATGGGTGCACGAATTTCTGCAGGAAAATCGGGAAAGGTAGCGAGGTCAATACCCATTAAAGCGGTATTATTTGTAAACTGGCTTCCGGTAAGTTGCATACCATCGCCGCTATCTCCGGCAAATTTTATTACAACGTCATTGAGTATTTCTTGAGTTCTTGTCATAGTTATTCAAAATTACGAGGCTTCAATCTAAGAAAATTCTAAAAGCAAATCATTGTTCCAATTTATTTTTTTAGAAGAGCCGTTAATGCCTGTTGAATTGACAGGCTTTTTACTTTGGTATTGTAATTGACAAATGGTAATTATAAAAAATTACAACTATGGTAAATCCTAAACACATCGCCACTTTTTTACTAGGTGCGGCAGCAGGCTATGGCCTGTTTAAATACAACAGCATGACCGATGAAGAAAAAGAAAAAATGTTTGCTTCCTTAAAAGAAAAAGCAAACAACCTGAAAGATGAAGCAGAAAAAGCAGCCGGCAAAGCTGGCGACTATTTTGAAGAGCTGAAAACCAAAGGCGCAGAAAATATGAAAGATTATATGGGTGAGGCGGAAAGTTTTTTTAATGATTTGTTTAAGAAGAAAGAACAACCATCTTCTGATCAAAACACAACAAATGTGTAACAAAGAATTGTTTATTTTTACGCTCTAAAATTTTTCAACTATGGATTTATTTAAATCAGGAAACCCTGCTTTATCAGAAAAACAATTTAAGCAAACAGTATTTGTGGGTAGCAGCGATACTATGACTGTTCGTGGCACTATGAACAAGTTTGGTTTTTTAATGCTCATGGTTATGGCCGGTGCCGCATTTGCATGGAACTGGTTTGATGCCGGGAAAAACCCCATGCCACTTATGATTGGTGGAGCATTGGGTGGTTTGGTTGTAGCATTAGTTATTACATTTAAAAAAGAGTGGAGTGGCTATTTAGCTCCAGCTTATGCAATATTGGAAGGTTTGTTTGTAGGTGCCATTTCAGCTTACTTTAATTTTGCTTTTCAGGATAAATACCCGGGCATTATTACACATGCTGTGTTGCTTACGTTTGCCGTGGCTGCATCTATGTACGCATTGTACAGTTTTCGTATTATTAAAGTAACAGAAAAATTTAAGTCAATCATCTTTGTAGCTACTGCAAGTATTGCCGTATTTTATTTACTTACTTGGGTACTTGGCTTTTTCGGAATCAACTTTGCTTTTTTATCTTCCAGCAACGGTTCTATGTTTGGAATTATTTTTTCTTTGGCCGTAATTGCTATTGCAGCTTTAAATCTTATTCTCGATTTTGATATGATTGAGCAAGGCAGTGCCATGGGTGCACCCAAGTACATGGAGTGGTATGGTGCTTTTGGATTATTAGTTACACTTGTTTGGTTGTATTTAGAAATATTGCGACTCCTTTCTAAACTCAACAGCAGAAAATAAGAAGCAACAAATGATTATAAAAAAAAGTCCCGCCAAATGGCAGGACTTTTTTTATAAATTTATTTTCGTTATTGCACCGATGGAACAGAATTAGAACGTCTTTGCGAGCCTATGCTGTTTGGCGAAGCAATCTTGCTTATATAAGGATTGCTTCGTGCCTCGCAATGACGTTCCTTTGAAATTTTATCATAAATACAGAAGGAATTTTGTTTCACTATATTGAAGAAAACTATTAAAATAAGCTACTCAATATTTAAACGTGTTAAAAATTTTATTCGCAGTTGTTTCATAAGCATCTCTCTCATCTACTTTTGAAACATAAGTGAGTATATATGCAGTTCCCTTTGTAACTACAAAAAGCTGTTTTACCTGCATTTCATAGGCCATATCGCCATAAGTTCCTTTATAAATAACCTCATAAGCACGAACGCTGTTACGGTTAAAATACATGGCAGAAACTTCTCTGTAACCTTTCATTAATTTTTTTACTTCTCCCATGTTTAATGAAACATAATCTTCAATGGTAGAACTGTAATCACCAATTTGCAGATTCACATTCTGCCTGAAATCATCGTTATCGTTCTCTTTAGGAGAAGTGATTTTAATGACTGCATTATCCGGCTTGTCATTAAAAGCCCAGTTGCCGGGATAGCTTATGGTAAACCTGCTCTGCGGATCGGAGTACTTTGTTAATTCACTGCTGCCGGTAGTAGTAGTTGTAGGAGTAACAGTAGGCTTTGTTGTTGTACCTGATGGTGGCGGATCGTTTACCGGAATACGGGCCTGAGACCAGGTAGCTGTTACAATTATAGCCAGACTAAGGGTTAAGATTATCTTTTTCATCTGTTTGTTTTTTGATGTTAGTCGCCAATACAATAAATCTGGTTGCACAAATGCTGCAGATTTTGGTTTGATAACACTTAAAATTACAAACTTGTTTTTGATGATGCAATGAAAAGTTTTAAGATTCATAAAAATACCTTCTGACACGGATACGCCAGGGCAGACTGTTTTTTGGAAATGCAAAATTTTCTTTTAGTTTTGTCCTTCTTATTTATCAGGTCTATGATTGTTTAAGTAGTCTTTAAAAGACATTTCTCTCTTTCAAAATCAGCGAAACAATTTCGACTGATTCCTCAATTTATTCATTAATTTTTTTAAATGACAACTCAACAAAAAGACCAGAGCAGGTTTTCATATATCATTCAAACCATTCAACAATCGCTCAACGGTGAAGAGCAGGATTATACCCGGGGCAGCATCCGCAAAGCAGTATTTCTTTTAGCCATACCTATGATCCTGGAGCTGAGCCTTGAAAGTGTATTTGCCGTAGTAGATATGTTTTTTGTGGGCAAGCTGGGGCAAAATGCCATTGCAACTGTGGGGCTCACAGAATCGGTAATCACAATTGTTTATTCCATTGCCATTGGTTTAAGCACCGCAGCTACAGCAGTAGTAGCCAGAAGAATTGGTGAAAAAAATCCGGAAGCTGCTGCACATGCAGGTGCACAATCCATCCTTATTGCAATGATTGCAACCGTAGTACTGAGTATTGCAGGAATTGTATTTGCTCCTGATGTTTTGCAACTGATGGGCGCAAGTTCAGAAGTAGTAAAAGAAGGTGCCGTATTTACAAGAATTATGCTTGGCGGAAGTGTAGCCATCATGTTACTCTTTCTCATCAATGGAATTTTTCGTGGGGCTGGTAATGCAGCTATGGCCATGAAAAGTTTATGGATTGCCAGTATCATCAACATCATCCTCTGCCCCATCTTTATTCATTATTTTGGATTGAAAGGTGCAGCCATTGCAACTGTAATTGGCCGAAGTACCGGTGTGCTGTATCAATGCTATCATCTTTTTAAAGGAAGCGGCATCCTCAAATTTCATGCACACCATTTTAAATGGGATGGAAAGATTATCCGTTCCATTATAAATATTGCATCACCTGCAACCATTCAATTTGTTATTGCAAGCGGCAGTTGGATTGTTTTGGCAAGATTGGTAGCAGAAACCGGCGGCACTACCGCATCAGCAGGTTATCAGATAGCAATCAGAAATGTAGTATTCTTTATTTTACCTGCCTGGGGCTTAAGCAATGCAGCAGCAACTTTAGTGGGACAAAACCTTGGCGCAAAACAGCCACACCGTGCTGAGCAAAGTGTACTGATTACTGCAAAATACAATGCCATCTTTATGGGTTTAGTGATGCTGTTGTTTTTGTTTTTTGCAACACCGATCATTCGCATTTTTACGCAAGATGCTGCAGTTGCAGCATTTGGTGCCAGATCTTTACAAATCATGGGAGCAGGATATATATTTTATGGCTTGGGCATGGTAATGATACAGGCATTGAATGGTGCAGGAGATACAAAAACACCAACAATTATCAACTTAGTTTGCTTTTGGGCATTTCAAATTCCCTTAGCTTATTTTCTTGCAAAAGGTTTGGATTGGAAATCAACAGGTGCATTTATAGCCATACCCATTGCAGAAACAATGATTGCGTTGGTAGCATGGTATTATTTTAGAAAAGGCAAATGGAAAAAGGTGAAGCTGTAAAGGATTTATTTGTTAAGTGACTGAAGCAATTCAGTCACTTTGCTTTTTATATAATCTCTTACTTCATTAAATTCTCTTGGCTCCATGAGTTTAGGATCCGGAATTTCCCAATCAACAAAAAGTTTGGCTGGCATCCAGGGACAAGCATCACCACAACCCATTGTTACTACTGCATCAAAAGGTGCAAATGCTTTTACTTCCTCCAGACTTTTTGAATCATGTGTGCTTAAATCATAACCCAGTTCCTTCATGGCAGCAATTGCTTTGGGGCTTACAATGCCGCTTGGCTTACTGCCGGCACTATATGCCTCCACTTTATCTCCGCCAATCATTGCTGCAAACGCCTGGCTCATTTGCGAACGGTTGCTATTTTCAACACAAACAAAAAGAAGTTTTGTTTTCATTTTATAATAAAAGTACTACGCTATTTAGAATTGAAATAACAATAGGGTATTAAATTGTTAAAATCTCATGTCACTCAGTATAAGTTTTTCAAGTAACACCGTTTGGTTCATTGCTCTGCTTAAATTATGGCCAGGATATTTTGAACCATAATACATATCGTTATTAAAATAATCAGTTAAGAAACGAATAGCCTGCATATAAATCATAAACTGGCCGGCAAAGAAAAAATATTTCTTTTCACTTTCAGATAATTCATTTTTCATTTCTGACAGATAGCCTTGCACAATGGCTTTATAAAATTCATCCCGTACTTCTATCTTACTAAAGTCTGTTTCTTCTTCGTTTACAGGTGAAAGATAAGTACGCATCATATCGCCCACATCACTAATAAAATAACCGGGCATAACTGTATCCAGATCAATAACACAAAGTCCTTTCTCATTTGTATCGAACAACACATTGCTAATTTTTGTATCATGATGCGTAACTCTTTGTTTAAAGGATGCATCAATTGTAATGCGTTTGTAGGTTTCTGTAATAAATGAATAACTCATGAGTTTTTTTATAACTAAATCCGCTTCCTCCATGCGCTGTTTATTTCCATTTTCAACTGACATTAAAAATTGTTCGTGCCTCAATGTGAGATTGTGAAAAGAAGGAATGGAAATGCGTAGTTGGCTGCAGTCAAATTTACAAAGCAACTTTGTAAACCTTCCAAACTGAGATGCAGCTTCATAAGCCTGTTCTGTTGTTTGTACTACTTCATGTGTAATTGAATGTTCAACAAATGGAAACATTCTAAAATATCCGTGTTCTTTTATGTAAACAAGTGTGTTGCCATCAAGTGCTGTAACCGGAGCAATAAAAAGATAAGCAGGATGCGTTTGTTGCAAATAATGAGCAAGCAATTTTATATTGTGAGCAATATCAGTTGGCTTTTTAAATACATACTCATTTACTTTTTGAAGAATGAAAACATTGTTTGGCGCTGTAACTTTCCATGTATGATTGATAAGTCCCGTACCGAATGATTCCACTTTTACTGATTCATCCATTAAACCATAAGCAGCTAAAACCTGTTGCAATACTTCCATTCTTTATAACTTTAATAAGCATCAGTTAAAGCAAAAACGGGTTTGCGGTACATCCATTGTCCGCCTGTAAAATCAGGAAAATCAACTGTTGCATTTCCTTTTTCAATTGAGGTTTCGCTGAGAGGTGTAATTGCACTCCAAGCTGCTGCATCGTATACATCCATTGGAGTTGCCGTTTTATTTTTAATAGATTCAATAAACGAATGAATCACATAAAAATCCATTCCACCATGGCCACTTCCTTGTGCTTCTTTGCTCCATCGTACCCATAATGGATGATCATATTTTTCTAACCATTCTTTTGCAGTTTCCCACTGGTGAGGTTTTGATTTTCCTTCTACATAAATACTTTTGTTTACATCCATCCACAAACCTTCAGTACCCTGCACCCGAAAGCCGAGTGAATAAGGCCTTGGCAAATTGGTGTCATGCTGTAACAAAACAGTTTCTCCATTTGCACAACTGATGGATGTTGTTACTACATCGCCCAACTTGAAATTTATTTTTGCATTCGGATGATCAGTACCGCATTTTTTCACTACATGATTATGCAAACCTCTTGCTTTACTTGAAAAGGAAGAAAGATTTACAAATCTGTTACCTCTGTTGATGTTGATATAATTTGCAATGGGGCCAATGCCATGTGTAGGATATAAATCTCCATTGCGGTGTACGGAGTGATGGGTTCGCCACCGGGCTTCTGTCCATCCTTTATCTCCAAATTCACAACCGCCGCCATACGCATCAATACCATTGTTAAATTTTACATCTCTCAAATCATGTTGATAGCCGCCTTGTAAGTGAATGAGCTCACCAAAAATTCCCTGACGCACCATATTTAAAACTGCCATCACATCTCTACGGTAGCAAACATTTTCAAGCATCATTACATGTGCTTTGTATTTTTCCGCTGCTTTTACCACATCCCAATGATCTTGTAATGTAATGCCGATCATTACTTCGCTGCCCACATATTTAATTCCTGATTCCAGAGATGAGATGATCATTTCTTTATGCCATTCCCATGGCGTGGCAATAATTACTCCATCAATTCCTTTTAACTCCAGCATTTTTTTCCACGCATAGATATCGCCAGTAAAAATTTGGGGCATTTTTTTTCCGCTCTTTGTAATGAGCTCTTTTGAGAGAGTAAGCATGCGATCATCAATATCACAAATGGCAACTACTTCCACATCATCTCTTCTTAATAAAAGATCTAAATGGTTTTGCCCACGAAGACCAGTGCCAATGATGGCAAGTTTTATTTTAGCTTCTGCATTACTACCAAAGGATGTTGAAGGAAGTATAGCAAGTGAAGCAGCAGCTAACCCTGTATTGCGGATAAATTGTTTACGGTGCATAGAGCAGTTTTAAAAGTTAGTGTTGAAGATAAAAAGAAAGAAAGAAAAATACCTTTAATTCAATAAGCAGCATAAAAAGCAACACTGCGTTAAAGAAAGGGCTGTTTGAGGCTTAAGTCAACTTAATCTTAAATAAAATTTTTGTAAGCTTAAGAAAGGGAAA
This sequence comes from Chitinophagaceae bacterium, assembly GCA_031401115.1. GTDB lineage: Bacteria > Bacteroidota > Bacteroidia > Chitinophagales > Chitinophagaceae > Lacibacter. The sequence goes on from JANNRE010000021.1 coordinate 253,420, forward strand.
TTACCAACATGAAGGATAATCGTAATCCTTAGCAAACCGAACTGTATAAGCGTTCCTGTTTGCTTTCATACACAAGTTATTTTAATCGCTCCCGTATTGTGGTCTTAAAATGTTCTGAAGCTTTTATCAGCGGGCTACTTCCGATATCTTTAAAAAAAGCTTTCATTGCATCATCAATCTTGTTTGATTGCGTTTGAAAATTTTGGCAGCATTTGCAAAAGCGAAAATGAACCTTCATTTCCACTCTTTGTTTGAATGAAATCTTCTCCTCTTTGCTACGCAATGAGAGAATACAAGTTTCGTTGCAGCTATTGAAAATCCTATTAAAGTAACCCATTGTATGCTACATTACACCTTTCTTTTCAAGACAAGTTCGCAATATTGTTTTTGACCGAAATACGATCACCCAATAATTGGACGGTGTAATGTTATGCTCCTTACAAATATTTTCAGATTTTTCTTCCTCAATATATTTTGAAACAAAAACAGCTTTTAATTTAGCAGGCATTTTTTCAAGACAAAGGGTTAAAAATTTCTGAAATTCCTTACTAACTAAATAACTATCTGCTGCTTTAGAAAAATAATTCTCATTTATTTTCTCATTCCATCTGCCATAATTATCCTGATTAAAGAAACTGCTTTCGAAAGATCTTTCTGTTTGGTTAAGATAAGTTGAAAAGCTATCGGTAACTTTTGGTTTTCGGTAATAGTCAATTATTTTATTTTTTAATATAGCCACAAGCCAGGTTTTTTCTGATGCCATTCCGTTATACGTTTCTCTGGCTTTGTAAGCAGACATAAAAGTTTCCTGTACCAGATCTTCCGCTTCTTCTTTACTCCCAACTTTATAATAGGCAAAAGTGTATAAATAGTCTGTATAATTATCTACCCAATCTTTGTAATTCAAAGTATGTATTTGCATAGTCAGCTTGCGGGTTTTATTATCAGCAACTGCCAAATATAATTCAAAGCAATAAAAAGAAATGTTAGAATATCTGTGTTACAATACTTCTGTTTACAATAAAAAATACTTCATGAGCTTCTTACAAAATTCATTCGTTAAACATAAGCAGATAATAGAACAGCAGATATATCTTAAGTATAAGGTTATTTTTTTATCATATTTAATCAACATAATGGCAGCATCGCATTCATATAACTGATGGATAATCCGGTAACTCTAAAAACTATAATTCAATCCCAAGTTAAGTCCTGCACTTTGGGGTACAAACCTGCATACACCACCTACACAAATTAGTCCACCCCTTTGCCTTCCATAACTTGCCTGCACCCGATATGCTCCTTTGTTGAATGAGCCTCCCACATTATAATAATGTAATCTGTCTGCTTTTGTTGCATTACCATAGTTAAATAAATCCAATGCAAAAACCGACCAGAAAGAGTTAAAATTAAACTCTGTCTGTGCAGCAGCCCAGTTTTGAAAACCTCCCTGGGCCCATTGGTGCTGTAACTCCCACCGTATAGATTTTGTTTTTTTCAATCGGAGTGTATTTTCAATTACTACAGTATTTGTATTCACTTCTCCAGTAGCTTCTTCTACATAACGGGAATTATAATATTGATTGAGATAAGTAAAAACAGAGGACCATGTTTTATTCCACTTTTTTCTAACTTCTACACTTGCATCCCGGTAATATTTTTGGCCGAAACCAATTTTATTTGCCTTGTATTTTCTTTCAAATGCTTCATACCTTCCTTTAAGCCCATGCCATTGTGCAAAGTTTGCAGATATACTGGTGCCATATTTTCCGCCCAACGGGGTTTCTTTTTTAAATTGATAAAATACATCAACTTGTCCGCCTATTTCACCTGCTTTATTACGGTCGGGTTCAAAACTTAAATTGGGCTGAGCCGGGTACACATAAATATTGGTAAGGCTGTAATCGTATTGTTTGGTTAACGATGGCACATAATTTAAAAAGCCTTCGTTATAAACATTACCTGCTAAGTTTCTTTGAGAATAAAAAGTAAAATTTTCTGTTCTTCTCAGATTGGCAGTAAATCCAAAACCATTTTTTGCATAACCGAGGTTTATCAAATAAGCATCCCCATCAAATTGCAATTCCGGTCTAATGTTATTAAACTCCACCAAAGCATCTTTTGATTTAAATGCATATTCTAGATCTAAAGTAAATCCACCGGCTGAGAAATCTCCTCTGATGGAAGTGAGGTAAACATTCTTCTTTAACCCAATGATTTCATTATTTTTCTCATTCCTGTTTACATAACTAAGCCCTATGCCAAATTTTGTTTTTTTAATTTTTAGTAAAGAGGAAAGTTCTGCATCTGCATTTAATCCACCAATAGTTCCATTGCTAAAATCAAACCCCAAACCATTTCGTTGCTTTCCGTACAAGGCTGTAAGATGAACAGATTCAAGCGGTGAATACTTAACCATACCGCCTGCAATGGAATTAGCAATGCCTAACTGCCTGTCTTCCCAGCTTCTAAATACAAGACCACTTCCAAACTGACCGTAAAAATGCCCAACTGTTGCTTCAAGCCTTAGTTTTTCATTTCGGTAATTAATATAATAGTTACCAAGATTGGTTTTATTTAACTTGGGAGAATAATTCAGCAGTGCTTTTGGTTCGTAAGATTCTACCTGCACCCCCGTAGTAAATTTTTTAAACTTATAATCCAGCCGGAGATAATTATTGGAACGGAAGCGTTGCCTTGCTTCAATCTGCTCTAATTTTATTTTGTCATCATCAATATAATATGCACTGTTAGACTCAAACCCGCCGCTTAGCTGAGCATTTACATAAAATGAACTGAACAGGAGAATGATTATAAATATTTTTTTCTGGTGCATGGCTTATTGGTTTTCCATAATTATTTTATGCACTTCATTTTCATTTCCTGCTATATAACCAAGGCGGCGGTAAATGATTTTACCATTTTTTACAATAATGATATAAGGAATATTTACAACATTAAGTTCCCGTTTCAAATCCTGGTTTTTATCAAGCAGCACTTCAAATTCCCATCCCTTTCCGCTTACCAACGGCTGCACCCGTTTTGTAGTACGGCTATCATCTTCGGATATGGCATAAAATTCAAATTTCAAATTCTCCTTCCAGCTTTCTAAATTATCATTGATAGCAGTTAGCTCGTTGATGCAGGGTATACACCAAGATGCCCAAAAAGACAATACTACAGGTTTGCTGCTTAACTCATTAAATTTTTGAGTTTGAAAACTGTTACCTTTTAAAGTAACCAATTTAATATTGGGAACATCTTGTGCCTGCAAACTCATGTGAGTACAAAAAAATAAGGCGATGGCAAATAATTTATGCATGATTTAGATCTTTTCATCAGTTAGACGGAGTACTGATGCTTTCATTACAAAAAAATAAAATTTCTTTTCCGTGTAAGGATGGCCAAACAGAACCGTATAGTAAAAGAAAACATTACGCATGAAGCATTTAACTCACCTTACTCTGTTATTATTGGGCACACTTTTATTTCAGTCCTGTACAAAAACAGAATCTGATTTTACACCTATTGAGAAAGAAACCATTCTTGTTTCCTCCAGTACACTTAATGCTACAGAAGGTGCTTCGGTATCATTTTTAGTAAACTCTTCAGTAAACAACAACGATGTTACTGCACAAAGCAAGCTTTATGTAAACGGCTCGCTTATATCGGGGAACAGTTACACCTTTATTAATGTTGGCACATTTGCAGTATATGCAACTAAGGGTACACTCAATTCAAATGTAATAACCATAACTGTTACACCGATTCCTGCAGCTGCCAGTTATAAACATAAAGTACTAGTGGAAGAATACTCTGGTACCTGGTGTGGTAATTGCCCCAGGATTTTGTACGGTGTAGATTTACTTGAAAAGCAAACTGATAAGGCCATTGTTGTAAGCACACACTTATTTGGCAGCGACCCTTTTATTACAACTGACGGCAATAACTTAGCGGCTCAGCAAGGTGTATCTGGCGTACCAGATGGTTATATTAATAGGACAATAGATTGGACTGGCCCACAGTATGAAAATGTAGCTCAGGTAATAAATACTATAGAAGCTTCTTCCACAGTTGGTATTGCAATCAGTTCAGTAATCAGCAATAATAATATATCTGTAACAGTAAAAGCCGGGTATGCACAACCATTAACCGGCGGCGCAAAGCTTACTGTTTATTTAGTAGAAGATAAATTGTTTTTTACGCAAAGAAATTACTCATCTAACCTATACGGCGGTTTGGCAAGTATTTCAAACTTTGAGTACAATGGTGTTATGAGAAAAGTCATCAGCTCACTCAGTGGAGATAACATTCCAGCATCAGGCAGCAACAATGAAAAGACTTATTCACTGGCAGTACCTGCCAATATTTCTAACATTATTAACACAAGAATAGTTGCCTTTATTACCAATTCAGCAGGCGAAGTGATAAATGTACAAGAAGCAAAAGTGGGTGAGTCGAAGGCTTTTGAAATTCTGTAAAATATAGCATTAACTTTTAATCCGTTCATCTATCGATAAAGATATGATGGACGGATTTTTTTTGCCTTACTCTAAAATCTTTCTAAGCTATACCTCTTGCATACCCCACCGTTTCTCTGTACAACTGCGGCGATACATCAGCATTTACTTTAAAGAAACGGCTGAAATAATATTCATCTTCATAACCCAGTTCATATGCAATTTCTTTTACTGTTTTATTTGTAAGATACAATTCCCGTTTTGCTTCAATAATGATCCGTTCGTTAATGAGGCTGCTGAGTGTTTTATTAAAATAAGACTTGGTAATTTTTGCTAATGTTTTGGGAGAAAGAAAAAGCAACTCGGCATATTGTGCAGGGGAATGTTTTGTTTTAAAATTTACTTCAATGGCATCTTTTAGTTTTTGAAGTACAAAAGGTTCTTTATTTGCTTTTGTTATTTCCTTAGCCTGAGGTTGTTGCTCTGTTTTTAGCCGGGATGCCGTTATTAAGAAAATCTTTAAATAAGAAATCAGCAGTTCGTATTGTGCCAATTCGGGGTTTTGCATTTCAGTTTGCATAGAAGTAAAGAGCATTTCAAACGTAACGGCTGCTTTTTCATCTACACTTACAAATGGTGGCTGATAGATATTATTAAACAATACACCATTACAGGCTACTTCGTTGTGATGCTTGTGAATACAAAAAAAATCGGGGTGAAAATGAATAACAGAACCCTCAATAACAGCATCTGCTGCTATCATAAATGGCTGATAAGGAGCAAAAGCAAACAGGTTGTTTTCTTTAAACTCATACTCTGTAAAATCTGCCCTTAATTTTCCATTTCCTTTTTTTATCCAGATGATGGAATAATAATTGAGCCTTTGAATATGATCAAAAAAACCATTGTCATCAAAACTAAAAAGTTTAAACGCTAGGTTCCCACTTACTGGATTAACCAGCGTAAATGTTGTTTGCTGCAGCATGTAAAATAAATTACCCGGATTTTAAAAATGAGATATGATATTTTTTATTGGTCCAGCACAATATCCTACAAGCTATCGCCACATTCATCTGCAATAACTACCGGCTCATTAAACGGTTTTTCACTTTTCAATACAATAACCTGTTTCATAATTTTTATTATTTAAATTTTCTATCATTTTCATCAATGGCTAAATCATTAATACTTGCAAATCGTTTAGCCATATAACCATTTTCATCAAACTCCCAAAGCTCGTTGCCATAACTCCTGAACCACTCTCCATGTTCATTGCGCCACTCATATTCAAACCGCACTGCCATCCTGTTTTCACGAAAGCCCCACAGCTCTTTCTTGAGTTTATAGTCAAGTTCCTTTTCCCATTTACCTTTTAAAAATTGTTTTACTTCTTCCCGCCCGTTTATAAATTCGGCTCTATTTCTCCATTCGGTATTTATGGTGTAAGCAAGACAAACCCTTTCAGGATCTTTGCTGTTCCAGGCATCTTCTGCCAGTTGCACTTTTTGAAGTGCAGTTTCCATAGTAAACGGAGGAAGTGGGAGACGCTGTTCCATTTTTTTATTTTAAGCAAAGTTGCATGAAAAACAGTAGCGTCTTAATGGAGTATGAGCGCAAATTGATGGATATTTTTCCCAGATGAGTTTTCTTAACTTAATATCTTTTGATTCTTTCTGTTCAAACATCTTTAGTGAAATCGGCGAGAAAATATCATTTGCTAACTGATGCCGCCAGCCTATTTTCAGGTTTACTTTAATTAGAAAAATTGCTAACCCACTTTATCGGTTAGCAATTCATTTCACAAATTCATTCTTTGTTTCTTATGTTGTTCTTTTTTTGCCGAGTAAATCAAAAAGCTGCTGTCTGTTAAAAAATACAATTACAGCACATGAAATAAATACCAGCAAGGCATAAATAAATAATTGTCCTCCGTCGTTTTTTACTACTAAACCCAATTCAGTAAGATGTGAAAAAATAGCGCCGCTCATTACACCAGCACCGAGCAAAGCACCATATACTGCTTTACCGGGAACAAACAACAGAACGGATGCAATAAGCTCAACTACCCCACTACCAATTCTCCCCCAAGGTTCCATACCCATCGTTGAAAAAATATAAACTGATTCTTCAGCTCCAGTGAACTTAAAAAAAAGTGTTTGCAGCATAATGGCTGCTGCTAAAATCTTTAAACCCCAAAGCAGAATGTTTTGTTGTTTTGATAAAGTAGTCATTTTGAGTATTTATAAACTTATACGGCAACTCCCGACCATCCTTACAATTGTTTTGGATTATTTACTGCACACGCCAGGCATCCATTTCCACAACAGTTACACCAATTACAAACAGTAAAACGACAATAGACAAAACCCAATGTATCCAGGCAGTTTGCCTTTTAGAAAAAGCAATAAACAGAAAAATAAAAAAAGGAAGGAATAAAAGCAATTGCTGAGAAAAAGGCTGATGCAGAAAAAGAAGATTAAACAAAATGGACAGCAGTATGCAGGTACAAAACAGAAAAAAGAGTTTGGGGAAAATCTGAAAATAATACTCCTTTAAATTCACCTTTTCTTCACCCTCTATAACAGGGAAGAGAATTTTGGCGGTAATAAAAAGAATGATGGGGTATAAAATGACAAAGAGAAAAGTAGGCAGTTTCCAAACCGGATAATCTTTGAGTTCATAAATAACAAACCATTCCTGTACATGCAGAAACAAAACCACCAGCAACCAAATGCTGTGCGGCAGGTACAATTTTATTTTTTTTGAATTATAAAATATATCAGCCACATCAGAAAGCAATTGTGTAATACCCAAACCGAGGATGATGGAAATAAGAATAGTAATGTATTCAAAGCCGCTTATGGAGTTGGGGTTCATATATGCAGATAAAATTATTCTATTGCTTCTTTATTCTGCTCCATCATTTTTATTATTGTTGCTTTCTCGTTAGTTGTGAGAGCTTCGCCTTGAGCAGTTGTATGTTTTAAAGAAGAAACCAGAAGCTTGTTTTGTTTAGAAAACAATTTACAAAGACTGCATACTGCAAAATGCCTCCAAAGCTGATACCTTTGTAACAGCGTAACCTTTCCTTCTTCTTTTTTGGAAATATAATCCGTAGCCTGTTTACAAGTAATACTCATGATTATTTATTTAACGCATAAACCAATTGGCTTCCAGACAAGCCCTCAGTTGAACCTTTGCTCTGTGTACCAATACCCAGTAATTAGACGATGTAATGTTTAATACCTTACAGATTTCTTCACTTTCCAGCCCATCGAGATATTTCATACTGAAAACAGAAGCCTGAATATCCTTTAATTTACTTTTACATTTTTGAAGAATGGAATAAAACTCTTTTGTTTCAATCCGGTTATCGTAATTAATTCCCCAATCTTTTGGATAAGCATTGGCAGCCCAGTGGTCTTCCGAATCAAAAAACAGTTCCTGTTGGCCCGCATCTCCTGATAATTCATGAGCAGAACGGCTGGATGTTTTACGGTAATGATCAATAATTTTATTTTTAAGTATAGTAAACAGCCAGGTTTTTACTGATGCTTCGCCTGTATAATTTTCTATATTTCTCCAGGCAGCTAAAAAGGTATCCTGTACAATATCTCTTGCCGCATGTGTATCGTTTACCCGTTGCACGGCAAAGCCATACAACATATCTGAATAATCATTTACCCATTTGGCAGCATCTTTTTGTTGTTGTTCCAGGCTCATACACTTTTTTTAGCTGTTGCTAAAATAGCTATTAACGGCAATCATAAAACTGATTGTTTGATTTAATGCCGGAAAATCTTTACAGGCTGTATAAAAAAAGCCATGCTCTTTTAAGAAACATGGCTGCGTTAATGACTTGCTGAAAATAATTATTCGTTGTCTTTAATGGTGGGCCAAAGTGTATCTGCTTTTTGTATCAATGCCGGCTGATTTTTATTCCAGTACTCTTTTACTTTATTGTTATAATTGAAATACAGTTTTCCGTTTACTACCGTCCAGGTATTGGTTTCTGTAGGAGCTTTATGACCATCTGCTGTACCATAAGCACAATAGCCTCCGTACTGCGGTTCATATTTTTCAGGGTTGGCAACAAAAGCGTCTCTATTTGCTTTGGTTGAAAACAACCAGCTTGTTCCCTTCCATTGGTGTGAAAAGATTTCTGAACCTTTTACTGCGGCGCTGTCTTTAAAAAAAGCCACTGCATCGTATCCTTTAATGGCCTTGCCATCAGTTGAAAATATTTCGGCTTTCTGCGCTTGTACACCTGCTGCGATAAGAAACACAGAAAGTGCTATTATTAATTTTTTCATTGTTTATTTTTTATTGTTTAATGAAAGAATTTTATCCAGCTTGCATCTGCTTTTGTTTTGAGACTGGCTTCATCTTTATTCCATTTTGTGAGTGTATTGTTTGACCATGTATGATAAAAAAGGTAGAGTTTGCCATTTAGAATTTTAAATGTTTCAGGATCGATCTCTACTTTGTCGTTAGTTGCACCCATAGCATAAGCACACCAACCACCATATTGCGGTTCATATTTTAAATGGTTTGCTTTAAACAATTCTTTATTCTGTGCACTTGAAAAGTAATAAATAACACCATCAGCCACTACTGCCAGTTCTTTTTTCCCTTCCACTGCTTTATTAGATGTGAAATAAGCTACGGGATCGTAACCCTGTATAGCTAATCCTGATTTTGATACATTGAATTGTTTTTTCCTGAGGTCAGCCTGAGCGCTTACATTATACATGCTTACCGTTAATACTGCGGTAAAAAGCATCATGATCATCTGTTTCATTTTAGTTATTGTTTTATATATAGTTATACGCTTACTGTTGGAGTTACTTACAAAAAATCTTATTTTATTTTCAGATTAACGATGGATTGCAACTCAGGAACAACCTCTTTTTCAAACCACGGATTTTTCTTTTGCCAAATTCTGTTTCTTGGTGATGGGTGAACTAATGGCAAATATTTTGGGAGATATTCCTTGTAATTTTTTACCGTATCAGTCAGAGTTGCTTTTAATACTTTTCCCAAATAATAGTTCTGTGCATACTGTCCAATTAAAATAATGAGTTTTGCTTTCTTCATATTCTTGAGCAATTGCTTATGCCATAGCGGTGCACATTCTGGTCTTGGTGGTAAATCACCGTTTGTTCCTTTGCCGGGGTAACAAAAACCCATCGGCACCATTGCAAATAATTGTTCATCGTAAAATTGCTCTTTACTCACACCCAGCCATCTTCTTAATTCATTGCCGCTTGCATCATCCCAGGGGATACCGCTGTTCTGCACTTTTTGTCCTGGTGCCTGACCAATGATGATGATTTTTGAATGCTCACTTGCCTGTAAAATAGGTCGTGGTTTATTAGGTAAGAATTTTTTACAAACCGCACAAGCTCTTATTTCTGCGAGAAGTTTTTGCATGGGTTGAAGATAGGTTGCTGGCTTTATTTTTTTCGTCGGATAGCATACAACTGTACAAAAAGTCATGTACAACAAAAAAAAAGAACACAAAGCAAGAACCTTTTGCAGTTCATTAATTACACATTGTGTTCTTTGTATGTTTTTTGCTTTATGTGAATATTGCAGCCTTACTTTTTAATTCTTACCAGCAACTAATTCTAAAGAAACTGCTAATGGAAAATCAACCGGTATTTGTGTAAGATTGTGCAGATAATTCATTGCTGTTTTATCACTCACCTGCAACACAAGATCAACCAGATTTGCATTATTGTAACCTTGTGCAAAAAAATCATCCACTAATACCTGCTCTGCGCTACCACGGTTTTTTGTAATACTAGCAGCCAGTGCAACCAGTGCATTCAGTTTTGGATCGGCAGCATTTCCACTGCGGATATCAAGAATCTGACCATCAGTAAAGCCATTCATTTTACCAAGTACTGTATGTGCACTTTGGCAATAAATACAATTGTTTACCTGGCTCACAATAAGATTTACTGCTTCTTTCTCTTTATTGCTCAAAGATGTTTTTGCATTTTGATAAGCAAGGTATTTTGCCAACCCGTTTTCTGAATGTGCAATAGCAGCATACAAATTGGGTACAAAACCAAGTGCTTTGTTTAAACTGTCAAAAATTTCCTGATTGGCCGGTGCTACCTGCTCTCTTGTGGGAACTGTAAATTGTTTCATTTTTATTTTTTTTAAAATTTGTCGTAATTGACAATGCAAAAATGCAATAGGTTTCAACTGTAGAAAATGGAGGATGAACGCAAGTGGATGGACAATTTTACCTTTTGTGGCAAAAAGAAGCAGAACGTCTTTTTATAATTACGGAGTATGGTAGTCCCGACAGGAATCGAACCTGTATCAAAAGTTTAGGAAACTTCTATTCTATCCATTGAACTACGGGACCAATTTGCTCTTTACATAAAAGTAGAATTAAAGTTTAGGAAACTTCTATTCTATCCCCGTCCGAACGGTGTTCTGCCGGGCGGGCATTGAACTACGGGACCAATTTGCAACGGAGGGCAAAAATAACAGAATTCACCAATCTGCAATTTAAATCTACCCTCAAACCCTACCTTTGCTGCCCAATAATTTTATTATGAAGTTTTTTAATTTATACATCCGGTACCGGCTTCCTCTGGGAATTTTGCTATTAGTGGCTGCTGGAGTTGTTCATTATTTCAATGGGTTTTGGCCGGCATTTATTATTTATTTAGTAGCAGTAGTAAGCATATTCAGTCATTTCTTTTTTGGCCCCTTGCGATTAATACAGCAATATTTAGAGAGTGGTGATGTAGCAGGTGCTGAAAAAATTCTTGGCTCGGTTCAATTTCCACGGTTATTGTTTAAGCCCATACGATCTGTGTTTTACACTTTGAAAGGTAATATTGCAATGATGAAGCAGGACTACGATGGTGCAGAAATCATGATGAAAAAAGGAATTGAACTCGGCTCGGGCTCTTCCTTAATGCAGGGGGCGGAAGGTGCGAGTCTTTTGCAGATGGGTATGCTGGCACTGCAGAAAAATAATTTTAAACAAGGTGAAAGTTACATACGCCAAGCAATACGCAAAGGTTTGCCAGATAAAGAAAATCAAGCGGCCGCCTTTTTGCAGATGTGCAGTATTATGATGAACAAAAGAGAATTTAGAGCAGCAAAAGATTTTTTTAAAAAAGCAAAAGCATTGAAACCTACTACCACACAAATTGTAGATCAAATAAAACAAATGGAAAAGTATATTAATCGTATGCCGGGTTAATAAAAAAAAGAGGTAAGCAAAATGCTCACCTCGGGTAGTTTTTTTCACATACAGATAAAAACAGAAAGAAGATTAACAACGGCTACACCTCATTACAAAGTAAAAGTAGCCCCACCAGTTGGTTTAAAAAATACCTCAAAGCGGGTAGTTTGCCACTTAATGTGTTAATTTATTGTAAATAGACCTTCTTAGGTTTAAGTATTTTGTTGTTTTCCAAATAATTGTTCAACGGCTATTTTTCTAAAATTAAAAATACCCTCTAATTGTTTTTTTACAAACAGCTCGTTCGCAATATCTCCTAAAAACCAAAAAGGAATTTTGTAGTGTACAATATCTGTCATTTCTACACCGCCATCAATGGCTTTAAAGTGATGCTGATGATGCCATAAACTGTATGGGCCAAATCGCTGTTCATCTACAAAATACTTTAGTGATTCAACATGCGTTATCTCCGTCATCCAATAAATCGGCATGTTTAGGACTGGCTTCACTTTGTATTCAATTATTTGCCCGGCATACATTTTTTGGCCATGAAACTTACTTACAATTTCAAACCCCATGTGTTTGGGGGTGATGGCTTGCAAATTGCCCGGGTTTGAAAAAAATTCCCAGGCGGTTTCTAATGAAACGGGAAGTTGCTGAATGGTTTGTAGTGTGTAAACTTTTGACATGTTATAACAACAATTCTAACACAGAAAGGTTGAAGAATTTTTTTGCAAAGGGAAGATTAACTTTGATTATGCCATTGAATAAAGAAAAGCTTGAGAGAAAATTTGATGAGGAATATCAAAAGCTCAACGAAAAACAACGCCTCGCTGTAGATACCATTGAAGGGCCCGTTATGGTAATTGCCGGACCCGGAACCGGTAAAACACAAATTCTTGCCAGCCGTATTGGAAAAATTATACTAGATACAGATACACAGCCCGAAAATATTTTATGCCTTACCTATACAGACGCAGGAGTTGTTGCCATGCGGAAACGCCTGCTGAGTTTTATTGGCAGTTCTGCTTACAAAGTAAACATCCACACCTTTCATTCTTTTTGCAACACGGTTATTCAAGAAAACATCCGCTACTTTAATAAAAAGGAACTGGAAGCCATCAGTGATTTGGAACGGGTACAATTTCTAAAACAATTAATTGACGGATTTACAAAAGAGAACCCGCTTAAAAGATACAAAGGAGAAATTTATTACGATCTGAACAACCTCGCTGCTTTATTTTCTGCTGTTAAAAGGGAAGGATGGAAAGAAGATTGGTTGTTACAACAGATAGATTCATATGCGACCAACATCATTCCTGAAACCGAAGGCTTATATAAAAAAAGAGAGAAAGCAAAAGGCATTACAGAACTCACCCAAAAAGGAAAAGATGAAACAGAGCGTATGGAAAAATTAAAAGCTGCCGTTGCATCTTTTAAAACCTATCAAGAAATTTTACATTCAAATCATCGATATGATTTTGATGACATGATTACATGGGTTATTGAACTGTTTCAATCAGAGCCAGAAATTTTACTCAATTACCAGGAGCAGTTTCAATATATTTTGGTTGATGAATATCAGGATACCAGTGGATCGCAAAACAAAATTGTAGAACTGCTTATCAGTTACTGGCAAGATGAAAAGCCAAATATTTTTGTGGTGGGTGACGATGATCAAAGTATCTATAGGTTTCAGGGTGCCAATCTTAAAAACATGATGAACCTTGCTGATGCTTATGAAAAAGATATACTGAAAGTGGTACTTACTCAAAACTATCGAAGCGTTCAACCCATCTTAGATGGAGCAAAAAGTTTAATTGAAAACAATACGCAGCGACTAGTAAAACAATACAAAGAGCTAAGCAAAGACTTAATTGCAAGTAACAGCAAACTTGTAATGCTCAAAACAAAACCAATTATCCATATATATGAAAATGAGTTTGCCGAAAATATTCATATTACGCTTTCAATAAAACAACTGTTGAAGGAAGGTGCAGATGCAGGTACGATTGCAGTTATTTACCGTGAGCATAAGTTTGGTGATGAACTGATGAAGTTTTTTCAACTGCAGCAAATTCCATTTTATGTAAAACGATCCATCAACTTGCTTGATGATCTCTTTATTAATCAAGTACTCAACATCATTCGTTATACTGTAGCTGAGTTGGATACTCCTTTTAGCGGTGACCCACTTCTGTTTGAAATTTTACATTATGGCTTTTTTAAACTTTCGCCTTTTAAAATTGCTTCCATCAGCAATGAACTTGCTTCAGCAAGAAACAAATCTGCAGAAGAAAAAAGTTTTCGGGGTTACCTTAAAAAAACTACTATTGAAACTAACGGAACTTTATTTGCTGCCAATGAAGAAACAGAAGAAATTATTCGCATAAGCAAGCTCATTGAAAGTTTACAGAAAGAAGTGTTTAATAAAAGCACACAGCATTGGTTTGAGTACATGATTAATGAATGCGGCATTTTGCATTACACTATGCAGCAGCCAGATAAATCATGGATCATGAACAAGCTCACATGCCTGTTTAACTATATTAAAGAAAGTACACACCGCAAACCTGATCTCTCTTTAAAAGACCTCATCACTCAAATTGATTTATTAAAAGAAAATAGTTTAAGCCTGCCTTTAATACAAACCACAGGTATTGAAACAGGTGTAAACTTACTCACCGCACATGGAAGCAAAGGGTTAGAATACAATTATGTTTTTTTAGTAAGTGCAAGAAATGATGTGTGGGAAGGTAAACGCAAAACAAACCGTGGTTTTAAACTGCCGCATACTATTTTAGAACAGGAAAGCGATAGTGAAACTACAGAAGAACTGCGTCGCTTATTTTTTGTGGCAGTTACCAGAGCTGAACAGCATTTGTATGTTTCATATCCACAAATGAAAAATGATGGCAAACTAGTAGAGCCTTCACAATTTGTAGAAGAGTTAAAAGAACCACTTCAATTAGAAGCAGAAAAAATTCTGTTAACAGATGATGAGAAAACAGAATTTGCTGCACTGCGTTTTGGCATAATTCAAAAACCGGTATTAGAGCAGGCAGAGAAAGATTATATTAACCGCTTGTTAGAAAAGTTTGTAATGAATGTTACAGCACTTAATAATTATCTGGATTGTCCGTTGCGATTTTATTACAGCAGCCTCGTACGTGTACCTATGGCAAAAAGTGAAGCTGCACAATTTGGAACGGCGGTGCATGAAACGCTCAATGATTTTCTGTCGCACATGATGAAGAATAACAAAATTTATCCTGATAAACATTTTCTGTTACAGCGTTTTGATTATCATTTAAATGATGGACGAGAATTATTTACAAAAGAAAGCTTACAACGTTTTTTAGAACATGGCGAAACAGTATTGAGTAAATATTTTGATAATTATTATACACCGGCTCCACAAGGCGATTTTATTTTAACGGAATATCCACTAACTAAAGTGGTGGTAAATGATATTCCATTAAAAGGCTTTACTGATAAAATTCAATTTTGGGGAAACGACATTGTGATTACCGATTTTAAAACGGGCAGTTATTCCAAATCAAAAACAAGAGGCGAGTTTGATTTGCCCGGCAGTGAAAAAAAACCAAACGGCGGCAACTATTGGCGGCAGGCAGTTTTTTATAAAATACTGGTTGATAATTTGCCCGGTAAAAACTGGAAAGTACTGCATGCACAATTTGATTTTGTAGAACCGAATGCAAAAGATGAATTTGATGTACAAAAACTTTCCATTGCTGCTGAAGATGTAGAAACTGTAAAGCAACAGATTACTGATAGCTGGGAAAAAATTCAGCAGCATGATTTTTATATAGGGTGTGGCAAGCCAGATTGTGAGTGGTGCAACTTTGCAAAAAACAATAAACTCTACACTTCTTTAATTGAAGAAGAAACAATGGAACAGAGTGTTTCCGATGATTAACAGTATTTTTCAACAATACTAAATAGCAAGCAATCATCAATAAGCGAAAGAACCTAAGTTTGCAACTTGTATGAAAGTGAACAATTTTATTCCTTTGCTTTTAATTGCTGCTGTTTTATTCAGCATCCTTTGTATTGCTAGCACAGGCTGCGCAAATATTGTACCTCCCAGTGGAGGGTTGAGAGACAGCTTACCACCTGTACTTGTAAGTGCTTCACCAAAAGACTCAACACGCAATGTTACCACTCAAAAAATAAGCATTGTGTTTAATGAGTTTGTAGAGTTAAAAGAGCCAAGTCAAAAAATACTCATCTCTCCTTATCCCGGCAAACAGGTTGAAACAGAAGTAAAGTTGAAAACTGTAATCGTTCGTTTAAAAGACACCTTACTACCCAATACAACTTATGTTATTGATTTTGGTGATGCCATTGTTGATTTAAATGAAGGCAATGTGCTGAAAAATTTCCGCTATGTATTTTCAACAGGTACAAGTATTGACAGTAACGAGCTAACCGGAAAAATTGTAAATGCTGAAAACGGAAAAACCGACAGTACTTTTTTTGCAGTGCTTTACCGCAGACAGGAAGATTCAACAGTAGCAAAAGAAAAGCCAGCCTATGTAACACGTGTTGATTCAAAAGGAAACTTTCAGTTCACCAATCTTCCCACAGGAATATTTTATGTGTATGCTTTACAAGATGCAGATGGAGATAAGCGATACAATCAACCCACAGAACCTTTTGCATTTCTTGATAGTGCTGTTGTTGTGAATCAGGAAACAAAAAATGTAATGCTGTATGCATTTGCAGCAGAAAAAGAAAAAGAAAGAAGGGCTGCAACTACAGCAGCAAAACCAGAAAAAGGTATAGTAATAAAGCGACTGATATACACAACCAATCTTGAAAGTGGTTCACAGGATTTGCTTGACAGTTTTAAACTCAGCTATCAAAAACCGCTGAGAAATTTAGATACATCACAAATTATTTTAGTAAAAGACAGTAATACATTTGTAAAAGATTATAAAATAAAAAACGATACTGCTAACAAACGCATTCTTGTTTTTACTAACTGGCAGGAAGGTGCCAACTATACACTCTTTCTTAATAAAGCCTATGCAGAAGATACAAGCGGATTGAAACCGAATAAAGACGACACTATCAAGTTTCGTGTAAAAGCTGAAAAAGAATATGGTTCTATCCGTTTGCGTTTTAAAAACCTGGATCTCACAAAAAATCCTGTGCTTTTATTGTATAGCGGAGAACAATTAGTGGCCAGCTATCAGCTTACCGGTAATGAATGGCTTCGCAAGTTGTATAAACCCGGAGAATACCAGATTCGTATTTTATTTGATACCAATAAAGATGGAATCTGGAATCCTGGTAATTTTTTCAGTAAGCCTCGCAGGCAGCCGGAGCTGGTACAATCAATCAACAGCAACATTACTGTTAAGCCTAATTGGGATAATGAAGCCAATATTGATTTAGTAAATGATCCAAAGCCCAAAGAACAATTTTAATTTCACATCCTTCGTACATTCGTTTTATGTCTTTCTCCTCCTCCTTATTAGAACAAGCGGTTCATGAGTTTTCCAAGCTACCCGGCATCGGAAAAAAAACAGCACTCCGTTTGGTATTGCACTTGCTGAAAGAGCCAAAGGAAGAAGTATTACTGTTTACTGATACCATTGCCAAGCTGCGTAAAGAAATAAAATTCTGCAGCCAGTGTTTTAATGTGGCCGATGCTGACACATGTAATATTTGCAACAACCCATCCCGCAAAAAACATATTATTTGTGTAGTAGAAAGTATACGGGATGTAATTGCTATTGAAAGTACACAGCAGTTTAACGGCATATACAATGTTCTGGGCGGCATCATTTCGCAGCTTGATGGCATTGGCCCGGGCCAGCTAACCATTGATTCTTTGGTTAACCGCATTGAAAAAGAAGACATAGATGAAATTATTTTTGCCCTCAGTCCTACCATACAGGGCGATACCACCATCTATTATATCAGTAAAAAATTATCTGCAGGATCCAATGGGAAGGGGCGGTCCGTTAAAATTACCAGCATTGCCCGCGGAATAGCTTTTGGCGGCGAATTGGAATATGCCGATGAAATGACCCTGGCAAAAAGTATCACCAACCGTATACCGGTTGAAAATTTTATGGTGTCAGGTAACTAAATACTGATTTTTTACGTTCAGTTAGTAAATAAACGTGTTCAGCTTCAAATTTTTCCTGTTCAGTTTGCTTGAATTTCAGTTATCAAAATATCAGGATTATCTTTAGTATAATTTATGAACATGTCAGCAAGGAAAAAGAACATCGTTTATTTTTTTTTAGCAATTATTATTATTGCCGGAGCTGTTGGTTATTATTTTTACAATAAAGGTCCGGTAAATGTAAAAAATGCCGCTGCTAAGAAAACTGACGCGGCAGCTTTGTATCAGGCTTTTTCAAAAGACTCGGCCGAAGCAAAGAAAACATACTTAAACAATGTATTGGAGGTTTCGGGAATGGTAATTAAAGTATCAAAGAATCAGGAAAACCAGGTTATTGTAATGTTACAAACGAACGAAGTGGGTGCCTATGTTAATTGCACCATGGAAGAAAATGGAGCCGACCTGGCTGAAAATAAACAGGCAACACTAAAAGGAATTTGCACCGGAATGGGTATGGGTGATGCTGATCTGGGTATTATGGGAGATGTTTACCTGGTGCGTTGCTACTTATTGAAGTGAATACTACCTTAAAATAAAATAAGTATGAAGAAGACTTACTGCATACTTACAGCTTTAATTATAGCCCTAACTGTAATTAATGCTTGTAAGCATGAAATTCCACAACCTCCATCAGGGTCGCCTTCGCCTGTACCCGGAGGCTCAAACGAAGTTTGTTTCCAAAGCCAGATCCTTCCCATTTTTCAATCCAATTGTGCCAAGTCGGGCTGCCATGATGCAGCAAGCCAGAATAAAGGTTATGTTTTTGACAGCTACGTTAACATCATTAAAAAAGGTATTAACCCAGGTAATGCAGCCAATTCGGATGTGTATGAAGTATTGTTTGAAACCGGCAGTAAAAAAATGCCCCGTCCGCCCAATCCCGATCTTACCGCCGAACAAAAAGCACTTATTGGCCGGTGGATAAATGAGGGCGCAAAAAATACAGTTAACTGTGGAACTGTATGCGATACAAGCAAATTTAAATATGGTGCCGATATAAGTGTACTCCTTAACACATACTGCGTGGGTTGCCATTCTGGTGCTACGCCATCAGGAGGAATAAACTTAAGCACTTATACCAATGTACAAACTGTAGCCAATAGCGGAAGACTGGTAAATGCAGTAAGCCATGCACCTGGTTATTCGCCCATGCCGAAAAACGCTGCCAAGTTAAGCTCCTGCCAAATAACCCAGATTACAAAATGGGTAAATGCCGGGGCACCAAATAATTAATATAAACCCTAACAAAAAATAAAATGCAAAAAATAAAACTAAGGAAACCGGGTTTTATTACGGTTTTAATAATTATCAGCGGTATTTTAATTCATTCGCTTAATAGTTGTTACTACGATAAATCAGATTTGCTTTATCCAAATACAGCATGCGATACTGCTGCCGTTAAGTATTCCACTTCCGTTTTGCCGGTATTAAGTTCAAACTG
>JANNRE010000022.1:0-139066 GCA_031401115.1 Chitinophagaceae bacterium
CAGTTTCGTTTTCCGTGTGCATCAACAGTTGCAATTCGGTCTCTGAATGATTCAATAGATTCCTGATTTGTATTTTTTTTATCTTCTGTCACTATTGATTTTTTATAAGACCGGATATTGCTTTGTTTACAGGTGCTGCTGCTGAATCTTTTGCCGGAGCCGTTTCTTCTTTATACAAATCTCCCTGTGGTTCTTTTGAATTAGGCGGCTTTGTTCCTTTTAATGTTTTAATATAACTCGTTAGCTGTGCAATTTGTATTGCTGAGTAGTCATCCTTCCAGCTTTTCATTCCTTTTTCTACTACACCGTATTTAATTGTTTTAAAAATTTGTTTTATACCGCCTCCACTTATCCAGTAATCGTCTGTTAAGTTAGGACCAACGCCTCCCTGACCTTCTTTGCCATGACAGGCGGAGCAAATTTGCTGAAAGATTTTCTGTCCACTTTCTAATGCAGGTTGTTCGGTTAATAATACTACTGTATTTTCATCCACATTATTTGCAGCTTTTGCTAGGTAGGCATTGGTCTGTTCTTCTCCCTGTCTCAATGTAATTTGTAATTCTTCAAGACTTAGTGGTGCAGTTTCTGCTACATGGTATCGCCATAAATACACACCAGCAAAAAGAATGGTTAAAAAAAATCCATAGAGCCACCAGGGTGGTAATTTGTTGTCTAATTCCCGTATGCCATCGTAATTATGACCTAAATCAATTTTGGAGTCTTCAGTTATTGGGCGGAAACTATTTAATTTATCCCACCATTTAATTACTGTAGAAGGTTTTGATACTTCGCTTTCTATTGGAACAACTGCTTTTTCTTTTGCCAGAAAAGCTCTAACAAAAAAAGCAAGTATGAGAATTACAATTAGCTCAACTGCAATTACGCCTGTTAATAACAGAAAGGTAGTAACAGATAACCCACCAATAGAACTTGCCGTTTTTGCAGCAGTTATTGCTGCTTCCTGAGCAAAAGATGAAAACGGAGTTGAAAGGAATGCTAAAACAACAATTGTTTTTAGAGTTGTTGCCGCATTGTTCTTTTCTTTATTTATAAACCATTCGGCGGTACCTAAAACTACATTTGCCAGCAATACAATAACAACTAATAATACTAAGATGATTGCCAACATAGAAAGTGCCAAAGCGTTGTTCCAAACAGATTCAGTTTTAGCTGTTGTTTCTTGAGCGTTTGCTGCAAAAGAAAGTGGCAATGCTAATAGAAGCAGTAATAATTTGGTCAATAAATTCGATTGTTTAATACAAAACATATCATACATTTTTTAAGATTAATCTAATGGAATGCGGCTATTTTCAGTCATTTCTTTTTTATCTGATTTTAATACCCAGGTAAGAACGATACAGAAAAAAATAAAAAAGATCATAAAAGAAGTAAGCCCATAAATACTCACATTGCTAATTTTTTCCAGATAGTGTATAAATTTCATTTTCCTTTCGTTTAGTTTTTTTAGTTACTGGCAGTTGCATTTTTCTTTTCCAGCTTAATATCTTTTCCAAGTCTTTGCAGATAAGCAATGAGTGCAATGATTTCTTTATTAGCCGGAGTAATAATTTTATCAACTTTTAAATTGATGCGGATACCATTGGCCTGATTCATTAATTCTTTATTTGCAATTACATCATATCCCTTTTCATAAGGAACTCCCAATGTTTGCATGGCTCTGATTTTTGCACCCGTGTTTGAAGTATCTAAATCATTATCCAATAACCATCCATATCTCGGCATAACAGATCCCGGTGACATTAACGAAGGTTCCATCATATGATTGAAATGCCAGCTATCGGGATATTTACCACCTACACGTGCAAGATCCGGACCATTACGTTTACTTCCCCATTGAAATGGATGATCATAAATAAATTCCCCTGCTTTTGAATATTCACCATACCTTGCTACTTCATCTCTAAACGGACGAACCATTTGAGAGTGACAGGTATAACAGCCTTCTCTTACATAAATATCTCTGCCCTGTAATTCAAGAGGTGTATATGGTTTTACACTTGCAATTGTTGGGATGTTTGATTTTATAAGAAATGTTGGCATCAGTTCAAGTAAACCACCAATAGCAACAATAATTAAACTCAATACAAGCATCATAACAGGTTTGCGTTCTATTACACGATGCCAATATTCTTTTGTTTTTGAAGTTTCTTTTACCAGCGCAGCAGCTTCTGCTTCTTCATTGGCAATAAAAGTTCCCTGCTTTGCCGTTTTAATTAAATTGTACACCATCATTATTGCACCCACAATATATAATGTGCCGCCAATGCTTCTGGTCATGTACATGGGTATGATGCTGGTAACAGTTTCTAAAAATTGAAATTTTATTTGCCCTTCTTCAGTAAACTGTTTCCACATATTTGCTTGTGCAAAACCCGCCCAATACATAGGAATAGCATAGATGATGATACCAATAGTACCTAGCCAAAAATGGTTTGTTGCAAGCTTTTTAGAATATAATGTAGTGCCCCACATTTTTGGAAACAACCAATACAAAATACCAAATGCCATAAAGCCATTCCAACCTAATCCACCAATGTGTACATGTGCAATAATCCAATCAGTAAAATGTGCAATGGCATTTACATTTTTTAAACTTAAAAGCGGGCCTTCCAGCGTACTCATTCCATAACAGGTAATAGCTACTACAAAAAATTTCAACACGGGTTCTTCACGAACTTTATCCCATGCACCACGCAGTGTAAATAAACCATTTAACATGCCGCCCCAACTGGGAGCAATTAACATGATACTGAATACAGTGCCTAATGATTGTGCCCAATCAGGCAATGCAGTATATAATAAATGGTGAGGGCCTGCCCAGATGTAAAGAAAGATGAGTGCCCAAAAATGTATGATGGATAAGCGATAAGAATATACAGGACGATTAGCAGCTTTTGGTAAAAAATAATACATTAAACCAAGAATAGGAGTTGTTAAAAAGAAAGCAACTGCATTATGACCATACCACCATTGTACTAATGCATCCTGTACACCTGCATACCAACTGTAACTCTTCATCCATGAAAAAGGAAGTTCAAATGAGTTTACAATATGCAACATGGCAACAGTAATCCAAGTGGCTATATAAAACCAAATAGCAACATATAAGTGCCGCTCTCTTCTTTTTAAAATAGTGCCAAACATGTTAATACCAAATACTACCCATATTAACGTAATAAGAATATCAATGGGCCATTCCAGTTCTGCATATTCTTTACCAGTAGTATATCCAAAAAACAAAGTGAGTGCTGCACATAAAATAATAAATTGCCATCCCCAGAAATGAAGCCAGCTAAGTTTATCATTAAACATTCTGGCTTTACACAAACGTTGTAAAGAGTAATAAACTCCCATAAACATACTGTTACCTACAAAAGCAAAAATTACAGCGTTTGTATGAATAGGACGAAGACGGCCAAATGTAGTGCCTGCATAATCCAGCGAAGTAGCAGGCCAGAAAAATTGTAAAGAAACCCATAAGCCTACTACCATACCAACTATACCCCAAATGGCTGTAGCATAAGCAAAATATTTTACTACCTTATTGTCGTAAGAGAATTTTTCTAAAAGCATAGTTTAGTTAGTTTTGTTTGGTGATGGTTTATTTACAGTGTCATCAAAAAGAATTCTTCGTGGCGGGGAGTACTCGTCATCCATTTGTCCGTCTTTTACACTCCATATAAAAGCAGCTAAAAAAAGAGTTGCTACACTAATACTTGCAAGAAGAAGCAGAATAAGTACGCTCATGTGTTTATTTTGTAACAGGGCAAAACTATCAGTGCAATGCTTTTTAATTGGTGACAGTTATCAAGTAATAATCTGATTTAAATCATGGGCTATTCACATACTTTAGGGGGCTTTTATTTAATTTTTTATTCTTCGGTATGAGCTTCACATTTTGGTAAAATCAAAGATGCCACCCAGTTGCTGCATCCAAAACTGAGCAGTATAATACAGAGCGAACTTGCGGGCATTAATATGGCAGCAATAAGCGGCGACAATGTTCCCTGTAACGCAAAAAACAAACCTATAATATTGTAAACAATTGAAAGAATAAAACTGGCTATGATAATTTGCTTATTAGCACGGCATAATTTTAAAAAGGAATGAAGTAAATGCAGTTTTGATGCACAGAGTATGGCATCGCTTGCAGGAGTAAAATTATTGGTACCATCAGTTATGGCAATTCCTGTGTTACTTTGTTTTAAAGCTCCTGCATCATTTAACCCGTCGCCAATCATAATTACATTGGTTCCCTGCTGCTGAAGTGTACAGATGTAATTTTGTTTTTGATGCGGTTTCTGATGAAAAAGAAGTTTTGTTTTACTGCCAAATAACTTTCTTAAAGGAACTCTTTCTCCATCTCCATCTCCTGAAAGAACTGATAACCGAAATTCTTTTTTGAGTTTTGTCAACAGGGTTTTTAATTCATTTCTGTATTGATTGTGAAATACAAAATAGCCGAGATATTGCTGGTTTATAACCGCATGAACTTTTGTTTGTTTATTACTTTGTATTTCTGCGAGAGGAGAGGAGCCTAATACAATATGGTTGTTATGAACAGTAGCTTCAATTCCTTTGCCTGGTGTTTCTTTATAGTTTGTAAGTGTATAATTTTTTATTTTACCCAGATGTTTTGCAAGGGCTTTACTTAATGGATGTGTTGATTGTGCAGCCAATTGTGCAAACATTTGTTTTTGTTCTTCACTTAAAGGATCGCCAGTAAAATTAATTTCTTGATGTTGTGCTGTAGTAATCGTACCTGTTTTATCAAATACTATATGATTGGCAAGGGCTAACTCTTCAATTACTTTCGCATTACGCAGATAAAATTTATGAAGACTTAAAATTCGTAAAACATTTCCGTTTGTAAATGTATTGCTGAGTAATAAGGCGCAAGGGCAGGCAACAATAAGAACGGTAGTAATTACATTCCATGCTTTTGTACTACTGTAAAAACTCCAGTAAACAGCTCCTGCCAAAGCTAAGGCAAGTACTGTGTATGTAAAATAGCGGCTTATTGTATGTACAAAAGATTTTTCTAGTGGAGCTTCATCTTTGCTGCTACTTTTATTCCAAAGTGAGGTTAAGTAACTGTGTGCAACTTCTTTAATGGTTAGAATTTCAATGTTACTTCCTGTTTGTCTGCCACCTGCATAAATCAGTTCGCCTATTTCTTTTACTACTGGTAATGATTCACCTGTTACAAAACTGTAATCAATAAATGCTTTTCCTCTTGTTAAGATGCCATCAGCAGGAATAATTTCATCGTTGTGAATAAGTAATGTGTCGTTTACTTTTATCTGAGGAAGTGTTACCTGGGTTTCAAGTTCATTTTTTAAAACAGTAATTGCTATTGGAAAATAGGAAGTATATTCTCTATCAAAAGAAAGCTGCCTGTAGGTTTTGTTTTGAAGCGTTCTGCCCACCAGCATAAAAAAAACAATTCCGCTCATGCTGTCGAAATATCCTGCACTTATGTTTGCATATACTTCATAAATGCTTCTAAAAAAAGTTAAGAGTATTGCAAGGGCAATAGGTGCATCAATATTGAGAAATTTATTTTTTAAGCCTTTCCATGCTGATTCAAAAAACGGTTGCGCACTATAGAACAGTACCGGTAAAGAGAGCAAAATGGTGAGTATTCTAAAAACGGATTGTAAGTTTTTTTCATCGCCGGTAAATCCAAGGTATTCAGGAAAGCTAAGCAGCATAATATTTCCAAAACAAAAACCAGCAATCCCTAATTGATAAACCATGGTTTTAGGAACGGGTGGTTTCCTGTACCCAAGATTCTGTAAACTGATATAAGGCTCGTATCCGATGGCTGTAAGTAGTTCTGCTGTTTTTCTAAGTGATGTTTGTTGATGATTAAAAACAATGGTTGCTTCTTTTGTAGGAAAGTTTACTCTTGATGAAATAATTGCAGCATTTAATTTTGGCAAGTTTTCTAACAAGTATAAACAGGAAGAGCAATGAATTTGAGGTAGGTAAAATGTTATATGTACTTGTTGTGCGTCTTTAAAACTTAAGAGTTGTTGTTGTATTGTTTCTTCATCAAGAAAAAGGAATTTATCTGTACGGCCGGGTTTTTGCAAGCTTTTACCGGGTGTAACATTCATTTTGTAATAATCGCATAATCCATTTTTATTGAGGATGCTGTATACCATCTTGCATCCTTCGCAACAAAAATAGTTCTCTTGCATTTTTATATTGCCGGTAGTACAGTCTTCTCCGCAATGATAGCATTGCAGCAGGTTTGTTGTTGTGCTCATAAAATTGCCTGCAAAATAAACGGAAGCGTATAAAGACTGGCTGACAGCCGTCAGTAGATGAGCTGATTAAAACAGGTACGTGTTTTTAGTAACAAGATTCTATTTTATTCATTAGCGGTAATGAATAATAATGGAAATCGAAATTTGTATTGATTAATTAATTTTTTGTATAAACCGAAATACAGATAATAATTTAAAATCAATTACATTTTGTAAAAATGAGAAATGTCAATTATATCTGTGACACATATCATTATTCTGTAGTTTGTCAAAGATTAAGTTTGTAACTAAAGTGAAAACAGAATGCTCGGAGAATTAAATGATATAGAAATAAAGAATGTACTTACAACTCAAATAGTAGGAAGATTAGCTTGTACTGATGGGAAACATCCATACATTGTGCCAGTTACATATACTTATGATGGGGATTATATTTATGGACAAACTAGTGAAGGCAAGAAGTTGGATATACTTAGAAAAAATCCAGAAGTATGTTTTGAAGTAGATGTAATGACAGATATGCGCAACTGGAAAAGTGTAGTTATAACAGGCTTATTTGAAGAATTGACAAATGAAGAGGCAAAAAGGGCAAGAGATATTTTATTTAATAATATTTTTGAGCTAATGACCAGCACTACTGTGCACACACATGAACATGCTCTAACAGACGAAACAGATGATACTGGCCGTGTAAAAAATGTGATGTACAGAATTAAAACGCAAAATGTATCGGGCAGGTTCGAAAAATAATAAATAATGCCGGGAAACGAGGCAAATGCAGCAAATACCTATTCATCTCTAAACAGGGTACAAATAATACGTGGCGGCAAAGAATATTTCGATTTACTTCTGCAGCTAATCAATCAGGCAACTGAAAGTATCCATCTCCAAACTTATATTTATGACGATGATGAAACTGGGCAGCTTATTGCCAACGCATTAATTGCTGCTGTAAAACGAAATGTGCAGGTGCATTTACTTGCAGATGGTTATGCGTCTCAAGGGATAGGTAAAAAACTAATAGATGAAGTAAAGAATGCAGGTATTTGTTTTCGTTTTTTTGCACCCCTGTTAAAAAGTAAACATTTTTATTTTGGCAGGAGGTTGCATCATAAAGTATTTGTGGCCGATGCAAAATATAGCCTTGTGGGGGGCATGAATATTTCAGATCGATATAATGATATGCCTGCCGCTCCTGCCTGGCTGGATTTTGCATTGTATACCGAAGGCGAAATTGCAAAAGACCTATGTGTTCTTTGCTGGAAAACATGGAATAGTTTTCGACCTAATATGGGCATTACTCCCTGCGAAAAAAAAGAATTACAGTTTCAGTTTACCAAAGCTGAAACCAGTAAAGTAAGAATGCGGCGTAATGATTGGGTGCGTAGTAAAAATGAAATTTCTGCAACCTATATTGAAATGTTTCGGAATGCGAAATCGCATATCACTATTATCTGTAGTTATTTCTTACCCGGCAAAGTAATAAGACGATTGTTGAAGAGTGCTGCTGAACGGGGTGTGAAAATAAAATTAATTACAACGGGTCAATCAGACGTAATGATGGCCAAGTATGCTGAGCGGTGGATGTATGATTGGTTGTTGCGTAATCATATTGAGCTATATGAATATCAACCATCGGTTTTACATGCTAAAGTGGCCATGTGCGATGGAGAATGGTTTACACTTGGTTCTTACAACATCAATAACATTAGCACTTATGCAAGTATTGAATTAAACCTTGATGTATACAATACTGTACTTGCTCAAAATCTTGAACAGTTGATAAATGATTTAATACAACAGAATTGTATTGCCATCACAAAGGAAAAACATATTGGTGCTAAAAATATGTTTAAACAATTTGTACGCTGGTTTTCTTATCAATTTATAAAAATGGTTATTTATCTATTTACTTTTTATTTTGAAAAAATCAGGAAGGGTACTTCCTGATAGCATTTACAAGTACGCTTTTTTACAGCAAACTAATGTTGAAATAGCGTATAAAATCATTTCCTGACAGTTCTCATTTTTTTTACTGATCACCATCTTTGTTTTACCGATCTGCCGGACGGTACTTTTGTTTGTGAAATCAATATTTTATTAACAATAAAAAACAAGGAGGCGGTTATGGCAACACAAACATTAGCAAAACTTGGCGAAAGAATGCCAACTCTATTTGATGATTTTTTTAAACCCTGGAATGAATGGTTTGATAATGGAAATTTATTAGGTCGTACCATGAATGTACCCGCTGTAAATATTACAGAAAACAAAGAAAACTATCAGGTATCGCTGGCTGTACCCGGCATGAAAAAGGATGATTTTAAAATTGATATAGATGGAAATATGCTAACCATCAGCAGCGAACAAGAAGAAAATAAGGAAGAGAAAGATACGAAGTTTACACGCAAGGAGTACAGCTATTCATCTTTCAGCCGCAGTTTTACTTTGCCTGAGGAAATTAACAAAGAAAAAATTGAAGCCAAGTATGAGGAAGGGGTTTTAAGAATTTCTTTACCAAGAAAAGAGGAAGCAAAAAAAGCAACAGCAAAGCATATTGCTGTAAAATAAGCTGGTTTTAGCAGGGCTTATATCCCCGCTACCTTAGGTGGCGGGGTGTTTTATAAACTGATAATGATCATAGTTGCTGCTGACAGCAATTCTTAATCATGGAACACTACAATTTTATCTTTATGAATAGTGAGCAGAAAATTTACACAAACTATAAGTTGCCATGCATAAAAAATGAAAAAAGAAATATGCCCGAAATGAAATTACAACAGTTACAATATGAAAGTAATACCTGGAAACGGGTCTTAGGGTTTATGACAGAGGAAAATGTGCATTTAAAGAATCGATTGTCGCAGATTTTGAAAGAAAAATTTAATGCTGATCTGTTGGAAGAAGCAGAAGTTTTTCAAAGTAATTTTGTAAAAGAGGACGAGCTGATTAGTTTATTACGTAATGACATTGCAGAATTAGACAAGCTTTTAGAACGAGAAATGTTTGAGGATGGTACTACTATAAAAGAAGTAAAAAGAAAACTACAGAAAATAAGAAGCAATATGGAAATAGCCGAAAAGCAGTTTGGTACACTTAAATCGGGGTTTAATAGTTATTTTTTTGAGAACATATAGCTTTTGTCCTTTATAAAAAGTGCTTTGCATATACGCATGTAAACGAAAAGTAAACAATAAATTTGGTTGTTTTTTAATAGCTGACAGAAATAACAGGGGAGTTAACTCTCCTGTTGTTGTTTAGTTAAGAAGTGTAGTTAATTTATGTTCGTTCAATATTTTAATATTTCCGTTTTGAATGTCAATTAATTTTTCGGTTTTAAAATCGCTTAGCGTTCTTATTAAAGATTCGGTAGCGGTTCCGGCAATGGTTGCCAGGTTATCACGACTAATATCAATTACAAAATTTTCTTCTTTTTCATTATGATATTTTCTTTGCAGTAGTAAAAGTGCATCTGCTACTTTTCTTCTGAGGGAGTTATATGCCAAACCAAGCAATTGTTCTTCTTTTGCAGAAATATTTTTTGCAAGCAGTTGAATAAATTTTCTAGCTACTTCTGCATTTTTGTTCAGCAGTTCATCAAGTTCTTCTTTTGGTATCACGGCTAGTTCTGAGTTTTCTAATGCTTCAGTTGTGTCTTTATAAACTGTTCCTTCCAGCATAGCTATATGGCCTAAAAAATCTCCCGGGCTGTAGAGTTCTGTTACAAGCTCTTTTCCATCTTCATTTGTTTTAAAAGCTTTTACTTTTCCTGTAATTACATAGTACAACCTGTTTGGATGGTTGCCTTCGGAGTAAATAGTTTGTTTCTTTTTATAGTGGTTGGTATTTCTATCTTCGGTTAATGTTTTCAAAGCATCTTTGCCTGAAAAGGTTTGTAATAAGTGAGATAAGCCTTCTATACCCGGCGACAATTCTTTTCTTAGCAGGTCAATTTTTTTCAAGCGGCCATCTACAGCACTTAAAAGTTCTGTGCCGCTAAACGGTTTGGTAATATAATCATCGGCACCGAGCTCCATTCCTTTTCTAAAGTCAGTTCGTTCTGATTTTGCAGTAAGAAAAATGAAAGGCGTGTTCTTAACTGATTCATTTTTTTGTAACGCATGTAACACGCCATACCCATCAAGTACTGGCATCATAATATCACAGATAATTAAATCGGGTAAATGCTCAATTGCTTTTGATACACCCACTTTACCATCTTCAGCCACTATCACATCGTAGTTAGATAGCTCCAGTATTTCGGCAGTATTTGTTCTGATGTCTTCGTTGTCTTCAATCAATAATATTTTTTTCATGTGTTTACTTTTGTTTTTAATTAATCACAGCTTATTCCAATTTATCGGGATATTTCAAAGTATTTTTTATTTTGTAAGAAATGTTATTATAAACTCAGTTCCTTTTTCCAATTCGCTTTTACATTCTACTTTGCCATTCATCAGCTCAGCATACTTTGCCACTATATGTAACCCCAAACCGGTACCTTGAATGTTACCTGCATTGGCCCCACGAAAAAAGCGTTCCATTAAATGCTTCTGATCTTCTTTTGAAATTCCCATACCATGATCTTTTACAGATAATATAATATGCTTATCTGTAACGGCTGTTTTAATTTCAATGAAACTTGTTTCCGGTGAAAATTTGCTGGCATTTGATAAAAGGTTCATTATAATATGTTTCATAAGCGAAGGATCTAACAGTGCAATTGAACTGCCTTCATGCTGGTGCTTTATTTTTTGTGTGCCTTTAAGATTGTTTTCCATTTCTGCTGCAACAATTGTTACTAATTCCTGCACATCAAGTTCAGAAACCCGAACCTGAATTTTACCTTCTTCAATTTTACCAACACTTAAAAAGTCATTTAATATGTCTGTAAGCATGCTTACAGAAGATATAATACGGTGTATATGTTTTTCTCTTTTTGGCTGATCTTCTGTAGCTATATATTTTTCAATTAAATAGGCTGACGATAGAACAGTGCTGAGCGGTGTGCGAAATTCATGCGAGGCCATAGAAACAAACCTTGATTTTAACTCTCCAAGTTCTTTTTCTTTTAATAAAGATTTTGAAAGTTCTTCTTTTGATTGTTCTAATTGGTGTAAAGCAAAGGTTAATTCTCTGGTACGCTGTTCTACTGTTGATTCCAGTTGGTCGTTCAGTTTTATAATTTCAGCTTCAGCTTCTTTTCTTATAGAGATGTTGCTAATAAATGCAATTATATTTTTATCGCCATTGGTTTCGTAGGTGCCCAAACTTATTTCCACAGGAAATTCAGTACCATCTTTTTTTACTGCAAATAAATCCATAGCTAGACCCATTGGCCTGCTTTTGGGCTTCTGAATATACTCATCCCGGTGGTGAACATGTTTGCTGCTGTATCTCTTTGGAATAAGTATTTCTATTGGTTGATCTATCAGTTCTGAAATTGTATAACTAAAAAGATGCAATGCAAATGGGTTTGCAGATATAATAGTTCCGTTAGCATCTGTAATTACAATACCCAGAGAAGCATGGTTGTAAAGGGCTTCGTAACGGTTAAATTCATTGGAATTGTATTGGTGGTAAAGCTGCATTGTTAAAATTAATCATAAAAGTACATTTTACTTTTTCAGGTAAGAAGATATTTTTTCTTCTGCTTTATCTGCAAGTTTTTTGGCCAATAGAGAAATGCCATAGGTAAATGTACTTTTTAAAATACTTTCATTATCTATATTTTCCTTTATTTTTTCATTTAACGCTGTATTCAGTTAATCTTTGGCAATGGCTGCTGGCTTTAAAGTTTGTTTTAGCTCCGCCCAGTTACTTTGGATTTTATTTTCTAAGTACGCCTCATGCTCCTGAATCCGTTTCTTTTCAGCATATAAATGTTTTATGTTTTTAATCTTCTTCATTCGTATCCTCATTCTTAAATAGTAATTTAATTAATGCATTCATTATTGGTAAGCGGATAAGCTTTCCTCTTGCAAACCAAACTACAATGCCCAGAAGAAAGTACAATCCTGTTACAATAAGAAAACCGATCCATGTTTTACCAAGCCACTCACCTAAGCCAAAACCAAGTACCACACCTGAGAAAATAATAAGTAATACAAAAAATACTGCAACTGCAAATCCTGCAATAAGGTTTGCAATAACGGTAGAAGATTTTTCTGCCGCCGTAAGTTTTGTCATTTCAATTTTGGTATTTATATAGTCTTTTAATGTGTCAGCAAGTTCTTCTGTTTTGGCAAATACCTGTTCCATTTTGATGCATTTTAACGTAGTATGAAATAAAGTAGTTAAGCAATTCTGTTTTTAATATGCAAGTTTTTTTCTTGTTCATATATTTTATTCTAATTGTATTGGAATGGGTGTAAGTTACCAGCGTGATTTTTTCATAGAAATGATAGAATTCATACAGCAGGCTAACGTTTGTCAGACTGCCGGAACATTAGTTCAACCTGATATTAAACAGACGATACTGTTATTACTGATGCAATGCCATTACAGGAACATGGCTGTGCAGTATAAACTGCCGGGTATGGCTCTTATGCAATATTTTTTCAGGCAGCAAATGATGTTTTGGTAATACCAGTAATAAGTCAATCTTATTTTTTTCTGCAAAATCTATAATGCCTTCATCAATATTTTTATTTGTAATAAAATGATAATTGGGCTTTAAATCAAGAATCATTTCTTGCAGCAACCCCGATTCAAAAACCAGCTCGGGGCTATATGTATTTGTTTCTCCTGTGTTCAGTATGTGAAGCTCAGCACCAAAATCCTTTACAAGCATTTTAATTTCATCAACAGGAATGGTGGAAATCACTTTTTCAAAATCACAGGCAAGCCCGATTTTTTTTACTGATGTAAAACCTGCACCGGGCGGAACAGTAATTATAGGCCAGTTTAAATGTTTTGCTGTGTACACCGATTCACTGCCAAAGAAAAAACGCTCAGCAGCAGTAGATCCCTGACTGCCCAATATAACAGCATAAGGCTTTATTTGAGAACACAAATGTTTTAAATGATCGAAAAGCGATCCTTCTTCTACTTTTGTGTTAATTGATAATTTTCCGTTTGTTTTTCTTATAAGTTCTTCTTTTAAACTGGTTATATTTTTTTCCGCATCATCTATTATGCCTTTCATATCCAAGGCAAAAGGCACTTCTGTATAATTTACAGGAATTTGATAGATATGCAGTAAAACTAAGTTTGCATCTATGGCTGATGCCATTTGTGCTGCATAATTAGCGGCATTGAAAGCCGCACTTGAAAAATCTGTAGCAGCAATAATTGTTTTCATGATTTATCAGTTTAAATAATTTAATAATATTGTACCAAGGCAATATGCTCATAGTTTCTGAGCAAATCATCATCCACAAACTCTACGTCGCCACCATTTTCAAGTACTTTTTCAATTACATCATCTACTGCATCTTTTATATAGGAAAAGTTGTTGTAGGGTTTTACTGCTTTATAAATCTCTAATTCATCAGCACCGTGCACAGCCGCAAACATGTAATTTTTTTCAACAAGCAATAATCTGCCTTTATGCTGCATAGCTTGTTTCCAAACCTCTTTCATTCCTTTTGCCAGTTTATTTTTTGATGCAGCATCTTCCAGTTTATTTAGTAAGTTTTTTTGCTGTACTTTTTTCCAGTCGGTAATGTGCGGCTCTAATAACTTCCTCAACTGGTCTTCTGAGGCTTCTTCATAATTTCCATGTATGTAATCAATTACTGCTGTACTGTGTTTTGTTAGTGCTTTAAAATGCCCGGATATTCTTTCTGTACCTATTACAAAAAGCGGAAGATTGTATGCATTTAAAATAATATCCAGCGAACGGTCAATATGATATAAAAATTTATCCATTACTATTTCTCTGCGGCTTTGAACATCAGAAAAATTTGCAACTCTTTCCGCAGGTTCATTTAAGTATGCAACTATAGTTTCGGGAGCATCTGATACAATACGCATAAACTCCAACGAACTTCCAATATATATCCTTACTTCCTTACCACTCAGCAGCAATACAAGATATTTATGCGATTGTTTTTTGCTGTACACTAAATCCCTTATTTCAAAGGACTCATCAACGATGATTTTTTCTTCTACTGCAATATCCAGATACAATACTTTTTCAAAAACAGGCGAAACAAAAATGGCAACACTTTTTTTGTGTGTAGTAAAATTGAGTTGCTTAATAAGGGCATGTAGTTTTTGCATTACCAAAGTACAAATGTCTGTAGGATAATTCTCTGTCAATTCCCTTTCAACCTTATCTGCTGCAAATTTGAGCAATTGTGTTAACTCTGTTTTTGCACTCATCTTTGGTTCAAAAGGCATTATGATTGATATTGCTGGCCGATAATGTACCGCATCCATTATTTCTTTTATTTCAGGACTAACAGAGGGGTTCATAGTGATTATTTTAGACAACTAAGCTACTTCTGTTTCAAATGGTGAATACTGACAGTAATCACAATAGACTTTGATTATTCTCATTAGATACTATAAACAATGGAGAATCTGGATGGCGCAGAAGAAGTAAGGAGTAGATATTTAATTTCCTTTTATTTTTTGTAACAATGATTTTGCGGTTTGTAAACTCCATCCGGCAAAGCGGCCACGCTGCACCACCAGATCATTATCTTCCGGGTGGTGAAGAAAATAGTGAAACACAAATTTTTCTTTGGGGTTTTGCCAGCCAACAATTTGTCCAAAGCGTAAATCATTAAACACCAGCGTATCATTCCATTGCTCTATTGTATAAAACTGTTGTGAAAAGCGAATAAGCTTTTGCAGGTCTTCATGATCTTTAATCTCGTTTAATAAAGAATCATTGCGTGGGAAATATTCAAAGTTTATACTTTTTTTAGTGTCAAATACAGATCGAAAGCCCACATAATACCCTTCATCAGTACCTGCTACAATATACCATAACCAGTTATTAAGCGGAGTGGGAGTAGTAAAATATCTTTGGTGGGGAATATTTTGCATTGCTAAAATTTCTTTTACATCTCTGTTGATAGAAAATTTATTAAATCCACAATAAAGTAAGTAGAAAAGCGGAAGGAATAAACCAAACTTCCACCAAAAGACACGGTGTTTGTGATAGCGATGCAGTATAACCAGCATTGCAAACGCTATACCTGGCCAAATAGAAAAGAAAGCATCCGCTACATAAAGGGTGTTAAATGAAAATCGTTGATGACTGAAAGGCTCAAGCCAACCAACACCGTAATTATTAAATCCATCTAAAAATAAATGCATCAATACCTCTGCTGTAAAAAACCAATACCATTTTTTAAACATTATATTGTGCGGCTTGTGAATTTTATCTGCTGCTAATGCAAATACTGGAACAATAAGAAGGGCAAAAAGTAAAGAATGTGTAAAACCACGATGTGCTAATAAGTTTTCAGCAGTTGGTAGCCAGAAAGATGCAATAAAATCTACATCAGGAATACTTTGAGCTAAGGCACCCCAAATCATCGCTTTTTTGCCAAACCCTTTTTCAAAAAAAGCTTCGCCAATACAGGCGCCCAAAGCAATATGTGTGAGAGAGTCCATTTGTGCTTAAAGTTACAGGATCATTTTATAGTTATGTAAATTTTGCTGCGGGACTAACAATTAATATGTAATAGGATTTCCTTTTTCTCAAAAATGGAAACCAGTCAGTGATTAAGGTTTCAAAAAAAGCAATAATTATAACTGCTAGAGAATAGCAAAAGCTATGCTCTCTTTTATAAAAATAAAAAAGGAATTATACAATTTTTATAAGTAATTCTATAATAATATGAACAAGAATAATGTGCACCTTTACATCTCAATTAAGAATTTTTATAACGGTTTCTCATAGCAGTTAGTTTTGGTATCAGCCTCTGTTTTCACAGAGGCTTCTTTTTTGATACATAATTCGGCTTGATGAACCGATTTAAAAAGCAACTGCACAAAAAATATGAGTTGGATTGATTCGTAAAATGTTTAGGATAATAAACTAAGGTGTAAAAATACAGAGGAGGCAAAAATTATGGGCACAGTTAATTTAATTGCTAAATATATACGGTCCCAGAGTTTAATTTTTAGATTCTGGTAAAAAGCATTTAGAATTTTTTGATATTTCCATTAAATGCTTCAACATTTTATGTTTGTAAATATTGCAAAGAATCTACTGAGTGAGATTGAAACAGATGAATTAACGACAGTAGTTAGGACAATTGATATAGTAAAGGAACATTAAGTCTTGTTTCATCAGTTGGGATATATCCTAAGGTACTGAAGAATAGCAAAAATCCTGCAATTAGCAATGTAGTTATTAAAAGTAACATACTAATTTGACTTATTGTGATTATGTGTTTTACTATTATCTGTGTTTTTATCAATTGAGTATATTTAAGAACGCATGAATAAGAATTAGATTACTGACAAAAGCGACAGACACATCAAACCTTTATATTTCTTAAAGAGCTAAGTACTCCAAAGGCTTGTAATAACCATATTACTATTACAATTACAGCAACGGCATTAAGGATACTTTTAATTTTTCTGTCCATGGGTACATAGGTGTTGATCAGCCAAAGGATAACGCCTGCAACAAGGAGCACAAGAAAAATAGTTACTAAAGACATAAATTAAATATTTGTAGTACAAAGATGTGAGGTTTGAATTAGTTATTCATTACATTCCTTTGCAATTCTGTTGTATTATTCACACATTTCAAGTAATTCTAAGGAGTTTTGCATTCTAGAACTACAGGCTTTTTGCAGTAGTAAGGCTTTTATAATTTTCAATTGAGCGGGCTTTTATTGTGAAAAATTAAACATGTATTATTCAATGTAGCCAATAGTTTAGTTTAGCAGTATTATTTTTTTATTTATTAGTTAATAGAGTATTTTTAAGCTGCAACCATAAGATTATACATTAAAAATATGGTTTGTGTACGCTGCAAAATGGTTGTGAAAGCTGAGCTTGTAAACTTAAGTGTGCATTTTAAAACTGTTGAGTTGGGAGAAGTTGAAGTGATAGAAACACTTACAGCTGAGCAAACTATTCAATTAAAAGAAGCACTCTTACAATCTGCCTTTGAGCTAATGGACGATAAGAAGAGTGTACTGATACAGCAAATAAAAAAATAATCAGTGAAGTAATCCGTGAATCAGATGAGCCTTTAACAATTAACTTTTCTGTTTTTCACTCATAAAAGTTAAAGCATGACTATAATTAACTGTCGCATCTTTTTTCTGAAGTACAAGGGGTTACTATTGAAAAATAGATCATTGCACATAAAATTGAGAGGGTAAAAGAACTCTTTGTTAATAATGCGCACAGCCTTACAGAAATCGCCTTTCTCATGCATTACAGCAGTGTAGCACATCTTTCCGCACAATTTAAAAAGGTTACCGGTTTAACTCCTTCACATTTTAAACAGCTAAAAGTAAAAAGACAGAATATGCTGGAGGATGTGTGAATTTTATAATTATCAAATGAAGTTCTGTAACAGTTGCTAAACAAAAGATTGCCACATTTATGGGAGCTATTATTAATCATTTAATATTTCCCAATGCCTTATTATTATTACATTTTACTGGCTATATCTGTTTTAACCTGCGTTTATGCTATTCGCTTCTTTAAACAACGAAACAGAGTTACACCTTTTCAATTATTTAATAAAGCATTGAGAGATGAAAACAGCGGTTATTTTAATGAGGCATTCATCAATTATGCAAACGCCTTATCTGAAGTAGATAGACTTGGGTTTCATCGTACACTCAAAAGCAGAATTCATGAAAAGCTAAAAGTATTACGTACAATTATTGAATATGAAAAGGGTATACATATGACCAGCCGGATCAATGCTGAGGTTAGTAAGAAATAAAAAGGAAAGGAAGATCTTTGCGGTTACAGGTATTTTGAACGTAATGAAAACGTTTTATTAAATAAAAAATAAAGAGTATGAAAAATTTATTGTACATCATTGCAGTGATCCTTATTATTGGATGGTTGATTGGTTTTTTCGCCTATAGTGCGGGTGGTATTATTCATATACTGCTGGTTCTAGCTGTTATTGCCATTCTCTTAAATGTTATACAAGGCAGAAAGGTTATTTAACAATAGTAATAAATTTCCTTTACAAATTCAGCGTATGGAGATATTGTTACCAGAGCTTCAATTTAAAATGTATTTAATACTTAGTGTACATCATGTAGTATAAGTATGTATATGGTTGAATTAAGTGACATTATTTTGAATACTGATTAAGGTTAAACTATTTATTGCTTTTCGGTTTTGCTTAGTGAGAATAGTCCACCGCCAGTTTTAGTGTGTAATAAATAAAGAGTTCCTTTTGGGAACTCTTTATTTATTTGGCCAGCTTTCCTCAACTATCTTATATACAATTCCAATTCAACTCTTCTATTTTGTGCTCTTGCTGTTGCGTTGGCATTAGAAGTTACGGGTCTTGTTTTTCCGTAGCCGGCTGTTGTCATTCTGCTTTCAGCAATATTTTTACTTAAGAGATATGATTTGATTGCATCTAACCTGCTTTGAGAAACCGTACTCGGATTTTTCTCATATCCATCAGCATGTGCACTTATTCTTAAATTATAATCAGGATATTCAGTAAGGATATTTACGAGTTCATCCAGCATAGGATAGGAGGC
Source organism: Chitinophagaceae bacterium (assembly GCA_031401115.1). Lineage (GTDB taxonomy): Bacteria > Bacteroidota > Bacteroidia > Chitinophagales > Chitinophagaceae > Lacibacter. The sequence goes on from JANNRE010000022.1 coordinate 18,959, forward strand.
TGTTTTTAAAACTGTACTACCTGATTCATAATTGATTTTTCTCATTGCAAATCTTAAACGCTTCGGTATTTCTTTTTTAACAGGCAGACAACCAAAATTTGCCGCATCACCTATTACACCCGGGCATTTGTCATCTATATCCAAAACACCATCGCCATCCGTATCTGCTGTACAACCCATGGCATCAACTTTAACTCCCAATTTTGTATTGGGGCATTTGTCATTGCCATCTGTAACTCCGTCTCCATCTGCATCAGCAGCGCAACCTGTTAAGTCCACTTTTACTCCTGTGGCTGTGGATGGACATTTGTCATTACTATCCTGCACCCCATCACCATCTGTATCGGGGCAACCCATAAACATATCTTTTCCTTTTGCGTTCGGACATTTATCTTTTGAATCTTCTATACCATCTCCATCACTATCGGGGCAGCCTTTAAATCGTAACTGGCCCGGTACATCGGCACATACATCATCCATATCACTCACGCCATCTTTATCTTTATCCTGGCATCCATTTAATTCCATAGTGCCGGCAATGTCAGGGCATTTATCTAAATAATCCATCACGCCATCTTTATCGGTATCTAAAGGGCAACCCGTACCATCAACAAATACGCCGGGTGGGGTAGATGGGCATTTATCTTTTTTATTTTTTACTCCATCTGCATCGGTATCTTTTTTTATTTCAAATTTGGATGGAGCAGGGGTATTGGTTTGTGCCTGTAATGGCAAGCTGCCAATTGTAAGTAATAATACACCTAATAATAGTTGTGTTGTTTTTAAGTTCATAAAAAATGATTTTTTATAAGTTAAGTAATGTTATGTAACTAACAAAGGTTGCTTTAACTATGCACTCAAAGGTTATACAACTATAGAAATGAATTGTATCATTCACATATTTGGGTTGGTTATTTCATAACAGTTTTTTTTCTCAGCCTGTTTAGTTTTAGAAGTGGAGGTGCAGTGTCTCCAAATAAAAAGCCGAGCGGCTTTAAAGGCTCTATACGATCACAGATAAGTTTAAAAATGGCGGTAATGGGAATAGAAAGAAACATGCCCGGCACACCCCATAAGGCAGCACCTGCAATTACAGCAACAAGCGAAATAAGTGCATTGAGTTTTACTTTTGAACCAATTATTTTTGGAACAATATAGTTATTGTCAATAAACTGAATAGCGGTATAAAGCGATAATACATATACTACATGAATTGGTGATTTGGTAATTAAAGCAATAATACTAAACAGTAACATGGCAATGAGGCCGCCTACATACGGAATGATGTTTAGCAGTGCTCCGGTTATGGCAAGCAATATGGCATAATCAATACCAAGCAGCAAAAGGCCTGTCGCATTTAGAATTGCAATAATTACAAATTCTAAAAATAGCCCCACCAGATAGCTTTGAATAATTGTTTTTGTTTCGGTAAGTATTTCTGTTACCTGCTCATTATTTGCTGCTCCAAAAAGTTTATGAATAAATTCAACCAGATGAGTTTTATAATAGAGAAGCATAAAGATATAAACCGGTACCAGAAATACAGTTGCCATTACAGCTCCTAATCTGGTAAGAGTATCCCCAATCATGGTATTGCTTTTAGCCAACAGTTCCTTTTTTGTATCTGTAAGCCAGGTATTAGTTTCTTGCCTGCTAAGATTAAAGTAGCTTGAAAACCATTTAGAGCCTTTCTGCAATAACTCTTCAAACTTATCAGTTAGTTGTGGAAATGCTTCTATTAATGTACTCGTTTGTGATGATAAGAGGAGGGCAATTCCTGAAAAAATAAGTGCAACAACCAGGAGTACTAAAGAAATAGCAATACCCAAATTCATTTTCTTTTTTACTAAAAAATGAACAACAGGGCTTATAAGAATGGCGATGATGATTGAATAAATTACAGGAATAATAATGCCTTGCCCAATGGAAAGCATACTAATTAAAACGTAGCATCCAATTAAAAGCAGGGAGACTTTTGCATAAAAAGGGAATTTAACAAAACTATTCATGTACGTATCTACCGGTTATGAACCTGCTTCATCTTTCAGTTGGCCGGTTTGATTTTTTACAGGCTTATGAAATATTTTATGAAGTAAATTGTTTCCTGCCGTTTTAATAAGTTCAGGATTCTTTGAAACAATGGTAGTTATACCAAACATTACTGCATTACCAATAATTTTATTTACAGGGCCTTTAGTTACTCCGTTAAAGAGTAATTTCAAAATCATTCCTGTTCCTAAACCAATGGATGTGTTTACAATGTTTTGTTTCAGGTCATCAGATTTTGCTGCCTTTTTAAACGTATTCTTTATAATATTAAAAGGCTGAATACTTTTATAAGCATCCTGAAAGTCTGTTTTCAGCAATTTCACTTCATTGGCTTGAACAGCCTCCAGCTGGAGAATAGAATTTCTAAGCTCAGCGCTTGAATTGATAGTAGCCATTTAGTAAACTTATCGGAGTGTTTGTTTAATAAGAAAATTACTAATTGGGTTCTTAAGCCATTTATAAAGTAAAAGCTTAAAAATAATTCCCACTAAAAGATAAAATGCAGCAACAATAAAAAAACCGTAATATAATTTGCCCAGCAGTTCACCCAAGAACAAGGCGATACCAATATTTAGTACAAGTACAAAGAATGACATCATTAGTGCTACACCTAAACCGGAAAGCAAAGATGTAACAACCTGAATGCTTGTTTCAAGAATTTTAAGTTTTGAAAGCTCGTACGTAGTTTTTCCATAGCTTTCAACCCTTTCAAATAAAATTTCTATTTCACTTGCGGTTTGTTCCATTATAGCATATTTAAGCTTACTGCCTGGTTAAAAATTGTTGCTGCATCTATATTAAAGTAAACAAAAGAACTTGTAGTTTACATTTTTGAAATAAAAGAAGCACTCGCCTCGTCCATCTTTTGCTTTCCTCTATCTGCAAGGTGGTTTGCTTCCTGTCTTCCCTTATCCACCATATTCATGGCTTCTTGTTTTACATGTTCCGTTTTCGTTGTAATACTATCAATAAACCCATTAAATTTTTCGCCAAGTTCATCAACATAGTCGTTTCCTTTTTTTGTAATACTTTTTCTTGTGGCAGATCCTTTATCGGGAGCAAATAAGATACCTAAAATGCCACCCACTGCTACACCGGCTAATAAGCCTAATAATACTTTACCTGAATTCATGGTTTTAATGTTTAATTGTTTTAAAATGATTTACGCAAAGATGATTTTTCTTTACCTCGTTTGTGTTATAGAATTACCTCAATTTTTTATATTTTTCACACCTTTTTCTTTTTGGTATAATTTCATTTCTACTAAACTTGATTATTTGCTAAATAATGGGTATAGCCTTTTTTCGGTTCTTTTTTCTCAGATGTTCTTATTTTTCTTTTGTAGGTGTAAATTTTTTCAACAGTTAGGCGAGCCATAAGATAGCTTACTGTTGACTCTGCACCCTGATTAAGGTTTACATAATTTTCTTCTAAACCGTCATAACAACCGCCTGTACATGGGTTATAAATTATCTGTTGTAAATGATTATTTCCCAAAAACCAGGTAATTCCTATTTGCATCTTATGTAAATATGCAGGATCTTTAAAAACTTCATAAAATTTATGCAAGGCAAGAATGGTGTAAGCAACATCAATGGGTTGTTCTCCACCAATTGTTTCCGATATGGTTTCCCGTCCTCGCTGCAGCCAGTTTTTATTTGAGATTACCTGTATCCTTGTTTCTCCAAAAATTCGGGATAGCAGAAAGTCAAATGATTTTTTAGCAATCTCTTTATAAACAGGTTCGCCTGTAGCCAGCCATGCACACAGCATTGCTTCAGGTAATATACTGTTAGCATAAGTTAAATAACTTTCAAACCAGCCCCATTCTTTATCAGCTTCATGTTTATACATCTGCACTAACCTCTTAGCCAGTATTTCAATGAGCGATAAATTAGTTGTTGTTTTATTTTTAATATTGTAGTAATACAACCCTTTTATGATAAAGGCCATGGCCCTTGTAGAATGAATTTGTGTACTGTTTTGTATGGCAAGTTCTAATGTTATTGTTGCATCACTAATTATTTTTTTGGGTAAAAGCTCATCCAGAGAAATTAAATAGCCAAGTGCCCAGATAGCCCTTCCATTTGAATCAGCAAGGTTGGTGGAGTAGTTTTGAGCTGTATAATTCTTTTGCTCATTTACATAATTTAAAAAATATCCATCTTTTTGTAAACAATGTTTAATAAAAAGATAGTATCTGTTAATATACTCCACATCCTCTTCGTTATTGCTTAATTCATAATGCTGGCACATGGCAATCATTGCTCTTGCATTGTCATCTAAGGTGTAACCACTGGAAATATCTGGTTGATTGAGTTTTGAAAACTGAATCATTCCAAATTCAGTGGTAAGCTTTTTTATATGATCAAGATTAATGACAGGCAATGTATAATGTAATGTAAGCTTCTCTTTTCCTGCTTCCTTAAACAGCATGGCATGTGCTATTGCTGCGTTTTCCCATGCAGTTGATGCCATTCTGTGCAAGCCGTTTGAACTGATATTTTTTCTTAATAATTCATTTTTTAATAATTTGTTTACAGCCTTTGACAGGTGTTCTTTATTTCCAAAGTCTACAATTATACCGGCACCATTTTTTAATACTTCCAATGCATGTGGTATGGGAGTGGAGATGACCGGGCAGCCACAACTGATGGCATATGAAAATGTTCCGCTCACTGCCTGATTGGGATCTCTGGATGTAAATAAATAAATATCTGTAAGCTGCAGGTACTCCAGCAAATCAGAGAGCGGAAGAAACTGATTGATAAATTGCACATGAAGTTCCAAACCCAGCAATTGAACTTTTGTTTCCAGCAATTGACGATAGGCTTCTCCTTCTCTTTTAAAAACAGAAGGATGGGTTTTGCCAATAATTAAAAACATTACTTCCGGGTTTTTTTTTACTATGGCCGGTAAAGCATCCAATGTTGTTTCAATACTCTTTCCGGAGCTGAGCAGCCCAAAAGTTGAGAGCACTTTCTTTCCGTTTAATTTATACTTCGATTTTAATAGTGTTTTATCTAAATGAGGTACAAGGTGTGTGCCGTGTGCAATAACAGTAATTTTTTCAACAGCAATTTCATAAGCATCTGTTAGAATATCGGCTGAAGAATTCGTCATTACAATAATTGATTCTGCCAAACGGGCAATCTCTTTTACACTATCCAGCAACGCCGGATGTGGACGGGGTAGTACTGTATGAAATGCTACAAGCACCGGCTTGGTAAGCATCTGTAAAAACAGGGTAAATTGATCTTCGTTTTTTTGAAACAGCCCAAACTCGTGCTGAATTAAAATCATTTCTATAGAAGTATTTTCATTAATAACTTTCGCCATTTGCATAAAAGCGCCGGGTATATCTGTATTTAACAGATATTTTATTTCATTGGAGTAACTGTATTTTTCAGTGTCTGTTTCTAAGGCACAAATACTGATGATAAACGAATGATTGAATTTATCATTCAATGCTTTTATTAAATCCTGACAATAAGTTGCTATTCCACATTCTCTAGGAGGGTATGAGCTTATAAATAAAATTTCCGGTACCTGATTGCTGTTAGTAAGGAGGTGTTCACCTGATAGCTTTCCGTTTTTTTGTATAACTATATTGCTTGTAATATTGTTTGTATAAATTTTCGGTAACATGTTTTAGATTATTGATTAGCATTAAGAATAGGCGGGATGTTCACTGGTAATAAAAAAACAACTTTACATTACGCTGGGGTGGTTGTTGCAGGCACCTTAACCATTTTTATTTCATCGGTAGTACAGGGATTTTTTTGTTCTCTGAAAAGTAACAGTTCTTGTATTAATGCAGATATACTTACGGAGGCACATGCAATTTGCTCATCTGCCGCTCCATAATAAATGTAAAGCGTATCATTAACAACTATTGCACCTGTAGGAAAGCAAACATTATTTACTTCGCCTTTTAATTCCCAATCATGCTCTGGTTTAAATAAGGCATGTGGCAGTCTTGCAATTTCTTTTTTCGGGTTTTCCAAATCAAATAATGCAGCACAAGCTGAGTACACATAGCCATTTACTGTATCGTGTACCCCATGATAAATCAGTAACCATCCATACGCTGTTTCTATAGGAGGGCATCCCCCGCCTATATAACTTACCTCATGGTCGTATTTAGGGCAAAGGATGATATGATCAGTAAAGTGCAGAAAATATGCTTGCCAGAATTCTGAAGTAAGTTCAGACAGATTTTCAACAGATACAATTTGTATATCGGGTCTTATACGATGCAAAAAGAACAGCTTGCCGTTTATTCTTCTGGGAAAAAAAATTACATTCTTATCCCACAACAATATTTTTTTACCTTGTTTCTCTATTTGTTGCTCATGTTCATTATAACGTAAATATTTATCGTTGAGCTTTTCCTTTGAACCCGCAAGCCTGTTAAATTCATCATACGTAATTTGTGGCACAATCAGCCCCAGCTTCTCCCAGTGTACTAAGTCTTTTGAAATGGCCAGGGCACCTAATGCGTTTACACCATCGTAAGCCGTATAGGTAAGATAAAACAGTTCATCAATCTTTACAATTCTGGGGTCTTCTACTCCCTGGCACTCGTAATCAAATTGAGGAAACAAAACAGGCGTATCGCTTCTGCTTTCTATCTCTAAAGGGTTTTTAAATTTACAATAGCCAACTGTTGAATAATTTCCCTTACCAACTGCACGGTAAAAAATATGAATGAACTCCTGTTCATAAATTACCGCAGGGTTTAATACTCCTTCCACTTCAAACCCAAGAGCAGTTTTAATAAATAAGATACCTTCTTTTTTTATAGTTAACATAAATGAGGTTGCTTGCTTTTAAAAACATTCATGAAACAATAAAGATGAACAAATTATAAAACCGGCACATTACAATACATTTTAAATAAGTTGTATCATTCACACGTTTCGTTTTTTTTCTGTTATAAAAACTAACTTACACAAAACATAAAATATAAAATGAGTTTAGATTTACTGGAAACGTTGCAAAAGAATTTAGGTTACCCCATGTTGCAGAAAATTGATCCTAATACGCAACAGATGGTTCTTGATGATGCTACACCTGATGAAGATAAGTTTAGCCAGGCGGCTATACCTGCTGTACTCACGGGTTTGTATAGCTATGTGCAAAGCGATGCAGGTGCTGCTGAGTTTTTACAGAGCGACGAAACTACTCAATGGCTGCCAAAAATATTTAACGAAAGCAAGCAGGAGGCTGTTCAAAAAATTTCAGCTTATGCAAAGCAATCAAATGCAGACCCTGTGGTAAAAATAAATGCTATTGCACATGAGGCTGTAAAACTGGTAAAAGAAAATTTACCTCCTGATGCTACACTGGCAGATGTAAAATTATTTATGAATACCCAAAAGCAAAACATCTTATTGTATTTGCCCGCTTCCCTTAATATGGGTGAGCTGCTGAATGATAACACACTGGATGATGCTACAAATAAAATGGAAGGGCCTATTTCCAGTTTAATGCAAAGCATTGGCTCTGCATTTTCTAATACTACTACTGATACGGATGTAAAAAAACAGGAGTAAGTGTTTTAAATAGGTATGGGCTATGTTTTTTTTACATGTAAATGTTAGGCAACCGTTCAAAAATTTATACGTCTTTGCGAGCCATAGGATGAAGTTTAAATTATGAGCGACTTGGATGGCGAAGCAATCTTTTGAAATTACTGCAGAGTGCTTCTTTTGAAACCAATGCAGATTGCTTCGCCAAAAGGCAGAGGCTCGCAATGACGTACTAATTGTAATTTTCGTTTACAAAGACGTTCTAATCTTAGTACGTCTTTGCGAGCCATAATACGAATTTGAATTACGAGGGACTTGCATGGCGAAGCAATCTTTTTTATTTATTGCAGATTGCTTCGCCAAACAGCAAGGCTCGCAATGACGTACTGAATGTGTTTTCGTCTTTGTGAGCCATAATACGAATTTGAATTACGAGGGACTTGCATGGCGAAGCAATCTTTCTTTTTGCAAAAATCTCATCAATCATTATCTTACTATAAAAATGGCAAATGGTGGAAGTGTTTACATCATGTGCAGTTTAAACAACTCCACTTTATATACAGGTGTTACCAGTGAGCTTTTGGTAAGAGTGCAACAACATAAAAACAAAGCATACCCAAATTCATTTACAGCCAAATACAACTGCACTAAGCTGGTGTATTATAAATTTTACGAATCCATTGAAGCGGCTATTGAAGAAGAGAAGCGAATAAAAGGGGGAAACCGGAAGCAAAAAGAATTTTTAATAAATACTATGAATCCTAAATGGGAAGATTTATGGGAAGAAATTAAGAATTGGTAGGGGCAGATTGCTTCGCCAAGCAGTAAGGCTCGCAATGACGTTCTAAGGATAAGTTTCGTTAGTAAAGACTTTCTAAAGTTAGTACGTCTTTGCGAGCCATTGTACGAGTTTGAAATATGAAAGACTTGCATGGCGAAGCAATCTTTTGAAACCAATGCATATTGCTTCGCCAAACAGCAAGGCTCGCAATGACGTACTGAATGTGTTTTTCGTCTTTGCGAGCCATTGTACGAGTTTGAAATATGAAAGACTTGCATGGCGAAGCAATCTATTTGTATTTAATGCAGATTGCTTCGTACCTCGCAAAGACGTTCTGATGATATAGATTGCTTCGTGCCTCGCAATGACCTGCTGATCATGCAGATTGCTTCGCAAAACAGCAAGGCTCGCAATGACGTACTGAATGTGTTTTTCGTCTTTGCGAGCCATAATACGAGTTTGAATTACGAGAGACTTGCATGGCGAAGCAATCTATTTGTATTTAATGCAGATTGCTTCGTACCTCGCAATGACGTTCTGATGATATAGATTGCTTCGTGCCTCGCAATGACGTACTAAGGAAACTCTCATCACATCCTGTCCATATACCAGTTCAAGGTTTTTTCCATTTTTTTAAAACTAAAAATGCCCGTAATTATTTTTTGAAGCCGCACAAAAGCAGTTTCACTTTTTACCACATAATCAGCAGCTTTGTGGTGCATGCAATTAATAGCCACTTCTATTTTATCCTGTGATGAAAGCATAATTACGGGAATATCAGGCTCTGCCGCTTTTATTTTATCTAACGTTTCAATGCCGTTCATGGCGTTTGCCTCAATACCATCTAAATGATAATCTAAAATAATCACATCGGGCTTGCTCGCTAACTTAGTAAGGCATTGCTCGCCGGTGGCAAATGTTTCAATACTAAAATCGCCATGCTTTAAAAATTCTATTTCCATTGATTTCAGAAACAGGGCATCATCATCTACCAGAAAAATTTTTATTTTTTTTGCTGTATCCATTGCTGCTGTTTTCATACAATATTCATTTGTTTAATAGTTGTAATTATTTGCCTGAGTTGTTCAATAGCTGAACGGCTTTTTACCACATAATCAAAAGCCCGGTGGTGCATGCAATTAACCGCCACATCAATTTTTTCCTGTGCTGAGTGAATGACAACAGGAATATCTGAATTGTACCGTTTAATTTTATCTAAAGCCTGTTCACCGTTCATAGAACTTGTTTCAACCCCATTCAACCAATAGTCAATGATAATTACATCGGGGTTTTTATAAACGTTTTCTAAACAGAGCTCTGCGTTTGCAAAAGTTTCAATGGTAAACTCATTGTTGCTGTTTAATTCAAGCGCTTCGTTTTTTAAAAACAAAGCATCATCATCTACCAGAAAAATTTTCAATTTCGCTTCGTTATTCATTTCATAGATATTTAATTTCCTGTAAACTGTTTCTTAATTCAACACATGCTTCGCTGCACACCTGTTGTACCTGCACAATCAATTCAGCAATTTCATAATCGGTGGCTTCTGCTTCATTGCTTTGCAGAACTATTTCTTTTCCTGCTGCTTCAGCATGGTGACGGGCATAGTCCTGTATTTTTCTCGTGCTGTTTTCAAAACGTACATCAATACCCATAATAGCAAACGAAGGAATTAATTTATGCGCAACGGCATACAACAAGCTCCAGTTTTTAGCTTCAAAACTTTCCTGCATTGTTTTTAAAAGTGGCGGTGTTTGGTTGAGATAAATTTCAATCATTTCTGCAATCAATACATTATTTATATTTGTTTGCACCTCTAAATACGTCAGATTCACTCTTTTAGTTTGAGCATTTATTTGGGGTTCTTCTTTATTACCGGCTTTTGTTTTAACAGGGGTTGTTTTCTTAACCAGCCCGATAATTTTACTGTACAGAATTTTTTCATCTACCGGCTTGGCAATATAATCGTTCATGCCTGCGGCCTTGCATTTTTCTAAATCTACAGTAGTAACATCGGCTGTTAAAGCAATAATGGGTATGTTTGAATGCATCGTATTTCGAATGTATTCCGTTGCTTCAAACCCATTCATTTCAGGCATTTGCAAATCCATTAAAATAATATCATATTTTTTAGTTTTTAGTTTTTCCAGAGCAAGAAGCCCGTTGGCTGCCACATCCCGCTCAAAACCAAACTCATCTAAAATGGTTTTCATAAGCAGTTGATTGAGGCTCATATCTTCTACCACCAACACTTTAATATTTTTTAATTCGGCATCAATTTCTATCAAATCTATATCTTCTAATACCTGTTCGTTTGTTTTTTGAAATACCAATGCAAAACGAAATGCTGTGCCTTCATTAATTTTACTGGTAACAGTTATTTCGCTGCCTTGCCCTTCTACTAATTTTTTTACAATGGCCAAACCAAGCCCGGTGCCGCCATACAAACGGGATGTTTCACTGCTTGCCTGATGAAAATTTTCAAACACATCATTTATTTTATCGGCTGCTATGCCAATGCCAGTATCTGCAATAATAAATTCTACTTCGGCAGTCGTTTCATCTTCTTTGAGCAGTCTTGTACAAATGGTGATTTTTCCTTTTGATGTAAACTTTACGGCGTTGCTCAGCAGGTTTAAAATAATCTGGTGGAGCCGCACAGGGTCACCAAGCAATACCTGTGGTATGCGGTAATCATACTCCTTAACAAATTGCAAATTTTTTTCTTCAATCTTACTTTCAAACAAATGCGTAATAGCTATAAGTGAGTTTGACAGTTTAAAGGGGATCTGTTCAAAAATCATTTTACCTGCATCTACTTTTGCCAAATCAAGTATATCATTAATCAATACAATTAATGCATTACCGCTTAATTTAATGGCGTGTAAATATTCCCGTTGTTTGGCATTCAGTTGTGTTTTTAAAATGACTTTTGTAAACCCGATGATGGCATTCATGGGTGTACGAATTTCGTGGCTCATGTTCGACAAAAACTGTTGTTTCGCTCTAACTGAGTCTTCTGCAATAAGAGCGGCTTCTTCGGCTTTGGTTTTTGCAGTTTCAGCAAATACAATGGCTTCGGTAAGTTCTTTTGAAATTCTTTTTTGATCAGTAACATCTCTTGCTGCTGCAAAAATGCCAATTACATCACCTTTATCATCTTTATAAACAGAAGCATTGTATAATACATCTTTCAGCTCACCGTTTATATGCTTTATGGTTAATGGATAATCCGAAACAAATCCTTTTTCAAAGGCCTGCTGATAGCCTTTCAGTGCCTTTTCAGGTTCGGTAAAATAATTTGAAAATGAAGTGCCAATCAACTCCTGTCTTATTATACCTGTAATCTTAACAGAAGCTTCATTTACATCTGTAATCTTGCCTTCGTTACTGATGGTAACCAGCGGGTCAAGACTGGCTTCAATCAGGCTGCGGGTATAATCAGAAAGCAATTCCTCTCTGGCAATTACTAATTCCCGGTGCTTTTGCTCCAGTTCTTTGTTGGCCTCTTGTAATTCCTGGGTTCTTTTTAAAACAGATTTTTCTAATTGTTCTTTTTGTTCTTTCTGTTCCTGTATTTCAGTTTTGGAACCAACCCACATTTTTATTTCACCGTCTTCATCTTTTATTGCTACTGCCCTGGTAAGGTGCCATAAATATTCACCATCATTACGTAGTAACCGGTTCTCGGTTTCATAATCCTTACCGGTGCTTAAAGAATCCTCCCATTGGGTTTTATTTTTTTCCCAATCATCGGGATGAACGATCTTTTGCCACCCACTGCCCTGTAATTCTTCAAAAGTATATCCAGCATACTCCAGTAAGGTTTTATTAAAATAGTTTTTATTGCCTTTGGCATCGGCGGTCCATACTTTTTGTGGCATTAATTCTGCCATTTGCTTGAATTGCTTTTCGCTTTCTTCAATTTTCTTTTTTGCAATCACCTGCTCGGTTACATCATTGCCAATAATAGTAATTCCGGAAATAGTTCCGTCTGTTTCCAAATAAGGCTGGAAAACAAAATTAAAATACTCTTCCCTCACGTGCCCATGCAAATTGGGGGGGCTTTGCATTTCTCTGCCATGATAAGGAATACCGGTGGCACACACCTCAGCAAGCAAAGCCGGGAATGGCGAATCTTTAAGTTCGGGCATAATCTCAAGCAGCGATTTACCTTCTATATCGTTCCCCCTTCCCCAAACTTCTTTAATCTGGTCGTTGGCAAGGGTAATCACCAAATCTTTGCCTTTTAGCACGGCAAACGTAAATGGCGAATTCATTAGCATCATGTTATACCGCTTCTCGCTCTCTTCAATTTTTTTTCTTGCGAGCACTTTATCAGTTACATCAATGGCAACATTAATTACTCCAGAAACATTTTTATTGTAGTCAAATATTGGTTGATAAATAAAATCAAAATATCCCTTGAATTCATTGCCATGTCTCAAAAAGTGAACAGGGAATTCGTTTCCCTTGAAAGGAATGCCAGTAGAAAATATATCGCTTAAAATTTTATCCAATCCCTGGGTAGCAGTTTCGGGAAACGCATCAAATAATTTTTTGCCAAGTACTTCACTTTCTGTTTTTCCTATAATTTCGCAGAAATGTTTATTTGCAAGTGAAATCACCAATTCTTTTCCTTCAAAAATATTTAAAGCAAACGGGGCTTGCATAAAAATATTCTGAAGTTGCTGCTGACTATCTTTAATTTTTTGCTTTGCAATAACCTGCTCAGTTACTACGTAAGCAATAATGGTAACACCCGAAATAGTTTCGTCTGCTTCCAGATAAGGCTGGTAAACAAAATTGAAATACACATCTTCCAGTTTTCCATTCCGCAAGACGGGAGCAAGCATCTCTTTTCCGTTAAAGGGAATGCCGGTGGTGTAAACCTTATCGAGCAAACCCGGAAATTCGGAATCTTTAATCTCTGGTAAAACTTCAAGTAGAGGCTTTCCTTCTATGTCCTTGCCTTTTCCCCAGATTTCTTTTACGGAATCGTTGGCAAGGGTTATCACCATATTTTTTCCTTTAAGTACAGCAACAGCAAATGGCGATTTCATCAACAACAAGTTGTAGCGTTTTTCGCTGTCTTCTATTATTTTATGGGCCAATGCTTTTTCGGTAATATCTTCAATGGAAAGGAGAATTAATTTTTCTTCTTTTTTTTCTCTTGTTAATTCTAATGCACTCAATAAAATTACCCGTTCGCCAATGGAAGTGAAATTGTGTGTTACTTCAAAATCGGTGATCTGTTTTTTTTCTGGTAAAATTTCTTCCAGCAAGGTTCTTAGTTCAGGTATATTCCATTGCCGGTTACCCAGGTCATACACCAACACGCCTTCTGTTTCCTGTTCATTTACATTAAATGTTTTATAAAAAGCTTTGTTGGCCGTTTTTACCCGCAGGTGTTTATTAAGTACCAGCAATGGTTGGTAAAGGGTAGCCACTATGCTTTCGCTATAATTTCTTGCATCTGTTATCTGTTCATTGAGGCTAATCAATTCATGGTTTAAAACCGTAAGCTCTTCGTTGGTGCTTTGCAATTCTTCTTTACTTGTCTCCAGTTCTTCATTAAGGCTTTGCAATTCTTCGCTGCCACTTAACAACTCCTCGTTGGCACTCTGGAGTTCTTCGTTGCTTGCTTCCTGATCTTCGGTTATGCTGCGCATATCTTCTCGGACCTGTGCCAGTTCCTGCTCCAATAATTGTATGCGAATATCTTTTTCGTCTTTTTTTGTTTTAGCAGAAACTTTTTTCTTGATGTCTGTTACTGACCCATCAGCGTCAGTTACATTATTGTCATGAAAAAGTATAAGATAATAAGGTTCCAGTGTATTGGGTAATGGAATGGCTTCAATGGAAATATGTCTCAGGTTGCCATGTACACTCAGTGGTATATTTTCTTTTACAATCGGTACCTTTTCCGTTTTTGCCTTGTGCAAAATATTGCGCAACTCAAAACCCAAACCATGTTTTGCCATTGTTAATAAATTATGGCTGGGTTTTCCGGGTGCCTGTTCTAAATAGTTTGAAGTGTTGCCTCTAAAATGCACAATGTCCATTGCTTCGGTTACTACCACACCCGCAGGGGTGTATTTCGTAAGCAAAATATCATCGGCTGTTTTTTGAAAATCGGTGCGAGGGGTTTCAGGCTTGGAGTTATCATTGGTGCGGTTTAAAATCTGTTCGCTTCGCTGGCTTGCTACCTGTATAAACCTGCCGGGTACATCTTTACGGGTGTATAGTTTATCATTTTTTTCTACGGCAGCAAACAGATCGGGTACACCACCGGTGGTTTCAGATTTGCCAAGTAATAAAAATCCTTTAGGGTTTAGTGCATAATGAAAAGTGGTTAATGCTTTTTTTTGCAGGTAAGGCTCCATATAGATAAGCACATTGCGGCAGCTTATACAATCCATCTTGCCAAAGGGCGGGTCTTTTAAAAAATTGTGGTGCGCAAACACACACAGATCCCTGATGCTTTTGTTTACCTGATAGCCGCCATTGTTTTTTGTAAAATATTCTTTCAGTCGTTCGGGCGACACGCTGTCTACTTCGTTTTTTTCATAGAGGCCTGTACGGGCTTTTGCAATGGCAGGTTCGCTGAGGTCGGTTCCAAAAATCTGTATTCTTTCATGATTGTCGCCCAGAAATTCTTTAAAGCAAATAGCAAACGAATACACTTCCTGTCCGGTACTGCAGCCCGCCACCCATATCCGTGTTATTTCGCCGGGAATTTTATTTTTTAAAATTGTTGGAAAAACGTTGTTGCATAAATCTTCAAACACTTTTTTATCCCTGAAAAAAGAAGTTACCGGTATCAGCATATCCTGAAATAACAGATCCTGCTCTGCTGTGCTTCCTCTTAAAAATTTTAGATATTCACTTGGTTCCTCGTTTTTGTTTACCACCATCCTGCGGAGTATCCTGCGGCGTATGGTGGTTTGCTTGTAATAGGTAAAATCTACCCCTTTGCGGATGCGAAGCAGCGAAAGTATCTGTTTAAAAATATCTTCCTCCTGCTTTGGAATATTCTGCAGTTCTTCATCACTCAGTATTGATTTACTGGTTACCTCTAATAATTTTTTTGGTATTTCTTGGGGAGGAAGAATAAAGTCAACAACCCCCGCCTGTGCTGCACTATGAGGCATGCCTTCATATTCTGCCGATGCTTCATCCTGTGCAAAAGTGACGCCACCATGTTCTTTAATGGCTTTTAATCCTTGAGTACCATCTGAAGCGGTGCCGGATAATACTACTCCAATAGCATGCTCCTGATGCACTTCGGCGAGGGAAGCAAAGAACAGATCAATCGGCAGGTTTCGTTCAGTTTTACTTTTTTCAGGCCTTGGGGTAAGTAATAAAACCCCATCTGTAGCCACCATTATTTTATTACTGGGTATCACATAAATATGATCCGGGTGCACTTTTATATCATCCGTAATTTCTAACACCGGTATTTTGGTAACCTTCTGTAGTATTTCGGGCAGCAGGCTTTCGTGTTTGGGGTCTAAATGCTGTACCAGTACATAAGCCATACCTGAATCTTCAGGAATTGCTTTTAATAATTTTTTAAATGCATCTAAACCACCGGCGGAAGCGCCAATGCCCACCACAGGAAACAGGTTGGGTGATTTAATAAGCGGTTTATCTATATCTGGTATTTTATTGTTTGATTTCATTTCATGTGCGTTAGTAATTCATTCCAAGCTTACAATTTTTATTCATCTGTTAGTGGATTCCCTATTTCTTCTATGGGGCTTCGGCGTTTATCTTTTAACTGTTTAAAGTGAGAAGGGGAGAGGCCGGTTACTTTTTTAAACTGGTTGCTGAGATGTGCCACACTGCTGTAATTAAGTTTCCACGCAATTTCTGTAATGTTGAGTTCATCATACATGATGAGTTCTTTTATACGCTCTACTTTATGTGCAATGATGAATTGTTCAATGGTGATTCCCTGTACCTCTGAAAACAGATTGGCCATATAAGTATAATCATGGTTTAATTTTCTGCTTAAGAAGGTAGAAAAATTTGTTTTTAACTGTTCATCAGTATGATGTACCATTTCTACTATGGTATTTTTTATACGTTCAATTAAGATAGAACGCTTATTGTCCATCAGTTCAAGGCCTGCATCAAATAATACGGTTTTAAGAATCTTGTGCTGCTCCTCTGTGAGAGGTTCCATAAGCTCTGCTTCGCCTAAATTAACCAGTATGAAATGAAGGCCTAGTTTTTTCAGTTCTTCTTTTACAACCATTTTGCAACGATTGCTTACCATATTTTTAATATATATTTTCAAGTTGTAAGGTGTGTTGTTTACAAAACAGTGAAGTTCAACAGTTTTTGTACAGTAACTGTTATACAATTATTCAAATTGTTATATAATTCATCTATTTACATTGCACATAACAAGATACGGAAATTAAAAGGGGAAAAAAGTGAAAGGAAAGTTGAGTCATCCTGTTATAAAAAGTGAACTGCATAAAAAAAGGGCTGTTCCACAACAGCCCTTTACCTCTGAAACCAATCTGAACCTTACCTAAAATTCTTATTAATACGATGTTTTTAATTCAACTCTTCTGTTTTTAGCACGGCCTGCTGCTGTTTTATTATCAGCTATGGGTGTTCCCTCGCCATAACCTGTACCAGTTAAGCGATCTGCTGCAATACCTTTTGATATTAAATATTTTTTTACTGATTCACTTCTTTTTTGTGAAAGTGCCATGTTAAACTCATCTGATCCCTGGCTATCTGTATGCCCGTCAATAATTAGTTTGGCATAAGAATATTCATTAAGGATTATTACCAGTTCATCCAGTTCTGAAAGCGATGCTACTTTTAAAACATCACTGTTTGTTTCAAAAAATAATTTACCTGCAATTTTTGTGATTTTCGTTTCTACTTCTTTTGTTATTTCGGGACAACCTTTGTTTGCAAAAGTTCCGGGAGTAGTGGGGCAACGATCATCTAAATCTGCTACGCCATCACCATCACCATCGGGGCAACCTTTTAAACTTGCAGGTCCTGCGAGAAGAGGGCAGCGGTCTTCTTCATCTACAATACCATCTTTATCAGTATCCATTGTACAACCTGTAGCATCTACTTTGTATCCTGCTTTTGTATCAGCACATTTATCATCAATATCAGCTACGCCATCACCGTCAGTATCGGGGCAACCTTTATAAGCTGTAGTGCCTGCTACATCCGGGCAGCGATCATCTTTATCTGCTATGCCATCACCATCTTTATCAGGACAACCGTTTAACGCCATTGTACCAGAAAGCTCAGGACAAGCATCTAAATAATCTGCTACGCCATCAGCATCTTTATCAAGCGGGCAACCGTTTTTATCTACGGCAACCATGGTAGGAGTACCGGGGCATTTATCATTTTTATCTGATACACCATCGGCATCAGCATCTTTCATTTTTCCAAAATTAAAACTCAAACCCGCAGAGTGAAGCAGGAATTGATCATTGTTACCGCTTGCTACAAGTCCATCTCTGCTATCTCTGTTTGAAAAAAGAAATGTTTCCTGCAGGTTTAGCATTAAGCTGGGTGTAAGTTTAAAAGTTAATCCACTACCTGCTGAGGGTGTAGCAAAATCAAGATTTTGTTTTGTGATGTTTAATTTTTTATCAAACAACATAGCACCAAAACCACCAAATACGTAAGGACGAACAAAGCTGTTTGGCCCAAGAATATTTACTTTTAAATTAATAGTAGCTGTAGTTAAGTTGTTTAAGAAATAACCGGGTGCACGGCTAAAGCCAATACTGCCCCTTGTAGCTAATAAATTAAGATCAACATAGTTTCCTATAAAGCGGGAAAGTGTAAGTCCACCAAAACCATAGAATGCCATATCAGTTTTGTAAAAATCATTACCCAGATCGCCTTTGTATTGGCTGGCACCACCCAGTAACCCGATGTTCCATTTTTGATCGGCTGTTTGAGCAGTGGTAACAATTGCTGCAAGTAAGATGAAGTTAATAAGGAGAATTCTTTTCATAATATTTTTTTGTGAAATGATTAAAAGCAAAGTTGAATCAGTTTGTACTCATTTGTATTACACTACTCTTAAATGAAATTATATGATTCACACTGTTTTATAAACTGTGAGGATAAGAAGTTGTATGCCTTAATTTTCAGGTTGCTGTAAAAAAATAAAAGCGGACTTTATGCCCGCTTTATTTTTTTGGTGTTTTTTATGGGCTATTATATCTATCAACTCTAAAAAGCTTTGTAAATGTTCTGCTCAATTGGTTTGCGCAGTTTGGTGGGCGTATATGGTGTTCTTCAGTTGCTTGTTTTTTAATTGCAATAATTCAATTTTTTGCAAGCGTGCATTATCAAACTGAATGCCGGGTTTTTTTATTTGGAGTTTTAATTTAGTAATTATTGCTTCATTCTCTTTAATACTTATTTCAATTCCTGTTCTGTTTAATTTATTTTTTTCAGCAAGTGAGTTAGGCATTACGGATAATACAGAATCTGCATTTATTAACACAACATCAAATTTAGAATCTGGTTTTTCTATTTCAGAAACGTCTTCTTTTAATTTTGTTGCACAGCCTATTAATATAACAGCAACACAAAATGTAGTTACAGAGAGTACATAAATAATTCTTTGTATGTTGCTCATATTAAAAATTGTAAGAAATGAATAAAAGGTTCAGTAGAAATTTAATTGTATCCTGATTACGAAAAGCTCTTCTGTTAAAATTTCTTATCTGAACCTTTTCTCTTTATTCTAGTTTACTTGTGTAAAGGTGGGGTGCTTGATAGTTATAGTTGTTATACAATTTGTAAAAAAGCTTACAATATTCATATAGGATTCCGGTTATTGTTTTTTGTTTTTTTCCTGAGCTGCTTTTTCATCAGCAGCCTTTTTTGCTGCCGCTCTTTTCTTTTTATTAAAATACCCCTTTAATAGAAAATTATCTTTTGCTGCTTCCATATTTTCACTTAACCCTTTGCTGCTGGTTTTAATGTTTGAAATTGTTTGACCCAGGTTGTTGGCAATGGTAGGATCATTAATTAACCGGCCAAGCGTTCCGTTTCCGTTATTCACTTTTATCATTACTTCTGCCAGTTGATCTGTAATAATTTCTGTATTGGCTGCGGTTACTTCCAGGCTTGCCATTATATCATCCATTTCCACAGGCTCTGTGGTTTCTATTTTTTGCCCGGTTTTTACTTCAGGTGATCTGCCATCTCCCTGTGAAATAATAATCAAGCGATCTCCAATAATCCCTTCTGAACCGATGCTTGCTTTACTATCCGATTTTAGAAACTGCTTTACTTCCTGCCGAATGATCATATCTACTTTTACAGTAGAATCATTGATGATTTTAATATTGTCAACAGTGCCGATTGTAATGCCGGAGAAACGTACATTATTGCCTACTTGCAAGCCGCTTACGTTATAGAAATAGGCTGTAAGTTTAAAAACGGAATTGAATAAATTGTTTTTTTTGCCAATAATAAATACAGCAAAAACGAGTAACGCTATACCTCCAATTATAAACAACCCCAGTCTGATTTTATAGTTTTGTGAATGTGTATCCATTTTTTTTAAATTAAGAATTAAATAAATTGCGAGTTGCTGTTGAATGTGTTACATTCATTTTAGGTATGTGTAACGCATTTTAGAAATCTGAATTTGTTTTACATTGTAAAGGATTTAATATAAGGATCAGTTGAATTTTCAAATTCGTCTATTGTTCCTTCTTTATAAATCAAGCCATCTTTTAGCATAAGTATTCTGTCGGCTGTTTTCTTTGCACATTTCATATCATGCGTAATAATGATGGATGAAGTTTTGTATTCTTTTTGAACGTTTAGAATTAATGTACTGATCTCATCTGATGTTATAGGATCAAGCCCTGTGGTAGGCTCATCATACAACATGATCATAGGGTCTACAGCAATTGTTCTTGCCAAGCTTATTCTTTTTCTCATGCCACCCGAAAGTTCGGAGGGCATTTTGTGTAAGGAACTAACCAAGTCAACATGTTCTAATACTTCGTTTACTTTTTCTGCAATTTCTTTTTCTGAGAGTCCTTTTTTTATTCTGCGCAGCGGAAACTCTATGTTTTGTTTTACGGTCATTGAATCGTATAAAGCTCCGCTTTGGAAAAGAAATCCTATTTTTTCACGAAGCTTATTTAATTCTTTTCTGTTACTTGTTGTTATTTCATTATCCAGAATTGTAATGCTTCCCGAGTCAACCGTTAACAAACCAACGAGGCATTTTATTAATACCGATTTTCCCGATCCTGATTTACCAAGCACTATCAAATTTTCACCGGTAATAAGCTGTAATGAAATATCTTTCAGTATCTCTTGTTTACCAAATGATTTTTTTACGTTGTTAATTTCAATAACAGCCTTACCCTCCAGTGGTTTGTTATCTGTAACTGTAGTTGGTAGGGTTTGGTTCATGATATGATGATATCAGTTATTTGTACGGCAATCATATCTACAATAAATATGAGTAAAGATGCAAGTACCACAGCAGAATTAGCTGCATTACCTACACCCTGTGTTCCGCTTCCTGCATTATAGCCTTTATAACAGCCTACAAAACCAATTACAGCACCAAAAAAAAATGTTTTAACAGTTGCAGGAATTAAGTCTACAAATTCAACGGGCGCTAATGCTTGAGCAAAAAATAAAGTAAATGTTACATCACCTTTAATATTGGTTCCTACCCAGCTTCCTAAAATACCGAGAGCATCAGCATAGATTGTTAACAGGGGTACCATGAGTGTAACCGCAAGTACTCTTGTTACCAATAAAAATTTTACTGGGTTTGCAGATGATACTTCCATAGCATCTATCTGTTCCGTTACTTTCATGGAGCCTAACTCTGCACCCATACCCGAGCCAATTTTACCAGCACAAATCAAAGCTGTGATAACAGGCCCCATTTCTCTAATAAGAGATAAAGAAATCATACTTGGTAACATGCTTATGGCACCAAAATCGGCAAGTACAGGCCTGGATTGTATGGTAAGCACCAAACCCATAATGATTCCGGTTATGGAAATAAGCGGTAAGGATTTGTAGCCTATTTGAAAACATTGCCTTAGAAATTCTTTCAGTTCAAAGTTGCGGGTAAATGTTTCCCGAACGATCATTTTAATAAATAAAAATACATCTGCAAGATCAGTTAGAAAGTTAGATGCGTTTTTAGATTTTGCAATTGTTTTTTCACTAACCTGAATAGATTGCTTAGTTGCAAATGTTTTTATGGCAGCTACAGGAGTAAATTTCTTCATTACATTTATTTCGTGTTACTACCTGTTTTTATTTATTTTTTATGTGTATGAATCAAGGCAGTTCTAAGCAACTATAAAGGTGGCATACTTTCTTTTTACAAGTATTATAGAATTATAACAGAGAATTGTAAAATTCACAGTTTACAAATTGCAGGGTAGTAAAGTTTTAGAGAAAAGCAGATTGTTCAAAGCAACTCATGATAAGTTACTCTTACTCAGTATAGCCAAGTGCCTGTTTACTTTAAAAAAGGGGATACATGGCAATAAATATTTCATTAACCGATTCTTAGTTTCAGTATTACCAGAAACGCAATTACAATAAGCACCAGAATGATAAACGTAGTAACAATGAGTAAACTTTGGTTTGGTTTGTGCCAATTAGGTTTTCGTTTTCTTCTTTCTTTTAGTTTTTCAGTTAGCTGTTTGTTTAGCAACGCAACTGTTTGGTTTATTTTTTCTTTGTTTTTTAATTGGCTCAATCCTTCTTCTGCATCGGCGAGCAGATCGGTATCTGTTAAATGCAGTTCCACTTCGTGCCGTTCTTCGGGTGTAAGGTGGCCCATGAGATAATCCATCAGCTTTTGTTCGCTAATATCACTATGCTCTTTTAATATGTCAAGCAATTTATCGCTCATGGTTCAGTTGCTTTTGTAAAAGCAATTTCAAGTTACGCTTTCCGTTTTGAATATGACTTTTCACCTGCATTAAAGTATAACCGCTGCTTTCTGTAATTTCTATATAACTTTTTTTGTAAATGTAAAACTGTTCAATGCACAGGCGCTGCTCTGCATTGAGTTGTGGCATGGCCAGTTCAAGGTGTGATAGCAGTTCATCTTTCTGTATATGTTCCAACAGATTGGGTTCTTCTGCCGGGGTAGCAATCATCCGTTCTGTAATTTCACGTGGTAGCTTTCCTTTATCTCTCAGCTTCATGAGGCAATAATTTTTTGCCACCATGTAAATCCAGCTTTTAAAATATTCTACTTTGTATTTATCAAGCTCAATAATTACTTTCTCAAATACCTGCTGCACGGCATCTTTTGCTTCTTCTTCATTCTTTAAATATTTCATGCAAACACCATACAATAAAATGGTATAACGCTGTAATAAAATACCCAGCCATTGATTACTGCCATCACGGTAATAGTTTTGTAATAACTCCTGATCTGGTATGGTATTCTGTTCGGGCAGGTTGTTTCTTTTTTTAGTTTGTACTGCTTGCTTTATAAAAACAATGTTGGCATACAGGCAAATTATTGCGAAATTTACATCATAATACTATTCCCGCATGATGAGAAGATGCACGGAATGTTAAAAATCCATAAATTCATTTCAAATAAAACCTCAATGAATACTGCTTTATGTATTGTGCCTGTTGCCTCCATAAGAAAAGAACCACGTCATGAGGCGGAGTTGATATCGCAGCTTTTATTTGGAGAAGCGGTGGAATTAATTTCCAATCATGAAGACTGGGTAGAAGTGGTTTGTGTATATGATGGCTATGCTGGTTTTTGTATGCGCAACCAATTAACTGAAGCAGAAGCAACAATTGCCATGCAGGATCAGGTGCCACTGGTAAATACCTGGAGTGGCATTATTATGGTAAATGAAGCACCCATGCATGTGCCTTTTGGCAGTACTGTTCCCGGTTTGCAAAATGGCGAAGCTATCTGGGGTAGTTATCGAATTAAAAGCAGCAGCAAGTTGGTAATGGAAGGAGCTTATTCATTTAATGAAGAGAGTATAAAGCAAGTGGCCTATTTATTTTTAAATTCACCTTACTTGTGGGGAGGCCGTTCTGTATTTGGAGTTGATTGCAGCGGATTTACACAATTGCTGATGCGCTTTTTTGGTAAGCATTTGCCAAGAGATGCGGCGCACCAAAGTATGCTGGGGCAGGATGTTGGTTTTTTACAGGAAGCAAAATGTGGCGACCTCGCTTTTTTTGATAATGAAGAAGGGAAAATTATTCATGTAGGTTTGTTACTAAACGAACGGGAAATTATACATGCTGCAGGGAGGGTGCGTATTGATTCGATTGATGGTGCCGGAATTATTAACCGGGATAATTTTTTACGTACACATAAATTGAGGATGATAAAACGAATTTAAAATTCACTTATTTAAACTGTTTTTTGTTTGAATAAATCAAAAACCCATTTATCCCATCCCATCATTTTAAAAGCAGTATAAAACAAAACAATAGCAAATATTCTTTTCAATAACTGCTGATTTACATTTACTGCAATTTTTCCTCCAAGCAAAGCGCCTATTAAAAATGCAACTGCAATAAAACCAATTGCCTGCCAACTGATCTGGTTACCGGTTTCATTGCCCATTTTATAGTATTGTAAAAAAGCAAGTACAACTACTGGCATCATTATAACTCCGAGCGATGTGCCCTGTGCCTGATGCTGTGTATAGCCCAAAAAGAAAACAAGAGCCGGCACCATTACTATGCCGCCGCCAACGCCTACAAGTCCGCTAAGAATACCTGCTGCCAAGCCTATTAACAACAGGGTGATGATTGTTTGTGTGTCCATTTGTTTTGGTTGATGCATGTGAGAGAGGTTGATGGTAGATAGTTCATGGTTTATAGTTCATAGGGTAGTACTATATAATTATGTATCATTTGGATGAAGGGGAATCAATTTTATTTACAACAAGTGAAATTGAAGTTATTTACAATCATCTATGATTCATTCCCTATGAACTATTTATTAAATTTCTCCTTGTAATACGCTATTGCTTCTTCAATAACTTTATATGCTTCTGCTTTGTTTTGAAAATTATCAATCTCCACCACTTTGTTCTCCAGCACTTTATATTGTTCAAAATACTGTTTCAGTTCGCTAAAGAAATGATTAGGCAGTTCATCAATATCCTTGATGTGATTCACCATTGGGTCTTTAGTGGCAACTGCAATTATTTTATCATCACGTTCGCCCTGATCAATCATTTGCATATTACCAATAACAGTAGCTTCTACTAAGCAAAGTGGTTGAATAGCTTGCGAACAGATTACTAAAATATCCAACGGGTCACCATCTTGCCCAAGCGTTTGAGGAATAAAACCATAGTTCACCGGATAAATAAAAGAGGAATAGATCACTCTATCCAAACGCAGCAATCCTGTTTCTTTATCAATTTCATATTTACTGCGGCTGCCTTGTGAAATTTCAATGAGGCCGTTTACACGTACAGGTGACGCACTTCCGTAATGAGCGCCATGCCATGGGTGAAGAACTGTGAGCATTTAAATAGTTTAAATATTTTTAAAGTTCTAAGGTAATACGTTTTAAGCTGAATGATAAAAAAAGAAAATCACTTAAGCAGCACTTAAGTGATAACTATTTCTTTCTGAAAATTACTGGTATCTTTTTTTGAATTTAATCTTTCATCACCAGATCCACATCCGATACAATTTCATTTTCCTTTTTATTTTTATCAAAAAATCGAACGTTTAAATGATAGGTTTCTCCCACCTGCATAGGGCTTCCGGTGGTTAAGGTGGCTCTTAATACTGCTGCTTTGTCTTTTTCAAGTCCAGTAGTTTGTTCTGCAAAAGCATCAGGAAGATTTAGTATTTCTTTACCAGCTTTATCAGTTAAAATGATACGGCATCCAGGATATACTTTGCCATCTTTTACTTGGTAATCATCTACACCATCTGCAATAAGCACTACCTCTTTACCCAATGAAATTACATTGGAAGATAATTTAATACCATCAACTGTTAAATAAATATCTTCTACGCTTAAGCCTTTGTTTATTGATGTTAGGCCTGTGCTAAGGTCTTTTTTAATACCTGTGCTAAACTTGCAAGCGCATACCAAAACTAATAGTGCGAATATAAAAATGTATGTGAAATTCCTTTTCATAATGTTTTTTTTAGTGGGTGATATTTATTGTTAATAATTGTGGGTTTGATTTTTTTTACCAAATAAAAATTATTTTTAATAAGCCATCAAGTATTTTTATTTCATATTATTTAAGGCTGCTCAGCATTTCCTGTATTTTGTTACCAATTAAAGGAACCGGTTTTTCTTCACCATTTATGGCAGCTATTAATCCCATTATCCAGCATACAAAAAGCAGCAGCCCTATTGGAATCATTATAAGTGTAATAAGCCACCCAATAAAAGGAACGTAAAAAAGCATAAACTGTAAAATATAAAACAAGACTCCGGTAATCATTATACCAAGCGACTGCCTGATATGGTATGCAGAAAGTGGCTGTTTGTTGCTGCCATACATTACATATGCAATTACCCAACCTATCAGGGTTAAGTAACTAATAATTGCTACCGTTTTTCCATCATCGGTAGTGCTGTTAATAAGAGAGTTGTTTTCATTTTGCATAAATGTAGTTTTGGGTGTTATTATTTCTTATTAATTATTTTTTAAAAGAGTGATTTTAACGAGTATCAAATATGTCTTCAATATTTTGTAATACGCATCATTGAAAAAGGGGGTTTTATTTTTTTAAGTTAGCATATTAATTACACAGCTTAATTTGATTTGGTTGTTTTAAAATACTTCTCCTTTATTTCGGGGGAGCATACCTGAAATTGTTTTAATTCTTGTTTCATTAGATGGATGCGTTGACAAAAATTGCGGTATAGAATTGGTCTTTTTTTTTGCAGCCATCCTCTGCCAAAAACTTACTGCTTCTTCAGGATTGTACCCAGCCATACTCATAAATATTAAACCCAGTTTGTCAGCCTCACTTTCCTGCATTCTATTATTTGGTAATTCTAACGCAAGCTTAGAGCCTACCATGTAAAGACTTATGAACAGTAACTGTGTTTCCTGTTTTTTTTCTTTTAATGCCTCTGCCAATACCAGGCCACCCAATCCAATTAGAAGACCTTCGCTCATTCTTTCATTGCCGTGCCTTGCAATAGCATGTGCAATTTCGTGCCCCAATACAACTGCCAGCCCTGCTTCGTTTTCAGTTACAGGTAAAAGCCCCGTATAGACAACTACTTTACCACCCGGCATACACCAGGTATTTACAATATTTTCATTAATGGTATTGTACTCCCATTTAAAATCCTTTACTTCTTTACTCAAATTATTTTCTTTCATGTAGGTTTCTACAGCTTGTTGTATTCTGCTGCCCACTTTTGTTACCAACTGTGATCTTTCATCACTTTGCAAAAGCGTGTTACTAACTTTTACAACTGAGTCATATTGTGAAAAAGCAAGAGATTGAATCATTGTATTGGGTACAAGGTTCAATTGTTTACGTCCTGTTACAGCAACTGTTTTGCAAGCTTCCAATACTAAAAACATGCTCACAAGTGTACCATAAAAAATGAGTTTCATTTATTTTATTTATATGATGTTATAGTTCGTATTTCAGGTTTGCAAGACCTTATTTTATCTTCTGAATAAGCGTTTTCTTTTCCAACTAATCAAGTTTTATCGGATATTTTGCAGTACCATACAACCATGAATTAGGGAAGGAGTTTGATACAGAGTAAGGCCCATCTCTTTCTGTTTGATGGTCGAGTTGTAATACGAGTTGCCATTCATCTATACCGGAGAAATATTGGCTGCTAAATTGGTAAGTTACTTTTTCGAGTTTTCTATTTTGACGGGATTTTAGCTTGCCTAATTTATCAACGTTGTTTTCTTTACTCCATGTTTCGAAAACGCTTGCTTGCGGAATAATTGTAATTGTATTGCCCTGTATTTTGTAGGTGCCGTTTTCTTTAGCAAAATAAATATCGGGTAGATAAGAGAAGCTCCTGTATAAAAACGAGTAGGTTCCATTTGCGTTAAACTCGTATTGCATTTTATGGTATTGATGCAAGCCATTATTTTGTGAATAAGCTGAATTACTGGTAGAAGTTTTTAACCATGTTCCAATAACAGCAGGTGCTTCGGTATTGTTTGTTGGTTGATTATTATCTGATGTTGCAGGTGGGGTATTGTTTGTTGGTTGATTATTATCTGTTGTTGCAGGTGGGGTAGTGATTGTATTATTTCCCTGTACATTTTGAATTGGTGCAGCACTGGCTTCCCCAAAATACAGGCCGGTCTCTTTTGCATCCATAGAAAAGTACATGATAAGATTACGGCTATCCTTTTGCAACCAGGCGTATTTCTTATCTCCTTCTATAACAGAAATTTTCCACCCCATTTTGGTAAATTTTCCTACAAGCGAATCTGCATTAAATCTGCTAGTAGTAACGGGTGGCAGTACTAACACTTCAGTGGCTGATAATGTTACATTAGCTTTCTTACTTTCCAGTTCCAGTAAAAACTTTGCTCCGGATACACTTAACATCCTGTTATCCTTTTTACTTCCTGTTGGTAAACTGACTCCTGTTAATGGCGATTGAGTAACCGGAACTAATTTTTTCTGGGCAATAGTAATAGTTCCCGAAACACACAATAATAAAATAAGCATTATTTTTTTCATACACTTTTAAATTAAAAGATTAAGCATTTCATTGATTAGGTACTTCAATTGCCTTATTGTTAAAAGCAACGGTGGCATAATAATAGGTATTACCAAAAATAGTGTTGCTACTAAAATGTCCAACGCTTCATAACATCAGAATAATTTTTGATAAACTGGTAAGTTGCTTTTACCTGCTTTTATTTTCCATCCTTCAGCTTCCTGTACTTCATTTACTTGAGGGTCGCCTTTCGGGGGAGTAAAAGTAAAAAGCTCGAAGGTTTCTTTTTGTGCAAAAGATATTGCCGCAACTGAACAACAAACAAAAAGCAACATTATTTTTTTCATTATTATTTTTATATATCAAAAATATTGTTCTTACGGTAAAGGCAGTATCCTCTAAAACAGGGAATTTATTCTAATCTCTACAAAAATTATTTTTATTAATTGGCTAATCATTTTAAGTTGAGTATAGGAGCCGCTATACTACCTGCCCTCAATCCGAAATTTAGTTGCTATCTCGCTAGTATAAGTACTGCTTCGGGCAAGCCACCGCTTACCTGCAATCCTGCATTTACCGCCAGAGATATTTCCGCAATTTTCACTTCATATTTCAAAGTCCCAAGTTTCGCTTCAACGGTGGCATCCACTTTCATTCCAAAATCACTTACTTCCCATTTGCCTGTAGATTGATTCTTGCCAATTTTAATAAATTCTTTAATAGACGTTCCTGCTTCAACTTCTACTGCACCAAAACCGCCAACATCAAACGATTCGCCCAGACCACCGCCAACAGTAAATTCATTAAACGAACCATCATCTTTAAAACTTGCTTCAAACTCTAAAACTAAACCTTCACCACCTTCAATGCCCCAGGAGTTGCAAGTCCAGCTAATGGAACCGATAACCATTTTAATTTTGCCTTTGAAATTGGCACAGTATTCATCTTCCCATTCTTTTAATACAAAATCTTTTTTCTCCTGCACCACTTCATCAAACGTACACTGCTGCTTACTGAGCAATTTATATTGCCCAAGAAGGTTGCTTACATCTTTCAGGTAATCCAGTTGAATGGATAAAAAACTGCCTTTGGCCTGCGGCATCCAGTAGGGAGCCCAGTTGGCATAGTCTCGGTAATACCTGCGTGAAATATATTCCTGCCTTTGCACATACTCATTAACTATTGGAGCTAATTCGGCCAGGTACTTTCCATTTTCTTCATTTATGTCATTGCACTTAGCTAACTCAAGGGCAGCTATTTTTTCTTCATCAGCCGCTTCGCCACCTTCCAGTTTATTTAGCTGGTCGCCATATTTTTTTGCAATGGCTTTCAGCTTTGCGTTGTGGGGTACAGATATTTTATTCAAATAAAATTTAAAAACATCTGCTTCGCTGATGGCATTTTTTTGATACATGTCCATAGCATCCATAATAATAGATTGGGCCTTTATTTGTAAAGGCGAAATGCCCTTTCGTAAACCTGCCATAAGTAAACGTTGGTTTGCATCGTCATTAGTAGCGGGCATTTTTGCCTCAATGGCCGCTATGGTATTGTCAATTGAATTTTTTTCTGCTTCCAGGTTTGCCGCAAAAAATTCCATTTCATCGAGGCTGGCGGGCATTACCGGCATTTTAATTCTTTTCAGCAATGGAAATTCTTTTTTATGATACCGGGTCATTACTTCACCCGGTTTTATTTTTTTATTTAGCTGGCGCAGAATTTTTTCAACCTCCTGATCGTATGATGCGGCTATTGATTTTGTTGCATGCTCTTCCGCTTTTTTTACTTCGCCTTTTTTGAGGTAAAGCAGGCAAAGTATTTTGTTGGCAATCGGATTTAGTGTGTCCTTTTGCACACATTGCTGCAGGTATTGCATCGCTTTATTTACATCGCCCAAGCGGTAATATGCATTGCCCAAATTACCAAGCAGCGTTGCTTCGCCGGGTTTTTGTTTGTTCCAGTATTCCAGAATGGGAATTGATTTTTCAGGCAACCCACCCATGATTAAGAAAGCAGAAAAATTGTTGGCAGCCAGTGCATCGGAAGGATTGGTGGTTACAGCTTTGCTATGCAAATACAAACTTGCAGCCGGTGCATTTTGCAGCCATGCGGCCAAAGCAGTTTTGCTGATGTCTTTTGATTGCGTAAGTTTTTTATCTTTTATTAAAGCATCTGCTTTCTTTTTTTCATTGGGTTTTATTGCGTTTGAAATAGAGCTGTGCAATTGTTGTAAATAGGCAGTATAATTTTCTTTAGTTACCAATTGTGGTAATTGATTAAGCTTGGCAAAAAGGGGTGGAAGGGTAAAATTGAATGCCGAAGTAGTTGGAACACTATTGTTATTACCTGTAACAGGACTGACAGATGGTTTCATGCCGACCAGCACCACCAATGGCTTAAGTGCTATAAGTTTTGGTAAATAGTTAAATGTATAAGTTGGTGGGATTTTAGGTGTAGCTACTACCGGTAGTGCAGACTTGCCAGGATTTACCATTGCCTCTAAAGGTGCCAGTGCACCTGGTTTTTTTACAAGAGCGGCAACTTTTTCCATGTGTGGGTAATAGCCATTTTGTAAATCCACCATTATTACTTGTGGAACATCGCTGCTGAGTGTTTTATTAAAGTAAGCAGGATTAATGGTTACAATTTCCTGTGCTGTTTCTTCTTCTACTTCTCCCACTCCATTCGTTCTTTCTTTATCAAGGTTTTCCAGAAATCCCAACACATTTATCTTACTATATCCTGAAAGATAAAAATCATTTATGGTTCTATTCAACCATTCGGCTGGTTTTTGTAAATATTGTAAAATAACTTCTTTGGCAGCAATTGCATCAGGGTTGATTTTACTATTACTTTTTTTAAGTTTTTCCTGATCTTCTTCAAACCATTTTCTTCGCTTGATTTCTTTTTCTGCTGTATAGCTTTTGTCACTCTCTTTGTAAACCTTCATTTCTAATTCAAACATTTTTTTATTAGATTCATACAATTCATTAAAAATTTTTGAATTGCTGTTTGCGGCTATATCAACATTCTTCAGCATCTGCTGCAGGTATTCTTTGCGGGTAAAAGCTATAAAAATCGGTTTATCACTATTTCTTAAAATGATATAATCATTGCTCGTGTATATTTTTCCTGTTGCATTTATTTTTGACCTATATTCATAATAATCAATTTTGCCTTCTGTTTTTTTCTTTTTAAGTACTTTGAAGGCAGGCTTTCCGTTAGTAGTATAAACGCCTTCACTTTCAGTAAATCCAAAAGCATAAATATTATTAAATTTTACATGAACATTAGAGCCACTCTCTCCTTCAGTATGTATTGTTCCCTTATTATCGTAGCAATAGTAGGCCCAAAAACGCATCTTGCCGTCGTAAAAACCGTTGATTCCTGTGGTTTTTGAAAAACTTTCAGTAAAGCGATTAAATCCTAAAAGGTTAAGCACATAAGTATTTTGATACCCCAATTTGGCGCCGGTAAAACCTGCAAGAATCTTAGTTATCCAGTTTTCGGCAACTACAAGGTTGGGCTTCATCTTTGTAATATTCCAACCAACCGGTTTTTTATAATCTGAAACAGCAGCTGAAAAAACATCTGGCGACTTTCCTAAAAAAAAGGTTTGTTTGCAGCCATTGTGTTACAGTCTTGTGCAACACTTAATTGTACTATCAGTAAATTAAACACACTAAATAAAATTGGAAATAGAACCCTTGATTGTAATAGTATCTTTTTCATTGAATGCTTATTTAGTTTCTTGTGATTTTAATATTATTTTGCATTGATATCGCTTACTCTGAATCGTATAAATATGATTTTGTTTTCTCTCCATTTGCATAGTAATTACCCCCCCATCTCTTTTTGTTTCTTTTTTATTACTTGGTGCCAGCACTAACCTCAGGCGATCATATATAGTGGTATATTCAAAACTATATTCAACAGCCTCTAAACTAATGTTGCCGAATTTTGAAACGGGGTCGGTTTTTTCAGCTGGCGGACCTCATATTTACTTTTAACTGGTTTAAGTGTAATCTTGTTTCCATTTATTTGATATGTACCTTCTTCATTTACCATATAATATTTAGGTGTGTAGTACAGAAAAGTTGTATTTGAAAATTTATAAGTACCGTTGCTGTAAAACTGGTAACTGTTAGTTGAATAGCCAGCATTATTTCCCATTGGATCTTTCCTGTTTTGGTGACTTTCCCAAACGTAGTTGGTAAGCAAACCTGTACTTTGGGAATTTATTCCATTATTATTTTGTTCAGGTATTGCAGGTTTTTTAAAGTTCATTGAAGCTAAAAATACGGAAGGGACACCCATTTCACAAAACATACTCAGTAAAATCAAGCCTTTCAGAGGATGTTCTTAAAAAGTTCGGAAAACAGGAGACTTGAAAAATATGATACAATCTAATGGGACGTAATAATGCTTAACTTTTTGTATAAAACCATTTTACTATGGCAGCATATTTAAATTTTTTGCCTGGCATGCCTTGGCTTAAATAAAAATTGGCTTCCTCTATTTTTTTTTCAATGTAGGTATCAGATTTGTCAAACCCTGCATTATAAACAGTTGCATACCATTGGATTTTTTCCGTATCGTTTTTAAATGTTTTTGTTTTGTATAATTCATTGCAAATACAAACAAATGCACAAAGGTAAACTTGTTGCCAGTTGTCGTCTTCCAAGCGTTGTACCCTTTTTTCCCTTATCGTTTCTTCGCTGGTTTCGGCATAAGCCAGTTGTAGTTCTTGGTAAATACTATTCCGTAATAATTGTTTTGCTTTGGTTTCTACCTGTATTGCAAAACTTGGTTTCATTTGAAAAATTCCTATAGAAAAATTGGCATATTCTTCTCCAAATTGTATATACAATGTACGCAGGCTTTCGGTTTCAATACCGTCTTTCAGTTCGTTGTATCGCATCAGCTCGGGGAAGATGATGCTTTGCAAAAACAACGGCTTTTCATGGCATAGCAACCCACATAATTCAAATCCTTCTTGTAGTGAACCTATTTTTTTTTTGCTTCAATTGCTTTACTACCAAAAGTTTTACCGAAATCAGCATCGTTGTATGCCTTTTTTGAAAATACAAATAGGACATACAACGATACAGCAAATGCGACAATGATTAATGGCCTATAATATCTTTTTGCAGAGATAAATATCTTTTTTGCCTGTTTCTGTTTCATGAATTTTGTAATAATAAATGGCCGATTGATTGTTTACAGTAGCAAATTTTGGAAAAGTAATACCTTCTAAAGCTTCCTCAGTACCATCACCCCTGTACAATTTTCCTTTTGAGTAATACACAGATTTTTTATAATCACTCATTAAAAAAAGGCGGCTCATATGTACTATAGGTACTTTAAAAACTGCTGCTTCATTACCATTAACCATAAGCTGCGTAGGGCTTTGAGTCGGCACCGAAATAATATCACCATTATCTGTTACCATCATTATAGCTTTGCCTCCGGAATATAAATCTTCAATATTTCCTTCCTGCTGTTTACCGGCAGATGAAACGGTCATCACTTTTTGGCCTGTATTATCCATAATACTCAAAGCCGCAGCAGAAAAACTTGGGCTAATCATCATTTTCATAGCAAAACTATTTTGATCTCCTCCTTTTTGCTTTACACCTGCTTCATTTACCAAGTAAGAATTTCCCATTCCCATTTTTGCTGTCATGGCTGATGCACCACCATTTACTACTGCTGCCCAAAATTTTTTCTTATCGGGAGACACTTTCATTTTACCAACAAAATCATAGGGTCCAAAATTTTTTCCATTAAAAACGATATACAGTTTATTGCTAATGGTTTTACTGTAATGCTGTGCTACAGGATCTTTCTTGTCGCTGCCAATTTCAATCTTCTCCTCGTCTTCACTGCTTCCATCATCTTCATCGCTGTTTTTTTTATCAGACACCATATTCATTTGTTTTACAGGTGCTTCTTTAAATGGACCTGTACGTTTACCATCTTCAATTAAAAAATATTCGTATTTTTTATTTGTAATTACAAAATAGGTTATTACCCTACCATTAACAGCTACTACTTTGGTTTCGTCGTATAAAAATGTTTCATCTTTTTCCATTTGAAACAATCTACTACAATCTGCCGTTGGTTGCCATTTAGTTTTTGTTTTATTTGAAGTTGACTGGGTCTCATTTGTTCCTTCCTGTTTTTCCTCTGATGATTTAGAAGTTGTTTCAGTTTTCTTTTTAGATTCCAAAGCTTTTGCTGCTTTATCTTTTAATTTATTAAAAAGTTGTGCATTTGTATTTAAAGCAGTAAAAAATACTACCATACAAAGGATGATTATTTTTTTCATTGTTTTTAATTTTATAAGTTTTTATGTTACGATTTTATGTTTGTAAAATTTTTTAACGAAAACTCCACTTATTCCATTTTACCAAACCCTGTTTCACCAATCCATAAAACCCTTGCATCTTTAATGCAAACAAACTGCACATTATATGTTTTGGGCTTGCCTTCTATATCGCTAAATTTTATTTGCCAGTTATTTAGCACGGTAAATTTGCCTGTTGCTTTTACACCTTGAAATTTTATGTTGCCTACAAAACCACTTGCTACACCAAGATCCCATTTATATGTTTGACCCGCACCAAATTCAAAACTTTCGTTAGAGGCATGTGTGTTGGCGCCAGCATCTGCTCCGGTGTAAGCATTTACATATTGTGTCATTCCACTAAAATTGCTGATCCATTTGCCATTAAGATCAGAGGCCGACACTGCAAATTTTTTGCAGGTAGCCATAACAGCCATTTTATCCCAACTTGTTGCCAATGCCTCTTTTGTGTATGTTCCAAATTCTTTTTCAAAAGTATTTTTATCTGATGAAATAAACTCCAAATATTTTCCTGCACCACTGTTAAAATGCTTTTAAAAAAAAATAACATATACCGTTTTGCCTGTTGCCTTTTCCACCATACTTGCCTCTGCAAATTCAATAGATTGCCAACTATATAAAGGCTTAAATTCCATATTAGTTGCACTGCTGTATTTTGGTGCTATCAAAACATCCCAAGCGTATTTTAAACCTGCCATCAAATCAGAGCTATATCCATCCACTGCTTTATTTGGATAGTGAATTAAAACTTTTGTATTTCCTTTTGTAACTTCCACCAAATCTTCCATCACAGTACTATTCCATCCATCATCAAAATTGGTTGTAGTAAATGTAAACCCGTTGTTTTTTACAGGTTGTTGGTTTTGTGGTTCAATTATTTCTTTTACAACAATGTTCTTAGTTTTTTCTACAGCTAGTTTTTGTAATGAGACGGATTCGATAAACGCAGTCATTTCTTTTTCATAAACATCTGTATTGGTAAGCACCATCATATTCATCATTTTATTAGAATTAGTTGCCGTTACTAAAATAACTACACCTTTATTTCCATCTTTGTCAAACGGCGCATAACCGCCTAATGTTTGCCAGCCATTCTCAGTTTCGGGTGTTTGCATTTCCGGCTCGGTTGTAACTTGTACCATTTCCTTTACTACTGACGTCCACGCTAAATTGAAATTTTCTTTAGCATTTGCAGTAGCAGGTAATGCTTTAAATAAAGTAATGGCGCAATACACACCTGTTGCTGCGTCTTCTTTTGTAAACTGAATAGCATTTTCTGATTTTTGTTTCTTCCACCCTTTAGGTAATGTGTATGTCGCATAATCGTATGTTTCTTTTTGGGCAAATACAATAACTGCCAATAAACAAAAAGATAAAAGTGAGATTGCTTTTTTCATAATTTACTTTGGTATAAAAATATAATACTTGCTTAATTATTTTTATCCACTAAAACATGAATTTTTTATTTGATGAAATTTTAATTGGGCTATTTCCATTGTAAAAAAATAATTTATTCATTACATGCTAAGCAACGAGTGAGCCCAGTAAATTTTGCAAATAAGCCAGATGCAGAAAAGCGGCTATCCAAACGTGCACCTGCACCAAAAACCACATAACCTCCATTTCGAGAAATAGAAGGTCTTCCCACTGAAAATCCTTTCTCTTTAGTAATGAATATTGTTTCTTTACTAATAATATTACGCAACAAAATATTTCCAGCGGGTACGCCCAAGTTTGTAGCATTGGTAGTAAAGGCAACAAAACTACCATCGTATGAGATGGCAATTTTTTCTCCTTGTCCTATCGGACTATCGCCATTAGATGCTTCAGATATATTGTTGGTGCTAGCTTTTATGGTAGATAGGTTATTAACATTTGTAACAAACACATCTTGCTTATCATTGTTATCATCACTCACAACATTTGAAGCAGTAGTGGCATATGCTACAAAAGAGCCATTGCCAGAAATACTTGGCGCTACAATTCTACTTGCACTTTCAGTACCTTGATTACGTTCGCTGCCACCAACGCCCATGCTAATACGTTTTATTGTTTCCACTTCATTATCATAAACAAAAATATCCCAAAGGCCATTCAAATCATTTTTTACCAGCTTTGATGAAAAAGAACAGAATGCCACACGAGAACCATCATTAGATATGGAAGGACGAGAACCACCCACTGCTTTAGCCGTTGGAGGCTCAGCGGTTAGCAGCTTAATTCTGCCTGTGGAAATATCTTTTAAATAAACATTAATCATCGAATTGTCGCTTACACCGCCTGTTAAATTACTGGCCCCTGATGAAAATGCAATCATGTTTCCATCGTAGGAAATACTTGGTTCATAACTTTCTCCATTAGATGAATTTCCATTGGTACTTATTAGTGAAATGCTGTTGGTTGATGCTTTCCATAAAAACACATCTCTTAATTTATTGCCATCGCCAGCCACAAGGTTGCTGGCGTACGATTCAAATGCTATCATCTGCCCATTGCCAGTAATGACTGGTGCAAAACTATCTCCATTTCCTTCTTCGCCATCTAATACTCGGCTTACCATTTTTGTAATGCCTGTTTTACGATCACGCCAAAATATTTGTCGATATTTTCCAGTGCTCTTTTCTACATTTATTGCATTTGATACGAAAGCTATATACCTACCTTCTTCTGCAAAATCTCCTGCAATTACTGGGGTCTGGCTTTCATAAAATGTTGCCAGTGTTTTATTATCACTACTTCTACTAATATGCTCATAAGTGTAATCTGCCCCTACTCTTATAAAACCTGGCGATAATCCTACGGTACCTCTTATGCCTTTTTCAATACGACAAGTAATGCCTGTAGGAATTGTTTTTACGGTTAAAGTGTAAGGCGTACCCAACGCATAAGCTTTTGGGAATTTAAAATTATTTACTGTGTACAGTTGATTTCCATTTACTTTAGCTTCAAGCACTAAATCATCTACACCATCTTTTGTAATTACAACTTTAACACCTGCGGGTGAAATAAATTTTCCATCAAGATATGCAGTTGGTGGCGACTGGCTTAACAGTGTTAATGGAAGAAGTAAAAGTAAGCTGAACAAGATTTTCATAAATTAGTTTTTTGTAGAAAAATGTAAAGATTTAATGTGGGGGGTATTTTTTTTAATATAGTATTCTCACTATTTTAAATCCCCCGCTAAAATATTTGTAACATTCGCCACCTGCTTAATTATTCTTTGTAGCAATGCTGTACTTATTCCTGCTCTGTATAAATCTGCCCGTACATAAACGATGTTGTCTTCCGTACCAAGCCCAATCTTAACTACATCAAAATTATCATTCTGTTGTAGCAGGTATTTGTATTTGGTTTCATTTATTTTATTTGGTACTGCTTCGCTTAAATTGGTATAGATTAAAAAAAGATCGCCGGTTTTTTGTATTACTAAATTGTAAGAAAGAATGTTTACTCCCTCGTATGGTATAACGGCAACTGAATCATTTACCATTTTGTATGGAAGGCCAATGGGAATCAATAATTTATTTAATTCTGATACAGGTTGCTTTGCTATAGGTTTTTTGGTTTGTTGTGCAAATGAAACGTTAGCTAAAAATAAAATGCAAAGCATTAAGTGGTACTTCTTCATAAATGTCTTTTTTTAAGTATAATTCAAAAATGTTTAATCTAAAAATTCATGCATTAGTTATTTTTTCTTATTGAATTAAGTGTTGTTTAATTTATTCATTACATTAAGTTTTTTAAGTTATTTGGCCTTAAACCGATGTATTCATCATTTTGTGGCCATGGTTATGTAATGCTTTAGCTTTAGTAAAAGTGGAGATTTCAAAACATTTTGTTACTCCCTTAAAAACAGGATTTTTAGTTTCTAACCATGGTCCATTTTCCTTGGTTGGTGGTAGAAGTTCCAAAACCTAAGGTGCAATTAAGTTTTTGCGTATTTGGATCAAGTGTTCCTGTAAAAGAAATCACCTCGTTGCTGCTCAATATAGTGTATGAACCATTTATATTTCCTTTAGAAAAAGTATAGGTGCCTTTTGCACCAATCTCTCCTTTTTCTGCAGTCGCAAAAATTATCTCACCGGTGTTTGTAAGCTGAAAAGAAACCGCTTGTGGATAGTTTCCATCACTATTGACTTGCTTACCACTCCAATTTCCAACCACATTAAGATTTAATACTCCATTACTTTTTTTAATAAAGACAGTATTATTGTTTATAGAACCTGTTAATGGAGGCGGAGTATTGCTTACAGGTGCAGAAACTACATCCGGAATAAATTCAATATTTAGTTTAATGGAGTATTGTCCATTGCTTGTTGTAATGTTATGATCAGTGTTTTCTGTAAATACAATTTCCACAACTCCCGAAATGTAACTTGGTCTTTCAGGATGTGTACTACCTGCATTTGCCTGTACAGACTTATTATGGTTTACAACTGACATTAATAGCCTGGTATCTAAACATAGAAGTGTAGGAGGATAAACGATGGTACATACATTATTAAAAGTTCCCGTTCTCAAACCTATCACTCTATTTCCCTGTCCATTTCCCGGGCAAACCACATTATTGAAAATATTTTGATATTTAAGTGCCGGTCCGTATCTGTATTTATCAAAATTTTTTATTACTCTTTCATTATAAGGATTTGTATATCCAATGGATGTAGTTGAAAATGGAAATGGTTGCGTCATCGCCCAGTTAAGATCTCCATCTACTTGGGAATTAAAATTATTCAGTGTGTTTTTTTCTGCGATATTATCCCACTCCCATAAGGATGGTGCCAGTAATATATAGTCGTCTGCATTTAAATGCACATCAATAAGTACTTTGCCCACTTGTATAACATCTCCGTTGTTGATGCCGCCAAAATTTGGCGTCTGCGATCCTGCTCTCGTCATACCGTTTACATTAGACCCAAATATAGCAGAGCTAAAATTTCCACTTTTAATGTTAGCAGTATTAACGGCACTGTAGATTCTATAACTGTTCACTACAGAAATTTCATTGCCATGTCCATCAAATTCTATTATACCATCCCATGATTTATTAATGCATTTAGCAGAAACCAATGTGATTTTTAACTGCCCCGGAGCTTGAGACTGGTTGAAGGCTTTGGTGGCGAAAAAGATTGTAACTAAAAAGAGTAATTGTTTTTTCATGTTGTTGTTTTGTAATAGTAAAAATGCCTTTTCCATTTAATATTATTTCTCCCTTAAAAACAGTATTTTATTTTTTAGAAAAGTTAAATTCTCCAGTGGTGATACCTTGTACATAAGCCGGTGGTGCGGTTGGTGAGGTAGATCTTGTTTCTGTAAAACTCCCGGTTATTTTTCCTGTAGTGCTATTGTAGCTGCCTTGAAAACTGTGTTTGTAAGGCACATAATCAAATTGTATGGTTATATTATTTCCGTTTACACTATAGGAACCTGCAGTTTTGTTTACATATTCCCAACCTTGCTTTTGCCATGTTACACTTCCATCTAAATTGAATTTTATTGTTGTAACAGAATCTACAGTGGCATTGTTAGCTGAATACCAAATTCGTGCACCTTTCCATTCTATAGTTGTAATGTAATTGCCGAATACAGGTTTGTTTATCTGCTGCACATTTGCTTTAATCTTTGCCGATTCATGTCTTGGAATTGTAGTAGGAAATTCTTTTGGCGGTGTTTTTGGCGGCTGTGCTTTAGTAAACATTACCACGCATAGGCAACCTAGAAATAAAATGAATTGTAGTTTCATGGTGTTATTTTAATAATTTTATAATTTACAGGACATTCTAAAAGTGCACGCTCAAGCAACAGTTTCCACTCCCTTAAAAACAGGATTTATTTGTATTACAAACAAGTGTCTTTATTCCACGATAATGTTATTTTGCACCCACCCCTAACTGCAGGTAATACATTCCATTTATAGTTCAATAAAGTATGTACCCCCAAAAATTTGGCTTTCCAAAAGCTTATTCCTCTGTTAATGTCAATTTCATTAAATGGAATTTGCATGGCGAGTGTTGTTCTGTTTTCGCTGGCTATCAATGAATGGTTCTGTACCCATAAAAAAGTTTCAGTGTTGTTAGTTTTCGGTATGCCAATTTGTTTCCACCAGGTCACTGTTTTATTACTGTTTTGTCCTAATTCTATAATAAATTCAATTTTATCTGCCGGCACTGCATTGTATTCCACCACAAAATTTACAAGATCACAATCATCACCGGTGCGTAAGATGCCTGTTGCATTGGCAGGTGTAACGGGGAAAGGATAAAGCTGCCTTGCATACGACCGGTCTGTTGATGAAAAATCATTGTTTTGCGACGAACCAATTCCGTTGGTAGTAAGTGAAGCCGGGAAAGAATAATGCATGATTGAATTTCGGTCGTACGTTGAATAATTAGTTGTGGTAACTGAGTACTTCTTGAAAAGATACAAATCCACTTCACCACGGCTCCAATTATTGGGAGGCCCACCAAAAAAAGCATACACTTTTTCTTTATCCCATTGTATGCCGCCTGCCGGCGATTGATGTTCGTGTATAAACCCTAATGCATGTCCAAATTCGTGTAAAACAAGTCCTTTTATAGATTCCTCAGTAGAGCCATCAATACTGCCATAGTGCATAGTATAAAAACCAAGAGGGTTGAAGAGAACATCTTTACCAATCAATGACCAGTTCCGGTTATCATTATCAAATTGAATTTTGATTTGTGCTGTTTTAAAACTTCCGTTGAAATCAAATCTTATGTTAGCAATGGTTTCCCACTGCCGTGCATAAAACATTACTTTTTCACGAATGGCTGCGGAACCGTTATTGTTAGAAAGAAAAACGGTTATTATCTGGCCCACATCCCACATCTTCATAGTTTCGGCGGCCAGAGGCTGCCTTATTACCCCGGTGGTTGATAAACTGCCATCGCTGTTTATTTTAGGAATAGGCTCTCCGGCGCTGTTAATGCGGGGAGGTAAATTGTTTGCCACAGAAGGTTGGTCAACACAAATTTTTACATTACTAAAGTCATACACTGGGTTGGTTAATACCGTGTTTTTTATTACTGAAGTCTGCTTATTTACTGATTCCGGTTTTGCTACCGGTCGGGCATTTTCTGATTTATTAATTTTTTGAAACTGAGCTACTGCATCAATACTTACAAATAGTACCGCTGCTAAAAAGAAGAAATAATATTTTTTCATATTCTATATTTTTAATTAGGAAGTAAAAATGACCATTTAAACAATGATTGGCTATCCCTCAAAAACAGGATATTTATAAACAATAAAAAAAATCATTTAAAAAGGGGATGTGTAATTTTATGGTTGTTTATTTTATTTGTAAAATGAGTTTAATGGTTTATTTTACTTTATGCAAAAGATTATAAGTGTACTTTTCTTTTTAAGCATAAGCAGTATGCTTAGTAGCCAAACTACCTCAACAAAGGATAGCTTATTAAAGTTATTGCCTGCACAAAAGGAAGACTCAAACGCTGTTTTATTATACATAAAAATCGGTAGACAATTTGAATCAAGCGAGCCAGAAACAGCAAAGTTTTATTATTTTAAAGCACGAGACCTCAGCCAAAAAATAAATTACAAACCAGGAGTTATAAAATATATCATCAACTACACCTATATGTTGAATATGCATGGATTATATGATTCCTCTCTTAAATTAAACTTACAATCAGTTGAAATATCGAGACAAACTAAAGACTCTCTTAATCTTGCTATAACGTTATTTAATACTGGTACATCATACCGAATGAAAGGCGAATATGAATCTGCAGTTAGGTACTATGAAGAAGGTAAGGATCTATTTAACAAATTTGGAAATGTTACTTTGGAAGTACAAACAAACGATGTACTACAGGTTTTATTTTATGAAATGAAGCAATACAAACGGGCAATTGAGTATGGTGAAAAGTCGGTGGCAGGAAGCCGAAAAATACTTGACTTAACTTATCTAGGTATTGCCCTCAATAATTTAGGTCTTAGTTATTTTATGATAAAAATGAATGATAAGGCAAAAAATGCTTTCGAAGAGGCTTTAGGTATTGCTTTAAAATTAGATGATAAAAATTTAGAAATAAGTCAATATTTAAACCTTGGTTCTGTTTATTTAGAAAAAGGCGAGTATGGAATAATGAAAGAAAATTTTGAGATGGCGCTGAAGCTTTCAAAGAAATTGGAATATAATCAAAGTGAATTGCTAGCACTAAAAGGGTTGTCTTTTTTTTATATGGTTAATAAAAATTTTACAGTTGCTAAAAAATATGCTAATGAGGCCCTTTTAATTTCGTATAATTTTAATTTTAAAAGCGATCGCATAAAAGTTTTCACCCAGCTATCAAATATTTTTTATGCAATGCAGGACATAGAGCAGGGTGAATATTATGCCACACAAAGCACATTGTTGAGCGATAGTCTGTTGAACGAAACTGTTCAAAAAAATACATTGGAACTTGAAAAGAAGTTTGAAACTCAAAGAAAAGAAGTCCAGATAAAGAAATTGGTAGCAGAAAAAAAAGTACAGCAACTTTTAATCAAACAAAAGAATACGCTCAATTATTTTTTAATTACGGGAGTTGCA
Source organism: Chitinophagaceae bacterium (assembly GCA_031401115.1). Taxonomy (GTDB): domain Bacteria; phylum Bacteroidota; class Bacteroidia; order Chitinophagales; family Chitinophagaceae; genus Lacibacter. Next base: position 61,973 of record JANNRE010000022.1, read on the forward strand.
GCTTTATTATTTATTTCATTACTCAGTTACCGCAACTATCGTCATAAACAAAAACTCCAACAGCAACGTATTAGCGAATTAGAAATCCAGCATCAACTGGCAGCAACTGAAGCTGTTTTAAAAGGAGAGGAGCAGGAACGTACCCGTCTTGCAAAAGATTTACATGATGGATTGGGCGGTATGCTCAGCGGTATTAAACATTCATTTCAAAATATGAAAGGCAATTTAATTCTTACACCGGACAATGCGCAAGCTTTTGAACGCAGCATGGATATGCTGGACAGTTCCATTAAAGAAATGCGCCGTGTGGCTCATAATATGATGCCTGAAACTTTAGTGAAGTATGGATTGGATACAGCACTGAAAGATTTTTGTAACGATATCAACCAAAGTGGTGCTGTAAAAGTCATTTATCAATCTGTAGGTATGGAAGGAGCGGAGATCGAACAAACTGCTTCCATCACCATTTACCGCATTGTGCAGGAACTGGTGAACAATATCATTAAGCATGCTGCTGCTACACAAGCCGTAGTGCAGCTTAATAAAATAAATGAGCAGATAAGTATTACGGTGGAAGATGATGGCAAAGGTTTTAATACAGAATTGTTGAAAATGAGCAAAGGAATCGGTTGGGTCAATATTGAAAACCGTGTTGAATTTTTAAAAGGTAAATTAGATGTGCAATCTGAAAAAGAAAAAGGAACATCGGTGCATATTGAAATGAATATTTAAGTATGGCAGCAGTACAAAAAATTAAAGTATTTATTGTTGATGATCATTATATGGTTGTTGAAGGCATCCGTTCTTTGCTGCAAAACGAAAATACTATTGACTGGCTGGGTCATGCTTCTAATGCAGATTCCTGTATTGCTTTTTTAAAACAGCAGTTGCCCGATATGATTCTGATGGATATTAACATGCCCGGCAAAAACGGTATTGAGCTGTGTAAAGAAGTGAAGGAGAAGTATGAGAGTGTGTTTGTACTGGGCCTCAGTACATTTAATCAACAAAGCTTAATACAAAAGATGATGGATGCAGGAGCCAGTGGCTATGTATTAAAAAATGTTTCGCAGCCTGAGCTGATAGAAGCGATTCAAAGCATAGCTCTCGGTAAAGAATTTTTAAGTGATGAAGCAGCTGCCATCCTCCGCACAGATGATGCAGGTACTGCACCCGTAATCACCCGAAGAGAAAAAGAAGTACTGGAGCTGCTTGCAGATGGATTAACCAATAACGAAATTGCTGAAAAATTATTTGTGAGTGCAGCTACGGTTGACAGTCACCGGAAAAGTTTAATTGCAAAACTCAATGCAAAGAATACACCGGGCTTAATTAAGCTGGCTTTTGTACATAAGCTGATTGGTAATTAACTCCATTCAAATGAAATATTTATTACTGATTATTGTATTATTGGTTCTTAACGTTACTCTTTCTGCACAGGATACTGTAAGAAAATTACAAATACCTGTTAATAGAATAACAAGCAAGAAAGCGATAAGCATTCAACAATCCATCACAAATCAAATTAATGCTGCTCTTGATTCTCTTATTATCAGTACAAAAGGCAAAGAGCTTTTTGTCAACAATGTTATCAGCAGTATTGAAGTAATTTTATATAGTTACTGGAAAAATGGAAAACTTACCGGCACAAAATCTTCAAATGCATATTTTGTAAAATGCAGCCCACAAACAATGACGCAGGCGCAGATTGAAAACGGTTTTCTGGTTGTATCAGTTGGCATCGCCTGCAATAAACCTGCAGAGTTTGAACTGCTTCGTTTTGAACGAGTGATTCCCGGAAAGAAGATTGTGATCAATCAGTGAAACAATTATTCAAAATCTTTATACAGCAAATACCTCTTTCTTATTTCTTTAAACTTTTGCAGAGCAGGTTGCCAGCTTACTTTTATTTCTTCTTCCGTTTTTCCATCTTTTAACTGTTGCATTAATGTACTGTTACCGGCAAGCTTATTAAAGAAAAGATCTGCAGGCTTTTCACTTTTTGCAGAAAGGAAAAATGCATTTTTATCAGGAAATAATTTGTAAGCTTCTATCAGCCACTTTAATTGAATTTTATTATTTACCAATTTTAATACTTCTTCTTTCGTACCACTTAAATCCCAGCCATAACAAAGTTTGTCCTGCAGTTTGGGGGTTTTTGCACCTTCCATACTGCGGGGTGTAAATTTTATTAATGATTTAGGCAAAGAAGGATGACCAAAAATCTGGAACTGTTTGTTGGTTCCTCTGCCTTCGCTCAATACAGTTCCTTCAAAAAAACAGGTAGAAGGATAAAGCCAGATCGATTGATTGTTGGGTAAGTTTGGTGAGGGCTTTACCGGTAACTCATACATAGTTTTATGTGTATAGTTTTGGCAGGGTATAACTGTTAATTCAAATTTTCCATGCTTTCCTGCACGTTCGTATAAATTTTTTTCCAGCCATTCTTCTTCAAAAATCATTTGTGCATATTCACCAATCGTCATTCCATACACAATCGGAATCGGTTGCATGCCAATAAACGATTTGTAAGCTGGTTCAAGAACAGGGCCATCTACATAATGTCCGTTAGGATTGGGGCGGTCGAGTACAATCAGATGCTTGCCATATTCCATAGCTGCCGTCATATAATACTCAAGAGATGATATGAATGTATAAAAACGAATGCCTACATCCTGAATATCAAAAATCATCACATCTACATTCGCCAGGTCTTCTTTTGATGGCCCACGTTTGGTTCCGTATAACGAAATAACAGGAATGCCTGTTTTTTCATCGGTATAATTGCCCACTTTTTCTCCGGCATCAGCCGTTCCTCTAAATCCGTGTTCGGGTGCAAAAATTACTTTGATTGTTACACCCAGTTTGCGCAAGGTATCTACCAAATGTTTTTTACCAACCATCGAAGTTTGATTAGCAAAAATGGCTACTGCTTTTCCTTTGAGTAATGGTAAATAGCGTGCAATATTTTCTGCACCAGTGCTGAAAACGTTTTTATTTACAGTACCTCTTGTATATCGGCCTCTTCCGCTCACCTGCGCCTGCGAAACGATCGATGCAACTAATGCCAGTATCAGAAAACAGGATTTCATATGCTACTAATTCTTTCTCAAAATTGCGTATTTGTGAGCAGAAAAAAATTATTATCTCAGGAAATATATTGAAGTAAATTGCACGAAAATTTTAAAACTATGCAATTGGTAAAAAAGGGAGATACCGTACGTGTACATTACACAGGTAAGTTAACAAGTGGAGAACCGTTTGATTCGAGTGCCGGCCGTGCCCCTCTTGAATTTGAAGTAGGTGCAGGTATGATGATTAAAGGGTTTGATGATGCGGTGGTAGGTATGGCCATCGGCGATAAAAAAACTGTAAATATTGCTGCTGCTGATGGGTATGGTGAACGTAACGAAGAAATGTTGATTGAATTTCCACGTTCCAATTTTCCTGAGGATATGAACCCCGAAGTGGGTATGCAGTTAAGCATGAATAATAACGCCGGGCAACAATTTCCTGTAACCATTACAGAAGTAGGAGAAGAAATTGTAAAGCTGGATGCCAATCATTTTTTAGCAGGCAAAGAACTGGTGTTTGATATTGAAATGATGGAGATTGATAGTAAGGGATTGATCATAATGCCTTAAGAATTTTGAATTCGAAGTTCTGAGTTTTGAATTCTGAGTTTAAAGCCGGAGAGTGATTATTTTTTTAGATAGATTATTCTTCGGCTAGTTTTTTTCTCTAAGTTTATATTTCGGTCCTTTTAAATTTGAAGCGGAGAGATAGTGAATAAATGAAACAATCATTTTTTTTATTTCCTCGGCTAAGTTGTACAAAGTTTTGAACTGTTCTAACACAATATAATTTCTATCTTTTACTCTGTGTAATTGACTTTGACATTCACATGTAGAGGCATGTGCAATTTCAAGGAATTGAATAAATTCCAGATTGCCTCCTCGTCCAAATCCTTCCGCAATATTGTCCATGATTGATCCGCATGAACCGTTGATCTGATCTTTTAGTTTGTAGTCTTTTGATAAATCTGTGTTCACCATGAGCTTATAAATTTCAGCACACAATATTTGTGCCTTTTGCCAAGCGGTGATTTCTTCAAATGTTTTTATAGTAGCCATAGAATTCATTTTTAAATAAAAACCCTGAATGTAAGTTTCAGGGCTTTTATAATTGTAAGTGTGGTAAAAATTTAAGAACTCAAAACTTAGAACATAGAACTCAGAATTTAGAACTCAAAACTTGTATTCACTTCCTATTCATCCACCATCCCAGCCAAACACCTACTAAACCCCAGCTTACAAGTGCATCCATAAAATGAGCATTAATGTCGTAAGTAGGGTACCAAATATGTCCGGTGTAAGGTCCATTGGTAAAACAAATAATACCAACAGCTAAACTTGCTATTACATACGTACTGAAACCTTGTTTACCCATTTTTGCAAACAGCCAGCAAAGCAAACAGGCAATAATAATATTTGCAAATGCACCACGGGCCATATTCATAAAAATGTTTACATCATAGGCTTTGTAATAAGTAATACGTGCCCAAGGTTTTCCTTTCATTTCTGCCATGACTTTTTCCATATCTTCCATTGTGGCACCAGCTTTTTCACGGGGCGCCATGTACCCACCTTCTTCTAAACCAATACTGTTTAAAAAGCTAAGGATGGTGTCTTGTTTTTCGGTGTACTGTTGAGATTTGTCATGAAAGTTAGCAACAGTCCATGAAACGGTTTGCCATGCAAACAATAAAATGCCGCCTACAAGTCCGCCAATAAAAATTTTCTTCATGATTGTTGGTTTTGATGAAGTAGAAAAATAAAGAATTTGTTGAAGAAAACAAACTAATTCTACCTGTTTTATACAACAGGTAAACCTTTATACTTTTTACTAAAGAATGTGTAGAGTAAAAAAATGGCAGCGGCAAATGCAAAGCTCGTAAGCCACGAGGCTTCTAAACCAAACTCGCCGCCAGTTAATAAAATAGAGCCACTGCTGTTTTGTTGCAGTAATGAAGACAATTGCAAACCACTTACGGGAAACCCTAAAACAGATCCCTGAAAAAAATTCCAACTGAAATGAAACAGAATACCAAACCATAAATTACGGGTGAAGATGTAATTGATGCCTAACAGCAGCCCGGCTAAAAAAATATTAATAAATGCTGTTAAATTAAAATTGGGGTTGAGCGAATGCAAAACTGCAAACACCAAAGCAGAGAATATCAATGCTGCTTCCTTACTTGTTGATTGCATCATATTACCAAGCAGATAACCACGAAACACCAATTCTTCGCCAATTGCTACAAGTAGCATTAAGCCAAATGCAATTGATAAACCTGTAGCATCCACATCATCAGTAAACCATTGTACCAATTGCAACATCCAAAGAATGGTGGCGATAAAACAACTTAAGAAGATGCCGGTTAGTAAACCAATCCATCTTTCTTTTGCAGTAATTTTCCATTGCAGCCCGAGTGCTGAAAAGCTGCTGCGGTTTATCAATTTTGTAAAAACAAAAACCAATACTACACTCACAAAAAAATTAAGAAGGATGCCACTATAAAAATTGGGAACAGCATTTTCTTTGCTAGTTGTAAAAGTGATAAGCGATAAAACAACTCCGGAACTTATAAGTAACAATACATATACAATTAAAAAAAGAAATACTCTCAGCCATCCTTGTTTTATAAGCGGTTGTTTTTGCAGCATCTCTAAGTTTTTGGAAGAATAAAAAAATCAACGTTCTTTACACCAATCAAAAATAAGTGTATGGCATCACAATACAAATATGGAACTGCAGATCGTTTGATGCGTTATGTGCAAATAGATACACAAAGCAATCCTGATTCTGCAACGCATCCATCAACTGAGAAACAAAAAGACCTTTCGACATTACTTGCAAATGAATTGCAGGCAATGGGAATTGCTGATGCACATACAGATGAGTTTGGATTTGTATATGCAACTATTCCATCAAATTCAAATAAAGATGTTCCTATAGTTTGTTTTTGCAGCCATGTTGATACTGCTCCTGATTGCAGCGGTACTGAAGTAAAACCCATACTGCATCAAAATTATTCTGGTGCAGATATTGTTTTGCCTGATGATGTTACTCAAATTATTTCTGTAGAAAAATATCCTTACTTAAAAACTCATATTGGCAAAGACATTATTACTGCCAGTGGAAAAACCTTACTTGGCAGCGATGACAAAGCAGGGGTAAGTATCATTATGAGTATGGCTGAATATTTAGTACAGCACCCCGAACTAAAACATGGAGCTGTAAAAATTTTATTTACACCTGATGAAGAAGTGGGCAGAGGTACAGCAAACCTTGATATGAAAAAACTTGGGGCCACTGTTGGTTATACATTGGATGGCGGAGAAATTGGCGCATTGGAAGATGAAACGTTTAGCGCTGATGCAGTGCAAATAATTATTCACGGAGTAATAGCACATCCCGGTTCTGCAAAAGGTATTATGGTGAATGCTATAAAAATTGCAAGTGAAATTATTGCTGCTTTACCCAAACATGAATGGAGCCCGGAAACAACTGAAAATAGGGAAGGGTTTGTACACCCTACAACCATAAACGGACTTGCAGAACAGGCACGCATTGAATTTATTGTTCGGGATTTTACAGTGGATGCATTACTAAAACATGAAGCAAGATTAAAAGCAATTGCAGAAGAAGTAATGAAACAATACCCTTCTTGCAGTATGGAGTTTATTATAAAAGAACAATACCGGAACATGAAAGAAGTATTGGATCAGCATCCGCAAATTGTGGCATATGCTGAGGAATCATACAGACGCTGCGGTTTTAACATCATCAAGGAACCGATTCGTGGTGGAACTGATGGAAGCAAACTCAGCTATATGGGTTTGCCCTGCCCTAATTTATTTACAGGTATGCAGGCCATACACAGCAAACATGAATGGGTAGGAGTGCATGATATGGAAGAAGCTACACGAATGCTACTTGAACTGGTACAAGTTTGGGAAGAAAAAACCTTATAAGCCTGCAAAACCACCGCCTGCTAATATTGCTGCTATAATAATTATTGCTACAATAATAATTGCGAGCCCCACTATGCCTATAATTTTACCTGCTTTTGCCAAACCATAATTTCCGTTTTTCAAAATACCCGGATTAACACGTTCTTTTAAAAGAGCGTTGTTGCTGATAATTAAACCGGGAATTAATAAAGGCCATAATAAAACCAAACCGCAGATTGATAAAATAAAACCTGTTACTGCCTGACTGTTTGCCCTGCGTTCATTTTCATTATCATATCTGGGTACACTTGTTTGAATTCGTAAAGCAAGTTTTTCTTTAAAACTTAGTTTGCGGCCAATTGAAGTTTCTAATATCTTCTTTGATTCCCGATAAGAAAGTACTGCTTTTTTTGCTGTTTCTTTTTTTTCAATAACAGTCGGGTTTATAAAAGAAGTAGCTGTAAATGCTTTGGAAGGTGAAGGTAAAATAGCAAGAAAAAATAAAAAAATAAAAATGCTTTTCATACCCATCAATTTAGTTTATTATAGTGCAGAGGACTAAGATTTCTTTTTCGCTGCTTTTGAACAAGTCATAAATGGGTCAAAAAAGTTACTGCCTTACAAAATTAGTTTCCGGTTTTGGGTCGGGCCAAATACGAATGCACCAGTAAATAGGAAAGCCAATGCTGCTGGCAAAAATAAATACCAATATCCAAATAATGCGCTCTTCACTTTTTAACTGTACATTGTTCATTACATGAATTATAAAATAGATAAGCAATGCAATGCTCAAAATACCTGCAATGATGCCCATAATGATCAGAGGCATAAACTCAGCAAAAAAAGTAAAAGGCATTTCGTTTTCATTGATATGATGATCCATCCGCATCATTGCGGGTAAAAAAGAAGTGAGCATAAAAATTACCAAGATAACGCCTGAAACTAATGGCAAAAAGGCAAGTACACCCAGCCATATTTTTTTACTCTTGTTCATTGTACAGTTGTTTGTGTAAAAATAAGGAAACTTACAGGCAGATTCTTTCCATTTATCAAATGCTTTGCTTTACATTTAATAAAAAATAAAACTATGCCTTCCTTTCTTTTAGAATATTGGTGGTTGCTTGTTATCGCCTTTATTATTTTCAGTGGTTTGGTAACTGTGAATCAGGGAACCATTGCCGTTATTACCATGTTTGGAAAATATCAACGCATACTTCGACCGGGACTTGGGTTTAAAATTCCGGTGCTGGAACAAATTTACAAACGTGTAAGTATTCAAAACAGAAGTGTAGAATTGGAGTTTCAGGCAGTAACACTTGATCAGGCCAATGTATATTTTAAGAGTATGCTTTTGTATTCTGTACAAAACCCGGATGAAGAAACCATTAAGAAAGTAGCATTTAAATTTATTAGTGATAAGGATTTGATGCAGGCTTTAATCCGTACTGTGGAAGGAAGCATCCGTGCTTTTGTAGCAACTAAGAGGCAAGCAGAAATATTAACTGCCCGACGTGAAATTGTAGAATATGTAAAAGAACAGATAGATCATTCATTAGAAGAGTGGGGTTATCATTTGCAGGATTTGCAAATTAATGATATCACATTTGATCAGGTAATTATGGAAAGTATGAGCCGTGTGGTAGCAAGTAATAATTTAAAAGCGGCGGCAGAAAATGAAGGACAGGCTTTGTTAATTACAAAAACAAAAGGTGCAGAAGCAGAAGGTAATGCCATTAAAATTGCAGCCGAAGCAGAACGTGAAGCCGCAAGATTAAGAGGGCAGGGTGTTGCACTCTTCCGCCAGGAAGTAGCCAAGGGTATGACAGAAGCTGCTGAACAAATGAAACAAGCGAATTTAGATACTAATGTAATTTTGTTTAGTATGTGGACGGAGGCTGTAAAGAATTTTGCAGAGTACGGAAAAGGAAATATTATTTTCTTAGATGGAAGTGCAAGCGGAATGGAAAATACAATGAAACAAATACAAGCGTTGATGGTGAAGCAGGCAGGTGTTTAATGTTCAATGATATTTATGTAAAAAAGGTTGGCATTCGCCAACCTTTTTATTTTGGTAAAGAATGATGCCAAATTATAATCTGTTTTTCTATTACACTTTTTTCTCTACATCCACTCCATCAGTATTCAATCTTATATTTTCTTTATTTTTTCTAATGCGGATATTAATCATTTCTACAAAAAGTGAAAATGCCAGTGCAGTATAAATATATCCTTTGTTAATGTTTTGATGAAAACCATTGGCAATAAGAACAGCTCCAATCGCAATTAAGAATGCAAGTGCAAGCACCTGAAGTGCGGGGTGCTCATTAATAAATTTTGTTATGGGGCCAGCAAAGGCTAGCATAACACCCATACTTATTACCACAGCAATAATCATAATTACAATACTATCTACCAAACCAATAGCAGTTAAAATACTATCTATACTAAATACGGCATCAACCAATATAATTTGAATAAGCACTGCTCCAAAAGTTACAGTAGCAGCATTGATAACAGCTGCTTTTGATTTTTCAAGTTTGTGATGTATTTCTAATGTGCTTTTAATTAATAAAAAAATCCCTCCGGCAATTAGAATAATATCTTTCCAGCTAATAGCAAGGCCATTACCGGGGTTGAGCGGATCATCAACAAAAGGTATAGTAATTACAGGGTCTTTCAGTTTCAACATCCATGTAATTGTAAACAGTAAACCAAGTCGCATGAGTAATGCTAAACTCAATCCCACATTTCTGGCCTTCGCCTGTTGATGCACTGGTAATTTATTGGCAACAATGGAAACGAAAATGATGTTATCGACGCCTAAAACAATTTCAAGAAAGGTGAGTGTTAGCAGGCTTATCCAAATAGATGGATTTGAGAAATCCGGCATTTCAAATAATAACATAAAGAGAGTTTTTGCAAACCTATAACAAATCAAACTTCATTTAACTGAAAGATGGTATAATATTTACACTGTTGAAAATAAATAGAAGTGTTACCCGTTTAAGTGCAAGGCAAGATTTACATTTGTTAAAACCATATAACACACATGGACATATTTCTCCTTCAGGTGCAGAATGCAGCAGATACAATTACTAAAGCTGCCACCACTCCCGTAACAGCCAAAGAAATGCATGTAATTGATTTAATTATGCAGGGCGGCTGGCTTATGATTCCGCTTTTAATATTGAGTGTAGCCACTGTTTTTGTTTTTGTAGAACGGTGGATGGCCATTAAAAAAGCCACACTGGTGGATGATAATTTTATGAACATTATCCGTGATAATATTCTTAGCGGTAATGTTACAGCAGCCAGAAATTTTGCAAGAAATACAGTAAACCCAGTGGGCCGCATGATTGATAAAGGACTTCAACGCATTGGCAAACCAATTGACTCTATTGAAAACAGCATGGAGAACGTAGCGCAACTGGAAATGTATAAACTTGAACGTAACGTTAATATTCTTTCAGTAATTTCAAAAGTGGCACCCATCTTTGGTTTTGTGGGTACGCTTGTAGGGTTAATGCAGCTCTTCTTCAACATTAATGCAACTGGCGAATATGAATTGAGTACTATTGCCGGTGGTATTTATACAAAACTAATTACTTCTATTAGTGGTTTAGTTATTGGATTAATTGCTTATTTGTTTCATAACATTCTGCATACGCAGGTAGATAAAGCGGCTAACAAAATGGAAGCATCTGCTGCCGACTTTTTAGATGTATTGCAAGAACCAACCCGTTAAACAACTAAGAAATGAATCTGCGTAAGAAACAACAAGAATCGAGTGAAGTGTTTACGGATGCGTTGAACGATATTCTGTTTATTCTTCTGATGTTTTTTTTAATTGTGAGTACACTTGCAAATCCCAACGTTCGTAAAGCAAGTTTGCCTAAGGCAAAGAGTAATACAAGAAGCAAGCAAACTGTTGTGGTTACTATTGATGCCACCAATCGTTTTTATGTGGGTTCAAATCCTGTTGATCCATTGATGATGGATACCACACTTGCACAAATTATCCGTAACAAACGTACAAGCGGTGAAGAAGTAAGCATTGTAGTAAATGCTGACAGGAATGCTACCATTGAAAGTTTTGCTGCGGTGCTTCGTGCTGCAGATAGGCTGGGAGTAAAGGCTGTGATGAGTGTAGATAAAAAGGGAGTGCAGTAGATATGGGCTTGATTATAAATATATTATTAGAACGTCTTTGCGAGCCTTGTTGTTTGGCGAAGCCCGTCCGACCGATTCATCCGGGCGGGCAATCTGCTTAAATCACAGGAAGATTGCTTCGTGCCTCGCAAAGACGTTCTAATCTTAGAGCCTCTTTACAATGACAGCTTACATGAAGAAACAAAATTCTATGTTTAAACAGCTTCTAATTCTGTTAATAAAGATTGAAATATCTTCAGCTATAATTTTTACTTAATACTTAGTTGTACTTTGTTTCAAAATAATTTTATGAGAATAATTATTGTTTCTTTTACCTGTATGTTTTTATTAATCAGGGTAAATCTTATGGCATGTTCTTGTAATAGTGAAGCAAGTTTTACAGAAGTAACATTTAATGTTCAAACTATTGCTGTGGTTAAAGTAGTAAGGTATCTTTCATTTAAGCAAATTTATAATGATCAAACTCCAATGTCAATGGAAGTAGAAATGGTGGAAATGTTGAAAGGTGTTGAAAATCGTAAGAGTTTTATTATTTGGGGGGATAATGGTGCTTTGTGCCGTCCGTATTTATCCGCTTTTAAAGAAAACAATTATTATGTTATTGCACTTAATAGAGGCAATCCAGGCAGTGGTCATACAGAAGAAAGCGTTTCAGATTACTCCATTAGTGTTTGCGGAACTACTTGGTTAAATTATGACATGAGTAAACAAGAAGCAAATGGCAGAATCATTGATAAAACAACATCAATGAAAATAAATAAACTCAGGTTATATTGTACAGAGGCAGGAGATATTATTAATCATGAGCCCTTGTAAGTTTTTTATAGGGTTAAGTCGGTCTTTACAAAATATATAAAAAGAACGTCTTTGCGAGCCTTGTTGTTTGGCGAAGCAATCTGCATAAGTCACAAAAAGATTGGTTCGTGCCTCGCAAAGACGTCTTAAACATAGAGCTTCTTTATAATGACGCTTTCACAAATCTCTCATTGCCACTCATGTCTTTTTTCAACTCTACATTTTTAAAACCTCTTTCAATAAAAACCTCTGCTGTTTCTTTTCCTAACTGCTGATTGATTTCTACATATACAGCTCCATTCGGGTTCAAATGCTGTAATGCAAAATCTGCAATCTTTTTGTAAAACAATAAGGCATCATCATCAGGTACAAACAAAGCTTTCTGTGGTTCGTATTGCAGCACATGTTTGCTCATGGTTTTACTTTCACTTGCTTTGATATATGGTGGATTGCTTATGATGATATCGAACTGCCCGAGTTCATTCCATTTGGGTTCATTTAAAAAATCAAGCAGTTGAAAATTAATTTCAGTTTCATGAGTTACTGCATTGTTCATGGCAGTATGCAATGCTTCGCTGCAAACATCAATGGCGGTTATATGAGCAAAAGGAATATTTTTTTTAATGCTGATAGGAATACAGCCGCTGCCGGTGCCAATATCTAAAATCGTTAATGGATAATGGTTAATGGTTAATGGTGAAAGATCAGCGGCTTGCTTTTTATTTTCCACTTTCCACTTATCACCTTTTATTTCTTTAACAATACAATCCACCAACTCCTCTGTTTCAGGTCTTGGAATTAAAACGTTTTCATTTACTTGAAATTTCAATCCATAAAACCAAGCTTCATTTAAAACATATTGTACCGGACGATGGGAGAGGAGTTGCTGTTGAATTATTTTTATCCGTTCTGCTTCATCCTCAGAAATTACTTTTTCCTTTATAGTATTCAAAGAAGTATTGCTAACAAACTCAACAACTATTTTTGCAATGGGTTCTGCTTCAGCTTTTTCATAAATGCTCAGTAAAGAATTACTAAGTTCATCATATTGTTCCTTCCAGTTCATTGCTGCAAATTTAATAGCTTCTGCTGAAACAGTTACATTTGTAAATCTGCAATGACAAAAGATGAAACATACATGTATCGCTGTATTGAACTGGCAAAAAAAGGAGCCGGCTTTGTTGCGCCAAATCCAATGGTGGGAGCAACACTTGTACATAATGATACCATCATTGGTGAAGGATGGCATGAGCAATATGGCCAGTCACATGCAGAAGTTAATTGTATCAACTCTGTAAAGCAAGAAGACAAACAGTTCATCCCATCTTCCACATTATACGTTTCTTTAGAACCCTGTACACATTTCGGCAAAACACCTCCCTGCAGTGATTTGATTATTAAACAACAAATAAAAAAAGTTGTGATTGGTTGCCGAGATCCATTTACAGAAGTAAACGGTAAAGGAATTGAAAAATTAAAAGCAGCAGACGTAGAAGTTGTGTTAGATGTTTTAAAAACTGAGTGTGAAGATTTAAACAAACGTTTTTTTACTGTTCACACAAAGCACCGTCCGTTTATTATTTTAAAATGGGCGCAAACGGGAGATGAGAAAATGGCCCCCCCACCCCCCAAAGGGGGGATTTTAGCCGATGATAATAATAGATTGCTGATAAGTAATGAATATACAAATCAATTAGTTCATAAATGGCGTAGTGACGAAGCTGCCATTCTAGTTGGCACTAATACAGCTTTAATGGACGACCCTCAGCTAACAAATAGGCATTGGAACGGAAAGCAACCTGTTCGTTTAGTAATTGACAAAGAATTAAAATTACCAGCTCATCTGAAATTATTTAATGCAGATGCAAAAACGATTGTGTTTAATTATCAAAAGCATAGTGAAGTAGGTCAGCCGCAGTACTATCAATTAAAAGAGGGAGTTGATTTTATTGAACAAATGATAACTGCATTGCAAAACATGCATATTCAAAGTGTACTGGTAGAAGGTGGTGCCCAACTATTGCAAAGTATTATAGATATTGGTTTATGGGATGAAGCAAGGGTAATTGAGAATGAACAATTAATAATAGAGAATGGATTGAACGCTCCTGTTTTAACTCAACATCAACTCATAGATGAAATGCAAATAAAAAATGACAGTATCAAGTTTTATAAAAATCTAAAATCCTAAATCTACAATCACAAATGCTTTTATTACTTGGTTCTATCATACTTACTTCCTGGCTTACACTTTCATTTAAAGTAGTAGAACGGTTTCGTATTCCTTTGTTTCAGGCAATTGTATTTAATTATATCACTTGTGTTATTACAGGTTCGTTTGTTAATGGAGCTTTCCCTGTAAGCACTGCAACATTTAGCGAAAGCTGGTTCAAATGGAGTTTGCTTATGGGAGCCATGTTTGTTTCTATTTTTAATTTAATGGGTGTAACCACACAAAAAATGGGAGTAGCTATCTCATCGGTAGCAAATAAACTTTCATTGGTCATTCCCTTTATCGTTTCCATTTATTTGTATAATGAAAATACAACGCTTTTAAAAATTGCAGGTGTGGCAGTTGCACTTTTAGCAGTAGTACTTACCTGTATACCATCCGCAGGAGTTGAGCCGAGCGGAAAACCTTTTCATATTTCTAACCTTGCATTACCTATTTTATTATTTATCAGCAGTGGGTTACTTGATACATTAATTAAGTATGTAGAAGCAACCGAACTAAATGCTGCAAATCAAAATGCATATCTCATTACTTCTTTTGGAGTAGCTGCAACAATAGGATCAATAGCACTTTTGTTTTTACTGCTTACGGGAAAAATGAAATTTGATAAGCGTTCAGTACTTGCAGGTATTATAATTGGCGTGCCTAACTATTTTTCTATTTGGTGTTTATTAAAAGTGCTGAAAGATTATGAAGGAAACAGTTCAGTTATTTTCCCTATCAATAATATGGGTATTGTATTATTTAGTACCATAGTGGCGTTTATCTTCTTCAAAGAAAAATTATCAAAAACAAACTGGCTGGGCATTTTACTTGCTTTAGCAGCTATTGCTCTCATTGCATTCGGTTAATAATTCATTATGACTGACGTAGATTTTTATTATACCATTGAACAACCTGTTATTGCTGAGTTTAAAGACCGTGGAAGTAAGTTCTTGGCCTATGCCTATCCGTTATTTTCTGCTGATGCGTTTAAACTAAAGCTCAAACAACTGAAAGATGAACATCCAAAAGCGGTACATCATTGCTTTGCTTATCGGCTCGGTACTGATAGTAATACATTTAGAGTAAGTGATGATGGCGAGCCATCGGGTACAGCAGGCAAACAAATACTCGGACAAATTGATAGTAAACAAATCACCAATATTGCAGTAATTGTAGTTCGTTATTTTGGCGGAACATTACTGGGTGTGCCCGGCTTAATCAATGCTTATAAAACAGTAACGGCTTTAGTATTGCAAACAACACCCATCGTTCAAAAGCAAATTGAAGTGTTGTACACTATTGAATTTGATTATACAAGAATGAATGACGTAATGATGATTTTAAAACAATGCAACTGTTCTGTGCTTGAACAGGAAGCACAACTGTTTTGCAAAATAAAAACAGGAATCCCTAAAAACAGGATGGAGGAAGTGTTATATAAATTTAAAGAGTTGCATGATGTGCAGTTAATGAAACTTGTTTAAGCCTTGCCTGTAATTTTATACACCAGTAACCCAACAGCTTCTTTTAAAAAATTATCCCAGCCTTCAAAAGATTTGTAAGAAGGAATGATTGCATTCCAAAATAATTGAGGATTGTTAAGCGCATTAAAATTACAAGGGTAAGCAGTAGTTACTATACCTGCTTTTGTAAATACCTGTTGCGACCGTTTCATGTGCATCGCAGAAGTGATTAATAAAAACGAACCTTTTAGCTGCAGTGAATCAAGTAATTTTTTTGTATTGATTGCATTTTCAAATGTGTTGCGGCTTTTATTTTCGCTCAATACATCTGCCTGAGCTACTCCCATTTGCACCAACTGTTCTTTTACAAAATCGGCTTCTTTATATTGCTGTCTCCAAATGCTGCCACTGCCACCGGTAACTAATATTTTTTTTAAGTGGCCAAGTTTATATAATCGTACAGCTTGTATAAATCGGTCGCTGGCACTACCATAAAAACCTTGACTGGTTTTCATTTCAAAGCCCACAAAACCTGCTAAGAGAATTCCAACCTGGTATTGCTCATTTGTTGCCAGTACTTTTTGTTTTGCCTGCCAGCCTAAAGTAATTTTATGAATGAGATAGGGATTTGAAAAAAACAGGAATATACAAATAGATGCAATGGTCAATTGCTTTTTTCTTAGTTTGTTTTTAGTAGCAAATGCCCAGATAATAAGTAGTAATAGCCAGTTAAATGGGGATAAAAGGATATACAGCAGTTTTGAAAAAATAAAAAACATAGTGTGGTGAAGATAAATAATTCTTAAACTCTGTTCGTTTGCGGCATGGAAATTGTTTTTAGTTGATCTTTGAGTATTATAAATTATAACCTATGTCATTCATAAAATTTAGTTTGTTGTTTTCGTTTTTATTTTATACGGTCATTGCCAACGCACAATTAAAAACTGCGGTAGAGTGCAATGCCATTTTTGTAGATGTGTACAAAGGCTGGATCAACGAGGCAAGACCTAATGCAGATCCAGAACAAATCAAGGCCAAGCTCCCTTGTTTTACTTTGTTTGAAAAAGAAGGCAATGAAAGTAAATGTGGAGGTGGTATTTATTTTGCTGATAAAGATTTTAAATATCTTATTCAACGTGATTATATAGTTATTGGCGAAAAATTTAAAGGTAAACTTTCTATTCCGCTGTTAGGTGCAAAGCAAGATGACTTGTTTACTTGGTTTGGAAACCCTAAACTAAAAGATGCAGGTTGGGAAGCATATCAAATGCAATACGGTACACTGGTAGTTTATTTCAATGCTAAAAAGCTGGTAAACAAAATCATCATCAGTACCAAACCAAGTGAAGAGTTGGTTTTATGTGAGTAAAAATTCAAAAAAGAACGTCTTTGCGAGGCACGAAGCAATCTGTAATTGTTTAGATGGACTGCTCGGACGGGCTTCATTTCTTTCGCTATGACGAATTTTGAAATTGGGTTTACGTAAACGAGTTTAATTTGAAATAGCCTAAATGTAACTCATCTGCTAAAAGTGCTTCATCACTTTTTTGCACAATAATTTTATACTTCTCTTTAGCTTTATTACTCAAAATTTCTTCCAGTTCATACAAGTCATCTACATCCACGCCATACTTATCATCAATATGTGATGTAGCACCTTTAAAACCTGTGTGCCTGTAAAATGCTGTTTTCTTTGATTGGCTAATTGCTTCGCTTTTATCAGCAGCCGCTACAATCATTTTATAATGAAATTCTTCAAACTCATTGGGTTTGTAGCCACCAAGATTTATAAAATATAATTGAGCCTCTGATTTTTCTACTGCTGCATCTTTTGAAACGATTGTTATATTGTATCCATTTACAGTGGTTACCTCACGCCAGCCATCAATGTGTAACTTACCTTCAGCCTCTGGCCAAAACTCAATCAACTCCGGCAGCAATTCTTTTATTGATTCTGCAATGCCAAAAAACACATCGTGTTGTTCAGTATGTCTTCCTTTAGGTTTGCATCCTGCGAGCAGCATAAAAAGTTTCGGCATAAAACAATGACAAGTAAAAAGTGAGAAATAAAATTGATACGAAATGAAATTAGTTTTGTGCTGCTGTATTCACCTCAATCCAGTAACCATCGGGGTCCTGTAAATAAATTTGTTGAACACCATCTGCACGCAGTGTAATTTTATTAGGTGTGCCGGGCCAGTCTGAGTACGGAATCTGCATCGCAGTAAGGTGTTTGATAAACGCATCAAAATTTTTACAGGTGAGAGCAAGATGTACCGCTTTGTTTAGTTTTATTTCTCCCGGAAGAATCGAAACTAAATGTAATTCTTTTCCTTCGCCCAATGAAAACCAGCGGATGCCTTCCATTTTTGTTCTGTTGGTAATTTCTTCCAGCTTTAAAATCGTTTTGTAAAAAGCAACTGAGCGATCTACTTCTTTTATTGAAAGTGCCTGGTGATTGTAGGTAAATGAAAAGGAATTATTTTCCTGTGCAGATAGGTTTATTGAAATGGTAAGTGCAAACAGTAATAGTAGTTGTTTCATGTTGATTGATTTGTTTTAGAAAGGTAAGGTGATAAAAACAGGTAACAAAATTTATGATGGCGGTTTGTGTAATGCCAGTAAATAATAAATATTTGAATGATTCAAAAAAGTTCTTTTCTTCTCAGCAACGTTTCCGCCAAGGAATGTTGTATAATAGTATAGTTAATGCAATGTCCTTTGCTTGTCCAAAAATGCAACGCTAAAGCTACATTGCTGAGAAAGAGTTGAGGCGGAACTGCGAGGTAAGATTATTTAATTTTCTTAGTTTTTATTATTTTAATACTTTCAATCTTTGACATTTTGAATATTTGACTAGCTTTTTCAGACTTATCATATATAAATAAATACTCTTTTGTCTTTCCTAAATAAAGTATGTTCTTGTTTGTACTAATTCTAGTAGTGTTTTCTAAAACAATTTCACACTGTTTCTGATCTATATTTTCTTTTAACTCATATGCATTTTGAAATGTATCAAAAATAATTTTTAATACCATAGTGCTGAGTAGAAGAGTCGTAAAAAAGGTATCTCGAGTTTTAAAGTATATGTTGTTTAATACAAATCCTGCTAATATTGGTGAGACCAAAGAAAGAGACATGAATTTTGATGAAAAATTTAGAGGTATTAAAATAACTGTGGTAAGTATTAAGATTAAAATAATGATAAGTATAATTGTATTTTTTATTCTCTTCTTTTTTGATGCCAATGCTGGAATGTTTTCGAAAATACTGACTATTTTTTCTTGAATATTTGCTTCATTTTCTAATCTCTTAACTATTTTATCCAATTTTGTATAGTCATTAAAATCTTTCTCGTTATCTTTAAGCCAATTTTCGAAATTAATTTTCTTCTCAATTATAGTGTCTTCAAGACTCAGCCCTTTTATTGCTTCAAAAGTGGTGTGTACTTCTACTAATTTAATATAAACGTTTTGAATTTTGTTCGAGATTTCCTGTATATTTCTTTCACCTTTTTTTTCAATTATTTTTAGTTCTTGTATTAGTTTTAATTTATCAGGTTGGTTAATTTTTTGTAATATGAAATAAATTGGAATGTTTAAGCCAAAAATTAAAAGGTAGTAAAGAATATCATCAATGAAAGAAGTGATTAACTCACCGACTTCAACAAAATCTATTATTGGGACATCAAAAACCCAATAATACAGAATTAATTTTACTGAACTGAATATAATTAGCAATAAAGTTCCAAGAGGTAATAGTTTAATAAGTTTCTCTAAATTGGTTACACCCATTATTAGATTTTTAATTTTAATCAAAAGAATTCCTCGAAGCTCTGCTTCGGGGTAATTCATTTCTAAGAATTATAAAAAACTCCCACTCACCACCATCTCCTTACTTCCCTTTTCATAAACATAAAATCCTTCACCACTTTTTACACCAAGCTTTCCTGCGGTTACCATATTTACCAATAACGGACAAGGTGCATATTTAGGATTACCAAAACCATCTTGCAATACTTTTAAAATAGCAAGACAAACATCCAACCCAATAAAATCGGCTAACTGCAACGGACCCATCGGGTGTGCCATACCCAGCTTCATAACCGTATCAATTTCTTCTACACCTGCCACACCTTCATACAAACTATAAATGGCTTCGTTAATCATGGGCATTAAAATACGGTTGGCAATAAAACCCGGATAATCATTTACCACGCAAGGAATTTTGCCAAGCTGTTTACTTAGCTCCACAATGGTTGCTGTTACTTCTTTAGTTGTTGCATAACCATTTATAATTTCCACCAGCTTCATTACCGGTACAGGATTCATAAAGTGCATACCAATTACTTGCTCTGGTCTTTTTGTTACTGCAGCAATTTTTGTAATGGATATGGAAGAGGTATTGGTAGCAAGGATACAAGCAGCGGGAGCATGTGCATCAATTTCTTTAAATATTTTTAGTTTCAGCTCTATATTTTCCGTGGCAGCTTCTACAATTAAGTCAGCATCTGTTACTCCTTTCGCAATATCTGTTACAGTTGTTATGTTTTGTAAGGCTGTTTGTTTTTGCTCTTCGGTTATAATTCCTTTAGCTACTTGCCGGTCAAAATTTTTGGTGATGGTTGCAATGGCGTTTTGCAGTTGTGCAGCATTTACATCAATTAAGTTTACTGTAAATCCACTTTGTGCAAATACATGTGCAATACCATTGCCCATTGTGCCGGCGCCGATTACGGAAATATGTTTCATGAAAGAATTTTTGTGTTGGCTTGCAAGATAGGAAAAGAAGTTTCATGCACGTAATTGACAGAATAGATTCAATTATGAATTATATTTCTTGTAGAAATGGAAGTGATGTGGTTTGGCTATGTACAACAGTACTGCTCCTTCTCCATTTGGAGAAGGAGATAGAGGATGAGGTTACAATTTTTTACTTTTTCTTCTTAAAATCTCCCCGCTTCCAGGCATTAATAAATTCGGCCCATGCAACAGGACTAAAGATGGGTTGAGGACGAAACTGCCCGTTGTAATAAGAAGCTCTTGCATTATTTCTGAGTGAAATATTCGCAGCTTCGCCACCATCTCTTGGTGTACCATCCTGTAATATTCTTGAACGTGCTGTTTGTGTATTTTGTCGGGCTACTTCAATCTTATCAGCATTTACCGGAGCATTTACAAAATCACGTTCAAACTGTTCACGGGTAGGGCGGGCTCTGATAATAGTTGCAGGTAAATAAACGGTATCTATCACCATCAACTGAATAATACTAAAACTGTTGCCCTGTAAATTGGCAGGAACAGTAACCGCTTTTGCTTTATAACCCACACTTGTAAAATCAATAATATCACCCTTCATTACCACAATACTAAACACACCTTGCTCATTTGAATAAGTTCCCCGGTTTTGATTACGGATTTTAACGGTAACAGAAGGAAGTCCCATTAAACTATCTGCCGTCATCACCACACCATACAACTGAACCACAGAATCTTTAAACGATTCAAATTGAGCCTTGGCAACAAATGGACTGAGTAATACTGCTGTAACAAAAAGGAGTAGAATTTTTTTCATCGCCATCAAAAATAACTGAAAACATTTTACAGATAAACAATTCAAACCCTCTTATGGTTAAATTTGCAGTTCATTTTCTTTTTTTAACAAATAATACGAGTTATGACCAAGGAACAAGTGATGCAGGCATTGAGTAATGTACAGGAACCCGATTTAGGAAAAGACCTGGTAACCTTGAATATGATTCAGGATGTAGTAATTGATGGCAATAATGTTTCGTTCACCATTGTGCTTACCACACCTGCCTGCCCTATGAAAGACCTCATGAGCAATGCATCAAAAAATGCTATTCATCTGTTAGTAAATAAAGAAGCAAATGTGCAGGTAAACTTTACTTCAAATACATCAAGCAACAGAAAAGATCCTAAGAGTGTGTTGCCAAATGTAAAAAACATAATTGCCGTAGTGAGTGGAAAAGGTGGAGTGGGTAAGAGTACCGTGGCTGCAAACTTTGCACTTACGCTTGCACAGGGCGGAGCAAAAGTAGGATTGATGGATGCAGATATTTATGGCCCAAGCGTACCTATTATGTTTGGAGTAAGAGGTGAACGGCCGCAGATGACAGAAATAAACGGAAAGGGAATGATTGTACCCATGGAAAAATATGGTATAAAATTTATGAGCATTGGTTTATTGGTAAATGAACGGGATGCTGTGGTGTGGCGTGGCCCTATGGCAAGCAGTGCCATTAAACAATTTGTAACCGATGTACTTTGGGGTGAACTGGATTATTTAATTATTGATATGCCACCCGGCACAGGTGATATTCATTTAACACTGGTGCAAACTGTTCCGGTAACAGGAGCCATTGTTGTTACTACTCCGCAGGATATTGCACTGGCCGATGCTAAAAAAGCCGTGGCCATGTTTGCACAAACACAAATTAAAGTTCCTATCATTGGTTTGGTGGAGAACATGGCTTATTTCACTCCGGCAGAATTGCCCAACAATAAATATTACATTTTTGGAAAGGAAGGTGGTAAGCGATTGGCTGAAGAATATGATTTGAATTTCTTAGGACAAATTCCATTGGTGCAAAGCATTCGTGAAGGTGGCGATAATGGCAAACCTATTATGGTTACGGATGAAGCGATTACTAAAAAAGCATTTGAAGATTTTACTGCCAATGCTGTACGAAGTATTGCTATGCGAAATGCAGAAATGCCGGTAACGGAATTGTTAACTACTGTTGCAGGATGATAAGCAATGTAACATATAGAATCATTCATTTGTTCTTTCATAGTTTTAAATAGTGCAGCTTCCCATTAAATTAATTCTGTCGTTACATTCTATCAAAAGCTTTGATCAAAAAGCATTTGAAGCTGTGCATGAAAGTGGTGAGCAAATTACTTCCATCCGTTTCAACCCTTTAAAAAGGTTGTCTTTAGAAAACCAAATTGAAAATGCGGCAGCAACTCATAACCCAGAACTCAAAACTCATAACCCCATACCTTGGTCTTCTCAAGGATATTACTTAACGCATCGCCCATCCTTTACACTCGATCCGCTTTTTCATGCAGGCACTTACTATGTGCAGGAAGCAAGCTCTATGTTTTTAGAGCAGGCAATGAAACAAAGCCTTGATCTTTTGCAACCACTGTTGGTATTAGATTTATGTGCAGCACCCGGTGGTAAATCAACTTTATTGCAAAGTATTATCAGTAAAGAAAGTTTACTGGTGAGTAATGAAGTAATTCAAACAAGAGTACAGATTTTAAAAGAAAATTTAATCAAGTGGGGTAGCAGCAATGTAGTTGTTACCAATAATGATCCGAAAGATTTTTCAAAACTGGAGGGTTTGTTTGATGTAGTGGTTATTGATGCACCTTGCAGTGGTAGTGGTTTGTTTCGCAGAGATGCAGAAGCAATTCATGAATGGAGCGAAAGCAATGTGCAACTTTGTTGCCAGCGGCAGCAACGCATACTTGCCGATGTATGGAATTGTTTAAAAGAAGATGGAGTACTTATTTATTCTACCTGTTCTTATTCAACAGAAGAAGATGAAAGTATTTTAGATTGGATGTTACAACAGTTGAAAGTTGAAAGTATAAAGTTGAAAGTTGATGATGATTGGAACATTGATGAAGTGCAATCTGAAACATCAGCTTATGGTTATCGCTTTTGGCCAAACAAAGTAAAAGGTGAAGGATTTTTTATTGCAGCATTCAGAAAAAAAGAATCTGTTGATGCTGTTAGAGTGAAAGTAAAAAAAGAAGCGGTAGCAAGCAAATCAGAAATTGCCATTGCAGAAAAATGGATTATATCAACTGATGAATTTTCATTTGTACTTCAGGGGCAAAACATTGCCGTTGTTCCTGCAAGATGGAACAATGAAATTCAGTTTTTAATGCAGCAATTAAAAGTTCGCTATGCAGGTGTAGAGCTGGGCACCTTTGCAAAAAATGATTTGCTTCCTGAGCATGCATTGGCATTATCAACAATATGCAGCAAACAAATTTTTTCTGTTGATTTAAATAAAGACGAAGCGCTCACTTATCTCCGCAAAAATGAAATGCATATTGAAGCAGCACACAAAGGATGGGCATTAGCAACCTACAATGGATTTAATCTTGGCTGGATGAAATTACTCGGCAACAGAATTAATAATTATTATCCTAAAGAATGGCGGATATTAAAAGCATAAGCTGTAAAATTCAGTCTGAGTAATTTTGATGTAAAAAAGTTTTGCTGGTTCATTAAACAATCCTTGGATTTTCATGTTTTTAGGTTTGACGAATGAAACAGAATAGATGTTCTGTAAATACTACTATGTATTTTTATAATCATCATAATAATTTAATTGATGGATATATTATAGTTGAACAATAAGTAAATAACATTTGTCATAATTTTACAGTCCAAAATAATTTAATAAACAACAGAATATGGAAAGTAATACAACTCAAGCAAAGTGCCCTTATATGGGAGGAATTTTAAAACAAAGTGCAGGAGCTGGTCCTGTAAATCGTGATTGGTGGCCTAATCAATTAAAATTAAATATCCTCCGTCAGCATTCTTCTTTGTCTAACCCCATGGGTGAGATGTTTAATTATGCAGCAGCTTTCAATTCATTAGATTTAAATGTACTGAAGCAAGACATTATGCAATTGATGACTACTTCGCAAGATTGGTGGCCGGCAGATTATGGAAATTATTGTGGATTATTTATTCGCATGGCATGGCATAGTGCAGGTACCTATCGCATAGCAGATGGAAGAGGTGGTGCAGGAGCAGGAACACAACGTTTTGCTCCACTTAACAGCTGGCCTGATAATGCAAATCTTGATAAAGCCCGTTTACTACTCTGGCCAATCAAACAGAAATATGGTAATAAAATTTCATGGGCAGATCTTATGATCCTTACTGGTAACTGTGCATTGGAATCAGCAGGTTTTAAAACCTTTGGTTTTGCTGGTGGACGAGCAGATGTTTGGGAACCTCAGGAAGATATTTATTGGGGTTCAGAAAAAGAATGGTTGGGCGATAAAAGATATACTGGAAATAGAGAATTGGAAAATCCTTTAGCTGCTGTTCAAATGGGTCTCATCTATGTAAACCCAGAAGGGCCTAATGGAAATCCTGATCCACAATTAGCTGCTCATGATATTCGTGAAACTTTTGGCCGTATGGCTATGAATGATGAAGAAACTGTAGCATTAATTGCAGGCGGACATACATTAGGAAAAACTCATGGCGCTGCAGATCCCGGTAAATACGTTGGTGTAGCACCTGCTGCGGCTGGTATTGAGGAACAAAGCCAGGGTTGGAAAAACACTTTTGGAACGGGTAATGCAGGTGATACTATTACAAGTGGTTTAGAGGGTGCATGGACTACCACTCCCGTTAAATGGAGTAATAATTATTTTGAAAACTTATTTGGTTATGAGTGGGAGTTAACAAAGAGTCCCGCTGGTGCACATCAATATAAACCAGTAGGTGATGCTGGCGCAGGATTAGTTCCTGATGCACATGACGCATCAAAAAAACATCAACCATTTATGTTAGTAACAGATATGTCTTTAAGAGTTGATCCGATTTATGAAAAAATTTCAAGACGCTTTTTAGAAAATCCTGCTGAATTTAATGATGCATTTGCAAGAGCATGGTTTAAGTTAACACACCGTGATATGGGCCCGAAGGTTCGTTATTTGGGTTCAGAAGTTCCTGCTGAAGATTTGATTTGGCAGGATCCTGTTCCTGCAGTTTCACATCCATTAATTGGTGAGCAGGATATTGCTGCATTAAAAGCAACCATTCTTGCTTCAGGGTTATCAGTTTCACAATTGGTATCAACAGCATGGGCATCAGCATCTACGTTTCGTGGTTCTGATAAACGTGGTGGAGCTAATGGAGGACGTATTCGTTTAGCACCACAAAAAGATTGGAAGGTGAATAATCCTGCCCAACTTGCAAACGTATTAGGAGTATTGGAAAATATTC
Organism: Chitinophagaceae bacterium; assembly: GCA_031401115.1. Taxonomy (GTDB): domain Bacteria; phylum Bacteroidota; class Bacteroidia; order Chitinophagales; family Chitinophagaceae; genus Lacibacter. The sequence goes on from JANNRE010000022.1 coordinate 87,649, forward strand.
AAAAAGAATTTAATAATGCAAATACTAGTGGCAAACAAGTTTCAATTGCCGATGTAATTGTTCTTGGTGGAAGTGCAGCAATTGAGCAGGCAGCTAAAAATGCTGGTCATACCTTAAATGTTTCGTTTACTCCAGGAAGAACAGATGCTTCTCAAGACCAAACGGATGTAGAATCGTTTGCAGTGCTTGAGCCACAGGCAGATGGTTTCCGTAATTATGTAAAAACAAAATATACAGTTTCAGCAGAAGAACTGTTAGTTGATAAAGCACAATTGCTAAACTTAACTGCCCCTGAAATGACAGCACTTGTAGGTGGTATGCGAGTATTGAATACTAATTTTGATCAATCACAAAACGGTGTGTTTACAAAGAGAACAGAAGTGTTAACGAATGATTTTTTTGTGAACCTGCTGGATTTAAATACCAAATGGAAAGCGGTTTCAGAATCTGATGATGCCTTTGTTGGTACTGACCGTAATACAGGTGCAATCAAATGGGTGGGTACACGTGTTGATTTAATTTTTGGTTCTAACACAGAGCTGAGAGCTATTGCAGAAGTATATGCGTGTGCAGATGGTGAAGAAAAATTTGTAAAAGACTTTGCAGCTGCGTGGACTAAGGTGATGAACCTTGATCGTTTTGAATTGGCTTGATTTCAGTAAGTTATTTTATAATCTTAAAAAGTGGTTTGGAAACGAACCGCTTTTTTTATTCTGCATTTGAATAAATAAAATTTTGCTGCTCCTGTTGACGATCAATAGATAATTGAATCTTGGTTTAGTTGATTGGCCAGGGCGACAATAACGAACAGAAAGTGTTGTGATAACTTATTTACTTCCTCCCAAAATCAGCTGGGTTTTCGCCCCAGGCTTTTGTTTCCCATTTCAAAATTTTATTTTTATAGTTGTTGGTTGCCAGCCAAAGCTCTGCCCGTTCAATTAACTCATACATTTTTTTTGTTTTATCGCCACGCTCTAAATTGGTTTTGCATTTTTTTGCTTTTACCCATCCAATGGCATTGCGGCTGTCGCTGTAAATGGGCATCATCGTAAGATTGTGTTTTTTACAATAGCCTAGTGCATGAACAATAGCCAAAAACTCACCAATATTATTAGTACCATTTGGCAAAGGCCCTAAATGAAAAATGCGAGTATTGGTTTTATACAGAATTCCCTGATACTCCATATCTTTTTGCATACTGTTCCAGGCGGCATCTACCACAATACTATCTTTAATAGGAGCTCCTACATCTTTACTTTCTTTAACAACTACCTCTTCCTTATCCTTTTTATATATGTGTTTGGCATAATGTTGTTTAAACGCTTTCTCCGCTTCTATGGCCGAGGTAAAAGATTTATAAGCAGCCGCAGTAAAACCATCTACCTGTACACGGCACTCAACCCAGCTAAGATAAATCCCAGGCTTTCTGCCCTTCCATACCACATAATATTTTTGTTTTTGCATAATCAACACAATGTTAGTAAAAGATGCTTTTGTTTTGGCATGATATTTCTGCATCTTTGTTGAGTAAACACAACTTTACAATGAAGAGAACCTTTTTTAGCTTTATTTTTTTAGCTCTTGTTTCAGCAGCAGTTGCACAAAGTTTGCCATTAACTGTGCAGCTCGATAGTAAAAATCAACCTTATCTCAATCATGCTATTGGAGCAAAAGAAAATTTTTACAGTATTGGTCGAATATACAATCTTAGCCCCAAAGTATTTGCACCTTATAATGGACTGGAGCTTACCAGTGCGTTGAGTATTGGGCAAACACTTCGTATTCCGCTCAACGAAACAAATTTTTGGCAAACGGGTACAAGAAAAGAAAATGAAACAGTCATTCCTGTTTATCATACAGTACAAGCAAGTGCAAATCTTACAAGCATCAGCAAATTATTTGGTACAGATAATGCTTCAATACGTTCTTGGAATAATTTAAGCAGCGATGCAATAGCTGTAGGTAAAAAAATCATCATTGGTTTTTTAAAGGTTGATAAAACTTTATCACCCTTGGCAGCGCAGGGTATGAATGTAAGAAGCGAACCCGTTCTTGTAAAAAAAGAAGAAGTGAAAAAGCAGGAACCTGTTGTTGTAAAACAAGAACCAAAAGTAGAAACTCCGAAACTTGAAACTCCCAAAGTAGAAACTCCCAAAGTAGAGCCTCCAAAACCTGATGTAAAAAAAGAACAGCCCAAAACCGAACCTGTTGTAATTTCTTATGATGGTAATGGATATTTTAAAGACGAGTATAACCGGCAAAGTAATAACGGAAAAAATATTGCAGGCGCAAATGGAAATGGCACAACTTTTAAAAGCACAAGCGGCTGGAGTGATGGAAAATATTATGTGTTGATCGATAATATTGAAAAGGGAACAATTATTCTGGTTAAAAACCCTGCGAACGGAAAAGCAGTGTATGCTAAAGTATTAGCCGGTGTAAAAGAAACGACACCCGGAAGTACGGCCATGTTTTTACTCAGCAATGCTGCAGCATCCCAGTTAGGGATCAGTGCAGAAAAATTTAATGCGGAGTTAGTGTGGGGAAAATAGATAATGTAAAACTGAAATATTTTTTAATGGTGATGTTACAACATCACCATTTTAATTAAACCGGTATCCTCTCAAAAATTCTTCCACACTCATTTTCTTTTTTCCTTCCATTTGCAATTCAAGCACATGAATATATCCGTTGCTGCAGGCAAATTTTAAAACTGTTTTACCGTCAGTTTCAAATGGAATGGTTTTATCTTTTACCTCAGCAAGTTCTTTTTTGGAGCGATAGATCTTCAATATTTTTCCACCCAGCTCCGTAAATGCCCCGGGGAAAGGAGAAAGCCCACGAATTAGATTGTGTACTTCGTCAACTGTTTTTGTAAAATCTATCTTACAGGTTTCAGTAAAAATTTTTGGGGCATGGTGTAAAATTAACGACTGATGATTGACGATTGATGATTGTGGTTGTTTCTCCAATGTTTTGTTTGCAAGTTCTTTTACTGTCTTTAGTAACAACTCAGCACCGATCTCTTTCATTTTATCATGTACTTCACCAGCTGTATCATCTTCACCTATTAAAATAGACGTTTGCAATAAAATATCGCCTGTGTCAATTTCGTGTTTTAGTTTAAATGTAGTTACTCCTGTTTCTTTTTCACCATTAATTACAGCCCAATTAATAGGAGCTGCTCCACGGTATTGTGGTAATAAACTTCCATGAAGATTCACTGTTCCCATGGGCGGCACATTCCAAACTAGTTCTGGCAACATACGAAAGGCAACTACAATTTGTAAATCGGCATTCAATGATTTTAACTCTGCAAGAAACTCCGGGTTCTTTAATTTTTCCGGTTGAAGAATTTTTAAATTCTTTTCTACAGCATATTTTTTTACTGCACTCTGCTGCAATTGCATTCCTCTGCCACCGGGTTTATCAGGAGCAGTAATAACACCTACAATATTACAACCTGCTTTTACCAATGCATCAAGCGATGCCACAGCAAATTCCGGTGTTCCCATAAAAACCATCCGCAGCGATTTGTAATCTTTCATTGCTGCGAAGATAAATTATTGAAATCAGTGATTGGGTTTTCAATTTTTTATGCCAGGGTAATTGACCTGATTAATCTGTTAATTTTTTATTGCTGATCTTCTCTAAGTTATTTAATTTTTTTTCTCCAACGTTTCCATACGCTGTATTAATAATTGCATTTGATGCTTCAGAAATTTGTTTTCATCTTCCACTTTTTCTACTTTTATATTCATTTCTTTCAAGCTTTCGATTAATACAGGAATCAGTTTTACATAATTTATTCCTTTGTATCCTTTTTCGTCAACGGTTGTTACCATTTCAGGAAATATTTTTTCCACTTCCTGCGCAATCAATCCATATTGTAGTGTACTGTCAAAGTTCCAATGTGGAAATGCAGTTCGGTTCATAAAATAAGTAACACCGCTTAATGAAATAATTCTTGCTAATGAATTTTGAATGGTATGAATATTTGTTTTGTAACGTATATCAGATGGTGTGATGGTGCCTGATGCAAGAATATTACCAATTACATGAAGCTTTTGAGAAGGGACACTTGTACCGATGCCCACATTACCTGTTGCAATATTCATTACAACTCCCCAGCCATTGGGTGTTCCGTTGCCATAAAAACCAATTGCTCCGTCACTTTCCATTCCAACAAAACCGGGAGATAATGTGTTGGCATTATTATTAAACCAGATACCAGCACTGCTGGCATTTGCGCCGCCGCTTCTTATGCGCATTCGTCCATTTAGATCTAACAAATAACCAGGATTTGTAACTCCAATGCCCACATATCCAGAGTTGTTGTTGTAAATATTTGTACCGTTTACTGACCACACGCCTGATGGTGGATCATCCCAAAAAGCATTTCCTAAGGCATCACAATACAATATTCGTCCACCAGCCTGCGTTCCATTTGGATAACGAAAGACGCCACCTGCTGATATAATAACATTCCCGGCTACTTCAAGCGTTTCTTGTGGCGTAACAGTTCCTATTCCTACAAAACCGTTTTTTAATACTGTCATAGCATTGGAGCGAAAAAAAGACGAGCCTCCATTTCCAATTTGAAAAATACGGGAAGTAAGTCCCGATACCTGTACATCACCGTTATCATTGAACATTCCAACGCTTATACCACCTTGTGCTTTTGCTATAGTATTGTGGCCAATTGCAGCTGAAAATTGGCCAGATGCTGTATTGTTCATTCCTATTGAAACAGAACCCTCACCTGATGAATAGTTACCATAGCCTGCTGCGAATGAAAAAATTAGTGAAGCTCTGTTTTCCCATCCCAAAGCAGTTGTATAAATGCCTTCAGGAATGTTACGGCTTCCAATTACGATGTTATTGTGTATCCCATTCGAATAATTATTTGTACCGATTGCAATTCCAGAATCCACTACTAAGTTTCCTTTTCCAATTGCAAGTGCTAATTCTCCGGATGTATAATTATTCAATCCCATAGCGGTATTGTAATTCCCATACAATGTATTTCCCTGGCCGGAAGAAAAATTGAAAGCACCATACGATCTATTGGCACCTCCAAAAATGGCACTTGCCCCAAAATAAGATTCATTTTCATATCCAATTACCACATCTCCAAATCCTTTTGCTTTTGAGTTATACCCCGCTGCAAAAGAAAACAAACCGATACTATCATTATTCCATTGGGTTCCATCTACATAACCCGCTCTGAAAGCGGCTTTCTGTGGATGCCAGAGAAGGCGGGTACCCGCTCCCTGTAAAAAAGAACTCAGGTTGCCACCTGCCGGTGTTGTAACAGAGCCCATAAAAACTACCGGGCTATCAGCAACATGTAATCTTGCCAATGGACTATTCGTTCCTATTCCCACAAACCCCGTATTAAAATTCCGGTTGTAAATATTGTTGCCGTTTCGCACCCAGTTGCTGTTCCAAACCTGCCAGCTGCTTCCGTTATAGTAATTAAACTCATTATCGGTTGTATTGTAAACGATCAATCCATTTGCAGGCGATGGTATCGAGTTTCGCTCAGCAATTGTAAGTCGTGGCAGCAAAACTCCTTTGTTAATGCTTTTCACATCCAGCATCGAACTTGTGTTAGCAGTAGTACCATCGGTATTAATGGCAAAGCCCTGGCCAATTGCATGAGTTATTGCAAAGAGGCCTATAAAAAGAATATAAATGTGACGCATACGAAGACAGTTTAGGGATTAAAAAATTGAAACCTAAAATTAGATACAAGGAAACTGTATATCAATCCTTGAAAAATAGGAGATTTATTTTAGTTCATGGGTATGGCAAATAACTGGTTTTCTGACCAGAAACTGCTGCCGATGGCTCCAATTGAAAAAGCGGCTAGTACAGAAGAATTTCTTTCTACTGCACACCATAGATAATAAGTTTTATTGGCTCCGCTTGTATTGTTAATAAATATCTGACCTGAGCAAATGGAGAATACATTTGAGAAACTAAAGCCTCCGCTTATGAGCCCTCCTGTACCGAGTACAATATCACTTGTTACAGCATTAACAACAGGACTTTCTGAAAGAAAAGTTCTTACCCAAACACCACCGCCTGAGGACATAGTGCCACCATTAATGAGTAAATTGGCCATAACCACCCACCTTCCCGGCGGAAGTGTAATTTGTGCCGTTGTATATCTTGCAGTTCCTGCTGACGGGCTTAAACCCATATCTGCAAATGGAATGCTTACACCGCCGCCAAAGCTTCCGATTCTTACAGATTGTGTACTGTTTAATTGTGTCCAGCTTGCAGTACCTGTTGCATCGCTGGTTAATACCCTTCCGTTTGCCTGTGTACCATCAGCAATTTTTACTTTGCCTGAATTTACATTCATGGTAAAGGACCAACCCGAACCAGCTCCGTAAAATCCGATAGAATTATCATTTTCCATTCCAATAAATGCACGTTCTGTATTTGTACTTCCGTTAAACCATACCCCTGAAGTTTGGGCTGTACTAACTTCATGACCTAAACGCATACGCCCACCAATATCCAGTAAATAACCCGGGCTGATATTTCCAATACCCAAATTTCCATTCTCGAGCATGGTTAAGCGGCCACCAGCAATGCCCGGGGCATCTACAAATATTCTTCCAAACCCGCCCATACTCAACATGGTGCCTGTGGCAACAGACGGACCTTCTATACGTACTGCTCCTGTACCTGTGTGTAACAAAAATGAAGGGTTAATACCAACACCTACATTACCCGAGTTGCCCACCGTTAACCTTGGTGTTGCTTGTGTTATAAAATGTAGCGCACCAGTTGTTCCACCGTATGTTCCAAAATCAACATCATCTGTTGTTACACTTTGATTAAAACTGCCAATATATCCTTTTGGTGTTCCGTTTTCAGAAAGCGTTATATACATTTGGTTTCCGCCGTTAAATGTTGAGATGTTTTGTGCAGATCCGCTTACATGTAATTTTTCAGTGGGATTAGTAATTCCGATACCCACATTACCTGTATTATTATTGTAGATATTTGTTCCGTTTAGTGTCCAATAGTTTTCTGCACTCAAACGAATCCAGTTAGGTGCGGCAGGTGTACCGGCATTGTAATAAAAACCATTAAGTGCATCTGTTTGATACACCAGTAAACCTGTTGCAGGTGTTGCAATGGCGGTACGTTGTGCCAGCAACATTCGTGGTATCAATGCGCCTTTTGTTGTAGAGCTTACATCCAGCATGGCACTACCATCTGCTGCAGTACCTGTATTATTCAACGCAAGACCCTGTCCTTTTACCTTAGACGTGTAAAAGGAAACTATAAAGAGCAAAAAGATGTAACGCATAAACGATGGTTTAATTTACATTGTAAATATGATACTATCTGCAATAGCGGTCAATCCCTAAAAAACAGGATATTTAAAGAGAAAGAAAAAAATCATGAAAAAGGGGGAGTTTTATAAAAGGGAAACAGAAGTAATTTGTAACCGAAACAGGATTAAATTTTTGTTATGAAGAAAAATGCCTTGTCTACATTGGTGTTATGGATGTTTGTTTTGCAAACAACTGCGCAAAGTAACACAACAAAAGACAGTTTGATACAATTGATAATAAAGGCCAAAGAAGACTCATCTGGCGTCGAACTTTATCTCAAAGCTGGAGCGGCAATTGAAAATAACGATCCGGCAAAAGCAGGAGATTATTATCAGAAAGCAAGGGTCATCAGTGAAAAAATTAAGTATAGTAAAGGGGCTATAAAATCTATTATTTATTACAGCTCTATTATGTATGTAACGGGTAGGTACGATTCAGGAATATATTTTAATCAACAAGCGCTTGACTTATCCCGAATTGAAAAAGACACATTTCTTATTGGTGTATCATTACTTAATATCGGCATTGCACATCAGCAAATGTCGAATAGTGAAGAAGCGATTCCATATTATTTGGAAGGTGTAAAACTGATTGAAAAGAGCGCTGATCCTAAAAATAAGAATATTCAAATGCAGTTGAATGGAGTATTACAGGTGCTCCTTAACGAAAGAGCGCAATATGATCAATCAATTTCATTTGGAGAAAAAGCAAGAGTGCTTGCAAAGGAGTTGAAGGATCAATTGTCGCTAAGCCAAATACTTCTTAATTTATCCTTTTCATACCGGGATAAGAAAATGTTACTGCAGGCAGAGAAGCTCGCTAAAGAAGGTTTGCAGATAGCTATTGAAGAAAAAGACAAGCGATACGAAGCAGGAGGATTACTTGCAGTGGCAAGTATATGGGAAAGGCAAGGGGTGTATGATAAAATACTTCCTTATGCGCAACGTTCTTTATTGCTTAGCAGGGAAAGCGGTTCTACAGATATGGAGTTAGCTTCTTTGTTCGGGATTGCAGTCTGCTATCTGCAGCAAAAAGATTTTGCAAAAGCAGAAGTGTTTGCAAATGAAGCGCTCAGATTAAGTCAAAAAAATCAAACTAAAAGAGAGGAGTCTACAGCTTTACGAATACTTTCAAGAATTGCATACGCTTCCGGGAAGCCGGTTGAAGGAGCAAGATTTGATTTGAATTCTGAATCCATCCTTGGAGATTATGTAAGATCAACCCTGTCCCAACAATCCGCTAATCTTGAAAAAAAATATGAAACAGAAAAAAAGAATAATGCTATTCTTCAGTTGGAAAAGGACAGTAAAATTAATAAGCTTTGGAATTTTGTCCTGGCTGGTTCATTTATTACATTATTAATCATCAGCCTGTTTGCCTACCGCACATACAAACAGAAACAAAAACTTCAGCAACAGCAAATTGCAACATTAGAAAACGAAAAACAATTACTTGCCGCAGAAGCAGTATTGCAGGGCCAGGAAGAAGAACGTACACGTCTTGCAAAAGACCTGCACGACGGCCTTGGTGGTATGCTCAGCGGCATTAAATACTCCTTTAATACCATGAAAGAAAATTTAGTACTTACCCCCGACAATGCACTGGCATTTGAACGCAGCATGGATATGCTGGACAGTTCTATTAAAGAACTCCGCATGGTGGCGCATAACCTCATGCCGGAAAGTTTGGTAAAGTTTGGATTAGATACAGCCTTGAAAGATTTTTGCAGTAATATTACTGCAAGTGGTGTACTCAAAGTAAACTATCATTCTTTTGGAATGGATCAGTTAAAGCTTAATCAGAATACAGAAATAATTATTTACCGTATTATTCAGGAACTCATCAATAATGCAATAAAACATGCAGCAGCTAAAGAAGCAATTGTGCAATTACAATTGCACAATAATCAATTGCAAATAACTGTTGAAGATGATGGGAAAGGTTTTGATGTAAACAGCTTGAATATAGTAAAAGGTATTGGCTGGAGTAATATTAAAAACCGAGTGGAGTATTTAAAGGGCAGTCTGAAGATTGTTTCAGGAAAAGATAAAGGCACCAGTATAACCATAGAACTGAATATATGAAATGAGTAATAAAAATTAACAGATGAAACCTGTAACTGTATTTATTGTTGACGACCATTTTATGGTGATTGAAGGCATTCAGTCGTTACTGCAAAATGAAGCAGGAGTGAAAGTGGTGGGTCATGCTTCCAACACGGCCTCCTGCTTATCTTTTTTAAAACAGCAGCAGCCTGATGTGATACTCATGGACATCAACCTGAGCCATGAAAGCGGTATTGAATTGTGTAAACAGGTGAAAGAAAACTATCCGCAAACGATGGTGATTGCTTTAAGCACTTTTAACCAGTTTAGTTTTATTGATAAGATGACGGAGAACGGCGCCAGCGGTTATCTTTTAAAAAATGCAGAGCGTAATGAAATTATTGAAGCACTGCAAATGGTTGTAAAAGGCGGCACCTATATGAGTCGTGAAGTAACAGATACTTTGCGTGTGGTTGAAGAAGGTAAGGATGATAAACCATCACTTACTCGCAGAGAAAAAGAAGTATTGGAATTGGTGGCTGATGGTTTAACCAACCAGGAGATTGCCGCTAAACTGTTTATTGGTGTAACCACAGTTGACACACACCGTAAAAACCTGCTTGTAAAATTCAATGTAAAAAACACCGCTTCACTTATACGTAAAGCGGCGAAATTGCAAATGATTTAATAACGACTTCTTGTTGTTTTTGTATTGCGATTGCTTTAAAACTTCTCCCAGGGTTGCCCTGTTTCAGCATCATAGCCATATTTTCTTGATACGACAATTCTTCCATCAGGGGTTTGTTCATAATAAGTCCATCCAATTCGTGTTGCCTGCAGTTGAACGGAAGTAACTAATGCTTTATCACAACCCATTACATCATTACAGGCAAGTACACGGATGTTTTGCATTGTAATGGTGTACACCATCCTGGTATTGCCCCCGCCGCCATAGTCAAGCGAACTGATTTGTCCTTTTGGCAACAGAGAACCATTGTTCATAGCAGCCATCAAATCAGCGGAAGCTCCTGAAATTTCCATAGTGAAATTTACTTGTGTATTATTGCTTCCACCTGTACTAAAGGTAATCGCCTGGATCCATTTTTCATATCCTTTCAGTTGACTTGTACCGTTTATTCTTGCACCTCCGGGGTTGGTAAGATTGAGGTATACACCAGGAAGTTGTGAAAAAGAAACAGATGCAATAAGCATCAGAAATGAAATAAGAATGATACGCATTGTAATTTTTTTTGTTTGACGGTAAAATAATTTTCTGGTATAAATGTAGATTACGAAACTGTTGTTTTACATCCCTAAAAAACATGATTTTTTGAGTGCATATAAGTTATTATTCATAAATCTGTTTGTTGATAAGGCCAATCAATTACTCACTTTATCACTAAATCAACATCAGCTATTATTTCACTCTCCTTATTTTTCTTATCATAGAAACGGCATTTTAAATGATAAGTTTGCCCTGATGTCATGGGATCACCGGTTGTAAGGTAGGCACGCAGGTTTGTGCCTTCTTCTTTTTTAATACCATCATTCATATTACCGAAAGCATCGGGTACATTTAATAATTCCTTACCAGAAGTGTCTGTAAGAATAATGGTACAACCCGGAAACACTTTTCCGTTTTCTTCTTTGTAGTTAGATACGCCGGTAACCTGAACGTTAATTAAACTGCCAAGCATTATTTGATTGGTGTTTAATTTTTTTCTCTCTTCCCCTTCCGCTAAATAGATGTCATCAATGGCAAATCCATTGTAAGATGCAGATAGGCCAGTGGATAAATCGGCTTTAACACCTTTGCTGAAATTGCAGGAACTAAAAAGAAAAAGAAGAATGATGGAATTGATTGTTTGTTTCATGTTGTTTGGTATTTAGTGAATAGATCAGTTATTTATTTTTCATTGTTTTGAGATAAAGTTTCCTGTTGTGGGATAAACCCAGTGCAAGTTCTCTTACAATATGATAGCCCATAAAGCCTGCCCAATAAGGTGATGGAAGATTAAATTCATTTCCAGTCATTCGAATATTCAAATCATATTGATTGAGTGTGAGGCCCAGTGCTGCTGCTGCCTGTGCTCTTTCTTTGGGTAAATTTTTTTCACGGTCAAATACAAACTTTGCAGGCTTTGGGCCGTCAAAATGACCGGCTACTATAGAAGTGGTGGTAAGAAAAGTTGCATCTAGTGAAACCAGAAAACGTTTCATGGTTTGATTGTTTTGAATATTATATGCCTTTAACTCAGACCAAGGCACTTCCGGCACTGCTTCCATCAATCTTTTTATCCAATCAATAGAAGCTCTTTCTGCTGTTTCCACTGCTTCCTTATTCAAAGGTCTCAGTGAAAAATCTTTATTCAAATCAGCATGATTGAGTTTGCCTTTAACGGAGCCATCCGGATAAGCACCTGTTGCCAATGCTAATTTGTTTCTTTCTTCCGTTGTTACATCATACCAAACAGGAATGGGGCTTACATTCATTTTCGTATGCAGATTTACCCAGTTGGAATGCGAATAAAAATCCTGCACAGTATGAAGACTTGCTCCTAGGATATTAAAAAAAACTATCAACCGAAAACCCGGTTTTGCAATACTGGCACCGGCATGTTTCCGCAGGCTCTTTGCTGTATTATCAAACAGCACCTGCCAGTTTTGTTCAATATCCTGATTGGTAAAAATAGCATCAAAGTGCATGTACGTATAACACTCTTCTATTTCAACTTCTAATTTTCCTTCTGTGTATTCTTTTAATTTGTCATTACCAACGCTTAAATAATCTGTGAAATAATTAGATACCTGCATTGCCAGTCTTGCATCACCTGAAAAACCATTGGCGGTTGCAGCCTTGCGTGTGCACTCTGTATGCCACCAGGTATCAAATGCATATAATTGAAATGAAAATAAACAGGCAACTATCAAAAGAAAATTCTTCATGTTAAAGAGGTTTAAAATAATTTGTTTTTATCTCCGGAATTAATGCTGATAATTTTTTTATTCTTGTTTCATCACTGGGGTGGGTTGATAAAAACTCTGGCAGTTTACCACTCGTATTTACAGCCGCCATTCGCTGCCAAAAGAGAACAGCCTCATCAGGATTATAACCGGCCATGCTCATAAAAATCAAACCGAGTTTATCTGCTTCACTTTCCTGCAGGCGGCTGTTGGGTAATTCATAGGCCAGCTTTGAACCAATAAAGTATAATCCAAGAAACAAAAGTTGTGTCTCAGTTTTCTTTTCTTTGAGTGCTTCTTCCAAAACGATTCCGCCAAGTCCAATTACCAATGCCTGGCTCATGCGTTCATTACCGTGTCTGGCAATGGCATGTGCTATTTCGTGACCCATAACAACTGCCAATGCAGTTTCATTTTGTGTTACAGGAAGCAAACCGGTGTATACAACTACTTTGCCACCCGGCATACACCATGCATTTATAATATTTTCGTTAATGGTATTAAACTCCCATTGAAAGGTTTTGAGTTCTTTACTCATGTTGTTTTGCTGCAAATAATTTTCTACTGCATTCTGAATTTTAGTACCTACTCTTGTTACCATTTGTGCCCGTTCATCAAACTGCGAAAGTTTTGCACTTACTTTTACAACAGAATCATATTGTGTAAATGCCATTTCCTTTATCATAAAATCAGGAACCAGGTTCATTTGTTTGCGGCCGGTAACAGGTACTGTTTTGCAACTGAAATGAAAAAGTGCAGCAATAAAAAGAAAAATAAAGTATGATTTTTTTGGTTTCATTGTTTCGTATTCAGTTTTTAAAACTACAGCTCTGTAATTACAACCGGCATCCTCTAAAAACAGGATATTTATTGATTTGCTACTTTGCCATTTATTTCTTTTGAAAATAGCGGGTGCAATTATTTCAAATATTGTATAAGGAATCTGGTTAGAAATAAACGAACTCTTTCATAAAGCTTTCTATGACTTTAAAGTTGATCGATTACAAATAATTCAGAATTCCAGACTTACTTTATTGGAGCGATCGATTTTGTTTTCGGTTTGATTGATTACAATTTTACTTTCAGAGCCTGTTTATAAACATCGGTCCTTTTGCCAAATCAAAGTAACCCTGCAACCACCATGTAATGCCTGCATGATATTCCATTTGTAAGATAGTGCTGTGTGTACTCCGAATAATTTAGCTTTCCAGAAACTGATACTCCCGTTTTTATTCAACGATGCAAAGTCTGCCAGTATTTGTTTTGAAGTGATATTTTCAGCCTGTATCAGCGAATGGTTTTGCACCCACATAATACCATCACCATAATCATTTTGGGGTATGCCTATCTGTTTCCACCAGGTTACTTTTTTGCCATTCTTCTCTCCCAACTGAAAGTTAAACTCAACTTTATCTCTTGCTACTGCATCAAATTCTACAGTAAATGCAATCTCGTCGCAGTCATCTCCTGTTTTTAAAATACCTGTTGCAGTTGGTGGGGGAGTGGGGAAGGGGTAGAATAAGGCAGCATACTGTTTATCGGTTGATGAAAGTTCCATATTCCACGGAATACTGTCGCCGGTTGATGTAAATTCTTTTGGAACAGGATATAACATAATTGATTGTCTGTCGAAAGAAGAATAGTTGGTGGATGGATATGAAAATTTATAAAAAATATTTTGATCCACTTTTTCTCTTGACCAACTGCCGGGAGGCTCCGCATAAAATGCATATACTTTTTCTTTGTCCCATGGAATTGCAGTACCAAATGTTTGGTGTTCATGAACAAATCCCAATGCATGACCAAATTCATGCAGTATCACCTGTCTTGCAAAATTGTTGTCTACAGTGGTTAGCCAGCCAAAATTCATCGTGTTTTGTGTAACCGGGGCAGTTAATGCATCACGGCCAATCATTGAATAGGAGCCAGCACCTTCTTTAAATCCAACCCTTATTTTACCGTCTGCCAAATTTGGAACAAATTCGATTTTTATATTCGCATACAATTCCCATTCTTTGGCAAATTGTTTTACCAGGTCAATTAGGTATAAACTTCCACCAATGATATCAAAACTAACGGTGATTGTTTCTCCCGGTTCCCACATTTTATCTGTGTAGGTAGCAAGCGACTGACGTATAATAGCTACATCTGAAACAGATCCATCCGTATTTATTTTGTACTGCGTAAGATAATTAGATGGAACACGGGGCGGTAAAGGAAGGCTGTTTGAAGGAGGGAAATTGGTACAAATTTTTATATTGCTGACGTTGTATACTTTTTTGATGATGGGTGTAATATCTTTATTTTTCACCGGATTGAAAACAACAAGTGAATCATCTTTTATAGCAGGACCTTCGTTTGAAGCCGTTTTTTTCATAGTCCATTTACCCATTTGTGAAAATTTATTATTGCTGCCGGCATCTGCTACACGCTGCCATGTTCCGCTTAAATTATTGGATGTGTTGTTTAAATTAGCGTTGCAGGCATATTGAAATACTTCATTCGTGTATTTGTAAACTATTTTAATATTATCTTCTTTGAGCGAAAATGTACCCTGAGCCAGAATTTTATTATTCTGGTTTACAACATTCATTTTTCCTTCCGGTAAAAATTCAAATGAAAAATAATAGGGGGCCTCTTTTTCATTGTTGCCATAAGTGCCCACCCATCTTCCCTGTAGTTGATTTGCGTTTTGCTGTGCAAAAATTTGCTGTGTAATAAGCAGCAGGCAGAAAAATGATATTACTATTTTCATAGCTTGATATTTTTTTAATAAGATGTTTTAATGTTATTCAGGTAAAACACATCATTCTTATTATCGCTGTTATTTCCTTTATACCTGCTGAAAGTATACAGGTTGTATTTTACAGATGGGATAAAAACATTTTCAATCTCCGCTTCTTTTTTATCGTTGATAAACACCAATAGTGAATTTCCTTTTCGTTGAATTTTTAGTTGGTGACTGTTCTTTGCCATATAAAACTCCGGTAACGTAATGTGTTTTTTTATACCAACCGTTTCGTTTTTATCATAGGAATATACTTCCAATGTGCCACCACCATTCCAGTAAGGATCAAACCAAATCATTACGCGGCTGAACTTGCCCACATAGCTGTCGTAGAAACTCCAGTATTGTTCTTGGTTATCATCCATTTTATATCTTTCGCCAACATTGTCGTAGGGGATTTCGGAAAAACTTACTGTAAACAATCCGCTGTTGTAGGCAATATCTTTATTCCAGCTTAAATCAAATGAAAGATTGAAGTTGTCTTTTATTTCTTTGTTGAATTGTTGCGGATAGCAGTAACCATCTTTGGTAAATGCCAGCCAGTTTTTATTTTCATATTGCTGCACCGTATTATTTTTCATACCCAGCCAACCTGCCGGAAACTGGTTAACAGTATTTATTTCAAAACTGTAATTGTAGGCATTAATAGCTGACTGATTTGTTTTAGTGGTAATTTTTTGTTCGCCCAATGATGCATTGATTGTATTGATGCCATTTGGATTCTTCGACTGTTCGCCGACTATTTTAGCCAGCACATCTAAGTTAAACTGGCTGAATACTAAATTCATGAAATTTTTTTTAGGCAGATCTCCGTCATCTCTCCGGAGGTATAAAGCAATACATTGTATGACATCTTTTGGTTTTGTTTTATCAAAAAAATTTGCATTATCCACCCAGACATTATATCCCTCTTCAGCGGGTGCCACCAACTCTTCTGGTTTAAAATAATAATAGTCTACATTTTTTACGTAAGCAACCGCATTGATGTTTGGCTGCTTAAGCGCATCTGTAAACCAGGGAATTATTTTTTCTCTTTCTTCTTTGAGGCTTTTTAAATAGGCCGCACTTGTTCGATACTGCTGGGTTCTGTAATCGCCTTTTTGTTTTTCGGCTGCACTAAGACTATTGTAAATTTTTTCATAGTCGGCAGCAATTTTTTCTTGCCGGGGTATAGCTTCTGCTAACCTTTTTTCATGGTGTAGTTTATAGGATGTGTATAATTCTTTATTGGTAATTTTTCTGACAGGCAAATCATTTCTTGGTGAAAAAAAGTAGCAATGTTTGATCACTTGTTCTGGCCTGTATTGGCTGTAGATTATTTTGTTACCTGCTGCATCGGTTTTCACTTCAATATTTGCTATACGAAGGCCCGATTCATTTGCATAAAACTTCATTCCGTTTCCACCGGCAGGCAAAGGAAACTTGTGACCCTCTAAGCTATTCACTGAAAAGTAGATCCAGCAGCCGGTTTCACCTTCCGGCTGCAGTTTGTTATACCCCTTTAGGCATTCATATTTTTTCAGCATAAAATAGTTTTCGTAATTGTTGGGGCTTGAAGGGATGTACCAAATGCTTTTATTTTTTGGAAAGGCAATGCTGTTAGTGGCATATAATCCATCTAAAGCTACCGGCATTATGCGTTGCATTTCTTTTCGTATTGGTTCACAAAATTTCCATTGGCTGGCAGGGATGGCATCCTGAAAAGAAGGTGTTGCGCTTGCCCATACCCATTTGCCGGGTACTTTGTTTACATCAAGAGTGTTGCAGTTAACCTGTGTATTAGCTTTAAGAAAAATAACAACAGTAAGTGTAAAAAATATTGGTATAAATCTGTTCATAGGGTTTTATTTATAGCTTACGCTGGCCTTGCTCATATCAGATTTTACTTCGAAGGATGATTTGCCCGATTTGATAGATACTTTTCCCTCAGCGCCAATTAAAGTAATTTTGCCACCTTCCAGACCAACTTTCCCTTTTACACCATAATCTTTCACTTCCCAACCATTAACCCCGGTTCCGTCAATTTCAATAGTTACACCCCCCTCAATACCAACACCACCTACTTCAACTCCAAGTTTGTCGGTAACTTTCTTTGAGCCAATATCTACGCCTGCTTCTAAAGTAATGTTGGTCATTTTTCCGGTAAACAAATCCTGAGAAAAAGAGCCTTCAGCGAAAAGGATATCAAATGTAAAAGTGATTTTGTTACAGTCTGTAGAAACGCCACTGCCAGGTAATTGCATTGACCATTTGTTACCGCAGTTAATATCTTCCCATTTAGATAACCCTTTATTTGTAAAAGAATTAGTTTTTACATTTATACAAGCAGCAGCATAACCTCCAAGGTTGCCAGGAGAATAACTTGGTATTTCATAACTCACCGATTGCAGGGCATATAAAAACTGCAGCTTTGCATTGCTGGCATAATATTCATAATACTCCTTATCCATAAACTGTTTACCTGCATATACTAGTTCATTGGTCATTTTTATTTTATGATCTATATAAGATGAATAAAACTTTTCAAACATTGTATTGGCCGGTTGCATATAGTTGTCATACGCTTCCTTATACGCATTGCATGCTTCTGCATCTGTAAACTTTTTTCCCAAAGCATCCTGTTCAAATCGTTTTGCCAGATGTACTTTTACAATTGTATCCAGTTCATCCAGCATTTTGCTGTTTTTTTCAGTTAGCTGTCTGGCTTCTTTCATGAACTGTTCTTCTTTTTTCACAAACTCTTCGTCCAGTAATTGATAAAAATTATTCCAGCTTTGATTGGTATTGTTCTTGAAAGCAAAAGCATAACTGCTGCCCTTTTTTTGTTTGGCAAAATCGATGGCTGCTTTTGCATCTGCTGTTGCTTTTGCATCATACAATTTTTTCAGCCGTTCTGTTTTTATCTTCAGTTCTATTATACTGCTTTCTAAATTCTTATAAAATGTTTCCCATTCTAATGTAGAGTTTACTGCTGCTTCATAGCTTTTAGGCAGGCCGGGGAAATTAAATCTTGATAATCCCAATGCATCTGCAGGTAACTTTTTTTTATGGTCGGAGGCAGAAAGCTTTCCGCCCATTTTTCTCAGCAAGGTTGCTTTCTCAGCACTATAACTTTCACCAATACTTTGTTTCAGTTCTTCTATAGCACCCTGCCTGTTGCCTTCACTTTCTTTAACTACAGCTTTTACATAATGCGCCTGTGCAGCATTGCCCGGAAAAAATCGGATGCAACTGTCGGCATATTTTTCAGCAGTTTTAAATTCACCCAATCCCATCCATGCTAAAGAAAGATTACTCATTACCACAGGGCTTTTTGCATATTTTCTATTGAGATAATTTAAGATAGGTATTGCACCCTGCTCCACACCATGATTGGTAAGCAGTGCTGCATAGTTGTTCAGGTTGTTTGCATCGCCTGCATCCAGGCTGCATACTTTGCCCATGATGTAAATACTTTGCTGGGTAAGATTATATAAATAGCAACTGATGGCTCCGTTACCCATAGCAGTTGTTGATGGATATTTTGCTTTGAGTTTTGCATAGATTATTTCTGCCTGCGAAACAGCGGCCGGATTCATTTCTTTCTTTACTGCTTCAAATACAGCTTTACAATAAATTTTTATTTCGCCATCACTCAAATCTCTTTTAAGCACTGCATTAATTCTTACTTCATCTCTCACAGGAACAATACGGTCTTTGTTTTCTTTAAACTCGGTAATTTGTTTTTCGGTAATGCCGCCGGTGGACATTGCCTGCTTTTTTATTTCACTTGCCTGCTTTATGGCTATTGTTTGTATTCTTGTTTTTGCTTCTTTTTCTTCTGCACTGCTTAACTTCAATGCCTGCATTTCAGTCATTACGTTTTGCATCTGGCCGGGGTCGCTCATCATTTTCTGCATGAGTACCACCGCTTTTTTTACTTTCTCTTCATCAATGGGTTTTTGCGCAAAGCAGCAAAATGTAACAATGAGTAAGGTTATAACAACGATTGTTTTTTTCATTTTGAATAGTTTTTAGATAACAACGATTTCCTGTAAATGCATTATTTCTCTACTTTATATTTTATCTGATTACAACAAGTGGCGTCCTTGCTGTTCTTATCTGTGCTGCACCTGCTTCTGTAATTAATGAGTATCTAATAATGAACACTTGTAAGGAAGGCATTTGGCTGAGAGCAGTTATAATTCGGGGGATATCAGCATCGGTTAAATTGGCACCTGACAGGTCGAGATTAATAAGCTGTTTCAATGAAACCAATTGCTCTAAGCCAACTATGGTTACAGCATCTGCCCTTCCAAGCGATAATGTTTTTAGTTTTGTCATTCTGGAAAGGTGAACCATCCCTGCATTTGTAACATTGGGCATAGAAGGTGCTATCAATCGTATTTCTTCAAGAGTTAATGAATTACTCAATCCCTGTAAGCCGGCATCAGACATGGGTATTTGCATTCCCTGGTTAACAGCATCTACTTGTTTTAGTGCAGGCAGGCTACCGATATTAATGGCTGCGGCAGTAGAAAACTGAGTTTGACCAATGGATAATATTTGAAGATTGGGCAATACACGCAGGTGATATAAACTGTCGCCTAAGGTTTGCATATAAAAACCGTTCGATGTAAAAAATCCAGTGAAGTTTAAATTATTCAATGACTGAAATGACTCAGGAGTAAATGAAGCAGCAGTAGTGCCTCTAACGATTCTGTACCAATTATAGGCCTTCTGTAGCGGGGAAAGTGGAATTGCCTTTGGAATGATTTGCAGGCTTTTCCAGAATGATTGAAGCTGTTCGTTTGTTTCCCTATCAGCAAATGCAATTACTGCATTACAACTATTTCCATCCTGGTACAATTGAACTGTTTTTTTAAATAGCTGGCCGTTTGATTCTCCTTCAAAGGCTCCGTTCATCATTTGATATCCATTTACCTTCGTACTGTTTCTTTTATACGCTTCACCTGTATAATATCCCTCTATATATCTTTGAGGCGTATTCCATAGCTGCATAAAGTTCTCATCAATATTGCTGCCTGCTTTGTAAGGGGAATAAATGATAACACAAATCTTTCTTTCCTGGTTGTACACCAGTATCTTGTCAGCCTCATAAGCGGTTTCGTACGATTCAGGAAGTATATAATTAAACTGAACATAAGGTCTTTCCTGTGTAAAGCCTTTTTGTATTGTGAGGATTAAAGTCAGGCAGATAAGTACTTGTTTCATAATTTGTATTTTTTATTTTGATTTGTATAAAGTATAATTTATGGAAGGGTTGTCTTTGTCTGCTATATACAAGAGGTAGCCATTTTTTACTGCTATGAGCTGTGCATTGTAAGTGGTGGTTTTCCCCCCGTATCTGTTATTAGCGGTGAGGCTCCAGTCTGTTACTGAAAAATTTCCTTTAAAATCCTGTCCGCCAAACTGTGCACCACCATTGTTCATACTTGCAGAACGGTACATGCTGCTGTAAGTGCCATCATTGTTAAAAGTAAATTCATCGGTACTTGATACCGCACTCATGCCTGCGTAAGTGCCGGAATAAGCATTGTAGTATTCCACTCCGCCACCGCCGCCACCTTTCCATGTGCCAACGATATCATTTGCAGTTACTGCAAATCTGTTGGCATTTAGAAATGGGTCGATATCGTTTGGATGAGGAAACTGTTGCTGGTAAATACTTTGGTTGGGAGCAATCACCACAACGGGTCTTGCGCCGCCGCCATACACAATTTTGATAGCTACAAAACATTGTTTGCTTGTTGCTCTTTCTACAGCATTGCCTTGCAGGTGATAAATAACCGGGTATTGTACGCCGCTCCATTTTTGCGGATCGCTTACAGTAAAATAAGGTTCTACATATTTACTCCAGTAATATTCAGGTGCATCAACGGTATTGGGTCTTGCATCATCTAATGACTTATCAATATAATGCAAACGCAATTCGGTTCCTGCCTTTGTTAGTTTCACAAAATCTGGTAACGCATTGGCAACCCAGCCATCATCAAAGTTGGTGGTGGATTTTGTAATACTCGTACTGCCGTAAGGCTGTGTATTGTTTTGTATTGTAGTATTCTGTTGAGGTTGTTGTTGTGAACTACGTACAAATTTCTTTTCATCAGGGTTTACACCTGCAATAAATTCCTGAACAACAGGTATAAATTTTATATCGGTGAAAACAGCAGCAACATAATAAGTAATGTCTTCTTTTGTAAAAGTGTTTACAATTATAACAAAAGATTGTTTGGCATAAATACCTTTGGCAGCGCCCATAATGGTTTGCCATCCGTTTAAAGAATCCGTTTCTTTTGTTTCGGGATCGTTTACCTTCTCAACAGGATTACGGGCAAAGAAATTCCAGTTTTTTACAAAGTCTTTTTCTACATCAGTTTCCCCGGTTGTTGCAGGATAGATGAATAGCTGGCAATAATTTTTACCTTCGGTTTTGCTTAAAAATAATTTGGCACTATTGTCTTTTACTATAAAACCCGCAGGGCTGATGTAAGAAAAAATATCAAAGCTTTTTGTATTGGAATAAGCAGTATTGGTTTGTGCGTTTCCGGTAATGGTTGCCATTATAAATTGTAATAATAAAAATTGTTTCATTGTATGTTAATTTGTTTTAAAAAGACTCATTTGCATTCCTGTAAATTTTTTACTTGTAAGTCGTAATACAACACCACTTTTCACTGCTTCAAATTGGCAAGAGAATTCTCCAGGGTCGTTAGGCCCCCGGTTAGAAGCTGTGAGGTTCCATTGATCAACACCGAATGTTCCTTTGTAAGCAGATTTACCATGGGATAGTGATCCGTTGAAAGTAATGGTTCCTGCATGTTCACTTTGATAGGTTCCGTTACTGTTAAAAACAAACTCATCATTGGTAGAAGCGGTGGCCATGCCGGCATAATCACCTGAATAAATGCTGTAATAATCCATACTGGCAGCTTCAAAACTTTTCCATTTTCCAATCAAATCGTTTTGAGCCACTGCAAATTTGTTATAAGAAAACATTTTTGTAAAATCTTCATTAGTACCAAAAAAGCTGTAGTACGAATTTTTATCTGGCGCTATTACAACAATGGGCCTGCAAGCACCATTACTAAATACCAATCGCATAGCGAGATAGCCTGCTTTACCGGTTTGTTTATTGGTTACAGCAGCTTCCCAAATATCTTCCTTGCCATAACTGTATTGTTCTTTTTCCCTTACAAATGTTTGGCCGGTATTGAAAGCAGGTTTTACAATGGCATCCCAGTAATAAGGTTCAAACACATTGCTATTTGTATTGCGTTGCTGGTCCATTTTTGCATCCACATAATAAAGCCTTACTTCAGTTCCGTTTTTTGTAACCTGTACATAGTCTTTTGTAATGATGCTGGTCCAGCCATCATCAAAATTGGTTTTGAATAATGTGATGCTATTGTTTATAGTTTGTTGTGTATTGCCGGTATTTGTATTTGCAGCTGGGTTTTTATTTTCGGTGCGAACAAACTTCTTTTCATCCGGATTTACATTTGATATAAACTCCTGTGCAACCGGAATGTATTTTTTATCAGTAAAAACAGAAGCAATAGCATAAGTAATATCTTCATTTGTAAAAGTTGAAACTGTTACGGCGAACATTTGTTTATTAAAACTGCCTCTTGCAGCACCTAATATAGATTGCCATCCATTCACTGTATCTTTTTCTTTTGTTTCCGGATCACTTACTTTTTGAGAAGGGTTGCGGGCAAAGTAATCCCAGGATTTTAAAAAATCTTTTTCCACATCTTTTTGACCTATAGCTGCAGGATACAAAAACAACTGACAATAGTTTTTGCCTTCATTTGTTTGATACACTAAATAACCTTGATTCTTTTGTAGTTGAAAACCTGCAGGCTCTTTGTATGAAAAAATATCAAATGTTTTTACAGCCTGAGCATTTAAATGGGCAGTAAATAGAATTGAAAATAAAGTGCAGAAGAATTTCATTGTTTGTTGAATAAGATTGTAAAAATGAATATCTCAACAAATATGAAATAAACGTCAAAGGGAGTCAATCCCTAAAAAGTAGGAGATTTCAATAAACAGAAAAATTTAGAAAACGAAGAGGCTTATTTTGATCGGCAGAAGTATCGATTTTGTATGACTCTAAAAACAGGAATAAATTATCCTTATTTAATTGCAACGAAAATTGAGTAAGTAAATGCTTGCAAATTGCTCAAAAAGAAAATTTAATTGATTTCTTCTTCACCCATCTCTAAAATTTTATCTTCCTGTTTTATTTTGGTGAGGTTATTCCGTTGTAATATTTCTTTGGCAAGATTTAAATAATTGATAGCCCCTTTGCTGTCAGCGTCGTATAAAATAACAGGTTTGCCAAAACTTGGTGCTTCGCTCAGCTTCGTATTCCTATGAATAATGGTTTCAAAAACAATACCTTCAAAATGGCGGCGTACTTCACTAACCACTTGATTGCACAAACGTAAACGGCCATCATACATGGTCATTAAAATTCCTTCAATCGCCAGTGATGTGTTTAAACGGCTCTGCACAATTTTTACGGTATTAAGTAATTTGCCTAAACCTTCTAATGCAAAAAATTCTGTTTGCACAGGAATAACCACCGCATCAGAAGCAGTTAATGCATTTACAGTAATTAAACCAAGCGATGGAGAACAATCAATAATCAAGAAATCATAATCATCTTTAATTGACTCCAGCAGATGTTTTAATACCCCTTCTCTGTTAGGCTGATTAATCATTTCAATTTCTGCACCTACCAAATCTATATGCGATGGAATTAAATCAAGATTGGGAACTTCTGTTTTTAAGATGACATCTTTTGCATTTACACCATTTACAAAACAATCGTACAGGCTCTGCTGTACATTGTGTAAATCAAAACCAACACCAGTAGTACTGTTAGCCTGCGGATCAGCATCTACCAGCAATGTTTTATACTCCAGCACAGCTAAGCTGGCTGCTAAGTTAATTGCGGTAGTTGTTTTTCCTACACCACCTTTTTGATTTGCTATTCCTATTATTCTACCCATAATTTAAACTGCAAGTTACAAGCTGCAGGTAATTTCTAGTTTTTAAAGTATAATGGTTTCACCAATAGCTGGTAATTTTAAATCAATTCCATTTCTAACAAAATGTGCGTTTGCTTTTTCTATATCCAAAACAATCAAAGGAAATGTATTGTAATGTACACCTACTACGGTGTGGCAATTAATCATGTGTGCTGCTCTTGTAGCATCTTCATAGCCCATTGTAAAAATATCACCAATGGGCATTATTGAAAAATCAATAGCTGCACCTTGCGGCACTAATTGCATTTCCATCGTTAAAGCAGTATCGCCACTATAATAAAAATTCTTTTCACTGCTGATTACAAAACCCATTGGGTTTCCGCCATATGTCCCGTCGGGTAATGAAGAAGAATGTTGTGCTACTACGCATTTTAAAGTTCCAAAATCGAACACTTTTTTTCCACCCGTATTCATAGGGAGTATTTTGGTAACGCCTTGAGCAGTGAGCCATTGATAAATTTCCCATGCACAAATTACGAGTGCACCCGTACGCTGGGCAATGATTACTGCATCTGCAATATGATCAAAATGTCCATGGCTGATTAAGATATAATCAGCTTCAATGGTATTCACATCTATCTCTTTTGCCAGTTCATTACCACTAATAAACGGATCAAACAAAAGCTTTTTGCCTTTTGCTTCTACACTAAAACAAGAATGACCGTAATATGTAAGTTTCATTTATATATAGCTGGCTTAAGTAATTTTGCATAGTGTCAGTTGCCCGTCCGAATGGATAGGTCGGGCGGATGTCACTCTCTTCTTGGTTCAGTAATTCTATTGTGCAAACTCATTTTACAAGTTGTTGCAAATGGTAAATGCCATTGTGACAAAAATAAGGGTTCGGCATAAAATTCGGGAGCAATAGTTATCCCCGTTTAAAGGGTTGTTTTTAAAGACAATCCTAAAAATAACAGGGCATTTGTTTTAGATTTCTCAACTTTATTTTATTATGCAAAGATTAGCTGGTTCCTGGATATTTCTGTTGATACTGCTTTTGGTTGACCTCTATGTATTTCAGGCAGTAAAATCGCTTAGCCAAGGTTTGCCCACCAAAACAAAATGGATTGTTTATGGAGTGTATTGGGGCATTAGTATTTTATCAGTTTCATTAATGTTAGCACTTGCTTACACCAGTTTTGAAAACTGGCATCGTATGTTACGTACTTATTTATTTGCAACAATTATCGGATTATTTTTTGCAAAAATTATTGCCAGTGCTTTTTTTCTTATTGATGATGGGCGCAGAGTAATTCAATGGCTGGCCAGTTTGTTTGTACCATCACTCAACCCAAAAAATGCAGGTGTAGAAGCTGGTATTACCCGTTCTGCTTTTTTAAGCTGGGCAGGTTTTGCAGTAGGCGGTACCTTGTTCGGCTCTTTGTTATATGGTTTTGGTAACAAATACAAATACAATCTTAAAAAAGTTGCATTGCAGTTTCCAAACCTTCCCACAGTATTTAGTGGGTTTAAAATTATTCATATCAGCGATATACATAGCGGAAGTTTTACTGATAAAGCAGCCGTAAAAAAAGGGATTGATCTCATAAACAAACAAAATGCAGATTTAATTTTATTTACCGGCGATCTTGTAAATTATAGTGCCGATGAAATGAATGAGTATGTTGATATTTTTCAACTGCTTTCTGCAAAGCATGGTGTGTTTGCTACTTTAGGTAATCATGATTATGGATTTCCTACTGGCGAAACAAAAGAAGAACGACAAATGAAACAACTGGCAAATGCCTCAGCCGTAGCAAAGGTCCATGAACAACTTGGCTGGAAATTATTAAACAATGCACACAGTATGATTGAACGTGAGGGAGAATTCATTGCAGTAATGGGTGTAGATAATATAAGCGCTAAAGTAAATTTTCCATCGTTTGGAAAATTAAAAGATGCACATGCAGGAGCTGCTGAAGTTCCGTTTAAAATATTAATGAGTCATGATCCTTCACATTGGGAATCTGAAGTAACAAAACATTTTAGTGATATTGATCTTACACTTAGTGGCCACACACATGGAATGCAGTTTGGTGTTGAAATTCCGGGCTTTCGATGGAGCCCCGTAAAATATGTTTACAAACAATGGGCTGGTTTGTATGAGCAGGCTGCACAAAAATTATATGTAAACCGGGGCTTTGGGTTTATTGGATACCCGGGTAGGGTAGGTATTTTACCCGAGGTTACTTTAATTGAGCTGACTTAGTTTTTGAGTTTCTTAAACTATATTGCAATGGTTTAGTCTTAGCAACGCAACCAAAATCGTTTATGTTAAAAACTCTTGTTCAGTTATTTATTACAATTCTGTTTTCCTGTTCTGCTGCTCATGCTCAACAAACAGATACAACATTTATTAATAAAGATTCTATTGAAAGAGCAGTTGATGAGTTTTTAAAAATGATTGATTCTGCCGAAGCTCCCAAGAGTTATTTTCAAGTGGGAGTTGGAATTGGAAATAATCAGTTTAGCCTTAAAAATGTAGCACTCAATTCGCAGCAATCATCTTTTAATTTATCAATCAACCCAACAATCAGTTACGTACACAAAAGCGGATTCGGAATTACCTATAACAATTATATTTCGTTAGGTAATGGAAGTTCTGAAATTATTCAACATTCCATTACTCCTTCATTTGATTATCAGAATAACGAGGACGTTCAATTTGGTTTTTCTTTTACGAGATATTTTGGCAGAAAAACAAGCTCAAATTATTCTACTCCTTATAAAAACGATTTATTCAGTTATTTTACTTTTACCGGGACAAAATATCAACCAAGTATTTCAGTTGGTTATTCAACAGGTAGCTTTACTGAAACTTTTTTTCTACCTCTGCTAAACAGAAAGGATACCATTACCATTGGCGTAAAAGATTTCAGTTTCATACCATCTGTTAAAAGGGAGTTTACAATAAAAGGGTTGGGAAAGAAGGATTATTTTTATGTACAACCTTCTTTCATGTCCATTTTTGCAGCAAGCAGGTACGAAGTACAACCAAGCGACCGGTTGTTTTTAAACAGACCAAGAATAGCGCAAAGAATAAGAAATGATTTCAGTTCCAATACAAAATTCAATCTTCAATCCCTTGGCCTCAACTTAGATGCTAGCTGGTATATTGGTAAATTCTATATCAATCCACAAGTTTACTTTGATTATTACCTCTTAAGCAGTATCGATAAATTAAATATGCTTTATACAGTGCAGACAGGCTTTATTTTCTAAACTGATTTTACGCAAATTAAAAATGAGTAGCAGTGGGTAGCAACCCTTAACAATATTTTACGAGCTTTAAAAACGAATTGGCATTGAATTAGACGTTATTAAAAAACTAAAAACAATTTACATGAAAAAATATCTGATCGTTTTAATTGTAAGCATCATTGGTATAAGTGCATCGGCACAGGGTATAAAATTCGGACCCAAGCTGGGTGCTAATATGGGCAAAATTGAAGGCAGTGGTTTTAGCGACAAGTATGCACTTGGTTACCATATTGGAGGCTTTGTAGAAATTAACTTCAGCAAAAAACTGGGTATACAACCAGAAGTACTATGGAATCAAATTAAGAGTGATACTGTAACAGGCTTTAAAGCTGTGTATCAGAATCTGGTAAATCAAAATTCATTTAATGATCTTCAGCTCAGCTATCTGAGCATACCTATACTTTTAAATTACCGGCCATCAAAACTTATCACCTTGCAGGCCGGACCTCAGTTCAGTATTCTTATAGATGACAGCAGAAATTTGTTGCAAAATGGTCAGTACGCATTTAAAAAAGGTGATCTTTCTTTATTAGGGGGTGTTCAATTAAATTTATTAAAGTTCAGAGTATATGGCCGATACGCTATTGGATTAAATGATATCAGTGATGTGGGTAACAGTGAACAATGGAAAAGCCAAACAATTCAATTAGGTATAGGGCTTGCGTTGTAAGAAAATATCTGATGTTATAAATAAAAAAACGGCTTCCAAATTGGAAGCCGTTGCTATGTAAAATAGAATTATAAATTATCCTTTTGCAAATTCTGATCTGATTACATTCAATGCACCGCCAGCCTTGAACCACTCAATCTGCTGTTTGTTGTAGCTGTGATTTACCTGGATGGTTTCATTGCTACCATCAGCATGATTTAATACCAGTTGTAATGGTTTGCCGGGAGAAAAAGTCATCAATCCTTCTACATCTATGGTATCATCTTCCAGAATTTTATCATAATCACTTTTATCAGCAAATGTAATTCCGAGCATTCCCTGTTTTTTCAAATTGGTTTCATGAATGCGGGCAAATGATTTTACCAATACAACCCGTACTCCTAAGTGACGTGGTTCCATCGCAGCATGTTCCCTGCTACTTCCTTCGCCATAATTCTCATCACCCACAACAATTGTTCCAATGCCTGCTGCTTTGTACGCTCTTTGCGTATTTGGTACAGTTCCGTATTCACCAGTGAGCTGATTCTTTACACTATCTGTTTTTTCATTAAAGAAATTGGTAGCGCCTATTAACAAGTTGTTGCTGATATTATCTAAATGCCCACGGAATTTTAACCATGGACCCGCCATACTAATATGATCAGTAGTACATTTTCCCTTGGCTTTAATTAAAAGCTTTAATCCATTAATGTCTGTTCCTTCCCAAGCAGCAAATGGATATAACAATTGCAAACGCTTACTATCTGTTTTCACATCAAGTATAACACCGCTTCCATCAGCAGCAGGCGCTTGATACCCTGCATCTTCTACAGCAAAACCTTTAATTGGTAGTTCATCTCCATAAGGTGGATCGAGTTTTACCATCTCTCCTTTATCATTCATCAATGAATCGGTTAAAGGATTAAAGTTGAGATCTCCGGCAATGGCCAATGCTGTTACTAACTCCGGACTTGCAACAAACGCCATGGTGTTTGGATTGCCATCGGCACGTTTTGCAAAATTTCTGTTGAAGGAATGAACAATGGTATTTCGTTCAGCTTTTTCAGCACCTACTCTATCCCACATACCAATACATGGACCGCAGGCATTGGCAAAAACAGTAGCACCTATTTTTTCAAACACATCTAAAAATCCATCCCGTTCAATGGTATAGCGAACTTGTTCACTTCCGGGGGTAATGGTGAACTCCGATTTTAATTTCAATCCTTTGGCAGAAACCTGTTTTGCTAAACTTACCGCACGGCTGATATCTTCATATGAAGAGTTGGTACAACTGCCGATCAATCCAAATTCAATTTTTGTGGGCCAGTTGTTTTTTGCCGCTGCTTCTTTCATTTGAGAAATAGGTGTTGCAAGATCGGGAGTGAAAGGCCCGTTGAGATGTGGTTCCAGTTCACTCAAATTAATTTCAATTACCTGATCAAAATATTTTTCAGGATTTGCATAAGCTTCAGCATCTCCGGTTAAGTATTCTTTTATTTTATCTGCTTCAGCAGCTACTTCTGCCCTGCCCGTTGCGGCTAAATAACGGCTCATGCTTTCATCATATCCAAAAGTAGATGTGGTTGCACCTATCTCAGCACCCATATTGCAAATGGTTCCTTTGCCGGTACAACTCATACTGGTAGCACCTTCGCCAAAATATTCTACAATGGCATTGGTTCCTCCTTTTACTGTAAGAATACCTGCCACTTTTAAAATCACATCTTTAGGAGCTGTCCAGCCATTAAGTTTTCCTGTAAGTTTTACACCAATGAGTTTAGGCATTAATAATTCCCAACTTAGTCCGGCCATTACATCACATGCATCAGCACCACCCACACCAATAGCAATCATTCCAAGACCACCTGCATTTACAGTGTGGCTGTCGGTACCAATCATCATTCCTCCGGGAAATGCATAATTTTCCAATACTACCTGGTGAATAATTCCTGCTCCGGGTTTCCAAAAACCTATGCCATATTTATTGGAGATGGAAGAAAGAAAGTTGAAGACTTCTTCATTATCGGTTTTTGCTTTGGCAAGATCAGTCTTGCCTTCAGTTTTTGCAACAATCAGGTGATCGCAATGTACGGTTGATGGAACAGCAACTGTTTTTCTGCCGGTAGTATCGAACTGGAGCAAGGCCATTTGTGCGGTTGCATCCTGCATGGCTACACGGTCTGGAGCAAAATCAACATACGCTTTGCCTCTTTCATAATCTTTCAGTTCAAAGCCCGTCCATAAATGGGAGTATAAAATTTTCTCAGATAATGTAAGTGGTCGGCCAAGTGCTGCACGGGCAGCATCTACTTTAGCAGGCATTTCTGCATATAATTTTTTAATGAGATCAAGATCAAAGACCATAAAAAAAATGATTTTGTAAACAAATAATTGAAATCAGATTGAGCAAACAGTCTATTTAAAAACCAGATAACAATAAAAAACTATTTGCAAAAGGCTGATCACTCTAAACCGTTGCGAATTTACGGAAGTCAGTTTTTTTTTCAGGTTTATTTATTAGCTAATTTTTATTTCAGTTATATTGAGTAGTGTTGCCTGATATTTATTGATTCAATTAATTATGAGTATGGTTTCAGTAACCCAAAAAAATTTGTTTAACTGGTTTCTATTAGTCTGGTTCATAACGGGGTTGGTGTTAAATTCCTTTACGGCAATGAGTGGCGAGGAAGCGTATTACTGGTTGTTTTCTCAGCATTTAGATTGGGGTTATCTGGATCATCCGCCGGTAATTGCTTTGTTAATCAAACCGGGTTACTGGCTGTTTCAAAACAATCTTGGTATAAGGTTGGGAACGCTCTTAATAAGCATTTTTACAATTATTGTAATGCGGCAAGCTCTGCCGGTAAAAAATGACCAGTTGTATATCTGGATTTTACTTGGGCTTTTACCGGTGCATTTGGGAACTGTGATTTTAAAAACTGATGTACCTCTACTTTTTTTCACCGCTTGTTTCTTCTTGCTTTATCAACACTATTTAAAAAATGATTCACTCAAAATTAACTTATTACTGGGACTTTGTATTGCATTGATGATAATGAGCAAATACCATGGAGTGCTCGTTGTTTTTTTTACCGTGCTTTCTAATCTGCCGCTGTTTAAAAGAAAATCATTTTATGTTGTTGCAATAGTGACGGTTCTGTTTCTTTTGCCTCATGTTTACTGGCAATATCAAAACGACTTTGCCAGTATAAGGTTTCATTTGCAAAACCGGGATGATGCCGGATTTAAATGGACAAACCTTACAAAGTTCATGTGGATGCAACCCATTTTTCTGGGGCCGTTGCTGAGTTTTGTACTGTTAGCTGCCTGCATAAAAATAAAAACCGGTTCTCCTTATCATCGTGCTTTGAAATTTACTATTGGCGGAGTACTGCTGTTTTTCTTTATCTCTGCTTTTAAACTGGAAATTCACAAACACTGGACAAGTGTGCTTGAAGTGCCGATGATCTTGCTGGGGCATGAGTATATGACTTCCCGTAAAAGATGGCAGGCAGTAACCCGTTCTATTTCTATTTTTTCGCTTATACTGGTGCTGCTTTTTCGAATCTATCTGGCCATTGATTTTTTACCTGCATCGCTGAGTAAGGATATTGAAAAGCTGCATGGATGGAACGAGTGGACACAGAAGATTCAGTTTTATTCCAAAGGATTGCCCGTTGTGTTTATTGATCAGTATGATCAGGCTTCCCGGTACAGTTATCTAACAGGTAAGGAAACACACTCTTATAATACAGTTCATTATAGGGAAACACAGCAGGATTTATGGAACTGGGAGGAACAGTTGCAAGGTAAAGAAGTGTTAGCCGTTACCAAACGTAAAGAATTGGCTTCTACCATTATTGACAGTTCCATTAGCAGAACAACCATTTATGCGTATCACATTAATCAGTTCCGCTCCTTCAGAAAGGTGCTTGTTAGTTTAAAAGATGATAAAATAACCGGAAAAAAAGGTGATAAGATAGGGCTTGAAGTGGTATTGAAAAATGAATATGATCATCCCGTTAATTTTTCTGCATTTGATGGGAGACTATGTTTTCTGAATGCTCATTTTTTTGCAGCATCAGCTTCTTTATTTGACACAAGGGTTGACACACTTCATGTAAACTTAGCGGAAGGTGAACAAATTACTCAAAGAGTTATTATTCAATTACCGGATAGACCGGGTGTTTATGATATTCGGTTTTCAATACAGGTTGAGGGGATTGAGCCGCCTATTAACAGCAAAAGATTCAAAGTGTGGGTAAAGGATTGAAATGAAAATAATTTAAATCTGTAAAGAACATCTGTATCAATAACTATTTTTTCTAATTTTACTTTATGAACCGTTTACGCAGAATTATTGAATGGAATGCTTTTGGAGTTTGTACCTATTTGGGTGAGAAGCTCCGTATTTCTACCAATACCATACGCAAATACTTTATTTATATCTCATTTCTCACCCTTGGTTCTCCTGTTTTATTTTATTTTATTGTTGCCTTTTGGATGAATGTGAAACAATACATCTGGTTTTCACGAAGAAATCCATTGCGTTATTAATTCTCCTTGCATTTGTAAAAACTTGTACTTAACTTAAAGGAAAGTTTCCTGTGCTAAAGTTTGAATACTCATATCCGGATTACGAATTGCTGGTTGAAGCACTGGCAAAAAAAATGAATACACGGATTAAAGAAGGGTGGTTATTTTTTCCATCAGAATATGCTACCGGATATATCCGTTATATACGCCTTCCAAACGGACTTCATGTAAATATTATTCATTGTACGGCTACTACAGATTGGTTTTTTCAGCGCAATAAAAGTATGGAAGAGTATTATACTCTTAGGTTTGATGATATTACCATACCCGGCTTAATGAAAGTGGGTGTAGGTGAAGATATAGTGGAACGCAACAATCAAAAACTTGCAATTGCTTACTTAACCAGTTCTTTAAATGACTGGTATTATCATACCACACCCGGCACCAGTATGAAGGGTGTGAATGTGCTTATTTCAAAAGCAGAATTAGGTAAACAATTAGGCATTGAAATGGTAGAAAAAATTTTACCCGCTTATATTTTATTAAAGAGCCGAAGCGTTACCATGGAGCCTTTAGATGCTTATTATCTGCAGCTGATGGATGAGATTTTGTTAGAAGACCCGGATACACCCTATACAAAACTTTATATAATGAACAGGGTGCAGCTATTAGTTGAACGTTTTTTCAGCCGCATCAGATCAAGAGTGGAAATTGCTGATGTAGAATCGAACTTTAAAAGCGATGACATTCATGCAATAATGGAAGTAGAAAAAATAATGGTACAGGATTTTACAAAAAAACCACCATCCATTAATGAGCTATGCCGGAAAGCAGCCATGAGTGCTACTAAATTTAAAAATCTATTTAAAGCTGTATATGGTATACCGGTATATGAATATTATCAACAAAAAAGAATGCAACAGGCAGCAGGCTTTTTAGATGAAGACCGGTTTTCAATAAAAGAAACCGCTGCAAAAGTTGGCTATTCAAACACCAGTAATTTTTCGGCAGCATTTAAAAAACAATTTAAAATGTTACCAACTGATTATAAGACGCTGTAGTTTTGCATGAATAAATTCAGAATTCATTATTAGCAATCATACAGCATCAAACTACGGTTCAGCATGATTCATTTTTCTTATTACGACAATAGCTACACCACATTCTACCCCAAATTTGCACATGCAATATCAACCAAGTTTGAAAACAACCGTATTGTTTTTCCAGAGCATTTAGGAAATGGCTTTATGGAAATGATTTCTCTTGGCGATAATATTCATGCTTCAGTAAGCAATTATATACTCAATGATGATATTAAATTTTGTCGCAAAAAAAACCCGGAAGCTTTTTTTATTGTTCATTTTGAAGAAATAAAGTCTAATAAAGATTTTATGATAAAACTGGATGGTGAAATGTTAAGGGCAAAGGGTCATACCATTACTACTGCTATGCTTAGCTGCAGTATGTTTGATTTGTGTTATATTTTGCCTGCACACACTTCTAGACGGAGCATTAATGTAATTCTTACTAAAGATTGGGTAAAGAAATATATGGATATGGGAATTGATGATGATGATATTTGCAATACTTATTTTGGATTAAAAGTGCTACATCTGAATCAGGAGCCGCTCAATACAGAATACCGAACACATTTTAATCAAGTATTTGACACACCGGATAAAAAGCCCATGCGTGAGCTGCACATCAGAAATGCAATTATGATGTTGGTTGAATTATTTTTCCGCAGGCTCCATAAAAACACAAAAGCGATCAAAGATTCGCCATTGCGTACAATGAATACCAGCGATCTGCACAAACTTATGGATGTAGAAACCATTCTTGTAAATGATTTTTCAAAAGCACCACCCACCATTGTTAGTTTAGCTGCTTACACTAAAATGAGTGTTTCTAAATTGAAATCTTCTTTTAAGAAAGTATATGGCTCA
The DNA here is from genome assembly GCA_031401115.1 of Chitinophagaceae bacterium. Classification (GTDB taxonomy): domain Bacteria; phylum Bacteroidota; class Bacteroidia; order Chitinophagales; family Chitinophagaceae; genus Lacibacter. Next base: position 122,264 of record JANNRE010000022.1, read on the forward strand.
GGAATTTACGAGTATTATCAAAAAAACCGGATGCAGAAGGCAAAAGCGATGCTCACATCAAATGGATTTACTGTAAAAGAAGTGGGGTTACAACTTGGGTACACCAACCTCAGCAATTTTTCGCTGGCCTTTAAAAAAGAGTTCGGCTTATTGCCAAGTCAGATTTAATACATTTTTATTTTCTCTTTACACAACTGCTTTTCTAAGTTGAATTAATTTTTGCAGCAATGGCTCCATTAAATCCAAACGTAACATATTAGCTCCGTCGCTCAAAGCTTTTGAAGGATTAGGATGGGTTTCTATAAACAAACCATCGGCACCCGTTGCTATTGCTGCTTTAGCAATTGTGCCGATGAGTTGCGGGTTACCACCCGTTACACCTGTTGTTTGATTCGGTTGTTGCAACGCATGGGTGCAATCCATAATTACAGGCGTACCATGTTCTTTCATCCATGGAATATTTCTATAGTCAACCACCAAATCAGTATAGCCAAAACTATTTCCTCTTTCTGTAAGCATTATTTTTTCATTCCCAGCATTTTTAATTTTCTCAACAGCAAATTTCATAGAGGGTCCACTTAGGAACTGACCTTTTTTTACGTTTACTATTTTTCCGGTTTCAGCAGCAGCAATCAGCAAATCTGTTTGCCGGCAGAGAAAAGCAGGAATTTGTAAAATATCAATGTACTTAGCAGCTTCGGCGGCTTCATCATGAGCATGTATATCAGAAGTGGTGGGCAGTTGATAAGTATCTCCCACTTTTTTAATTAAGTCCATTCCTGTTGCATCACCCAAACCGGTAAATGAAGCAGCACTTGTTCTGTTTGCTTTGCGATAGCTTGCTTTAAATATGTACGCAATACCGAGATTTTTGCAGATGGTTGAAACTTTGTCTGCTATTTCCATAACCAATTCTTCACTTTCTACAATGCATGGGCCAGCAATAAGAAAAAAGTTTTTGTCATCGTATTGTTGATTACTAAACAGCGGTTTTAAAAATTGTTCCATATTGCAAATGTAAGATTTGGAATTTGGGTTTTAAGGTTTGACATTTGAATCTTTAATTACTTGCTATGGTTAAAGATAAAATTTTAGTAATTGGTGCATCCGGACAAATAGGAGTGGAGCTTACCCTTGCTCTCAGAAAAATATATGGTAACAACAATGTTATTGCATCTGATCTTCGGGAGCAAAATCCATTGCTTGAGGGTACCGGCCCCTATGTGAGTTTGGATGTAATGAATAAAGAAATGCTGCATGTGCAGGTGATACGACAAAACATTACACAGATTTATTTACTGGCTGCTATTCTTTCAGCAACAGGAGAAAAAAATCCCAACCTTGCATGGAACTTAAATATGACGGGTTTATTAAATGTACTGGATATTGCAAGAGAAGAAAAGCTGCATAAAGTATATTGGCCAAGTTCTATTGCAGTATTTGGTCCAACAAGTCCAAAACAAAACTGTCCGCAGCAAACCATTATTGAACCAGCAACTGTGTATGGCATCAGCAAATATGCCGGTGAGTTTTGGTGTAATTATTATTTCCAAAGATTTGGTGTAGATGTAAGAAGTCTTCGTTACCCCGGATTAATTTCTTATAAAAGTGCCCCTGGCGGCGGAACAACTGATTATGCTGTGGAAATTTTTCATGAAGCAATAGAAGAAAATAAATATGAATGTTTTTTGAAAGAAGATACGTATTTGCCAATGATGTATATGCCCGATGCTATTAAAGCCACACTAGAATTAATGGAAGCACAGGCAGAAAAAATTTCCATACGTCATTCTTATAATATTTCATCTATGAGTTTTTCACCAAAAGAAATTGCGGCAGAAATTGCTAAACATAAACCGGGCTTTCTAATCTCTTATAAACCCGATTACCGCCAGGCTATTGCTAACAGCTGGCCACAAAGTATTGATGACAGTGTTGCAAGAAAAGACTGGGGATGGAAACAAGACTATGATTTAGCTGCTATGACAAAAGACATGTTTGATAATTTATAGCACATCTTTTTATGATCATTTTTAACAAGTTCGTTTTTCAACTGTCTTGTTTATGACATGCGACTGATTCTTTCCTGCATTACATTTGCTGCATGTTAAAAAGCATTTTTATTTCTATTGGTGCAGTACTAGTTTTCAATGCAAACGCTCAATTAAAAACTGGTTGGTACCGTGCATCTATTATAAGACCCGATAGTGTTGCCATTGTTTTTAATGCAGAAGCCGTGCTTCAAAACCAAAAAACAGTTTTTTATATACGCAATGCAGAAGAGCGTTTGCAAGTAGATGCTGTTAAACAAAGAGGAGATTCTGTTTTTATAGAAATGCCCTTCTTTGAATCTTCCTTCAAATTAAAAAAGTTAGCCAATAACTCCTTGCAGGGTTCTTGGTTGAAAGGCGCCAGTAACAGAATTATTGAAATGCCGGTATTGTTTGAATATGGCAATGCTTCAAGATTTGCAGCAGGAGATTCTGAAGATGTGATTATTGATGGTAAATGGCAGGTAACTTTTACAAGAAGCAACGGAACAGATCGTCCGGCCATTGCAGTATTGGAACAAAAAGGAAAAACAGTAACAGGAACTTTTTTAACACCGGCTGGTGATTACCGATACCTGGAAGGAGCCATCAATCAAAACCACTTACAGTTGAGTTGTTTCGACGGAGCCCATGCATATTATTTTTCAGCAACTGTAAGCGGCCGAAACATCAGCAATGGAAAATTTTACAGTACGGTTTCTGCACCTGAAACATGGAAGGCAGTAAAAAATTCGAATGCTTCATTGCCTGATACATTGCAACGCACTCAATTGCAGGAAGGTGAAACAAAACTCAATTTCAGATTTAAAGATGTAAATGGAAAAACCGTATCGATTAACGATGCAAGATTTAAAAACAAGGTAGTAATTGTGCAGCTTATGGGAAGCTGGTGCCCTAATTGCATGGATGAAAGCAGGTTTCTAAAAACTGTTTATAAAGCCTACAAAGCAAAAGGGGTGGAGATTATTGCATTGGCTTATGAACTCACAACCGATAAAATAAGAAGTAAAGCCAGTCTTCAAAAATTCATTAATCGTTTTGCAATTACATATCCTGTATTAATTGCACCGGCAGCAGTAAATGATGAGCAGCGTACAGAAAAAACACTGCCACAATTAACGCCTATCCGTTCTTTTCCAACCACTATTTTTATTGGCAAAGATGGAACAGTAAAAAAAATACACAGTGGGTTTTATGGCCCTGGTACCGGTGACTACTATCAAGATTTCCAAACTGAGTTCTACCAAACCATCAAAAAACTTCTTTCCCAATAAACCAGTTTCCTTTTTTAGAATTGGTAAAGGGGTTTATATTTGTCCTCTTCGCTAAAATGCGAATCAACTATTGTTCACTTTCAAATAAAACGTAATGGCTGAGAAAATTAAAGTAGCAAACCCGGTAGTAGAACTGGATGGAGATGAAATGACAAGAATCATTTGGAAATTTATTAAAGAGAAATTAATTCTTCCTTATGTGGAAGTAGATATTAAATATTATGATCTTGGTGTGGAGTACAGAGATGAAACCAACGATCAGGTAACAGTAGATGCGGCCAATGCAATTAAAGAATTTGGTGTGGGAATTAAATGCGCAACGATTACCCCAGATGAGGATCGTGTAAAAGAGTTTAGTCTTAAACAAATGTGGAAGAGCCCCAACGGTACGATCCGTAATATTTTAGACGGTACTGTTTTTCGGGAGCCCATTGTAATGCAAAATGTACCAAGATTGGTTACCAACTGGACAGCACCAATCATTGTGGGCCGTCATGCATTTGGTGATCAATACCGGGCAACTGATACTGTTATTAAAGGCAAAGGAAAATTAACCATGACTTTTACTCCGGAAGGTGGAGGTGAACCACAAGTGTTTGAAGTGTTTAATTTTAAAGACGATGGTGTAGCAATGAGTATGTACAATACCGATGAAAGTATCATGGGTTTTGCTCGTAGTTGTTTTAATATGGCGCTTAGCAAAAAATGGCCATTGTATCTTTCTACAAAGAATACGATTCTTAAAAAATACGATGGCAGGTTTAAAGATATTTTTGAAGACATTTATCAGAATGAATTTAAAACACAATACGACGAAGCAGGTATTACTTATGAGCATCGTTTAATTGATGATATGGTGGCTAGTGCTTTAAAGTGGAATGGAAATTTTGTATGGGCCTGTAAAAATTATGATGGTGATGTACAGAGCGATACCGTTGCGCAGGGTTTTGGTTCTTTAGGTTTAATGACTTCTGTACTGATTACACCTGATGGTAAAACAATGGAAGCAGAAGCAGCACACGGAACAGTTACCCGTCATTACCGTGAGCATCAAAAAGGGAAACCAACTTCTACTAATCCCATTGCATCCATCTTTGCGTGGACAAGAGGTCTTGCATTTCGTGGAAAGTTAGATGGCAACCAACAGTTAATTGATTTTGCAAATGCTTTGGAAGCTGTATGCGTTGAAACAGTTGAAAGTGGTAAGATGACAAAAGACTTGGCAGTTTGCATTCATGGCAACAAAGTAAACCATGGTGAACATTATTTATACACCGAAGAGTTTTTAGATGCACTGGATGAAAATTTAAAAGTGAAATTGGGATAGATTAATTAACGAAGTAAGTGATAAGAAAGTCGTTCAATATTTGGCCGGCTTTTTTTTTCTGTATTAGGAAAAGATCAAATTTTATCAAAGAGTTACAGCTTCTGTTTTTTTTATTACCTTGTACTCAAATCCTAAATATGAAATTTTTAAATTATTTCTCTGCTATAGTACTCATTGCATTTGCATCTGCCTGTGGTAATGCTGCAGAGCAGGGATATACAACTGATAAAGTAAAACCAACTGCTGCAGATACAACGAAAACAATACCGGTAACACAACCGCAAGCTGCCGCACCTGCTCCTACAGGAACTGTTGCTTTAAATCCTGCACATGGGCAACCCGGGCATCGATGTGATATTGAAGTGGGAGCGCCATTAAATAGTAAGCCCGCAGCTACAATTAATACAAACCAAACGCAACCAATGCAAACATTGGTGACCCCTAGCCCTGCACCTGTTTCTGCACCAGTATCAACAGGTGGCGGTGCTAAAAATCCTGCACATGGTCAGCCCGGTCATCGTTGTGATATTGCAGTAGGAGCTCCGTTGAATTAATAACTGTAAAATAATTATTGGCTGTTTATTGCATTTGGTATCCAGCCAATAATCCGCAACGGCCCGCCTGTACCTCCTTTAATTTTCATAGGCAACGCAATAACAAACGCACCTTTCACAGGCATGGCATCCATGTTGGCAATGTTTTCAAAACCCACAATGTTTTCTGCATATAATATTTGATGTGTTTTAAAATCTTTCGATTGTCCATAATCAACACTGGCCGTATCAATACCCACTGCTTTTATTTTTCTGTTTTTTACAAGCCATTTTGCCAACTCAGGATCAATGGAAGGGAAATGCAAATTGGCAACTGCGGCATCACCCTTTTCTTTCGTACCTAGATATTTTTCTGCATCAGGATAAAATTTGCCCCAGCCTGTTTTAAAAAGTATAATGGCGTTTTCAGGAATAGTTCCATTTTCTTTTTCCCATGCAGTAATGTCTTCAACCGAAATCAAATAATCGGCATTGCTGTCCACTTGCTTACTTACATCAATCACTACAGCTTCACCAAGTAATTGCTGCAAAGGAATTTCATCTGCACTCCATTTGCCTCTTGCAAAATGTACAGGTGCATCTAAATGCGTGCCTCCATGTTCTGGTGTAAAAAAAGCATTGGAAGAATAATAAAACCCGGCAGGTGTAGTGCCGTTAAACTGTGTATCTAATTTAAAACCTGTGGGATTATTAGGCCAGTACAACGTTTTTTCAGAAAAATCATAACTCAAATCAACCCATTTGCCTGTGGCAAGATGTTGTTGTAGTGTGGCATGCTCTTTTTGTTCTTTACAGGCAATCAGAAATATAAACAGAATAAAAAATAATTGTTTCATGAAATTATATTTAAAAGCAAGGTAGAGAATTTAAGAAAAATACAGACATTACAAGACACATCCCCAACCAAGTATCAAAGGAAAGAAATGATGAATCAGACACAGCAGTATGTAACCTGTTTCTTTGCATGAACGTCTTACTAATAAATCTTTTTTAAAATTTCCGATTTTTTTTCACCAACAAACTTTACCTTAACAAAATAAAATATTTACAATGTTCCGTTTTCTTTCAAGTGCCGCAATTCTGATTCTTTTTTCATTTGCAGCATTTACACAAAGCATATCAAAAAATAACCTTCAGCTCACAAAGGATTTTGACAGTGTTCTGATAAAAGAATATAAAACCGGTGAGCCAGGTGCCTCTGTAATTGTGGTAAAGAAAGGACAGGTGATTTATAAAAAAGGATTCGGTATGGCTGATATGGAACTGAATATTCCTGTACAAGCTGATATGGTTTTTCGCCTCGGCTCCATTACCAAACAATTTACTGCAGTGTGCATTCTGCAAATGGCAGAGCAGGGAAAACTTTCATTGCAGGACGATATTAAAAAATTCATCCCTGATTATGCCATTAAAGAACCCATTACCATTGAGCATTTACTCACTCATACATCAGGAATAAAAAGTTATACTGGGGTTGATAGTTTCTGGAAACAGATGCGTACAGATATGACACCGAGAGCGATTATTGCATTTACTGAAAAAGATACCCTTGAGTTTAAGCCCGGCACCAAATGGAATTACAATAATACCGGTTACGTAATGCTCGGCTACATTATTGAAAAAGTGAGTGGAAAAACCTATGAAGAATATGTGCAACAAAATATATTTACTCCCGCCGGAATGAATAACTCTTACTACGGCAGCGACAGCAGGATTATAAAAAACCGTGCAAAAGGTTATAAAAACAACGAAAAGGAATTTCTCAACTCCGATTACATCAGTATGACCTTGCCTCATGCTGCCGGTTCTCTTTTATCAACTGTTGAAGATTTATGGAAATGGAACAAAGCATTGTACAGTTATAAATTAGTGAAAAAGGAATGGGTTGAAAAAGCTATTACACCTTATACATTGCTCGATGGAAAGTCAACCGGTTATGGCTACGGATTAGGAGTTTCTAAAATACAGGGAAGTAAAACAATTGAACACAGCGGCGGGATACCAGGTTTTTCAACCCATGCAATTTATTTGCCTGCCGAAGATATTTTTGTTGCCGCATTTTCCAATTGTGATTGTAAAGGCCCATCAGGATATATTCCAAAACTGGCTGCTATTGCATTGGAAAAACCCTACAACTTTAAAGCAATTGCCTTAACAGAAACTGAAGCCAAACAATATGAAGGCGTTTATGCAGCAGAAAATGCTGAGGAGCGTGTGATACGTTGGGATAAAGATCATCTCACTTCACAACGAGGCGGCGGAAATAAATTTACAATTCAGTTATACGAAAAAGATAAATTCTTTTTTGAAGGTTCATTTTCTTTTATTGATTTTAAACGAAATAGTTCCGGTACTGTTGATGCCCTGCTGTTTAAAAATAATACAGAAGAAGTTATTTGGAAGAAAACAAACAAACCCCTTCCTGCTGCACTTACTTTTATTAAAGTAGATGCGGCTGTGCTTGCTGATTATGTGGGTGCTTATCAACTTGCACCCAACTTTATCTTAACGGTTACGCTGGAAGATGGTAAACTGTTTGGTCAGGCAACGGGTCAAACCAAACTTGAAATGCAGCCGCTTTCCGCTGTTAGGTTTAAAGCAAAAGATGTGGAAGCAGAAGTTGAATTTAAAAAGAATGCTGAAGGAAAAACTGAATCACTCGTGCTGTATCAGGGTGGGAATGAAATACCGGCGAAGAAGCAGTAAGCTTTGAGATAATGCAATTTTTCAAGCTGACTATTTATTAAAGTGAACTGAAAAAGTGAATTTAAAACTTGCAGTTCACTTTTCTTTTTTTGTAACTTCCAAGAATTCAAAACAGCAAACAATGAAAGGATCACTTTTTTTTACTGCATCACTTGCAGTTTCAATCATGCTCGTTGCCTTTGTAAATAAGAAAATAAAAGAGCAAAAAAGTTTTAATGTTGCTGAATATAAAAAGAAAACCATCATCCGTTGCACACCCGATTGGAATGAACTGAAAGAATGGATTGAGGAAACAGATATTCCGCCCATGCCCGGTTCTGGCAATCATCAATGGAAGATTTCAACCAAAAACGACAGCGCACAATTCTATTTTAACCAAGGCATCAACATGTATTATGGCTTTCATATTATTGAAGCAATGGCTTCGTTTAAGAAAGCTGCTAGGTTTGATGCCAACTGCGCCATGCTGCACTGGGCACAGGCATTGAGCTATGGCCCCAACATAAATGATTTTGGATACCGTGCTTCACCAGAAGCATTAGCAGCAGTAAGCAAAGCAAAAGAATTCGCCGTTGCTGCAAGTCCTTTTGAAAAAGAATTGATTGATGCTATCAGTGTTCGATATACTGTTGATTCAACTGATGCAACAAGGGCATCACTCAATAAACTCTATACTGCAAAAATGAAACAGGTGTATGAGCGTTATCAATTATTTGCTGATACACATGCTTTGTATGCCGATGCATTGATGCTGGAACATCCCTGGGATTTATGGAATAGTAACGGTACACCAAAAGCATGGACACCGCTCATACGAACAACATTAGAAAATGCATTGAAAAAGTTTCCGATACATCCCGGTGTGAATCACTACTACATTCATGTGATGGAGCCATCGCCCTTTGTAAAATTAGCGTTACCCAGTGCAGACCGTTTGGGAAAAACCAATCCGGGTCTTTCACATTTAGTGCACATGCCTTCGCATATTTATTTACGAACAGGAAACTATCAAAAAGGAGTGGATGTAAATGTGAATGCGGTAAACAGTTATCAAAATTCCATTCCGTTGTATACACCTGTTACAGGCGCTGATTTTTTTTATATCAGTCACAACCTGCATATGAAGGCCAATAATGCAATGCTCCTGGGTAATGAACAGATAGCTATTGCATCTGCAATTGAAACACAAAAAAGTATCCCTGATTCCTATTTGGGTATACCGGCACCACTGGGAAGCTTGATTCAATATGTTTACAATACACCAGTTCTGGTGTATGTTCGTTTTGGCAAGTGGAATGAATTATTACAATTAAAACAACCTCCTCTTGAACAGCTATATTCCAATATTCTGTTTCGATTTGGAAGAGGAATGGCTTTCGCACTTACAGGAAATATTGCAGAAGCAAATGAGCAGTTGAATGCATTGCAGCAGTTGATGAAGGATTCCTCTTTGCAAATTCCATTCACACCGTTTTCTCCTGCTTTGGATGGTGCAATTGTAGCAGAGCAGATGTTGAAAGGAACCATTGCACTTAAAGAAAAGCGAACTGCGGATGCTATAACTGCATTTGAAAAAGCATCTGTTACAGAAGAGCATATGGTATATAACGAACCAAGAGATTGGTTACTGAATCCAAAACACTATTTGGGGCATGCATTATTAGTTGCAGGTAAAGGAAAAGAAGCACAATTGGTTTTTGAAATAGATTTAAAAAATAATAATGAAAATGGATGGGCTTTGTATGGGTTACATCAATCATTACTAAAGCAAAAGAAAAATACAGAAGCTGCTTCTGTGCTTGCAAGATTTAAAAAGGCATTTGCAAAAGCTGATGTAAAGTTGGAGCGTTCAGTGTTTAATTAAATTATTAATACTTTTCATTTCAACTGCTGAGGATCAGAACTGCTGCTTACAAAAATCATCGCTACAGTTTGTTTGTCAGGCTACCTTGCTGTACAAATGTTGCGCAAAAAATTATTTTCACCATTTGGTAGGAGCATTCGTGGCACAGAAATCTATCGTATAGAAGCTTTGAGTGATGCAGTATTTGCATTTACTGTTTCTCTGCTTATCATGAGTCTGGAAGTGCCAAAAACTTTTGATGAGTTAGAACATATTATCCTGCAGTTTATGCCCTTTCTGGCAACAGTTAGTTTGGTATTTTTTTTCTGGTGGCTTCAAAATGAATTTTTCAGAAACTATGGATTAAATGATAAGCGGGTGATTTTTTTAAATCTTTCACTACTGATACTTATTTTGTTTTATGTATATCCGCTGAAGTTTTTATTTTCTGTATTGCTGGGATGGGTGTTTGGTGTCAATTATTTTTCAGAAATAACAGAGGCCGGTAAAACTGTTATTACTCAGGAACAATTTCCAAAACTCATTGTATTTTTCAGCCTTGGATATTCAGTTATTTGGTTTATTTTTTATTTATTATACCGCCATGTTTATTCCCAAAAAAACAAATTGGCACTTACTGTACCTGAAACTTTTTTTGTAAAAGCAAACATGACTGATGCTGTGGTACAAATGGCCATTGGTGTTTTAGCTGTTTTATTTGCAATAACCGGAAATTATATTTGGAGTGGATTGGTGTTTATGCTCATTCCCTGCTGGTTACTGCTTAATAATTATTTAGTGAAACGTAAATTAAAACAGTTAAAATAACAGCTGCAAAAAAAATGAATTATCATTCGATTTCTTTAAACTGTGGAATTAGCAGAAAGAAGATTAGAATTAAACAATCAGATTTCTGCTACCCCAAACTCACATCTAAAAACATCATAATTAAAAAGCCGGCAATAAAACCAAGTGCAGCAATATCTGTAAACTTATCTCTTTGTGTTTCGGGAATCACTTCTTCCACCACTACAAAAATCATGGCACCTGCTGCAAACGAAAGTGCAAAGGGTAAAAAATCCTGCATATAAAATACAAGTACTGCACCCAGAACTGCAGCAATAGGTTCAACAATAGCAGAGAGCTGTCCGTAATAAAAACTTTTTCTTCGGGTAAGACCCTGTCTTCTTAATGGCATTGATACAGCGAAACCTTCAGGTATATCCTGTATGCCAATACCAATAGCCAAAGCAATGGCACCAGCTATTGTTGCATCACCACCCACACCATTTAATGCTGCACCAAATACAACACCTACTGCCAGCCCTTCAGGAATATTATGCAGTGTAATGGCCATAATTAAAAGTGTAGTTCTGTGCCAGGAAGATTTTACACCTTCTGCTTCGTTCGGTTTAAAATTTATATGCAGGTGAGGCAATACCTTATCCAATGCAAATACAAACAATGCGCCTAAACCAAAGCCAACTATTGCCGGCATCCATGGCATAGAAGGAAACGATCTTTCACTCATTTCAATACTGGGCAACAGCAGGCTGAAAAAACTTGCGGCCAGCATAATACCACCGCTAAGACCAAGCATAGTATCTAATACACTACGTTTCATTTCTTTAAAAAAGAAAACAAAAAATGCGCCGAGTGCCGTGCAGAGCCATGTAAACACACCGCCTACAAGTGCACCCCAGATAGGGCCAATGTCAATAAAAAATTGTTCGAGTTGTTTCATGTTTTATGTGTTGATGGTTGGTAGTTCATAGTTAATTTTTGAGACCGCTGTTATGATTTATGAACCATCAACTATGAACTTGCCTTCACAAATATCTTTTTAGCTAACTGCTCACTTAATGTAACGAGTGGTTGGTTGCGAATTTTTATTTCAATGGATTGGTCATAATCAAATCGTTGTTTCACTTCCAGTTTGGTGCCAATACTTATTTTCTTTTTGTTAAGCACATCCAGCAAACTGCTGCTCTGGTCTCCCACACCTGTTACAACTGCCTGCTGATTTTCTTTTAACTGATGCAAGCTGATTTGATTGATGATTTCCATTTTTCCGCTTTGATCAGGAATAGGATCTCCATGCGGATCAAAACGTGGGTTACCCAAAAAATCATCCAGCCGCTGAATTAATTCCACACTGCTTACATGTTCCAATTCTTCAGCAATAGTGTGCACTTCATCCCAGGTAAATTTTAATTTCTCCACCAGAAAAAATTCCCAGAGCCTGTGCTTTCTTATAACGGCAAGGGCTAATTTTTTTCCATCAGCATTGAGCTTTACACCATAGTAAGGTTCATAATGCAGCATTTTTTTCTCTTTCAGCCTTTTGAGCATATCTGTTACTGATGCCGGTTTAGTTTGGAGTTCAGCAGCCAGTTCATTGGTAGTAACATTACTGTCACTCTGTTGCAAATGCCATATTGCTTTGATGTAATTTTCTTCTGCAATTGAAAAATTCATATAGTTTGAAAATAAAATTTAGACAAATCTAAACTTTTTCTGAATATTATTCCGCATCGGCTTAAAAAAATGAAGTAAAATTTGTTTCGCCTATAAAAGTTTTGTGGCACAGTTTTCATGGTTTATATTCACAAAAACAACCGGGCATGCCATTAAAAAATTTGGGTAGTTTTATTTTATTGCTGGCATTTTTTGCATGTAAGGAAGCAAAAGTAAAAACTGTGGCTGATGCCGATATCACCATTGCTGATTTTATTGAACTGGCTCCCGTGGTAAATCTTCCCTATATTATTAATGACTCTGTGCTCAATAAAAAGAAATCCGATTCTTCCGTAATCTCCATTGTAAAGTTTCAGGAGTTTGTACCGGATACTGTGTTTAAAAAATACTTTCCGCAAACAAAAAATTTAAAATTGTATTTGCTTGGTAAATCAACCGATGATCGCAAAGGAAATTATCTGTTTATAAAATCAGTTAGCGGTAAAAAGAATGAGGTTTGGTTTTTTTATTTTACAAACAAAGCAATATACCTAAGCAGTATGCGGCTGGCAGATAATTTGCCTATGAAAAGCGGAAACCGTTACTGCAAAATTGATAACAAACATTCTATTTCATTTATTAAAGAGCAAAGAACACCAACTGGTGAATACTGGACAAGTGAAACCATTTATTATATGGATGCATCAGGTAAGATGATTGTGGCGATGACAAACAGCGGTGAAGATTTGAGTGATGAAATTATGGGCAACCCCATTGATACCCTGCCACGAAAAAATAAATTTTCTGCAGATTATTACAGCGATAAAAAAAATATGGTTTCCATTCGTGACGGGGCATCAGCAAAAACATTTCATTTTTTTATACACTTTAGTAAACAAAATGGAGAATGTGTGGGCGAGTTAAAAGGCGAAGGAGAATTTACATCCACTACAAAAGGAGTGTTTCATGATGATGAAGGAGCTTGTGAAATTATTTTTAATTTTTCAACTGGCAGTATAAGTATAAAAGAAACCAATGGATGTGGTAATTACCGTGACATTACCTGTTTTTTTGAAGGGAGTTTTACAAGAAAAAAAGAAGCGGTAAAACCAAAAACTAAAAAGAAAAAATAGCAATCAATTCTGTTTATGGCACAGCGTATTAACATCAGTTCAGGTTCACCTTGGGAAGATATTGTGGGATACTCAAGAGCAGTAAAAATTGGAAACATTATTGAAGTAGCAGGTACAACTTCTATGGATGGTGATATTTTAATAGGAGAAGGAAGTGTGTATGAACAAACAAAATATATTCTGCAAAAAATAGAAAAAGCTTTGGAGCAGGCTGGGGCTTCTTTGCAAGATGTAGTACGTACCAGAGTATTTGTTACAGATATTTCAAAATGGCAGGAAGCAGGCAAAGCTCACGGCGAAGTATTTCATACCATAAAACCAGTTTCAACTATGGTAGAAGTTTCTGCACTCATTAACACACAACTGTTAGTGGAAATTGAGGCTACTGCAATCGTTTCCTCCTTATAATTGTTAATAACCACCACTGCACAAAACGAATCTGTTTAAGATTTTCAAGTTATATTGCGACGCTTTTAGAAAAAATAACTAACTCGATTATGACGTTTACAAATTTCAAAGTTCCGTACCAGGCAGAGAATTCGTATTCAAAAAAAGTTGCTTACTTCTCTATGGAGTTTGCGGTGCATCAGCCGTTAAAAATTTACAGTGGTGGTCTTGGTTTTTTAGCCGGCTCACACATGCGTAGTGCGTATGAATTAAAACAAAATTTAATTGGCATTGGTATTTTATGGAAATACGGCTACTATGATCAGGCCCGCAATCAAGATCAAACATTGCAGGTGCAGTGGAATGAAAAAATTTATAATTTTTTAGAAGATACAGGCATTAAGTTTCAAATTACTATTCATGAACATCCTGTTTGGGTAAAAGCATTTTATCTCAATCCGGAAACATTTAAGAGTGCACCTATGTTTTTGCTGAGCACCGATTTGCCGGAGAATGATTATGTGTCTCAAACTATTTGTCATCGTTTGTATGATGCAAATGTGGCCACCAAAGTGGCTCAGTTTATTTTGCTGGGTGTAGGTGGTGCCAAGCTTATTGATGAGTTAGGATTTAAACCGGAAGTGTATCACTTAAATGAAGCACATGCCATTTCTGCTGCGTTTTATTTATATAAAAAATATGGCAGTGCAGAAGAAGTTAAAAAGCGGTTGGTATTTACAACACATACTCCTGAAGAAGCAGGTAATGAAAAGCATGATATATTTTTATGTGAAAAGATGAGTTATTTCTGCGGTGTTCCTTTACCTGAAGTAAGAAAGCTCACGGGTATTACAGATGATTTGTTTAATCATTCACTGGCAGCATTGCGTTTTGCAAGAATATCAAATGGTGTAAGTGCATTGCATGGCGAAGTGAGCAGAAAAATGTGGAGCCACTATGAAAACATTGCACCCATCACCAGTATTACCAATGCACAGAACTGGCGTTACTGGGCAGATAAGCAATTGTATTTTTCAATGGATGAAAACAATGAAGAGCGTTTTGATGACCGTAAAAAATATTTGAAGAGGAGGGCAATGGATATTGTGGCTGATCAAACAGGAAAGTTATTCGATCCGAATATTCTTACCATTGTTTGGGCAAGACGTTTTGCGGGTTACAAGCGTGCCGATATGCTTACCAGAGATGCAGACAGGTTTCATAAATTAATGAACAATAAAAAATATCCTGTACAAATTATCTGGGCTGGTAAACCTTATCCTGTTGATTATCCTGCTATCACAGAATTTAATCACTTGGTTCATTTAAGTAAGCAGTATAAAAATATGGCTGTTTGTACAGGTTACGAACTATCATTAAGCAAACGTTTAAAACAGGTATCTGATGTGTGGTTAAACAACCCCCGTGTACCAAGAGAAGCAAGCGGAACAAGTGGAATGACGGCAGCAATGAATGGCGCTGTGAACTTCAGTACGTTTGATGGATGGATTTGTGAATTTGCAAACCATGGTAACAATAGTTTTATTGTGCCACCCATTGATTACAGTGCAGTACATGTACAGGAGCAGGATCAATATGATTTAGATCAGGCTTATGAGATTTTAGAAAATCAAATTCTTCCTTTGTACTATGATAATTATCCTGTGTGGCGTCAGATTACGCAAAACGGAATGAGAGATGTACGTTTTCAGTTTGACAGTAATAGAATGGCCGCAGAATATTACGAATTGCTGTATAAAGCGAAGTGAGTAATTAGTCGATAGTAATTAGTCATTAGTAGATAGTATAAAATCTTACATAAATTTTAAGGCTGGTTGAAAGACCGGCCTTTTTTATCTTAGTTTTATTTTATGAACGAATACTCAAAAACCTTTGAACTCAGATGGAGTGATGTAGATGCCAATCAGCATGTAATGCATTCGAAGTACTATGAGTTAGGTGCTCATTGCCGATTGAGTTTTATGTTTGAGCATGGAGTAAATAGCGATTTGTTTCAAAAAGAAAAGATCGGTCCTATTTTGTTTCGTGAAGAATGTATTTTTAAAAAAGAACTGAATGCAGCAGAAACAGTAACGGTAAATCTTGTGGTTACCAAAAGCAGGAGAGATGGCTCCCGCTGGAGTGTAATGCACGAAATAAAAAAAGAAGATGGAACTGTTGCCGCTGTTATGTATGCTGATCTTGCATGGATGGATTTAATAAAACGAAAACTCACAATACCGCCAGCTATTGTTACAACAATGTTGGAAGATGCACCAAAGCATAGTGAGTTTTTATTTACAGATTAAGTTTTTGAATATTCTAACAAATCTCCCGGCTGACAATCCAGTACTTTGCAAATAGCTTCCAGGGTACTGAAACGGATTGCTTTTGCTTTCCCGGTTTTGAGTATCGAAAGATTGGCCAAAGTGAGATCAACTTTTTCTGAAAGTTCATTCAACGACATTTTTCGCCTGGCCATCATTACATCAAGGTTTACAATTATCGGCATGGTTATACAGTTAATTCGTTTTCTGTTTGAATTTCGATTCCTCTTTTAAAGATCTGTGCAATTACAAAAAGGATAACCGCCATAAACAGCCACACATCAGCTCCGCCAAAACGTAAATAATGCGTATCGGGCATTTTCACACCTTGCTTAATTAACCAACCACTATATTTAATACCATATCCGGAGAATAAACCAATCACAAACGCTATATACGATAAGAGAAAAATAAAACGTCGAACTTCTTTACTGAAAGGCTGAGCTATATTTAGCTTTTTATTGTGTAAAATTTTTATAACCAATTATTTTTTTTGTACCAATCTACGCTTTCGTTTATGCCTGCTTGCAAATTGTCGTGGCATCGGCGACGGTTACATCATCCCCGTCACGGACCTGCCCTTCGCCGGCGGCAGTTTGACGAACCTCAATCTACCCCCGCGCGAAGCCGCCTATTACCGTGTCGTGGTGCCCCCCGGCGCGGGTAGTTGGCGGGCCCGCCTGGCGGTGACCAACGGTGAAGCCTTGCTCCTGGCCACCACCAACACCCTGCCCAACGTCCTCA